>CALNYP010000027.1:0-70122 GCA_942490715.1 uncultured bacterium
ATAGTTGCCGTACGAGTTGAGCGGGTACTAGCCGCAGAGATCGTGGAATCCCCGTGGGAAACGGCCTGCCTTCACAGGATTTACCCGGCGGCGGAACCGCTTGAGAACAAGCTAGCGAGAAAGGATCGGCACCAGATGTCAGGAGCGAGATATTCGGATGCTTTCAAGAGCGAGATCGTGCAGAAGCTATTACTCTCAAGGGGCCGAGCGCTCTGCGGTGTCCAGCGAGATCGGCGTGCCGCAGCCGACGCTGTCGCGCTGGTTGCGCGAAGCAGCTTACCTCGATGGCGGGAGTGGTGAAGAAGAGTAAAGTTCGAGCAAGAGCAAGCGCCGGAGCGCGAAGAGAGGCTACGTATCGTGGTGCAAGCGAGCGAGTTACCGGAGGAAGAGCTGCTGCTCTGCGTCGAGAAGGTGTATACGAGCCAGTCGAGCGGTGGCGCGAGACGGCGTCGGAGGCCTGGCGGGTGGGCAACTCACCGAGGCCCGTCGGCAGGCCACACGCGACCGGAAACGGATTCGTGAGCTGGAGCGCGAGCTACGGCTGCCATGGCCAATGCACTGGCCGAGTCCGCCGCATTGCTCTGGCTCAAAAAAAAGCCCAGGAGATCTGGGGGGACGAGGACGACGATACTCCACGGAAGAACGGGGATTGATCTTGTCTCTCGTTGATGAGGCCAAGACACGAGGGGCTCGCCAAGCGAAAGCTTGCGAGCTGCTGGGTCTCGACCGGCGGACGGTGCAGCGCTGGAAGTACGGCCCGTCGGAAGACCGGCGACGCGGCCCGCGACACAACCCGTCCAACAAGTTGTCGGTGTCCGAACGGCGCCAAGTGTTGGAGGTTGTCAATCGAGCGGAGCATCGTGATCTGCCGCCGAGTCAGATCGTTCCCCGACTCGCTGACAATGGCGAGTACGTGGCCTCCGAGTCGACGATGTACCGCGTTCTGCGTGAAGAGAGGCAACTGAAGCACCGTGGTCGGGCACGACCACGGACGTCGCGCAGGCCAGAGCCTCATGTTGCAACGGGCCCCAGCGAAGTCTGGTCGTGGGATATCACGTACCTCAAGTCTCCGGTACGCGGCATGTTCTTCTACCTGTACCTGATCCTGGACGTCTGGAGTCGGAAGATCGTGGGCTTCGAGGTCTACGATCGAGAGTCGCCCGACCTGGCCGCCGATTTGGTGCGACGGACTTGCATGGCGGAAGGGATCGACGCTGCCTCGTTGCTGGTTCTTCATTCGGACAACGGTGGACCGATGAAGGGCGCGACCATGCTCGCGACGCTTGATCGACTCGGTGTCACGACGTCGTTCAGTCGACCGAGGGTTAGCGACGACAACCCCTTCTCGGAGTCGTTGTTTCGCACACTGGAAGTACCGGGCCTGAGTACCCCGAAACGCCCTTCGCATCACTCGGACACGCACGGCGATGGGTGGCGCGATTCGTCGAGTGGTACAACGCAGTTCATCGCCGCAGCGCGATCCGCTTCGTAACGCCGGCACAACGACACAACGGAGACGACCTTGCGATTCTCGAGAATCGTCGATCAGGGTCTACGACCGCGCTCGAACCGAACATCCGGGAGCGCTGGACCGGCCAGTCCCGAAACTGGTCGCCCATCACCACGGTCGAACTGAACCCGTCGCGCGTGCGCGGCGTAGATGCGAAGGAGGACGTCGCCTGATTCTTTAAAATCATGCGGCAACTACCTTGACAATTACCGGTCGACGGAGTCGGCGGCACCTGTATCGCTTGAATCATAGTACGCCAGGGGCGTGACAGGGCGGATCGTCAGCTTCATACGATTGTTAGACACCGAAGCGATCTACTCAAGGGCAGCAGCCACAGCGGGAACCTGATCGGCCAAACCCTGGAGCTTTCTGAGGCCTAGGATGATCCGCCGCCTCTCTCCACAGTTATCGAGAAGACTGAGAGTGAGTATTCCAAACCGATCTACTGTTGCGTGGAGTACTTGATCCAGCGGAATATCGAACTCCAACTGGGACGTTTCCGGAATGAACCAAATGGTGAACGGAAACCACGGTCGAATCACTAGGCGGCCATCGACAACTGCAACGACGACGCAGTTGCGCAACGTAAACAAGACGTAGTACCACGCATCGCCGGAACGGCCGGATGCGAACCGCTCAAGGAACTGTGCGTTGTCCGGCCCAAACCACAGGATGGGTTTACCTCGTGACATCCGAAGCAGCACAGAAGCAATCAGGGTCGCGATACCGACAATCAGAAAGACGAGCATCGCCCCGGTGAACAGGACAAGAGGCTGGATGCTGGCCGGATCAGGGGGCATATCGAGTGTGTCTAACGTTGGTTTAACCTGCGGGCCGGTTTGGCGCGGCCCTGGCTCGTTTATTCTAGTACGGCACTGATCGAAGTCGATGACGGGCAACAGGCCGGCCCGGTGAGATTGTGGTCGCCAGGGTCGTGACAGACCGGATCCGTCAGGTTCAAACCCTTGTTAGCTGGCTCGTCGGCTTCAAGCTCGTCGATGATGCCAACGACCTCATGGCGCAACTTTCTAGCGCGAGAGGCTTTTCGCGTTCGGGAGCAACCACTTGTGGCAAACGTAGACGAACTGGAATCATTTCGCGTATCCTGGGTCGCGAATATCAGGTACCGTTTACCCAATTTCAGTCTGATGCCGCACGGTGTTCCAAGCGCCGAGACCCGTACCTCGATGATCTTGGGGTGGTCGCCCTTCAAGCTATCTTCCACGACGACAATAGCCACTCGACTCTCGCCGCCAACGATTTCGAGATCGTCAATCGAGTCAACGTCACGTACCAGTTTCATGAACTGGGCCGTAAGCGCATCGACGCCGGAGACAGCTTGCACTATTTGGATGTCGGCAATACGCCCCACGATAATAACCGCTGACCGTGCCACCTCAGCTTGAAGAGTCTGTTCCACGCACACACAGCTGGTGGCAAACGCGGGCCATCCTGCGACCAGAGCCAGGCAAGAAACCGCCACCAGTATGGCCCGCCCATGTCGAAGGCTCACCCGAATCCTCTTGTCCAGCTAACGTTGCCTTAAGCTGCGGAGCGGCCTGGCGCGGGCCGTGCGTAAGCACGGACCGTGACAGGTCGGGCCGTCAGCTTCAAGGCGTTGTTATCTGTCGCCCCCGACATTCTACTCTCCGACGTTGCATACCCGAATCTTGTTGCTGCGGAGTTGCAGCAGGTCGAGGCCTGCCCTGCGGAAGTTGCCAGAAGCATCTTTCGTAAGATCGTAGTCGAGGTGAATATCCGCACAGCCACGGAATGGGCGGGAGTGTTTGTCCAGGATTCTCAACACGAGTGGCTCGGGGTACCTGTAGGTCGAGGCTGTTACAGTATCGCGAGCATGAGGAATCTTGGGGACGACCTTGGCGTCGGACTCGACGGAGAGCGCTCGGCCTTCCAGGTCGGTCGCAGTGACGGTGAGACCGAACCCCAGGAGCGGGTATACGTGACCGCGCCACGAGTAGACCGTGACATCAGACGGAGAGTCGTATCCGACATCCAGCGTCAGGGCCCCGTCTTTGGAAAACGAGCGTCCCTCGATGCTGAGTGACGGGTCCGCAGCAGCCGCATTCCACGCGACTACCGCCAGTGCCACCGCGAGAAGTATTCTCTTAATCAGCGCGCCCATTTGCTCTCGTACAGATAACGTTGAGTATAAGCTGCGAGGCAAGCTGGCGCGGATCGTGCGCAAGCACGAGCCGTGACAGGTTGGTTCGTCAGCTTCATACGATTGTTCGGCAGCGCAGCGCGATACTGGGGAATTCCGGTGGGCGCCCTAACGCCGCTTGCTTCTGGGAGCATACTACGACCCACGAACCAAGGCATCCGATTCGATCCGCTTGCGGCCGGTTCCTCGAGGTGGCCACTCCCCTGGCTGGAATCGGCCGGGCTGCGGCCACGTGCATCACGACCCGTCGGCGGCCACTCTCTCTTTTGCCGCACCACGATTCATTGACTCAAGAGGTCCTCGCGTTTCTGGGGCGCGCACCTCGGTCTGTGACGCCGCTGATCCACGTCGCAACACGATGGACAGGTTCTCGGCCGACCATGCCGGCAGCTGGTCCGGATCCGGTTCGTAATCCACGAACGCGAACCTGAGCGGGGCATGCTTCAGGTGGCCGGACGCCAAAGAGCCCGTGACTCGGTCCGGGTCTTAGAGTCTGCCGAACGTTGAGTATAAGCTGCGAGGCAAGCTGGCGCGAAGCGTGCGCAAGCACGATTCGTGACAGATTGGTTCGTCAGCTTCATACGATTGTTCGGCAGCGCAGCGCGATACTGGGGAATTCCGGTGGGCGCCCTAACGCCGCTTACTTCTGGGAGCATACTACGACCCACGAACCGAGGCATCCGTTTCGATCCGCTTGCCGGCCGGTTCCTCGAGGTGGCCACTCCCCTGGCTGAAATCGGACGGGCGGCGGCCACGTGCATCACGACCTGTCGGCGGCCACTCTCTCCTTTGCCGCACCACGATTCATTAGCTCAAGAGGTCCTCGTGTTTCTTGGGGCGCGCACCTCGGTCCGTGACGCCGCTGATCCACGTCGCAACACGATGGATAGGTTCTCGGCCGACCATGCCGGCAGCTGGTCCGGATCCGGTTCGTGATCCACGAGCGCGGACCTGACCGGGGCATGCTTCAGGTGGCCTAACGCCAAAGAGCCCGTGACTCGGTCCGGGTCTTAGAGTCTGCCGAACGTTGAGTATAAGCTGCGAGGCAAGCTGGCGCGAAGCGTGCGCAAGCACGATTCGTGACAGATTGGTTCGTCAGCTTCATACGATTGTTCGGCAGCGCAGCGCGATACTGGGGAAATCCGGTGGGCGCCCTAACGCCGCTTACTTCTGGGAGCATACTACGATGTCGGCTCTCACGACCATGGGACCCCTGTTTCTCAGGAGCATTCCCCCCCCTGGATCCCGTCCTCGTGTGACGTGGTTCAGCTTGCCTGAGACGCTCCGTGTCTGTCCAGTCTGGTCTTGAGAAAAAGGGTGTAGCTGCACTGGCTGTGGGGCCTGTGGGCGGCGTCTGCGCCGTCCAAGGAGCTGTGGGAAACGGTCTTCCGTTTTCCATGGCTCCGGCAGGATCCACAGCCTTCCGGTCCGAGTCGGCGACTCATCGCGCTTGGGCCTTGGGCGACGTCGGCAGTGACGGCTTGAGCCGGGCACGGTACGACTCGCCCTCGATCACGAGGTCGAAGGCGTTGCTGGTGAAGCGGTCGATGGCGGCCTGGGCCCGGACGGGGTCGGTGAAGGTGGCGAGCCACTCGTCGGGGCCGCGGTTGGAGGTGATGATGATCGAGCCGGCTCGGTGGCGCTCGGTCATGATCTCGTAGGCGTCGCGGCTGTCGGTGCGCTCCATTGCGTCGAGGCCGAAGTCGTCGATGATGAGCAGGTCGGCGGCGAGGAGCTTGCGGAGCTCGACCTCGTAGGTGTTGTCGAGCCGGGCGTGGCGCAGGCTCTTGAGCATCTTGTCGGCCCTCACCGCGATGACCGAGTACTTGCGCCGGCAGGCGGCGAGGCCGAGCGCGTGCGCGAGGAAGGTCTTGCCCACGCCCACGGGGCCGACGATGACGACGTGGTTGTTCGAGCGTCGATGAATCGCAAGGATGACGAGCTCATTGAGCAGGTCGCGATCGTACTGCACCTTGGAGGTGGCGTCCCAGTTCTCGAGCTGCATGGTCGGGTCGAGCTGGGCCCGCTGTGCGCGCAAGACGACGGCCTGGCTCTCTCGGCGCGAGACCTCGTCGCCCAGAGCCAGCAGTAGAAAGCCTTGACCGGGCATCTTCTGTTGGCGCGCGAGCGTCAGGCGCTCGGGTAGGGTGTCGAGCATGCGACCGAGCTTGAGTCGACGCAGCACGGCGACGAGATCAGGTGTGATCGTTTCGGGTTTCATGAGTCATCTCCTTTTGGGGAAAGTTGAGGGCGTACTGTTGCTTGGGGCGCAAGAAGCGAGCTGCCGGGACGGACGGACTCGGATCGGCAGCGGGGTCTTCGGGCGGGGCGGGCAGCTCGAGCATCCGGCGCAGGCGATAGACGTCGAGCATCTCGGCGTCGAGTGCCGTGCGACAGGCCGGCCCAATGCGTTCGGCGCCGTACTTGCGGGCCAGTCCGAGCAGGGCGTAGACGCGACGCATGCGGGTCCAGGGGAGCGGGTCGTCGAGCAATGCTGCGGCGAAGCGCCCTACGGCGTCACCGTAGCCGGCAGCTTGGCTGTGCAGGAAGTCGATGTCACGGTGGGCATAGGCGCGCTTGTGCTCGGGGAAATCGTTCGTGTCGGTCGATCGCTGGCCGCGAGCGACCCGCGGATGGGTCTTGATCAACAGCGCGCCGTCGTAGAAGCGGACGGTGCTCCGGTCTGCCCGTGCGCGCAACGTGCGACCGATGAAGCGCGTGGGCAGGGAGTACAACGCGCGACTCGACTTGCGCGTAGTGATCTCGAGCGACTTTCGGGGTCGCCCATAGCGGGATGTCGTAGGGAAGGGGCGGAGCCGGGAGCAACTCCGGCAGCTCTTCAGCTTCGAAGGCCTCGAGCGGCATACGCTGAGTCGTCGAGTGGCGCCTGACGCCATAGTCCTCGAGGCACCAACGACGACCATGCTCACGTGCATGCGTGAGATCGATCAGATGCTCTCCGGCGAAACAGTCGTCGCGGACGTGTGGCACGGCGCGCTCGACGCGTCCCTTGTCTTTGGGGCTCCGCACACGTGCAGGATCGACCTGGAAGCCGCGGGCCTGTGCGTACTCCAGGAAGGCTTCGACCAACCGCGGTTGCAGAGGGTCGTGCGTGTGGATGATGGACTTTGTGTTGTCCGGCAACAGAGTGCGGAAGATTCCGCCGAAGAAGATCCAGGCGGCTTCGCACGCCTCGATTGCCGTAGCCGTGGTTTCTCGGAAACACGGATAGACGAAACGATGTCGAGAACGGACAGCGGAAAAGATCCATGCTCGGAAACGCCGACGTCGACCGGTCAGATCCGGCACGAGCCAACCGACCCAACCGGTATCGACCTGCAACTCGTCGCCGGGATCGCCGTCGAGCACCGCGATCGTCGCGGCGCGTCGACCGAAACCCAACTCGGTCACGGCGAAACGATGGAGCGTCGGGTACGGGACATCGATCCCGTCGCGGATCAGCAGCTTGCGCACCTTCGTCAGCCGCAAGCCGTCTGCGAGCCAACCCTCGATCCGGCTCCGTGCATCCAGACACCGCGACCACGAAACTCCACGCTCCCGATCGGGCCTCGTGTCCAGTGCCGCCACGATGACGGCCAGCCGCTCCTCGGTCAGTGCCGCGGGCCCGTGCTCACGCTGCAACTCGTTGGCCTCGGCGGCACGGGTGTAGCGCCGGACCGTCTTCGGATCCAGGCCGAGCTGTCGGGCGATGGGCTTGTTGCCCCGCCCTGATAGCCACAGCCTGAGGGCTTCCTTGATCTCGATCATTCCTACCTCGCGGTACGCCACGACACCCTCCCTGCCCCGGCTGATTGCAGGGGGACTGAGAGGGTGCGTCAGCGCGTCAGATCACGCGAGGGCGGGACCCAGGGGGGGAATGCTCGTGAGAAACCTGCCCAGTTGGGGGGGGAATCCTCGTGAGAAACCCTGGGGTCAGAGGAGGGAAAGCTCGTGAGAAACTCGGCGATCAGCGGTCCCTAGATCGTGAGAACTGACACTACGACCCACGAACCGAGGCATCCGTTTCGATCCGCTTGCGGCCGGTTCCTCGAGGTGGCCACTCCCATGGCTGGAAATCGGACGGGCGGCGGCCACGTGCATCACGACCTGTCGGCGGCCACTCTCTCCTTTGCCGCACCACGATTCACTAGCTCAAGAGGTCCTCGTGTTTCTTGGGGCGCGCACCTCGGTCCGTGACGCCGCTGATCCACGTCGCAACACGATGGATAGGTTCTCGGCCGACCATGCCGGCAGCTGGTCCGGATCCGGTTCGTGATCCACGAGCGCGGACCTGACCGGGGCATGCTTCAGGTGGCCTAACGCCAAAGAGCCCGTGACTCGGTCCGGGTCTTAGAGTCTGCCGAACGTTGAGTATAAGCTGCGGGCCGAGCTGTGTTCTGGCGCGGCCCTGGCTTGCTAGCCAGGCCACCTTGGCCCGAACCGTCGATGGAGTCGGCGGCGGGCTATGCTGGAATCATAGTACGCCAGGGCCGTGCCAGAACACAGCTTGGACCGTCAGCTTCATACGACTGTTAGAAGGCTACGCCCAAGCGTCGTGTGACAGCGTTTGCCGAACACGACGACGCCCAAACGATCCCGCGCGGGGCGCTACGCGGAGCGCTGGCGACTTCGTCGCTCCCAAGACACGGAGCAAAGCGCAACGCGTGCGAGCCCGAGCGCTCTTTACACAGCCTTTTCGGACGTCCTTCTAACGTTGCCTTAAGCTGCGGGGCGGCCTGGCGCGGCCGTTGCGTACGCAACGGCCGTGACAGGACGTTCCGTCAGCTTCAAGGCTTTGTTAGACCGCGCGGCTCCCGTACACCAAGAAGCGAACGAAACACACATTCTACGATTCTCCCCGCAGCAACATGTAGGCGCCAACGCTTACGAACCAGAGCAAGCCCGTAAGCGAGGCCACCTCCAAGAGTATGGAAGCCCAACCGTCGGTGAGGGCGGACACGAGAAAAACGCCGAACAACATGCCGGCCGCCACGTTGACGAAGCCGAGCACTGCGATCCACTTCGGAATCGTGGCTGAACGCCAGCCTGCGATACTGAATCCGAGAATGACAATCGACCAAGTTACGACTTCTGCGGTAAAGAGCACCCGCGTTAACTCAAAGAGGAGCCAGAATAGATCCTGCTGCTGAGAAAGGAGATCCGTATTGAGGAACGCAAGGGTCTCGATTCCGTTAGTGATCACGCCGTTCGTGACGAACATCGCAGTCCCGAGCAGACCCACCACACCCCATCCCACCGTTGGTGTCTCGCGAACGCAGCACGTCCTCGAGAACAGCCCTGCCGCAAAGAGCACGATGCAGGTGAAGGCTAGGTATCGGAAGCCGTGAACGACGCTCCACGCGCCTGCCTCGCGTGACAGGTACTCCTGGAGCTGGGCGACGGTGGGATTCTCCGGCGGAAACTCCTTGAGTAAGCTGTTCAAAACGACGTGAATCACAAAGCCGACGATAATCGCGAGTCCTCCCAATCGAATGAGACTCGCGTGTCCTTGTGGGCCTGCTGGCGGAACTCCCGTCACTCAAGCTCTCCTTCGTCGGTCTAACGTTGAGTATAAGCTGCGGGCCGTTCTGGCGCGGCCCTGGCGAGTAGCCAGGGCCTGGTCGGTCCCGAGCCCCTGTGCGGTTCAAAGCCGCACCGTTGTTCCGCGTAATCATACGCCAGGGGCGTGCCAGGACGGACCGTCAGCTTCATACGATTGTTATGTGGCCGGCACGAGCTACGCGCTTTTGGCTCGCACCACGAGATCAACATCGCAATCGAGGATGTGCAGCAGATTGAGCATCTGATCCACTGTCTTTCGATAGTTCGTTTGATCAAGAAGCCTGTAGAGCTGGCTTGCGGATGTCGCTAGACGCCGGCCGATCTCTCGCTTGGAAAGGTCGCTGTCCTCGATCCGCTCCTGGGCAATAATCGTGAGTCGGTAGAGCAGCAGGTCGCGCATGAAAGCTGGATCTTGGTTGTACTCCAAGACCTGTTCAATATGGACCGTGCCCTCCTGCCCTGACGTCAGCGTATAGACGAATGCCTCTCGGCCAAGCTCTTTGTCGACGGCTACCTCGACAATCGGATCATCAGAAGTCGGCGGCGGATCTGCTTTGGGGTACGGAAACGAATAGACCTTTGAGTAGGTCTTCACTTCGAAGACCTTCTTTCGATTATTCGCTTTGACAGAACGAATCTTCACAGCAACCCCTCCGACTCGAGTTCGGCGATCAGCTTGAGAATCCGCTTCGTCTCCTGCCCCTGCATCGACTTGTGGTTATCCAAGTCCCACTTGACGATGAGCTGCCCATCTCGATAGACGTGTACGTGACGCGGTGGGTGATCGCCAATCCAAGTCAGGAAAATGTACCCGCCGCGACGAATCCTCGGCATGCCTAAACGTTACCTCCGGAGGTAACACTTGTCAAGCGTCAGATTCTTACGCCCACATAACGTTGAGTATAAGCTGCGATTCGTTCTGGCGCAGCCCTGGCCGTTAGCCAGGGGCGCTTGCCTTCCGGTGCCGTCGACGAAGTCGGCGGCACCTGTCCTCGCTGGAATCATAGTACGCCAGGGGGCGTGACAGGACGAGATCGTCAGCTTCATACAGTTGTTGTACGGCACGCCTCTCAAGCGGCCCTACTGCCAGTTTAGGGACGCCGTCACCAAGTCACGATTTGAGTCGTAGTGAAGACTCCGACACACTTGCCCCCTGGGTTTCCCGATAGTCCCAGGTGCTCCGGGCTCCGAAGGCAGAAGTGTGCCAGAGGTGAACTACCAGAACAGACTGGGGTTCGCCCTCGGCAACCTGCGCAAAATACTCCCAGAGGGTCCTCCACCCTCGGACTCCAGGTGTACTTCACGGCGGCCGCAATCGCATCTCGATGCCCAGCCAACCAAAGAGCTGGTTGACCTCAAGTACGGAGTACGCTCCGACGGATTCTGGAGTGCGGAGAGGCGGATTCGGAGATGGAGTCGGCCGGCTGCAGCCGAGCGTCAACACTAGTGCGGCAATCAGTACCGCTAGGGTCTTGGCGGGCTTGAAGATGCGTCGTCGCATACTCGGTCCGTACAACGTTGAGTATAAGCTGCGGGCCGAGCTGTGTTCTGGCGCGGCCCTGGCTTGCTAGCCAGGCCACCTTGGCCCGAACCGTCGATGAAGTCGGCGGCGGCTAGCTGCTGGAATCATAGTACGCCAGGGGCGTGCCAGAACACAGCTTGGACCGTCAGCTTCATACGACTGTTAGAAGGCTACGCCCAAGCGTCGTGTGACAGCGTTTGCCGAACACCACGACGCCCAAACGATCCTGCGCGGGGCGCTGCGCGGGGCGCTGGCGACTTCGTCGCTCCCCCAGAACACGGAGCAAAGCGCAGCATCGCGTGCGAGCCCGGGCGCTCTTTACACAGCCTTTTCGGACGTCCTTCTAACGTGTCAGTATAAGCTGCGGTTCGTTCTGGCGCAGCGCGGCATGGCTGTGGCCAGGGCCGGGTCGGCCCCGAGCCCCTGTGCGGCCCGCGGCCGCACCGTTGTTCCGCGTAATTATACGCCAGGGGCGTGCCAGGACGGACCGTCAGCTTCATACGATTGTTCGGCAGCCATACGCGCCGCCCATGCGGCACAGTACCCGCGCGGTGGACTCCTTCGGCCGAGTTCCGGAACTCCGCGATCACATACACTTTTGTATGCGCATCGCACGCGATCCTGAGGGTATCCACGGCGTATTCCAGAGCACTATCGCCCTGCTGTCTCTCGTGCTCTGCGTTGGTATTGGGAGAGCTGAAGATTCAGCCCCCCGGGCTACGCACCCCCTCAACCGAGGATCTGCTAGTGCAGGTCGTTACGCACGATGGATTGGCGTTGCCTGGTGCCGCGATCGAGGCTTCGGACCGCCCGTAACCAACTGAAGCAACCGCTTACGAACGCGGACGGCATGGCCACGTTGCGAGACCAACTATGTGGTGACAAGGATACCAACCTTCAGGTCACGTTTCCAGGGCTAGTGACCACCCGAATCACAAACATCACGTTGTGTGTCACACCCCGACGGCGTTCAGTGAAGATCTGTCTTGAAGAGGTGGTAACTGAGCGTCCATCAGACTGTATTGCCCCGGCTCGCTCATCGAGCTTGAGAAGACACGCAGCTCAACGGTGTTTGGCGCGAGGTTCCTTGCCGATCTGCCTGGCGCTGCTGGTGGCTCAACACCACACCGACGACGTCCCGCACGAAAGCGCAACGAGTGCGAGGAGATCGTGACCTGGGTAGCGAGTCGCTGACGATTCTAGTCCGCCGAACGTTGCGCATAAGCTGCGAGCCAAGCTGGCGCGGACCGTGCGCAAGCACGGGCCGTGCCAGATTGGATCGTCAGCTTCATGCGCTTGTTAGACACCGAGCCTCCACTTACCGCGAACGGGATAGAGCTTCTCGATCGCCTGGCAGTCACTTACGATGGCAGGGAAGTAGCTCTGATCGATCTCAAAGCGAAACGTGTGCTCTTGGTTCAAGTGGTCCGGCGTGATCGACACCGTCATCTCGACGTGACCAAGAGAATCAACAGAGGCAATCTTGACCGCCAACTCGGGCTCAAGAGACGATAGCTCGGCCGTGTGAGACTTCCCGCCAACCAGCGCGTCGCATTGTTTGGCCCAACGAACCAGATCCGTTACCTGGATAATTGAACCGGAAGCCCACACGCTGGCGCCGAGGTGTCCGCAATGGGCCGTCACACGCAACCAATTGCCGTCGTCAGAATCGTTGCTGTCCGGAAACTGGTATCCGTGAACCCACAGTTGTGAGCCCGCCGACCTTCATATTCGGGGGACCAAGTTGATCTGGATCCGGTTTGGCCAAGTGCGTTTCTCGAGTGTGTCTAACGTTGAGTATAAGCTGCGATTCGTTCTGGCGCGGCCCTGGCGACTTCGTCAGGGCCGCTTGCCTTCGGTGCCGTCGACGGAGTCGGCGGCACCTGTATCGCTCGAATCATAGTACGCCAGGGGCGTGACAGGACGGATCGTCAGCTTCATACGCTTGTTAGCCTGCGGCGCCAATCAAGCGGAATGCCTTCCGAAGACGCTTGCGTTCGCGGCGTGAGACGTCCTGCGACTTCAAAAGCTGATCGTAGAATCCCAAGCCGGCTCGCACGTTGAAGCGATGGTACGCGTAGTAGTAGCCCATGTTCTCGAGGAGCGATAGTCGGTCAGTTGTCGTCATGCTCGACTGCAGCTCAACTAGGCACTGAAGGAACGCGTAATCATCGGACCAGTCACGATGTGCACTATCCCAGGCGTCGACGGATGTCGCGCGGTCACGGAACTTTGCGCAGCTAGGCCGGCTGTCGACCACTTCCGCGTGAGTCACTGCGAGATGACCGAACTCCTCGGAGCTTGTCACAATTAGCTGTTCCCCACCGTCGAGCTGCCATCCAACGACAGTGACTGCAGCACCAACGGGGTACTGCGTGCTCACGTCGTCACTATCGCGGGGAACCATTCTGCAATCGATTCCAACACCGAGTGGAAACACGGAAACGGTCTCGCCGCGCTCCACCCGAAAGATGCCATCGACGACCTCCACCAGGACGCCCGGTGCGACAACGGGAGTGTCAAAAGGCAACTCGCTGCGAGTGTGACCGCGGACGATTCCCGCAAAGGCGAACTTGCTTGGGTCAGGTTCCCACGGGGGAATGAATACCGTCTCGCAGGCATAGGCGACGCCACCAGCGGCTGTGTGCACTGCGAGTACGACGAATCGCGATGTTTAACATCGTCGAGTCAGGGCTCGCGCCTAACGTTGGGATATAAGCTGCGATTCGTTCTGGCGCAGCCCTAGCGGGTAGCCGGGGGCGCTTGCCTTCGGTGCCGTCGACAGAGTCCGCGGCACCCACTATCGCTGGAATCATGAGTACGCCAGCGAAGGGGCGTGACAGGACGGATCGTCAGCTTCATACGATTGTTGTGCGGTTCGGTGGCCGTGTGGAAGCGAGGTCGATCAGTCACCCTGGAGCGCACGTTTTGGCGTGGCAGTTTCTAGCGTCCAGGCTCAGCAGTCCGTGACTACCGCCATATCTGCGGCGATGCTGAGAATCCATCCCAACGCCGAACCGGGCAGTATCGCAGTCGAACGTTCTGAGGGCAGCTCACCAACTGAAGTGATGCATACGTGATTGCGGCGATCACACCGAGCGCGACTAGGCCTTGAAGGAAGATCGCGGACTACGTTCGGCAACTCGACGATGCAAAGCAGCAAGTCGAGCACGCGGTCGAACAAGTGATACTTCTCCAACCAACCTCAACAAGAGCCCCCAGCAGCGGAGGTGGCCCGACGATTGAGCCCAACGGAACGCGAAGGAGTTGAGTCCCCGAAGGTGCGGGCAAGCGCGGCTTCGACCGTCGCACTGGCGGAGAACCGCGAGCATCGCTTTCGCAACGAACGAGAACTGGTTCCAGACACCATCGATGAATACGGCAGCTTCCACTTTGCAGGAGGAGTGTTCCGGCAGATGAATCTATAGGTCCGCACAACGTTGAGTATAAGCTGCGAGGCAAGCTGGCGCGGATCGTGCGCAAGCACGAGCCGTGACAGGTTGGCTCGTCAGCTTCATACGACTGTTAGCCCGCGAACCCATACGCCGTAGCGGTTGCAGCTACCCGGACGCCCGCTTCTTTTGTGCGAGTTCCCGGAGCGCCTTGTTGACGGCCTCGGAAGTACTGAACGCCTTGGCAACGTCTGGGTCCAGCACGACGACGTTGGTCCCCTCTGCATGGCGAGCGGCGTACTTGCCTTTCACCCCATCGGAGAAGTCGTACTCAGGGCGCATATCGTCGCGATCGTTATCCTTGCTCATAGTTCACACGTTCGCGCCGCGTGGCCAGCCTGGCGCTAATAACCCTGATATTATCCGCTCTTTCAGCGTGGACAACAACCAGCAGCTGCCCAGTGTGCGATTGTCCAACGATTACGAACCGTGTTTCGTCATCCGAGTGAGCCGGGTCGGCGATCGTGCGCGACAGGGGGTCCGCGAATACAGTCGTCGCTTCCTCAAACGTGACGCCGTGCTTGGCAAGATTGCCGGCTGCCTTGGCCTTGTCCCAAGTGAAATGGAGACCCACTTCCCAGTTTCCTTCTTGAGCGTTTCCTGAGCCGGGCTAACGTTGAGTATAAGCTGCGAGGCAAGCTGGCGCGGATCGTGCGCAAGCACGAGCCGTGACAGGTTGGTTCGTCAGCTTCATACGATTGTTCGGCAGCGCAGCGCGATACTGGGGAATTCCGGTGGGCGCCCTAACGCCGCTTACTTCTGGGAGCATACTACGACCCACGAACCGAGGCATCCGTTTCGATCCGCTTGCGGCCGGTTCCTCGAGGTGGCCACTCCCCTGGCTGGAATCGGACGGGCTGCGGCCACGTGCATCACGACCCGTCGGCGGCCACTCTCTCTTTTGCCGCACCACGATTCATTGACTCAAGAGGTCCTCGCGTTTCTGGGGCGCGCACCTCGGTCTGTGACGCCGCTGATCCACGTCGCAACACGGTGGATAGGTTCTCGGCCGACCATGCCGGCAGCTGGTCCGGATCCGGTTCGTGATCCACGAGCGCAGACCTGAGCGGGGCATGCTTCAGGTGGCCGGACGCCAAAGAGCCCGTGACTCGGTCCGGGTCTTAGAGTCTGCCGAACGTTGAGTATAAGCTGCGAGGCAAGCTGGCGCGGATCGTGCGCAAGCACGAGCCGTGACAGGTTGGTTCGTCAGCTTCATACGATTGTTCGGCAGCGCAGCGCGATACTGGGGAATTCCGGTGGGCGCCCTAACGCCGCTTACTTCTGGGAGCATACTACGACCCACGAACCGAGGCATCCGTTTCGATCCGCTTGCGGCAGGTTCCTCGAGGTGGCCACTCCCCTGGCTGGAATCGGACGGGCTGCGGCCACGTGCATCACGACCCGTCGGCGGCCACTCTCTCTTTTGCCGCACCACGATTCATTAACTCAAGAGGTCCTCGTGTTTCTGGGGCGCGCACCTCGGTGCGTGACGCCGCTGATCCACGTCGCAACACGATGGATAGGTTCTCGGCCGACCATGCCGGCAGCTGGTCCGAATCCGGTTTGTGATCCACGAGCGCGGACCTGACCGGGGCATGCTTCAGGTGGCCGGACGCCAAAGAGCCCGTGACTCCGTCCGGGTCTTAGAGTCTGCCGAACGTTGAGTATAAGCTGCGAGGCAAGCTGGCGCGGATCGTGCGCAAGCACGAGCCGTGACAGGTTGGTTCGTCAGCTTCATACGATTGTTCGGCAGCGCAGCGCGATACTGGGGAATTCCGGTGGGCGCCCTAACGCCGCTTACTTCTGGGAGCATACTACGACCCACGAACCAAGGCATCCGTTTCGATCCGCTTGCGGCCGGTTCCTCGAGGTGGCCACTCCCCTGGCTGAAATCGGACGGGCTGCGGCCACGTGCATCACGACCCTTCGGCGGCCACTCTCTCCTTTGCCGCACCACGATTCATTAACTCAAGAGGTCCTCGTGTTTCTGGGGCGCGCACCTCGGTCTGTGACACCGCTGATCCACGTCGCAACACGATGGATAGGTTCTCGGCCGACCATGCCGGCAGCTGGTCCGGATCCGGTTTGTGATCCACGAGCGCGGACCTGACCGGGGCATGCTTCAGGTGGCCGGACGCCAAAGAGCCCGTGACTCCGTCCGGGTCTTAGAGTCTGCCGAACGTTGAGTATAAGCTGCGAGGCAAGCTGGCGCGGATCGTGCGCAAGCACGAGCCGTGACAGGTTGGTTCGTCAGCTTCATACGATTGTTCGGCAGCGCAGCGCGATACTGGGGAATTCCGGTGGGCGCCCTAACGCCGCTTACTTCTGGGAGCATACTACGACCCACGAGCCGAGGCATCCGTTTCGATCCGCTTGCGGCCGGTTCCTCGAGGTGGCCACTCCCCTGGCTGAAATCGGACGGGCTGCGGCCACGTGCATCACGACCTATCGGCGGCCACTCTCTCCTTTGCCGCACCACGATTCATTGGCTCAAGAGGTCCTCGCGTTTCTGGGGCGTGCACCTCGGTCCGTGACGCCGCTGATCCACGTCGCAACACGATGGATAGGTTCTCGGCCGACCATGCCGGCAGCTGGTCCGGATCCGGTTTGTGATCCACGAGCGCGAACCTGAGCGGGGCATGCTTCAGGTGGCCGGACGCCAAAGAGCCCGTGACTCCGTCCGGGTCTTAGAGTCTGCCGAACGTTGAGGATAAGCTGCGATTCGCTCTGGCGCGGCCCTGGCCGGTAGCCAGGGGCGCTCGCCTTCGCTGCGGTCGACGTATTCGGCGGCACCTGTATCGCTTGAATCATAGTACGCCAGGGGCGTGCCAGGGCGGATCGTCAGCTTCATCCGATTGTTAGCGGGCATCCACGAACCAGACGTGGATGTTGCCCTCACAATCCGGGCCGATGCCATGGACATTTCCTTTCTGCGAACCGCCGATCACCCCTCGGTTCTCGAGGATCGCTCGCCCTCCAGACGCATAACGCGCCTCGGTGGAAAAGCACCCGAAACATGAAATCGTCAGTCTCGAATCCTAGTAATGCCTGAATCAGGGAACGACGACAGAAGTAGTTGATCGCACTTAGATCTACGCCGGCCTCGGAGTCCTGGACGAGTTTGACTTCACCAGAGAAGCCGTCGGGAATGATGAAACGAATCTGGTGACACCGGAACATCCAGATTGCTTGGCTCCCGTAGGACGCTACCCCGATAACCAACGCCGAAACAACTAGAGCACGCGCAACTACCGATGTCATGTAGTTCGGTGCGACCACACCGACCACGAGCATGCCGATCCCGGGGAGGGCAAGAGCCCCGAGGAAGGGGGGCGTAGGGTGGGCTTGGCCAGATTATCGCGAGAAGTACCAATGGCACTAGCGAGGCAAGCCCGATGACCGCGAAGAGCCTCCGGACCGCAGTTCGCGGATGACCCAAGAGTCGCCAAGACAGGACCGCGAGCCCCAAGGTGACGACGGCAATTATCCACACGCTCTTGTCCCGCTAACGTTGAGTATAAGCTGCGGTTCGTGCTGGCGCGGCCCTGGCTCGTAGCCAGGGCCGGGTCGGTTCCGAGCCCCTGTGCGGCCGGCGGCCGCCCCGTTGTTCCGCGTAATTATACGCCAGGGGCGTGCCAGGACGGACCGTCAGCTTCATACGATTGTTCGGCGGCCATACGCGCCTTGCGGCACATTGCCCGGTGGACTCCTTCGGCCGGTTCCGGAACTCCGCGATCACATACACTTTTGTATGCGCATCGCACGCGATCCTGAGGGTATCCACGGCGTATTCCAGAGCACTATCGCCCTGCTGTCTCTCGTGCTCTGCGTTGGTATTGGGAGAGCTGAAGATTCAGCCCCCCGGGCTACGCACCCCTCAACCGAGGATCCGCTAGTGCAGGTCGTTACGCACGATGGATTGGCGTTGCCTGGTGCCGCGATCGAGCTTCGGACCGCCCGTAACCAACTGAAGCAACCGCTGACGAACGCGGACGGCATGGCCACGTTGCGAGACCAACTATGTGGTGACAAGGCCAGACCTTCAGGTTCACGTTTCCAGGGTAGTGACCACCCGAATCACAAACATCACGTTGTGTCACACCCCGACGGCGTTCGTGAAGATCTGTCTTGAAGAGGTGGTAACTGAGCGTGTCAGACTGTATTGCCCCGGCTCGCTCATCGAGCTTGAGAAGACACGAAGCTCAACGGTGTTTGGCGCGAGGTTCCTTGCCGATCTGCCTGGCGCTGCTGGTGGCTCAACACCACACCGACGACGTCCCGCACGAAAGCGCAACGAGTGCGAGGAGATCGTGACCTGGGTAGCGAGTCGCTGACGATTCTAGTCCGCCGAACGTTGAGTATAAGCTGCGGGCCGTTCTGGCGCGGCCCTGGCTAGCAGCCAGGGCCGACTCCGCTTCGCGCCACCGACTGAGCCGGTGGCACCAACATCGTTGGAATTGTAGTACGCCAGGGGCGTGACAGGGCGGACCGTCAGCTTCATACGATTGTTAGGCTTCCACTCGCGAAATTGTTCGCCCCGATTGGCAGCGGCAGACTGGCAGGGGCTCGCCTGCTACTGCTACGAAGTCCAGACCGTATGCACGTGTATCAAGCGCCACACGTCCTCTTTCAGTTCGAATAGTAGTAGGTTCCCGATCCCCCCTAAGCCGCCTGGAACATAGGATTGGTAGACCAGCGCTTGAGTACCGTCGGAACTGAACCCGACGCGCGAGAACCTGTGTAGGCCACCTTGCAGTCGCTCACGAAACTCCTCCCAAGTACCGTGAGTGAGAAGTGATGACACAGTCTTCGGGTCGACCAACCTAACGGCGTGCGGAGCGAATGCGGACGGAGCAAGGGAATGAGCAACCTCATTGTTGGACTTGAATGACTCGATGGCCGTTGGATCCACGGCTGCTTCCTGAACCCATTCGAGAAAACGGTCAGAGTCGGGGTACCACTCGAAGCTGGTGGCGGACTCAATGACGAAAGGTAAGCGATCAGACTCATGCAGGTCTTGGAGCGCGGTCGCGTACTCATCTAGCACTGCCGAATACACTGCGTGGGTCCACGGATTGGGCGCCGATACGCTCAGCCGACGCGAATCCAGCGAACAGAACGAGGAATGCAGCAACGGCAACCGACCTCACGGTGCGCCTCCAGTAAGCCTAACGTTGAGTATAAGCTGCGGGCCGTTCTGGCGCGGCCCTGGCCGGCAGCCAGGGCCGGGTCGGTCCCGAGCCCCTGCGCGGTTCAAAGCCACACCGTGTTCCGCGTAATCATACGCCAGGGCCGTGACAGGACGGGCCGTCAGCTTCATACGACTGTTAGCCAGCTCAAGCGAATCACCTCTACTCGAATCGCACCTCAACTGCGAGTGCGGTAGCGGCCGCCAGCCGGAGCGCCTCACGCTGCTCACCCTTGAACGCAAGAGAGAGAATGTCGTCGTTACTAAAGACGATCACAGGTTGTTGAAGTCTTCCCCTCATGGGAATGGGAAGTTGCCGCACGCCAACATCGAGCAGCGATTCAAGCGCCCTCTGTCTCATGGTAGCTGGGAGGGTACCGCTTTGTGCCGACGTCAGGTTGAGCGGCGTCGCAGAAGAATTTGGAGGGTCATCTCCCACGGCAACGACTTTCACAGATCGATCTGACTGCTCGAGCCACACGATTGGCGTCAAGCGAATCGTCGCATCACCGCATGAGAATGTGAACGCGTCTGCGGCAAAGCTGATCTGGAACGGCTTTGTCCCCAACAGACGGGCAAGCATCTCGGACGGTGTTGGCAAACCCTTCCCCTCGGCCAGCCTGGCTAACGTTGAGTATAAGCTGCGAGGCAAGCTGGCGCGGATCGTGCGCAAGCACGAGCCGTGACAGGTTGGTTCGTCAGCTTCATACGATTGTTCGGCAGCGCAGCGCGATACTGGGGAATTCCGGTGGGCGCCCAAACGCCGCTTACTTCTGGGAGCATACTACGACCCATGAACCGAGGCATCCGTTTCGATCCGCTTGCGGCAGATTCCTCGAGGTGGCCACTCCCCTGGCTGGAATCGGACGGGCTGCGGCCACGTGCATCACGACCCGTCGGCGGCCACTCTCTCTTTTGCCGCACCACGATTCATTGACTCAAGAGGTCCTCGTGTTTCTGGGGCGCGCACCTCGGTGCGTGACGCCGCTGATCCACGTCGCAACACGATGGATAGGTTCTCGGCCGACCATGCCGGCAGCTGGTCCGGATCCGGTTTGTGATCCACGAGCGCGGACCTGACCGGGGCATGCTTCAGGTGACCGGACGCCAAAGAGCCCGTGACTCCGTCCGGGTCTTAGAGTCTGCCGAACGTTGAGTATAAGCTGCGGGCCGTTCTGGCGCGGCCCTGGCGAGCAGCCAGGGCCGGGTCGGTTCCGAGCCCCTGTGCGGCCCGCGGCCGCACCGTTGTTCCGCGTAATTATACGCCAGGGGCGTGCCAGGACGGACCGTCAGCTTCATACGACTGTTAGAAAGCACCCTCGATTCACTCGACGACATGGAAGTCAACACTAGCGATTGGAGCCGCAGGTGACGGGTCATTCCATTCCACAACTAGCCTGTAGCGCCCTGGCGGCAGGGCGTCCTGTTGGATGCCGGCGGGACTGCGATAGTACAGAGGAACGCTAAAGGGAAGGAATCGAAACGAGTCCACCGGGAGAGGCAGTGTCCCCAAGACAGAGGGACAGAATGTGACGTCGCTTGCCACGACTGCGCCGGTCTGATCCTCGAGCCTCCAAGGTGCTCGGCACTCTGTTTGGCAGCAGGAGCGTGTTCCCCGTGACTCATTGAAACCCGTGCGATTCCACAACACCACCATGGCGCGAGCGGTACTTCCAACTGAATGCTGAGGCCGGTCGATCTGCAGGCCGAAACCCCAGCCCCACAAGGTGGGGCTTCTCCCGCCGCTATCCCCGGTTTCGACTGGGGCGACGTGGACCCGCCGATCTGCAACCTCATCATCCGCAATAACCACGAATGGAGGCGCCGCTGCGACGAGGACGCACACGAGAACTATCACGCTTCGGCTAACGAGCCGTCCAGGTGGGCGATCGCTCACGTGACACCTCCCGGTCTTTCTAACGTTGAATTAACCTGCAGGCCGACCTGGCGCGGCCCTGGCTTGTTGATTCTAGTACCGCGTTGCTCGGAGCCGGCGGACGATAATCGACTGATGGGTTGAGAGTACGCCTGCCAGGGCCGTGACAGGTTGGTCTGTCAGGTTCAATTCTTTGTTAGGTGTCGGGCTCAATTCGACCGCCTTTCCGCGGCCGCCCCTGCGCACTGAGCGAGATGAGCAAGGTCGTCGTCAGTCAAACGAATTGTCTGGTCAACGACAATTGCCGGTTCACAGCCCGTGTACTCGGCAAATCGCATCGCGCTCAGCTGACGGACGAGACGAGAGTCACTGCTCAATCGATGGAGCAGCAACTCGTCGAATTCACGGGACCGAAAGTCGAAGAATTCCATCATGGTCAAAACAGCAGCCACCGTGATGTCATCTGCGTCACCGGTAAGCGTTGACCGTGCGACTTGTCGCAACTCCTCGCGCTCTGCCTCTGGAGTTCTGCCATCCATGTATGCGCCGAACAACAATGTGATAGCTCCGCACCGAACGGCGCGATTTTCGCTCTCAACCAGCGGTATGAAGTGAACCCACGATTTCATGTCGCACTCGAGTTCACACTCGTCGCTCATCGAGTCGATTAGCACCCCAAGCTCGCGGCAACTTTGGTGAGATCTCTTGCCTCCCTCCCAGAGGTCGTCAAGGTAGCCGTCCATTTTGTCGGGAGATTTCGGCTTCTTCGTTCGGCCGCGGGACCAGTCATCTACTCGGCACTGAATAGAGTTCTCGACGTACTCATCGCACTCGCACGAAGCAGACGGCGAAGTGACGGACAAGAGCGCGATCATGCTGATACAAATTGCCTTCACCGGTTTCTCACGCACACCTAACGTTGAGGATAAGCTGCGATTCGTTCTGGCGCGACCCTGGCGGGCCCCGTCAGGGTCGCCTGCCTTCGGTGCCGTCGACGAAGTCGGCGGCACCTATATCGCTGGAATCATAGTACGCCAGGGGCGTGACAGAGCGGATCGTCAGCTTCATCCGATTGTTAGCTGGCACGCTCCGCGAATCTCGAAAGGGTCCAATACATCATCGTCACCGATAGCAGCAGTATGCCGCATATCACTAGGCCACCGTCTCGGAGCAGGCGGGGAAGCCAAGTGTGCCCGAGGACGGTGTAGTCATGCTTTGGAAAGATTTTGATCCTGGGACTGGCACGGCCCAGAACCGGGTCCGGCTCCAGGACTTCAAGAGTCACGTGCAGACTCTCGCGTGGGTAGACCCAGACACCGCCCAAGCCGAACTCTGTTGCGCCGGATCGCCAGAGTCGAGCCTCATGAGAAAGCGGCTCATCGGTTGTGAAGTACCAGTTACGAATCGCCCGTTTAGTCCGTGACCCGTCCTGCCCTATGGCGTAAGCACCGAACCGGACTCGGAGATTCATTTGTCCATATCGTTCGTACGGAATCTCCGGATCTCGCTCAAACTCAAGGGCGACATGCGCTTCGCCTTCGGTCAGAACCCAGTTCTTGAGCGGAACAGCCCAGTCTATTGTCCCCGGCGCTGTAATGTCGATCTGATCACTATAGAGCGGGCTCGTTGCCAGTTGAACTTCGCGCTCCATTTCCGAGAACCATTGGGACCTCCCGGCCCCCAAGTACAGCGTGACCAACACGACGGCCAGCAGGAACGAGAACCTCGGTATGTACCTCATGTCTTCTGTCCAGCTAACGTTGAGTATAAGCTGCGGGCCGTTCTGGCGCGGCCCTGGCTCGCAGCCAGGGCCGGGTCGGTTCCGAGCCCGTGTGCGGCCGGCGGCCGCACCGTTGTTCCGCGTAATTATACGCCAGGGCCGTGCCAGGACGGACCGTCAGCTTCATACGACAGTTAGAAAGCACCCTCGATTCACTCGACGACATGGAAGTCAACACTAGCGATTGGAGCCGCAGGTGACGGGTCATTCCATTCCACAACTAGCCTGTAGCGCCCTGGCGGCAGGGCGTCCTGTTGGATGCCGGCGGGACTGCGATAGTACAGAGGAACGCTAAAGGGAAGGAATCGAAACGAGTCCACCGGGAGAGGCAGTGTCCCCAAGACAGAGGGACAGAATGTGACGTCGCTTGCCACGACTGCGCCGGTCTGATCCTCGAGCCTCCAAGGTGCTCGGCACTCTGTTTGGCAGCAGGAGCGTGTTCCCCGTGACTCATTGAAACCCGTGCGATTCCACAACACCACCATGGCGCGAGCGGTACTTCCAACTGAATGCTGAGGCCGGTCGATCTGCAGGCCGAAACCCCAGCCCCACAAGGTGGGGCTTCTCCCACCGCTATCCCCGGTTTCGACTGGGGCGACGTGGACCCGCCGATCTGCAACCTCATCATCCGCAATAACCACGAATGGAGGCGCCGCTGCGACGAGGACGCACACGAGAACTATCACGCTTCGGCTAACGAGCCGTCCAGGTGGGCGATCGCTCACGTGACACCTCCCGGTCTTTCTAACGTTGAGTATAAGCTGCGAGGCAAGCTGGCGCGGATCGTGCGCAAGCACGAGCCGTGACAGGTTGGTTCGTCAGCTTCATACGATTGTTCGGCAGCGCAGCGCGATACTGGGGAATTCCGGTGGGCGCCCTACGCCGCTTACTTATGGGAGCATACTACGGCCCACGAGGCGAGGCATCCGTTTCGATCCGCTTGCGGCCGGTTCCTCGAGGTGGCCACTCCCCCTGGCTGAAATCGGACGGGCTGCGGCCACGTGCATCACGACCTTTCAGCGGCCACTCTCTCTTGCCGCACCACGATTCATTAACTCAAGAGGTCCTCGTGTTTCTGGGGCGCGCACCTCGGTCTGTGACACCGCTGATCCACGTCGCAACACGATGGATAGGTTCTCGGCCGACCATGCCGGCAGCTGGTCCGGATCCGGTTTGTGATCCACGAGCGCGAATCTGAGCGGGGCATGCTTCAGGTGGCCGGACGCCAAAGAACCCGTGGCTCCGTCCGGGTCTTAGAGTCTGCCGAACGTTGAGGTTAACCTGCGGGCGCGACGTTTGCGAATGCAAACGGCGTGACCGCCAGGTTCAACCGCTTGTTAGACCCCGGCCTCGTCATTTCTTGGACAGCAACTCAACCTTGAACCGCTCAAACTCCGGCCCGATCATTTCAGCGAGAGTCGTCGATTGGCGCTCGGACGCAAGAGCTCCCAGCAGATAGTCCACGATTTCACCCGAGGCGCCGTAATCCCTGAAGAGGACAGCCGCCCAGAACATCTTGATCGTCGGATGCGAAATGTCCTGGAAATGACGAAGAGCGTACTCTCGAGTGTCTTTACGATCGGCCAACCCGCGACTCACCGCGAGCAACGGATAAAGATCGTCCTCCACGATGTCGTCCTCGTCAAGAGCGAAGAGGACGGGCGTGTACGGCGCAGCCTTGGAAACTCCTTTCTCAGTCAGGAACTCGCCGTCATTAGGCAGCTTCGGTAGGAGCTTGAGGAAAGCTCGTTTGTCCGCGCCTGTCACCTCGGGCTCCTGGTCAGGAGCCACAACAGGAGCCCCGACGAGAAGGACGAGGGCGATGAGTCCAATCAATCGCATTTGTCTTCGGCCGCTTTTCCGTGGGTCTAACGTTGAGTATAAGCTGCGGGCCGTTCTGGCGCGGCCCTGGCTCGTAGCCAGGACCTGGTCGGTCCCGAGCCCCTGCGCGGTTCAAAGCCGCACCGTTGTTCCGCGTAATTATACGCCAGGGGCGTGACAGGACGGGCCGTCAGCTTCATACGATTGTTCGACAGCGCTGTTCACATGCGACCTGGGCGCTTTCGATGCTAGACCTCGAGGCACCCCCCGATCGGAGGCGCTCACGAGAAGGATTCGGCGAACACCGCTCCTCCTGCTCAACCTTTGACACCGCCAGCCCGATGCACTTGTTGTCCATCTGCTGCGAAGGCGAGCCACAACTTCGGCGCTGCCTCGGCAGGGTTGAGTGAGCCGCCGGCCCCGGCTCTTTGGAAAGAGCCAACCAAAAGAACTCGGCCTACCAGAGTGTCTGTCGAACGTTGAGTATAAGCTGCGAGGCAAGCTGGCGCGGATCGTGCGCAAGCACGAGCCGTGACAGGTTGGTTCGTCAGCTTCATACGATTGTTCGGCAGCGCAGCGCGATACTGGGGAATTCCGGTGGGCGCCCTAACGCCGCTTACTTCTGGGAGCATACTACGACCCACGAACCGAGGCATCCGTTTCGATCCGCTTGCGGCCGGCTCCTCGAGGTGGCCACTCCCCTGGCTGGAATCGGACAGGCTGTAGCCACGGGCATCACGACCCATCGGCGGCCACTCTCTCTCTTGCCGCACCACGATTCATTAACTCAAGAGGTCCTCGTGTTTCTGGGGCGCGCACCTCGGTCCGTGACGCCGCTGATCCACGTCGCAACACGATGGATAGGTTCTCGGCCGACCATGCCGGCAGCTGGTCCGGATTCGGTTTGTGATCCACGAGCGCGAACCTGAGCGGGGCATGCTTCAGGTGGCCGGACGCCAAAGAGCCCGTGACTCCGTCCGGGTCTTAGAGTCTGCCGAACGTTGAGTATAAGCTGCGATTCGTTCTGGCGCGGCCCTGGCGGGTAGCCGGGGCCGCCTGCCTTCGGTGCCGTCGACGAAGTCGGCGGCACCTGTATCCCTGGAATCATAGTACGCCAGGGGCGTGACAGGACGGATCGTCAGCTTCATACGACTGTTAGCTGGTCCCGCCAGTTTGCGAGGAACACAGATATCAAGAGTCCAGTGACTGTCGCGAATGCCAGGCCTCGAACGACCAACAGGCCGACTAGCGGACGGATTGATTCGAGGTCATCGACCAATCCTACCGATGGAAGCGTGACCAGGATGGCCAACGCGATAGGTGCGAACAATTGCACGGCCACGAGAGCGATTTTCACGGTGGGGACTAGTCGCTCTTGCGGCGTCGACGGTTTCTGCCGGCTTCGCCACCTGGCGTAGGCAAGAATGAGGACCGCTGTTCCCACGACGGTGCTTCCGTGCTGGAACAGGCGGAGCAGCGTAACGTCGTAGCCACTCAATGTAAGGATTGGCTCCTTCAGATTTGGCACGATTCGATCACCGATGCGACCAGCGTGTGTAAGAGAATCCCACGCCCAGTGCGAAGCCGCCCCAAGGAGAATCGCAAACGTGACTTGAGCCAGCGCGGTGAAAGAGAGCCGGGTGGGGTTCTCCGCAATTGCGGATGTGTAGCATCTCTCGGACTCTGGCAGCATTAGCTCCGCTGCGCGCTTGATCAGCCGATGGAATAAGAGCCATAGGGCGAGCCCAACAGGCAGGCAAAACAAAACCAAGCCAACGAACGAGTGCCCCAGTCCAGCCAGCGGTCGCAGCTTGAGCAAGTACTCGAGATCGGGCGTGATCGCGCCGATGGCGAGCGCTGACCACGGCAACCAGTGTCGGAGAGGCAGCAGAATCGCTGGGTGTGCGATCGTGAACGGCATCAACAGTGCCCCAGATCCAGCTAACGTTATATCGACTGTTCTTTGATAACCGCCTTAGCAGTCTTCCGCGTATCCGCGGCCCTCTTCGGAAACCCCATTGAATCTTGACGAGGTAGCCGGTTATCTAGACCCAGAATAACCCAGGAACTGGGCCAGGGCCCCAAACTCCCCCACCACCACACTCATCCGCACGCCTTCCACGCCAGCGACAGCTACGCTCCAGAGGCGGCCCAACCTCGAAGGACCAGGTCGCCTCACTGATCCCCAGGGAGCGCCCATTCGTCGGAATTCCAAGGCAATTCCCTCGAGCTCCCCCGTGACCCGACCCCCTCACAGCGAATCCGCCGGACTGGTCACGGCGTTCGGCCCCCGATTCAGAACGTGCGTGTAGATCATCGTCGTCGACACATCGGAGTGCCCCAGCAGTTCCTGCACCGTCCGGATGTCCGAACCGGCAGCCAGCATGTGGGTCGCAAACGAGTGTCGAAGCGTGTGGCAGGTCGCCCGCTTCGCGAGCCCGGATCGGAGCACCGCCTCCCGCATCCGACGCTGCACCAGGCTCTCGTGGACGTGATGCCGGCGCACCTGACCGGTCTCAGTATGCCGGTAGTGCCGTCGCGCGGGAAACACCCAGTGCCAGCGCCAATCGCGGCCGGCTCTCGGGAACTTGCGACCGATCGCTTCGGGCAGGGCCACCCAACCGTTGCCATCGTCCACATCCGCCTTGTAGATCTTCCAGCCGCTGTGCAACTGTTCACGCAACGGGCGACGGACGACTCGTGGAAGAACCGTCAATCGATCCTTGTTGCCCTTGGCCGCGCGGACCATGATCTGACTCTTGTCGAAGTCGATGTCCTGAACTCGCAGCTGCAGACACTCGAGCAAGCGTAAGCCCGATCCGTAAAGCAAGGTCGCAATCAGCTTCGTCTCCCCGTCCAGGGCCGCCATCAACTGGCGTACTTCTCGGTGGGACAGAACGATCGGCAAACGTTTCGGCTTCTTGGCTCGCACGACGTTGTCGAGCCAGGGCAGTTCCACCTTCAGCACGTCGCGATAAAGGAACAGCAGCGCACTGAGCGCCTGATTCTGCGTGGATGCGCTGACATCCTGCTCGACCGCGAGGTGCGTCAGGAACGCTGTGAGCTCATCCTCTCCGAGCAGAGAGGGGTGCCGTCGATAGTGACCGATGTATCGACGCATCCAGCCGATGTACGCCTTCTCGGTGCGACGACTCAAACGCCGGACGCGCATCGCTCGGCGAATCCTGTCGGATAACGCTCGGTAATCTTCCAACTCCAGCCTGGACAAGGGTGCTCCAGCGGGGACCTGGGCCTGGATCCGGCAGGGCAGGAACCCCGACCGTCGGCCCGGGTAGCATAGAAAACTGCGGCGGCGAACGAGGTTATCAGCCGCCAGGTCGGTTGCGTGGCGACAACGCGCGGCTCACACCCCCTGAGCCTCGCCCCCCGGCCCCCCCGCCGCACCATCCAGCCCCAACTCCCCGGCAACCCCGCGCAAGGCCTCGAGCACGAACTCGATGTGCTCGTTCAACTCAACGCCCAGCGACTCCGCGCCCTCGGTGATGTCCTCACGCTTCACACTCGCCGCGAACGCCTTGGCCTTCATCTTCTTGCGCACCGACTTGACCTTGACGTCGTACAACGACTTCGCCGGCGTCACCAGGGCACACGCCGTCAGGAACCCGCTCAGTTCGTCCACGGCGAACAGCGTCTTCTCCAGCGGCGTCTCCCGGGTCACGCCCGAGTAGTCCGCGTGGGAAAGGATCGCTCGCCGGAACCACTCGGGGTAGCCGCGCTTCTCGAGAATCTCCGCACCCCGGAACGGGTGGTCGTCCATCGACGGCCAGCGCTCGTAGTCGAAATCGTGCAGGAGCCCGACCAGCCCCCAGGCGTCCTCGTCCTCGCCGGCCTTCCGCGCGTAGGCCCGCATCGCCGCCTCGACCGCCAGCCCGTGATTAATCAGCCCCGGCTTGGTCGTGTACTCCGTGAGCAGCGCCACCGCCGTGGCTCGATCGGGCAGTCCTTCCGTGCTCATCTCCCTCTCCTTCCGTCCTGATCGCCCCGCTTCGCCCCAGGCTCTCGAAGAATGGTCTAAACTGACACGTCATGCAACGCCCCTTCGTGTCCATCAACATGGCGGCCAGCGTCGACGGCAAGATCACGTCGGCGCGCCGCGAGTACCCGCGACTGACCTCGCGTCACGATCGCAATCGGATGGACCGGCTGCGCGCCGAGTCCGACTGCGTCGTCGTCGGCGCCGGCACCCTGCGCGCCGACGATCCGAATCTCCACGTGCGCAACCCCGCGCTGATGGACTATCGCCGTTCGCTGGGAAAACCCGACGGGCTGCTCAAGGTCGTCGTGACCGCCAGCCTGGACCTCGACCCCCAGGGCCGCTTCGCCTCGAACCCCGACGGTGGCGGCCTCGTCGTCGCGACCGTCGATTCGGCGCCGGCGGACCGCGTCGCCGTCTGGAACGAACGGGCCGAGGTCTGGCGACTGGGCGCCGAACGGGTCGATCTGCCCCGGCTCCTCGATCGACTCGCCGATCGAGGCATCCAGCGGCTGCTGCTCGAGGGCGGCGGTCGGCTGAACTGGGACTTCATCGCCGCCGACCTGGTCGACGAGATCAACGTCACCGTCGCCCCGACCCTCCTCGGCGGCGAGAACGCCCCGACTCTCCTCGAGGGATCGGGCTTCTCGATGGACCAGCAAAAACGGCTGCGCCTGATCGATCTGACCCGGGCCGGTGACGAGCTGTTCTGCCGCTGGTCCGTGGTCAAGGGCTCTTGATTCGCGGATCCGAGATGGCGAAACGCGAAACCAAGGCCGAGCGGCACCAGCGAGCCGGACGCATCCTCGAGGGGTTGCATCATCTGTACCCGGACGTGGAGTGCGAGCTGAACCACCGCAGCGCCCTGCAGCTGCTGGTGGCCACGATCCTCTCGGCGCAGTGCACCGACAAGCGGGTCAACGAGGTCACCCCGGCCCTGTTCAAGCGCTACCGCAAGGCGGCGGACTACGCGACCGCCGATGAGGTCGAGCTGTCCGAGATGATCCGCTCGACCGGGTTCTTCCGGAACAAGACGAAGTCCTTGATCGGCCTGGGTCGCGGCCTGCTCGAAAAGCACGGGGGCAAGGTACCCGACACGATGGACGAGCTGGTCAAGCTCCCCGGTGTCGGGCGCAAGACCGCCAACGTGCTGCTGGGAACCTGGTTCGACAAGCCGGCGATCCCCGTCGACACCCACGTGACCCGGCTCTCCCAGCGCCTGGGGTTCACCAGGGAGAAGGACGCGGTCAAGATCGAGCTGGCGCTGCAGGAGCTGTTCGACGAACAGGACTGGACCTTCTCGTCCCACGCGCTGATCTGGCACGGGCGCCGCGTCTGTAACGCTCGCAAGCCCGCCTGCGCCGATTGCCTGCTGCGTCCGGACTGCCCCTTTCCTGACGCCTAGCGCTCTTTTTGGGCGGCTTTCCGCGACGGGATCGCCTAGCACTTCGGAGCGCATTCCGCACGCCCGGCAACGGCTTTTCCGAGGTGGGCAGAATCAATTTGCGAGCGCTATATTGCAATCGTTCAGCAGCATCTGGGGTAAGTCTTGGCGCCGGAAAAACGATTCGAATCGATCGAGGGCGAGGAACTCTACCGACGCCTGGCCACCGGCAAGCCGGTCGTGATCCTCGACGTCCGCACCGAGGCCGAGTTCGTCAAGCGTCATATCCCCGGTTCGCTCCTGATCCCGCTCCATGATCTGGAGTCCCGCATCAAGGAAGTCCCCAACAGCGGCACACCGATCGCCGTCGTCTGTCAGCAGGGTTACCGCAGCGCCTCCGCCTGTCATCTGCTGTCCGAGTACGGCTACGGCCCGATGCTGAATCTCGAGGGCGGAATCGACTACTGGCCCGGCCCGGTCGTCGATGGCCCGCAGAACGGCAACGGCAACGGCAACGGGCTGCCCCGGATCTTCCCCTCCTCCTTCCTGACCCGGAACTTCGACCTGCTGCCCAAGGGGCTGGCCCTCGACGTGGCGATGGGCGAGGGGCGCAACTCGATCTACCTCGCCACCCGCGGTTTCGACGTCGACGGCGTCGACGTCGATCAGGAACGGGTCAGCGCCGCCCGCGCCGCCGCCCGCAAGCTCCAGGCGCCGATCCGGGCGATGGTCGGCAACTTCGAGGACGGCACCTACATCATCCCGATCGAGACCTACAACGCGATCGTCGTCTTCAACTACCTGCACCGGCCGCTGTTCAACGACATCAAGTCCGGCCTGCTCCCCGGCGGCGTCGTGATCTACCAGACCTACACGGTCGATCAGCCCAAGTTCGGCCCCCCGACGAACCCGGCCTATCTGCTCAAGCCGGGCGAACTGCGCGAGGTCTTCTCCGAGTGGGAGATCCTCAACTACCGCGAGATCATCGGCCCCTCCCGCAGTGACGGCAAGATGCGCGCCATCGCCGGAATCGTCGCCCGCAAGCCGGCCGACTCGCCCCTCGACTGATCGAATCGGCGCCGACACCGCTCCGCGACGTATACTGATTTCGGGAGTTCGCCCCGCACTGCTGCGCGCGCGGAATCCAGGTTCCCGGAACCGAGCCGCGATGGTCGCGGTCAGGCGAGGTCAGCGTGACGCAATCCGTCTCCAGATCGAGCATCGTGCCGATCTTCCCGCTCCCCGAGACCGTCTTCTTTCCCGGGACGACCCTGCCGCTGCACATCTTCGAGGATCGCTACGTCGAGATGGTCCGCGACGCCGCCGCCGGCGAAGGCCTGATCGCGATGACCCTGCTGCGCAGCGGCTGGGAACGGGACGAGCAGGGCTCGCCCTCGGTGCATCAGGTCGGAACCGTCGGCCGCATCGAGAAGCTCGTCTCGATACCGGGCGGTCGTTTCGACATCCGCCTGGTCGGCCTGCAACGGGTGCGCTTCCGCGAGGTCCAGACCGATACGCCCTACCGGGTCGCCCACGTCGATCCGCTCCCCGAGATCGACGTCGACGAGGACGACCCCGCCGTCGTCCGGGCCAAGCTCGACCTGGTCGCCTCCCACGGCTACCTGCTGCGGGAGATCTCCGGCGATCTTCAGCCGAGCATCGTCTTCGACGAGAGGGTCGGCTTCGCCGGTGCGGTGAATCGCCTCTGCGCAGCCCTGCCGGTCGAGGCCGAGGTGCGTCAGGAGCTGCTCGAGACCGACGACCTGCTGGTCCGCAAGCGCGAGGTGTCCCGGATCAGCCAGCAGATCCTCGAGTTCCTGCTGCGGCTGAAGACGACCGACTCCGCCGCCGAACACCTGCTGAACTGAGGGCTCAACCGCCGATCTGATGCATCGTCCGCGTGGAGCGCATCGTCTTGCTCTCCAGCAGATCCAGCGCGCCGCCTCGCCCCTTGGCCTTGACCGCCCGGACCATCAGCTCGGCGAGATCGGCGTCCGAGGCGCCGGCCCGCAGCGGGCTCTTCAGGTCGACCTCGTTCTCGTCGTAGAGGCAAACCCGGAAATGACCGTCGGCGGTCAGCCGCAGCCGGGAGCAGTTGCCGCAGAAGGGCGCGCTGACCGAGTTGATGAAGCCAACGCCACCCCGGCCGTCGGCGAAGCGATAGCGGGTCGCCGGGGCATGCGGGTCGCCGTCAGGGTCGACGACCAGCGGCCAGCGCCGGTGGATCCGCCGGCGGACCTCCTCGCCGGTGACCACCCGGGTGCGGCTCCAGCCGTTGGCGTTGTCCAGCGGCATGAACTCGATGAACCGCATCTCCCAGCCGTGAACCCGTGCATGCTCGACCATCGACTCCAGCTCGACGTCGTTCACCCCGGGCAGGAAGACGGTGTTGACCTTGATCGGCCGCAAGCCGACCTCGCCGGCGGCGGCGATGCCGTCGAGCACGCGGTCGAGACGGTCGCGTCGGGTCAGCTCGGCGTAACGCTGCCGGTCGAGGCTGTCGAGGCTGACGTTGATCCGCTTCAGCCCCGCAGTGACCAGGTCCGCCGCCATCCCACGCAGCATCAGCGCGTTGGTCGTCAGCGAGAGATCCTCGACCCGGGAGTCGCTGGAGAGCAACGCCACGAAGGAGGGCAGGTCCTTGCGCACCAGCGGCTCGCCGCCGGTCAGCCGGATCTTGCGCACGCCGTGATCGAGGGCGATGCGCACGATGCGCATCATCTCCTCGTAGGAGAGGATCTCCTCCCGGGCGAACCAGACCGGCTCCTCGGGCATGCAGTAACTGCAACGCAGGTTGCAACGATCCGTCACCGAGACCCGCAGGTCGTCGTGCACGCGTCCGAAGCCGTCCTTGAATTGCATCATCTGTCGGGGTCCTGCCTGGATCGTTCCATGGTACCAAGCGCCGCGGCAACCGGGTAGCGCAGTAGAATACGGAGCCGTGGAAGCCTCGACCCAGCCCGTCTCGACCTCGAAGTTGCCCGGCGGCGGGAACCCGCTGCCGGCGGCGGTGCTGCGTGGCCTGAGCTGGGTCGTCGGCAGTTCGCTGACCGGGGCGCTGATCGGCCTGACCGTCGGCGCCTTCAGCGATGCCGGGATCACGGGGCCGACGATCGTGATCTCGATCCTGTTCGGCAATGTGGTCGGGCTGACGGCGATGGTCTCCTCGACGCTGCTGTTCTCGAGGCTGGACAGCCTGGCTCCCCTGCTGCGCTGGCTGTTCCTGGCGCTGGCGCTGATCTCCGGCTCGGTCGCAGGTACGATCGCGGTGCTCTTCGCCCGACCGCTGTTCGTCGCCCGGGACCCCAAGCAGGCCCTGGCGATCATCGTGCTCAACGGGGTGCTGGCGCTGATCGTCGGCTCCCTCGTCTACGGCTACGAGCGGATGCGCCTGCGGCTGCAGAACTCCCTGCGCGAGGTCGAGCAGGTGCGGCTGGTCGAGGCCCGGCTGCGCGAGGTCGCCGCCCGTGCGGAGCTCTCGGCGCTGCAGGCCCAGATCAACCCGCACTTCTTCTTCAACACGCTGAACACGATCTCGTCGCTGCTGGCCGAGGACCCCGACGAGGCCGAGGAAGTCGTCCAGACCCTGGCCGACCTCTTCCGCTACACCTTCAAGGCCGCCGGCGCCGGCCCGGTGCCGCTGTCCGAGGAGATCGACTTCGTCCGCAACTACCTGTCGATCGAGAAGGCGCGCTTCGACGAACGACTGACGGTGCGCTGGAAGCTGGAGCCCGAGGCGCTGGCGGTCCGCGTACCGGGGCTCGTCGTACAACCGCTGGTCGAGAACGCCGTCGGCCACGGGATCTCCCGTCGCGCCGAGGGCGGTACGATCACGATCGCGGCCCGGATCGACTGGCGCCGGCTGATCGTCGACGTGATCGACGACGGTCCGGGACTCGACGGGAGCCCACGGTCGCTGATCCAGGAGGGGCACGGGCTGGGCAACGTGCAGGGGCGACTCGCCGCGCTGTACCCCGGCCGCGCCGGGCTGGAACTGATGCGCAATCCCGAGGGACACGGAGCGCTCGTGCGCCTCGTCCTTCCGCTGGACCAACGACCCGCCGTCGACGCGTCGACGGAAACGGACCAGGAGTGACTCGATGAGTTTTCGCTGTGTGGTGATCGACGACGAGAAGCCGGCCCGGCAGAAACTGAAGCGGCTGCTCGAGAGCGCCGAGGGCTTCGACGTGGTCGCCGAGGCCGCCGACGCCAACGAGGCGGTCGAGGTGATCGACCGTGAGCAGCCCGACCTGTGCTTCCTCGATGTCGAGATGCCCGAGGGCACCGGCTTCGACGTGCTGCGCCGGGTGAAGAAGATCCCCAGCGTGATCTTCACCACCGCCTACGATCAGTACGCCGTCGAGGCCTTCGAGGTCCGCTCCCTCGACTACCTGCTCAAGCCGTTCGGCCGCAAGCGACTGGCCGATGCCCTCGACCGCGCCCGGCAGGCCCTGGCGCGGAACGACGACACCACCGCCCGGGTGATCGCCTTGCTCGAGAGCCTCGAGAGCCGGGGCCAGGGAGAGCGGCCGGCCGCGACCGGGGCCGCGACCGGGGCCGCGACCGGAGCCGCGGGCGGGGCCGCGGGCGGGGCCGCGACCGGGGCCACCGGCGGAACTGCGAGTAATGCCGCGAGCGAAGCCGGCGGCGGCGACGCGAAGACGCCGGAAAGCGGAGCGGCCAGGCCGGCGACGGGCAGCGACCGGATCACCGCCAAGCGCGGCTCCCGGATCGTCGTCCTCGCTCCTCAGGAGATCCTCTGGTTCGAGGCCGAGGAGACGCTGGTCTTCGCCTGCACGAAGCGTGGACGACTCCTGGTCGAACGCACGCTCACCGATCTCGAGGAGGCGATGGGCGACGACTTCTTCCGCTGTCACCGGGGCTACCTCGTCCGGCTGGACCAGGTCGCCGAGATCCTCCCCTGCGATGCCGGCACCTTCGAGATCGTCCCCCGGGCCGCGCCGGACGTCCGCATCCCCCTCTCCCGGCGCCAGGCGCGCCGCTTGAAGGAGCGGATTCCCTGGTAGCCGGCCCGCCGGGCACCTCCGGTCACGGGCCTCGAACCGTTCGGTCCGCGATCCGGACCGCCGACCGCTTCCGCCCTTGCGACGGGCGCGAAACTCTTCAAAATCTTCTGCTGGAGCACTTTTGATGACGTTTCGCACCCGAATGCTGGCGCTGGTTCTGCCCTCTGTGGATCCTGACCGCCGGAGCCGCTATGGCCCTGCCGAAGTCCGGCGGGCCGTTCCAGAAGATGAAGGACCTGACAATCGCCACCGGAGAGGTCCGCGAGGGCGACCTGTACTTCGTCTCCCAGAGCGTGACGCTCGCCGGTCTTCACGACGGCGACCTGATCGGCTTCGGCGGGGTGGCGGTGATCAGCGGCGAGGTCACCGGCGACGTGATCCTGATGGGCCAGACCATCGACATCAGCGGAGTGATCCGTGACACGGTGCGGGTCTGGGGCCAGAGCCTCACCGTCGCCGGCGAGATCGAGGGCGACCTGCTGAGCTTCACCGCGACGACGATCGTTCATTCCTCATCCCACATCCGCGGCAATGCGTGGATCTTCGGCGGCAACGCGATCCTCGACGGCATCGTCGAGGGCAACGCCGTCGTCACCGCCGGCAAGGCGACCTTCAACGGCACGGTGAAGCATGACGTTCGCGTCGAGGCCGACGCGATCAGCATCGGCCCCGACGCGGTGATCGAGGGCGACCTGATCTACACCTCCCGCGAGGAGCTCGAGATCGAGAACGCCTCGGCGGTCAAGGGCGAGATCATCTTCAAGGAAGAGGCCCACGCCGTCGAGGGCGAGAAGGAACGCCGCATCAGCGCCTCGGACATCTTCTGGTGGAGCTGGGCCACGATCGCCGCGATGATCGTCGGCTTCGTCTTCCTCGCCCTGTTCCCGCGCTTCGCACCCTCGACGGTCAACGCGATCGACAACGAACCGGTGCTCGGTGCACTGGTCGGCTTCGGTACGTTCCTCGTCGTGCCGGCCGCCTGCCTGCTGGCGATCCTGCTGTTGATCTCGCTACCCCTCGGCGTGATCACCCTGGTGCTGTTCTCGGTGACGCTCTACCTGGCGAAGCTGCCGGTCGCCCTCTGGATCGGCACACGGATCCTCGGACGCCTGGGCCGGCCGTCGGCCTCGCCGTTCCTCGGACTCGTCATCGGGGTCGTCCTGCTCTACCTGTTCTTCGCGCTGCCGTTCCCCTGGGTCATGTTCATCGCCAAGCTGTTCATCACCTGGCTCGGGCTGGGGGCGATCATCCTCAGCGTGCGGGAGCGAATCCTCCAGCGCCAGCAGCAGCGGCCGGGCCACGCTCCGGTCCTTCCGTCTCCCTGACGCCACGCTGCGGCTATACTGCCGCGCATGGAAAAGGCATACAAGAACAAGAGCTTCATGAGCGGCCTCTCGGCGCGACCGCTGCGCATCCTGGCCGAGTACCTCGAACCCAAGGAGCGCTTCGCGCGCTACAACGTCACCGACACCGTCGTCTTCTTCGGTTCGGCCCGGGCGATCCCGCTGGCCGAGGCCCAGGCGGCGGTCGAGACGGCCCGGGGCGACGGCGATCCGCAAAAGCTGGCCCAGGCGGAGTCCCGGGTCGCGCTGGCGCGCTACTACGACGAGACCAAGGAGCTGGCGCACCTGATGACCGCCTGGTCCAAGGAGCTCGGTCAGCCCGACCGGCGCTTCATCGTCACGTCGGGCGGCGGGCCGGGGATCATGGAGGCGGCCAACCGCGGCGCCTCGGAGGCGGCGGGGATCTCGATCGGTCTGGGCATCTCGCTGCCGATGGAGACCTCCTCCAACGAGTACATCACCCGCGAGCTCGGCTTCGAGTTCCACTACTTCTTCATGCGCAAGTTCTGGTTCGTCTACCTGGCCAAGGCGATGATCGTCTTCCCCGGCGGCTTCGGCACGCTCGACGAGCTGTTCGAGCTGCTGACCCTCGTGCAGACCGGCAAGATCGGTCGGCGCATCCCGGTCGTGCTCTACGGCAAGGAGTTCTGGGACGAGACAACTGCCGGCGGGGCCGGGGGGCGGGGGAGGGGGGGAGGCGGCGGAGAAGAGGGGGGGAGGAGGCGGCTGCTCGAAGGCGCTCAGGGAGAGGGCGGCGCGGCGCGACGGTCGGCCCACGCAAGGGCCGCGGCCCCTGGCGCCTGCTGCTGGCGGTCGCCTTCGTCGGTGCCCTGGCCTGGGCGATCCACAAGCTCGGCCCGGCCGAGGTCCTCGCCGTCATGCGTCAGGCCCACGCCGGCTGGCTGGCGCTCTCGCTGCTCCCGCTGATCGTCCGCTTCGTCGTCTGGAGCTATCGCTGGCAGCGCATCCTCTGTCGCCGGCATCCGGTGCCGTATGCGGTGGCGCTGCGCACCATCGGTGCCGGAGCGTTCGTCAACCTGACCACACCGACGGCCAAGCTCGGCGGTGGCATCCTGCGCTCGGTGCTGGTCGACCGGCGCTACGGCTGGGGGCTGGTCGCCTCCTATGGACGGGTACTGACCGACCAGGCGGCGAACTCACTGGGCTCGCTGGTCCTGTTCGGAACGGTCGCCCTGGCGGCGGGTCTCGCCTTTCCGCAACTCGCCGAGCGCCAGCCGCTGCTGATCGCCGGCAGCCTGTCCCTGGTGCTGGTCGCCCTGGGCCTCTGGGCCCGGCCGCACCTCTGGCGCCGGGTCCGGCAGCCGGGCTTCGCCCGGTTCCTGGCCCGGGTGGTGCCCGAGCGTTTCCGCCGCAAGTCCGGCAGCGACCCCGACGAGCCGGGGCAGATGCGCCTGCTCTACCCGTTGCTCGGCGAGGGGTCGATCTGGACTTCGACGGTCCCCGATCTGCTGCTCGGCAGCGTCGGCTTCGCCTCGATCGCCGTCTCCAACGCGCTGGTGCTGCGCTCGCTGGGCGTCGACGCCGACCTGCGCCTGGTCGCGGTCGCCGTGGTGGTCGGTTACTTCGGCGGCAGCATCGTCGGCGCCTGGGGCGGCATCGGCATCACCGAGGTGATGCTGACCGGCCTCTACGTGCGGGCGGGGATCCCGGCCGACGCGGCGCTGGCCGGCGCCCTGCTCCACCGGGCCGGCTTCTACCTCGTCGTGCTGACCTACGGCGGTGCCTGCCTGCTGCTCGAAGCGCGACTGGCGACGCGCCAGCGGGCGCAGTCCGAGGCTTCGACTACTCCGAGAACATAGCCAGCACACCGGTGTAGGTGAACAGCTGGTTCTCGCCGCCCATCGGGCCCAGCTCGGCGTTGCAGAAGAAGCCGAGCACCGGAACGTCGGGGAACGCCTCGGCGATCATCGCCGCGTCGACACCCTCTTCCCGGTAGAGCGAACGCCCCCGGGCCAGGCAGTTGAAGTAGAGACCGAAGCGATACTCCGAACCGGGTTTGGGGGCGATCTCCTGCAGCATCCGGCGCAGATCCTCCCGGGCCGATTTCGGTTCCCGGTGGGCGAAGATCAGGTACTGACCCTCGCTGACCCGATCGCTGATGCCGATCACACCGGAGTCGACGTCCTGGGCGACGATGTTGCGCACGACGTACTCGTCGTCACGACGATCCAGTTGCGGCTCCCGGGGCAAGATGCCGACGAACAGGAAGTGGAACGCCCACTCGAGGTCGTCGAGGGAGCCCTCCGGCGCATGATCTCGCAGCACGTCCAGGGCCGGACGGCCTTCGATCTCGAGGATCAGGTTCTCGTGCGCTCCGGTCACCCGCAGCGGCTTGCAGAGCGGACGGCAACCCTGGGTCACGCCGACCCGGTGGCCGAACGACCCGCCGAGGCGTAACCCGGAGACCGAGCGGGGCCCGAACTCCGCGCCGCAGAACTGGAACGTGCTGGTGCCACCGCCGTTGGCCGATGCGGCGCCGCCGATGATCGGCACGTGGCCCAGCAACGCGTCGACCCCGCGCAGGAGCATGTCGGGTCGAACCGCGAACGGGTCGGGCCAGGCCAGGACGACGTCGCCGTTCCCCCGGGAGTTCTGGAAGCGCTGTCCCAGCCGGACACCGGCGCCCATCCCCTGGTCGCCCTCGTCCTGGAACAGGAACGGCGTGGCCCGCAGCTGATCCGAGGCGACCCCGAGCAGACCCAGCGCCGGCCCCTCCTGGATCTCACGGCCGGCGGCGACCACACCGGCCGCCGAACAGCCGACGACGTAGGGCGTGTCGGTGGTCCCGGCCAGCGCCTGCTGCATCGTCTCGAGATCCTGCTCGTGATGCTCGGTGGCGAAGGCGATGCACCAGTCCGCCGGCCGCCCGAGTTGCTCGGCGACCCGGCTCCCGGCCTCCAGGGCGGCCCGGGTGGTGTCGGGATTCGTCGACAGACCGACGGCAGCGCGGATCATCGGTCGCTCATCGCGACACACGAAATCGTTTTTACGTTGGCCGCAGGGTTGGACATATCGCAGAATGTTCGTATTGGTTCAGTCAGGAGGGTTGTGCCCTCCGGGAATATAGCAAACGGCCGACAGGCCCGCCGCTGTTCGACGAGAGGCAACAACCGGTGGAGAACCAGCAGTTCTCAGCCCTGCGGCGGCCGCGCCGCCGGACGACGTTGGCCGGATGCATCGTGGCCGGCATCGCCCTGCTCGCCGTCCCCTCCCTGGCCCAGGTCACGACCCCGGCGACCGCCCCGGCCGCGGATCTCGACGCTGCAACCGATCCGTTTCCGCTCTACGAATCGATCCGCGGCCACGTGACGTTCTGGGAGCGGGTCTGGGCCGAGTGGCGCACGAACCAGATCGCGGTACATCACCGGGACCACCCGTCGATCGTCTATCAGATCGTCCACCTGCCCGGACCGGAGTCCGGCAGCTACACCGAGCATCAACTGGACTTCATGCGCGCCGTCCGCGAGCGCTGGCAGGACAAGCTCGAGGATCTGGCCGACCGCGCCGCCGCGGGCCAACCACTCAGCGACGACGAGAAGCGCCTGGTCCTCGAGATCACCGAGACCGCCGGCAGCGACGGTCTGCGCGACGCCCACAAGTTCGTACGCAACCAGCGCGGCCTGCGCGAACGCTTTCTCCGCGGGCTCGAGATCAGCGCCCGCTACGACGCCATCTTCCGTTCGATCTTCCGCGAGTCCGGCCTGCCCGAGGATCTGGCCTTCCTGCCTCACGTCGAGTCTTCGTTCCAGGCGGCGGCGCGGTCTCACGCCGGCGCCGTCGGCATCTGGCAGTTCACCCGCGGCACCGGCCGACGCTACATGGCGATCACCTCGGCGGTCGACGAACGACTCGATCCGATCGCCGCCGCGCGCGGCGCCGCCGCGTACCTCCGCGACGCCCACGCGGAACTCGGCGACTGGCCGATCGCCCTGACGTCCTACAACCACGGGGTCGGCGGCATGCTCCGGGCGGTCAAGCGCCACGGCACCGACTACGAGGCGATCTTCGCCGAGTACGACGGGCGCTCCTTCGGCTTCGCCTCGAAGAACTTCTACGCCGAGTTCCTGGCGGCACGGCGGATCGCGAAGAACCCCGAGAAGTACTTCCCCGAGGGCGTCAACTTCGAGCCGCCCCACGATCTCGACGACTTCATCCTCGAAACCCGCACGACGCCGGCGGCGATCGCCCGGGGTTACTCGTTGCCGGTCGACGACCTGGCCCGGCTCAACCCGGGCTGGAGCCGGCGCGCGGTGAGCCACGGGCTGACCCTGCCCCGCTCGATCCGGGTCTGGCTCCCGCCGGGTACCCGGGCCGCCTACGCCGACGGCGGTCTGCCGATCTTCGAGGACATGACCCAGGCCGGCGTCTACACGGTCAACCGCGGCGACACCCTCGGCCGCATCGCCCAGAACTTCGGCATGAGTCTTCCCGAACTCCTCGAGCTCAACGGGATGCCCCGGGATCAACAGATGATCCGCGTCGGGCAGAAGCTCAACGTCGCCGGCGACGGTGCCGTCAGCACCTACGTCGTCCGCCGCGGCGACACCCTCGGCAGCATCGCCCGCAGCTTCGGCATGCGCACCAACACGCTGCGCGACCTCAACGGGATCTCCCGCAACTCGAGCCTGATCCTCGTCGGCCAGCGGCTGTCGGTCCACGGCGGCGACGCCGAGCGCTTCCACGTCGTCCGCTCCGGCGACACCCTGTCGCGGATCGCGGTGCTGTACGGCGTGCGCCTGAACGACCTGCTCCGGGCCAACTCCCTCGGCACCAGCTCGCTGATCCGCCCGGGCCAGAAGATCCAGATCCCCTCCTGAGCCGGCCTCCGGGCAGCGGGCCGACCCCGGGTGCTACCATCCCGGCCGGCAGCCGACCTCTTCGGACAGGACCGAGATGACCGATCGCAGCTATCCCTCCCGCCGCCCCAGCGGCGAACCGGCCCCGCGGGTCATGCCGACCCGCGAGGGACGGGTGCAGATCGAGATCCTGTCGATCGGCAACGACCTGCTCCGCGGAGAGGTCCCCGACGCCAACGCGCCGGCGATCGCCGCGCGACTGGTCCGCCACGGCGCCGAGGTGCGGCGGATCACCGTGATCGACGACGACCGCAAGAAGATCGCCTCCGCCGTCCGGGAAGCCCTCGAGCGCAGTCCGGGCATGGTCGTGCTCAGCGGCGGACTCGGTCCGGCCACCGACGACCGGACCCTGGAGGGCGTCGCCGACACCCTCGGGCAGCCGCTGACGATGAACCATCAGGCGCGCACGATGGTCGAGAAGGCCTACCGCCGTTACGAATCGACGAAGCAGGTCAGCTCCGCCGGGCTGGACGTCGACCGCGAGAAGCCCTGCTTGATCCCGGTCGGCTCGGTGCCGATCGAGAACGCCGAGGGCATCGCCCCGGGTGTGCTCTGCCGGCTGTCCGGCGGTACGCTGGTGCTCTGCCTCCCCGGCCGCCCCGAGGAGATGCGCAGCGTGCTGACGGCGGCGCTGCCGCAGCTCGCCGAGTTGCTTCCCCGCACCCACATCGCTCGCCGACGCATCGAGGCGCCGACTCCCGACGAGTCCCGGCTGCGCAGCATCGTGAACAAGCTCTCCGCCGAGTATCCGACGATGTGGATCACTTCTCGACCGCCGTCGTCGAGGAAGAAGGGCTCGAAGGCGACGATCGTCCTCGAGGCCGCCGCGGCGACCAGGGCCGACGCGGAGTCGGCCGTCGGCGCCGCGCAGCAACGACTCTTCGCGCTGGCCACCGGAGCGATCTGAACCGTTCACCCTGGGGGAAGCCGTGAACGTCAGCGTCGTCATCCCGACCTACAACCGTGGCGCCTGGTTGATCGAGGCGATCGACAGCGTGCGGGCCCAGACGCTGCCGGCGTTCGAGATCGTCGTCGTCGACGACGGCTCGACCGACGACACCCCTGACCGGCTCCGGCAGTATCTCGAACGACACCCCGGGGCCTTCGTCTCGCTGCGTACCGCCAACCGCGGCGTCGGCGCGGCGCGCAACGCCGGCATCGCCCGCTGCACCGGCGACGCGATCGGCTTCCTCGACTCCGACGACCGCTGGGAGCCCCCGACGATCGAGCGGATCGTCGCGGCCTGGGCCGGCCGGCCCGAGGTCGGTCTCGTCGCGATCAAGGCCCGGGAGACCCTGGCCGACGGCAGACCGACCTCGGTGGTCTACGGCAAGAACTCGCCGGGCGACACGTTCACCACCGAGAGTCTGCTGGCCCAGGACGCCGGCGGCTGCTCGTGGTTCTTCGTTCGCCGGGAGATCGTCGAGCAGGTCGGCGGCTTCGACGAGACGCTGGCCAGCGCCGAGGAGTGCGACCTGGTGCTGCGGCTCTCCTTCGTGACGCAGCTGCGGGCCGTCTGCGAGCCGCTGCTGCTGCGACGCCGGCACTCGAGCAACCTGAGCGGAGACCAGCGCGCCAACGCCGAGGCGTGGCTGCAACTGCTGGCGCGCCTCGCCCGGGACCAACCCGGCTGGGTCGCCGGGCATCGCCGGGTCTATCGCCGCGCGCTCTCCAAGGAACAGCTCCGCGTCGGCCGCGAGTACCTGGCGGTCGCCGATGGCGACCCCGACGCGGCGGCCCGGGCGCGGCAGTGGATCCTGCGCAGCCTGCGCACGTCGCCGAGACTCCGCCGGGGTCTGACCTATCTGGCCTGGGCCTCGATCGCGCCGGCGTCCTACCCGCGCTGGCGCGCCCGGCAGCTGCGGGCCCGGGCCAGTCGCGAGCTACTCGGAGAGGGGCCGCGATGAGGCCGCCGGGGTTCGACCCAGTCGACCGCGGTCGGCGAGCCCGCCTCGGCGCCGCGATTCCTCGAGTCGCGGCGACGATCGTCGTCCTGACGACGCTCTTCCTCGGCGCCTGTCGACCCGACCTCGTCGTCCGGCTGGCGACCCGGGTCTATCACGACGGCAGTGTCGATCGGGTGCTGGAGATCCGCGGCCGCACCTCCGACGGCGAGGTTCCGACCAAGGACGACTGGTTCGCCGCGGACGTGGGCCTGACGCTGGCCTCCCCCGACGCCTGGGCCAGGGTCGTCCGCGAGCCGGCGCTGATCCGCGCCGAGGGCTTCTTCACCGGTGTCGACCAGCTTCCGCCGCTCCTGCGATTCTCCAGCGAACACGGGACCCGCTCCGACCGAATGGCCACCGAGCTGCGCATCGAGGATCGCGTGGTGATCCGGCGCTGGGTCTACCGGGAGCGCCACGCCGACCCCTACAGCCAGGCCGAGATCCACGAGGCGATGCGTGGGCTGACCGACCTGCTGGTCGAGGTCGTCGACCACGAACTCCGTCGGGAGTTCGGCGACAGCTTCGACACGGCGCCGGCGGCGACCTTCCTGCAGACCGAGGCGATCGGGCTCGGCTCGTCGCTGCTGTCGGTCCGACGACAGACCGCGGGAGTGCAGAACTACCGCAAGCGGACGGTGCTCTGGGAGCAGGTGCTGGCCCAGTACGGAATCGCCCGACGGCCCCACGACCCCGACGAGCGGGACTTCTGGGAGCGGCACGCACCCGCGGTGATCGACTGGATCGGCGACGGGGTTGCCCGATCCCTCTCCAGCGGCACCTCGGTGCTGCGCCGGGAGCAGCTGAGCTTCTGGCCCACCGGCGACATCGAGAGCATGGGTGCCACCCTCGAAGAGTTGATCGAACGAACCTGGGAAGATCAGGACGAGCTGACCGAGCTCGTCGGCCCGTACATCGCCGCCCTGTTCGGCTACTACGGCGCGGAGACGACGCCACGCTTCCGCTTCCACAGCGGCGTCCGCCTCCCCGGCACGCTGCTGCGTACCAACGGCACTCCCACCGCCCAGGGAGTCGCCTGGATCCTGCGCACCGAAGACCTGGCCTACGGCGATCGCTTTCTCGACGCCGAGTCGGTCGAGGTGAATGACGCAGCCCTCAAGCAGCTAGGCGCCCGACGAAGCTTCAGCCATGACGAGTTGATCCAGCTGGTCGACCTGCTGTGGACCCGGGATCCCGAAGGCGTGTTGCTGGAGTGGTTGCGGGCGGCCCATGCCGCGGCGGGTCTGGAGCAGCTTGCCGGAGACGACACCCCCGAGACCTACGCCGCGGCGATCCTGGAGCTGTTCGAGCTGCTCGATCCGGAGCGGGAGAGCCCGGCCCCGCTCATGTAGCGGCGAGGTTGCCGGCGTGCATCAGCGCCCGTACCGCCTTGACCGCCTGATCGATGTCCTTCGACCAGTCATCGCCGGCGAGACCGCTGAGCGACATCCCACCGTCCTCGTAGAAGCCGACCTCGAGGATCGACGGCGACAGCGAACGCAACGCCTCCCGCACCTCGTCGAGCTGGAGTTCGGGGTAGCTCCCCGGGCCGGTGGCCAGCAGGTAGTAGCGCGACGCGATCGAGGGGTCCTTGACGAACGGATCCAGCCGGGTCGATTCGCCCTCCGCCGGGAGCGGGCGATTCGCCGTCGCCGCGCCGAGGTAACAGCCGGTCAACTGCTCCTGGTCGGCGTCGAAGTCGCCGATGTTGGCGTCGACCACCCTGCCGTCGCTCTGCAGCGCGACCCGGATGCCCTCGACGCGGCCCTCGAGCCACTCGCCGAAGAAGTCGGTCATCTTCGGCCGCAGGGCGATCTTCGGGACGAGCTGCTGCACGTCCAGCTTCCGGTCGAGGGTCGTCGGGGCGAGATCGCGGTCGAGTGGCGGGGATTCCCAGTTGTCCGGCATCGCCGCGCGCTCGGCGCGACGGGTCAGCACGTTCAACCCGATCATTCCCACGACCACCACGATGGCCAGGACCGCGAGTTCCATGACGCCCCTCCGCTTCCCCACGAGAGAACGTAGGGTCGACGTCGCGGAGCGGCAACGGACGGCACAGGAGTCGCGGAACCGCGGGGTTTCAGCCCTGGCGGCGGCGCTCGGCGGCCTGCTCGGCCTGCAGGCGTTCCAGCTCGACCTCGCCGTGGTCGGTGAACTGCATCGCCTCGGCGATCGCCCGGTGCCCGGCCTGCTCGGCGATCAACCGGTGCATCTCCTGGCAGACCCGGCGGTAGGAGGGGTGCCCGGCCGGTGCCGTGCGCAGCTCGATGGTGTGCATCGCCTCCCGTGCGTTCATCTCCATGTAGAAGCGCACGCGGTAGGCCATCGGGATCGCGTAGGGCGCGACCGCGGACAGACCGGCCTCGCACAGGGATCGATGCAGTGCAGCGCTGCGCTCCATCGCCTCGGTCCAGTCGTCCCCGGCGCCGGCGTCGCCGACCGCTTCGCCGACGACGAAGCCGTGCTCCGGCGAGAGTGGCTGCCACTCCAGGGTCAGCATCCGGTGGCGCTGCAGATCGCGGAACGCGCCGTAGTCGCCGAGCACGTCGAAGCGATAGAACGTGCGCTCGAAGGCGCGGCCGGGCTTGTGGCGCCGGTTGGCCCGGTCGCCGATGTAGGCCCGCAGCACGCGGACGCGGTCCTCGGTCGACATCTTGCGTGCGATTTCGAGCAGCTGCGCATCGGGCAAGCTCGACGACGCGTACATCGCCGCGGCGACGACCTTGACCTCGCCGTCGGGGTCGAAATCGGTCAGCGTCACCTCGGACGCCGGCGCGGCGGTCGTCTCGGCGAGAAGTTCCCGGGTCACCGCGGCGACTTCGTCCCGGGTCTCGGACAGGTAGCGGCTCCAGCGCACACCGCGATTCTCCTGGTCGACACGGGTCAGGAACGCCGGGATCACCTGACGCAACTCGGCGAGCATCATGTCGGCGTAGGCCCGCGCCTCCTCCAGCGGACTGGCCCGGAGCCGCAGCAGCAGCGCCTCGTAGGCCTGGCCGGTGCCGAAGATGCCGACGTTGGACAGCGTCGCCGCCGGCAGCAACCCACGCAGGGTATCCAGCGCCTTGGCCTTCAGCGTGCGGTTGTAGACCCCCTTCGAGATGCCCTCTTCCCGGGGGTAGCGGGTGCCCCAGTGCTCGGCCATCGGCGTCAACCAGCGGGCGTAGACCGAGACTGCGTGGTCCAGGCAGGCGCTGGATTCGTCCCGCAGCGGCGAGCCGTCCAGCTCGGCCGGGACGTGGTACTTCCAGCGCCGCCGGGGCGATCGTGTAGGGCACGTAGCGCGTCGACTGCTCGAGGTAGGCCATCAGCCGGCCCCACTCCAGCATCTTGGTCAGGATGTTGGAGACGTTTTCACAGGCCAGGTGCACGCCGCCGAGCTGGGCCACCGAGTCGTCGCCGTACTCGACGAACACCTTCTGGTACAGCTTCTCGGCGCGTTCGGTGCCGATCGACTTGCTCGAGTCGATCTCGGCGATCTGCTCCTGGAACTCGTCGAGGTACAGCCGGCGCAGCGACTTGGCCGAGCGGGAGTAGCGGGCGAACAGGGCGCCCTTGACCACCTCGGGCAGGTTCGTCAGGGCGAAGACCGGCTTGTCGACGTTGGAGAAGTACGGGGCGAGCATCGCCCGCTCTTCGGTGCTGAACGACTCGGGCTCCACGATCCTGCCGGCCTGCGCCGACTCGACACCTTCTTGCTGCATGATCGATCAGACCCCGTCGGCACGGCCCTCGAACCAGCCGTCCTGCCAGATGCGACGCAGGTCCTCGACCCGCGCGTCGTAAAGTTCACCCAGTTCCGTCGGCATCCATGGACTGGCCACATCGGCGACCGCGGCGATGTACGGTGCCAGGATCGAATCTCGCAACACCGCGTTGCCCGAAGCCGAGTAGGCCACCGTCGGCAGCACCAGCAGTGCGGCGACCATCGCCGTCGCGGCGAGTCCCAGCGCACCTCCGGCGAGCCGGTCGGCCCAGGAGAGCATCGCCGCCTTGATCAGCTTGCGCAGCAGGTAGGCCACCAGGGAGCCGGCGAGCATCACGCCGAGGAAGATCAACACGTACGACAGCAGCATCAACGGACCGTCGGGGATCTCGATGAACTCGAGCTCCCGGCCACAGCTGGCCGTGGAACTTCGCCGCCAGCGCGAAGGCGGCGATCAACGCGGCGATGCCGATCAGGATGCGCACGAGGCCTTTCCACATCCCGACCAGGACCAGGATCGACGCCACCGCCAGCAGCACCACATCGAAAGTGTTCATCGGGTTCCCATGGTAACAGAGCCCTCGCGGGTCCGGCCGCGGGTCACTTCGCCAGGCGTTCGTTCTCGATCTGGAGCAGCATCTGCGGCGTGATGTCCCCGGTCGGATACTCCCCGGAAAAACAGGCCGCGCACATGTTCTTGACCGAGGGATGCCCCCCGCTGACCGCCTCGATCAGGTCGTCGAGTTCCTGGTAGACAACGGTGTCGGCCTTGAGCTGCTCGGCATGATGAACGTGCGGCCGACGTAGCGGTTCTTGACGAAGCCCTCGCGGTAGGGCACGCCGAGCGTCTCGGCCATCGCCTGCGCGGCGGTCCGCGCCGACTCGGGCACCGGGATCACGGCGTCGACCTCGAGGCCGGTCTCGCGCCACGTCTCGGCGAGCGCGTCGCCCAGCCGACTCCAGGCGCGCGTCTCGTAGACCGACACGCCGTCGATGCGCGAGTCCGGGCGCGCGAAGTAGATGTACTCGAAGATGCACGGACCCGGTGCGGCTTCGGTCGCCGACCTGGGAAGCCGTCAGCTTGCGGTCGATTGTCGATCCACAGCATCTCGCCGGCCCTCAGGTCGCGCACGGGCTCGTAGCCGGCGACGTCGAGGACGACCGACTCGCTCGCGCAGGCGTACCAGGTCCCCTCCGGCGTCTCCTTCTTGCCGAGGATGATCGGCTTGATGCCGAAGGGATCGCGGAACGCGTACATGCCCGGCGCCGGCGACGATGCCGACCACCGAGTAGGCGCCCTTGACGCGTCTCGAACACCTCGGCGACCGCGTCGCGCACGTCCTCGGGCGCATGGACCCGTTCCGGAGCGCTTGATCAGCGATCGGCGAAGACGTAGAGCACGGCCTCGAGGTCGCAGTTGCTGGCCAGCCGGCACTTGCGCGCGTCGCGAAGTAGTCGCGCTTCAGCTCGTGGAAGTTGGTGACGTTGCCGTTGTGCGCCATCGCGATCCCGACCGGGAAGTCGATGGTGAACGGCTGCACGTCGGTCCCCCCGCCGGAACCGACGGTCGGGTAGCGCACGTGGCCGACGCCCAACAAGCTGCCCGACCCGGCGGTCCTCTTCCTGATCCTGTTGATCGCCGTCTGGGTCATCTCGTGGCCCCTGTCGATGGTCGCCTTCGACGAGGTCGATCCGCGGACCGAGGAGTCGGTCCAGGTCGTCAACCAGCTGACCGGCCCGGCGATGGCCTCGTTCATGGCCAACATGGTCAAGACCTTCACCGGCTTCCATCCTCTCGGGGTCGTGCTCGTCGCCATGCTCGGCGTCGGCGTCGCCGAGCGGACCGGCTTCATCGACGCGGTGCTCAAGCGGATGCTCGAGTTCACGCCGAGCATGCTGCTGACGCCGGTGCTGATCCTGGTCGCCATCGTCAGCCACACCGCCGCCGATGCCGGATATGTCCTGGTCATACCCCTGGGCGGCGTCATCTTCTACGCCGCCGGCCGTCATCCACTGGCCGGAATCGCGGCGGCGTTCGCCGGCGTCTCCGGCGGATTCTCGGCGAACTTCATCCCCTCCGGCATCGACCCGTTGCTCCAGGGGCTGACCCAGTCCGGAGCCCAGATCATCAACCCGGACCTGCAGGTCAACCCGCTCTGCAACATCTACTTCACGGGGCTGTCCAGCATCGTCGTCATCGCCATCGGCTGGGTGCTCACCGACCGCTTCATCGAGCCGCGTCTGGCCAACACCAAGGTCGACGGCGACCCCGACGAGATGCCGAAGATGGTCGAGCTGGGGACCGGTCGAGCGCAAGGGCCTGGGCCGGTGCTCGCCGGCGCCGGCGTCGGCGTGCTGCTGCTGATCGTCTGGGCCTACCCCTCGGACTCCGCGCTGCGCTCCCCGACCGGTGAGATCACCGCCTTCGCCGCGCCGATCATGCAGTCGATCGTGCCGCTGATCTTCCTGCTCTTCCTGATCCCCGGCGTCGTCTACGGCTACGTCGCCGGCTCGGTCAAGGATCACCGCGACATCGTCAAGGGCATGTCCGCCTCGATGAGCACGATGGGCTACTACCTGGTGATGGCGTTCTTCGCCGCCCAGTTCATCGCCGCCTTCGGCCAGTCCAACGTCGGCGTCCTGCTGGCGCTCAAGGGCGCGAACTTCCTCTCCAGCCTCGGCCTGCCCGGCCAGGTCACGATCGTCGGCATCATCGGCCTCAGCGCGATCGTCAACCTGCTCGTCGGCTCCGCCTCGGCCAAGTGGGCGCTGCTCAGTCCGATCTTCGTTCCGATGCTGATGCAGCTCGGTCTCTCCCCGGAGCTGACCCAGGCCGCCTATCGCGTCGGCGACTCCAGCACGAACATCATCACGCCGCTGATGCCCTACTTCCCGCTGGTCGTCGTCTTCTGCCAGAAGTACGTGAAGAGCACCGGCATCGGAACGGTCGTGTCGTTGATGCTGCCGTATTCGGTTTGCCTGCTGATCGGGTGGACGATCTTCCTGGTGATCTACTGGTTGGTCGGGATTCCGCTCGGGTTGCAGGCTGGGTATGTCTATCCCTAGCAAGGAGGGTGGAGCCGGGGAGAGGCTGCGGGGGGCCACTGGGGGCGGTGACCCTTCCGGCTCCCGTCACGGGTCCTCCCCTTTCGCAATAACTGCGGCGTTGCCGGATGATGCACCCCGGCATTCGCAAGCGCTTTCTTGCGCACAATGGGGAGAACCCGCGACGGGAGGGAAGGGTGCCCCACCGCCCCCAAGGCCCCCCGCAACCTCTCCCCAGCTCCACCGTCATCTATTGAAGGCGCACACGCCCACCGCTCACGCCCGATCGATTCCACCGACGACCACGCCGACCAACACCTGACTCTTCCGCCTACCGCTCAACACGCCTCCGACATCGCTTCAGACATCGCAACTCCGTTCGATGCGCCGAACCCGACAAGCACTCGCATGCCTTCGTGCCGCGGTCGGTGAACGCGATCCCTGACGTGGTCAGGTGCCCGACCGTGCGGTTTCGCCCCTTCAGAGGGGCGGTGGGTGAACTTCGGTGCCGGGCGTCGGGTGGCGGCGGGGGTGCTGGGGGCCTTGGGGACGGTGGGGCACCCGACCCTGCCGTTCCGGGTTCTCCCCGCCGCATGGACCCAGATCACCGAGAAAAGCAAGATCTCGGCATCCGACAAGCCGTTGTTCCGCAAGTGGGGAGGACCCGGAACGGCAGCCGGACGGGTCACCGCCCCCAGTGGCCCCCGGCACCCCCCGCCGCCACCCGACGCCCGACCATCCACGTTGCCGCTGGCCAGAACTGTCCGGCCGTCATCGAAGCCGCGCAGCTCCGAAGTGCGTTTGCCCCGGATTGGGGAAACCCCTTGTGGACCTCGGTGCAGGGCGGCGAGGTGGGTCGGTGGCGTGGGCAGGGTGCCGGGGGCCTTGGGGACGGTGGGGCACCCGACCCTGCCGTTCCGGGTTCTCCCAGCCGCATGGACCGAGATCCCCGAGAAAAGCAAGATCTCGGCGTTCGACAAGCCGTAGTTCCGCAAGTGGGGAGGACCCGGAACGGCAGCCGGACGGGTCACCGCCCCCAGTGGCCCCCGGCACCCCGACGCCACTCGCCGCCCGGGCCCCTCAGGTCTATAATGCCGACCCGAATCGACAGAACAGCACGAGGAGCCCCGATGTCACGAGTCGTCGAGCAACTGGCCCACACCGCGGGTCTGGCAGACATCTACGAGAAGGTCCAGAACGCCGAGCGCCTGAGCGCCGACGACGGCATCCGGCTGTTCCACTCGGGCGAGCTGATGGCCGTCGGGGCGATGGCCAACATCGTCCGCGAGCGCAAGAACGGGAACGACGCCTACTTCGTGCGCAACATGCACCTGAATCCGACGAACGTCTGCACCGTCGATTGCAAGTTCTGCGGTTTCTACCGGCCCTACCGCGAGAAGGAGCGAGGCTGGACCTGGTCCCTCGACCGCTGCTTCCAGGAGGTCCAGCAACGCCTCGACGAACCGCTGACCGAGGTGCACATCGTCGGTGGGCACAACCCCGACCTGCCCTACGAGTTCTACACCGAGCTGCTCAGCGGCATCCGCTCGATGCGGCCGGAGATGCACGTCAAGGCGTTCACCGCCGCCGAGTACGACTTCTTCGCCAAGCGCTTCAAGAAGCCGCTCGATGACGTGATCGAGGAGTTCAAGGCCGCCGGCCTGGGTTCGCTCCCCGGTGGCGGCGCCGAGGTACTGGTCGAGCGCGTGCGCAAGGAGATCTACCCCAAGAAGATCCCCGCCGAGCGCTGGCTCGAGATCGTCCGGATCGTCCACGGCCACGGGCTGCGCTCGAACGCGACGATGCTCTACGGCCACGTCGAGACGGTCGAGGAACGGATCGAGCACATGTCGCGCCTGCGCGAACTGCAGGACGACACCGGCGGCTTCATGTGCTTCATCCCGCTGTCGTTCCACCCCGAGAACACCGAGATGAGCCACCTGCCCGGCCCGACGGGACATGACGACCTGCTGACGATGGCGGTCTCCCGGCTGATGCTCGACAACTTCGATCACATCAAGGCCTACTGGATCATGTGCACCCCGCGGATCGCCCAGACCGCGCTGAACATGGGCGCCGACTGCATCGACGGCACCGTCGTCGAGGAGAAGGTCGTGCACATGGCCGGCGCGAAGACGCCGATCGGCCTGACGATGGACGCCCTGCAGAAGCTGATCGTCGACGCCGGACGCGTGCCGGTCCAGCGCGACTCGCTCTACAACGAGCTGAAGCGCTTCGACGCGGCGGCCTGATTGTGTCCGACAAGCTCCGTGTCGGTGCTGTCTCCTACCTGAACACGAAACCGCTGGTCTACGGTCTGGAACGGGGACTGGCGGCGGACCGCATCGACCTCTCCTACGACGTGCCGGCACAGCTCGCCGAGCAGATGCAGGCCGGTCGACTGGATATCGCGCTGCTGCCGGTGATCGAGCTCGGACGCATGCCCGGCCTGGAGGTCGTCCCCGGCCTGGCGATCGCCTGCGACGGCGACACCCGCTCGGTGTTGCTGGTCGCCAAGCGTCCCTTCGAGGAGATCGAGTCCGTCGCCCTGGACCCGGAGTCGCGCACCTCCAACGCGCTGACCCTGGCGTTGCTCGGAGAATCCTTCGGCGTGCTGCCCCGGGTCGAGATCGGCCACCGGACCCTCGAAGCCGCCCTGGAGCATTGCGACGCCGCGGTGCGCATCGGCGACAAGGCGCTGTTCGAGCCGGTCCCCGACGGCCTGCTCGTGCAGGACCTCGGACGCGCCTGGAAGCAGGCGACGGGACTGCCCTTCGTCTTCGCCGCCTGGATCGCCCGGCCCGGCGTGGTCGACCGCGAGATCTACCGCGCCCTTCACGACTCCCGGCGACGGGGCTCGCGGCCCTGGACAACATCGTCCGCGAGCTACACCTGGAGCGGCGCGCCCCAGCCGGAGCTGGCGCTGGCCTATCCTCGTCGAGACCATCCACTTCCGCCTCGGTTCCAGCGGGGCGTGGAGCGATGGCGCCATCTTCTTCACACAGGCCGCCGCGCTGGGTCTGATCGAGCGTTTTTTTTGGGGGGGGGCCGCTGGGCGCGCGGACGCAGGCGCCGGAGATCCGGCTGGCGCTGCAAAACTGGGGCGCCTGCCACGAGACCCGCGGAGCGCGCGGCGCCGCACGTGGGCGGTGAGGCGCAAACTGACCGCGAGGCCGCGCGGACGGAGGGCGTGGCGCGGCTGGTCAAAAGGAGAGGGGGAGGGAAGGGCGCTGGGGGGGCGGATCTGGTCCGCCGCGGCGGGCGGGGTACATCATCGACCGCAACATCAACTACACCAACGTCTGCAACGCGTTCTGCTCGTTCTGCGCCTTCTACCGGCAGCCGAACCACGAGGAAGGCTACGTTCTCCCGGTGGAGACGATCGAACAGAAGATCCGCGAAACCTACGAACTCGGTGGCAATCAGATCCTGCTCCAGGGCGGTCACAACCCGAAGCTGAAGATCGAGTACTACGAGGAGCTGTTCCGCCGGCTCAAGCAGAGCTTCCCCGACCTCTGGCTCCACGCCCTCTCGCCGCCGGAGATCGTCCACATCTACAAGTCGTCACGATTGCCTCTCGACGAGACGCTGCGCCGACTGATCGCGGCCGGCCTGAACTCGGTGCCCGGTGGCGGCGCCGAGATCCTGGTCGACCGGGTGCGCAAGCAGCTCGCGACCAACAAGTGCTCCGCCGACGAATGGCTCGAGGTGATGGAGGAGGCCCACAAGCAGGGGCTGCGCTCCACCGCGACGATGATGTTCGGCCACGTCGAGACCCTCGACGATCGCATCGAACACCTCGACCGGCTGCGCCAGGTCCAGGATCGCACGGGCGGATTCACCGCGTTCATCTGCTGGACCTACCAGGCCGAGCACACCGACCTCGGCGGCGCCGAGGTGACCGGCGCCGAGTACCTGCGCACGATGGCGGTGGCCCGGATGTTCCTGGACAACATCGACAACTTCCAGGCCTCCTGGGTCACCCAGGGACCAAAGCTCGGCGGCGCCGCGACGCTCGCGTTCGGCGTCAACGACATGGGCAGCACGATGATCGAGGAGAACGTCGTCCGCCGCCGCCGAGTCGCTCTATCGCCTCGGCAAGTACCACGCCGATTTCCAGAACTACGCCGAGGCCGAGCCGGCCCTGCGCCGGGCGCTCGACGTTCGCGAGGCCGCCGAAGGAGTGGACAGCCCGCGACTGAGCGGAATCCTGACCGAGCTGGCCGAGGTGATCGCAGAGCTGCGTCCCGACGATGCCGAGGTGTTCGACCTGCTCGAGCGCAACCTGCGCATCGAGAACACGACCGAGAACCGCTCGCGGATCGCCAGACATCAAGGGGCGCTGCAGAATCACGAACGGTCGATCGAGGGCTACCTGGACACGATCCGCATCGAGTCGAGCGCGCCGTATCCCAGCGCGATGACCCTGGCCCGCCTGCACCGCGAGGTCGCCGAGCAGTTCGTGGCCCTCGGGCGGCTGGTCGAGGCCGAGGAGAGCCTGCTGCAGCAGGTCGAGCTGAGAACGGCCCACTACGGCGAGAACCATCCGCAGCTGGCCTACGCGCTCCGTGACCTGGCCGCCTTCTACGTCGAGACCGAGCGCTGGCTAGAGGCCGAGGTACTGCTGGAGCAGGCCGACGCGCTGAACATTCGCGCCTGGGGCCCCGCGGGGAACGCCTGCGCCTGCAACACCAGCGACCTGCTCTCCCAGGTCCACGCGGCCCTCGGCCGCGAGGGTGCCACGCCGACCCTGGACAAGCAGGCGCCCGCCGCCGTGAAGGAAACGAAGGACGATCCGCGGATCGCCCAGATCCGCGAACTCGAAACGAGCGCCCAGGGACAGCTCGATCGCGGCGACGCCGACGACGCCCGGAAGAGCATGGACGAAGCGCTGGCGCTGCGGCAGGACGTCTACGGCGCCGACTCCCTCGGCTACGCCAGCGGGCTGTCCCGCTACGGCCGGCTGCTCCGGGACCAGGGCCGCTATGGCGACGCCTTCGAGATGTACGCCCGGCGTCTGGCGGTACTCGAGAGCCTCGGCAAGGGCGACAGCTCCCGGGTGCTGGACACCCTGCAGGGCCTGAGCCTCACCGCGCGGATGGAACGACGATACGACGACGCCGAGTCCTACTTCGCCCGGGAGATCGCCGGGCGCGAGGCCCTCGGCCAGCAGCTGCGGGTCGCCCAGATTCACGAGACCCGGGCCAACGCCCGGCTCCTCGCCGGGGACGGCGTCGGAGCCCAGGCCGACTTCCAGGCGGCGATCGACCGCTGGACCGCGATCGTCGGCGAGGATGCGCCGGAGATCATCCGCCTGCGCACCGGCATCGCTCGCAGTCAGTTGCGTGACAACCGGGCCGCTTCGGCTGCCGAACTGCTCGCGGCGAATCTCGCCGCCGAGGAGGCACGGATCTACCCCGAGCTGCGCACGATGATCCAGATCCTCTCACCGCTCAAGAACGCCCACGACCGGCTGGGCGAGGTCGAGACCGCGCGGCAGACCGCCGCTCGCTTGAAGATGCTGCGGGATGTCGAGCGTGGCGTGGTGCTCGAGGGCGTCCTGGTCGGCGGTGGCAGCCAGGCCTCCGGTACGGTCAAGCCGGCGCTGCGCCAGGCCGACTGAGGCGGCTCCGGGCGACCGCGCTCCAACGTTTCCGGCTTCAGCGCTTCAGAGAATCGACGATCGCCTGGATGCGTGTGCGGGTGCCGTCGGAGAACCAGCACTCCAGGAAATCCCGGGCCAGGGTCGCCTGATTGGTGCGGATCCGTTCGACCGTCGCCGCGCGCAGGTAACGCTTGGTGATCGAGGTCGCCTGCGGGTCCTTGTCGGTCAGTTCGCTCAGTCGCTCGAGGCAGTGCTCCTCGAAACCCTCGGCGTCGTGCACCTCGTGGACCAGCCCGGCGGCCAGCGCCTCCTCGCCGCGGTAGTTCCGCCCGAACAGGGCGATCTCCTCGAGATGCTGCGTCGGCACCGACTCACGCAGGATCATCGCCACGCCGTACGGAAACGGCACGCCGACCTTGACCTCGTTCAGGCCGATCAACGCCTCCCGGGAGAGCACGCGCCAGTCGGCGGTCAGCGCCAGCACGCAGCCGCCGGCGACGGCGTGCCCGTGCAGCGCCGCGACCATCGGCTTCGGGAAGTCGTAGAGCGCCAGCACCATCTCGCTGAAGCGTTCGAGGAAATCCTCCATCGTCGGCCGGTCGCAGCCGATCAGTTCGGGTAGGTCGAGCCCGGGGCTGAACAGCTTCCCCGTCGAGGCGAGCAGGACGCCCAGCACCTCCTCGCGCCGGGCGGCCTCGGCGATCGCCGCGACGAGATCGTCGACCAGCTCTCCGTTGATCGCGTTTCCCGAACCCCGCTGGAGTCGCAGGATGGCGATCCCCTCCTCGACCTTCAAGTCGACCGTTCCGGCCATCGCAGCTCCTTTGCACACTCGGTGATTCGTCCGGCGCCTGTCGGACCGGGGCAAGCCGTCATTCTACCCCGGTGGACAGTGCTAGACTGAACGTCCGGAGGAAGACCATGCGCGCGATCGCCATCGACGAATACGGCGGCGCCGAGAAGCTGGAACTCCGCGACATCCCGCGGCCGCGCCTGTCCCGCGGCGAGATCCTGATCCGCACGGTCGCCGCCGGCGTCAACCCGGTCGACCTGGCGATGCGCAACGGCGAACTGGCCCAGCGGATGCCCTGCGCGTTCCCGTTGATCCCCGGCTGGGACGTCGCCGGCGTGGTCGACGAGCTCGGCGACGGTTGCTCCCGTTTCCGCACCGGCGACCGGGTCTGGGCCTTCGCCCGCAAGCCGACGGTGCAGTGGGGTTGCTACGCCGACTTCGTCGCCGTCCCCGAGTCCTGCGCCGGCTGGATGCCCTCGGAGCTCTCCTTCGAGGAAGCGGCCGCCATGCCGATGGCCGGCATCGCGGCCTACCGGGCGGTCCACGGACGGAACGGCGTCGCGCCGCGACAGCTGGTCCTGGTCCACGGCGCCGCCGGAGGTGTCGGGCACCTGGCGATCCAGATCGCCCGTGCCGCCGGCGCCCGGGTCTTCGGTTCGGTGCACACCGGCGGTGTGGAGATGGTCCTCGACCTCGGTGCGATGGCCCTCGACCCGACGAAGGAGCCCTTCGATCAATCGATGCGCCGCCACTGTCCCGACGGCGTGGACGTCGTCATCGACACCGTCGGCGGCGCGATGCTCGCCCGCTCCTGGGAGCTGGTGCGCCGCGGTGGACGGCTCGTCAGTCTCGTCGACGTGCCGGATTCCCGGCGGGCCGCCGAACGTTCCGTCTCGGCCTACCGGCTGTCGATCGAACCCGATGAAGGCGTCCTCGCCCGACTGGCCCGGGCGGTGGAACGGCAAGGGCTGCGGCCGCGGATCGAAGAGGTCTTTCCGATCGGGCAGGCCTCCCGGGCCCACATCGCCCTGGAGCAGGGACGGGTGCGGGGCAAGCTCGTGCTCGGCGCCGGGTGATGCGGGAGCCGACGCGGATCGTCGCGCATCTGGACATGGATGCGTTCTACGCCGCCGTCGAGGTCCGTGAGAACCCTGCCCTCGCCGGCAAGCCGGTGATCATCGGCCACCCCGGACGCCGTGGCGTCGTGTCGACCTGCTCCTACGAGGCGCGCAAGTTCGGCGTGCACTCGGCGATGCCCTCGGTCACGGCGCGGCGTCTGTGTCCCGACGCGATCTGGGTCCCGGGCCGGATGTCGCTCTACTCGGCGACGTCGCGGCGGATCCGCCGGATCCTCGACGACGTCTCTCCCCTCGTCGAACCGCTGTCGATCGATGAGGCGTTCCTCGACCTGACCGGGATCGCCCGGGACATGGATCACGCGGCGTCGATCGGCCACGCGCTGAAGAAACGCATCGTCGACGTCGAGGGCTTGACCTCGTCGGTCGGGATCGCTCCGAACAAGTTCCTGGCCAAGGTCGCGTCGGACATGGACAAGCCCGACGCGTTGACGCTGCTCCCCTTCGAGGCGCTGCCGGACAAGCTCTGGCCGCTGCCGGTTCGCCGGCTCTGGGGTGTCGGACCACGCACCGCCGAACGTCTGCTGGCCGGCGGCATCCGCACGATCGGCGACCTGCTGCAGCTCGAGGAAGCTGCGCTGGCGGCGATCGTCGGCAGCGGCAGCGCCGCCCACCTCCAGTCCCTGGCCCGGGGCCAGGACGACCGCCGGGTCCAGACCGGACGACGGGCTCGCTCGATCTCCGAGGAGCGCACCTACGGCACGGATCTGACCCGGCCGGCGGACATCGATCGGGCACTGCTCGCCCGATCCGAGGGGATCGCCCGGCAGCTCCGCCGCGGGAAGCTGGAGGGCCGCACGGTCCAGATCAAGGTTCGCACCGGGGACTACACGACCTGGACCCGTGCCGCCACGCTCCGCGAACCGACCGATCTCGCCGAGCCGATCGTCGAAGCAGCTCGCGAACTGTTCGCCGGGAAGATCCGCCTCGGCGGCAGGGGCGTACGACTTCTCGGCGTCGGGATCAGCGGACTCGAACCCAGGGGGAGCGGCCAGTCGAAGCTGTTCCAGTCGCCCGAGGAGAGCCGGGCTCAGCGACTGGCCGATGCCGCCGATGCGGTACGCAACCGGATCGGCGAGCAGGCGATCACCCGCGCACGCTTGCTGCGCCGGCCGAAGACCGACGACGACGGACCCGAGGAGGCGTCGAGCCTTCCGTCGGTCGATTGAGCGCCGGAGCGCCGTTTCTACCGGGAATCCCTGCGTAATTCGTTTGGGAACTCCCTCCCGAGCATGTAGAGTCATGGCTGCCTCAGGCTTGGAGCTGGAGCGAAACGGATCATGCGAACGCGCTTCTCTTGCCACGGCGCTCTGGTTCTTTTGATCCTCGCGTCGTTCGGTTGCTCTTCGGAGGTTGCCACGGGCCCCAGCACCGGCGTATGGCACGCCTGGCTCGACAGTCCGGGCGGTGCCCTCCCCTTCGGGATCGAGCTTTCCCGCGACGGCGACGAGTGGTCCGCCGTCCTGCGCAACGGCCACGAGCGGTTGCCCGTCGAACGCACCACGGTCGGCGAAGGAGAGATCGTCATTCGTGTCGAGCGCTACGACTCGGAGATCACCGCCGGCTGGTCCGAGGACGGCCGGCGCCTCGACGGCGACTGGCGGCGCACGGCTGGTCCCGCCGAACCCTCCCGGTTGAAGTTCCACGCGACCCTCGGCGAGCAACGCCGGTTCCCCCGAGCGACGGCGGCCGACGCGAACGGCGTTGCCCCGGCCGCGGCAACCGGCAACGCACCCGGCGACACACGGGGCGATGCGGAGATCGGTGGGCGCTGGCGCGTGAGCTTCTCCAGTTCGCCCGACGACGACGCCGTCGGCGTCTTCGAGGTCCAGGACGACTCCCTGGTCGAGGGCACCTTCCTGACGACCACCGGCGACTATCGCACGCTGGCCGGCACCATCGACGGCGATCGGTTGCGCCTGTCGGTCTTCGACGGCGGCCACGCCTTCCTTTTCGACGCACGACTCGAAGCCGACGGCACGCTCCGGGGCGACTTCTGGTCCCGGGACCTGTGGCACGAGACCTGGACCGCCGTGCGTGACGACACGTTCACGATGGGTGATCCGTTCCAGCGCACGGCGTGGATCGACGACGCCGATCTCTCGTCGGCGGTCTTTCCCGACCTGGACGGCCGGCCCCGGGCCCTCGACGACCCGGCGTTCGACGGCCAGGCCAAGCTGATCGTCGTCTTCGGGACCTGGTGCCCGAACTGCAACGACGCTTCCGACGATCTGGTGCAACTGCACGCGCGCTACCGCGACCGCGGGCTGTCGATCCTCGGCCTGGCCTTCGAGATGACCGGCGACCTCGAGCGCGATACCTCCCAGGTGAGCTACTACCGCGACTATCATCACATCGAGTACCCGCTGCTGATCGCGGGGCTCGCCGACAAGGACGCCGCCTCCGACGCGTTTCCGTTGATCGATCGCGTGCGGGCCTTTCCGACGATCATCTTTCTCGATGGCGGCGGCGAGGTGCGAGCGGTACACAGCGGTTACGTCGGACCGGCAGCCGGGCCGCTGTACGAGGCCCAGCAGGAGAGCTTCGTCGGCCTGATCGAGGAGCTGCTTGCAGGAGGCGACGCATGACGACGACGCCCGACTTCGAAACCTGGTGGGCCGAGATCCAGCGGGAACCCGGCGTGCTCCGGGACTCCCACGACACGGCGCGGCGACTCGGTCGTCGCCTCGACTCGATGGGCACGCGCCAGCAACAGGATTTCCTCAAGCAGCTGGTGCCGGTGCTGCTCCAGCGCCACCGAGCCTACGGCATCGCGCTGTTCCTGCTCGACAGCCTGTCCGACCGGGCGGTGCTGGACCTGATCGCCGCCAACCTGAGCCCGTTTCCGGCCCTGCAGACCCACGACGAGGAGGCGCACCTGGCCGACCTGGTGCGGATCCTCGCCGCCGCTCGCGAAGAACGGCTGCTTCCCGCGGTGCGGAGTTATCTGCTCGATCGCGAGATCGGCGCCCACTGGGCGACGGTGCCCTGGGCGCTGTGGCCCCATGAACACGATCTGTTCGTCAAGGCCTGGCTGCGCTTCTTCGGCGAGAAGGAGCCCGAGGACTGGACCGACCCGCTGGTCGTCCGTTCGTTCCTCGGCGACGCCGACGCGATCCGTGCGGTCAAGACCGGCCTCGAGTCCAGCGGCGGCGACTGGCCGCGGTTGCGCGAGGCGCTGCTGCGCCAGGCCGGTCGTGTCAGCTGGATCTCGCCGGATCAGTTGAACGCCCTGCAGCAAGACCTGTTGTGATCCGGGCCATCGCCCACCGCGGCGCCTCCCGGGACCGGCCCGAGAACACCGTCGCCGCCTTCGACGAGGCGTTGCGGCAGGGTTGCGACGGCATCGAGCTCGACGTGCAGCTCTCCGCCGACGGCGTCCCCGTCGTCTACCACGATCGGACGCTGTTCCGCGCCGGCGGCGGCCGGCGGCGAGTCGCCGCATTGCCCTGGTCGGAGCTGAAGCGTCTCGGGCCGGGTCCGCGAGCCGGCGATCCGTCGTCCGCGCTGAAGATTCCGTCCCTGGCCCAGGTCCTGGGGCGCTACGCCGGGCGGACGGAGCTGCTCGTCGAGATCAAGCCCCGGGAGGCCAGGACCAACCCGGAACGGCATCGCCTGCTCGCCGAAGAGGTCGCCCGGGCCCTGGCCGCGTTGCCCGCCGGGAAGCCGGTCCATATCCTCTCCTTCGACACCGTCGCCCTGGACGAATGCCGACGGGTCGCAGCGGAGGTCCCGCGGGTGCTGAACTGGAAGGCGACCGAGTCGATCCCGGGTTCGCTACGGCACAGGCTGCCGACGCTCCAGGCGCTCTCGATCGACGTGCGCACGTTGACCCCGCGGATCGCCGCGGCGCTGGGCCGGGCCGGGTTGCCGCTGTTCGTCTTCACTTGCAACACGCCGGCAAGGGTGCGCCTCGCCGTCGAATGCGGTGCCGCGGCGATCATGTCCGACCGGCCCGGCTGGCTCGTCGAGCAGCTCCGACGCACCGGGACGCCTCCTTGAAGCGACGGCTGGATCGCCTGCTCGACGGGCCGTTCGACCTGCTGGTCGTCGGCGGCGGGATCTACGGGTCGTGGGTCGCCCTCGACGCGGCCTGCCGCGGACTGCGCGTGGCGCTGATCGAGCAGGAGGACTGGGGTGCCGGCACCTCGTCGGCTTCGTCCAAGTTGATTCACGGCGGCATCCGCTATCTCGAACAGCGCGCCTTCGGTCTGGTGCGCAAGTCGCTGGACGAGCGCAGCCGACTGCACCGGATCGCGCCCCATCGGATCCGGCCGTTGCGCTTCGCCCTGCCGGTCTGGGCCGGTGCCCGGGTCGGGAGGTTCAAGCTGAAGGCCGGGCTCTGGCTCTACGACCGGTTCAGCGGCGAGGACGAGACGTTCGCCGGCCACGAGTCCCTCTCCCGGGCGGAGATGCTCGCGAGGTACCCGTTCCTCGACGGCGGGGCATTGAAGGCGGGCTTCACCTACGCCGACGCCCAGACCGACGACGCTCGTTTCGTCCTCGAAGTCGTCGCCGCCGCGGTGCACTACGGCGTCGCCGCCGTGAACCACGTCCGCGCCCTGCACTGGCTCCACGACGGCAGGCGTGTCGCCGGGGCGCGCGTGGTCGACCGGGAGACCGGAGCGACGATGGATCTGCGTGCGCGGGTGACGATCAACTGCTCCGGACCCTGGGTCGGCCGGGTACGCCGGGAAGGCGAGACAGCGCCAGCGCCGAAGGCGACGCTACCCCGTCTCTCCAAGGGCGTACACCTGCTGATGCCGGCGCTGCCGACCGGCGACGCGATCGTCTCACCGACACCGGACGGGCGCGTGATCTTCCTGATTCCGTGGTACGGGCGCACGTTGCTGGGCACGACCGACACCGACTACGGCGGCTCCCCGGGACACTCCCGGGCCACGGTACAGGATGTCGGCTACCTGCTGAACCAGGCCAACCGCTGTCTCGGTGCCGGGACCTGGGAGGAGGCCGACGCGGTCGGCCGTTTCTCGGGGCTGCGTGCGCTGGTGCGGAGCGAGGATGCGTCGCCCCACACGATCAGCCGCGAGTGGCTCCTCGAGGAACAGGACGACGGCCTGCTCGTCTCGGTCGGCGGCAAGTTCACCTCGGCCCGGGCCGACGCCGCCGAGGCGGTCGATCGGATCTTCCGCTGTCTCGAGCGGGATTCGGTGCCCTGCAGCACCGCCGAGCGGATGCTGCCCTGGGCCCCCGACGACAGCTGGGAGATCTTCCGCGGCCGGACGATCTCCGACGGCATCGGACTCGGACTCGACGAGGAGACGGCGGCGATGACCGTGCGGCGCTTCGGCACGCAGGTCATCGAACTGCATCGACGGCTCGCCGCCCACCCCGAGCTGGCGCGGCGCATCGTGCCCGAAGCGCCGTTCTGCCTGGCCGAGGTCCAGGTCGCCGTCGATTCGGAGATGGCGCGGACGCTCCAGGACGTGTTGCGCCGGCGCATCCCGCTGCTGCTGATGAGCACGCCGGGCGAGGAGGTCGTGACCGAGGTCGCCCGGCTCGTCGCGGAGATGCTGCCCTGGGACGACGAGCGGATCCGCGCCGAGATCGATTCGATCGTGCGGCCGCACACCCGGATCAGCGATGTGGAGCCGACCCTACCGTGACGCCGGTCGCGGTAGCGCTGGACCTCGGCAGCACGAGGATCAAGGCCGCGCTGCTCTCCGGGGACGGCGAGCTGTTCGGACTGCGCGCCGCCGACGCACCGACGCTGACCGGAACCGACGGAGTCCGTGAAGGCGACGCGCCGGCCTACCTCGCCGTCGCGGAGTCGGTGCTCCGGGAGACCCTCGCCGGCCACATCGGACTGCCCCTGGGCGTCGCCTGTCAGCGTTCGACGTTCCTGCTGTGGGACGCGGCGAGCGGAAAACCACGGACGCCGATGATCTCCTGGCAGGACACTCGCGCCGCCGACTGGTGTGCGGCCCACGCAGCGCTGGAACCGCTGGTCCGGGAGCGCAGCGGCCTGGTGCTCTCGCCCCATTACGCCGGACCCAAGCTGGCCCGGCTGCTCGAGGAAGATGCCGGGCTGCGCCGGGACGCCGCGGCCGGACGGCTGCGTTTCGGCAACCTCGATGGGTGGTTGCTCCGCTGCTGGGGAGTCGGTTCGCCTCACGAGACGGATCGGTCGATGGCAGCCCGGACGACGATGCTCGACCTGGCCACCGGCGACTGGTGCGACGAGCTGCTCGAAGCCTACGGCGTCGACCGGCAACTACTTCCCGACGTCACTCCGACCGCGGAACGACAGACCGAACTGCGCCTCGGTGCCGTGCTGGCCGCCTCGATCGCCGATCAGGCCTCCGGTGCGATTGCGGTGCTCTCCCCTGGCGACGAGGATGCCCTGGTCACCCTCGGCACCGGCGGGTTCGTCCTGCGTTCCGCCAGCACTGCCCAGCGCCGCCCGGGTTATCTCACGGCGCCGATCCTCGGCGGACGTCGCGTGGCCGACGATCGCTACACCCTGGAGGGCACGATCAACGGTGCCGGCGCCGCACTCGACCGCTTCCCGGGAGACGTCCGGCTCACCGACGACGACCCGTTCCCGGAGGCGTTCTGCATTCCCGACGTCGCCGGTCTCGGTTCACCGTTCTGGCGCCCATCGATCACGCTGACCTTCTCGCCCGCCGCCCGCCGACTCGACGCCGACGGGCAGCGTCGTATCGTCGTCGAGGGGTTGCTGTTCCGGATTCGACAGATCGTCGACGACCTCGACGTCGGCGACCGACTGCGCCTGTCCGGCGGTGTCGCCTCACGCCCCGAGATTCCGCCGGCGCTGGCCACCCTGACCGGACGCACCGTCGAGCGCCTGCTCGAGCGCGAAGCCGGCCTGCTCGGCGCCGCACGCCTGGCCGCCGGTCCATCCACCCCGCCGACACCAGCAGTGGAATCGTTCCCCCCGACCGACACCCCCGCCTACCTCCAGGCGAAGTACTCACACTGGTCATCCTGGGTCGATGAGCAGGTCGGCGGGTAGCCGAAAGGGGACGTGTACCAAACCGGGGTTTCGGGGACACCCTTCCCACGCGGTAAGAGACGTTCGGGGCAGGCCATGCACCCTCAGATGGGAGTGCATGGCCTGACCCTCAAGGGCACTCGTGATTGTTCGACCGGGGCTGCCCGTTGCTAGCCGTGCCGAGGGAGAACTCCTGCCCCTCCAGGGGCTTCACCGTCACCAGGTAGAACGCGCCGTGGCCCGTCGCGGGCACGAAGGCGTCGTCGAGGCAGCTCGCGTCCAGCCCGCAGCGCCGTAGCGTCGCCTCGATGGCGTGGACATCGCCACCGGTAACGTCGGAGACGAACTCTGGATTCTCCGCGTAGAGCGCCTGGCCGTTCGCCCCCGACGTCCGCAGCAGGCCGAGGTCACCCCGGTAGACGTTGAACGCGAGGGCACCGGGATGGTTCTCCCAGCACAGCCGGTGCGCGTCGGCACCGGGGGTGAACTCCGCCCGTAGCAGCGCGTCATCGAGATCGCAGACATCGCCTTCGCCATCGAAATCGTAGTCGGTCTGGGACCGGTTGAACGCGGTCAGACAGTTGTCGCAGCCATCGCCGACCCCGTCGCCGTCGACATCGACCTGGGTCGGGTTCGAGGCCACCTGGCAGTTGTCGCAGGCATCGCCGAAGCCGTCGCCGTCGGCGTCACGCTGATCGTTGGCCAGCCCCGTGCAGTTGTCGCACAGGTCCGGCGCCCCGTCGCCGTCGGCGTCCCGGGAATCGTCGAAGCCCGCGCAGCGGTCGCAGGGGTCGCCCACACCGTCGCCGTCGGAGTCGACCTGTCCCCAGTTGGCCACGAACCGGCAACTGTCGCAGGCATCGCCGAATCGATCGCTGTCACTGTTCGCCTGGTCGACGTTCTCGACGTCGACGCAGTTATCGCAAGCGTCCCCGAAGCCGTCGCCATCGCTGTCCAGCTGATCCGGATTCGCCTGCTCCGAGCAGTTGTCGCAGGCGTTCCCGTACCCGTCACCGTCCGGGTCCGGACCGTCGATCACCTCGGCACCGCAGCGGTCGCAGCCGTCGGGAGTGCCGTCGCCGTCGCCGTCCAGGGCGTCGTCGAAGCCGAAGCAGCGATCCAGCTCGTTGCAGACCCCATCGAGATCGGCATCGCCGAAGAGATCGTTGCCGGTACAGGCGTCGCAGGGATCGGGGATTCCGTCCCCGTCGCTGTCCGGCCCCGAGTCGGCGCAGAACTTCGTGCAGGTGTGATCCAGCGGGCAAGCGTCGCACAGATCGCCGGTGCCGTCTCCGTCCATATCGGCCTGCCCCGGGTTCGCGACGTCGGGGCAGTTGTCGACGTTGCCGCAGATACCGTCACTGTCGAGATCGTTCTGCATGTCGAACGGACACGCGTCGCAGGCATCCCCGAGGTGATCGGCGTCGACGTTGGCCTGGGACGGATTCGCGATCGAGGGGCAGTTGTCCACGTCCGCGCAGACCCCATCGGCGTCCTGCTGATCGTTGGTCGGATCGGAGGGACAGGCATCGCACGGATCGCCCAGGCCGTCCTGGTCTCCATCGTCCTGACCGGCATTGGCCAGACCCGGGCAGTTGTCGACGTCGGCGCCGAGACCATCCCCGTCGACGTCGTCCTGTCCGTCAAGGGGGAAGTCGTCGCAGACGTCGCCCACACCGTCGCCGTCGCTGTCCGCGCCATGACTCCGGCAGCGGCCCGCGGTTCCCGCGGAGACGATCGCCTGGACCTCCGCCGGCGAGAGCGCTCGATCGTACAGCGCGACCTCGTCGATCGATCCGCCCTTCTCCGCGCCGGCACACCCACCGATCGCCAGGCCGAACTCGGCCGTACGCAACGTGTCGGTGAACGGGACGGTTTGCGAGGCCACACCGTCGAGATAGAGCGTGCTCTCCCCTGCACCCAGGGTCCAGGCCACGTGGGTCCAGAAGCCGGCGGGCACGACCGCGCCGACATGGTCGACGCGACCGGCGACGGGACCGTACATCGTCGCCCGGATGCGTCGGTCCGAACCGATCCGCAGGCGGTACCCGCCCTGGAAACCGTCACAGGTCCGGTTCAGCAGATCGAGGATCTGATCGCCGCTCTGCAGTACCCAGCCCTCGATCGTCAGCGAGTCCAGCCGGTCGTAGATCGGGTCGTAGTCCATCTCGACGCGTCGGAGGCTGGAGCCTTCGAACGAGTACGCCCCCGCCACCTGGCCGGCGACCGGGATCGGTGAGCCCCTCAGGACCCCGTCGTTGCCGGTGGCCGAGCGATCGACCGTCACGACATTGTGCCGTTCGTCGAGGGTCCACCAGCCGATCCGGCCACTGGCGTCGACGCATTCGCCGCCGCCGAGTTCACAGCTACCGTCGATGAATCCGGCCAGGCAAGCCGTACCGTTCTCGCTGCCCCCGACGCAGAGCGCCGAGGTCGTGCAGGCCGGATGGTTGACCGGCCGATTGCTGACCTCGGGACAGTTGTCGTCCAGGGAACAGGATCCGTCGTTATCCCGGTCGTTCCCGTCATCGACGACGCAGGCATCGCAGACATCGCCGATACCGTCCTGATCCTTGTCCAGCTGGGTCGGGTTACCGATCGTCGGACAGTTGTCCGGGGTCGGGTCGGGACAGTTCTCGGCCGGATAGCCGAAGCCGTCGCCATCGACATCCAGACACGGGCGAACCGTCGTGACCTCGCCGCGGTTTCCGGCGACGTCGACCGGACAGATGTGGAAGTACCACGTGCCGGCGAACAGCGGCCCGCTGTCGACCGAGGTCGTGCCCGGCCCGAGATCGACCGGGGCGTTCGAGCAGTCCCAGCTCGGTTCGTTGTTGAACGTGTAGGCGTAGCCGGCGAGGCCGCTCACACCGATCGAGGATCCTGGAGGCTCCGACAGGTCGCCGGGGCTCGCCTCGGTCCACTGGACGAAAACGCTGTGATCCCCCGGGTCCTGATCCGCCAGGAATCCGGTCGGCGCCGGCGGCGGGACGGTGTCGATGCGGAACGGACCGTAGTGCGCCGTCGAGAAGGCGATGTTCCCGCCGAAGTCCACGCTCCGCACGTGAAACCAGATCCCCACGTTCGGATCGCCGGCGTCGCCCGCATCGGGCAGCACTCCGCTCGCCGTACTGTTCGGGTCGGGCCCGTGGGCCACATCGATCCGCCGCGGGAGGGCCGTCAGCGGGTTGGTGTTGAAGGCCGTCGCGTATCCCTGCAAGCCGGAGCCGGGAGTGCCGTCGGTCGCACCGTACCAGTTCACGAGGATCGCCGAGAGATTCGACCAGTCGAGGGTTCCGTCGTGATCCGGATCGTGGGTCGGGCTCTCGAGCAGCAGCGGGTTTTTCGGCCGGACCGAGTCGCGACGGAAGTGCGCGACGCCGCCATCGGACGGGCCCAGCACATAGACGTCGTCCTCGGATGCCGCCGATCCGACGAACACCGCCTTGGCTCCGCCGAGCCCGTCGATCTTCCGGTCGCCGTCGGGGTCTCCGTCGCGGCGGGTCTCGACCGGTGTCAGCCGCCCCGTGTTCTCGTCGCGCAGGAAGACCGTGACGGCGGAATCGAACCGGCTCGCGGCGAACAGGTACCGACCGGTCGGGTCGACCGCCAGCCCGGAAACGCCGTCGATCCCCCGGACACCGCCGAAGCCGTTCTTCACGCGACCGGCGAAGGTCAACGTGCCGTCGTTCGCGCGCCGGAAGAACGCGATCGCGTCCTCCAGCTCACCGGCGACGTAGAGGAACTCGTGGTCTGGGCTCAGCGCCAGCGCCGAGGCTCCGTCGATCCCGTCAACGCCGGCGACACTGTCCTGATGAACCGCGGCCTGGGTCAACCATCCCGCGTCGCAGCTGGCTCCGAGGCCGGTGCACTCGTCGCCGGATGTCTTGCAGTGACCGCGCTGGCCCGCTTCGAAGCTCCACTGAACCTCGTGGGGTTGCAGCGCGCGGTTGTACAGCATCACCTCGTCGATCACGCCCCCCTCGGAGGTGAACGAGCAGTTGCCGATCAGCAACGGGTGACCGGAGGTGAACAGCGGGTTGCTCCAGGAGGCCTGGCTGTCGAGTTCTCCATTGATGTAGATGCTGCTGGTCTCGAGCTGCGAATTGAAGGTCCAGACCAGGTGGGTCCAGACCGAGTCGGGGATCGTCGCGTTCGACTGCTGCCCGACGATATCGACGGTTACTCGACCGCCGACCCACAGACCGTATCCACCGCCACTGCACGTCGTCGTCAGCGGGCGGATCGGCAGTCCGGGCTCCTTGAGCAACCAGGCCTCGATCGTCATCGACGGGTTGTCGTACTGCGGTTGATCCTGGATCTCGACCCGACGGCCGTTCTGTCCGGAGAACTCACGGGCGCCGGCGACAAGCCCATCAACCGCCGTCGGAGCGGCGATCGCCGTACCGTGGTTGCCGTAGGCGGAGCGATCGGTCAGCGCACCGCTACTCTCGTCCAGGGACCACCAGCCGACCAGACCCGAGGGCGCGTCGATGCAGCCGCCGACGTCCACGTTGCATGGCTCGCCGGCGTTGATGCTCGTCGGCGAGCAGGTCGCCTCGGAGGAGCGCTCGAAGACCGTCAACGTCGAGTCGACCGACGAGGCGACGTAGACCTGTTGCGACGTTCCGGACGCCGGTCCGGACAGGATCGCACTGGCACCGAACAGCCCGTCGACACCAGGCGTGACACCGTCCTCGACGGCGCCGATGAACTCCAGGGCACCCGAGGAACAGACACCGTTCGGCGGGGAGCAATCGGCGTCCGACCGGCACGGGTCTCCGAGATTCGGGCTGCCGTACCCGCAGCGACGCCGCTCGTCCCGGCGGAACATCGCGATCGACGCGTCGTTGAAACTGGTGGCGTAGAGGTTGACGCCGTCAGGGCTGAGGGCCAGCGAGGTCGGGCCATCCAGTCCGAACACGTCGACTCCGTCGTTCTGTAGCACCTGCTGGAAACGCAGCGACCCGTCGCTCGTCCGGTCGTAGACCGCGACCGCGTCGTCGAGATAGCCCGCGGTGTAGAGCTGCCCCGTGCCCGCCGGCCCCGCCGGATCGCCGATGGCGGCCAGGGCGCGGACGCCGCGCAGGCCGTCGGCCGGCAACGGGTCGCTGGCCTGCCCCTTCGAGGGGACCTGCCCGTCGCGGACCGTATCCCGCAGCGTGATCTCACCCGAACCGGTGTCACGGTCGAAGATCGTGATCGCGTTGTCGGCCTGAGCCGCGACGTAGACCTGCTCCTCCGACCCCGGGGCGATCAGGCCGGCGATCGCGCCCCCGAGGAACTCGGAGCTGTCGCCGTCCAACTCGCTGTCGACGTAGCGCAGCAACCACTCGTCGTCGAGGATCGTGCCCCGGGCGGTCGCCGCCTCGAGGACCACCAGGCCCGCGGGAACCGGCG
>CALNYP010000028.1:0-77185 GCA_942490715.1 uncultured bacterium
TGGCCAACATCCGTGGCGGCGGCGAGTTCGGACCGAGCTGGCACACCGCGGCGGTGAAGGAAAAGCATCAGACCAACTTCGACGACTTCGCGGCGGTCGCCGAGGATCTGATCTCGCGCAAGATCAGCTCTCCCGATCACCTGGGGATCATGGGTGGCTCCCAGGGCGGACTGCTGGTCGGCGGTACATTCACCCAGCGGCCGGAGCTGTTCAAGGCGGTGGTCTGCCTGGTGCCGCTGCTGGACATGAAGCGTTACAACAAGCTACTTGCCGGCAACAGCTGGATGGCCGAGTACGGCAACCCCGATACCGACGACTGGGAGTACATCAAGAAGTGGTCGCCGTATCAGAACCTGAGCAAGGGCAAGGACTACCCGAAGGTCTTCTTCGCCACGTCGACCCGCGACGACCGGGTCCACCCCGGGCACGCGCGCAAGATGGTCGCGAAGATGATCGACATGGGTAAGCCGGTCTACTACTACGAGAACACCGAGGGCGGCCACGCCGCCGCGGCGAACCTGAACCAGCGGGCCTACATGAGTGCACTGAACTACGCGTATCTCTGGATGATGCTCAAGTAAGCCGCGGGGTTTCGATTTGTCGCGATAGGCCGAGTCGACGTATACATCGTTCATGGTTCGGCAAGACTCTACCGGTCGCCGCAGCGGTAGCCGGTGGCGCAGAGCGTGGACGATCCTGGCGCTGATCGCAGCGATCACCACAGGGCCGATCTCGCCATCGACGATTCCCGTGACCGGTGATTGCACCCTCGCCGCGGCGATCGATGCGGCGAACCACGACGACGACGCGGGCGGGCTCTGCGCCTCGGGGGAGCCGGGTCCGGACACGATCGTTCTCGAGGGCGACGTCCTGTTGACCGAGGTCCTGGCGTTTGACGACACGACGCCGATCGGGCTTCCGGTGATCACCACGGACATCACCATCGAGGGCCAGTCGTTCTCGATCCTCCGCGGCGACGATGCTCCCGAGTTTCCGGATCCTGCACATCGGCAGCGGTGCAGCCCTGCGTCTGCACGACGTCACCGTCGGCAACGGGCAGGCTTCCTTCGGTGGCGGTATCGCCAACGACGGCGGCCTGGCGGTGTTGACCCGGACGACGGTCGCCGACAACCTGGCCCTGGGAGCCGCCGGGATGTTCAACACCAACGGTGGGACCATGCAGCTGGTCGACTCCGACGTGATCGACAACCTGGCGCAGGGTGACGGTGGCGGCATCTGGGTCGATCCCGACTCGACGCTGACCCTCGATCGTTCTCGGATTCTGAGGAACCGTTCCCAGTCGGGTGCCGGCATCGTGGCCGGCGACCGGACCCAGGTCACGATCACCGACAGCACGATCGCCGAGAACCGCGCCAGCCGCACCGGCGGCGGATTGATGAGCACCGGTTCGGTCGTCGTATCGGGGAGCACGTTCTCGAGAAACAGCGCCGGGTTCACGACGGCCGGCATCTGGGTCTTCGGGTCGATCCAGATCACCAACTCGACGATCACCGAGAACATCGGCCGCGGCATCTCCCTGTTCGGTAACCAGGTCGATCCGATGTACGTCTTCAGCAACACGATCATCAACAATCACGGCGAGTCATACGATGTCGGCGGGCTGACCTTCCTCGGCGAGTACTATCCGGCAAACCTGTACATCGGACACAACATCATCGCCTTCAACTCGGGCGGCTCCGGCGCGGCGGACTGCTTCATCAATGGGTTTCGCGTATTCCACCGTGGTGGCACCTTCGACTCCGACGGAACCTGCTTCGGCGCGCCTCTCGTCGAGTCCGACATCGACATGGTCCTCGGCGACAACGGCGGCCCGACCCGGACCCATGCACTGCCCGAGGGCAGCGCCGCGATCGACGGCGCGGGGAGCTGCACGCAGCCGCGAGATCAGCGAGGGGCCAGACGACGCTTTCAAGCCTGCGATTCCGGAGCGTACGAGCGGTCGGTCTGCGGCGATCTCATCGTCGATGAGGTCGACGAGAGCTGCGATCCACCGGGCGAAGCAGCCGGTGCCTCGGGTCACTCGTGCCGGGACGACTGTACGGTCTGCGGCGACCTACGACTGGACTTCGGGGAAGCCTGTGACGATGGGAACAGCGTGGAGGACGACTGTTGCTCGGCGAACTGCCAGCGAATCTCCGGGAACAAAGAGTGCGACTCGTGTCTCGACCCGCCGCTGAGCGCGATCGGGGGAGTGCAGCTCGTCGGCGACAGCCTGGCCTGGCTTCCGGTTCCCGATGCCACCGGCTACCAGGTCGTCGTCGGGAACCTCTCAACGCCTTCGTAGCCACCGGCGACTTCAGCCGCGCGGCGACGACCTGGGCCTGGCCGGCGACCACGCCGCGGTCACCGTCGACTTTCCGAACATCCCCTCACCGACGAATGGCTACTTCTTCCTCGTCCGTCCGCTGAACTGCGGCGGTGTCGGGACCTTCGACGCCGACGGTCCCGGCCAGCCGGTTTCCCGGGACCCAGGCGTCGCTGCGTCCCCGGGAGCCTGCCCGCCGCGTTCGAACGTGACCTCAGCGGAGTGATCGGAACCCGCTCTTGGCCGGGCAGGGGAAGTGGTTCGGCCGCTCGACCCCGGTGCTGTCCGGTCCCAGTGAGCCCTCGACGCCACCCTCGGTGACGCCGCTGAGCAGGTAGAACACCACGGTGCCCGGATCGAGCAGCTCGGCGTCGCCGGCGGCGGTACCCGCCGTGCCACAGATCTGCGCCGCGACCGGATTCGATCCGGGCTCCTGGGAGTAGATGCCGGTCGCGATCAATGCGGCCAGCTCTCCGCGGTAGGCGTTGAAGGTCGGGAAGCCCTCCTCGGCGTCCCACTTCACGCCGCTCGGATTGTCGTGGTAGACGAACAGGTTGCCGTCGTCGGTATCGCAGGCGTCGCCCTCGCTGTCGGCGTCGGTGTCGGTCTGGGATGGATTGAAGGCCAGCGGGCAGTTGTCGCAATCATCGCCTCGCGGGTCGAAGTCGCTGTTGTCCTGGAGCGGGTTGTCGACGTCGATGCAGTTGTCGCAGAGGTTCGGCACGAGGTCGCCGTCGGAGTCCTCGCCGTTCTCGTCCTCGTCGATCAGGCCGTTGCAGTCGTCGTCGATTCCGTTGCAGACCTCGGGGGCGCCGGGGTGAACCCGCGGATTGGTGTCATCGCAATCGAACTGATCCGGGGGGAGGCAGGCGGAGACACCGAAGCCGTCCTGATCCTTGTCGATCTCGACGCAGGTCAGACACTCGATCCTGACGGTTCCGCCGAAGAACGTCGTCTCGAAGCCGCTGTCGAACACGAGCGATCCGGCAAGGTGGGTCTCGCTGTCGAAGTGGCACGGTGGGATGAGCACCGTTGCGGGAGTTCCGGCAGGGATCGGCGCGCCGTCCGGTCCCTCACCGCCGTCGGCGACCGACCAGTCACGTCGATCGATGGACGGAGAGGAACCCACGGGCAGTTGAAGGGCGTACACCTTGAAACCGCTGACGACATCGGACGGGCAGGCATCCGTATCGAGGTACAGACCGCCGGCAGGTGTCTCGCCCATCTCGACCGCCAGTTCGATTCGCCCCGGGAACACCTGCGAGGAGGTGACATCGATCCGGGGTACCGGCGCCAGTGTGATCGGACCGCTGCTGTCCTGGACGAACAGGTAGTGAGAGTTCTGCTCCGCTGCGGTGAGCAGGGCGAAGTGGGCCTCCTGCAGTTCGTTGAGATCGTTGAGCAGGACGGCGGTGCAGCGCGTCTCGGGCGCCTCGGTCGGGCAGCCGTCGATCCCGGGGTCCACGGCCCAGGTCGTTTCGATCCGGGCCGGGTAGTTCGGGTAGACGTACATGACGTCGAGGCCGCCCAGGGTTCCGCTGTCGATGCCGCTTCCGGTCGCCGGGTCGCCGAAACCCAGCAGCCAGAACTGACCGTCGAGGTCGGCGCTGATCGTGCTTCCCATGAACTGCGCCGCGCCGAGGCCGGGGGTGTAGACGTAGCTCAGCTCCTTGGTGACCGTATCGAAGGAGCTGATCCGGCCCGGTGAAGGGCAGGCGGCACGAACTCCGTGCCCACCGAGGGCGACTGCGACAACGACGAAGAACACTACGCGGCGGGTCGACGGGTTCATCTCCGCTACCTCCTCAACGAGAGGCAGACCCGATGGTCTGGCCGGACGGCCGTCGCGGATCTCCGGAGGAACCTGGCCTCCGAGTCGGCCGCCCCGCGGCCTCGTTGCCTTCAGTATACGGCTCGATCCGCTGGCTCGTGGGAGGTTTTCGCGAGCGGCTACTTCAGGCCGCCAAAATGGGAGAAGATCGCGGTGGCGCTGTCGGTGCGCCAGTGGCAGGTCAACTGCCCGGTGCATCGATCGAACAGCTCTTCGACGGCGAACTTCATCGTCAGCCCAGTCGGGTCCGTGTAGCCGCGGGGACCTTTCGCAGGCCGAACCAGCGATACAGGATGCTCTTGCTCACTCGATCACCCGTCTCCCGTCGAACAAGAGTTGCATCGGCGGCGCCGGATCAGTCAGAGGCCTTGCCCATAGCCTGGGTCAAGGTGGTGGACCGCGCCAGGACCTCGGCCATCTCCATGTCCAGGGGCTCCAGTTCGCCGGGATCCGCTTCGAGGATCGTCACCTGCAGCCAGTCGTCCTCCCGGGGGATCAACGACCAGTAGAACCAGTGCCACGGCGCACCCTCCGCATGGCGCACCTGCAGGCAGAGCACCTGACCCTCGCCGTCCCTGATGAACTGCAGGAACCGCACGTCCGCATTGGCGCCGAGCAGCTCGTCGAGGGCGCCGTCCAGCTCCGCTCCGGGGTCATCGTCGGTCCGCGGGCGCTGGACCAGGGCCAGCGTGTACCTGGGTGTCCGGCCCTCCAGGGGAGCGTCGCGTTTCGTAGAGAAGCGCCAGTCCTCGGCGTAGGGCAGGTACAGGATGTAATCGTGTTCGGGACTGGCGATGGCGAGCCTCGAATGCCGCTCGTCGGTGGTGACGGACAGCTTGCCGTCGATCCGGATGCCCCGGCTCTCGTCGGCGAAGGCCTGCGGGGTTGCCAGGAGAAGGGCTGTTGCGAAAATGACGAGGCGGCGGGTCGCAAGGACCCGGGGAGCCGGCAGCGATCGGTTGTTGCTCATCGAGCCCTCCCGGAGCACGTCTGAAAAAGTATAAGCGGGATCCGGATACCAGGATGCCACTTCATGGTCAACGCCGATTCGCTGCAAAGGTCCGGCTGTAACCCTGTGAATTATCCACCAGCCCGAGAGCGCGGGTAATCGCCGCCGCGATCTTTCGGCCGCCCTCGCCGGATGGTTCGATCGGATTGGCGTAGTCGAGCCGATGACGGCAAACCGACCGGAGGTCAATCACATCGAGCTGGTTGTCGAACGCAATACGAAGGATCGCGTCGTTGAACAGCATCAGCGCAACCCGGACGACCTCGGCCTCGCCCTCGGGGAAGTCGCCGTTGTAGATCGTGCAGAGCGTCGTCGGGAGCCCCAGAGCCCGCACGGCTTGCACCGTCTCGTCGTAGTTCGCCTCGAACACGACGGCGGCGTCGTTGAACAGCATCAGCGCATCGGCCGTCGAGGCGACAGGGGACGACAGGAGTTCGCTGCGCTGCAGGGCGTCGTTCCCGCCGACAGACAGGACGATGTGGGAAGCATCGTCCGGGACACGCCGACACTGCGCCAGCACGTCGATGGTGATCGCACCGTCGACGGCGAGCAGGGTCGCGCGCCACGTCGGCGGCAGTTGTTGATTCAGATGCGAGACCACATCCGGTTCGCCGTTGGTGTACGGGCTGTTGTCGAAGATCGAGTCGCCGAGGAGAACGATGTGATTCGACATGCGACGCTTCCTCCTCGCTGGGCTTCGACACCAACGCCCCACCGGGCGCGCATCTGCTGCTAGTCACACGGTCCGAGGGCCGGATCGTAACCCGTCCCTTGCCAGAAATCGTCTCGGGGCTGCAGCCTTGGCTTTCCGATGAAGCCCCGGGAAACCTCGACGAAGTAGGACTGCCCATCTTCTCCCACGCAATAGCTGACGGAGATGATGTGCATCTCGTCCCACTGTCCGGTGAACCGCAGTTCGCGAAGGGACGCCGGGTACTCACCGTTGCGGGTCTTGTGCAGTTCGATCAGCGCCACTGCCGTCTTCAGGTGTTGATCCCCGAACATCTCGTCGGCGCCGGCGAACCAGCCGGTCTTGCGGACCGCGGCGACGACCGCCCAGATGCCGACGATGGCGAGGATTCCGAGAGTGCACACGATGCCCAGGACGAGGGTGAGGTCGCGGGTCCTGGGCCTGGGCGCATCGCCGACCTCGGGAGGTGCGCTGGACGGGGGGCCGAGAGATGCCGGGGAGGCCTTCCGGAGCGCCTGTTCGATCGCGCGCTGAGCTTCGGTGAGCTCGGCGGTGGTGTACTTCGTGTAATCGACCGGATCGGACATGTTGCGGGCATTGTACGTCAACCGAGATGGCCCGGCGGCCGTTCAACGTCCGCCGTGCCGTGGTTGCCGCCATGGCGCCGTTCTGTCCGTCAATCCGCCGCTTCGGGGGCGCTGAAGCCCTTGCTGTAGATCCCGGACCGATCGAAGCAGCAGACGCGCCGTTTCCCGGAGGCGAGCATGTCGCAGGCGTTGTCGACCCGGCGTACGCGGGTCTCCGGGCGCTTGGCGGAAGTGATCCAGTGGATCCAGTCTCGTCGCGCAACGGGTGTGATCTCACGCCACAACTCCAGCGCTTCCGGTGTGGCCTTGAGAGCCTTGCGAAGATCCGCCGGCACCCGGGGATCGGGTTCCCTGTCCGCCGGCGTGATCTCCAGGGCGACGGTATCGCCGACGGCTGCCCCCGCGGCCTCGCGCAGCTTTCCGGTGACCTTGAGCCAGTGGCTTCGCTGGCCGTCCGGCTCGAGGGTGGCTCGAAAGGTGCAACCATTGAGGGTGCCGGTGACGGACGTCATGCTCCGGGAGGGGAGCTTCGCACTGGCGCTCTTGGGCAGGATGAGGAACGTCCAGGAGGCGCGCTGCGGAGAGGCCGGTTTCAGGAGCGTGGCCTTGAAACAGATCCTGGTCGTGGCGGTGGCCATGCTCGCCTAGTCTCCGGCAACTACCTGGTTGATCCTGTCCATGTCGGCATAGTTGGTGTAGTTGCTGATCGCTCTCGTGACCGCATCGTTTGCCATCAGCTCCTGCATCGCAACGGCACCCACAACTTCGAATGCCGCCTGCAGCGCCATGGGGTCCGAGTCGTTTGCCGCCTTGAGCTCCGCCGGGCAATCCGTGGTCAGGAGCCTCGTGATCAGCTCGCCGACGTACTTGTCGGTTGCGTCGATATCGGCCTTGCTCGCGTTGGCGAAAGAGCTGATCTCCGGGTGGGCGGCGATCGCGAAGAAGATCCATTTCGCCAGGGTCTTTCTCTCCTTGCCGTTCAGCGCGTCGACCATGCAGGTCGAGAACGTTTCCGTCGGGGTGGCTGCGATGGCAGGTACTCCGGCACCGACCACCAGGCTCAACACGAGTATCCGCAGGCAGGTTCTCATCATCCCTCCGATCGCAAGCCTACTTGCGAAGGATCTTCTCCATTACCTTTCCCTTCGCGAGTTCGTCAATCAGTTTGTCCAGATAGCGTATCTTACGCATCAGAGGCTCATTCTTCCTTTGTACGTTCCTTGCCTTCCGCTTTCTGGACATACATCGGATAGACCTTCGCGAACGGTGTCGAAAAGATTCGGTGCTGAGCCACAGTCATCTCCCTGGCGCGGACCTGGCGCCGTGCGTGCGCAATCGCTGGTCCGCAGCGGTGAGTGTATCAAAAGGTGCCGAGGCTCAGTCCACCGCGCGAAGCCCCTGCCTGGCTTCCCTTGCGGAGCCATCGGCCGATCCGGCTCCGAGCCCGGCCGCGGCGAGCCGAAGGCCACTGGCACGATTGTCGCAAAGGTAGGGAGGATGCGTTGGTCTGCTAACCTGCCTTTCGTAGCGTTTCCGTAGGGAGCGCGCATCCCACGTCGAGAGGCGCTGCAACGGATTGCCTCCGTAACGCTCGTCGCGGGTTCTCAGAGTAAGGGCGCCCCTCCAAGAGGCGACTCGATGGATGACTCACGAAATAGCAAGCGTGTCGGCCGCGTTGTGGGATTGTGGCGCTACCCGGTCAAGTCGATGGCGGCTGAATCACTGACCGAAGTCGACGTGTCGTGGCACGGACTAGCCGGTGACCGTCGATGGGCCTTCATCAGAAACGACGTGCGGCAGAGCGGGTTCCCTTGGCTCACGTTACGCGAGCGCCACGACATGAATCTCTATCGACCGTCGTTTGTCGAACCGGCGCGGCCCGACAAGTCGCCGGTGGTCGTGACGACTCCATCGGGAGCGGTCTTTGACATCATGAACTCGGCGCTCGGAACGGAGCTTTACCCCAGCGGAGCGCGAATCATAAAGCAGGACCGAGGAATCTTCGACACGTTCCCCTTGTCCCTCATCACTACCCAGACAATTGCCCGACTCGGTGAAGCAGTCGGCGTCCCGCTGGGCATCGAGAGATTTCGACCGAACGTCTTGGTGGAGGCGACCGATGAAGCAGAGTTCCCTGAGGATGGTTGGGTGGGCGTTGTTCTGCGGATAGGTGGCATGCGCATTCGAGTAGACAAACGCGACGGTCGCTGCGTTGTCATCACCATCGACCCCGTAACATCGGAGCGAACCCCGGAGATCTTGCGTAGGGTCGCCAAGGATCGTCAAGGTTGCCTCGGGGTCTACGGTTCGACCGTAGAACCTGGCCGTGTTGCACTGAACGATGGTGTGTTCATCGAGTCAACTGCGTGACGGCTTTCTGCGGGCCCGCTCGAGCGCCGAGGGCTACCCGGCATTGTCGTCCGCGACTCGATCGGTGAACGGCGAGACACTGCTTCTACAGAACCCGCAACCCAATCCGCCGCGACAGATCGTCGAACCGCGGATCCCCATGCAGCACATCGAAGATCGGCTCGACCCGGATGAAGATCAGCCACGGATCTCGATCGCCGTAAGCCTCCTCGAGCCATCGCAGCGCCTCGTCGATCTCACCGGAGCGCGCGTTGAGCTTGGCCATGTTCATCGGCGAGCGCTCGTCGTCAGGAATCTCCTTCGCCAGCTCCCGCTCGAGCTCCTCACGGAACACACCCAGGATCGCCTCCAGCGGATCGCCGGCTCGCAGCCGCACCAGTTCTTCTTCGGGCATCTCACCGGCCCCACCGATCATCGCCTCCAGCGCCTCGGCGTAGCGTCCAGTGCTGAACAACCCCTGGATCAAGCAACCCCGGGCCCAGCCATGACCCGGGCTGATCTCGACGGTCTTGCGGCAGACCTCGATCCCCTCGTCGTAGCGGTCGGCGTACAGGTAGTACCAGCCGAAGTCGGAGACGACGCTCAGCTCCACCGGATCCAGCTCCAGCGCGTGACTCATCGCTGCGATCGCCCGATCGTGCTGCTCGGTCGCCGACAGCACCGCCGCATACCAGTGATGCGACATCGCGTAGGCCGGTGCGAGGCTGATCGCCCGTTCGAAGCTCTGCTCCGCCGCGGCGAAGTCCCAGTCGGCGTAGAGCTGGGCGAAGGCCAGGGAGTTGTGCGCCTCGGAGAGGTCGTGATCGAGCTGCAGCGCCTTCTCGGCGGCGACCCGCGCATGACCGAACGCCTCGCCGTGGGGCATCTTCCCGGAGAAGGCCAGCAGGTTGTAGGCGTCGGCCTCGCCGGCGAGGGCGCTGGCGTACTGCGGGTCGATTTCCAGGGCGCGCTCGAAGTGCTCGATCGCTTGCAGGTAGGCGTCGCCGTTGAAGCGATTCCAGGAGTAGCGGCCGCGCAGGTAGTAGTCGTAGGCCGCGGTCAGCGTGGTGCCGGCCCGGGCCTGGACCTCGCGATCCTCGTTCAGCAGCTCCTGGGTCACCGCCCGGCCGATCTGCGTGGCGACGGTGCTCTGGATCTGCAGCAGGTCGTCCATCGCGAAGTCGTAGTTCTCGGCCCACAGGTTCGTCTCGTCGCTGACCTGAACGAGCTGCGCGGTGATCCGCAGGTGATCGCCGTCGCGCCGCACGCCGCCCTGGAGCGCGTAGTCGACGTCGAGCTCGTCGCCGATCTCGCTCACCGTCTTGTCGGTGTCCCGATAGGTCATCGCCGACAGGCGCGCGATGACTCCCAGCCGACGCGGCGCGATCCGACCCAGGTGGGTGATCAGATCCTCGGTCACCCCGTCGACGAGGTAGTCGTCCTCGGCGCTCCCGGTCAAGTTGGTCATCGGCAAGACGACCAGGCGCGTCTTGTCCGAGGTCGCCACGGTCCCGCGACCGGATCCGGAGATGACACCCCAGACGACCAGCAACACCACCACCAGCGACGCGCCGATCGCGATCCCCGGCCATCGCGGCCGCGAGAAGGCCGCGACAGGGGAGCCGGCAAGCCCCGGCGACACCGCTCTGGTTGCGCCTCCCGCCGCGCCTCCCGTTGCGCTCCCCGCTGCGACGGCATCCGCATCGGCCCCGGCCTCGATCGTCCCGATGAACCGATAACCGCGCCGGGGAATCGTCTCCACGTACCGCGGACGATCCGCCGAGTCATGCAACGCATCCCGCAGCTTCTTGACCGCCGCGTTCAGGTTGTTGTCGAAGTCGACGTGGGTGTCGCCGTCCCACAGCCTCTGCCGCAGCTCGTCCCGCAGCACGACCTCACCCGGCCGCTCGAGCAACGCCGCCAGCACCTGGAACGGCTTCTCCTGCAGCAGGATGACGTCGTTCTCCCGACGTAGCTCCCCGCTGCGGAGATCGATCTGGAAGTCGCCGAATCGCACGCGCTGTCCGGGGCTTGCCGCCATGGGCTCCTCGCAGGTTCGAATCACGAGTGTATCGCGGTCGACCGGCGAGTGGCTCAGCCTTTGGCGGGCACCTCCCAGTCAAGGTCGAGGGCCTCGATCAGGAAGCCGATGATCTCGGCCAGGTTCTCCGCACGCTCGTCCGGGTCGGCGCCGTAGCTGTAGTGACCTACACCCGGGATCGTCTTCAGCATCGCCGGCCGGTCGCAGCCCTGGGCCGCCTGCAGCGCCGCGGTGAACTTGTAGCCGTGCATCGGCACCGTCGAGCTGTCCTCGCCGGCGATCACCGTCAACACCGCCGGGTAGCAAGCGCCGGGCTCCAGGTTGTGCAGCGGCGAGTAGCGCCGCAGCACCTCGAAGTCCTCGGCGACCTCGGCGGAGCCGTATCCCGACGTCCAGCCCTTGATCACCTGGAAGTGCTGGTAGCGCAACATGTCGAGGAACGGGAACTCGATCAGCGCCGCACCGTACAGCTCGGGCCGCTGAACGACCGCCGCCGCGGCGAGCACGCCGCTGGCGCTGCCACCGTTGGCGACGAGACGATTCGCCGACGTGTAGCCCTGTTCGATCAGCCACTCCGAGGCCTCGATGAAGTCGTCGATCGTCCGCTGCTTGTTGTGCTTGGTTCCCGCCGCCTGCCACTCGGTCCCGTACTCGCCACCGCCGCGGATCCCGGGCAGGGCGTAGACGCCGCCCAGCTTCATCCACTCGACGAGGTGCGTCTGGTACCAGGGGAAGGCGACCCACCCGCCGTGGCCGTAGCCGTACATCAACAGCGGGTTGTCGGCGCTGCGCTCGAGCCCCTTGCGATGGGCGATGAACATCGGCACTCGGGCGCCGTCACTCGCGGTGAAGAAGACCTGCTCGATGACGAAGTCGTCGGGGTCGTGGGCCAGGTCGGGACGCCGGAAGACCTTGCTCTTGCCAGTTTTCAGGTTGACCCGGTAGATCGTGCCCGGGTCGTGGAGACTGTTGAGGGAGTAGAACGCCTCGTCACTCTCCGGGTCGTCGCTGAACCCGCTGAGCAGTCCGATCGTCGGCAGGTCGAGCTTCTTCTCGAGGGTGCCGTCGCTGCGGTACAGCTCGACGATCGGCTTGGCGTCGCGCACCGACTGGACGACCCAGCGATCGCCGATGTGGCTGACCGAGGCCAGGGGTTCCTCGCGCTCGGGCAGCACCTCGACCCACTCCGAACGCGCCGGTCGATCGAGATCGACGGCGACGAGACGTCCCCGGGGCGCCTCGAAGGTCGTCTGGAACAGGAACCGCCGGCCCTCGTTGCCCTCGAAGACATAGGAGGCGTCGGCCTCCTCGACCAGCGTGATCCAGCGGTCCTCGCGGTCTTGAAGATCCCGGTAGAGCACGCGGTTCTCCGAGCGGCCTCCGGCAAAGACCGACAGCACGAGGTAGCGCCCGTCGTCACTGAGCTTGTGCCCCAGCAACGCGCCGCCGCTCGCCGCGCTCTGGTACAGCAGCTTGTCGGCGGCCTGCTTCGTGCCGATCTCGTGGTAGTACAGCGCCGGCCGGGCCTCGGTGCCGGCCTCCAGCGCGTCGTACTTTCCGTAGCGCAGGTAGAAGAAGCCCGCGTTGTCGTGGGTCCAGACGGCGCTGGCGCCGGCAATGCCGTCGAAGGTGCCGTCGATCTTCTTGCCGTCGGCGACCCGCAGGATCTCCATCCAGCCCCAGCCCTTGGGCGAGGTACTGGCGAAGGCGACCAGCGAACCGTCCTTGCTCGGCGAGATCCCGCCGAATCCATGGTCGGGGTCACCCAGCATCTCGGCGCTGTCGAACAGCTCCCGCTGCTTGCCGTTCAGGCCGCGCTGCCAGACGACGATCGGGTGTCGCTTGCCGGCCGGAGTGTAGGTCGTGAAGTAGAACTCGCCGGCACGCAGGGGCTGGCCGTAGCGGTCGAAGGCCGACATCCCGCCGATCCGCCGCTGCAGTCCGTCGAGGCTTCCGGATCGTGTCGCGTACGCCTGGAACAGGCGATCCTGCTCGGCGATCCAGCCGCGGGTGGCGTCGGAATCCTCCTCCTCCATCCAGCGATAGGGGTCGGCGACCGCGACGCCGTGGTAGTCGTCGACCTGGTCCGACCGCTCGGCGGCTGGGTACTCGAAGGTCCGTTCGGCGTCGGCGCCCTCGCTGGCCGAGGGTTCGCTGCAGCCCAGGGCCGGCAGCAACAGGGCCGCGGCGGACAGGGCCGCGACGGTCAGGAAGGGGAAGCGCTGGCGATAGGTCATCTTGTCTCCTCCGGTTGGATGCGCCGTCGCCTCGCAGAATGCAATGGGCCGCTCTCCCGGGCCATGCGCCGCGCCTTAAATACCGCTTAATCGCCGCCCAGCGGCCCGGATGCCCCGTTTTTCCGCCGGGTCAGGCGTAGGATCTACGGCGCGACCCACTATCCGAGAGGTGCCCCGATGCCGATTCACCGTCGAACGAAACGCTGGATTCCACTGCTGATCCTCTGGGTCGCCCTGCCGCTGCTGGCGGTTCCGGCGCCGGCCCAGGAACAGGACCAGGCTGCCGCCGAGGAGCTCCCACCCCCGCCGCTGTTCATGGGGTACGACCCCAGCCCGGCCTACCCCCACGGCCGGTTGCACCCCGGCGCTCCGCCGGAGACGGCCCAGTTCGCGTTCATGATCGGTGAGTTCGACTGCATCGACAGCCTGCGAAACCAGGACGGCACGTGGCGCACGTTCCCGGCGATCTGGAACGCGAACTTCTTCCTCAACGGTCACGGCATCCAGGACCAGTACTGGAACCCGGTCTTCGCCACGTCGAACCTGCGGATCTACGACAGCCGGAACGGGAAGTGGATGGTGACCTTCTTCAAGAAGCCGAACTACGGCTCGGGCGTCTGGGAAGGCCAGAAGGAGGGCGACAACATGGTGATGCGCCAGGAGTCGACCCGGGCCGACGGCACGAAGGTGCTCAGCCGGCTGACCTTCCACAACATCTCCCGGGACGGCTTCGACTGGGTCGGCGAGAGCGTGACCGACGACTCGACCCTGGCGACCTGGAAGTCGTCCTGCAAGCGGCGGCAGCACTGACCGAGGGCCGGCGGGCCCTCGCTTGCGCAACGCTCGCGCTACTTGCGCTCGCGGCCGACGGCGCCCCGGGGTGCGTCGGCACCGGCCAGCGCTTCGAACTCGCCGACGACCCGTACGCCGTCCCACTCGAAGGTCGTGCCCTGGGTGTGCATGACGATGTCGTAGCGTCCCTCGGGGATCCGGATCTTCTCGCCGATGAAGCCGCCGGAGACCCAGCCCCGCGCGGGCCCGGTGTCGAACACCGCCAGGGTGCCGGAGTAACTCCAGCGAGTGGCGTTGCGCACCGCGTCGCGCAGGCCGGACTTCAGCTCGCCGTCGGTCGTCGCGTCGTAGTAGTGGCCGATGCAGGCCAGGCTGCGCCCCTGGTTCGGTTGCAGGTCGAATCCGATCACGCCGATGCGGTCGACCACGCCGTCGCGCAGCAGCCGCGCCGCCACCTCGCAGGCGTTGCCGCCGCAGCTGTCGTTGCCGCCGGTGACGATCACGATCGAGTTGCCCCGGCCCGGCGGTAGATCGGTCGCCGCCGCCTCCAGCGCAACGGCCAGGGGTGCCGGGCCGCCGGGTTCGATCCCGTCGAGGGTCGACCCGATCGCGGTGCGATCGAAGCCGTCCGGCGTGACGGCGAGCCGGGTTCCGTTGCAATCCCGGGTGCCGTCGGATCCGGAACCGAACAGGCGAATGCCGAGGTCGACCCGGCTCGAGGGCATGCCGTCGACGACCTGGCGCAGGGCATCGGCGGCCAGGTCCATCTTGCGCCGGGTGCCGCTGGCCGCCCGCATGGCGTTCGAACGATCCAGCAGCACGAGCATCCGCGACGGACCCGGGGTCGGGGTCCGGGAGCCCCGGGGGTGGATCTCGAGGGACGACGCTCGCAGGTCGATCGAGACGTCGAGGGTCTCGTCGCCGTCGATCCGCTGGCCTTCGATCCACTTCTCGACGAACGGTCCACCGTTCCGGGCGAAGACGCCGATGTCGTAGGTGCCCGGCGCGATCCGCAGCCTGCCGGAGCCCCGGGAGGAGACCAGCGGCGCGCTGCGATCTCCCCTGGGGAAGATGCCGAACCAGCTATCGCCGACCCGGCTGTCCTCCGCGCCGGAGAGGTTGACCTGCAGCGACCCCCGGGCCTGGCCCAGCTCGATGGTGCGCTCGACGTCGCCGTCGATCTGTACCCGGCGCAGCCAGCTCTCGACCTGGGAGCCGTCGGCGGACAGCGCCGCGATGTCGTAGGTGCCCGGCTCGATATTCAGCGTCTCTCCCGAGCGCCGCTCGGCGATCCAGTGCCGGCTCTCGCCGATGGGGAACAGCCGCCACGCGCCACTCCCCGGTAGCGACAGGCCGTTCCGGACCAGGGTCACCGTCAACCGGGAGAGCGCCACGCCGAGTTCGACCGTTTCGCGCTGGTGGTTCTCGACGAGGTAGCCGGACAGTCGCTTGCTCTTCAACCCTTCGGGGTCCCGGTAGCTGGCGACGACGTCGTAGGTGCCGCGCTGGACGGTGATCGTCTCGCCGGGCCGACGGCGGGCCAGGGGCTTGTCGGAGCCCGGGGCATAGACGCCGAAGGAGCCGCTGAAGGTGTCGATCGGACGGCCGCCGCTGTTGACGTCGACGGTCAGGTGCGCCACCGGGATGTGGAAGGCGAAGAACTCGATGTAGTCGCCGATGATCTCGACGTCCTTCCAGACCCGCTCCTCGTTGATCGTGTCGTACTCGAAGCGGATGACGACGTCGTAGACACCCGATGGGAAACGCGCGGTGCGGGCGGCGTTGCCCCAGTCGAGGTAGTTCTTGCGCTTGCCGGGTTCATAGATGAAGAACTTGGCCCGGTCGGCCCGGTCGAGGGCGGCGCCGTTGTTGGTCAGCAGCAACGTCAGTGACGATTGCTCGACCTCCTCGTCGGGGGGAACAGGCCCGCCGGCCCGTCGGCTGCCGTCCCGGCAACCTCGGTCTGGGCCAGCGCCGGCGGCGCCGTCAGCAAGCACAGCAGTGCCAGCAGGCAGGGTGCGATGCAGAGGCGACCGGGGATCGTCTTCGGGGCGAACACGGAGCCGATTCTAGCCCGGATCGACCGACTTGTCGGTGGGGTATGATCCCGGGGCTCGCGGCCCGGACGCCGCGGCGCTGGAGGATCGATGTTCAACCTTCCGCTGATGGCCGCAGGTGCGTCCGACAAGGCTCCCCTGATCACCAACGATGCCGTCGTGTTCGGCATCTTGATGGCGGTACTGGGCTTCGTCTTCTACACGCATTCCCAGGCCGACGGATTCTGGAAGAAGTTCTACTCGATCGTTCCGTCGATCCTGGTCTGCTACTTCCTGCCCTCGGTCTTCGGCACCCTGGGGATCATCTCCGGCGATGAGTCCCAGCTCTACTTCGTCGCCTCGCGCTATCTGCTGCCGGCCTGTCTGGTGCTGTTGACCCTGAGCGTCGACCTGCCCGGAGTCTTCGGCCTGGGGCCCAAGGCGCTGATCATGTTCTTCACCGGCGACGGTCGGCATCGTCATCGGTGGCCCGCTGGCGATCATGATCGTCTCGTGGTTCGATCCCGAGATCGTGGGCGGCGAGGGCCCGAGGCGATCTGGCGTGGCCTGACGACGGTCGCCGGAAGCTGGATCGGCGGCGGGGCCAACCAGGCGGCGATGAAGGAGGTCTTCGGCGTCGGCGACCAGATCTTCTCGGCGCTGATCGCCGTCGACGTCATCGTCGCCAACGTCTGGATGGGTGTCCTGCTGTTCGCCGCCGGCCGCTGGGAGGATCTCGACCGCAAGCGCGGCGTCGACTCCTCGGCGATCGTCGCCCTGCGGGACAAGATGGCGGCCTACCAGCTCGAGACCCAGAAGATCCCCAAGCTCCCCGACACGATGATGATCCTCGCCGTCGGCTTCGTCGCCACCGGCATCTCGCATGTGGTGGCGACCAACATGTCGGGTTGGCTCGACGGCATCGCTGGGGACGACCCGACCCACATGCTGCGCAAGATGAGCCTGACCAGCAGCTTCTTCTGGCTGATCGTCACCGCGACGACGATCGGCGTGCTGCTGTCGTTCACCCGGGCCCGTCAGCTCGAGGGCGTCGGTGCCTCGCGGATCGGCTCGGTGTTCATCTTCATCCTCGTGGCGACGATCGGCATGAAGATGGACCTGATGGCGATCTTCCGGCACCCCGGTCTGTTCCTCGTTGGCCTGATCTGGATCGCCTTCCACGCCTTCCTGATGATCCTGGTCGCCCAGCTGATCCGCGCCCCGGTGTTCTTCCTCGCCGTCGGCAGTCAGGCCAACGTCGGCGGCGCCGCCTCCGCCCCGGTGATGGCGGCGGCGTTCCACCCGGGCTTGGCCTCGGTCGGTGTGCTGCTCGCGGTGCTGGGATACGTGCTCGGCACCTACGGCGCGTGGCTCTGCGGCCAGCTGATGCGTATCGTCGCCGGCGGCGGCTGAGCGGAGATCGAGACCATGGAATGCCGCGAAATGACGGCGAGGCGAATACGTTGAGACTCGAACGGGAAACCTTCCTGGAGATCGTCCGGCAGACGCCGCTGGTGTCGGTCGACCTGATCGTCCGCGACGAGAACGACAAGATCCTGATCGGCCTGCGCAACAACGAGCCGGCCCGGGACTACTGGTTCGTGCCCGGCGGCCGGATCTGCAAGGACGAACGGATCGCCCAGGCGTTCCGCCGGGTGGCCCAGGAAGAGCTGGGCGCCGAGCTGGACATCAGCCAGGGCGAGTTCCTCGGAGTCTACGAGCACCTGTACGACACCAACGCCGGTGAGGAGCCGGGCTTCGGCACCCACTACGTCGTTCTGGGCTACTCGATCCGGATCACCCTGGCCAACCTGCGCCTCGAGCAGTCCCAGCACCGGGAGTACCGCTGGTGCTCGCCCGAGGAGATCCTCGCCGACCCGGCGGTGCATCCGAACACGAAGGCTTACTTCGCGTAACGAACCGTCGTCCTTTTCCGATTTCGCTTCCGACCATCGCCGGCTACTCGTCGGGAATCGGATGCACGTTGACCAGGAACAGCCGCCAGTCGGCGCCCTCACCCTCGCCGGACGCAGCGACGTTGACCCAGACCTCGGCGACGGCCGCCGTCGCGCTGGAGCGATCTCCGTCGGGGCCTTGATAGGTCTCCTCGACGATGCGTCGCGAGTAGGCGTTGCGATCGACCACCCGGATCTCCAGGTTTGTTGACTTCCGGTCGACGACGCGCCAGCCGTCGTCGAACCAGCCGCGAATCCCATCGACCCAGGAGCCCTTGTCGTTGAGTTCCGTGCTGCCGACGGTCCAGCGGCTGAAGTCGTCGGCGAGGATGGCGCCGTAGGCATCCGCCCCGCCCCCGCCCGGCGCGGTGGAGGCGGAGAGCCGCCCGATAGCCGCCAGCACCGCCTGCTGAGAAGGATCCCAGGTCGGCTCCGCCAGGGCGGTGGCGCCTGAAAGTAGAAGCAGTCCGACGACAAGACCGACAGGCGTACGTGATCGCTGCATGATTCCTCCCGCCCCAAGAGTGCCTCGATTCCGACCGGAAAGCGATGGGCCAGGGCTGAACTGTGCCTTAATCGAACGGCGGTGACGCGGTCAGCCATTCGGCGATCGCCTCGGCCGCGATCGCGTGGGCCCGTCCGTTGGGATGGTGGTCGGTGGGATGGACGTGGAGGCTCTCGCTGTCGGCACCCTCGAACGCCGGCGCCAGGTCGAGGACCGGCAGGCCGACTTCACGGGCCATCTCGGCGATCCTGTCGTGGATGTCCGTGAAGGGATAACCCTCGTCGAGCCCCTCGATCAGCGGATAGATCACCAGCGCGACCTCGCAGTGGGGATTCTGCCGGAGCCGCTCGAGGCTGCGGCGGAACTCGGCGAGTCCGTCCTCGTTGAACCGCGGGTCCCAGGCGTCGCGATACCACGCGAAGGTCGACGCCTCGACCCGGCGCTGCCGCAAGAACGACGAGACCACCCCGTAGGCCCGGGGCGTCCAGGCCGAGGGCGGTTCGAGGTTCGATCGGTTGAACAGGCCGGTGATCTCGTCGCCCCGCCGGGTCAGCGACCGCTGCATTTTGATGTCGTTGAGGATCACGACGACCAGCCCACGGCGGGCCTGGAGCAAGTTGCAGACCCGCGGAGTCGCCGCCGCGGCCGCGGCGAGGTCGATGCCGGACTTGCCGGCGTTGACGACCTCGATGCCGTCGCCGAGTCGTTGCTCGAGTTGCTTGAACAGCGTTCGATCCAGCGGGACACCCTCGCCGACGGCGAACGAGTCACCCACGCCGACGATCCGTGTCACGCCGGGTGGCGGAACGTTCGTGTACTCGCGATCTCGCAGGCCCAGGCTCGAGCGCCCCATATCGACGCACCACGGTGTCTTCGCCAGCTCCGACAGCGGCAACGGCGAGCCCAGGAACTGCCACAACTCCCAGGCGCCGGAGCTGACGTCGGGCGCCGGCGAGAACTCGCCGTTGGGGTTCGACGAGTAGCAGAGGTAGCTCGCGCTACCGTCCTCGGTCTGCAGGCCGAACTTGTAGCCGAGCTGTCCGGGGTCGCCGCCGATCGCACGCAGGACGATCTCGAACAGGAGCAGGCCGATCGCGAGGCCGCCGCCGACGGCTGCTGCGCGGAAGGCCAGGCCCCGGCCTTCCCCGGCTCCGCGTCCCACCCCGGGTTCCCTCAGCGCAGGCCGAGCCGCTCGCGCTGATAGGCGCCGCCGCTCTGGACCTTCTCGCACCACTCGCCGTTGTCGAGGTACCAGCGCACGGTGGCCTCGATCCCCGAGGCGAAGTCGTGGGCCGGGGACCAGCCGAGTTCCCGGCGGATCTTGGTCGCGTCGATGGCGTAGCGGCGGTCGTGTCCCTTGCGGTCCTCGACGAAGACCTTGAGGTCCTTGTAGCTCTTGGTGCCCTTGGGCAGCCGGGAGTTCTTGCTCGCCGGTCGCAGGCGATCGAGGACCTCGCAGATCGTGTCGACGATCTCGATGTTGGTCCGCTCGTTCTCACCGCCGATGTTGTAGTTCGAGCCCGGCGCGCCTTCCTCGAGCACCTGCAGGATTCCCTCGCAGTGATCCTCGACGAACAGCCAGTCGCGCACGTTGAGCCCGTCGCCGTAGATCGGCAGCGGCTTGCCCTCGAGGGCGTTGAGGATCATCAGCGGGATCAGCTTCTCCGGATACTGATACGGGCCGTAGTTGTTGGAGCAGTTGGTCAGCAGCGTCGCCATGCCGTAGGTCTGACGGTAGGCGCGGACCAGATGATCGGCCGACGCCTTGGAGGCGGCGTAAGGCGAGTTCGGCGCGTAGGGTGTCGTCTCCGAGAACAGACCGTCGTCACCGAGGCTGCCGAAGACCTCGTCGGTCGAGACGTGCAGGAAGCGGAAGCCCGCGGCGGCGATCTCGTCACGACCGGCGAGCCAGTGGCGGCTCGCCTCCAGCAGCACGAAGGTGCCGCGGATGTTCGTGTCGATGAACGGCTCCGGGGAATCGATCGAACGATCGACGTGGCTCTCGGCGGCGAAGTTGACGACGGCGTCGGGTTCGTGGCGCGTCATCAGGTCGGTCACGACGCTGCGGTCGGCGATGTCGCCGCGGACGAAGACCAGTCGCTCGTCCTCGATCACGTCGGCCAGGGTGTCCAGGCTGCCGGCGTAGGTCAGCTTGTCCAGCACCACGACCCGGTCGATCTCGCCGGCCAGCAGCAGCCGGACGAAGTTCGAACCGATGAATCCGGCGCCGCCGGTGACGAGTACGCTTTCCATGGCGGCATGCTACCGGGTTTCCCGGGGCCACGCATAGCCCCGGGGTTTTCGGTCTGGAGATTCCCGGCCGGAAAGCCGGATTACTGGCGGATCCGGATCCCGCCGCTGCCGGTGTCGAGGACGACCCGGGCTCCGCCGCCGCCGCCGACGCTGAAGCGGGCCGAGTTCCGTTCCTTGCGGCGCATCTCGACGCCGCCGGCGATGTCGATGTCGATCCCACCGCTGCCGGTCTCGGCCTCGAACTCGGCCGAAGCATCGGAGGGCAGGTCGAGGCGAATGCCGCCACTGCCGGTGTCGATCCGGAAGTTGCCGGTTCCCATCCGGTCGAGCTGCAGCCGGACGCCGCCACTGCCGGTGTCGATGTTTGCGGCGTCGGTGCTGACCGCGGTGGCGTCGACGCGTCCGCTACCGGTATCGACGCGGAGCATTCTCGTGCGCACGTCGTCGATCTCGACGTGACCGCTGCCGGTGTCGATGTTGACGTCGTCGCCGTCGATCCGGCTGGCCTCGACGTGTCCGCTGCCGGTGTCGACGAGCAGGTTGCCGCGGATGTCCTCGACCACGACATGGCCGCTGCCGGTGTCGACCACGGTTTTGCCGTTGATCTTGCGCGCCGACGCGTGGCCCGAGCGAACCCGCAGGTCGACGTCGCCGTCGACATCGTTGGCCTTCACCTCGCCGACGCCGTGGAGCACCGTCAGCTCACGGCCGGCGGGGACCTTGATCACCAGGTCGGCCCAGACCTCGATGCCGCTTCCGCTGCCGCGCACCTCGATCCGGCCGCGCTTCATCAGGCTGCCCATCACGTCGCTGAGCCAGCCGTTGCTGTCGCTGGACATCGAGATGTTGGTGCGCGACCCGGAGCCGAGCCGCGGGTAGACGAAGCTGCCTTCCCTGGGAAAGACCAGGGTCAGGGTGTCGCCGGTGTCTTCGATGCTGATCAGACCTTCGTTGGCGTCGGCGCCCTGGATCGTGATCTCGACGATGAAGTCCTTGCCCGAGTGCCCCTCGACCTTGACCTCGCCGATCAGGTTGCGCACTTCGAGGGACTGGCCCGTGAACTGCCGGCTCTCCTTGATGACGCCTGCCGACAGCGGGGCCGAGAGGACGGCCACGACGGCGAGGGCCAGCAGGGCGCGGCCGATGGTTCGATGGGTGTTGCGGGTCTGACTGCGGTTCATGATGTCTCTCCTCCGGTCCGATGCCGGTCTCGTCCCAGAAGGACGGTACCAGCATCCCGATGGTTGCACGGTTTCTGCGCTAGGATGGCCAGCGGCGGTGGGTCGAGGGTGCGCAGCCCGGAAACCCCCTGTTTGGGCGACCCGCAGAAGCCCTGGAGACCGAGTACGTGCTGACCTGGATCGAAGTCGACGCCCCGGCGATCCGTCACAACCTGGAGCAGTTCCGCAGCCGCCTCGCTCCCGGCACCCGCTTCGGCGCGGTGGTCAAGGGGAACGCCTACGGCCACGGCTTGCCCGAGGTCGCCGGCATCGCCGCCGGAGCCGGCGCCGACTGGTTCTGCGTCAACAGCCTGGCCGAGGGAATCGCCCTGCGCGACGCCGGCCACGATCGGCCGGTGCTGGTGATGGGCTACGTGCCGATCGCCGAGCTGGCCGAGGTCGTCGGCCGGAAGCTGCGTCCGGTGGTCTACTCCGAGGCGACGGTGCGGGAGCTGTCCCGCCTCGCCCGGCAACACGGTGCCACCGTGCCGGTCCATCTGAAGATCGAGGCCGGCACTCACCGTCAGGGCGTGCCCGGCGCCGAAGCGCTGGCCCTCGCCGAGCGGATCGACGAGCTTCCCGGCGTCGAACTCGAGGGCGCCTACACCCACTTCGCCAACATCGAGGACACCACCGACCACAGTTTCGCCGAGGGGCAGATCGCCGAGTTCGAGCGGTTGAGCGCGCAGCTTCGCGAGAGCCGGCCGACGCTGATGCGCCACGCCGCCTGCTCGGCCGCCACGCTGCTGTTCCACCGGGTGCACCTCGATCTCGTCCGGGTGGGCATCTCGCTGTACGGGATCTGGTCCTCGCCGGAGACCCGGGTCTCCTGTCGCGAACGGGGCAAGGCGACCCCGGAGCTGCGCCCGGCGATGACCTGGAAGACCCGGATCGCCCAGGTCAAGGAGGTTGCCGAAGGCGCCTACGTCGGCTACGGCTGCAGTTATCGCACGACCCGCAACACGCGTATCGCAGTCTTGCCGGTGGGCTATCACGAAGGCTACGACCGCAGACTCTCGTCGACGGCCCATGTGTTGATCGACGGTCGGCGCGCGGCGGTTTGCGGGCGGGTCTGCATGAACATGTGCATGGTCGACGTGACCGACATTCCCGGAGCGATCCAGGAGGCGGAGGTCGTCCTGCTCGGTGCCCAGGGCGACGAGCGGGTCACCGCAGAGCAGCTCGCGTCCTGGTGCGGCACGATCCCCTACGAAGTGGTGACCCGGATCCACCCGGGACTGCCTCGGCGGGTGATCGGTGGGTGATCGGTGCGTGATCGGCGGGTCGCCCGCACCCCGGTCTTCCGGGGATGCTTGATTTCGGACCGCTGACAGGGGTACAGTCGGCTGGCGGGCCAGACCCACTGTCGGCCCGACATATCGAAGCGACGTCACCATGAACGCCAAGCATCTCAAGCTCGACTGGGACGAGCTCGAGGAAGCCTTCACCAACCAGAACGAGGAGCTTGTCTATTTCCTCGATCTCGTGACCGGCCACGTCCTGCTCGAGGGCGAGGGTGAAGAGCACTCCTTCGACGACGACGACGCCTTCGACACCACGCCGCCGATGCCCGGTGGCGCACCCCAGAAGAACGACCCGACCCGGGCGTACATCGAGTCGCCGGACACGACGATGAAGATCGGCTGGCTGAAGAAGTTCCTCGATGTCGAGACGATCGAGACCGAGATCCGCGAGTCGCTGGTCGAGGCGATGCAGACCGACGATCCGGCTCCGATCCTCAAGGACCTGATGAACGCCAACGTCGAGGTGCGCGATCGCTGGTACCTGTTCCGCTCGGATCGGATCCGCGAGCTGATCCTGGAGTGGCTGACCCAGCACGGCGTGACCGCGACGACGCCGGCACCCTGGGACTCCGGCTCCTGACCCGTCTACCCGTCTGACCCGCCGAACCAACCGGCCCGGTGACCCAGCTTCAGGCGTCGAGGGTGGCCGACAGCTTCTTCGGCGCCACGGCACGGAAACTCTCGCCGAGCCATTCCTGGACCATCGCGACGGTCGGGCGCTGCTTGCCGCGAATCACCGAGATCGTCACCCAGCCACTCTTGCCCAGGCCGTAACCCGTCGGGCCGGCGAAGGGCAACTCGAGCACCGCCGGTCCCGACTCGGGCAGCTTCACGCTGAAGCGGAACGAAGAACCCGAACCCAGAAACAGGAAGACCTTGTTGTGCACCTTGATGACCGTCTCGCCCCACGGGTGCTCCTCGTAGGTTTCGGGGTACTCGAGGGCCCAGGCCTTCAGCTTCATGTCGAGGGTTCTCACTCTCCCAGTCTGACACGTCGGGGGGTATCCTGGGGCAACGGAGGTCGTGTAGATGAGCGATTCCAGTCAACTGGTCGTCGGCGGCGGTGTGTTCGGCCTGGCCGCGGCCCTGGAACTGCGCAGCCGAGGTCACGCGGTCACGCTGATCGACCCGGGGCCGATCCCGCACCCCGAGGCGTCGTCGACCGACATCAGCAAGGCCGTGCGCATGGACTACGGCAGCGATGTCCTCTACACCGAGCTGGCCGAACGTTGCATGCTGCGCTGGGACGAGTGGAACCGGGAGTTCGGCGAGACCCTCCTTCACGAGGTCGGCTTCCTGCTGCTCTCGGAACTGCCGATGTCCAGCGAGACGTTCGAGGGCGCGGGCTACGAGTTGTTGCGATCCCGGGGCCGTATCGTCGAGCGGATCGACCCGCGAGAGTCTGCCGGGCGTTTCCCGGCCTGGAACCTCGAGCGCTTCGTCGACGGCTACTTCAACCCGCGAGGGGGCTGGGCTCCCAGCGGCCGGGTCGTCGAGCTGCTGGCCGGGCGGGCCCGGGACGCGGGGATCGAGGTTCGCGAGGGCGTGAGCTTCCGCGAACTCGCCGCACGGGGCGGCCGGGTGACCGGTGTCGTGACCGGCGCCGGCGAGACGATCGCCGCCGATGTCGTCGTGCTGGCGGCAGGCGCCTGGACGACCGCGCTGCTCCCGCAACTCGCCGAGGTGATGTGGGTCACCGGGCATCCGGTGTTCCACTTCCGGCCGGCCGACCCCACGCCGTTCCAGGGGGAGCGCTTCCCGGTCTGGGGCGCTGACATCAGCCGCACCGGCTGGTACGGCTTTCCGGCGAAGGCCGACGGCATCGTCAAGATCGGCCATCACAGTTCGGGCATCCGCATGCAGCCGGGCGATCCCAAGGTCGTGCCGGCCGACGCCGAGGCGCGCTTCCGGGAGTTCGCGGCGCGGACCTTTCCGGCGCTGGCTGATGCCCCGATCGTCGGCAACCGGCTCTGCATGTACTGCGACACCTGGGACGGCAACTTCTGGATCGATCGCGATCCCGATCTCGAGGGGCTCGTCGTGGCCTGCGGTGGCAGCGGCCACGGCTTCAAGTTCGTGCCGATCCTGGGTGAGCTGATCGCCGACGTCGTCGAGGGGAAGTCGAATCCGTTCGCCGAACGCTTCCGCCGTCGCGAGCGCAGCGGGCGCGTCTGGGAGCAGGCCCGGCATCACGGAGACGACTGAACACGATGTTCCCCGCTACAATCGAGCCATGACCCGGAGTGAGAACGAGACCCACGCCGACTCCGGCGCCGGGATCGGCGTCAGCCGCATCTTCCTCGACGTCGTCGAGCAGGCCCGGGAGCTGGCGGGAATCCCCCGACCGATCCTGATTCGCGGCGAACGGGGAACCGGCAAGGAGCTGCTGGCGAAGCTGATCCACCGGTCCAGTCCGCGGTCGAACAACGCCTACCGGATCGTCAACTGCGGTGCGTTCCAGGAAGAGCTGCTGGTCTCGCACCTGTTCGGTCACGAGCGCGGCTCCTTCACCGGAGCGAACCAGCGCCACCTGGGTCTGTTCGAGAGCACCGCAGGGGGCACGCTGTTCCTCGACGAGATCGCCAACCTGAGCATCAAGGCCCAGAGCCGGTTGCATCGCGTCGTCGAGTACCGACAGTTCAGCCGGGTCGGAGGCACGGCGCAGCTCAAGGCCGACGTGCGGGTGATCGCCGCGACGAACGTCGACGTCGAGCAGCGCATCAAGGACGGCGCCTTCATGGCCGACCTCTACGACCGGCTGGCCTTCGCCGTGCTGGTCCTGCCGCCTTTGAGGAGCCGGCCCGAGGACGTCCCGCATCTGGTCGAGCACTTCATCCGTCAGCTCCACGACGAGATCCCCGATCTCGGCCGGGCCGAGTTCACCGACGGGGCGATCCGGGCGCTGCAGGGCTACCGCTGGCCCGGCAACATCCGCGAACTGAAGAACGTCGTCGAGCGCATGTACGTCTCGGACCGGGACCGGGTGATCCACGCCGGCGAGCTCCCGGCGGATGTGACGGCGCCGGAACCGATCGCCGGAACGTTCAAGGAGAAGGTCGCGCTCTACGAGGAGGCGCTGCTCCTCGCCGCGCTGCAGGAGAGTGACGGCAACCAGCGCGAGGCGGCCCGGGCCCTCGGGCTGACCTACGACCAGTTCCGGCACCTGTACCGGAAGTACGAGCTCGCCGAACGCCTCTGACCCCAGGTGGTCGCGAGATTGTTGCGCGGTTCAGGGTTGGCGCCCTGGACCATGAATCTGGCGTGAATTCCCATTCCGCCGTCTGAAATCCTCCCAAACAGGGCATTTTTCGCATTCTGCGCCTGGAACGGGCTGTGCAGTTCCTAGGGGGTGCGCCCGGAGGACGGGCCAAGGAGGAAACGACGATGAGCCTGATGGAACGCGCATCCACGCTGCTGAAAGCCAACCTCAACCACATGATGGACGGCGCCGAAGACCCGGAAGTGATGATCAAGCAGATCATCCGGGACATGGACGAGGCGATCGTCGAGCTCCGCCGGGAGGCGGTCAACGCCGTCGCCCGGGAACGCCACCTCCGGCGCAAGGCCGAGGCGGCCGGGGAACAGGCCGAGACGTTCGAAACCCAGGCCGGACTTGCCCTGGACAACGACGACGCGGACCTCGCCCGGACGCTGCTGGCTCGCAAGCTCGACGCGGTCGCCGAGCGCGACGCCCTGCAGAAGGAAGTGGTCGGAGCCGACGCCCTCGCCCGCAAGCTGAAGGAGAACCTGCGCGAGATGCAGGAGCAGGCAGGCCGGGCTCGCCGCAAGCAAGACGAGCTGATCCGCCGCATGCGCGCCGCCGAGGCGCAGATGCGAACGCAACGGGCGGCCCGTCGATCCAGCGATGCCCTGGGCGCCGCCACTGGCCGGCTCGATCCGCTCCACGACGCACGCAGCGCCTTCGCCGGCTACGACGACCAGATCGACCGGATGGCCGCCGAGGCCGAGGCGGAACAGGAGTTCGCCGAGGCCGAGGGCAACACGGATCGCAAGCTGCGCAAGCTGCTCCACGGAACCGAAGTCGAAAAGGAACTCGAGCGCCTGAAGAGCTCGAGGAAGTGAGGGGACGATGTTGACGCTGTACCTCGCCTGCCTGGTGCTCGGAGGATTCTTCGTTGCGCTGTCGGTGTTCGGAGCGGACGCGGGTGTTGGTTCGGACCTCGACACCGACATGGGCTCCGAGCTCGGGGCCGATGGCGGCGAGGTCACCGCGAGGTTCCTCGGCGTCCGCAACGTCGTCTTCTTCGTCGCCTTCTTCGGACTGACCGGAACCCTGCTGACCCTGCTCTCGGTTCCGCTGCTCCTCACGCCGGTCCTCGCGGTCGGCATGGGGCTCGTCGCCGCCACCGGGATCCACCGGTTGATGGGATTCCTCCAGCGCGACGAGAACGGACAGATTCCTGACGCCGATCACCTCGAGGGGCGCATGGCCCAGGTGATCGTCGATGTCGGCGTCAGGCGCCCCGGAAAGGTCGACGTGGTCGTGGGGGACCGGACGTACCAGTTCCTCGCCCGCATTCACGAGGGCGCGGCGGTGGATCACGCCGAGGCCGGCGACACCGTGGTCGTCGTCCGCATCCAGGACGGGACCGCCCTGGTCGCCGACAAGAGCTATCTGGTTTGAGAGACAAGAGGGAAAGGAGGTTGTGATGGCCGACTTCGTGGTCGTTGTGGGAGCCGTGGGACTGGTGCTGGTCTTCACGGTCGTGACGTTCATCAGCCGTTTTCTCCTGATCTGCCAGCCCAACGAGGTGATCGTCCTCTCGGGCCGGCGGCGCCGGATGCCCGACGGGAGCGAGGTGGGCTACCGGGTGATCCGCGGCGGACGGGCCCTGCGCATCCCCATCATGGAGCGGGCCTCGAGGATGAGCCTCGAGACCATCCCGCTCACCCTGACGGTGCAGAACGCCTACTCCGCCGGCGGCATCCCGCTCAAGGTCGACGCGATCGCCAACGTGAAGGTCGCCTCCGCCGAGCCCATCCTCGGCAACGCGGTGGAGCGCTTCCTCGAGAAGGACATGAACGAGGTCCACCAGATCGCCAAGGAGACCCTCGAGGGCAACCTGCGCGGCGTGCTGGCCACCCTCACCCCGGAAGAGGTCAACGAGGACCGGCTCAAGTTCGCAGAGAGCCTCATCGAGGAGGCGGACCAGGACCTGGGCGCCCTCGGGCTCAAGCTCGACACCCTGAAGATCCAGAACGTGTCCGACGACGCCGGGTACCTCGACTCGATCGGCCGCCGCAAGACGGCCGAGGTCCTCTCCGGCCGCCCGCACGGCCGAAGCCGAGCGCAAGGCCGAGGCCGAGGAGGCCGAGGCCCAGTCGAAGCAGCGCGGCGAGGTCGCCCGGGCCAGGGCCGCCCAGGCGATCGAGATCGAAAACAACTTCCTGCGCATCAAGAAGGCCGAGCTGGAGAAGGAGGCGGTGGTCAAGGAGCAGGAGGCCCAGGTCGCCGGCGAGAAGGCCAAGGCCAAGTTCGAGCAGGAGACCGAGCAGGAGCGGATCATCCTCCAGCAGAAGCGCCTGATGGCCGACGTCATCGAGCCGGCGAAGGCGAAGCGCGAGGCCATGGAGCTCGAGGCCCGGGGCGCAGCAGCATCGATCATCGAGGACGGCGAGGCCCAGGTGCGGATCCTCAAGGCGATGATCGAGACCTACAAGAGCGCCGACGGCGACGGCGAGAAGGTCTTCATGCTCAACATGCTGCCGGAGATCATCCAGGAGCTGGCGAAGACCGTCGACAAGGTCACCGTGGACAAGGTCACCGTGATCGACAGTGGAGCGGCAACGGGCAGAGCTCGGGGATGAGCCGCTTCGTCAACCAGTTCCCGGCCGCGGTCATCTCGCTCTCCGAGCAGATCGAGAACGCCACCGGGGTCAACATCCTCAGCGCGTTCCAGAAGGGGACGTGTACCAAACCCGGGGTTTCGGGGACAGTCAACGGCAAGGAGGCGAGCTGACCTGCGGGTCGCTCGTTCCCATGGAACTCGTGCTCATCGTCCTGCCGATCGTCGTGGCGCTGCTGTTGGCCGACAGCCGCCGCGTCGCACTGATCGTCGGGGCGGTCGGTCTCGTGCAACTGCTGGCCGCCGCCGGGTTCGACGAGGGTTGTGGGCCCGGCGGGCAGGGTGTTCCCGGCGGGCACGGCGCATCCAGCGCGACGAAGGCACGGCCGGTGCAGGCCCAGGAGCTATCCGGCGATCCAGTCCCGGGCCCGGTCGAGTTCGGCGTTGGCGAAGAGGCGGACGTGCCCGGGCCAGGCGAAACCGAAGACCTTGACGGCGCCGGCGATCCAGCCGACGTCGGAGACGACGGCGATCCGTTCCCAGGAGGCAATGTGCTGCAGGCCGACCTTGGCGTCGTTCCACATGGCGGCGGCCTCGAACTTCTCGAAGGCATCGCCGATGTGGTAGAGCAGGCGCACCTTGGCGTGCTTCTTCAGGCGCGCTTCGATGTCGGGGATGATGACCTGCTCGTACTCGGCGCCGGTCACGACACCGGAAACCCTGAAGCCGGCGACGTGGTCCGGGAGTCCGCGAATCGTCTCGATCATCTTCGATTCCTCCGTCGGTCAGAGGAATCAGGATAGCCCGTCGCTCAGTCCCGGTCGACGTCCTCGCCGGGTTTCTCGGTCGGCCGTTCGTTGCCGGGGGTGAGGTGGTCGGTCGACGGCGGATTGGACAGGGTCCACTCCCATCGATTCAGATCCTTGCCGACAGGCGGGCGCATCAATGTCAAGGTCGTCGAGGTCGCGACCCGTTCACGTCTCGACACCCCGCCGATTCCGCGCAACGTGGGGCTCCATGCCGAGCTTGCGCTGTCGCCGCTCGACTGGACCGCGGTGGAGTAGGGGAGGTCGGCCAGGGCAGCCTCGAGGTCGACGATCCGTTTCGCCGAGGCGAGGACCATGATCGTGTCCTGGCCGGACGACGAACTGACGGTCCAGGTATGGAACCCGAGCGAATCTCCACCGGGAAGCTCGTGGGTCGTGTCCGGGGGGAGCGGGTTCTGCAACTGCGATTCCGGCGTCGGGAACATGGTGATCAGCTTTCCGGCGCTGTCCCGATTGACCACGTAGACGTAGGCCTCGCGGTTCGTGGTCAACTCGAGCAGCAGTTCGTCGCCGCCGGCGATCGTTGCCCCCGAAGGCAGGATCTCGTTCCCGGCATCCGACGCACGCAGCAAGGTCGCCGTGGCCTGCAACGGTGGCGGCATCAACAGCGGCACCCCGACGATTCCGGCGGCCACGACGAGCACCGCCGCCGCCGCCGTCCAGCCGGCCCACGCCGGAAGGATCCGGGTGCGGGTGAGCCGGTGCAGTGCCTGCTCCATCTCGCTGGCCGAACGGAAACGTCTCTCCGGGTCGGGGTGCATCGCCTTCTCGACGACGTCGACGAAGCCCTGGCTCAGCTCGGGGCGCAGCTCGCGTAGAGGCACGATCGGTAGCGAGTCGGCGCTTTCGATCAACTCGCGGACCGATTCCACCTCGACCGGGAACTGGCCGCTCACGAGACGATAGAGCACGACGCCGAGGGAGTAGATGTCGGCGCGCACACCGGCGGTGGCGCCGTTCAGCACCTCCGGGGCCATGTAGAGCGGGGTGCCGTTGACGACGTCGGTGTTGCGTTCGGGATGGAGACCCGCCGCCGAGCTGAGGTCGAGGAGTACGATCCGTCCACCGTCGTCCTCGCGCATGATGTTGTCGGTCTTCACGTCGCGGTGGACGATGCCGGCCGCGTGGAGTGCGGCCAGAGCGCCACAGACGTCGGTGCCGATGTGGAGCGCATCCCGCTCGCTGCGTCGGCCCTGTCGTTTCAGTTCCTGTTCGAGGGTGCGACCGTCGATCATCTCGGTCCAGATTCCGATGCGGCCATCGTGTCGCGCCGCGCCGTGGACGGTGACCATGTTGTTGTGGGAGACCTTGGCCAGCTTGCGCCCCTCCTCGAGGAAGCGCTCCTCGGCGGCGCGGTTCTCGTTTCTCGTGGGGCGAAGCAGCTTCAGGGCGACGTCGCGCTCGAGCCGAGGATCGCTGGCGCGGTAGACCTCGCCGAACGCCCCCGAGCCGCAGAGCTCGATGATCTCGAGATCGCCCCAGCGGTTCATCGGCGCTGGCGCGTCGTCGACGTCCGCGACCGGATCCGGGTTCGACGTCGTGACCAGTTGCACGGCCGAGTGCATCCGGTGATGCGCCCTTGATACCTCCTGGATGAGCTGCAGCCTGCGCAGCTCCCGTACGGATTCGCGCAGCGTCGCGCGCTCCGCATCCCAGTCGACCGCATCATCGTCGGCGACCGCGGCGGCCACTCGCATCAAGGGATCTCCAGGTAGGGTCTGATCAAGCATCGATCAACTCCGCCAGCTCCCGGATTGCCCGGGTGACCGTCATTCGAGCCGCGTTCTCCGAAGGACTACCGAGTACCTTGGCAATTTCTGCGTACGGGAGCCCCAGTTCGACCCTGAGGAGCACCGCCTTCTGCTTGCGTTTCGACAGCTTGCGCAGGGCGGCGTCGTAGGCTGCCCACTTCTGTCCGTCGATCGCGACATCCAGGGGAGAGGAGCCGGCGTCGACCAGGTCGAGGGGCAGCTCGTCGCCCCCCGGTCGGGCGTCGACCATCCGGATGATGTCGATCACCTGTCGTCGCAGCGCAACGGTCAGGAACCCGAAGAATGCGCCGCTGTGGTTCGGCTCGAACGAATCGATTCGCCGGATCACCGACATCATCGTGCGCTGGACCAGATCCTCGGTGTCGGCCATGCCGCGGGCGCGGTCGGGGAGTCGGCCGTGGGCCCAGCGGCGCAGGATCGGCCAGTAGCGCGTGACCACTTCATTCAGTGCTGCTTCGTTGCCGTTGCGGGCCTGAGCGAGCAAGTCCTGGGTAGTATCCGGAGACTCATCTCCGTGCCCGGATTTGCGTGGCGTGTCTTCCACAACTGTCCCCGGAGCCTGCGCGCCGGGTCGGATCGAGACCACGGTCGCGGCAGAACCTGGTTCCGAGGCTACGCCAGCCCTCGCTCCTCTGTCAAAAAGGGCCAGATTCCCGCTGTTCTCTGTCGCGTTACGAAGGGTGACCCGGGTCGCGGCCGGGAACGACGGGGCATCGTCCCGGAGGGTGGGCCGCGACCCGGATCGGGACCCGGCTTCTGCGCTGAGGCAGGGGCTTTCTGAACGCGCCGAAACCGGCGGAACGAACGTGCTCAAGAGCTTCATGCCCGGAACAACGGCCCCGGCAGTGAAACCGCACTTGGGGGACGTTCGGAAGGGGGGACGTGTACCAAAACCGGGTTTTGGGGACAGTCACCATAACCCGTCCCCAAAACCCCCAAATTGGACCCGTCCCCCAATCGGGGTTTCGGGGACGGTCTAGCTAGGGGCAGAAGCCGAAGCGGAGCTGGCCGCTGGAGTCCTGGCCGAGGGGGCCCGGCTCGGGGCAGCCGTTGTCGGCGCGGACGAGGTAGTGGAAGGTCTGGCCGGCTGCGGGCAGCTCGGGGTCGGTCACCTCGGTCGGCGTCCCGCCCGCGGCCGCGAGGCAGGTCGACAGGCCGAAGAAGGCGGCGTCGGCCGAGCGCAGGACCGTCGCCGCGCTGGCGGCACCGCCGTCGACGGGAAGTGCCCACGTCAGCAACTCGGTATCGACCGCGAAGCGTAGGTCGTACGCCTCGCCCGGCGGCAGCGCCGTCGCCGGATTCTCGTCGTCACAGTCCCGCCCGTCGTCGACCCAGCCCGGCTGGGCCTCGCAGGTGATCCACAGCGAGTCCGGGTCGCCGAAGCCGTCACCGTCGACGTCCTCGTGCAGGTACAGCGCGTCGAGGGCGTCGGCCTCGTCGATCTGCCCGTCACAGTCGTTGTCGACGCCGTCGCAGATCTCCGACTCGGCGGCCAGCGGGATGCACGCGTTCACGACCGCACCGTCGACGCACGCCGTCGAGCCGCTGGTGCTGCAGATCCCGAGGCCACACGTCGTCGCCTCGGGCACGAAGTCCTCGTCGACGGCGTCGTCGCAATCGTCGTCGATCGCATTGCAGGTCGCATCGACATCGGTGCTCCCGCAGTCCAGGGCGAAACGGGTCGCCGGATCGCCGAGCAGGATGAGCTCCTTGATCAGCTCGTCGCTGACCGGCTGGGTCAGGTAGGTCTCGACCAGGGCGGCACGCACCGCCTCGCCGATCCACGGCGTCCGCGTCTGGAACAGCTCGCGGTACAGCGCCCGCTGCACCAGGTCGTAGGGCTGCAGGTAGCCCAGGGAGGTCGACGAGAGCACGGCGATCGCTCCGCGAACCTGGAGGTTGTGGATCGCCTCGGCCAGGCTGTTGGTCCGGATCGGGTCGCCGACCAGGCCGTTCAGGCAGTTCAGCATCGTGACGAACGTCAGCTTGTTCGTGTTGCCGATCCCGGAGGTGTCGAGCGCCTCGTAAAACGAACCGCCGGGAAGATCGGCCCAGAAGGTGACGTTGCCGTGGCCGACGAACGACGCGATCAGCGCGCTGGAGTCGAACGCCTGATCGATCGACGCCGTCGTCGCCCCGGACCTGCGGTACTCGCGACGGATCAGGAAGTCCGACGGCAGCGCGTCGGCGGCACTCTCCAGGGAATCCTCGAAGTCCGACTCACTCGAGGCGATCAGCAACACACGCCGGCCCCACGAGGCACCATTGGGAGTCGTCGTGCCGTAGGTCACGATCTTGTCGATCAGCTGCTCGACCTTCGCCGATGACCGGGAGGCCAGTCGACCGACGGCGATCGTCGGCAGCAGCTCCTCGGCGTCCAGCGCGCCGAACCAGCTGTCGGTCATCGTCTCGCCCTGGGTGCTCGTCACGGTGAAGTGCGTCGGCATGAAGTGATAGAACGGCGACTGCAGCAGGTCGTTCAACGGGTCGAGGTTCGGCTCGCCGACGAGCAACAGGAAACGCAGCGCCGGCGGCTGCCAGTTCGCGTGGGCCCAGGCGGCGAGTTCACGGATCGCCAGGTCGTCGACGTTGCCACCGCCGAACTCGTCGGCGACGTCCTGCAGGTTGGCGACGACGACCCGCAGCCCCTCGGATTCGCGCAGCGCCACGAGCTCGTCGACCGACGACTCCCAGCCGACCGGGGTGACGATCAACAGGTCGGCGGCGTTGGCCGGATCCCGCAACGAGCTGAACGCGGAATCGATCTCCCAGTCGGACGGCGGCTTCCTGCCCGCGTCACCGATCACCTCGTAGGTCGTGTCCGTGGAACTGTCTTCACCGAAGGCGAGGGTGAACGGCCCGCTGCCCGTGACGTCCGCGCCGGTCAGCAGCACCGGGGACCAGGGGTCGGTCACGTCGAGGACCAGCGGATCGTCGGCCGAGCTCAGCCCGCCGACTTCCCGCCGGTGCATCCCGCCGGGTGAGCGCGCGACCAGCCGGTCGCCGCTGGCCGCGGTGCTGCGGGGGTAGTCGATCTCGACCCAGTCCAGCAGGTAGTAGTCGGGAAACGAGATCGTCTGGAAGTCGAGGCGGAACAGGTTCCTGCCGGTGATCAGCAGCGAGCTGTCGAAGGTCAACTCGGCCAGATGATGCACCAGACCGTTCCACTGGGCGTCGCCGACGATCGTGCCGTTGACCCGTACCCGCAACGAATGATCCGGGTCGTCGAGGGTATCGGTTCTCCCGAGCAACGACAGCCGCACCACCGCGTCCCCGCCACCGGGAACCACGCCCGGCAGGGTCTCGCGAATGTCGACACGCTTCGTGCGGGGCGGGTTCGGGTTGTCCTCGAACCAGGCCCAGTAGAAGTGCGGGTCGCCCTCGTTCGCCGGTTTCCCGTAGGTGTAGATCGAGTTGCCCTTCTCGTAGGTCGCCGTCGCCCTCGTCAGCGTCTCCGCCGGCATCGCCACCGGCGGAGGAGCGGCGCGGGTCGGAAAGCGCAGCCCGGGCGAATCGGAGACCGTCAGTTGATAAACGTTCGCCGTGGAGTAGCGGCTCTTGCCGGGGACGCCGTAGAACTCGATCGCGTCGCCGCTGTCGAAGCTCCCGTCCGCCTCGCCGATCACACGCGACGGCACCGGCGTGCCGCGGAAGCGTATCTCGAGATTCGCCGGGTCGATCGTCGCCGTGTCCCAGCCCGCGGCCTGGAGTTGATCTCGCGTGAGGCGGGTGACCCCCTGCTCGGCCACATGAATCCGCACCGTCGGATGACTCGCAACCAGCGCCGCCAAGGGCAGCGGTTCCGCAGCTGCGATCGGCCCCTCCTGCTCCGGCGCACCGACCGGCGCATCGACCGGCGCGGCGATCAGCGCCGTCGCCGCGTTGAGCAAGCTGCGCCGCAACGTGTCGGCCGCGCGGCTCGGCGACTTGCGCAGGCGCGCCGCTTTCCGGGCGCCGCCGTCGAAGTTCACCCGGACCGTCAGCTCCTCGTCGAAGGTGACCGTCGCGTCGTCTCCATCGTGCCGGAAGGGTGCGATGAGCAGGCGCGCGATCGCCACACCATCGTGCCGGGTCCGTTCCACGGAGACCCGCTCCATGCTCGTCGGCCTCTTCCCCGCCTCCGCCGAGGGCGATGGCGCCGCCTCGACCTGGCCCGATCCGGTCGCGGCGTAGGCGTCGGGTAGCTCGGCCTGCCGCAGCGGGACTCTCCGCAACGGAGCTTCGAGGCGCAGCGTCCGTTCGTCGCCGAACGCGGCGACCCGGACCCCGGCACCGTCGGGAACCGCCAGGCTGACGACCACGACCGGTAGCTCGGCGGAACCCGGCAGCATCGGAGGAGCAAGACCCGGGACGCGGAGGAACGAGAACCCATCGCCGTCGACTCCGGTCTCGATCGCCTCCGCCGGGATCCGGATGCGCAGGGTGACGCCCCGGAGATCCTGATCGACGACCTCGACGTAGTCGCGGGAACGGGCCCTGGATGAAACGGAGTCGGTGGCCGGCGCGATCGTCGTCGTGATGCTCAGCAGGAGCGCGAGCCAGACGGCCAGGACCGGGCGATGACGCAACACGCACTCCCACGAGAAGCCCGGCAACCCCGTGATTGGGGTTGCCGGGTCTCTTCAATCCAAGGGAGGCAAAACGTGGGACCTGAAGGGGGTAGCGTCAAGGTACGCACCGCCCCCGGAGTCACCACGACCGGTTTCGTAATCGGGGAAGTTTTCCGGCGGACGCCCGGGCGCGGAAGCCCCGGCGGAAACCCCGGGCGCGGACGCCCGGTCTCAGCCCTTGTGGCAGACCGGGCAGCGGCAGAGCTCGCGCAGCCGCTTGAACGGGTAGATCCCGGTGTCGTGGCCGTCGGACCAGAGCACGCTGATCGCGTAGTTGCCGACCGGGTGGATCTCCCGGGGCCGGACGTCGGCGGGGACGCCGCTGTCCTGGAGCACCTTCTTGCCGGTCATCTCGTCGACGCAGCTCGCGCACTGGCAGGAGCAGCGCAGCTCGTGGCCCGGGTAGTAGGACTCGTGGCCGTCGTCCCAGACGATGCCCAGCTCTCCATTCGGAAACGGGACCAGGCGCACCGGGTGCATCAGTGAGAGACTTCCGCGCCGTCGGAGGAGTCGCCGGATGCCGGCGGTTCGTCGACGGCAACCTCGGTGTGGCCGCAGTTCTCGTTCTCGCAGATGAACTCGCGGCCGCTCTTCTTGGTGATGCGCTCGACCATGTAGGTCCGGTCGCACTCGGGGCAGCCCTTGGAGACCGGCCGCTTCCAGAGTACGAAACCGCAATCGGGGTACTGGTCACAGCCGAAGAAGACCTTGCCGCGCTTGCTGCGCCGCTCGACGACCTTGCCCTTGCCGCACTCGGGGCACTCGACGCCGGTCTCCTTCATCTTGATATAGCGACAGTTCGGGTAGTCGGAGCAGGCGGTGAACTCGCCGTAGCGTCCCTGCTTGAGTACCAGCTTGCTGTTGCAGCGTGGGCACTCCTCCTCGAGCATCAGGTCGGCCTTCGCCTCGGCCTTGCCGTCCTTGGAGACGGTCACCTTGCGGGTCGTCTTGCAGTCCGGGTAGCCCGAGCAGGCGAGGAACGGACCGTACCGTCCGCGGCGCAGCACCATCGGGTTGCCGCACTTCTCGCAGGGATCGGCCTCGGCCTCGAGGGGGTCCGGCTTGGCGACCTTGGCGATCTTCGCCGCCGAGGCGACGCCCGATCGATCCTCCGCCGCGGCGATGCCGCCGTTGCCGAGGTCCCGGGTGTTCTTGCAGTCCGGGTAACCGGAGCAGGCGAGGAACTGCCCGAAGCGGCCCCACTTGAGGACCATCATCTTGTCGCACTTGTCGCACTTCTGGTCGGTGGGGATCGCCTCACGTTTGACGTTGCGCATGTCCGTCTTGGCGCGCTCGAGGTCGACGTCGAACTTGGTGTTGAAGTCCCGCAGCGCATCGATCCAGTCGAGGGTCCCTTCCTCGATCCGGTCCAGCTCGAGCTCCATCCGCGCGGTGTAGCCGATGTCGACGATGTCCCCGAACGACTCGACCATCAGGTCGTTGACGAGCAGGCCCAGCTCGGTCGGGTTGAACCGCCGGCCCTCCTTCTCGACGTAGTCGCGATTCTGGATCGTGGAGAGGATCGTGGCGTAGGTCGACGGGCGGCCGATGCCGTTCTCTTCGAGCGCCTTGACCAGGCTCGCTTCCGAGAACCGCGGCGGCGGCTGGGTGAAGTGCTGCTTGGGAAGGAGCGTGCGCAGGTCGAGCTCCTGGCCGACGATCAGCTCCGGCAGGCGCCGGTCCTTGCCGTCGTCGGCCTCCTCGTCGTCCTTGCGCTTGGCGTCCTCGTCCTGAGCTTCCTGATAGACCGCCAGGAATCCGGCCGAACGCAGTACCGAGCCGGTGGCGCGGAAGATGTACGGACCGGCCTCGAGGTCGGCCCGGGTGTTGTCGAACACCGCCGAGGCCATCTGCGAGGCGACGAAACGGCTCCAGATCAGCTTGTACAGCTTGAACTCGTCGGCGCCGAGGAACGGCTTGACGCGCTCGGGGTCGTAGTCCGTCGAGGTCGGCCGGATCGCTTCGTGAGCTTCCTGTGCCGCCTTGCTGGTCTTGTAGCTGCGGGGCTTCGCCGGCAGCGCCTTGTCGCCGTAGGTCGTCTTGATGAAGTCGCGGACCGAGCCGATCGCCTCGTCGGAGACCCGGGTGGAGTCGGTACGCATGTAGGTGATCAGGCCGACGACGCCCTCGTCGCCGATCTCACGACCTTCGTACAGCCCCTGGGCCAGCCGCATCGTCTTCTTGACCGGATAGCCGAACTGTCGCGCGGCATCCTGCTGGAGCTTCGAGGTGATGAACGGCGGCAGCGGGTTCTGCTTGCGCTCGGTCGCCTTGACGCTCTTGACGACGAACGGCACCGCCTTGTCGGTCGGCTTGACCTCGACGGTGATCGCGCCGTCGCGCCCGTCGGGGACCGGCTGGGTCTCGGTGATCTCCCAGCCGAGCTTGAGCAGTGTGGCCTCGATCTCGTCCTTGGTCGACGGCTCGTTCTTGGAGCCGGCTTCGATCCGCTTGCCGTCGATGCTGTGCAGCTTGGCGACGAACTCCGGAGGCTGTTCGGCGGCGAGCCGCGCCCGCAGCGACCAGTACTCCCGGTACTGGAAGGCGAGGATCTCGCGCTCCCGCTCACAGATCATCCGCAGGGCGACGCTCTGCACGCGCCCGGCCGACAGTCCGCGCCGGACCTTGTCCCAGAGCAACGGGCTGATCTTGTAACCGACGAGGCGGTCGAGGATGCGGCGGGCCTGCTGGGCCGCGACCTTGCCCTCGTCGATGGCGATCGGGTGCTCGAACGCGGCCAGGATCGCCTTCTTGGTGATCTCGTTGAACATGACCCGGTGGAACTCGGCGTCACTGCTCTTCTCGAGCTCCGCCTTCAGGTGCCAGCAGATCGCCTCGCCCTCGCGGTCGGGATCCGATGCGAGGTAGACGGCGTCGGCGCCCTTCGCGGCCTTCTTGAGGTCGGCGAGGGTCTTCTTCTTGTCCGGAAGGATCGCGTAGGTCGGCTCGAAAGTCTCCTCGTCAACGCCGAGGTCGCGCTTGGGGAGATCCCGCACGTGTCCCATCGACGCCTTCACGACGAACTTGTTTCCGAGGTACTTGTTGATCGTCTTCGCCTTCGCGGGAGACTCGACGATCACCAGGGAACGGCCCATTCCTCACACTCCATCCCGACCCAAGGCGCCTGAATGCAACAACTTAGTTGCGTAGCAGGTAGTACCCGCCGGGCAAGGTCTCGATCGCGCCGCGTAGCTCGAGGCCGAACAGCGCAGCCTGTAACCGGGGTATACCAAATAGGGCCTCGCGGGCCAGTTCGTCAAGGTGGGTCGGTTCGATGAGATCCAAAAAGCCCAGAACGGCGGCCTCATCGGCGGTTGGCGGCGGGGCCGATTCCAGCCGCACCTCCTTTCCGGGCCGCTCCAGGGGCAGCTGGAACGGCGGCGAAAGCTCGCCGATCACGTCCTCGACATGACGGGCCAGGATCGCTCCCGAGCGGATCAGGTAATGACATCCCTCGGAGCGAGCGCTGGTCACCGGCCCCGGGACGGCAAAAACGTCGCGCCCCTGCTCCAGGGCATGCCGCGCGGTGAGCATCGACCCCGATTTGAGGCCGCCCTCGACGACGACGACCGAGGCCGACAGGCCCGAGATCAGCCGGTTCCGCCTGGGGAACTGGGCCGCGTGGGGCGGTTGATCCAGGGGGAACTCGGTGAGCAGCGCGCCCTCCGCCGCGATCCGGTCGAACAGGCGCTCGTTCTCCGGTGGATAGGTCCGCAGCATCCCCGAGCCGAGCACCGCGATCGTTCTCCCTTCCTCTTGTAGGGCACCCTCGTGGGCCTGACTGTCGATCCCTCGTGCGCCGCCGGAGACGACCTCGATCCCCGCGTTCGCCAGCCCCGCGCCGAAGCCGGCGGCGACCCGGAGACCGTAGCGGGTCGCGGTCCGCGATCCGATCACGGCGATCCTGACGATCCCGGGGTCGATCCGGCCCCGCAGATACAGCACCGCCGGCGGGTCGGGGATCTCGAGCAGCGCCGCAGGGTAGTCCGGGGAGTCCCGGGCCAGCAGCTGGATCCGGGCCAGGCGGCAGCGCTTCTCCTCACGCTCGGCGCGCCGGCGCAGGTCCCGCCGGGCCGCCCGGATGTCGTGGGACCTGAGCCGGGCGTAGCGCGGCAGGTCGCAGAAATCCCCGGCGGGGACGCGATAGGCGATCTCGCCCGGGGAGCCCCAGCGCTCCAGGGCACGCTGCTGGAGCAGCGGGCCGAGACCGGGCAGTAGCGAGAACGCGATCCAGTCGGTGATCGGGATGTCGGGCAAAACGGGTACCCCGGAGGCACCGGGATCATCCCCCGGGGCGGCGCCCGGGGGAAGGCCCGGGCCCCTGCGAGGGTTGCCCACCGGCAACCAGGGTCGATTCCCCACGGGAACCCGAGACGGTTTCCCACGGCAACCCGGCTGAAAAAAAGGTGCAACCGATCTTGTTGTAGACCGTCTACAACAGCATGGGAAAACCGACGACCGACCTGATGCAAGGAACCCTGGACCTGCTGGTGCTCCGGACGCTGCTCCCCGGACCGAGTCACGGCTGGGCCATCGCCCAGCGGATCCAGCAGGTCTCCCGGGAGGTACTGCGGGTCCAGCAGGGCTCCCTCTATCCGGCCCTGCACCGCCTCGAACGCAACGGCTGGATCGAGTCCTCCTGGGGATCGTCGGACAGCGGCCGGCGGGCCAAGTTCTACCGGCTGACCGCCGAGGGCGAGCAACGCCTGGCCGACGAGACCCGCAACTGGGAACGGATGACCGACGCGATCGGCCGGGTACTGACGATGGCCGAGGAGCAATCATGAAGAAGACCCACCCCCTCCGCGTCCTCTGGAACACCGTCGCCGCACTCGTCCGTCGCCCCAGAGTCGAGGACGAACTGGACGAAGAGCTTCAGGCTCACCTCGCGTTCGAGGCCGAGCAGAACCGCGCCAGGGGCATGTCCTCCGCCGACGCGATGCGCGCGGCCAGGGTCGGTTTCGGCTCGACGGAGTCGATCAAGGAGCAGGTGCGGGAGGCCCGGGGCTTCGCGCCCCTGGACAGGCTGACCCAGGATCTGCGCTACACCGGACGGATGATCGCCCGCGCCCCGGGGTTCGCCCTGGTCGTCGTCCTGACCCTGGCGCTGGGGATCGGCGCCAACACGGCGATCTTCAGCGCCGTCTACGCGGTGCTGCTGCGCCCGCTGCCGTTCGATGCGCCGGCCCGGCTCTTCTTCGTCTGGGAGGACTCGAGCCGCTACGGTTTCCCCAAGGACACCCCGGCCCCGGCCAACTTCGTCGACTGGCGCGAGCAGAGCGAGAGCTTCGACGACATGGCCGCCCTGCTCCAGGGCGAGTTCAAGCTGACCGGCCTCGACGAGCCGCTGCTGCTCGCCGGCCACTACGTCACCGACAACTTCTTCGACCTCCTCGGCGTCGACCCGGCGGCGGGCCGGTTGCTGCGACCCGGCGACGGTCGCGCGGAGTTCGACGGCGTGGTGATCAGCCACCGGCTCTGGCAGTCCGCCTTCTCCGGGAACCACGGCGTCATCGGCCGCTCGATCCGCGTCGACGGCAAGACGAACACGATCACCGGCGTACTGCCCGCCGACTACCGGCTGCTCTCGGCGGACGTCGACCTCTGGGCGCCGTTGCCGATCGACGAGGCGTTCCGCCAGAACCGGGGCAACCACTCTCTCGTCGTCATCGGTCGGCTCGCGCCGGGTACGACCGAGGACGCCGCCCGCACCGAGATGGATCTGATCGGCAGCCGCCTGGCCGAGAGTTACCCGGACACCAACGCCGGCATCGGCATCGTCGTCGAGCCGTTTCGCATGGCGTTCAGCGGCGAGACCCGCTCGACGTTGATCCTGTTGCTCGCGGCGGTCGGACTGGTCCTGCTGATCGCCTGTTCGAACGTGGCCAACCTGCTGCTGGCCCGCGCGTCGGTGCGTCGCCGTGAGATGGAGACCCGCGCCGCCCTGGGTGCCGGACGGCTGCGCCTGATCCGGCAGCTGCTCACCGAGAGCCTCGTGCTCTCGGCGCTGGGCGCTGCCCTGGGCATCGCTGGCGCCGCGGCGGTTCTCGACGTGCTGTCCGGCTTGCTGCCGGATGCGCTGTCGGCGGGGGACATGCGACTCGGCCTGCCGGTGGTGCTGTTCGCCGTCGTCCTGTCGACCCTGACCGCCGTCGTCTTCGGCCTGGTTCCGGCCTGGCAGGCGGCGACCGCCGCGTCGTCGATCGGTACCGGCAGTCGCGGTGCGACCTCCGGTCGCGGCGTGCGCCGGACCCACGCCGCACTGGTGATCGCAGAGACCGCGCTGGCCTTGACGCTGCTCGTCGCGGCGGCGGTGGTGACCCGGAGTTTCCAGGAGCTGCAATCGTTGCCGCTGGGCTTCGACCCGTCGGGGACGATCACGATGACGACCGCGTTGATCGGCGAGGAGTACCGCGAGCCGGACCAGAGCGCGTTCTTCGACGAGGTGGTCGAACAGATCGAGGGGTTGCCGGGCGTCGAGCACGCCGGTTACATCACACGGTTGCCGATGACCTACTCGGGTCTCAATGTGCTGTTCATCGCCGAGGGTGCCGGGATCCCCGAACCGGGCAACGAGCCGGTGGTCAGCCTGCGCGTCGTCACACCGGGCTACCTCGACGCCGTCGGCATGACGCTGTTCCGCGGTCGCGGAATCGCCGCGAGCGACGATGCCGACGCGCCGCCGGTGGCGGTGATCAACCGCGCCATGGCCCGGCGGCTCTGGAGCGGCGAGGAGGACGTCGTCGGCCGGCGCATCACCAAGCTGAACGGGCGTGAGATCGGCCAGGCCTTCACCGTCGTCGGCGTCGCCGAGGACGTACGGCAGTGGCAGGTCGCCGAGAAGCCCCGCCCCGAGATCTACCTGGCGTATCCGCAGTTCCTCCATCGTTTCACCCGGCCCCAGGATCTCGTCGTTCGCGCAGCGGGAGATCCGGCCGCTCTCGCGCCGGCGATTCGCCGGATCATCCGGGCGATCGATCCCGATCAGCCGATCACCAATGTCGGTTCGCTGGCGACGATCGTCGCCACGGACCTTGCCCGGCATCGCCTGCAGTTCCTGCTCTTCTCCGGCTTCGGCATCACCGCGTTGTTGCTGGCGGCGATCGGGATCTACGGCGTGATCGCCTACGGGGTCGCCAGCCGGACCCGGGAGATCGGCGTGCGGATGGCCCTCGGTGCGCAGCGGACCCACATCCTGCGCAACGTCGTCGTACATGGCCTGACCCTGTCGGCGATCGGCATCCTCGCCGGCGTGCTTCCGGCCCTGCTCCTGACCCGCTTCCTGGCCGCCACGCTACCCGAAGCGTCGAGCTTCGACAGTATCGGCTTCGCCGCGATGGCGTTCTCGCTGATCGGCGTCGCCTCGCTGGCAACGCTGGTCCCCGCACGACGCGCGATCGCCATCGAGCCGAACCGGGCGTTGCGGGACGAGTGAGACCTCAGTCGGCGGCGTGCAGGAAGATCGAGTCCGCCATCGGCGCGATCCGGTAGCCCAGCCGCAACGCCAGTCGCTTGGAGACCGGATTGGTGGCGCTCCAGGCCGGCTCGAGGTCGTTCTCCAGCGAGTGCAGGATCAGCGTCGCCGAGGCCGCGGGGGCGAGCCCCCGTCCACGGTGGCTCTCCCGGGTCGAGATCGCGACCTCGGAGTGTCGCGAGGAGACGGTGTAGGTCGTCGCCGCGCAGGCTAGCCGTTCGCCGTCCATCACGCCGAAGCCGAAGCCGTCGCGCAGAAAAGCGTCGACCGTCCCGAACACCGGCAGGGCGTGGGGCAGGATGCCGTCGTCGAGCTGCTCGGCCTCGGCAGGTCCGATCCGGCGCACGGTGTACCCGTCGGGAACCTCACCGGCGATCCTGCGCAGCTGCCCGATCGACAGCCCGTGGGTGGCGAAGGTGCGCATCGGCCGATCCTCCAGTCGTCGGCCGTGGATCCGCAAGGCAAGATCGCGCCACGCCGTCGAATCCGGAAACATCAACTCGATCGGTGCGGGTGCCTCCGCGACCAGCGTCTCCGCGGCGAGAGAGCCCGGTTCGTCCGGGTCGTCGGCGTTGCCGGGGTCGCCGGCAAAGAACGAGTAGCAACCGATATCCAGCCGGGCCACGCCAGGCTGTTCGAGGTCGTCGACGAACACCTCGCCGTAGGCGGTCTCGAGTCCGCAGTCGATCACCGCGCGCACCAGTCGATGGCAGGCGAACAGCTCCTTCAGTCTCGAGCGCTCCCCAGCAAGACGCATCACCCTCACCGCGGACCGAACTCGAAATCGTCGGGTACCCAGGTCAGGGCGACGAAGCGCACGTCGATGTCGGTGCGCCGGGGACGGATGGCGATCGATTCCAGCTCCTCGGTGCGGGGATCGAGCCGGTCCTCGAGGGCGTCGAGTTCGCTCTCGAACTCGCCTTCGAGTTCGCGCAGCTCGTCCTGGATCCGGCCCTCGTCCTCCCGGGCGCGGCGTACGTCTTCCCGGTCCCGCGCCGCACGGCCGGCGCCGCGCAACGTGGTCGACGCCCGGCCGATCGTGCCCTGGGTCACCCGGCGCCGCCCCAGCAACGCGGAGAGCACCGTCGTACCCAGGGAGATCGCCGTCTGCACCTTCGTCGACGAGGCCTGTTCCTGCTCCCGTTCGATCTTCTGCCGGGCCCGATGCAGACGCTCCTCCAGTCGAGCCAGCCGGCGACCGTAGCGCTCCTTCAACTTGTCCGCCGCCGCGTCGCGCTGTTCCCGCCCCGCATCGGCCAGCCGGATCCGGAACTCACCTTCGCTCTCTCCGGCGAGGGAGACCAGCCCGGTCGCCGGGCTCTTCCACAGCTGAAGGCGCCGACCACGATAGAGCGCGTCGGCGAACTGCTTGCGCCACTTCGCGTAGCTGCCCGCCTTGCCGGCCGCCGGAGGCAGCGCAGAGAAACCCATCTCGTCGGCAGGTGTCGTCTCGAGATCCTCGGGGACGAGGTCGACCTCGCCGGCGGAGCTCCAGTCGACATCGGGGTCGCTCGGCCCCAGAGGAACCAGCAAGCCGATCTCCGACGCGGTCAAGGTGTTGCCGCTCTTGCGCTCGACGAACTGCACCCGGCCCATCCCGATCAGCGCCGGCCGGTAGACGGTCGAGTCCCGCGAGGCGGGCAGGAACGCCTGACGAATGCTCGACGGCAGCATCGGCCGCGGCGCTGCCTGCGCCCTCGGCGTTCCCGAGGCGGGTGGAGTCGCCGCCGCCGCGCCCCCACGAGCCGCCGCGCCCGCAGCCGCATTCGCACCGGCACTCGCACCCGCATTCGCACCGGCGGCCGCGCTCACCGCCGCGCTCACCGGCCCCGCCGCCGCATCGCCGGCCGACACCTTGCGAATCTGATCCCGGGTCAACGGACCGCGGAGATACGACATGGCCCAGCGGGTCTGGAACAGCACCGGCCGTTCCTCGTGCACGTTGTGCAGCAGGAACCGACGCTTGCCCAGCCCCGCGAGCGTTCGCTCGACCTGCTTGCGGTCCCAGCCACCCCCGGCACCTTCCAGGCCGTCGAGGACCCGCAGCCGGTCGCGTTCGGTCTGCAGCCGACCGAGAAACCACGTGCCGGTGTTGGAGAGCGCCTTGTAGTCCAGGTCGACCGGGTTCTGGGTCGCCAGCACGACGCCGAGCCCGTAGGCCCGGGCCTGCTTGAGCAGTGTCAGCAGCGGCCGCTTCGACGGCGGCTCGGCGGTCGGCGGAAGGTAGCCGAAGATCTCGTCCATGTAGAGCAGCGCGCGCAGGCTCGTCGTTCCCGAGCAGCCGCGGACCCAGGCCAGCACCTCGCTCAGCAGCAGCGAGACGAAGAACATCCGCTCCTGTTCCGACAGGTGCGCGATGGAGAAGATCGCGATCCGCGGTCGGCCCTCGGGCGTGTAGAGCAGCTGCTGGGGATCGAGGGGGCTGCCGGTCATCCAGGTCGCAAAGCCCGGTGCGGCGAGCAGTCCGTTGAGCTGCATCGCCAGGGCGAAGCGGTCCTTCTCGGGGAAGAACGTCTCCAGTTCCATCACGCCGATCCGCTGGACCGGCGGCGACTGCAAGGCCTGGATCAGACCGGCGAGGTCGACGTCGGTTCCCGAGCGCCAGTGGTGATCGAGGATCGTCGAGAGCAGGATGTGTTCCCGGCTGCGCAGCGGGTCGGCGTCGATGCCCATCAAGCCCAGCAGGCTCGACGAGGTCGCCGCGACGCGATCGCGCATGGCGTCGCCGTCGGAGAGGATCGCCGCCGGCGGCGCGGCGAACGAGGAGAGCACCGAGACCGGCCGGCCGGCCTCGCTGCCCGGGCGTGTAGATCGCGAACTCCGCGGCGTTCTTGAGTCGCCGGATCCGCTCGCCGTCCTGGCCCCACTCGGCCAGGCCATCCCGCCAGAGGGTGGCCTGCTGGGCGGCGAAGGCGTCGGGGGACAGCTCCTTGCGCCGGGCCGCATCCTCGTCGATCCAGGGGCGGAAGTCCGCCGGCTGCAGCTCGGGGAAGGTCAGCAGCAGGTTGCCCAGGTCGCCCTTGGGATCGATGACGATCGCCGGAACTCCGTCGATCGCGGCCTCCTCCAGTAGCGAGACGCAGAGCCCCGTCTTGCCGCTGCCGGTCATGCCGACGCAGACGGCGTGGGTCGTCAGGTCCCGGGCGTCGTAGAGGACCGCCGGGCCGTCGGGCTTCGACGAGCCGGGGTCGATCTCTCGCCCGAGGTAGAACGCGCCTGGAAAGGGCTGGGGTGGGGTCGGAACCGGAGGGGGCGGGGCGGCGCTGGAGGGAGGAGAGGGCGCGGGGGGGGTGCGGGTGGGTGGCGGGGCGCTGGCGGGAGCTTCTCGAATGGGGGTCGGGGACCGGCGGGGGCGTCGCGCGGGCCGGCGGGCGCGCGAGGCGGCAGGCGAGAGGTCGCGAGAGATCTACCTGGACGACGAGGCGACGATCGCACGGCTCGACGCGTTCCGTCAGGAGCACGTCGCACGACTCGACCCTCGCGGGCGCGCAGCCGGTGCCGACGACGAAGCTCTCGCAGGCGCCAAGGCGGTGGCCTGGATGGCGTACGGAATCCATGGCGACGAGCTGAGCAGTGTCGATGCCGCCGCCGCCGTGGCCTACCGTTTGATCGCCGGAAGCGACGCCGGGTCCCGGGCCTTGCGCGAGGGGCTGGTGATCCTGATCGATCCGATGGAGAACCCCGACGGCCGCGATCGCTACCTGGCCCAGATCTCGTCCTTCGCCCACACGACGCCGAACCCGTCCCTGGACGACATGTCGCACCAGAGCGTCTGGCCCTGGGGCCGCGGCAATCATTATCTGTTCGACCTGAATCGCGACTTCTTCAGCATGGTCCACCCCGAGAGCCGGCGCAGCACGGTGATCGCCTCCTGGGATCCGCAGCTCGCCGTCGACAGTCACGAGATGGGCGCCGACAGCACCTACCTGTTCACGCCGCCGCGCCACCCGTTCAACCCGCACCTGCCGCCCGAGGAACTCGAGAACTGGAACCGCTTCGCCGCCGATCAGGCGCAGGCCCTCGACGCCCGGGGCTACAGCTACTTCACCCGGGAGTGGAACGAGGAGTTCTTCCCGGGCTACGGCTCGAGCTGGCCGGCCTACCGCGGCGCCGTCGGGATCCTCTACGAGATGTCCCGCACGTCGGGGCAGGTCGTGCGCAAGCGCTCCGGCGAATACCGCACCTACCCCGAAGCGGTCGAACATCACACGACCAGTTCGATCGCCAACCTGACGACGCTCTCGTCGAATCGTGCGATGCTCCTCGACAAGTTCATCGATCAGCGACGGGCGGCGATCGACTCTGCCGGTGGCGACGATGTCGCCGCGTGGCTGCTGCCGCGCAAGCGGCGCCCCGGACGCACCGACGCTCTGGTGCAGCTGCTCCGCGACCAGGGCATCGAGGTCCAGCGCTGGTCGGGCTCGAACCCGGCGGTCGGAGGACTGCGCGATGCGCGCACCGGCAAGAGCGCCGACTCCACGGCACTCGGCGACGACGTCTGGGCCGTTCCCGTGGCTCAGCCCGCCGCGCGTCAGGTTCGCGTGCTGCTCGACCCCCACGTGCCGATGGACGCCGGCTTCCTGCGGGAGGAACGCGAGTACATCGAGAAGGGGCGGGGCAGTCGGCTGTACGAGACGACCGCCTGGTCCTTGATCCTCGCCTTCGATGTCGAGGCCTACTGGACCACCGAACGTCCGAAGGGCGGTAGCTGGAGCGACGCGCCGATCGACGAGGCCGACGGAGTCGTCGACGCACCGGCAGGCACCCTGGCCTGGATCCTGGACGGTAGCGCGGACCCGGCGATGCCGGCCCTCGGCGATCTGTTCGCGGGAGACCTGTCGGTCCGCGTGCTCGATCGTCCGTTGACCGTCGACGGCCAGAGCTTCCAGCGCGGCGACATCGTGATTCCCGTCGAGGGCAACCCCGAGGACACCGCGGCTCGACTCGAGGCGGTCGCCCGGGAGCGCGGGGTCGCGTTCCGCGCGACGCGAACCGGACTCGCCGAGAGCGGGCCGGACCTGGGCGGTTCGCACTTTCTCCCGCTGATCGAACCGCGTGTCGGCGTCTGGACCGGCTATCCCGTCTCGCCCACCGGCTACGGTGCGATCTGGCACATGCTCGACGAGAAGCTGCAGTACCGCTTCTCCGGGCTGCCGCTGGATCGGTTCCGCCAGACCGATCTGCGGCGTTACAACGTGCTCGTGTTTCCGCCGGCGTCCGGCGGTGCCAGCGTCTACCAGGCGATGCTCGGTGACGCCGGCATCGAGGCGCTGAAGAGCTGGGTGCGCTCGGGAGGCACGGCGATCGGCGTCGGCAGCGGCGCGCAGTTCCTGGCCGACAAGGAGATCGACCTGACCCAGGCCCGTCTGCGCAGCCAGGCTCTCGAGCTGTATCCGCCGATGGTGCTCGGCCCGTCCGCGGATCAGATCGAGAGCGCCGGGCCGTTCCGGGCCGTCGGGCTGTTGCCGGTGCAGGATGGTTCGTCAAACGGCGAAAGTAAGGACACCAAGAGCAAGGGCGCCAAGGGCAAGTCCGACAAGCCGGCGGTGTCCTCGCCGTACGATGTGGCGCCGTTGCTCGGTGACGGTGCGCGGCCGTTCGCCGAGGGCGTCGCCCAGGGCACTCCCGTCGAGGGCGACCCGGTCGAGCTGGAGACCTGGTTGCGACCGTTGCTTCCGCCGGGTCAGTTGAAGGCGACCCCGGCCGATCTCAGCCGTGCCGACCGCAGGTTGCGTGGCTTCGGCCCTCAGGGTGCGTTCGTTCGCGTGGATCTCGACCCCGAGGCCTGGTTGACCTGGGGGATGGACGCCGAGGTCGCCGCGCTGCTGCGCGCAGGCGATACTCTCGTCGCCACACCGCCGGTCCAGGTCGCGGCGCGCTTCGCCGAACTCGATCGGCTGCATCTCGGCGGACTGCTCTGGCCCGAGGCGGGTGCGCGTATCGCACGAACCGCCTACGCCACCCGGGAGTCGGTCGGACGTGGGCAGATCGTGCTGTTCCTCGACGAGCCCGGCTTCCGCGGCTGGACCCGGGGTACCGAGCGGCTGTTGCAGAACGCGCTGCTGTTCGGTCCGGGGCTGGGCACGCGCTGGTCAGCTCCCTGGTAGGCGCGCACGGCGCGCCGATCGACCGTTCCGACCTGCGCAGCGCGCCGGTGCCAGGCACGAATCCGTAACCGCAACCCGCGCCGGGCCGAGGATTCCGGAGCTCGGCGCCGTTGCGCTGCCGGGCCGACGAACTTCGTCGCGGATCCGACGTCGGAAACGGTGGTAACCGGCGACGAGCGAGCGCACCTTCTCGGTAAGTGCTGCTTCTTGCTCGAAGCGGCGTCTCGTCCGACCGAACCGCTCGAGGCGATGTCATGCCCAGGCGACCCACCATCGAAGTGTCGACGATGATCGCCCGGAACAAGCTTCCGGCGACGACCTGTGCGGCCGGTCGCCGGCAGTCGATGAGCATGGAGCTGGCGCACTACTACGGTTTCGACCGGGTCGGTGTCCGGTTGTGGCAGATGATCGAGCGGCCGCGCACCGTGCGTTCCGTCTGCAACCAGCTGATCGACGAGTTCGGTGTGGAGCAGGAGCACTGCCTCGCCTGCGTCACCGACCTGCTGGCGCTGCTCGTGCGCGATCGTCTCGTCCGGGTCGTTCGTCCCATCTGAGCCGATTTCCGGCCCATCCGCGCTCCGTATACAATGCCCCGGGGGTCTGAGGGGGCACAGGGCGCGATGAATCACACCGAGGCCGTCGCCAGGAGCGAGCGGGCGCTCCGGGCGATCCACCGGATCAGCATCGAACCGGAGACCGCTTTCCCGGAGCAGGTCCGGGCGATCCTGCGTCTGGGCTGCACCCAGTTCGGCATGTCCACCGCCGCGGTGACCCGCATCGTCGGCGACGATCTCGAGATGATGCACACCGTCGATGCCTCGGGGCAGCTCGTCGAAGGCGCGGTGATGTCGATCTGCGGCTCGATGTGTGGCGAGGCGCTGCACCACGGCGCTCCCCTCGGCATCGAGGACACCGCGAAGCATCCCTGGTCCGACCATCCGGCCCGGATCAACCTCGGCATCGCGGCGTATCTCGGCACGCCGGTCGAGGTCGGCGGCCGCCAGTGGGGTACGCTCTGCTTTCTCGATGGAACCCCCCGGGAGAGTCCGTTCACCGACGGCGACATCGACCTGCTGCGGTTGATGGCCGAGCACCTTCAGATCGGCCTCGAACGTTACGCGGTCGAACAGGGGCTGCGCTCGATCCTCGAGGTGACCTCGGGTGTGACCGGCGCCGCGTTCTTCTCGTCGACGGTCGAGCATGTGGCCGGCGCCCTCGACTCGCGTTACGTCGCGATCTTCGAACGCGGTGTTGGATCCGAGGGCAGCCGGACCCTGGCCGCCTGGGTCGACGGCGCCGAGACCGTTCCCGACGAGGGCGAGACCGCCGCCCCGGCAGGCTTCAACTTCCTCGGCGACGAGATCCTCCACGTGACCGAAGGAGTCCGCCGCCGGTTCCCCGACGATGAAGATCTGATTCGCCTCGATGCCGTCGGGCTGATCGGCGTGCCGATCCCCGGTGCCGCCGGGGAGACCCTCGGCCACCTCGTCGCGGTGCACGACGGCGCCCTCGAGGTCGACCTGCACCGTCGCTGGCTCCTGCAGATCTTCGCCTCCCGCGCCGGCGCCGAGATCGATCGCCTGCGTGCCGAACAGCGCGCCCACGAGAACGCCCAGCGTTACGAGCTGGCGACCCGGGCGGCCCACGTCGGCGTCTGGGACTTCAACGTCGCCACCGGCGAGCTGTACGCGGATTCGACGATCGTCGACCTGCTCGGCCTCGAAGACACCCCGCTACCGAGGACGGCGCTGGAGTGGTTCGAGTACGTTCATCCCGACGACCGAGAGCGGGTGAGGCTCGCGGTCCGGGATCACATCATCGGGAAGACACCGCACTACGCCATCGAACACAGGATGATCCACCGGGACGGTTCGCTGCGCTGGGTCAGCATCTCGGGAGATGCGATCCGCGACGAACGCGGCTGGGCCACGCGGATGGTCGGGACGCGCATCTGCGTCACCCAGCGCCGGCGACTCGAGGACGTCATCCGCAACACGGCCGAGGGCGTCTCGGCGACGACCGGAGCCGAGTTCTTCGCCTCGCTGGTCGAGTACCTGGCCCGCTCCCTGGAGGTGCGTCGGGCATTCATCGGCGAGATCGTCGAGGGTTCCCCCGCTCGCGTGCGACTGCTCTGCCCCTGGCCCGGGACGACCGGAGGGCCGCCGGTTTACGAGCTCCGCGGGACCTGCTGCGAGAAGCTGTTCGAGCAGGGCCGGGTCCGGGTCGAGCGCGGCGCCGGTGAACTGTTCGGCGTGCCGGCCGACGGAGTGCACGCGCTGCTGTTGCCCGACGGCGAGGGCAACCCGCTGGGCATCCTCGGCGTGCTCCACGACGACCTGGGTCCCGCCGGTGATTTTCCCGAGACGGTACTGCGGATCTTCGCGGCGCGTGCCGTCGCCGAGCTGCAGCGGCGGCAGGCGGAACACGACCAGCGGCAACTCGAACGCCAGATCGTCCACGCCGAGAAGCTGAAGAGCCTGGGTGTGCTGGCCGGAGGGATCGCCCACGACTTCAACAATCTGTTGACCGGGATCCTCGGCAACGCCTCCCTGGCCCTCGACGAGATCGACGAGGACGACCCGACCGCCAGGCGTCTGCTGCGGATCAAGCAATCGACCCTGCGGGCGGCGAATCTGACGAAGCAGATGCTGGCCTACTCCGGGCGCGGCGCGTTCCTGGTCCAGACCCTGGACATCAACAGTGTCGTCACGGAGATGATGGAACTGCTCGAGACCGCGGTCTCGCGCACCGCCGAGCTGCGCTGCGAGTTCACCGACCCGCTGCCGGGCACCGACGCCGACGCAACCCAGCTGCGCCAGATCGTGATGAACCTGATCATGAACGCCTCCGACGCCCTCGAGGGCAACCCCGGCTGCATCACCCTGCGTACCGGGGTCGTCGAGCTCGACGCGGAGCAGATCGGCGAGTTCAACCACGCCGAGGGACTCACGCCGGGAGAGCAGCTGTTCCTCGAGGTGGAGGACGGCGGCGTCGGCATGAGCCCCGAGACGATCCGGCACATGTTCGACCCGTTCTTCACGACGAAGTTCTCCGGGCGCGGCCTGGGGATGTCGGCGGTCCACGGGATCGTCCGCGGACACGGGGGAGGAATCCACGTCCGGAGCACCCCCGGTACCGGCACCGTGGTCCGTGTCGTCTTCCCGATCTCCAGCCGGGCGATCGAAGAGGAAGCGCAGCCGCAGCCCGCTCGGCCGCTGCCTCAGACCGGCCGGGTGCTGATCGTCGACGACGAGGAGATGGTGCGCGAGGTGACCCGGAGCGCCCTCGAGGCGGCGGGCCTGACGGTGCTCTGCGCCGCCGATGGTGTCGCCGGTTACGAGCTGTTTCGCCGTCACCGCGCCGAGATCGACCTGGTCTTGCTGGACCTGACGATGCCCCGGATGAACGGCCGCGTCGCCGCGGAGAAGATCCGGGCGATCGCGCCGGCCGTGCCTGTGCTACTGATGAGTGGCTTTGACGAGCAGGACGCGATGAAGAGGTTCACCGGCGAAGGACTCGCCGGATTCGTCCAGAAACCGTTTTTGCCCGGCGCGCTCCTCGAGCAGATCCGGGCGGTACTCGACCCGACCTAGATTCACGGGAGGCGACACAGCGATGGATTGGGGAATGCAGAATCGACTGAGCCGGATCTTGCAGCCGGACACGGGCCGCACGGTGATGCTGGCCATCGACCACGGTTACTTTCTGGGGCCGACGAGTGGACTGGAGGAGCCGGGGAAGACCGTCGAACCGCTGCTGCCCCACGCCGACTCGTTGATGTTGACCCGGGGCACGTTGCGCCAGTGCATCCCGCAGACCCAGCAGACGCCGATCGTGCTGCGGGTCTCGGGCGGGACGAGCATCCTCCGGGATCTGTCCCAGGAAGGCCTGACCGTCGCCTTCGAGGATGCGGTCCGACTGAACGCGAGCGCCGTGACGCTGTCGATCTTCGTCGGGTCCGAGGGGGAGCGCGAGACGCTGCTCAACCTCTCCCGCCTGGTCGACCAGGGTGAGAAGCACGGCATGCCGGTCCTCGCGGTCACCGCCGTCGGCAAGGAGATGACCCGGGACTCCCGCTATCTCGGGCTGGCCTGCCGGATCTCCGCCGAGCTCGGCGCGCACATGGTCAAGACCTACTACTGCGAGGGGTTCGAGAAGATCGTCCAGAACACGCCGGTACCGATCGTGATCGCCGGGGGCAAGAAGATCCCCGAGCGCGACGCGATCCAGCTGGCCCACGACGCGATCGCCGCCGGCGCCTGCGGCGTCGACATGGGCCGCAACATCTTCCAGTCCGACAACCCGGTCGGGATGATCAAGGCGGTCCGCTCGGTGGTGCACGAGGGCACCTCGGTCGAGGATGCCTACGGGATCTACCAGGACTCCCGGTCGTAGCTCGACGTGCGCGTCGCCGTCTATCACAACAACGCGGACCTGCGCATCGAGGAGCGACCGCGACCGACCGTCGGCAAGGGCGAGATCCTGCTGCGGGTCTGCGCCAGCGGGATCTGCGGCTCGGACACGATGGAGTGGTACCGGGTTCCCCGGGGGCCGCTGGTCCTGGGCCACGAGGTCGCCGGAATCGTCGAAGAGGTCGGTGAGGGCGTCGACCGCTTCGCGGTGGGCGACCGGATCGCGACGACCCATCACGTGCCGTGCAACGAGTGCGTCTACTGCCGGACCGGACGGCACGCCGTCTGCGAGACCTTGCATCGCACCAGCTTCGACCCCGGCGGCTTCTCCGAGTTCGTCCGGCTTCCCGCCGTCAACGTCGAGCGCGGCACCTTCCGGCTGCCGGACGGCGTGAGCTTCGACGAGGGTTCGTTCGTCGAGCCGCTGGCCTGCGTGCTGCGCGGACAGCGATTGATGGGACTGCAGGCCGGAGAGGGCGTCGCGGTGCTCGGCGCCGGCGTCTCCGGCATCCTCCACGTGCAGGCCGCCCGGGCCGGCGGTGCGGCGGCGATCCTGGCCAGCGACGTCAGTGAGGCCCGCCTCGACTTCGCGCGACGCTTCGGCGCCGACGCCGCCGTCGACGCCGGGGACGATCTCCCCGGCCGCATGCGGGAGATTCACGACGGCCGGCTGGCCGAGCGGGTCATCGTCTGCACCGGCGCGCGCTCGGCGTTTCTCCAGGCGCTGGCGCTGGTCGACCTCGGTGGCTCGATCCTGTTCTTCGCGCCGTTGCCGCCCGGCGAGACTCTCGAGTTGCCGGTGCTCGACCTGTGGAAGCGCGGCGTCAGCCTGATTCACTCCTACGCCGGTCCCCCCGACGACATGCGGGTCGCCCTGGACTGGATCGCCGAAGGCAAGATCGACGTGGCCGGGATGGTCACCCACCGGTTGCCCCTCGACGAAACCGGTGAAGGTTTCCGGCTGATGACCGGCTCCGGCGATTCCCTGAAGGTAATCGTCGACCCTCGGGCCGTCCTGCCTTGAATCGTCTGCGTCAGGCGCTGGTGCGGCCGGTCGACGGCGCGTCCACGATCGTCTTTCGCATCGCCTTCGGTCTGCTGTTGTGCCGCGAGGCGATCATCTACTGGCGACGTGGCTGGGTCCGCGAGTACTGGATCGACCCCGAGTTTCACTTCACCTACTTCGGCTTCGACTGGGTCCGGCCGCTGTCGGCCACCGGAACCTACGTCGAGATGGCGCTGTTGATCGCGGTCTCGTTGACCCTGGCGCTGGGTCTGGCCTACCGGGTGTCGGCCGCGCTGTTCTTCCTGATCTATGCGCACCTGTTCCTGATCGAGCAGTCGAGCTACCTGAACCACGCCTACCTGATCTGCTTGCTGGCGCTGATGCTCTGCTTCATCCCGGCCCATCGTGGTGTTTCCGTCGACGCCTGGTTGCGCCCGGCGCTGCGCTCGTCGACGGTGCCGGTCTGGGCGGTCTGGTTGCTGCGGGCCCAGATCGGCATCGTCTACTTCTACGGCGGGCTGGCCAAGCTGAACGGCGACTGGCTCCGCGGCGAACCGATGCGCAGCTGGCTGCCTCCCAAGAGCGACCTGTGGCTGATCGGCCCGTGGCTCGAGCAGGAGTCGGCGGCGTGGTTCTTCAGCTACGGCGGACTGCTGTTCGACCTGCTGCTGGTGCCGGCGCTGCTCTGGAGGCGCACCCGGGTCGCCGCCTTCCTCGTCGCCGTCGCGTTCCACGTGACGAACTCGCAGCTGTTCTTCATCGGCGTCTTCCCCTGGCTGGGGATCGCGGCGACGACGTTGTTCTTCCCGCCGGACTGGCCCCGCAAGGTCTGGAGCTGGGTTCGCCGCGCCGACCCAGGCGCCGATGCCGATGCCGATGCCGATGCCGACGCCGGCGCAGCCGCCGAACCGGCAGCCGAGACGGACGTCGTGACGACTGCCGACGAGGCCGCCCCGGCGGCGAAGCCCCACCCACTGTCCCTTCCGGCGACAATCGTGCTGCTGCTGTTTCTCGTGATCCAGCTCGTCGTCCCGCTGCGTCACCTGGCCTATCCCGGTCCGGTGCACTGGACCGAGGAGGGGCACCGGTTCTCCTGGCGCATGAAGCTGCGGGGCAAGGACGGGACCGCCTGGTTCCGTGTGATCGACGCGAACGGAGACGCGCGGACCGTCTATTCGGAAGCGCTGCTGCGTCCGTGGCAACAGCGCAAGATGTCCACACGGCCGGACATGATCCAGCAGTTCGCCCGGCATCTGGCGGAGCGCGAGCGTGAGGCCGGCAACCCCGGCGTTCAGGTGACCGCCTCGGTGATGGTCTCGCTCCACGGTCGACCGCACCAGCTGCTGATCGACCCCCGGGTCGACCTGGCGGCCGAACCCCGTACCCTGCGTCCCGCGAGCTGGATCGAGCCGCTCAAACACGATCTTCCGGAGCGACCATGAACGAACTGCTGGGTGGCCTGACACCGGCCGAGTTTCTCGAGCGGCACTGGCAGAAGGAGCCGCTGCTCGTCCGCGGCGCCGTGAAGGATTTCGACGATGCGCCACAGCCCGGCGAACTGGCAGCGCTGGCCTGCGAGGAGGGTGTCACCTCCCGGTTGATCCACATGCCTGACGCGGAACAGGGCTGGAGCGTCGATCACGGTCCCTTCGATGTCGAGACCCTGTCGAGTCTGCCGGTAGCCGGCTGGACGCTGCTGGTCCAGGAGGTCGATCGCTACCTCGACAGCGTCGCCGATCTGCTGGACCGCTTTCGCTTCATCCCCAACTGGCGCATCGACGACGTGATGGTCAGCTACGCCCGGGACGGCGCCGGTGTCGGCGCCCACGTCGATCGGTACGACGTCTTCCTGATCCAGGCTGCCGGCCGCCGGCGCTGGCGCATCGGCGACGGTCCGGTCGAGCACGAGCAGCTGGTCCCCGGCATCGAGGTGCGGGTGCTGGCGGAGTTCGCGCCGGCCCAGGAGTGGATCCTGGAACCCGGCGACATGCTCTACCTGCCGCCGCGGATCGCCCACGAAGGCGTGGCGATCGGTGAGTCGACGACCTGCTCCGTCGGCTTTCGCGCGCCGGATCCGCTGGACCTGGGCGGAGGGTTCTTCGACGCGCTGGCCCGGGGCGAGGCGCTCCAGACGCTTTATGCCGACCCCGAACTCGCACCCGCGCAATCCTCGGGCGAGATCTCCGCCGCCGCGCGACAGGGGCTGCGACGTGCCGTCCGCTCGATGATCGATCGCGACCGCGGCTTCGATCGGTTTCTCGGTCGCTTCCTGACCGACCCCGGCCCGGGCTCGCCGCTGGCGGCGACGTTCGAGGATCCCGATCGGGTATCCGACGGATCGACGGAACCCGCGGATCTCGCGGCACTGGAGACGGCTGTCGACCGCGCCGGAAAGCTGCATCGCAGCGCCGTGCCGCACCTGGCCTGGTTCCGCGAAGACGATCGTGTGCTGCTCTTTGCAGCCGGAGTCGCCTACGACATGGGTCCACAGGGCGAGGCGCTGGCGGAGACGATCTGTGGCCGGCGAACGCTGGACCGTGAGACCCTCGCTCCGGGACTGCAGGACCGACGACACCGTGCCGTACTCGCCGAGCTGTTCGCGCGGGGCGTGCTGATTCCGGGAGACTGAGACGATGACGATTGTGCTCACACCCGCCGAGGTGCGGCGCCTGCTGCCGATGGACGAGTGCATGACCCGCATGGACGAGGCGTTGCGGACGCTCGATCGGGGAGAGGCGTTGAATCCGCTGCGCTCGATGCTGCGGATCCCCGACCGGGGAGTCCTGGGTCTGATGCCGGGCTGGCTCGGCTCCCCCGGGGCGCTGGGGCTGAAGGTGGTGGCGGTGTTTCCCGGCAACCACGGCACCGAGTACGACGCGCACCAGGGTGTCGTCGTGCTGTTCGACAACGACAACGGCGTGCCGCTGGCGATCCTCGATGCCAGCGAGGTGACGGCGATCCGCACCGCAGCGACGACCGGGGTGGCGACCCGGCTGCTGGCCCGGGAGGATTCCCGGATCCTGGCGATCCTCGGCACCGGCGTGCAGGCGCGGACGCATCTCGAGGCGCTGCTGCTCGCCCGGCCGTTCGACGAGATCCGGGTCTTCAGTCGCTCGGCGGAGAAGCGTGAGGCGTTCGCGGCGCGTGAGTCGAAGCGTCACGGCCGCCGGGTCGTCGCCGCCGCCTCGCCACGGGAGTGTGTCGCGGGTGCGGATGTGATCTGCACGACGACCTCCTCGGCCGAGCCGGTGCTGCTCGGCGAGTGGCTGACGCCGGGGATGCACGTGAACGCCGTCGGGGCCAGTCTGGCGAGCGCACGGGAGCTCGACAGCGCCGCCGTTGCACGATCGCGGATGTTCGTCGATCGCCGGGAGTCGACCGAGAACGAGTCCGGTGCCTACCGCACCGCCCTGGCCGAGGGAGCGATCGGCGAGGGCCACATCGTCGGCGAGATCGGCGCCGTGCTCGACGGCAACGTCGAAGGCCGTCGCTCCGCGGAGGAGATCACCCTGTTCAAGTCCCTGGGGCTCGCCGTCGAAGATCTCGCCGCGGCGCATCACGTCTGGCGACGTGCCGTCGAGGAAGAGGTCGGCACCCGGGTCGAGCTGGGCGGAGTCGCCGGATGAACCGGGTCCCCCAGGTCACCCTGGATGACGTGATCGCGGCCCGGGAGCGGCTCGCCGGATCGGTGGCGGAGACGCCGCTGGTCAAGCTGGGTGTCGACGATGCCGACCGCGAGATCTGGCTCAAACTGGAGAACCTGCAACCGATCGGATCGTTCAAGCTGCGCGGCGCCGGCAACGCGATGGCGGTCGCCGGTCCCGCGGCGCTGTCGTCCGGCGTGTTCACGGCGAGCGCGGGGAACATGGCCCAGGGTGTGGCCTGGAACGCCCGTCGACTCGGAGTGCCGTGTCACGTCGTCGTCCCCGACCATGCGCCCAGGGCGAAGCTCGATGCGATCGAACGGCTCGGAGGTCGATCGATCCCGGTTCCGTTCGACGAGTGGTGGCAGGTGATCGTCAGCCACCGCTTCGCCGGCATCGAGGGCAAGTTCATCCATCCGGTCAGCGACCCCGACGTGATCGCCGGCAACGGCACGATCGGACTGGAGATCCTCGAGCAGCTTCCCGACGTCGACACCGTCGTCATCCCCTACGGCGGCGGCGGGTTGAGTGCCGGCATCGCCACGGCGATCAAGGGACGACGGCCGGAGGTCGCGGTGTTCGCCGCCGAGGTGGCGACGGCGACGCCGTTGACCGCGGCGCTCGCCGCCGGACAGCCGGTCGAGGTCGACTACACCGCGAGCTTCGTCGACGGGATCGGCGGCAAGACGGTGCTGGCCGAGATGTGGCCGCTGGTCTCCCGTCTACTGGACGGGGCGCTGGTCGTCGACCTGGGGCAGATCGCCGACGCCCTGCGTCTGCTGGTCCTGCGCAACCGCGTGGTCGCCGAGGGTGCCGGCGCGGCGTCGGTCGCGGCGGCGCTGTCGGGACAGGCCGGCGGTGGCAAGATCGTCTGTGTCGTTTCCGGTGGCAACATCGACCCGGCGAAGCTGGCGTCGATCCTGAACGGAGAGCTTCCCTGACCTCGCCCCGACCCCGTCTCATCCTCGCGACTCAGGCCTTCTCGGTCCAGGACTCGCACCAGCCCAGCGGATGCACCGGCCCCTTCACCGTCTTGCAGGTCGCACAGCCGTTGGTCTCGACCGGGGCGACGTAGTTCGTGCAACGGAAGCAGAACTCCCGCGGCTCCGGCGAGCGATCGACGTACTTGTTGACCACCCTCGTCTGGGCCTCGGCGGGCCAGAGGCCCTCGGCCACCGAACAGTCCAGATCGCCGGCGTATCGCTTCGCCTCGGCCTGGATCTCCTCGGTGCTCGCGCCGCCCGCGCCGCAACCTTGCAGGACCGCCAGGCCGACCGCTCCGCCGGCGAACGTGCCGATCCGGACCAGGAAGCGTCGGCGCGAGCTCATCGCCCTCAGCAGCCGACCCTGATCACGCAGGCCGCGGCGGTGTCGCCGGCTGCGCAACCGACGAACAGGCCATGGCCGCCGCCCTTGATCGCCAGCTCCTCGATCGCCTCGATGATCAGCCGCATGCCGGTCGGCCCCTGGGGATGGCCGAAGATCAACGACGAGCCGTAGTTGTTGAACTCGTCGACCCGCAGTCCCATCTCCCGGGCGAACAAGATGTCGTTGACCGCGAAGGGATTGTGGGTCTTGACCACATCGATCTCTCCCATCGACAGCCCCGCCGCGTCCAGCGCCGCCTGGGCCGCGGGCACCGTCGCCTTGGCCATGAAGCCCTTGGCGGCGCGCCCCTGACCGTAGGAGAGGATCTGCACCTCGATGTCCGAATCCCGGGAGAGCGCCTTGGCGCGATCCTGGGATGTGACGACGATGCCGGCGTTGCCGTCGGCGGGGTGGGTCTGGCTGCCGAAGGTGACCGTTCCGTCGGGCATCACCGGCCGCAACTTGGCCAGCCCCTCGGCGGTGGTCGGGAAGACGCCCTCGTCGGTCTCGACGGTGGCGACGACCTTGCGGCCCCGCGGGTCCATCACCTCGAACGGCGAGATCATGTAGCGCTTCTGGAACGCCCGGTCGTCGGCCAGGGCATCCTCGTACTGCTTGTGCCGGATCAGCGTGGCTTCGTCCTGCTCTTCCCGGGTGATCCCGGCCTCGGCGGCGACGTTCTCGGCGGTCTGGATCATCGAGTTCCGCGCGTAGGGATCGTTGCCGAAGCTGTCCATGACCCAGTCTTCCTTCTGGCCGGTGCCGCCGGGACCCTGGGGGTTGGGGTAGTAGATGTGGGGCCCGTTGCTGCAGCGGTCCGCCGTCACCGACAGCACGGTGCGCTCGCCGCCGAGCTCGACCTCGCTGGCCGCGGTGGCCAGGGCACGGGCGCCGGTGGCGCAGGCCTGGGCGACCATCGTGCCGGTGATCTGGTCGTTGCCGCTGAGCGCCGCGAACCAGGGTCCGCCGTAGAGCGTGCTCATCTGCGGGACGGTCATGCCGAGGACGACACCATCGAGGGCGTCCGGTGCGATGTCCCGCTCGGCTAGCACCTTGCGGGCGGCCTGGGCGGCGAGGTCGACGGCATGCGAGCCGGAGAGGCTGCCCTGCCACTTGGTGAACGGGGTGCTCCAGTAAGCACCGTACGGCACGTACGACTTCTCGAAACGCATCGCGAAACTCCTCGAATAAGAATCGTTATTAATGAAGGGGTCGGAAGAGGCAGTTTAGCGGATCGAGGGCCCGACGTCCCGTCGGCTGCAGGGGGGCCGGGCCGACGGTATACTCAGCCGGGCAGGGTAAGACCGTGTTGCAAATGAACTTCCACCGATCGGACGACCGGCGAGGCCGCCTGGCCCAGACGATGATTCTCGTCCTGGCGCTGCTGTCCGTGACCGCCGCCTGCGCCCCTGGCGAGGAGACCGGGTCGGACGGGGCCGAGGCTGCGAGTCCAGCCGGCCCCAGCGCCGCGGCGAACTTTCGCAACACCGACCCGCAGGTCCAGTACGTCGGTGCCGAGAACTGCCGGGACTGCCACCAGGCGCTCTACGCCTCCCACACGCAGACCGGCATGGGTCGCGCCTTCTACCCGATGTCCCCCGACGTCGTCGTCGAGGACTTCACCGTGAACAACGAGGTCTACGTCGAGAACACGGGAATCCGCTACCGGATGTTCGAACGCGACGGCACCTACTGGCAACGGCAGTACGTGCTGGACTCCCTGGGGAACGAGCTGGTGGGAACCGAGCGGGAGATGGTCTGGGTCGTCGGCTCGAACAACCACAGCCGCTCGTACCTGACCGTCATCGAGGGCAAGACGTTCCAGGCGCCGATCTGCTGGTACCCCCAGACGGAGCACTGGGACCTCTGCCCGGGCTTCGAGTTCAAGAACGAACACTTCGGCCGCGAGGTCGCGCCGGACTGCCTGTTCTGTCACAACGGCAAGATGGAGCTCGAGGCGGGGACGAGGAACAAGTTCAAGACGCCGTTCCCCCACGGGATCGGCTGCGAGCGCTGCCACGGCCCCGGCGAGCTCCACGTCGACCACTGGCAGACCGGCGCCCAGCCGACCGGCGAGGTCGACGACACGATCGTCAACCCGCGCCGGCTGCCGAAGAAGGAACGGATCGAGGTCTGCTTCCAGTGCCATCTCGGCGATGCCCGGGCGACCGCAAGGGTCGGGATCTTCGGTCGTGACATCGACGAGTTCCGTCCGGGGATGCAGCTCAACGAAGTGGCCCTCGCCTTCACCTACGAGCAGCCGACCCAGGTCGACTTCGGCCTCTCCTCCCAGGCCGACCGGCTGCTGCTCAGCAAGTGCTACACCGAGAGCGACGGCGCGATCGAGTGTCTCACCTGCCACGATCCCCACCTGACGGTCTACCACGAGGATCGCCCGCAGAACCACTTCCGCAACAAGTGCCTGGGCTGCCACGACGTCAGCGCCTGTCCCGCACCCGACGATCGGCGTGCGGCGACGAAACCGCTCGCCGACGATTGCCTGCAGTGTCACATGCGCAAGGCCGAACCCGACGACCAGCGATTCACCGAGTTCACCGATCACTGGATCCGCCGGAACATCGATTTCGAAGAGCAGGATCATCGTACGAACTACAAGATCCGGGGCATGGTCGCCGGCGACCTCGAGCGCTTCTCGAAGGGTGAGCAGCTCTACTACCGCGGCCGGGCCGCGTTCCTGCTGGCCCAGGACGCTCCCAGGTCGCGCCACGCCGAGCTGTGGGACGACGCCGAGGAGCAGTTCCGCAAGGCGATCGACATCGGCTACGAGCATCAGGACGTCTGGTTCTTCCTGGGCAAGACGCTGACGTTCCAGGGGCGCAGCAGCGATGCGATCTCGTGCTACGAGAAGGCGCTGGAGTTCGACGCCGATCACCACGACGCGCTGTTCGCGCTGGCCGGGGAACAGCTGAAGCTCGGAGACCCGGTCAAGGCCCTGGCGCCGCTGGACCACATCCTGGCCAACGACTCCGACGACGTGATGAGCCTGGCGGAGTACGGTCGGGCGCTGACTGCGATCGGTCGCAAGCCCGAGGCGGTGGCGCTGCTCCAGCGCGCCGTCGAGCTCGAACCGTGGGATCCGACCCTGCAGCTCAACCTGGGAATGTCGCTGGCGATGGTCGGCCGTTTCGACGAGGCGGCCCAGGCCGGTCGTCGCGCCGTCGAGCTCGACCCCGAGCGGCTGCAGTCCTGGTCGCTGTTCTACAACGCGATGCGTGAGGCCGGGAACCTGGAAGAGTCCCGGGAGGGGCAGTGGTTCTCCGATCGACTGACCCGGCTCAAGGCCGAGCATTCGAGCGACGGCACTGCGTCGTCGATGTAGGGTCGGTCGCTTGTCAACCCGAGTCGGGGAAACCATGTTCTCCGGAACGTGTTCATCCATGACAAGCTGATCTTCGTCGAGCTGCACAAGACGGCGGGAACCCACATCACCGGACTTCTTCGCGACCTCCTCGGCGGCGAGCAGCGGGGAAAGCACAACGCCGTCCCGCGGGCCTTGCTGGAAAGTGGCCGGACGATTCTCGGATCGATCCGCAATCCGTGGGACTGGTACCTGTCGCTGTGGGCCTACGGCTGTGACCGGCGGGGAGCGGTCCACGCTTCGGTCACCCGGCCTCGTGGCCGTGTGGGCGGCAAGAGCCTCAAGCGCAACCCGCTGCACTCCGCCCGGGCTCTGCTCAACGACCTCGTCCGGGACCAGGGGAGATGGAAGCGGGTCTACTCCAGCGTCGACGATCCGGCGGGATTCCGCGAATGGCTGGGAATGATGCACGACCCAGGCTGCTGGAACGATTTCGCGGTGACCTACGGGACGCTGCGGCTCAGCGAGTTCAGCGGCTACATGAGCTTCCGCTACCTGAACCTGTTCTGTGACGGCCGCATGCGAAGCATCAAGACACCGGAGCAGGCGATCGCCTACGATCGCGAACGCAACTACATCGATCACTTCATCCGCACCGAATGCCTCGAGCGGGATTTCATCGATACGTTGCAACGTTGCGGTGTCGCCCTGAGCGAATCGCAGATCTCCCGGGTCCACTCCGGAGGCAAGACCAACGCCTCGTCCCGGAGTCGACCCGCCTCGTACTACTACGACCCGGCGACCCTCGATCTCGTCGCGCGACGGGAGCAGCTGATCATCGACCGGTTCGGCTACCAGCCACCGGAGCTGTGAAACGGGACGCCCCGCGGCGCGCCACGCGGGGCGCTGCTGCTGCCGGCCTTCGAGTAGAATCCTCATCGATGTCCGAAGTTCTCTGGAGACCGAGCGACGCGGACGTTCAGAACGCGAACGTACAGGCGTTCCTGCGTGCGCTGAAGACCAGCCGCGGCGTGGAGCTTGCGGACTGGCCGGCCCTGCATCGCTGGTCGATCGAACGACCCGAGACGTTCTGGGAAGCGATCTGGGACTTCGCCGGCGTCCGCGCCGAGGAGCGGGGAGCGACGACGCTGCGCACCGGCGATCGCCTGAGCAGCGCCCGCTGGTTCCCCGACGCCCGGCTCAACTTCGCCGGGAACCTGCTGCGCCGCCGGGACACCGCGCCGGCGATCGTCTTCCGCGGCGAGGACGGTGCGCGACGCGAGCTGACGTTCGCCGATCTGCACCGTGAAGTCTCCAGGCTCGCGGCTGCGCTGCGTCAGGCCGGGGTCGTCGCCGGTGACCGGGTCGCCGCCTGCCTGCCCAACATCCCCGAGACGGTGATCGCGATGCTCGCCACGGCGAGCCTGGGTGCGGTCTGGTCCTCCTGTTCGCCGGACTTCGGCGAGCAGGGAGTGCTCGACCGTTTCGGGCAGATCGAACCGAAGGTGCTGTTCGGCGTCGACGGGTACCGCTACGGCGGCAAGGTTCACCGGACCCTCGACCGGCTGGCCGCGGTCGTGGCCCGGCTACCGAAGGTCGAGCGTACCGTCGTCGTGCCCCACGTCGGCGATGCCGCGTCGCTGGAGTCGATCCGGAGTGCGGTGTGGCTGGACTCCTTCACCGAGGGCGTCGCCGAGACCGGGATCGACTTCGTCTCCCTGCCCTTCAATCAGCCGCTCTACATCATGTTCTCGTCGGGCACGACCGGCGTCCCCAAGTGCATCGTCCACGGCGCCGGCGGAACCCTGCTCCAGCATCTCAAGGAGCATCTGCTCCACGTCGACATCAAGCCGCTGGACCGGATGTTCTACTTCACCACCTGCGGCTGGATGATGTGGAACTGGCTGGTGACCGGGCTGGCCGCCGAGGCCACGCTGCTGCTCTACGACGGCTCTCCGTTTCATCCCGACGGGAACGCGCTGTTCGACATCGCCGATCAGGAGAAGATGACGATCTTCGGCACGTCGGCGAAGTACATCGACGCCGTGGCCAAGGCGGGGTTGACACCCCGGCAGACCCATGACCTGTCCTCGGTGCGCACGATCCTGTCGACCGGTTCGCCCCTCGCTCCCGAGGCCTTCGACTTCGTCTACGACCGCGTGAAGAGTGACGTGCGGCTGTGCTCGATCTCCGGAGGCACCGACATCGTCTCGTGCTTCGCCCTGGGGAGCCCGGTCCTGCCGATCCGCCGCGGAGAGCTGCAGTGTCGCGGCCTGGGGATGCGCGTCGAGGTCTTCTCCGAGGCGGGTCGGCCGCTGGTCGGCGAGAAGGGCGAGCTGGTCTGCACCGCGCCGTTCCCCTCGATGCCCCTGGGCTTCGGCAGCGACCCCGACGGCTCACGGTTCCAGGAGGCCTACTTCGAACGTTTCCCCGGGGCGTGGCATCACGGCGACTACGTCGAGCAGACCGACGAAGGGGGCATGATCTTCCACGGTCGCTCGGACGCCGTGCTCAACCCCGGCGGCGTCCGCATCGGCACCGCCGAGATCTATCGACAGGTCGAGCAGCTCGACGAGGTCGTCGAGTCGATCGTCGCGGGCCAGCAATGGCAGGGCGACGAACGGGTCGTGCTGTTCGTCAAGCTGCGCGATGGGCAAGAGCTGGATCGAGGGCTGTGCGACCGGATCCGCGCCTGGATCCGTGGCAACGCGACGCCCCGTCACGTGCCGGCGAAGATCCTCCAGGTGCGGGAGATCCCGCGGACGCGCAGCGGCAAGATCGTCGAGCTGGCGGTCCGCGACGTGATCCACGGCCGGCCGGTCCGCAACCTGGAGGCGCTGGCGAACCCTCAGGCGCTGGAGCAGTTTCGCGACCGGCCGGAGCTTCAGTCGGACTGAGCCCCGGTCGCAAAGCGACACAGACGCTGGATGCCCTCGACGACGTTGGGTGCGTGGGCGCGCAGGAACTCCTCGTCGAGGGAAGTGTCCGCGGGAACCTTGTCGACCGCGGCGAGCGCTCCCGCGCCATCGAAATCGACGTAGGCCAGCCGGACGGTCAGCTCGTCCTCCGGGCGGCCGAACTCGCTGCCGGGGAGGATCGCCACGCCGGTCTCCTGGAGCAGCCGCTCGCAGAACTCGACCGACGTCGTGATCCCCCGGGCGGCGAGGGAGTCTCGCAATGCGCCGAAATCCGGGAACAGGTAGAAGCCTCCCTCGGGCCTGGGCAGGTTCGCGCCGGCGCGGGACAGACAGCGCGCGCTCCAGCGGCCGAGGGCGCCGACCATCTTCCGCGAGTTCGCGAGATAGCGATCGATCTCGGGCCCGCCCTCGAAGGCGCGCACCGCTGCGTACTGGATCGGGGCCGAGGTCGAGGTGTAGGTCTCGCTGGCCACCGCCGTCATCGCGTCGCGGAGCCAGTGCAGTCCGGGAGGGAAGACGAAGGCGCCCAGGCGCCATCCGCCGGCGCCGCACCACTTGGACAGACCGTTGCTGACGATCGTCCCCTCCGGATAGAACCGGGCGACGGAGACGTGTTGCCCCCTGTGGTGCAGTCCACCGTAGATCTCGTCGGAGAGCAGGACGACGCGGTAGCGCCGTGCGACCTTGGCCAGTTCCCGCAATCGTTCGGTGCTGTAGGTCGCCCCGGTCGGGTTGCTGGGGTAGTTGAGGATCACCGTGCGGGGTCGTTCGGGATCCTGGGCGCAGAGCCGGTCCAGCTCGTCGGGCATCAAGCGCCACTGATTCTCGGCCCTGGTCGGAACCCAGTGGACCCGCCGTCCGATGATGTGCGCCTGGGGTGCGTAGGAGACCCAGCTCGGTGCGGGGATCAGCAGATCTCCGTAGTAGACGAGCTGCAGCAGGAACATCAACTCCTTGGTGCCGGGAGCGATCAGCACGTTCTCCCATTCGCAGGGGAGGTCCTGGGTGCGCCGGTAGTAATCGGCGATGGCCCGTCGCAGCACTTCGAGTCCCGCCACCGGGAGGTAGTCCTTCTCGTGGGCACACTCCCGCAGTCGCTGGACCACCGGGTCGGGAACCGGAAACGGCGACTGTCCCAGGCCGAGCTTGTAGATCTGCCGGCCTTCGGCGCGCAGGGCGTTGCTTCTCTCGTTGATCGCGACGGTGGCCGAGGGTGTCATCCCCCGCACCGTCATGTTCAGCTGGGCCGGTGGCAGACGGTTTCCGGGGTACCTGGGCATCCTTCGGCCTCCACGTAGCGCTGGGTCCCGGTATTTATATCAGGTCGTCGCATTGATGCTGGTCGAGTATCTTTTGAGGATGAAACCGATCAAAGTCATGTTCGAGGAAGCGCTCCTTGATCGGCTCGACGCCACCGAGGAGGTCCGGAAGCTCGGACGTTCCGCGGTTCTGCGGCGGGCAACCCGCGAGTACCTTGAGCGGATCCGGAGCACGGCGATCGCGGAGGCCTATCACAGGGCCTACGCGACGACCGACGAATCCGAAGCCATCCCAGGAACCGAACTGTCCGGTTGGGGCCACCAAGGTCAGTGGCCGAAGAGTTGACCGCCGTCGCGACGCTTCAGTCCGCGGCGCCGTCCGCGGATGCCGGCCCCGGCATCTCGGCGATCTCGCTCAGCTTCCTGATCGCGTTGGTGTTCGTCGGGTCGAGTTCGAGCGATTTCGCGTAGCTGCGAATCGCATCATCCCGTCGGCCGGCGGCCAGCAGCGCCTCACCGAGACTGTCGTGGACGTTCGCCGACTCGGGGAACAGCGTGACATTGAGCTGCAACGCCTCGAGGGCCTCGGCGGTCTGACCGACCGCCAGCAGGGCGTAGCCCTGGTTGTTCAGCTCGCGCTCGACCGCACGGGCGTCGGCCTTCTCTCCCGCGGATCGATACCGCGCGATCGCCGCGTCCTGCCCGTCGCCGAACAGCGTACGGACCACGGCGCGACCGAGGGATTCCTCGGGCAGCTCGTAGGGCTCGTCGTACAGGATGTTGAGGATCTGTTCCGCGATCTGATTCAGCGGGGCGCGTCCTGCGTTGCTGAACAGCACGATCAGGCTCCGGTCCTCGACCAGCCGCGTGATCAGCGTGTTGAACCCGTTGATCCCGCCTCCGTGGCCGACGGTCTTCAACTTGCGGTCGCCGTCGCCGATCGTGACTTCACGAATGGCCCAGCCGTAGCCGTAATCGTTCTTCACCGGCGTGAACATCCGCTCCAGCGCCGCCTCGGGCAGGAGCTTCTCGGTGTAGAGCGCCTGGTCCCAGAGGAACAGATCCTCGACGCTGGAGTAGATCGACCCCGCAGCGTAGGGCAGGCCCATGTCCAGGTACTCCGCGTTGCGCAGCTCGTCCACGACCCGGGAATACCCAGACACTCGGCGTTCGAGGATCGTCGGGTGGTGGTCGTACCCCGTGTCGTTCATCCCGAGTGGGGCGAGGATGCGCTGCTGCAGTTGCTTCTCGTAGCTCACGCCGGCGACCTTCTCGATGATCACCCCGAGCAGGAAGTAGCCGCTGTTGCTGTAGTTCCAGTCGCTGCCGGGCTCGAACTCCAGATCGCCGCTGCAGAACAGCCGGGCGAATTCGTACGGCTCGTAAGGATCGCGGCTGTGCTCGCCGAAACCAGGATCGGCGGTGTAGTTCGGGATGCCCGAGGTGTGGGTCAGCAGATGATGGGTCGTGATCCGCGCCCCGGTGTCGGCGCGATAGTCGGGAAGGTAAGTCGTGATCGGCCGTTCGAGATCCAGCTTGCCCTGCTCGACGAGCTGCATGATCAGCGTCGCCGTGAACTGCTTGGTGATCTAGCCGATCCGGAAACGGTGGTCCGGCCGGTTCGCGATGCCCCACTCGACGTTGGCCATCCCGTGGCCCGACTTGTGGATGACATCACCGTTCTCGGCGACGAGGGCCGTGCCCATGAACAGGTCGAGGTCGTGATAGGCGGCGAGGAGCCGCTGGATATCGGCGGCCTTCTCCCTGGACGAGGCGGCATGGCCCGGCGCTGCCGCCAGCGTCCCCAGGAGCAGGGCGACGATTGCGATGGCGCCGGCGAATCTCGACGAGCGTTGCTGTTCCACGATTCTGACCTCCCGGGTTTCGGCGCCGCGACCCCGGCGATTCTACCCGGTTCCTTCGCGATCCGGATGGAAGCTCAAGGCTCCAGCACCGCCGGCCAGCCGTTCGCCTTGAGATACCGCCGCAGGCTCGTCGACTTTCTGCGGTAGGCGGCATCCCGATCCCAGCGTTCCTTGACCGACTGGTGGAAGCAGACCGGCCCCTTGCCGTGATCGAGGTCGCGGTGAAACTTCTTCTTGAGTCGATAGAAGTGTCGCCGTGGCTGGTGCAGCGTCGCGGCGCTGCTCCCGTGCAACCGATCGTTCAGATGCGGTTCGAGCGATAGCCCCGCCGCCTCGGCCTGGCCCAGCAACCACTTCAGCGGAATGTCCGAAGCCAGCGCGCCACCACGGTCCGGCGGGTAGCCTCCGCCGACGTTGCTGTGGGCGCCCGAGAACCAGACCTGCTTGATGTCGATGCCGGCCTTGGGGACCCAGATCGTCGGCTCGAAGTCCCGGCGGACCTCGTCGATCGCCATCGCGTGGCGGGCGATCTCGACGTTGCTGCCCAGCTCGGTGTCGTAGAACTCGTCCTTGTCCTCGAAGATTCCGAGGAACGGCAGCGGGATTCCCATCGCCCCGACGGTGTCCCAGACCCCGACGAACTTGACCTTCCGGGAGCGGTAGGAGCAACCGTCGCGAAACTTGACCGAGTTCTTCCCGGTCGGCTTGTTGGTCTTGCCGGACCTCTTGTACTGATCGAAGGCGCGCTGGATCAGCGCCGCGTCGGGGCGCTTGACGATCCCGCAGTTGTTGATCATCCCGCACAGGCTGCGGATCGTGTAGGCGCCACGGCTGAAGCCGAACAGGAACAGCTCGTCGCCGGCCGAGTAGTTCTGCACGATGTAGCGGTAGCCGTCCATGATGTTCTTGTGCAGCCCCTTGCCGGTGGCACCCGCCACGACCTTGTCGTGGTACGAGCCGATGCCCCAGTCGTAGAATACCTGCTGGGGTACGCCGTCGGTGCCGACCGGCTTGATCGCCCGGGCGAGGCGGAGCACGTTGGTCGGAACGTCCTTCTCGGGGTCGCGCTCCGGCCGGTTCCAGGTCCCGTCGGCACAGACGACGATGCGCTTCTTCATCGGGCTACTCTCCTCCGGAAGCGCCTCCGACCGTGGCGGCGCTTCCCGCGGGTGAGCTCGTTGGCCAGAGCTCGGTCACGACAAGGGTCCGGTTGCCCATACCGTGCCACAGTTCCTCGGCGAGGTGGGGCGCGAACAGGCTCAGGGCGACGCAGGCGCCGCCCAGGACCTCGTCGACGACGGCGCGATCGGCAGGGGAGAGCCGCCGGTCGTCGAGTCGCGTCGCCGTGAAGCGCTCGACGAGATCGAACAGCTTGGCCAGGCGCTCGATCGCCGCGTGGGGCCGGTACTCGTCGACGAACCGGCCGATCGCCACGAGCAGGCTGTCGGTCTTGCGCCGGAGGCTCCGCGCCGCCCGGGACGGCGTCCCGTCGGGCTCCGGCCGGACCGCGGACTCGAGCACGCGCAGGTACAACCGATGGACCTGGGCCAGCAGCGCGCCCCCACGGTCGAGCAGCTCCTCGCGCCAGTCGATCGCCTTGTGGGGAGTCGCGGCCCAGAGCATCGCCACCCGCAAGGTGTCCGCGCCGTGGCGACGGACGATCGCCGCCGGCGAGATCGCGTTTCCCAGGTGCTTGCTCATCTTGCGCCCCTCGGCGAGCACCATCTCGTGGCCGACGTGGCCGAGGACCGGTTCGGCAAACCCGAGCTCGCCGGCCTCGTGCAGTACGCCGGTCAGGAAGCGGTAGAGGTGCAGGTAGGCCACGGTGTCGAAGCCGCTGTGAAAGCGGTCGACCGGCATCCAGGCCTGTAGTCGATCTCCTTGCAACGTCGGCGTGCCCTCGAGGTCGACCAGTCCGCCCATGAAACACCAGAGGTCGTCGAAGAAGCAGTCGAGAGTATCGGTCTCGCGCCTTGCCGGGCCGTCGCAGGCTGGGCAGTCGACCGCGACGAACCCGGCGTGGGACGAAAGGGCCCGTGAGCCGAGGGTCCAGTCGAGATCGTCGGGAAGCCGGACCGGCAGGGCCGGTTCGGGCACCGGCACTTCTCCGCACGACGCGCAGAACACGATCGGGATCGGTGTGCCCCACGAACGCTGGCGGGAGATCGACCAGTCTCGATCGGTGGCGACCCGTCCCCTGGCCGACTGGACCTGTCCGCGCACCAGCTTGCGGACCTGAGCGCTCCAGCCCTCCAGTCGATCGAGGCTCCGCAACAGCGTCGGTGCCCGGTCGGCGATCGTGACGAACCATTGCTTGCGGCGACGGGTCTCCGCCGGGGCCGCGCAGCGCCAGCAACGTCCGTGCTCCAGCTGCATCGAGGAGAGCGCCGTCTCGCAGCGCGGGCAGAACGGAACCTCTGCTTCCCGCCGCACGATCCATCCCAGCTCACGGAGCCGCAGGAACAACCACTGGGTCCAGCGGTAGTACTCCGGCTCACACGACGACCGAAGCCGGGAGCGGTCGTAGCTGATGCCCAGCGTCCGAAGCTGTTCGCCCATCGTGTCGATCCAGTGCTGGGTGAACTCCGCCGGAGTCCGTCCCTCGCGGATCGCGGCCAGCTCGTTGGGCGTGCCGAAGGCATCCCAGTTCGTGGCGTAGAGCACGCACTTGCCGAGGCTGCGCTGGTAGCGGGCCGTCACATCGCCGAGGAGATAACAACGGACGTGACCCAAGTGCAGCGGACCCGACGGGAACGGGCCGGAGTCGTAGTTGTAGAACTTCGGACCCTGGGGGAGTTCCGGCGCGCGATAGCAACCTGCGCGCTCCCATGCCGCCGACCAGCGAGACTCGATCGCCCGAGGATCATACGACGCGGCCACGGCACTCCCCGGTCGATGCCGGTTGATACGCCCAACGGGAATCGAACCCGCGTCTCCGGCTTAACAAGCCGTTGCTCTGGAAGGAACCGGCCAGAAAGGAACGGTGTGCCCGAAGCACGTCGATACGCCGATCTCGCCAGGCCTCCGGTCGGGCGGCAGTCCCGTGACACCCGCTTTCGTCCCGGCGATCTTCCGTGTCGAACGCTCCTGTCCGTGCGGTTCCCCCATCACGCCATTGAGCTATGGGCGCATGATTGCGAACCTTTCCGAGACTTCACGAAGCTGGGGGTGTGGAACCGTCACGACGGACCGGTCGTCAAAGTTGATCGCCACTGGAGTCCCCTCTCCCCAGGGTCTGGCCGGTTTATACGCCGGGGAGGGGAGGGTGGCAACGGGCTTCCAGATTTCTGTCGCCGACCGTCGGCCACACGGGTACGTCAATGATCGAGCAAGGACTCAACGATCGAGCAATGTCTTGCGCACATCCCGGTAGAGTCCCCGGCTGATCGGCACCTCATCGCCGTTGTGCAGGACGAGCCGGTACTTTCCGCCGGCGCCGCTGACGTAGCGCTCGACCTTGTCCAGGTTGACCACGTACGAGCGATGCACCCGCAGAAACGAAGCGGGCAGCAGTTCGGCGAGCGAGGTCAGCGTCCGTGCGTGAAGGTACGGCGTGCCATCCTCGCAGTGGATCTCGGCGTAGTCGTCGGCACCGCGCACGAACAGCACCCGGTCCAGCGGAAGCGTCAACAGCTCCCCGCGGCGGCGTACCGTGAGGAAGCGCAACCGCTCGCGCAGCTCGGGGTCCCGCCGGACGACCCGCTCGAGGGCCTGGCGCAGTCGCGCCTCGTCGTAGGGCTTGGGGACGAAGTCGACGACGCCGTACTCGAACGCCTTCAAGGCCTGATCGTGACGTGCCGAGACGACGATCGTCTGGAATCGCTCGGCGCTGGTCTCCTGCAGCACGCCGAAGCCATCCTCGCCGTGCAGATCCAGATCGAGCATCAGCAGATCGACACGGCCCCCCGCGATCTGCTTCCGGGCCGAGTCGAGGGTCGGGCGGTGCTCGAGCGAGGCGAGCCGCTCGCCGAGGAGCGTGGTCACGAGCCGGGCCAGCCACCGGGCGACGACCGCCTCGTCCTCGACGATCAGCACGTGGAAGCTCAACCGCCGGTCGCCTGGGGGATCTGGATCTCGGTGACCCAGGAGGTGCCGGCGCAACGGCTCGTCAACTGCCAGTCCTGGCCGAAGTTCTCGGTGAGTCTCGCCCGGATGTAGCGCAGGCCGGTGCCTTCCGGCCGGGGCTCCCGGGGCGATTCCTCTTCGCGTCCCAGCGGCGCTTCGAAGCGATAGCGTGTGCGGCCGCCATCGACGTTTCCGGTCAGCCGCATCTCGACCTCCGGCTCGTCGTAGTGGTTGTGGGTGATCGCGTTCTCGACCAGCGTGTGGATCACCGCCGGCGGGACCAGCGAGTCCAGGTCCAGCTCCGCCACCGTCATCCGGAAGTCGTGCCCCTTGCGGTAGCTCATGATCTCGAGATGGGTCCGGCAGAGCCGGATCTCGTCCTCGAGCCGGATCAAGCGGCGGGAGGAGATCTCCCCCAGCAACCGGAACTCCTCGGCGAGGGCCTGGATCATTCGCGACGCGACGGCCGGTTCCTCCTCGACCCACTCGGCCAGCGCGGTCAGCGTGTTCATCAGGAAGTGGGGCTGGATGTGCCGGCGCAGCAACTCCAGCTCGAGCCGCGCCGACTTGAGCAGCGCCTGTTCCCGCTCCTGGCGCTCGCGCCGGACCTGCAACGCGTGAGACGCCAGCAGGCAGAGCAGCAGCAAGTCCAGGGCCAGGTAGAGGTTGTACTCGATGAATCCGAAGCGGTTCCAGAGCAGGGTCCCGAGCAGCGATGCCACTCCGAGGAACGCCAGCAGGCTGCCCGGTAGCCGGCGGACGACCGCCCAGCCGGTCCAGGCCAGGGCGAGGGAAAAGACCCCGAGAAAGCCGAGCAGCGCCTTGGGATCCCAGGAGCGCTCGGTCAATACCGGGATCGTGGCCAGCAGCACGCCCGCCAGCACGAACCACAGGGCGCGGGGGAGCGGGAAGCGTCGGGCGAGAAACACGAGCAGCAGCAGGTCGAACAGCCAGGCCAGCGCCGTCACCGCGATCAACCGTGTCAGGTGCCAGTCGTAGGTGTAGCCGAACAGCATGCGCCACGACTCGGCGATCAGCAGCGCGCCGGCGGTGGCGCAGAGCAGGGCCAGGAACAGGAACGACCGATCGCGTCGGTCGATCAGGAACAGGATCATCGAGAAGATCGCGACGACGACGAGACCGCTGAGACCGATCAGCGCACGCTCGATCTGACGGTTCCCGGCCCTGGCGATCTGGTCGTACTCGGCGACCCAGACGACCCAGTACCCCGACGAGGGCTCGAAGCCGCGATGGAACGCCGACGTCCGCAGCGCGAGCTTGTGCGGTCCGGGCTGGGCGAGGCGATCGGGCACGACGTAGTGGGTGTGGATCGGGCCGGGCACCTCGGTCTCCGCCGAGGCACCGACCTGGCCACCCCGACCGATCAACTGGCCGTCCCACCAGATCTCGTGGGAGGCGAGTGCCGAGATATGCAGTCCGAGGGGTCGCGTCGGTGTCAGATGCTCCGGCATCAACGTCAGCTCCCCACGCAGCCAGAGGATCGAGTCGGAGCCCGGCACGTCGCCGAATGCGATCGGCTCCCAGTCGGAGTCGTCGAACTCCGGTTGCTCGAAGCCCTCGCCGTCGCCGACATGCATGACGAAGTCACGGACGGTGAACGAGGGTGTGTCTGCGGGACGGGAGCAGCCTGCACAGACGAGCAGGAGCGCACAGGCGACGAAGGTAAGTCGAACCGATCGCATCACTCCACAAAGATACACCGCTCGCGCTCCCCGATTCGTCCCGGCAGGTGCCGTTCGCCGGTCCGGGAGTGCCGCTGACCGAGTTGCTGTATCCCGGCGCACTCCGGCGCCGTTTCCTCGAAAGACGGAAGGACGTCAAGCAAGGAGGAGATCGTGAGAGTGATTCATCGTCTACTGGCCCTGGTCGTCGTCAGCGCCGCCGGAGCCGCCGGGCTGCTGGCCGCGTCGCCGCCGGCGATCGAGTTCGAGCCCTACACGTTCGAGTCGTACACGGGAGAGAAGGTCGAGGCCGAGCTGGGCCGGATGACGGTTCCCGAGAACCGGAGCAAGCCGGACAGCCGCACGATCGAGCTGCGCTTCGTGCGCTTCGCCAGCACCGCGAGGAAGCCCGGCGCGCCGATCGTCTACCTCGCCGGCGGGCCGGGAGGTTCGGGCACCGGCACCGCGACCTACACCCGCTTTCCGCTGTTCATGGCCCTGCGCGCCTTCGGTGACGTGATCGCCTTCGATCAGCGAGGCACCGGCATGTCCGGGCCGGACCTGAGTTGCAACGAGCCGTACATGTTGCCTCTCGACCGACCCGTCGATCGAGCCGAGGCCGGCACGATCATCGGTGGCGCGGTGGCGCGCTGCATGGAGCGACTCCGCGGCGAAGGTGTCGACCTGAACGGCTACAACACCCGGGAGAGCGCCGCCGATCTGGACGACCTGCGTCGCGGTCTCGGATCGAAGAAGCTGACCCTCTGGGGCATCAGCTACGGAACCCATCTGGCGCTGGCCTACATGAAGGAGTACGGCGCCCACACCGACCGGGCGATCCTTGCCGGACTCGAGGGGTTACATCATTCCTACAAGCTGCCGTCGGACCAGCAGAAGCTGATCGAGCAGATCGCAACCCTGGCCCGGGCCAACCCGGCCATCGCGGCGGCGACACCGGACCTGCTCGGGTCGATCGCGGCGATCTTCGAACGCATCGAGAAGGATCCGCCGACGGTCTCGCTGACCCACCCGGCGAACGGCATGACCTCGCCGATCTCCGTCGGCAAGTTCGAACTGCAGGTCGCCTTCGCCGGAATGCTCCGCGGCCCCGAGAGCTTCGCCGGGCTTCCCGATATCGTCTCGCGACTGGAGAACGGCGACTGGACGCTGCTGGCTCTGGCGGCGGCGCAGCACAAGTTCGGCAACGCCGGCAACGGCATGTCGCTGGCGATGGACTGCGCCTCGGGCGCTTCGAAGCCGTGGCTCGAGCGGATCGCCGCCGAGGCGGGGAAGACCCTGCTCGGTGACGCGATCAACTTCCCGTTCCCCGACGTCTGCCCGAGTGTCGGTGTCGAGGATCTCGGCGACAAGTTCCGCGAGCCGCTGCGTTCCGCGGTGCCGACGTTGCTGATCAGCGGAACCCTCGACGGCCGCACCCCGGTGAGCAACGGCGAAGAGGTGATGCGCGGACTCTCCGAAGCCCAGCACCTGATCATCGACGGCGCGGGCCACAGCGATCCGCTGTTTCTCTCGTCGCCGGAGATTCTCGAGTCGATGCAGGCGTTCCTCGACGGCAAGCCGATCCGCAAGACGCGGATCCAGCTTCCGGCGATCGAGTTCCTGCCGCCCCGGAAGGTCGTGACCCTGACGACCGATGAACTGAGTCAGCTCGCCGGCACCTACCGGATCAACGACGAGGAGACGCGCTCGGTGATGCTCGCCGGCTCGATCCTCTACACACGCCGGGGCAATGGCCAGCCGTTGCCGATCCGGCCCACCTCGAAGAACGAGTTCTTCTACGAGGGGCAGGCGACCCGGGTGCAATTCGAGCGCGACGCCGACGGCGCCGTGACCGGCATGGTGCTGTACGAGGGGGCGAGTCAGGAGGGCGAGCACGCCCGGAAGATCGACTGA
>CALNYP010000029.1:0-20079 GCA_942490715.1 uncultured bacterium
AGACGCAGAGTGGCGTTGCTCGTTGGTGCGGCTCGGTCGGTGTTCGAAGAAACCTTACGAGAAGTCTCTTCCGAGGATCACGGCGATGATGATGGCGCCTACGGCTACGGGGACGACGTAGCGCATGACGAGGCGCCAGAGGTCGTAGCGGAACCAGGTCGGGGTGTTGTCGTCGACGAGCTCGCCCTTGGTGATCGCGGCCGAGAGGACCCAGCCGACGATGATCGTGGTCAGCAGGCCGCCGACCGGGAGTAGCCAGTTCGACGCCAGATGGTCGAGAGTGCTGAGCAGGCCGGCCTTGCCGGGGAAGATCTCGAAGTTCGAGATCGGACCCCAGGCGCCGAGGGAGAGGCTGCACAGGACCGAGAGGATCAGCGTCCCGCCGCCGGTGAGCGCCACCGCGCGGGGACGGGTCATGCCACGCTCGTCGATGAAGTAGGCCGCGACGACCTCGAGAATCGAGATCGTCGAGGTCAGCGCGGCGAAGCTGACCAGGATGTAGAACAGCGGCGCCAGCAGACTACCCAGCGGGACGTGGTTGTAGAACAACGACGGCAGCGTGATGAACAGCATCCCGACCGATGAGCGGCCGAGCTGATCCTGAAGGCCGGCGACCGAGAAGATCACCGAGAACATCGCCACCGCCGCGACCAGCGCGATCAACGTGTCGAGGACCACGACGACGAGCGACGAGCGGATGATCGACTCATCGCGGCCCATGTACGAACCGTAGGTGATCATCGCGCCCATGCCGAGGGACAGCGTGAAGAACGAGTGGCCCAGGGCCTCGAGCACTCCGTTGATGTCCAGCTCGCCGAAGTTCGGCGCGAAGACGAACTGCAGCGCTTCGCCGGCGCCCTCCATCGACAGGGCGCTGGCCAGCACGAGCAGCAGGATTCCCATCAACAGCGGCATCAGTCGTCGGGAGACGCTCTCGATCCCCTTGCCGATCCCGCGAAGGACGACGAAGACCGTCGCCGCCATGAACAGCACGGTGGTCACGAACTGCGCCTTCCAGTCCGCCAGGAACAGGCCGAACTCGCCGGCCAGATCGGCCTGCGCCGGAAACCCGTTGAGGGTCCAGCCGAGGCACATGACGAAGTTGCGCAACCCCCAGCCGGCGATCACGGCGTAGTAGCCGAGGATCACGAATCCGGTGAAGACGCCGAGCCCGCCGACGAATCCCCAGTTCTTGCCGGCGGCCTCCTTGATCGCACCGACGGCGCTCTTCTGGGAGCGCCGACCGAGCAGGATCTCGCCGAGCATGATCGGGAGCCCGACCAGGGCGATACAGACGAGGTAGACGAGTACGAAGGCGCCGCCGTCGTTTTCCCAGGCGATGTAGGGGAATTTCCAGAGGTTGCCGAGTCCGATGGCGCTTCCGGCAGCGGCGAGGACGAACCCGGCCCTGGAACTCCAGTGATCTCGCGGCTGACTCATTCACTTCCCCTCGGACACGCAGTCGAGGCCCCTCGACGTGTCGCTACATGATCGGTGCGGACGCCCCCCGTGGGAGGGACCGTCCGGGATGCCGCGGACCGGGCGCGAGTATAGGAAGGCACGCAAAGGCGCGTCAAGCGCCAGAAACCGGCTGGATCGGAATGGTCAGAAGGGCAGTTCGTCCCAGAGCAGCTCTCGCTTGGAGATCTTCCGGAAGGTCAGTACCTGGGGCGCGGGGTAGTGATTGACCTGGTCGCCTCTGCGGATCGTGCGCATGAACTCCTGGAAGTCGAAGACGAGCTGCCGACCGTCGCCGGTGCGGTAGATCTTGACCTGGCCCTCTTCCGTACGACCGGAATCGGCGAACTCGAGCACCCAGCTCCAGCGGCCCCGGGCGCTGACCGCGTCGCCCTCCTCGACCACCAGATCGAAACGACCGGGGGCACCCTTGACGGTGTAGTCCGAGTGCCCATCCCACTCGGTCGCGAACTGCTCGTTCGTGCCGACGCCGAAGTACTGCAGCCGGAAGACCGGGGCACCGTCGACGGTCCGGACCCACAGCCCCATCTGAGCGTCGCGGTTCACGTGAAAGTACGTACCGTCCCAGACACCCTTGTCGGTCGGCACCGGCTGATTCACCGCCTGGCGCATCTTCATCTGGGCCAGGGCCGGCCCGGCGCAGAGCACGAGAATCACGAGGACAACAAGGCGGTAGAGGGTCGTTCGCATCCCGAAACTATACCTTCACCCTCGGGACCCGGCCACCGCCGCCGCGGCCGTTTTCAGCGATCGGCGCCGTCGCGATCGACGCCGGCGCGACCGCCGGCGTCAGCGTCATCGACGCCGGCGCGACCGCCGGCGTCAGCGTCATCGACGCCGGCGAGCCGCTCGAGGGTCGCCGACAGGCAGCGATGGACCTCCGCCGCCTCGGGAGATCCGGCAGCCAGAGCCCTACCGTGACCGGCCAGCGTCTCACGATCTCCACGGACCGCCGGGCCGGCGAGAGCGCCCTCGACGCCACCGTTCTCGAGCTGGCGCAGGGTTCCCTGTACCAGGGGCAGCAGCGCCGACCGTGCAGCGTCGGGACCGACACCGGCGGCCCGGGTCATCGCCTCGATCGCATGATGGAGCAGCGCCACGAGGTCGTTCGAGGCCATCGAGGCCGCGGCGTGGTACAGCGCGCGCCTTTCGGGGGTCCAGCGAACCCCTCCGGCCAGGGGGGACAGTCCCAGGGCCCGGGCGAGGCCGCGGGCACGGCGGCAAGCGATCGGGCTGCCCTCGATCCGGGCGCGGGTTCCCTCGGGCAACGTCGGGTTTCGCCGGGTCGACGAGCCGAAGGTCTGCAGCGGATGAAGCACGCCGACCTCGGCCCCGCCCCGGGAGAGCGCGACGAGTGCCTCGGGCCCCAGGGAGCCGGCGTGGTGCAAGACGACCTTTCCGGAGGGGTCGAATTCGGCGGATCGCGCCAGATCATCGGCCAGCCCGGCGATCGCCCGGTCGCTGACGGCCAGCAGAATCGTCTGCGCCGCCGACGCGGCCCGCACGATGTCGATCGTCGCCAGCGCACCCGGTGCCCGGCGAGCGATCGCCCGCGCCGACGACCTCGTCCGGGCGGCGACGGCGACGACCGGCTGCCCCGCACGATCGAGGGCCGGCACGAGGAAACGAGCCAGCCGACCGCTGCCGATGACGGCGATCGTCGACGGCCGCGTCACACCGACCTCAACGCCTCGAGCAGCTGCTCGAAAGCAGACGGCAACGGTGCCCGGTAGGTCACCCGCTTTCCGCCGACCGGGTGATCGAACGAGAGCTGGGCCGCGTGCAGGGCCAGACGCCCGAACTCGCGCAACGCCTTGCGGCGCAGGGGGTCCTGGACACCCCCGGTGTGAGCGCCGCCGTAGCGGTCGTCGCCGACCAGCGGATGGCCGGCCGCCTGCAGGTGCACGCGGATCTGATGGGTCCTTCCGGTGCGGGGTCGAACGTCGAGCAGGGAGAAACCGGCAAACGACTCGGCGGTCCGGTAGTCGGTGATCGCCTCCCGGGAGCGTCCACGGGTCGCGCTCACCGCCATCTTGAGCGCGTCGCGCTGGCTGCGGCCGATCGCCCGGGTCAGGGTGTCGGCCTCGGGGTCGATCCGGCCCCAGACCAGCGCGAGGTAGCGCTTGTCGACCGCGCGGGAGGCAAACGCGGCCGCCAGTCCCCGATGGGCCGGCTCGGACTTGGCGACGACCATCACCCCCGACGTCCCCATGTCCAGGCGATGGACGATCCCCGGCCGCTCGGGAGCGCCGGTGGGGGAGAGGGTCGTCCCCCGGCCGAGCAGCGCGTGGACCAGGGTGCCGCTGGTGCGGCCGTGACCCGGGTGGACCGGCATCCCGCTGGGCTTGTCGATCACGATGATGTCGTCATCCTCGGCGATCACGCTGAGCGGGATCGCCTCGGGCTGCAGGGTCGAGTCGACCGGGGCCGGCAGTTCCACCCGCACCACGTTGCCGGCGAGCAGCTCGGCACCGGGCTTGGTCACCGACGCTCCGTTGACCCTCACATGGCCGCGGCGAATCATCCGGCTCCAGGCGGAACGACTCATCCCTTCGGCGTGCTCGACGAGGAACTGGTCCAGCCTTCGGCCGTCGTCGGAGGCGGCGACCGGCAGCTCCAGCGGCTCCGGAGCCCGGGGTGTCACTGTCTCGCCGGCGCCGGCGCCGATCGGCGGCGACCGGCCAGCAAGACGACGGCCGCGACCACGATGCCGGCCAGCGAGATCAGCTGGGAGGTCGAGACCGCCCCGTCCAGCCAGAGCCCCCGGTTGGCGTCTCCGCGCCAGAACTCGATCGTGCCCCGGGTCAGGCTGTAGATCAGCACGTAGCTCCAGAAGACCGTTCCCGCCGGTTCGGGCTTGCGCCGCCAGAGCCAGGTCAGGAAACCGGCGAGGAGCAGGTCGGCGACCATCTGGATCGGCTGGACCGCGATCAACGGCGTGTCGAGAGGCACGCCGGTCTGGGAGCCGGCCCGGGGATTGGTGAAGACCGTCGCCAGCGGATGATCGGCGTGAGTTCCGCGACCCCAGCAGCAGCCGGCGGACCAGCAGCCCAGGCGACCGATCCCCTGGCCCAGCGCCAGCGGAGCCGCGATCGCGTCGGCAAGGCGCCAGGTCGGCAGCCCCTTCTTCCGACAGTAGAGAACGAAGGTTGCCGCGCCGGCGATCACACCGCCGAGCAGCACGCCGGCGGAGCGGATCGTGGCCAGGATCAGCTTCGGATGCTCGAGGTAGAAGCGCCAGTCGATCAGGATCAACAGCGCCTTCGCGCCGAGCAGGCCCGCCAGGAGCGTGTAGAAGGTCAGGTTGAACAGCGTGTCGGCGTCGATGTCGAGACCACGGGTGCGACGGCCGAACCACCACCAGCCAAGCACGACCGACCCCGCGAACAGCGCCCCGTAGGTCGGCAGGAAGATCGGCGTCTCGCCGAGGAACGGAAGATTCCAGCTTCCCAGGTCGATCAGGATCGGGAACATGCCGGCAGTCTACTCGTCGCGCCGGAAAATCGTCAAAATCAGCAACCCCGCGCCGACGACGATGCCCGAGTCGGCGACGTTGAAGGTCGGCCAGTGCGCCGTGCCGAACGTCTCGATCAGCCAGGCTGCCGCACCCGGCGAGGAGACGTAGACGTCGAGAAAATCGACGACCTCGCCGCGGAAGATCCGATCGATCAGGTTACCCGCCGCGCCGCCGAGGATCAGTCCGAGGCCCAGCAGCGTCGGTCGATCGTCGGCCTCACCCCGGGCGAGCACGAATCCGATCAGCACCACGGCGCCCAGGGGCACGATCGTCAACAGGCCGATCCGCCAGACCTCCGCCAGATCGCCGAAGTAGCCGAACAGTCCGCCGCGGTTCCGCGAATAGATCAGGTTGAAGAAGCCCGGGATCAGTTCCACCGGCGTGCTGCCGCGCAGCCAGGCGTGCGCCATCACCTTCGTCAGCTGGTCGAGGACGAGCAGGACGGCCGCCAGCACGAAGTACGGACGGCGAGAGGACTGGTTCATCCCGACGCCGCCGCGATGTGGCCGGAGCAGCGGGCACAGACTCCGGGCCAAGCCGGGTCGCATCCGACATCCTCGGTGTAGTTCCAGCAGCGGGCGCACTTCTGTCCCGGCGCCTGGTCGACGGCGACCAGCAGCCCCTCGCTGGTCTCCGAGCGATGAGCGCCCTCGCCGGCGGCGCCGAACGTGACCGGGCCGGTCAGCAGCAGGAAGCGCAGCTCGTCGCCGAAGGACTGCAGGAATGCTGTGTCGCTCGCGTTGGCCTCGACGGTCACGGCGGCCTCCAGCGAGGTCCCGATGATCTTCTCGGCCCGGGCCAGTTCGAGGGCCTTGGCGATCCCCTCGCGCAAGACGAGCAGCCGCTCCCAGCGATCGAGCAACGCGCGGTCTTCCTCGACCTCGAGCCCCTCGGGGAACTCCTCGGCATGAACGGTGCCGCGCTCCCAGCGCTCGCCGCCCTGGAGCGCCAGCAGCTCCTGCCAGATCTCCTCGGCGGTGTAGCAGAGCACCGGCGCCATCAGCCGGCAGAGATCCCGGGCGATGCGCCAGAGCGCCGTCCGGGCCGAACGGCGCGCGTCGGAGTTCTCGGGGTAGGTGTACAGCCGATCCTTCAGCACATCGAGGTAGAGCGACGACAGGTCGACCGAGCAGTAGTTGTGCAGCCCGTGATAGAGGACGTGGTACTGGTTCGCTTCGTAGGCTTCGATCCAGCGCCGGCGGCGTTGCTCGAGAAGCTGGAGCGCCCAGCGGTCGATCTCCTCCATCTCGTCGTAGGCCATGCAGTCCCTGGCCGGATCGAATTCGTTCAGGTTGCCCAGCAGGTAGCGGAACGTGTTGCGCACCTTGCGGTAGGCCTCGGCGTTGCGGGCCAGCACTTCCTCGGACATGCGCATGTCCTCGAGGAAGTCGATCCCGCAAACCCAGAGGCGCAGGATCTCCGAGCCCCGGGTGCCGGCGATGTCCAGCGGGGAGACGGTGTTGCCGATCGACTTGGACATCTTGCGACCGTCGCCGTCGAGGGTGAACCCGTGGGTCACGACTCCGCGATACGGCGCCAGGCCACGATCGTTGACCGCCACGAGCAGCGACGAGTGGAACCAGCCGCGGTACTGATCGTGTCCCTCCAGATAAAGATCGGCGGGCCAGGGCAGGCGGTCCTGACGACCGAGCACTGCACCATGCGAGGCACCGGACTCGAACCAGACGTCGACGATGTGCTCGTGAAGGGTCAGGCCGTCGCGCTTGTTGCACTCGGGACAGGTGATCGACTCCGGCACGAGGCGCGCCAGCCGCTCGGCGTCGTCACGGTAGGGCCGCAGCCGCCCCTCGTCACCCTCCGGCACGCCGAACCAGGCGTCGGAACCCTCGGCCTCGAACAGAGCGACGATGTGCTCGAACAGGGCGGGGTCGCGTACGAACGCCTGCTCGTTCTCTTCGAGGCAGTCGCCGCAGACCACCGCCGGGATCGGCACACCCCAGGTACGCTGCCGGGAGATGCACCAGTCGGGACGCCCCTCGATCATCTGATGGATCCGCGCCTCGCCGAAGGCCGGCAACCACCGGGTCCGGCGGATCTGCTCCAGCGCCTTCTCCCGCAGACCCGTCGCGTCCATCGAGATGAACCATTGCGGAGTCGAGCGGAACAGCACGGGGTTCTTGCAGCGCCAGCAGTGGGGGTAGCTGTGGCTGTATGCCTCGTCGTGGAGCAACCAGCCGCGCCGGCGCAGGTCGTCGACGATCCACGCGTTGGCGTCGAGGACGAACTGGTCGGCCAGCTCGGGAGCGACCTTCGCGGCGACATAGTGGCCGTCGTCGCCGACGGGGTTGAAGGTCTCGAGACCGTACTTGCGGCCGACGTTGAAGTCGTCGGCGCCATGTCCCGGCGCGGTGTGCACGCAGCCGGTGCCGGCCTCGAGGGTCACGTGTTCGCCGAGGATCACGACACCGTCGCCGGCGGCCGGGCCGGCGGGAGCGAGGTAGGGTCGCTCGACGGTCAGTTCGGTACCGGCCCAGTCGTCACCCTCCCCGGCGAGCTCGGCGCCGGTGAAGCGGGCGACGACCTCGGGAGACTCCCAGCCAAGCTTTGCCGCGACCTCTTCCAGCAGCCCTTCGGCGACGATCACCGCCTCGTCCCCTCGGGCGACCGCGACGTACGGCAGCGTCGGATGCAGCGTGATCGCCAGGTTCGCCGGCAACGTCCAGGGAGTCGTCGTCCAGATCAGCAACGACACGGAACGACCGGCAAGTTCGGCCACGCGCTTGTCGGCGCCACGCAGCGGGAACTTCACGTAGACCGAAGGATCGGTCCGGTCGTCGTGCTCGACCTCGGCCTCGGCCAGTGCGGTCTTGCACGAGAAGCACCAGTGCACCGGCTTGACGCCGTGGTACACCGAACCGTTGACGAAGAAGCGGCCGAGCTGCCGGACGATCTCCGCCTCGTAGGTCCGGTCGATCGTGCGATAGATCGCCTTGCGGCTCGGGGCCGCCGCCTTCTCTTCGGCGGTGTCGAGGTTCCGATCCCAGAAGACACCGAGGCGACGGAACTCCTTGCGCTGGATGCCGATGAACTTCTCGGCGTACTTGCGGCAGCGATGGCGGATCTGCAGCGCGTGCATCTCCTGCTTCTTCGGCCCGAGCTCCTTGTCGACGCGGATCTCGATCGGCAGCCCGTGGCAGTCCCAGCCCGGGACGTAGGCCGAGTCGTGTCCCATCATCGAGCGGGACTTGACCACGAAGTCCTTGAGGATCTTGTTCAGCGCCTGGCCCAGATGGATGTTGCCGTTGGCGTAGGGCGGGCCGTCGTGGAGGACGTACGGGTCCCGGCCCGCGCGACGCTCCTGGATCCGTGCGTGGACATCGATCTTGTCCCACCAGTCCAGGATCTCCGGCTCTCGCTGGGCGAGGTTCGCCTTCATCTTGAACGGGGTACTGGGAAGGTGGATCGTGCTCTTGAGATCTGGCTGATCGGACATGGGGGAATCCTCGACACGAGGGCGGTTGAACGGCGTACTCTAACACAACCATAATGACGGAATTGCAGCCGGAGAAGCCCGACAGAATGCGTACGTATCTCGACCACAACGCGACGAGTCCGATCCGGCCCGAGGCTCGCAAGGCCTGGGCCGAGGCCCTCGACGCCGCGACGGGAAACCCCTCGTCGTTACACGCCGAAGGCCGTGCGGCGCGGGCTCGCCTGGAACGTGCCCGGGAGCAGGTCGCCGCCCTCGCCGGCTGTGCGCCGGCCGATGTCGTCTTCACCAGCGGCGGTTCCGAGGCGATCAGCGCCGCGGTCCGTGGCGTGGCCGATCGCGCGCCGGCCGACCGTCCGCGGATCGTCGTGTCGTCGATCGAGCACTCCGCCGTTCTCGAGGCGGCACAGGCCGCACGCAGCCGCGGTGCGGTCGTCGTCCGCGCGCCCTGCGGACCGACCGGTCGGGTCGACGTCGGCCGTTTCGCGACCCAGATCGGCCCCGACGTCTGCCTCGTGGCCTTACAGCTGGCCAACAACGAGACCGGCGTGATCCAGCCGGTCGAGGAGATCGGTTCCCTCTGCCGGGACCGCGGCGTACCGTTTCTCGTCGACGCGGTCCAGGCCGCCGGGAAGCTCCCCCTTGACCCGAAGCGACTGCGCGCCGACCTGCTGGTTCTGTCGGGTCACAAGCTCGGCGGCCCACGGGGCACCGGCGCGTTGATCGTGCGCAAGGGGATCGTGCTCGCGCCGCTGATCGCCGGCGGAGCCCAGGAGCGAAGGCGGCGGGGCGGTACCGAGGCGGTCGCCGCCCAGTGCGCCTTCGGCGCCGCGGCCGCCGAGGCCCAGCGCTCCTGCTCGACCGAGGCCAAACGCTTGCTGCGTCTGCGTGCCCGGCTCGAGACGCGACTGCGAGCCCAGTTCCCCGACATCCGGGTTCACGGTCAGACCGTGCCGCGACTCCCGAACACCCTCAACTTCGCCATCCCGGGGATACCCGGCGACACCCTGGCGATCGCCCTCGACCTTGCCGGCTTCGCCGTCTCGACCGGCTCCGCCTGTGCCTCCGGCGCCGTCGAGCCCTCGCACGTGATCGAGGCGATGGGCTACTCCACCGACCAGGCCCGAGGAGCCGTCCGCATCTCTCTCGGCTGGAACACCCGGGACACCGACGTCGACCACTTCCTCGACCAGTTCCCCGCCGTCGTCGAACGAATAGGGGACGTGTACGAAAAGGGGGTTTCGGGGACACCCTTCAGCTCGCGCGCCGACACCTGAAAGCGATCTCGTCGTGGGCCCGCTTCCGCTGGCACCCCACCCCCATCCGGGCTAGTGTATTGCCCTCGAAAGCGCCCGGCGCCGGGGTCGAAACGCCCGGGCGCGCCGAGGGCGACCTGGCGGCTACGGCGGCCACGGGAGCGACCCGATGAATCTGAAAGCGGTGGCGATGAGCGGGGGAGTCGACAGCTCCGTCGCGGCCTGCCTGGCAGCCAGGGGCGGTGCGCCGGTCGTCGGATTCTCGATGCAACTCATCGACAAGCTCGCCGGCGAGGAAGAGCGCTACGGCCGCTGCTGCTCCCCCGACGACTTCCGCGACGCCCGCCGGGTCGCCGAGCAGATGGGTTTCCCGCACTACGTCATCGACATGGAAGACGAGTTCAAGCGCCGGGTGCTCGACCCGTTCGCCCAGGACTACGCCGAAGGCAAGACCCCATCGCCCTGCATCCGCTGCAACACCTACATGAAGTTCGGCGCGCTCCTCGGACGCGCCCGGGCCGTCGGCGCCGACGTCGTCGTGACCGGGCATTACGCGATCCTCGAGAAGGATCCGCGGAGCGGACGCACGCTGCTACGCCGGGCCGCCGACCCGACCAAGGACCAGTCCTACTTCCTGTTCGACCTGCCCGAGTCCCAGCGTCGCTCCGCCGAGTTCCCGCTGGGCAAGCTGCGCAAGGAAGAGGTCCGGGAACTGGCCCGGGAGTGGGGACTCGGTACCGCCGACAAGCCGGAGTCGATGGACCTCTGCTTCGTCGCCGAGGGCGAGAGCTACCGCGACTTCCTGCAGCGCCAGAACATGGCGCCCGCCGACGGCGCCGGCTCGATCGTCGACGAGCAGGGCCAGGACCTCGGCGATCACGACGGCGTCGCCAACTTCACCGTCGGCCAGCGTCGAGGACTCGGCATCTCCTCGGACCGACCGCTCTACGTGCTGCGGGTCGAGCCTGCCACGCGACAGGTCGTCGTGGGTGACGTCGAAGCCCTGGAGCAGGATCGTTGCATCCTGGAGCGCACGCGCTGGATTCCGTTCGAGCGCCCCGGTGGACCGCTGCGGGCGTCGGTACGAATCCGTTCCAACCACCAGGGCGCCGACGGCACGATTCACGATCGTGGCGACGGCACGGCCGAGATCGTCTTCGATGAACCGCAGCGTGCGTTGACTCCGGGCCAGGCCGCCGTCGCCTACGACGGAGACCTCGTCCTCGGGGGCGGCTGGATCCGCCGCGAGGCTCCACCGACGGCCGCAAGATGATCCGTCCCGTTTGTTGTATCTTTGACACTCGTCGACCGACTCCGGCCGGCGTTCCCAGGACCGTCGATCCTCCGATCCGAAGGTAGCCCCATGAGCGAGATCACCCGCAACGCCGCCCGCCCCACCTTCCTCGAACCGTCGGACACGTTCCCACGACGCCACATCGGCCCCCGGGACGACCAGCAGCTCGAGATGCTGAAGACCCTCGGCTTCGACAGCCTCGATGGCTTGACCGACAACGTGATCCCCAGAGGCATCCGCTACGAGCAGACCCTCGAGCTGGACCCGCCGCTCTCCGAGAGCGAACTGCTGACCGAGCTGAAACGGATCGCCGACCGGAACGAGGTCTGGCGCTCCTACCTCGGCACCGGCTACAGCGACTGCATCACCCCACCGGTGATCCTGCGCAACGTGCTGGAGAATCCCGGCTGGTACACCCAGTACACGCCGTACCAGGCCGAGATCGCCCAGGGCCGCCTCGAAGCGCTGCTCAACTTCCAGACGGTGATCTCCGAGTTGACCGGACTGCCGCTGGCCAACGCCTCGCTGCTCGACGAGGCGACTGCGGCCGCCGAGGCGATGGCGATGTGCCGCGCCCTCGTTCGCCCCGCCCGGTCCGCGTTCTTCGTCTCGTCGGACTGCCATCCGCAGACGATCGAGGTGGTCAAGGCCCGTGCCGAACCTCTCGGCATCGAGGTCCGGATCGGCGACGCGTCGACGATCGACCACACGGCGGGCGACCTGTTCGGCGTCCTGCTCCAGTACCCCGCCAGCGACGGCTCGATCGGCGACCCCAGGCCGATCATCGACGCGGCCCACGCGGCCGGCGCGATGGCGGTCGTCGCCTGCGACCTGCTGGCGTTGACGATGCTACGTTCGCCCGCCGAGCTCGGCGCAGACATCGCCGTCGGCTGCGCCCAGCGCTTCGGTGTCCCCCTGGGCTTCGGCGGACCCCACGCCGGGTTCCTGTCCTCGACCGACGCGGGCAAACGTCAGATGCCCGGCCGCATCGTCGGAGTCTCGCGGGACGACGCCGGAGAGCCGGCCTACCGCCTCGCGCTGCAGACCCGCGAGCAGCACATCCGCCGCGACAAGGCGACCAGCAACATCTGCACGGCCCAGGTTCTGCTGGCGATCATCTCGGCGATGTACGCGGTCTACCATGGCCCGCAGGGACTGCTGCAGATCGCCCGGCGCGTTCACGGCCTGGCCGCCACGCTGGCCGAGGGGCTGCGCGCCGGTGGATGTGAACTCGGCAGCGCCCCGTTCTTCGATACGCTCCGGGTCCAGCGTGTACCCGGCGGTGCCGACGCCGCGATCGCCCGCGCCGCGGCGCGCAAGATCAACCTGCGCCGGCTGGACGACGAGACCCTGGTCATCGCCCTCGACGAGACGACCGGCGCCGCCGACGTGGCCGAGCTGATCGAGGCGGTCACCGGCCGCCCCTCGGAACAGTCGATCGACGAGCTGGCCTCCGCCGCCGAGGTGGAGCTACCCGAGGCGCTCCGGCGCAACGGCGCGTTCCTGCAGCAGGAGGTGTTCAACTCGAACCACTCCGAGCACGAGATGCTGCGCTACCTGCATGCGCCTGCAGAGCCGCGAGCTCTCGCTGGCGCACTCGATGATCCCGCTGGGCTCCTGCACGATGAAGCTCAACGCAACGGCGGAGATGATCCCGGTCACCTGGCCCGGCTTCGGCAAGATCCATCCCTTCGCGCCGACCTCCCAGACCGAGGGCTACACCGAGCTGATCGCGCGACTCGAGGCCTGGCTGGCCGAGATCACCGGCTTCCACGCCGTCTCGCTGCAGCCCAACGCCGGCGCGCAGGGCGAGTACGCCGGACTGCTCGTGATCCGCGCCTGGCACCTGGACCGTGGCGACGTCGATCGCAACGTCTGCCTGATCCCGACCTCGGCCCACGGCACCAACCCGGCCAGCGCGGTGATGGCCGGGATGCAGGTCGTGCCGGTTGCCTGTGACGACCAGGGCAACGTCGATCTCGATGACTTGCAGGCCAAGGCCGAGCAGCAGCGGGAGCGGCTGGCCGCGCTGATGATCACCTATCCGTCGACCCACGGCGTATTCGAGGAGACGATCCAGGAGGTGTGCGACGTGATCCACGCCAACGGCGGTCAGGTCTACCTCGACGGCGCGAACATGAACGCCCAGGTCGGTCTGTGCCGCCCCGGCGACTACGGCGGCGACGTCTGCCACCTCAACCTGCACAAGACGTTCTGCATTCCTCACGGCGGCGGCGGTCCGGGCATGGGTCCGATCTGCGTGGCCGAGCACCTCGCCCCGTTCCTTCCCGGCCACCCGCTGGCGCAGATGGGCGGCGCCCAGGCGATCGGGCCGGTCTCCGCCGCTCCCTACGGTAGCCCGAGCATCCTGCCGATCTCCTGGGCCTACATCGCGATGATGGGCGCCGATGGGCTGCGGCGGGCGAGCCAGGTCGCGGTACTCAACGCGAACTACATGGCGAAGAAGATCGGCGAGCACTTCCCGATCGTCTACCGCGGTCGTGGCGACCTGGTGGCCCACGAGTTCATCATCGACGTCAGGGCGCTGAAGGACAGCGCGGGCATCACACCCGACGACGTGGCCAAGCGCTTGATGGACTTCGGATTCCATGCTCCGACGATGTCCTGGCCCGTCGCCGGGACGCTGATGATCGAGCCCACCGAGAGCGAACCGAAGGAAGAGCTTGATCGCTTCTGCGAGGCGATGGCGATCATCCGCGAGGAGATCCGCGAGATCGAAGAAGGCAAGATCGACCGGGAGAACAACCCGCTGCGACGGGCGCCGCACACCGCGGCGGTGATCGCGTCGGATGACTGGGACCGCCCCTACAGCCGGGAGCGCGGCGCCTATCCCGCGCCCTGGGTCCGGGAGCGCAAGTTCTGGCCGCCCACCGGACGCATCGACAACGCCTACGGCGATCGGAACCTGATCTGCACCTGCGACCCGGTCGAGAGCTACGGCTGATCGACCGTGCCGCTTCCGCGGCGCAGCTCGAGTTGCCGGTTGGCCGCGGCGTCGGGGAACCTCTCGACGACGCCGTCGACCCACTGGACCGTCACGCCGGTGGCGGTCGCCGCGGCGCCGAGGCCGAAGTGGGGCCGCGGATCGTTGGCCGCGCAGTAGCTCCAGGCCGACGCGACCTCGCGCCGCAGGCGTCGGTCGCCGACGGTCAAGCGCACCGTCGCGCCGATCGCGTCCCGGCCACTGCGTTCGCGCACCTTGAACCGTAGCCAGTTCCCGGCGTCCGGCGCCTCGTTGATCAACAGCGCCGGCGGACCTTCACGGTGGGTGACGAGGATATCGACGTCGCCGTCGCCGTCGACGTCGCCGAATGCCGCCGCCCGGGAAGTCGCCTCGGGATCGCCGGCCAGACCGCTCCGGGGCGACCCGACCGAGAAGGACGGCCCCGGCCCACCGCGATACAGCAGATCCGGATCGGCGAACGGATCGGCGCTCGACCCGCCGGCCCGCCGCTGCACTCCGCCGCCGGCCATGAACAGGTCCAGCCGGCCGTCCTGGTCGAAGTCGACCAGGCCGACGCCGAAGCGCGTGATCGCCCGGCTGCGCGTCGCCAGTCCCACCGACGCGGTCCGGTCGACGAACAGCTCGCCGTCGTTGCGAAAGTACGAGTCGGACTGCTCACGCAGGTTGACGACGATCAGGTCGAGGTCGTCGTCGTCGTCGACATCGGCGTACGTCACGCCCATGCCGGCCTTGGCCCGGCCGTGTTCGTCCAGGGCGCAGCCACGCCGGATCGCCTCGTCACGGAAGGTCCCGTCTCCCTGGTTGACCCAGAACTGGTTGACCGTCGAGTCGTTGGCGACGAACAGGTCGGGCAGGCCGTCACCGGTGAAGTCGGCCGCCGCGACACCGAGGCCGTTGCCGAAGGCCGCCCGCAGCCCGGCCTCGACACTCACGTCGCGAAACGTCCCGTCCCCCTCGTTGCGATAGAGCGTGTCCGCGGCCGGCGCGTTGTAATTCGTCGGCAGGCAGTAATCGGCCCCGCCCTGGGGATTGAAACAATCGATCTCCGCTCCGGGAACCCAGTTGACGTAGTTGGTGACGAACAGGTCGAGGTCGCCGTCCCGATCGTGGTCGACGAACGCCGCCCCGGCTCCGAAGGAGCGGTCGCCGACACCGGCGACATCGGTCACGTCGCGGAACCGGCCGTCACCCTCGTTGTGCAACAACGTGTTGCGGCCGAGATTGGTCACGTACAGATCGATCCGACCGTCGTCGTCGTAGTCCCCGGTGGTCACGCCGATGCCGAACCGACGGTCGTCCGCCCCACTGCCCGCGGTGACATCCTCGAACTGCCCGTTGCCGTTGTTGCGGAACAGACGATTCCCGTGTTGCTGTCGATCGCCGGCGAGGACCGCGCCGCCCTGGACGAGGTAGGCGTCGAGATCGCCGTCGTCGTCCATGTCGAACAGCGCCGCCCCGCCGAAGACCCCCTCGGGGAGCAGGTAGCGACCGTCGTGCCCCGACCGCAACTCGAAGGCGAGTCCCGCCGCCGCCCCGCGCTCCTCGAACCACGGCGTGCCCGGCGCCACCGGCGGGTCGGGCGGCGCGGATCCGGGCGTGCAGGCGGCCAGGCCGACCACCCCGCAGACCAGCACCGCGGCGGTGACCCGCGCCGAGCGGCTCACGAGTCACCTCCGTCGGCGATGCGTCGTCGCAGATCCGGCAGGGCCGGGTGGTCCGGCCGCAGCGACGTTGCCCGGCGCTCGGCGGCCCGGGCGCGATCGCGATCGCCGCTCTCGAGTGCCGCCCGACAGAGGCCGATCCAGGCACGGACGTCACCCGGCGACCGGCGCGCCGCCTCCTCGAGGGCCGTGGCGGCCGCGGCCCAGCGTCGCTGCTGACCGTGGACCAGCCCCAATGCCATCCAGGACGTCGCCCGCTCCGCGTCCAGCTCGACGGCGGTCTCCAGTGCCCGCCGGGCCTCGTCGAAGCGCCGGGCGCGCGCCAGGAGCAGGCCCCTCTTCTCGTGGGCCGCGGCCAGGTACGGGTTGCCGCGAATCGCCGCGTCGGCGTGCTCGAGGGCCGCTGGAAGGTCGCCGGACCGCTCCTCCAGAGCGCTCAGGTTGAGATGCGTCGAGAAGTGATCGGGTTCGACCTCGAGGGCGGCGCCGAGGGCTTCGCGCCCCTCGTCGACACGGCCGCTGTCGAGATAGGCCGCGCCGAGGTTGCTGAGCACCGAGACGTCTCGCGGATGCCGATCGCGCAACCGCTCGAGAATCGCGATCGCCTCGTCGAAGCGGCCCGCCGCCAGCAGCGCGTTGGCCCACTTCAGGTCGGCGGCGAATCCGACGCGATACGCATTCGCCTCCTCGGCCCACGGATCGTCGAACGGCTCGGGCAGGGGCACGCCGGTCCAGGGGAGTCGATCGGCCTGCTCTCCGCGACCGGCCCGGCGTAGCGCGGTCGCCAGCAGGTGGGTGACGTAGGGATCGGCAGGATGGCGGCTCCTGGTGGTCGCCAGCAGCGCGGCGGCGTCGGCGGGGCGATCCTGCTGGAGGAATGCCCGGGCCAACCCCAGGTCGGCGGCGAGCAGGTCCGGCGAGAGTGCGCCGGCGCTCTCGAACGCGGCGGCCGCGGCAGCGGCTTGCCCGGTCTCCAGCAACCAGCCGCCTCGATGAAGGTGCGCGGGGACGTAATCGTCCGCGGCGGCCAGGACCCGGTCGATCCGGGTCAACGCCGTCGCCGGGTCGCCGAGCGCCGCGGCCATTCGCGCGGCGTGATAGGTCGCTCGTGCGTCGGCCGGGGCGAGCTGCATCGCCTGAGCGAACGACTGTTCCGCCTGCTCGAGCATCCCGTACGCCTCGAACGCCAGTCCCAGCTTCACCCGCTCCCGGGCGTCTTCCGGCGCGGCGAGCACGGCGTCCTGTCGGGCGCTGAACACCGCGAGCACCTCGGGCTCGTGATCCGCCGCATCGAAGGGCGGCGGTGCCAGGGGGACGACACCTCCCGAGCAACCGACCACGGCCAGCGCGCAGATCGCGAAAAGGGACCGCGGACGGACGTGATCGACAGGGAACATCGCGTCGGAACCATACTGCCGGCACCGGCGAGGTTCAACGTGGCATCCGCCAGTTGCGGGTCCAGCGGGAACGGGCTAAGCTCCGTCCGTCGAGCGGGAATAGCTCAGTTGGTAGAGCGTCAGCTTCCCAAGCTGGATGTCGCCGGTTCGAACCCGGTTTCCCGCTCCACTTCAAGTCTTTCCCCGAAGACGCTCCCGGTGTCCGCGGCCGGAGGCTCCGCGGCAATCCCCGGGAATCGTTGCCGCCCCGCCGTCCACCGTGGTAGCGTACTTCACAGGCGAAAGCGGGGAGGAGATCACAGGATGATCCGGATCCTGACCACCGAAGTTCCGGAGTTCCGGCAGGTTCTCGAAGACTCGTTTCTCGATCGTCGAGACACGACCCTCGAGACGGCCGAGTCTGCTCAGCAGCTCGTGCGCTACGCCGGTCGCAACCTCCCGTCCCTGGTCATCGCCGATACGATGGTGCCCGGCGGCAACGGCTTCGAGATCTGCCGCCAGCTCCGCACCAACCTCGCCGACGACGCTCCTCCGGTCTGGATCATCGGCAACGAGGCGGACCGCATCCCGGCCCAGCAGGCCGGTGCTGCCGGCGTGCTCCTGCGACCGCTGCGGCGCGAGCAGATCCTCGAATCGATCGGCCGCGCACTCCCGACGCTGGTGCGTGCGGCGCCCCGGCGCCCGGCCCGACTCAAGGTCGACCTGTTCCACGGAGACGACGAACGGGTCGGCTACACCCTCGACGTCAGCACCCGTGGCGCCGGGATTCGCGTCCCGGGGCCGATCGCGACACCGGCGAGGTCCTGCGGTTGATCTTCACGCTGCCGGATTTCCTTCGCACCCACGATCCGGGCCGAGGCGGTCGTCAAACGCTGTGTCGCTACCGACGATTCGTTCCTTCAGGCCGGCATCGGTGTCGCCTTCACCCGGATCGGCGTGCGCGACTCCCACGAGCTCGCCGACTTCACCGAGTCGCTGGCACAGACCTCGTGAGCGACGCCCACGGTCGCGTTCTCGTCGTCGACGATCAGGCCGAGATTCGCGACGTCACCGCGACGGTTCTCGGCAATGCCGGCTACGCCGTCGAGGCGCTGGGCTCCGGCAACGAGGCGCTGCGCCGGCTGGGCGAGTCGACCTTCGACCTGATCCTCCTCGACATCGACATGCCGGGCATGAACGGCTGGGAGACGCTGCGGCTGATCCGCGCCGACCAGCGGCTGACGGCTCTGCCGGTGGTGATGTTCTCGGTCAACTGCGAGATCCAGGACAAGCTGCACGGTCTGCAGGAGGGCGCGGTGGACTACATCACCAAGCCGTTCATCGTCGACGACCTGCTCTCCCAGGTCGAGCGTCTGCTGGAGACGCAGGGTGGTGACGGGACGGAACGCGGAGGCGTTCCGTCCCCCGGATGAGTACCGCTCGGGCTACCTGAAACTCCGCAGCGTCCTGCACGATCGCGCGACGGGGTTGCCGGGGTTTCACGTCTGGTTCGACACGCTGCGCACGGCGGTCGAGCAGCGGCGTCGCGCCGGTGTCCTGCAGCTCGAGCTGGGCGATCTCGACCTCGTCGAGTCGCTCTACGGCTGGCAGCTGTTCGATCAGGTGCTCGGCCGGCTGGGCCGGGCCTTGACCGAGTCGGTCGGAACGGCGCTGCCGGCCTCGACGCTGCTTGCCGTCGACCAGGTTGCCGGCGACCGGCTGATCGCGTTCCTGCTAGAAGATGACGGCGGGGACGAGTGCGACGCCGCGTTCCTCGCCGAGGCCGCCGACCGGGTTCACGCCATCGCCGAGCAGGCGCTGAACGACGAGTCGTTCCGCTCCTTGCGTCCACGCTCGTTTCCCAGGGTCGGGCGCTCGCTGTTGACCGTCGACCCGTTCTACCGCTTCGAGCGCAAGGTCTACGCGGCGATCGACGAGGCCGGCCGCTTCGTCGAACGGCGGGACAAGCGCCGCGAGCGATCCTGGGGCGGGGAGCTCGATCCGGATCATCCGCGAGGGCGCCGTCGACCCGGTGTTCCAGCCGATCGTCGAACTGCAACCCCAATCGACCTTCGGCTTCGAGGCGTTCGTCCGCGGTCCGCGAGATTCGATCTTCGAGAGCCCGCGGGCGATGTTCGCGCTGTCCAACCGGGTCGGCAGCGAGGGACGGCTCGATCGCGCCTGCGCCGACGTCGCCCTGCGGGCCTGGGCCGCCACCGGCCGCGACGAGCCGCTGTTCCTCAACATGCTGCCCGAGACGATCCTCGACGGAGACGACTGCGCCGACGACCTCGTCCAGCGTGTCGACGCCGTCGGTCGACGGCCGGGTCGAGGTCATCGTCGAGTTCAACGAGCGAGTGCCGACCAGGACCGGGAGTCGCTGATCGCGGCGATGATCGCCTGTTCCAGCGGCTTCGGGGTCGCCCTCGACGACGTCGGGACCGGCAACCACACCCGCGAGGTCGTCGAGCAGGCGCTGCCCCCCGACTACCTCAAGCTGGACATCTTCCTCGTCCGCGAGATGGACGCCATCTGATCAACGAGCTGATGGCGACCCTGGTGCAGGCCGGCCGGCACCACGGCGGGTCATCGCCGAGGGTGTCGAGAGCGAGGGCGAGGCCCCGGGCCCTCGTGGAGGCCGGCGCGGCTTGCCCAGGGCTTCCTGTTCGGAAGTCCTGCCGCCGCGGCGCAACCGGGGCGGGGAGCCGACGGCGAGCAACGGCGCCGTACAGAGAAACTGAAGGCTGTCCCGGTTTCACCGCTCGTGCCGCAACAACCGCCGTACTTTCCTTTCCCTCCGCGATTCCGATCGGACCGTTACAAGCGACTCCGCATGTGCGGCGGGCGGTGTTTCGCCCGCGGCGCACGGCGGTGACAGCCAGACGCCATGCTCCGTCCAGACACCAACCTCGCCCTCACGTCCGCATGGAACGGACCGTAGGTGGCGACGATCACCGAGCGCCGCCCTGGCGGCCTTGCTCGTGCTCACGGTCGTACTCCTGGCCCGGCGAAACTCACAAGCCGACGACGGGAGGGTGGTGCGCGAGATCGTCCGCACG
>CALNYP010000030.1:0-145185 GCA_942490715.1 uncultured bacterium
TCGGCGGCTCGCTGACGTTCCTGGCGGCGAGGAAGATCGCCCAGGTCGGCATCTCGGTTGTGGCCGTGCAGACCGAGATGAACAAGATGCACCAGGACGAAACGATCAGTCTCGACGTCAAGCCGGCGGGAGAGGGCGTCCAGGTTCGCATCATCTTCACCGATTCGGAACTGGCCGACCTCGACGAGGATCGGAAGCAGAGGATCGCGCGCCGGTCGGCCCAGAAGGCCTGGGAGACCCTCGACGGATCGCTGCCGGTCACGTCGATCGCGATCGTCTTCGAGTCCACCGATGACGCGGTGGACGAGCAGACCCTCGAGTTCGCCAGCGACGAGCTGGCCGACGAGGACGACTAGGTGTCGCCGGGTGACGGTGTCCTGACCGGCGGCTGCCTGTGCGGTGCGGTGCGCTACCGGGCGTCGCATGCCTACGATGTCGCCCACTGTCACTGCTCACGCTGCCGACGTGGGGTCGGCGCGGCGTTCGTGACCTGGTTCAGCGTGCGGAACGAGAACGTGGAGCTGGCCGGAGAGCCGACGCGCTACCGGGCCTCGGGCAACACCACCCGTGGATTCTGCGGAACCTGCGGCACCTCGCTGACCTACCAGCACGACGATAGCCCCGACGAGGTGATCGTCAGCGTGGGCAGTCTCGACGATCCGGACTCGGTACAGCCGCTGTGGCACGAGTGGTCGTCGCGCAAGCTCGGCTGGATCTCGATCGAAGACGGATTGCCCTGCTTCCGTGAAAACGTCCCCCGGGAGTGAGCGGCAAACGCCCCTCGCCTTGCACCGCAAGCCGTTCGAGGCGAGGAGAATCGATGGCCGAAGTCGTCTACTACGTCGCGACCAGCATCGACGGATTCATTGCGACCAGCGATGGCGGAGTCGACTGGCTTCCCGGTCCGCCACCCGGGCAGGACTTCGGCTATGCCGAGTTCTATGGGACGATCGACGGACTGGTGATGGGCAGCGGCACGTACGCGCTGCCCCGCAGCGTTCCGGACTGGCCCTACAGCGGGAAGCCGACCCGGGTCCTCTCGAGTCGTGGTCTCACAGCGGCGACCGACGATGTGACCGTGGCCCAGGAGTCTCCCGAACGGTCGGTCGAGCTCCTGTCCGCGGCAGGCTGCCGGCGGATCTGGCTCGTCGGCGGCGGGCAAACGGCGGCGCAGTTCCGCCGGGCCGGTCTGATCACCGAGTACATCCTGACCGTCGTGCCGGTGTCGCTGGGCGAAGGGATTCCGCTGTTCGCCGGCGGCGAAGGGGTGCAGACCCTCGCGTTTCAAGAGTCCCGGTCGCTCGGCGCCGGGGTGGTGCAGCTCGTCTATCGAACCGCCGCGGGGTCTTGATCCGATCTGACCGGTGCGGCAGCGAAGGGAGGGCCTCGAGATGAAGGCGCGAGCGAAGCGGATCGCAACGGTGTCGATGCTGGTCGGAGCGCTGCTCGTTCCGGTCGCCTCGGCGGGTGGGAATCGCCCGGTGCGCCAGGCGATCGGCGAGGCCTGGCGACTCCACATCCAGGCGGCGATCGACAAGGACAAGACCCGGGTGATGGAGCTCTACACGCCGGACTGCATCTTCTCGATCCCGGGATCGTCCGAGCTCCATGGCTTCGACGAGATCGCCGCGCTGGAGGCGCGGTCCCTGGAGACGACCGAGTTGATCAACGCGAAGCACACGACCGACGAACTGCGGGTCTACGGCGACCGGGCCTACGAGCTGGGGACGGTCGTCGGTCCGATGCGTTCGGCGGGGCAGGAGCAGGCGGCGGTGGTCACCTTCCGCTTCATGGCGCTGTGGGAGAAAGGTGACGACGGCGCGTGGCGCATCCGGCACTTCGTCGGTCTCCCCGACGGGGGCTGAGTCCGGCGGTCAAGGGTCGGCCTTCAACTCCAGGCTGAAGCGCCAGACATCCCCATCGTCGGGGTCCTCGACCGGTCCCAGGAAGTCGAACCCCAGCCCTTGCAGGATGCCGGTCGAGGGGCTCTTCTCCGGCAGCGTATGGGCCAGGACCGTGTCGACGGCGTCGGCCGTCCGGGCGATCTCGACCAGTGCCGCCGCCGTCGCCTTGCCGAAGCCCCGCGCCTCGAAGGCGGGGAAGGTGATGTAGGCGATCTCGACCGTCTTCTCGGCGCTCGGGTTGCCCTTGTACCCGCCGGCGCCGACGACGGTTCCGGCCGACTCGTCGATCGACAGATACCCGTTCCACGGTGGAGCGATGCCGATGCGGGACTGGTGCGCCAGCGACTGCTTGACGACCTCGCGGGCCGGCTCCAGGCTCGCCGAGACATCGGCCCCGAATCGCTGCTGGAAACGTTCCGCCGACTCGAGAGAGTCGAGCAGCTCCTGATCCTGGGGCAACAGTTGAATCATCGCCGGCTCATGATGGTTCGTCCGGGGGGCCGGGTCAACCTCCGGGAGCCGATTAGACGCTCCGATTCCCGGTGCTAGACTCGAAGGGCGGTGCGGAAACCGACGACGGAGGGAAGCGAATGCAGCAGAGCCGCCGGACCCGAAACCTCTTGATGTTCCTCGCGATCGTGCTGGCGATCTCGACGACGACCGCCGTCGCCCAGAGCGAGCCGCCGCCGGCCGAGCCCTCGCCGTACGTGTCGTTCCAGGAACGGGAGATCAAGGCCCTCTCCGAGGACGAGATCTCGTCGCTGCGTGCCGGCAAGGGGATGGGCTTCGCACTGGCGGCGGAACTCAACCGACACCCGGGACCCAAGCACGTGCTCGAGCTGGCCCAGGAGCTGGCGCTCACCGAAGCGCAAGTCACCGCGACCCGGGCCGCGTTCGACGCGATGCACCGCAAGGCGGTCGCACTCGGCGAACGCGTGATCGCGAAGGAGGCCGAGCTGGACGCACGCTTTGCGTCGGGCGAGATGGATCAGGATGCCCTGGAAGCCATCGTCAGTGAGATCGCCGCGATGCGCGGAGGCCTGCGGGTGGCCCACCTGGAGGCGCACCTCTCGATGCGCACGATCCTCAGTCCGGAGCAGGTCGCGGGCTACGACGTCCTCCGCGGCTACCGTGAAGGCCATGAACCGCCGGCGAATTGCCCCCACGGCGAGGCTGGTCACCAGGGTCCTTGAGGCCTGGTGCAGATGCCGGAGGAATCGTGAGTCTCGTACTGGCCCTGTTGTTCTGGTTGTTGCCGGCGTCGGATGGGCCGACGTACTCCGTCGAGCCCTACGCGGATCCGGTGCACGACGCGGAGACCAACGCCAAGAAGTTCGAGGACTACAACGCCTGGCTGGCCCAGAACTACGCGACGTCACCACCCCACCGCAAGCCGGAGTTGCAGCAGGGGCTTTACCGCGTCATCGATTCCCATCTCCGCCTGCAGTTCGCCGACAACGGCGAGATCGCCATGCAGCAGGGGGATCCGCTTCTGATCGAATGTTTCGGGCGGGCCAGCGAGATGGGCATCCCCGGTGCGGAGATCCTGCTCGGCCGGCTCTCCGGTTTCGACGGCGCCGGCAGCTCGGTCGAGCTGCCGACCGGCTTTCGCCTCACGCTGGACGGCCCGTGGTGGCGGCTCGGGCCGATCGGCGAGAGCTGGACGGCGGTGTTCCCCTCGCACTTCATGATCGCCAACTCGATCCAGCGCGACACGCCGATCGGTCAAAACCGGATGGCGATGATCTCGACCGGATTCGCCCAGCCGCTCAACGAAGAAGGCGAGTCGTTCCCGGCGACGATCGAACTGATCCATCGGTCGTCAGGAGACCCGGTCGCCTTTCGCGACTTCTGGCTCGAGCAGAAGGGGATTCCACTGGAATCGGCCCGGGGAGCGGCGCCGGTCGAGGGATTTCCGTCGTACAAGAAATATGACTTCGACAAGAACCGTCACCACGAGTTCGTGTTTCTCGACGTGGGCCGGCACAACGTAGCGGTCGGTCTGGTCGGTGCCAGCGGCGTCTACGAATGGAACCGGCCGCACTACATCGATTTCGTGCGCGAACTCCGCGCCGCGCTGACCGAGGCGGACGCGACCACGGCCGAGTGATAGCATCGACCTCTTCGAGGAGGCGATTCCGATGGCCGAAGCGACCCCGTTGACCCTGGCCGAGGAGCTGATGCTGCTGGCCCTCAAGGATGACAAGGGCACCGTCGCGCCGGGCACGATGTACCCCTTCGCGATCGGTGGCGCGGTGATCTCGGAGCTGCTGCTGGCAGACCGGATCGTCGTCGACGATTCGAAGAAGCGCGGCCTGGTCGACGTCGTCTCGGACGCACCGCTCGGCGACGAGTTCCTCGACGAGTGCCTGGCCCGGATTCGTCAGGCGAAACGTCGCGGCTCGCTGTCGACGTGGGTCAGCCGACTGGCGAACCTGAAACAGCTCAAGCACCGGGTGGCCCGATCGCTGTGCCGCAAGGGGATCCTGCGCGAGGACGAGGACAAGGTGCTGCTGATCTTCCGGCGCCGGATCTACCCCGAAGTGGCTCCGGAGCCCGAGCGCGAGCTGATCGGACGCCTGCGCCAGGCGATCTTCACCGAGACCGCCGACGTCGACGCCCGCACCGCCGTCCTCGTCGCGCTGGCGGACAAGGCCGGGATGCTCAAGGTCGTTTTTGACCGCAAGGAGCTGAAGCAACGCAAGGAGCGTCTGGCATCGATCGCCAGCGGAGACCTGACCGTGGCGGCGACGGCCGAAGCGATCCAGGCGCTCCAGGCGGCGATCGTCGTCGCCTGCATCATTCCCACAATCGTCGTCACGACGACGAGCCATTGAACATCCTGCAATCGACCGCAGACAATCAGAGAGGAGACGAGACGAGATGAGATTCGAGGACCAGCACCGGCAACCCCGGGTCGTGATCCTGGCAATACTGGCGATCGTGACCTTGCTGTCCGCCGGCACGGCGATGGCCCAGACCGACAAGCCGAACATCCTGATCATCTGGGGTGACGACATCGGCCAGTCCAATATCAGCGCGTACACGATGGGCATGGTCGGTTATCGCACCCCGAACATCGATCGCATCGCCCGTGAAGGGATGATCTTCACCGATTACTACGGCGAGCAGAGCTGCACCGCAGGCCGGTCGTCGTTCATCACCGGGCAGAGCGTCTTCCGCACGGGGTTGAGCAAGGTCGGTCTGCCCGGCGCCGACCTCGGCCTGCGTGCCGAGGATCCGACGATCGCCGAGGTCCTCAAGCCCCACGGTTACGCGACCGGACAGTTCGGCAAGAACCACCTCGGCGACAAGGACGAGTTCCTGCCGACGGCCCACGGCTTCGACGAGTTCTACGGCAACCTGTATCACCTCAACGCCGAGGAAGAGCCGGAGCACGAGGATTACCCGCAGAGCCCCGAGTTCCGGGAGAAGTTCGGACCCCGGGGAGTGATCCGCTCCTACGCCGACGGCCGCATCGAGGACACCGGCCCGCTGACCCGCAAGCGGATGGAGACGATCGACGACGACACCGTCGCTGCGGCGATCGATTTCATCGACCGACAGCACAAGGCCGGCAAGCCGTTCTTCTGCTGGTGGAACGGAACGCGGATGCACTTCCGGACCCATGTCAAGCCGGAGAGCCAGGGCATCTCGGGCCAGAACTTCTACGGCGACGGGATGGTCGAGCACGACGGCCACGTCGGTCAGCTCCTGGCCAAGCTCGACCAGCTCGGCATCGCCGACAACACCCTCGTCTTCTACAGCACCGACAACGGTCCCCACGCCAACACGTGGCCCGATGCGGCGCTGACGCCGTTCCGGGGCGAGAAGAACACCAACTGGGAAGGCGGCTGGCGGGTTCCGGCGATGGTCCGCTGGCCGGGCAAGATCGCGCCTGGTTCGGTGACCAACCAGATCATGCACCACATGGACTGGCTCCCGACCCTGGCCGCGGTGGCCGGCGACGCTGACGTCAAGTCGAAGCTGCTGTCAGGCCACTCGGCCAACGGGAAGAACTTCAAGGTCCATCTCGATGGGTACAACTTCCTGCCGTTGCTCACCGGCCAAACGGAAACCGGGCCCCGGGACGAAGTGTTCTACTTCTCCGACGACGGCGACCTGACGGCGCTGCGCTACCGGGACTGGAAGATGATCTTCCTCGAGCAGCGCGCGACCGGAACGCTCCAGGTGTGGGCCGAGCCGTTCGTGCCGCTGCGGGTACCGAAGATCTTCAACCTGAGACAGGATCCCTACGAGCGAGCGGACATCACGTCGAACACCTACTACGACTGGATGATCGACCGGGCCTTCATGCTCGTGCCGGCCCAGGCCTACGTGGCCAGGTTCCTCGAGACCTTCCAGGAGTACCCACCGCGGCAGAAGGCGGCGAGCTTCTCCCTCGATCAGGTGATCGAGAAGATGGTCCCGGCCACTCACTGACCGGAAAGCGTTCGGCCGTGGAAGAGATCAGCGTTCGTCAGGCGCGTCGTCTGGCCCTGGCCCGGGCCGGTCTGCTGAAGCCGGAATGGCTGACCCTTCCCGGCCGGGCGGCCGGCCGGGGGAAGCGCGCCCGTGACGCTGCTCTCGCGATCATCGAGCACTTCGGCTACCTGCAACTCGACACCGTCTCGATCGCCGGGGCGCGAAGCCACGCGATCGTCCTGCTGTCGCGCCTCGAGGGCTTCAATCCGACACTGGCCGAGGAGCTGCTGCAGCCGGGACAGCCGCTGTTCGAGTACTGGGGCCACGAGGCGAGCTGGCTACCGCTGGCGCTCTATCCGGCGTTCGAGTTCCGACGCACCGACTATCGCTGTCATCCCTGGTGGGGCGACGTCATCAGCGAGAACGCCAAGGTCGCCGACGATCTCCGGCGGCGCATCCGCGAGGAAGGGCCACTGCGCTCCCTGGAGATGGAGGGGCGCGGGAGCCGTGGCTGGTGGGACCTCAAGCTGGCCAAGCGTGTCGCGGCCGCGCTCTGGTCCAGCGGGGAGCTGGCGATCCGCGAACGGCGTAACTTCCAGCGCTCGTACGATCTCGCCGAGCGCGTGATCCCCGAGCGCTGGCGTAGCGAGCCCCTCGACGAGGAGGCGGCCCTCGAGGCGCTCCTGTTGAAGGCGCTGGTCGGTCATGGCTGGGCCCGCACCGGCACGCTGACGGCGACGTGGCGTCTTCGCGGCCGACCCGAGAAGGTGGCGCTGGTCCTGAAGCGCCTCGCCGAGACGGGCCGGATCCGACGCTGCCGGATGATGGGCGGCGACCGGCCGGCGCCGGGCTGGATTCTGGCCGAGGATCTCGAGCTCGCCGCCCGGCTCGAGTCGGTGCGTCCGCGGCGCGACCGGGGCGTCCTGCTCTCGCCGTTCGACCCGGTGCTCTGGGACCGGGAGCGGGTCGCCCGGCTGTTCGGTTTCGAGCAGCTGCTGGAGATCTTCAAGCCCGCACCCCAGCGCAAGTTCGGCTACTACTGTCTACCGATCCTCGCCGGAGAGCGGTTGATCGGGCGCTTCGATCTCAAGGCCTCGCGAAGGCAGGGCACCCTGACCGTGCTCTGCTCCCGCTTCGAGCAGACCGGGACCGACCGTCCGGGCTCCCCGGCGGACGCCGCCGCCGCGGCTTCGGCCCTGACGCGCTACTCCGATGCGCTTGGTCTGCGTGCCGTCGGCGGTCTGCCGGGTCTGCCGGCGGGTGCCTGTCGATGAACCGGCGGGACGTCCGGATCCGGGAGCACTCCAGGGACGACCCGGCGTTCCTGGCCCTCGTCGCCGAGCTGGACGCCGAACTCGAGGCGCGCTACCCCGGCGAGGTGATCCACGGGCTCCGCGACGACGACCCTCCCGGGGGCTTCGTGCTGATCGTCTGGGTCGGCGCCGAGGCGGTCGGCTGCTGCGTGATGCGCCCGATCGACTCGAACGTGGGCGAACTGAAGCGGATGTACGTGCGACCGGAGTTTCGCGGGCGCGGGTTGGCCCGCGAGTTGCTCCAGGAGTTCGAAACGCGGGTCGTGAGTGGCGGGCGCCGCCGGGTCGTGCTGGAAACCGGTGCCTCGCAGCCCGAGGCGATCGAACTCTACACCTCGTCCGGATACCGGCCGACCCCATGCTTCGGGGCCTACGTCGACCATGGATGCCAGTGCTACCACAAGCTGCTGAGCGGCGACACTGGGGGCTCGTGACCGGGGGCGACCGGATCCAGCTGCGCCGGGAAGCGCTGGCCTCCCGGCCGGGGTTGCTCTGGAACGCCTTCGTCGAGTTCCTGGAGAGTGCCGACCCCGCACGGCTGTCCCCGGTGCAGCGAGTTGCCCAGCTCGCCTTTCGCCACGATCAGGAGGTGACCCGCGTGGGCCACGCCGGCTGGGCCTCGGCGGGCCACGACGATGGCGAGGAGATCCTGCAGGCGCTGCGTGGGATCGGCGCCACCGACCAGGCGGAACTGCTGAGTTGCTTGATCGCCGGACGGGAACAGGCGTCGGAACCGTCGGCCCCGCCGAAAACGCCGGCGTCCCCAGACCCGCAACCGCCTGACTTCGACGAGCTCGATCGCCGGTTCCACCGGTGTTCGCCGGGGATTCCCGAGCGGCTGGAGCAGTTCCTCGATCGACGCCTCGACGCCTTCGTGAACTGGGAGGATGACCCTTCGGTGTAGACCCGGCGGGGTCTGCGCGCTATTCTCCCTGAGGCTACCACGCTGCTGGGGGACTGGATGGACGACGAGAAGGGCCGGACGGGTCAGGTGGACTCGGCTGCCCTGGAGCGGATTCTCGAGGTCACGCGACAGCTGGCTCGAGGATTCGAGCTCAACGAACTGCTGCAGCAGGTCGTGGACGCCGGCAGAAAGCTGCTGACCGCCGATCGTGGCACGGTCTTCCTGTACGACGCCGACAAGGACGAACTCGTCGCGGCGGTGGCGACGGGTGTCAAGGAGCTGCGCGTTCCGGCGAGCAAGGGCATCGTCGGCGAGGTGGTCCGGACCCGCGAGATCGTCAACGTCCCCGACTGCTACGCCGATTCACGCTTCAACCCCGAGATGGACCGCAAGAGCGGCTACAAGACCCGCTGCCTGCTGACCATCCCGCTGATCGGCTACGACGACTCGATGGTCGGCGTCCTCCAGCTCCTCAACAAGGCGAACGGAGTGTTCAACGACGCCGACGAGCAGGTCGCGACCGCCCTGGCGGCCCAGTGCGCCGTTGCCTTGCAACGGGCCAAGATGACCGAGCAGCTGCTGGCCAAGGAGCGGGTCGACCGGGAGCTGGCGGTCGCCCGCGAAATCCAGATGGGGTTCATCCCCAAGAAGATGCCGGTGATCGAGCGCTTCGACGTGGGCGGCTTGACCCGACCCGCCGAGGAGACCGGCGGCGATACGTTCGACCTGATTCCCCGGGACGACGGGCGTCTGTTCGTGTTGCTCGGCGATGCCACGGGTCACGGTGTCGGTCCTGCGCTCAGCGTGGCGCAGGTGCGATCGATGCTGCGGATCGCCGTGATGCTCGACGCCGACTTCGAGTCGACGTTCATCAACATCAACCAGCAGCTCTGCAACGACCTGCCGCCCGGCCGCTTCGTCACCGGCTTCCTCGGTGTGCTGGAGCCCGACGAGAACCGGATTCGCTACCACTCCGGCGGACAGGGTCCGCTGCTGCACTTTCACGCGAAGACCGGCAAGTGCGAGTGGTTCACGGCGACGACGTTTCCGATGGGCATGCTGCCGGGAATCTCCGTCGACGAGCGCGGGGAGTGGAACCTCGAGCCCGGTGACATCGCCGGCGTGATCACCGACGGCGTGTTCGAGACCGAGGACCCGCAAGGCGAGATGTACGGCGAGGAGCGGGTCGCCGAGGTGCTGAACAAGTACCAGGAGCTGCCGATGGCCGAGCTGTGCGAGAAGCTCTTCGCCGAGGTGACCGAGTTCGGCAAGCACGCACCCCAGGCCGACGACATCACGATCGTGTTCGTGCGCCGGACGGCCTGATCGCGGGATCGTCCGGGCTACCGTGGCGCAGGATGGGACGCCGTGAAGCTGAGAGCGATCCAGGTTCCCTACGATTCGGGCCACCGGGACCGCCGGATGGGGAACGGTCCCGGTGCGCTGATCGATGCCGGACTGCTGGACCGGCTGACCGCGAACTCCTGCATCATCGAGCGGCGCACCGTGGTCGACGAGGGTCCATTCAGCGCCGAGAACATGACCACGGCGAAGCTGTGGCGCGGCGTGGCGCGGGAGGTGGCGGCAGGCCGCGACGACGGCGCCTTTCCGCTACTGCTGGCCGGCAACTGCAGCATGACCCTGGGCGGGCTGGCCGGCTGTGCCAGCGGAAGCGTGGGGCTCGTCTGGTTTGACGCTCACGGCGACTTCCACACGCCGGAGACGAGCGGTTCGGGGTTTCTCGACGGTATGGCGATCTCGGTGATCGTCGGCGACTGCTGGAAGCCGCTGGCGCTCGGCGTGCCGGGTTTCCGGCCGCTGGCCCCCGGACGGGTCCTGTTGCTGGCCGCCCGGGATCTCGACGACGCCGAGCGGACGCGGTTGGCCGCCAGCGAGCTGTTCGAACGGTCCTGCGAGCAGTTGCAGGGCGATCTCGACGCCGGGCTGGCGCCGGTCTGCGAGGCCTGGGCCGGGTCGGTCGACTCGCTCTGGATCCATCTCGACGTCGACGTCCTCGACCGCAGCCTCGCGCCGGTGAACTCGTACCAGCCACCGGGAGGACTGACGCCCGACGAGCTGATCGCCTGTATCGAACGGCTGGCGTCGGGGAGGACGATCGTCGGTCTGTCGGTCACCGCCTACGACCCCGACAGCGACCGGCAGGGGTGCGGCCGGGCCGTGTTGCTCGACGTGATCCCGCGGATCGTGGCGCTGGCCTCGGGGGCCGCGGCGTGACCCTCCTGATCGACCTGTTCGTGTTTCTCGTCCTGCTCCTGCTCGTGTTGTTGCTGGTCGCCGTCGGCGCCGCGTTCTGGCTCTCGCTGCCCCTCTCCAACGTCATCAACCGGGGACTGCGCAGCGTCGGTCTCGCCGGACCCTCGCCGGGTTCCCGGGCGACCGGAGTGGCGGCGACGGGGCGGGTGGTGGTGGCGTTCCGTCGGGAACCCTCCGGCGAACAAAGAGGTAAGGTGTTCGTCGGCGGCGAGACCTGGGATGCGATCGCTCCCGGGAGCCTCGTCCCCCCGCCGGAGGGTGCGCCGGTGCGGGTGGTCTACAACGAGGATCTGACGGTGACCGTGATCGATACGCCGGTAGCGGGAGATACTGAGCCATGAGCGACGAGCGCAGCCCGGGGAAGGTCATGACGAAAACGGAGTGGTTCACCGGCAGCGGAGGTCCGCTGGTCTTGTTGCCCGAGAACCTGGTCGAGCGCTGGAGCGGCATCGACGCGCCGCTGGACGGCCGGGTGGTCAAGGCCGCCGGCCGCTGGGTCGCCGAGGCCCCGGCCACCGACTACGACTTCGCCTGTGACATCGAGGACGCGTTCGCGCTGGTCGATCTGGGCGACGGTCCGGGGATCGTCCTCGGCCGGGGACCGTTTCCGACGACGTTCGTCCGCGACGACGACGGGGGCGTGTTCGTCCGCTGGGTCCAGGCGACCACCGAGGAGGAGATCCTCGGCCGCCTCGACGCGGCGCGACAGGCGATCGTCGGCCCCGACGATCCGGTGTTGATCCACGCCCACCCGGGTCCGCTGGTGCTGTTCGACGCGGCCTGCCCCGGCCCCGAGGTCGAGGAGGACCGGGTCGTCCTCGACGTCCATCCCGGCAGCTACGCGATCTCCGCCGCCGAGTACAAGCCGGATCCCGAGTTCGAACTGATCCTCGTCCGGCTGGCCAGGGTCGGCTGATGCAGCGGATCGTCGCGGTAGCCGTGCTGGCGACCCTGTCGGTCGCCTGCGGTGGGCCGGAACCGGCTGCGAACTCGTCGCCCGCCGTTCCCGCCGCTCCGTCGGAGACGGTGCTGTCGCTGGTCGAGCACGAGCGCGGGTTCGCGGCGACCTCGGCGGAGCAGGGCATCCGCGCCGCGTTCCTGCAGTGGCTCGGCGAAGGTTCGACGGTCTTCCAGCCCGGTCCCGTCGATGCGCGTTCCTGGTACGACGCACTCCCCGAACGCGAGGGCACCCTGGACTGGGCGCCGGTGTTCGCCGAGGTGTCGAGTTCCGGTCTGATCGGCTACACGACCGGCCCCTGGGTCTTCCGCGCCGGCGAGAGCGAGGCTCACGGTCACTACGTTTCGATCTGGACCAAGGACGAATCCGGTGGCTGGAAGGTCAAGGTCGACCTGGGGGTCACCCATCCTGAGATCCCGGCGCCGGAGCTGGTCACCCGGGATCCGACCGAGGGCGAATCCCGCGGCGCGGCGACCGCCAACCGGATCTTGCAGGCCGAGGAGGCGCTCTCCCGGGCACTGGCGACGGGAGGTGGCGCGGCGGCCTACGCGAATCACGCCGTCGAGTCGGTGCGAGTCTACCGGGAGGGACAGCCTCCGGTCACCGGCCGCCCGGGCGCCGGGACCGATCGTCGCGTTCGCTTCGCCGCCGAGGGCCAGGGCGTCTCGGGCAGCCTGGGGTATTCCTTCGGCCTCGTTCGATCCCTGGACGACGAGACGGCGACGGCGGAGACCGGTTACCTGCACATCTGGCGTCGTGGAGACGACGGCCGCTGGCGCCTGGCCCTCGACATCGAGGTTCCGGTGTGACCGACGTCTCGGTGCGACCGGCGGGACTGGCGGACGCCCCGGCGATGGCGCGGCTGATCGGAAGCCTGGGCTACCCGTCGACCGCCGACGAGATGCGGCGGCGGCTCCAGGCGATCTTGGCTCGTGACGATTTCCTGACTCTCGTCGCCGCCACCGGAACCGGTGTCGTCGGGACGATCGGCGTACAGCTCTGCCCCAGCTACAACCGCGACGCTCTCACCGGGAGGATCGCCAGTCTCGTCGTCGACGAGGCGCTGCGCGGGCAGGGGATCGGCGGCAGGCTCGTCGCCGAGGCCGAGCGACGGCTCCGCGATTCCGGCGTGCACGGCGTCTTCGTCAACAGTCGCCACCACCGGGTCGAGGCCCAACGCTTCTACGAACGGCTGGGCTACGCCAGCAACGGTATCCGGATGGTCAAACCGTTTCACGGCGACGACTTCCGGCCGGTGGAGAGATGAACCGATGACCCAGCAGCTCCAGCCGCTCGCCGACGGCATCTGGACCGCGAACCATCCGTTGCGACTGTTCGGCAGGGTCGCGATCGGCCACCGCATGACCGTCCTGCGCGCCGCCGACGACAGCCTGATCGTTCATTCGCCGGTGCCGCTCTCCGACGAGCTCCGCGAAGAGCTGAAGGGCATCGGGCCGGTGAGCTGTGTCCTGGCCCCGAATCAGTTTCACGACCTGTACCTGCGCCGCTGGAGCTCCGGCTATCCCGAGGCCCGCTTCCTCGCTGCGCCGGGGCTGCGGGAGCGGCGGCCGGACCTCACGTTCCACGACGAGCTGACCGCGGCCACGGTGGCCGCGATCGATCCGCGGCTGGAGACGATCGCCATCGCCGGTATCCCGCGGATCAACGAGACCGTCCTGATTCACCCGCCGAGCCGTACGTTGATCCTGGCCGACCTGATGTTCAACCTGGACGCCGGCGGCAACCTCGCCACCCGTTGCATGAAGTTGATCTCGGGGATCGGCGGCCGCCCCGCGGTCAGCCGACTGTTCAAGCTCTGCATCAAGGATCGCCGGGCCTACCGGCGGTCGATCGACGAGCTGCTCGAGCGTGACTTCGACCGGGTGGTCGTCGGCCACGGCGAGGTCATCGATCGTGGCGGGCGCGAATTGCTGGCCCAGGTCGTCGGCCGATGAACCCGGAGTGGTGGCGCCTGGCGAGGAGCGGGCCGGTGGTGCGCCGGGCGCTGAAGTTCGCCGTCGTCGTCGGTGCCGTGCTGATCGCGATCAACCACGGCGACGCCATCGTCCGCGGCGATGTCGACCCGATGCGGCTGGCCCGGATGGGCTTGACGGTCCTGGTGCCGTACACCGTCTCGACGCTCTCCAGCGTCGCCGCGACCCTCGAGCGCAGCCGGGGAAACCGGTCCGACCTTGACAGAACCTCCTCCCGGCCAGGAGACTGAGACGATCGAAGGGGCAAACGATGTCGATCGAAGACGACCAACAGCTCGAGGCGATGCGCCGGATCGGGCGCATCGTCCGCCAGGCGCTGGTCGAGATGCGCGAGCGGATCGTCCCCGGCGTGACGACCCGCGAACTGGATCAGGTAGCCGAGCGTGTGTTCGACGAGCACGGTGCCCGCAGCGCCCCGCGCAAGGTGTACGACTTTCCCGGAGCGACCTGCATCAGCGTCAACGACGAGATCGTCCACGGTGTACCGGGCAGCCGCACGATCGCCGAGGGCGACGTGGTCAAGATCGACGTGACCGCCGAGAAGGACGGTTACTTCGCGGACTCGGCACGCACGGTCCTCGTCGGCGACGTCACCGAGGAGATCCGCAACCTGGCCGAGTGCGTTCGCGTGGCGTTCGACCGGGCGACGACGGTGGCCCGGGTCGGCCACTGTGTCAGCGACATCGGTCGCTCGATCCACCAGACGGCGAAGGAATACGGCCTGTCGGTCGTGCCGGAGTTGACCGGACACGGGATCGGCCGGACGATTCACGAGGCCCCCACGATCCCGAACTACTTCGACCCGCGTTACCGGCATCCGTTGACCGAAGGGCTCGTGGTCGCGGTCGAGCCGATCCTGGCCGCCGGGACCGGTCGCACCCTGACCTGCTCCGACGGCTGGACGATCCGCACCGCCGACGGCCGCCCGGCCGCGCACCACGAACACACCCTGGTGATCACCGACGGCGAGCCGATCCTGCTGACGGCGGCCTAGGCCGCCGGCGAGGAAGGGGCAAGGATGAACGACGACGAAGCCCTCGCCGAGGTGTTCCGCACCGCGGATCCGATGTTGCTGGCGATCGTCAAGTCGGCGCTCGACGCCGCGGGGATCGAATACTCGGTCCAGGGCGAGCACGCGCTGGGCATGTTTCCCCTCGGGCCGGCGGCGATGGGGCTGAGGCACAACCTCGTCGAGGCGCACTTGTTCGTCGGCAGCGACCGGGAGGCCGAAGCCCGCGACATCCTCGGTGGAGTCGATCCCGAGGGGTAGCCCCCCGTGGTATGCTCCGGGCATGTTCGTCGACCTCCGACGATGTAGCGCGTCCGTTCCCCGCGGACGAAGGAAGGTGGATCGTGAAGAAACTCTACGTGGGTAACCTCCCATTCAGTGCAACCGAGGACGAGATCCGCGAGCTCTTCAGTCAGCATGGCACCGTCTCGACGGTCACCGTCGTCGTCGATCGCGAGACCGGTCGACCCCGGGGCTTCGGCTTCGTCGAGATGGAGGACGTCACCGCCGCGATCGAGGCGCTCAACGGATTCGAGTTCGGCGGCCGGACCTTGCGCGTCGACGAGGCGCGTCCCCGGGGCGATCGTCCCGGCGGTGGGGGAGGAGGCGGTCGGGCCTGGTAGGTCCGTATCCGAGCCGCGATGACGCCACCGGATCGAGTGCTGCGTTTCCTGTTCGACTACATCTCGCCGAACGCCTACATCGCGTGGAAGCGAATCCGTGCCGTCGCCGATCGTCACGGCTACACCGTCGAACCGGAGCCGATCCTGTTCGCCGGACTCCTGATCGCCAACGGGGGCAAGGGGCCGGCGGAGACCTACGGCAAGTGGCGCTGGATGGTGCAGGACATCGTGCGCAAGGCCCACGACCTGGGACTGCCGATGCAGCCGCCGGTATCCCACCCGTTCAACTCGCTGCTTCCGCTCCGGCTCTCCTTGTTGCCGATGCGGCCCGACGTGCGCGACCAGGTGATCGATACGCTGTTCGAGGCGATCTGGGAGCGGTCGATCGACCCGACGCCGGAGACGATCGGACCTCTGCTCGACTCCATCGGGCTCGACGGCGGCCAGGCGATCCGCAACGCCGGCTCGCCGGAGGTCAAGGAGCGCCTGAAGCGGAGAACCGCCGAGGCGCACAGGGAAGACGTGTTCGGCGTACCGACGGTGCTGGTCGGGGGCAGGCTGTTCTGGGGCTTCGACGACTTCGTCAACCTGGAGCGATTCCTCGCCGGCGACGATCCGGTCGACCAGGACGAGCTCCGGCGCTGGTACGAGGTGCCGACCTCGGCGATGCGAACCGGTGTACCGCCCCGGGAGAAAACCTGACCGCGTGTCAGCGCTGACCTTGCTCCGCCTCGAGCTCGCGGATGCGGCGATACAGCGTCGAGCGAGAGATGCCGAGCATCTTCGCCGCCCGGGCCCGGTTGCCCTGAGCCGCTTCGAGGGCGGCCCGGACCTGTCCCAGTTCGCTGTCGGACAGCGAGAGCTCGGCGTCGGGACGGACCGGCTGTGATCCGAACATCTTGGCCAGACCGCTGTCGCTGTCGATCAGTCGGCGGAGGATCGGTCCGTCGCCTGCGAGAACACACAGCCGCTCCAGAACGTTGTGCAGTTCACGGACGTTGCCGGGCCAGGCGTGCTCGGCCAGCCGTGCCCGGGCTTCGGGTTCGATGGGCCACTTCGGCCTGCCGCGCTCGTCGGCGATGCGGTCCAGGGTAACGTCGATCAACAGGTCGAGGTCGTCGCCACGATCCCGCAGCGGCGGCAGCTCGATCATCAGCACCTGGAGCCGGTACAGCAGGTCCTGGCGGAAGCGCCCCGAGGCGACGTCACGCTCGAGGTCTCGATGGGTCGCGGTGACGATCCTCACGTCGACCGGAATCGTCCGATCGCCACCGACCCGGCGCACCTCGCCCTCCTGGATCACCCGCAGCAACTGCGCCTGCATGTTGAGGGACATGTCGCCGACCTCGTCGAGGAACAGCGTGCCCTTGTCGGCGAGCTCGAACATGCCGCGTCGATCCCGGTCCGCGCCGGTGAAGGCGCCGCGAACGTGACCGAACAGCTCGCTCTGCAGCAGTGAGTCAGGGAGCGCCGCACAGTTCTCCGAGACGAACGGCCCCTCGCGGCGCGGGCCGTTGAAGTGCACGGCACGGGCGACCAGCTCCTTGCCGGTGCCGCTCTCGCCATGGATCAGCACCGGAGCGTCGTTGTCGGCGACCCGTTCGACGAGGGAGAAGACCCGCTGCATCGGCGGTGACTCGCCGACGATGTTGCCGAAGTGGAAGCGCGCCTCGGCGGCGTCTTGCAGGCGACGGTTCTCCTGCTCCAGCAGGCGTCGAGCCCGGGCGTTCTCGAGGGCCAGTGCCGCGTGATCGGCGAACGCCTCGAGGAAACGCAGGTCGTCGTTGGAGAAGATCGCGCCTTCGCTGCGGTTGTCCAGATAGACCGCGCCGACGATGCGTCCGCGGGAACGCAGCGGGACGCAGAGCACCGAGCGAATCCCGTAGAGGCTGACGCTCTTCAACTGTCGCAGACGTTCGTCGGCCCCGGTGTCGATCGACAGCACCGACCGGCCCTCGCCGGCGGCGGAGACGACCGACTCGCTGAAAGCCTCGGCGTCGAGGATCGTCTGCCGCTCGAGATTGCGGGCCAGGCGGACCTCGAGCCGACCGTCGGCGGGGCGGCGGAGCAGGATCACGCCGCGCTCGGCGGAGACGACCTGCAGCGCCATGTCGAGGATCGACTCCAGCAACCCGTCGGGGTCGGACTCGGAGTTGAGGGCGCGGCTCATCTCGTAGAGCGCGGTCAGCCGGCGGCGGAGGTCGGTCCCGGAGCCCGGAGTGGCTCGGCGGCGACCGGAGAATCGTGGACGGTCGAGAAAGCCGGCCCGCAGCGTCGGGTCGTCGATTCGATCCGCGGCGACGTCGAGCCGGCGCAACCCCTCGGAGCGCGCGGTCCGGGCCTCGCCGTCGTCGCCGGCCTTGGCCCGGGCGTCGGCGATCCCGAAGGCGGCGAGGGCCGCCAGGTCCGGAAGATCCGCGGCGTCGGCGATTCCGGCCGCTGCTCGGCCTGCCGCCACCGCCGGCTCCGCTTCGCCGCGGGCCAGGGCCAGGCCGGCACGGGCCAGGGCCAGGCGCGCGCGAATCCACGGAGGAATACAGCCCGGTCGCTCGTCGACGATCGCGTCGATGGCGGCGGCGGCGTCTTCCGGCTCCGCGGTACCTCGACCGGCCAGACGGCGTTCGATCTGCAGCAAACGAATGTGTGCGTGGCGCAGGGGCGCTCTGCGGGACGAGGTCTGACCCAGCACCTGCTCCAGGGCCGCGTCGAGTGCCGGATCGTCGTCAGCGACTTCATCGTGTTCGGCGGCCGACGTCAGCAGTTCGATCTCGGCGCGGGCCTCGGGCAACGAGGCCGGGGCCTGGCGCCGAGCCTCCTCGATCTTGCCGCAGCGGGCCAGTCCGATGGCGAGGAGCAGCTTGCGCTCGCCGGTGTGCCGGTCGCCGGCGACAGGCAGGCCCGCCTCCAGCGATTCCCGCGTCCGGTGAATCGCCGCGGCGAGGCGGCCCTCGAGCAGCTCCGCCGACGCCAGCAAGATGTCGATTTCTTCCATCGCTCCCGGAGAGTCACCGTCGCGTTCCGAGTCGCGTTCCGAGTCGCGAACGATCTCGAGCACGGAACGAGCCGCGGCGTGGTCTCCGGTCGCTTGCATCCGTCGCGCCAGGCCCAGACCGGCTTCGCGCCGCGCCGCCCCGTTGCTGGACGGGGACTCGAACACCGCGCGGTAGCGATCCGTCGCCTCGGCTCGTCCGAGCTGCTCCTCGCAACCGGCGAGCTGGAGCCGGGCCGTCTGGGCCCGCCCATCGTCCGCGGAACGATCGAAGAACTCCAGTGCGTCCCGGCAATGCGGCAGCCCCTCCGCGGGGTGACCGCGGCGCAGTGCGATCGTCCCCAGCACGAGGGCGGCGATCGCATGGTCGGATCCTGCGGTTTCCGGTCGACCGGTGTGCTCTTCGAAGGCGGCGAGTGCCCGGTTCGCGGCGGACAGGGCCGCAGTGGTGCGACCCGCGGCCAGCCAGGCTTCGGCGGCCCGGGCCGGTCGCGACGCCGCAGCGAACCCACGAGCGGCGCCGGCCGGACAGTTCGCCCGGAGCAGAGCCTCGGCCCTGCGCAGTCGGAGCTCAGGTCGCCCGCCCTCCCGGCGGCCCATCGTCGTCAATGCATCTCGCAGGCTCAGCGCCTCGGACCACGGATCCTGTGACGCCGCGGCGCCGTCGGCGACGGCGAGGGCCGATTGCCGTGCACGCTCGGGCAGCCCCGCGGCGAGCCACGCGCGGAACGTCCAGCGGCCGTCGTCGGGCAACGCCCGATCGGCTCTTGCCTCGAGCGCTTCGGCGATTGCGCGATACCGGCCTGCCGCACCGACCTCGCCGGGCCGATCTCGTGCCGGCTGGAACGTCTCGGTCCCGGTCGCCCGCAACCCTCCGGGGCCGAGCCGTGCCAGGCCGAGCGAGCGGGCCACGACCGCAGCGTCGTCGCCGGACGCCTGGTCGAGTCCGGCCAGTTGCGTACGTTCCTGCTCGGTGAAGCGGGTCGGACCGAAGCGCAGTAACGAAAGCCAGCCGCGGGCTCCCGGGTCGAGTAGCTCCTCCGGACTCCGGGGTTCGCCGGCCTCGGCCGCCTCGGCGAACAGCTCCCGTTCGATCCGCTCGGAGCGCGCCTCGGCACGTCGTCGCACCCGGCGCACCAGGGCATCGTCCGGTTCGATCCCGCAGGCGGTCGCCGACTCTCGCACCGATTCGGCAGACACCGGGCCGAGTTCGATCGTGGTCAGGCGCGTCGACGAGGTCGGCGAATCGAGTCTCCGGCGCCAGCCTGGGCGCAGGGGCGCCGAGGCGTCGAGGGTCGCCAGGACACGCACGGTCGGGTGTGGTTCGGCGAGGAGGCGATCGAGCCAGTTCATCCAGGATTCGCCGGCCTCGTGCAGGTCATCCAGCACCAGCAACGCGTGTCCGCCGTGGGCCGGCGCCCCCAGGCGATCCGGGTCGGGTGGCGCGGCGAGGCTGCCCGGAGAGAGCCGTTCGACATACCAGCCACGTCCCGCGGCCTCGGAGGCGACCATCCCGGCGACGCCGGCGGTGCCGTTCCCCGGTTCGCCGCGGACCACCACGACGCGGGTCGTCGACGAGGCGGCGAGCTGATCCCAGACCCGGTGGAGGTCGTCGCCCCGACCGCAGGGTACGCCGGCGGCGAGACGGGCGGCCCGCCCGGCCGGCGTCTCCGCTGCGAGTTCGAAGCCCGAGGCCTGGGCCAGGTCGGCCAGAGCCTCGTCAGGGGAGGCCGGACGTCGACGAGGGTCCGGCGCGAGCAGTGCGTCGAGCCATTCGCCGAGAGCCGCCGGCGATCCGTCGGGCAACGCCGGGTGGCTGCGCCGCCCTTCGCGGGCAGCACGGATGAAGTCGTCGATCTTCTCCCTGGGTTTGACCGGCGGCTTGCCGTGCAGCGCGTCGAACAGCAGGGCACCGAGGGAGTAGAGGTCGGAGCGTCGACCGGCCGGGGAGCCGTCGAGAGTCTCGGGAGCGGCCCAGAGAAGATCTTCGGCCGCGCGTCGACCGTCCGTCGCGAAGCCGGGGGCCGGGTCGAGCAGCACGACCCGGCAACCGAGTCGTGGTTTCGTCCGCACCCGCAGGTTGCCGGGGCTCAGGTGTCCGTGACCCCGGCAGAAGCGGCTCAGGAACCCGAGACCGCGGAGACATTCGGCGGCGAGCTGTACGAACGTTTGCAGATCGCCGCCGCGCATCGCCTCGCGCAGCGCTGTCCCGTCGATCACCTCCATCGCGATCGACGCCTGTCCGTCGTCGCCGACGTCGATGCCGAACAGCGGGACGACGTTGGGGTGAGCCTGGCGGACGGTGAGGGCGAAGTCCTGGACCAGCCGTCCAGCGGCGTCGGGTGTCGGGAACTCGAACCGCTTGATGGCGAACGAACCACCGCGCCCGTCGCGCCGTGGATCACGGGCGGCGGCGAGCCAGACGCGCCGGGAGCGACCGTCGTCCAGCGGCTCCAGCAACACGCAGCCTTTCTTGAACGGTCCGGCGGGAAGCATAGGTAGACTATACCGTGCGAAAACTCCCGATTCCTTGAGTTCCTGTACCCTGGAGGCTGGCCTGCTGAGAGGAATTCGAAGGAATCGGCAACCGACGGGCGGAGGTGCGGCGATGGCGAGACCGACGAAGATGACCGAGGAGGAGATTCACTCCGCGATGCAGGAGCTGCCGGGCTGGGACCTGGCCCAGGGCAAGCTGCACCGGGAGCTGCGGTTCAAGGACTTTGCCCAGGCCTTCGGCTTCATGACCTCCCTGGCCCTGGTCGCCGAGAAGATGAACCACCACCCCGAGTGGAGCAACGTCTATCACCGGGTCGTCATCGATCTGTCGACCCACGACGCCGGGGGCATCACCGAGCTGGACGTGACGCTGGCCAGGGTCGTCAACGAGTTCGTCGGTTGATCCGAGCGGCGTTCGATCTGGTCATCTTCGACTGCGACGGCGTGCTGGTCGACAGCGAGCCGATCGCCAATCGCGTCTTCACCCAGGCGATCCAGGAACTCGGCCTGGCGATGACCTACGAAGAGGTCTGCGACGAGTTCATCGGGCTGATGATGCGCAGCTGCATCGAGCGCCTCGAGCAACGCCTGGGCCGGCCGGTTCCCGATGGGTTCATCGACTCCGTTCAGGAACGTACCTACACGGCGTTCCGTGAAGCCCCGTTGCAAGCGGTCGCCGGGGTCGTCGACGTGCTCGATAGCCTGAGCGGACCCCGCTGCGTCGCCTCCAGCGGTCGGCTGGAGAAGATCCGCCTGACCCTCGGTCTCACCGGTCTGGGCGACGCGTTCGATGGCAACCTGTTCAGCGCTCAGCAGGTACCCCGGGGAAAACCGTTCCCCGATCTGTTCCTGTTCGCGGCGAACCAGATGAACGCGGATCCTCCCCGCTGCTGTGTCGTTGAGGACAGCACACCCGGCGTCGAGGCCGCCCGGGCCGCGGGCATGACCGTCTTCGGCTACGCGGGTCGTGGGAATCGCGGAGAGCTGCGGCGGGCCGGCGCGACGGTCTTCACGACGATGGCCGAGCTGCCGGAGCTGCTGCGAAGCACCGGAGAACCCTGACCGCTGACCGCAACGCCGACCGCAACGCTAAAAGGTGTAGCGCACGCCGATCTGCGCGCTCGGTCCGCTGTAGTCCATGCTGCCGTCCTGGATGTAGTAGGCGCCCGGGTCGACGATCCCGTCGTCGTCCAGGTCGAGCAGGCCGCCGAACGTGATGTACGTCGGACCGGGCAGCTCGTTCAGCGCCGGATAGCCGACCATCGCCCTCTGAGGTACCGGGACGCCGACCGGGTCGCCGCCGTTCACCTCGATCGTGAAATCGTGATCGGTGAAGATCCAGCGGAGATCGACGAAGACGGACCAGCGGCTGGCGAAGCTGAACTCGGCGCCGCCGGCGATGTGCCACTCGAACGCGTCGGTCGTGTCCACCGTAACCCCTGTCAGGCGGGTGTCTCCGCAATCCGGGCAGGGGTACATGAACGAACCGTTGAAGACCGAGCCGAGGTATCCCGGCCGCCCCTCGGACTGGTCGAGGTTCAGCGAGAGTTCGTCCAGCTCGGGACTGGGGTCGAAGCCGATCATGCCGTATCCGATCCCGATACCGGCGTAGGGGTTGAACTTCGTTTCGGGGCGGAAACGTACGATGCCGGTGAGCAGGATCGGCACCCGGGTCAGCTCGCCGGCGTCGATCCGGGCCAGCCGTCCTACGGTCAACTCGTGAATCTCGATCTGTCCGACGTTGGCACGCTCCTGTCCGATCGACGCCTCGAGCAACACGAACCGCGAGACGGCGTACTGCGCCGAGAGCGTGACCAGGGAGCCGTTGTCGATGCCCAGGTTGCCGAAGACGGTGTTGTCCGCCCGTGGATCGACGAACTCGTCCAGGACCGCCCCGGCTTCGTCGATGATCGTCAGCACGTTGCCGGCGTCGCTGGTGATCTCGCCCTGGGGGTTGTGGGCTCCGAACTGGACCGCCAGGCGGAAGCGTCCCTCGACTTCTTCGGCGACGGCAACGGTGCCGGGAACGGCGAGTGCCCCGAAGGTTCCGAGCGTGACGACCCACAGACCGTGGCGCATGCGATTCATCGATCCTCTCCCGATAGCGGTCATCGTCACAGGGCCAACCGCAGCCCGAGCTGCCAGCGCCGGCCGAACCGCCGCGTGCCGAGGTTCTGGCCGCCGGTGCGCTGATCGATCTCGAGGACGTCGTCGTTGAGCAGGTTGAACACCTCGGCCGAGACGCTGAACAGGCGGCCGCGGCCGAGCTGGAACTCCCGGGCGATGCGGGCGTCGAAGGTCCAGAACGACGGATTACGCTTGTCGTTGCGCTGCCCGGTGGGGAAGACGACCCGCGCGACGGAGGTGTTCGGCGGATCGAACGGATACAGCGGCGGGATCGGTGACCGCTCGAACCTCGTCGAGACGACCGAGTAGGGCACACCGGATTCCCAGCGCATCACACCGCCGAGGCGCCAGCGGCTCTTGATCAACGTCGCGACGTTGAGCTTGACGACATGACGCTGATCGTAGTCCAGGGCCCCGCGCTCGTCGGCGCGTCGGTTCTGGGCGTTGCCGAGCAACAAGTCGAAGTCCTCGGCGTCACCGACCGCCTCGGACCAGGTGTACGAGGCGTTGAGCTGCCAGTTGCGGTAGAGCCGGCGGACGACCTCGAAGACCAGCGCCTTGTAGTCCGCGGTGTTGAAGTTGCCGACGACGAGCAGCTCGCGCCAGGTCGGGTTCAACAGGTAGAGATCCGGGATTCCGTCGGGGAAGCCGAGTGGTGGGAACGGACTCGAGCCGCCGGAACAATCGTCGATCATTCCGTCGCCGAGCCCGGGGTCGGTGTCGATGTAGGAGTCGACGAAGATCGGGTCGACGACCTGCCCCGCACCGGGGCTCGGGGTGATGCCGTCGAAGCCGCAGAAGCCGAAGTCACCGGGGCCCTGGTTGATGTCGACGTCCTGCAGCTGGTCCCGGAACTTCCGGCGAAGCCAGGTCAGCTTGAGCGACGTCTCGGTCGACATCTCGCGCTCGAGACCGAAGGAGTACTCGTCCTGGTACGGCGTCCCCAGGTCGCGATCCAGGGTTCGGGCGGTGATCGGAGTGATCTCCACGAACTGTTCGGTGGTCTCGAAGAAGAACGGCGGCCCGGGATTGTGGAGTTCCCCGGTGAAGTTCAGCGTCGTCTCGACCGGTTCGAGCTCGACCAGCGGGACGGCCAGGAAGATCTTGTCGTAGTAGCGACCGGCCGTGGCTGCGACCTTCGTCTTGCCGTCGTTGAACGGGTCCCAGGCGATCGACAGTCGCGGAGAGAAGTTGTCGTGCTGAATGCTGATCGCATCCGCCTCACGGGTGTTCATGAAGCGCAACGCTTCCTGCATCGTATCGTCCAGCCGCACCGTCACGAGGTTGCGATCGATCGCTGCGCCCATCTGTTCGCGCAGGCCGCGGATATCCTCGTACACCGTGAACGCCTCGCGGGCGTAGGCTTCCCGGACCTGCCGGGGGATGCTCTCCGGTGGGCGGCCGTCCGCGTCGATCAGGCGGTTGTAGGCCGCCGCCTCGGCCTCCGGATCGATCGGCTTGTGACCCGGGGCTTCGATCTCGACGTGATCCAGCCGCAGGCCGAGGGTGACACTCAGGTTCGGGAGGGGCTTCCACTGGTCCTCGGCGTAGATCGCCCAGTTCGTGCCCTTGGCCTTGGCGTCGGACACATGGGGCAACGCGACCCTGATCGAGGCCAGCCCCATCGGCTCGCCGAAGTTACCGCCGGAGATCTCGAAGGTCAGGTCAGGCTTGCGCAACAGGTCGCGCTTGTACTCTTCCTCCTCGATCAGGAAGCCGAACTTGATCCGGTGGCTCTGGTTGAACGCCGTGGCGAAGTAGGTCCCCTGGGAGCGGACCGTGAAGCGTTGCCGTTCGTCCTCGGATCGCTCGTAGTGCGGTCCGCTGGTCTTGCCGGTCGTCGTGTTCTCGCAGCGAGTTTGCAGCAGCGACGGAATGCTGTGGAAGACCATGCACTGTTGCTCGACCAGCTGGCCGGGGTCGGCGGTCGGGACGACGTCGACGAAGTGGTCCTGCCAGGCGACGGTGCTCTCGAACAGCAACCGGGGGGAGTGCGGCGCCGTCCAGGAGAGCGACCAGGTGCTGCCGCCGCGTTCGAGAGTACGGGTCGACTCCAGCGGGACCGAGGAGCTGATCTCGAGTCCGTCCTGGCTCAGGGGATCGTTCTGGTACTGCAGGGCGAGCTTGTTCCGCGGCGAGGCCTGCCAGGTGATCTGGTCGGCGTTCAGGTTCTGCTCGAAGGTCGTCACCTGGATCGACCCCAGCAAGTTCACGGGGTCCTCGCGCTTGATGTACTCGTGGGACAACCGATACCACAACCTGTCCTTGACGATCGGCCCCGAGACCTGGATCGACGGCTGGATCGTCTCGAAGGAGGGGAGCGCCGAGCTGTCGGAGGTGTTGCCGGCGCCGTCCCCGTCGAAGTCCGAGGAGCGATACAGGAAGTTCATCGAACCCTGGAAGCTGGTTCGTGCCTTGCTTCTGCAGGATGCGGGCGAAGCCGCCCTGGGCCCGGCCGAACTCGACGCCGGCGCCGCGGGGGATCACCTCGAGTTCTTCGATGGTGTCGGGGTTGACCCGGCTGAGCCACTGACCGGTCAGCGGGTCGACGTTGCTGACGCCGCTGACCTCGGTGCGGAAGTCACGACTGCGGGCGCCGTGGACGTTGGGGTTGCCGTCACCGTCCTCGTCGTTGACTCCGGGAGTCATCGGCAGGACCTCCTGGTAGAACCGGCCCAGGGTCGGCAACGACTCGATGAACTCATCGCTGAACCGGCTGCTGGCGCCGACCTCGTCGATATCGACGAGGTCCCGCCCACCGATCACCTCGACCCGTTCCTCGAGGGTCGGGCTGATCTGGAACTGCAGCGCGACGGTCGAGTTGCTGCGCAGGCGGATCGCCGACTGCTGCTGGGTGGCGAAGCCGGGCATCTGGACCGACACCGAGTAGCCGGTCCCGGCGCGAAGGATCGGGAAGAAGGCGACGCCTTTCGCGTCGGTCACCAGGGTCGTCGTCGCGACGAGGCTCTGGGTGTTCGAGACCGTCACGCTGGCACCGGGAAGTGGCGAGCGGTCCGCGGCGTCATAGACCTCGATGCGAATGGCGCCGGTCTGGGCGAATGCCGCGGGGGCAAACACAAAGATCACCAACGCCACGAGCAGGATGTTTGCCCGGGTGCGAGTCACTTCAGCTCTCCATGACGTCTACCGGACCATACCCCAGGTTTGCGATCTGGCAACGCTAATACCCGGCCTCGACGATCGCATCCCAGTAGGTTTCGTCCTTGCGAAAGTGAAGCTGGGCCAGGGCGATCGGCTCCAGCGTCTGCTGGATCCGGTCGAACAGGTCCGGGCGCCGGGAAAACGAGTCGGCCACGAAGGGCAGGTTGCCGATGAACTGGCTCAGCGCCAGGACCCGCGGAATCGCCTCCACACGGGCCGCAGGGGACTGAATCAGGCGAAATCCCGCCGAGAGCGGGAACATGCCGTCCACCTGGGGTCCCTTGTAGGTGCCACGGAACGGGCTGCTCACCACGCAGAGGCGGCCGCTCGGGTCGGGAAGGGTCAGCGACAGGTCGTCGCTGAGGATCCGGCCCCGGGTGTTGTGGTTCGACAGCGTCGACTTGCCGGCACCGGACTCTCCGTAGAACAGATAGCCGCGATCCTGAAAGACGGCGCTGGCGGCGTGGACCAACGCGCCGCCCATCGCGATCGACTGCCAGGCGATCACCGAGCGCACGTAGTTGTCGATCGCCTGCTCCGGTGTCTCGAACGAACTGCGGGAGAGCAGGGCGGTTCCGCATCCGCCGTCGCTGTCGAACCAGCCCGCCAGGCAGTACCCCATGTAGCTCACCCGGCCGGAGGCGGCGTCGTAGAGCAGCCGGACATCGTTGGGGGAGAGGCTGGCCGGCGGTTCGATGAAATGGGGCAGCTCCTCCCGGGCGAAGCGGAGGGTGGCCGCGGGATCGCCTGCGCCGCTTGCGAGGTCGGTGCCGAGGTCGGTCGCGAACGGAGCGAAGCGAGCGATCAGGCCGTCGGCGATCGAATCGTCGAGCCCCTCGAGGTGCAGCGCCAGCGTACCGAGGGTCAGCCGGATGCCCCGGCTCCCGAGGGTCGGCCGCTCGTTCTCGAAGAACGCCGGCGGCGGCGGCGGTGTCTTTCGTTTGCTCATCGGTTCCGTCTCTCTGCTCGGCAAGGGCGGGAATGATACCGCATCGAATCCGTGATACACGTGAGGGGAGGGGCGACACACCGGATTGTCCCGCAACAATCGTCCGCGGGAGGGGATCATGGGCAGCCATCCGTTTCACATCGTCGACGTTTTCGCCGAGAAGAAGTACGCAGGCAACCAGCTGGCCGTGATCATGCAGGCCGACGACATCGATACGGCGACGATGCAGGCGATCGCTCTCGAGATGAACTACCCCGAGACGACGTTCGTCCTGGCCGACCGCGCCGACGACGGTGCCTGGCCCGTCCGCATCTTCACGCCGGTCGCCGAGGTTCCGTTCGCCGGCCACCCGACACTCGGCACCGCCTGGATCATCCGCAAGGAGCTGGCCGACCCCGCATCGCGAAGGATCGAGCTGGCGTTGAAGGTCGGTCGCATCCCGGTCACCTTCGACCGCAGCGAACCCGGCGACGAGGTTCTCTGGATGAAGCAGATGGCCGCCGACTTCGGCGACACCGCCAGCGCCGAGACGATGGCTGCGATCCTGCGCCTCGGCATCGACGACATCGACGATCGCTATCCCTGCCAGGACGTCTCGACCGGCCTACCCTTCTGGATCGTCCCGCTGAAGACGATCGACGCCGTCCGCCGGGCCCGCATCGACCTGGATCGCCTCGAAGCGCTCACCGCGACCGCCCGGGCCAAGATGATCTTCTTCTTCGCCCCCCAGGCCGCCGAAGCCGGCAACGACATCCACTCCCGCATGTTCGGCCACCACTTCGGCGTCCCCGAAGACCCGGCCACCGGCAGCGCCAACGGCTGCTTCGCCGCCTGGCTGACCCACCACCGCTACTACAACACCGACGCCATCGACGTCCGCGTCGAACAGGGCTACAGCATCCACCGTCCCTCCCTCCTCCGCCTCCGCACCAGCACCACCAACCACCAGATCACCATCCAGGTAGGCGGCCGCGTGATCCACACCGCCACCGCCACCCTCCTCTGACCAACCACCGACCACCACCGAGGCACACCAGCTACCGCCATCAACCCAGCCGCACCAACCACTGACATCGAGACGCACCAGCCACGACCAACGTCCATCGAAGGCCAGCGAGTTGTCGGCGTTGAGCGAGGTGTTGCCATCGCCAGCGCATTGATCCGTCCTTGATCGTCACCGAGTTACAACTCCGGGTGCGGGGCCGGGGAGGGTTGGCGGGGCGTATGGGAGTGGCGGGGCCCCGGCTGGTCCGATTCCGCGCTCCTTCCAGGGGCGTACACCGTTCGAGTGGCGCGCAGCGGTAGCCCCACGTACCTCCCCAGCTTGAATCACGCGTGGAGCAAGAAGGAGTGCGGAATCGGGCCCAGCCGGGTCGCCACGGACATCCGCCCCGCCGGCCCTCCCCGGCCCCGCACAGCGAGGGGCAGCCTACGAGGACGAGGACGAGGACGAGGACGACACCTCAGCCTGGCAACCCGAACAAACCCCAGCCATCTCGACCCTGAGAATCTCAGGCTGGAATCCGGTCTCGTCCCGGACCCGCTTGCGCAGCTCGGTCCACACGCCACCACTCGGCTCCTGGACCCCGCCGCAGCGGGTGCAGACCAGGTGGATGTGGAACTGCGAGGGTCGGATCTCGTAGTAGTGCCGGTCTCCGGCGACGTGCATCAGGTCCAGCTCGTCGATGAGGCCAAGCTTCTTCAGCGTGTTCAGCGTGCGGTAGACCGTCGCCCGGTGAATGTTGGGGTCGCGCTTGCGGGCCAGGAGATAGAACTCCTCGGCGTCGAGGTGATCCTCGGCGCCCTCGAGCAACTCGGCCAGCAGGCGGCGCTGGGGCGTCATCCGCAGCCCCTTCTCCTGCATCATCTCGGTCAGATTGTCCCGACGAGCGGACATCAGCGTGTGAACACCGGTGACCCGTCGCCGTCGAACGGCCCACCCTGCGTGAGGAACCAGCGCAAGCGCTCGATCACCTCTTCGGAGGACGGCAGGTCGGTCGGGTCGAAGGCGACGACGTTGTCCCGGTTGGCCGCGAGCCAGCGCACGACGATCTCGACGTCGAGGTCCGGACCGGCGATCGTCGTCGGGCCGGCGGCGCCGTGGAAGAAATGGTGTTCGAGCAGCCGCTTGACCTTCGTCAGGCCGCCGCCTCGCGGACCGATCTCGACCTTGTCGATGAAGCGTCCCGCACGGATCATGTAGGCCCGGAGTACCGCGGGCGCCTCGGCCGGCTCGAGGATCAGGATCGAACGCAGCCGCCGGGCCCGGCCCTGCTTCGGCTCGATCCGCCGCTGTACGTTGGCCGTCGGTTTGCGCCGCGCGATCAGCTCGGCCTCCTTGAGGGTCGCCTCCAGCGCCGAGCCGCGATGTTGATACTCGATGCGGTGCAGCTCGTCGATCAGCTTCTGCACTCGTTTCGTGCGAGTGCCGCCCTCGTGGAAGTAGGAGTTCAACCGACGGTTGAGATCCTTCGACTGGCCGACGTAGAGCAGGTTGCCCCGGGCGTCGAAGAACTGATAGGTGCCCGGCGTTCGCGGGATGGAGCGCAGGTACTCGCGATCGAAGGCGAAGCGGCTCCAGTCGATCGGCGGAGAACCGCCGGCCAGGTCGGCGCGCAACTGATGTAGCGTTTCGCCGTCGCGGAGCAGGGCGCGCAGGCAGGTGTCCAGGGTGTCGGCCTGTTCCAGCGGGTCGTCGACCTCACGCCAGCTGATGTTCAACTCGGCGATGAACTCGCTCAGGTCATGGCGCGCGGGTAGATCCAGTCGCCGCTGTCCCAGCTTGCGCAGGGAGATCGGATGGGAGATCGGTTCCTGCAACCACTCCTGCAACGCGCGCAGGGAACCCGGCGCGTCGTGAACGACCGGCACCGCGCCGTCGAGAGTCTGGGAGACCGCGCGTCGTAGCCGGTTGCCCGCGGCGCCGGGGATCGTGTCGCCGCCACAGGCGCCGACCACCTCGTCGCTCTGCAGCCGGATCGCCGAGATGCCGGTCAACTCGTAACGTCTCGTTTCGGAGTTCACGCCACCGCGCAGGATGACCAGCGCCCGGTCCGGTTCCGCTGCGGGCTCCGCTGGCGGCTCGGGGGCGAACAGGTCGACCTGTCCGGTGGACGGGGCCGGGGTTCCGGTCGCCGACCAGCCACCGTCGTCATAGGAGAGTCGCGGGTCGCCGTTGAACGCTGCCTCGAGCAGCGTGCGGGCCGCGGCTTCGCTGTCGGTCCGGGTCGCGAGCAGCTCCCGGGCCAGATGCCGGCTGTCGAGACTCCGACCTGCACGCCGTAGCAGGCGCACGGCTCTCTCGGCGACGAGTGAGATCGGTTGGGGCGATACGCTCACGCTGGTTCCTGTGACGTTCCGGATATGCTGCAGATTGTTGCATTGCAGCCCTTCCGGGTCAAAGCGTGGCGCGATTTGTTGCGGATCAGGCGACCCGGAGCGGCGCGGGGTCAGTCGGCGGCGACGATCGGCGGAATCCCGGCGGCCTCGAGGTATCCGAGATCGCGGGAGCGGGCGAAGCGGACGCATTCGCGGATCTTGCGCAGCAGGGTCGTGCAGGTCGAGCCGACGCCGGCCTGGGTCGCCACCTGGATGATCCGGGAGCCCTCGGTCGCCAGGAATTCCTCCAGCTCGGGGACGTTCTCGGGGGCCACGTAGGCGCCGACGTCCCGCTCGGAGGTCATCTCGGTCCGCAGGCTCTCCCCGAAGCCGGGGAAGTGTTCGTTGGCGTCGGCAAACAGACGCCACGGCGGAATGATGAAGTCGGGCACCTCGACCCCGGCGGAGCGACACATCGTCTCCAGGCCGTCGACGTCGTGGGCGACCCAGAACGGCATCGCCCGGCTGGCCAGCATCACCGAGCGCCAGGGCGCCTCTTCATGAAGAACCTCTTTCGCCGGCCGCTTGGGTCCGTTGCGTTCGCCCCAGGCCGCGTTCTTCTCGGCGGCTCGGGCGAGGTCGAAGATCCCCTTCAACTCCTCGAGCATCTCGCGGCGGACGACCAGGTCCGGCGGCGCCGCGCGGGACTCGTCGATCCGGACCTGCTTGCTCAGCTCGGCGTCGAGCTTGGCCAGCTGCTCCTGGACCAGCATGTCGGCGGTCGCGGCGTCGCCGGCGTCGAGATACCGGTCGACCGCATCGGAGACCCTGGCCGCCGAACCTTCAGTGATGAAGAACGGCCGGCCCTGCAGGTGCAGGTCGGGGTCGAGCTTGTTCGCCGCGATCACGCTCGCCCGCTCCGGTCGGTAGTCCAGTCGCTCGAGTCGGGTGCGGACCTTGTCCCAGAGCGAGCCGTCCTCGGGAGGCGGCGGTGGCGCCAGGTTCTCCAGCAACAGCTCGAGATTGCAGACGTAACGCCGCGCAGACCACTGCGCGCGCTGGTGCCGCAGCGTGTCCTGAACCCACGACTCCGGGTTGACCTTGCGACCGAGCAGCAACGGCTTGATCACTTCGTCGAAGAACGCCGGATCGATCGGGTGAAACGAGATCGTTCCCTGCATGCGAAGAAATATAGGTTCCGCGTGTCGGGACGCAAACGCTGCCGAAACGGCGATTACGAAACGGAAATCGAGGACAGCTGTCGGCGTGCGCTGCGGCCGAGGTTGAGCATCACCTCGGAGAGCGTCGGGTGGTACCAGGGCAGCTCGAAGATCTCGTCGACCGTCGCGTCGTGGTGCATCATCACCGTGACGATGTGGGCCAGATCGTCGGCGCGGGGGCCGAGGATCGTCGTGCCGAGGATCTTGCGATCTCGCGGATCGACCACCAGCTTCCAGACGCCGTACTCGGTCTCCATCGTGATCGCCCGTCCCGTCTCGGCAAAGCGGGCCTTGCCGACGACCGGTTCGAGGCCACGCTTGCGCGCCGCGGCCTCGGTCTCGCCGACCTCGGCGTAGGGCGGGTCGGTGAAGATCATCGACATGCGCAGCCGGCGATCGACACGCTCGACGATCTCGCCGGCGGCCGCGTTCGCGCCGGCCGCGGCGCCCTCCTGGTTGGCGATGTGGAGGATCTGCTCGGTGCCGGTCGCATCGCCGACGACGTAGATCGCCGGGTTGGCGGTGCGCATGCCGTCGTCATGGGACAGGCCGCCGTTCGCCGGTGTGAGCCCGACGTGCTCGAGGCCGAGGTCGTCGAGGGCCGCCTCGCGACCGATCGCCATCAGCAGGGCGTCGGCCTCGACTTCGCGCAGTCGATCTCCGTGCTCGACACTGGCGACGAGCCCGCGGCCCCGGGGGGCGAGCTGTCGGATCGTGCCCGGCACCAGCAGGTCGAAGCGCGGCTCGGCCTCGAGAGCGGCGGTCAGCTCGGCGCCGGCATCGGTGTCGAAGCGGGACAGCAGGGGAGAGCGGTTGACCAGCGAGACGTGGGTGCCGATCCGGGCGAAGAACTGGCCCAGCTCGAGACCGATCGGGCCTGCGCCCTGGACCAGCAGCCGCTCCGGCTGTTCCTGCAAGCCCATCACGCTGTCGCTGTCCCAGACCGGGACGTCTTCGATACCCGGGATCGGCAGGTTCCAGCTGCGGGAGCCGGTGGCGATGACGTAGGAGCGAGCCTGCAAGACGCGGCCATCGACCTCGACGCCGCCGCCGGCGACGAACCGACCCCGGGCGTCGATCACCTCGTAGCCGGCCGCCGCGATGCCGTCCACCTTGGCCTTCTTGAACCGGGCGACGTGACCGTCCTTGCGTTGCATGATCCGGGCGAAGTCGGCGGCGACCCGCCCTTCGAGCCTGGCGCCGAAGGGGGCGAGCCGCTCGGCCTCGTGGATCGCGTGGGCCGCCGCGAGCATCGACTTCGTCGGCATGCAACCGCGCAGGATGCACAGCCCGCCCAGCTCGCCGTCGTTGATCATCGCCGTGCGTGCCCCGGCCTCGTGGGCGGCAGCCGCCGCAGCGCTGCCGGCGGAGCCTCCGCCAAGCACGATCACGTCGTAGTCGAGCATTCCATCCTCTCAGCCGGTCTGGACTCGCCGGTAGGTCGCATCGAACGGCGTTTCGCCCGCCGTCCGCTCCACGCCACGATCCGGGTTCGCCGAGAGCCGCTCGAGGATCATGAACACCGCTTCGATGGCCTCGGTGCGATCGAGGTTACCGGCGATCTCGGTGCAGCTCGCTCCGGCGCTGCCGAACGGCTCCAGCGCGACGAGGACCTGCTGCTGCAGCTCGAGGAGTCCGGCGGCGGCCTTCTTTCCCGCCTCGACGCCCGGCTGGTGGTAGGCGTTGACGTTGATCAACGTCGCGTAGAGGCCGACCGCCCGCTCGTACAGCGCGATCAGCATTCCGACCGCCTGGGCGTCGACCTCGGCCAGGGTGACCGTCAGCGACCGCCGTCCGTTCTCGTGGAGCGCCTGCCGGGTACCGAGCAGGAAACCCTGGAGGTAATCGCCGGAGACGACGCCGTCGTCGACTTCGAGGTCGGTGCCGTCGCGATCCTTGAGCACCTCGACGAAGTTCACGAAGAAGTTGGCCAGGCCGTCGCGCAGCTGTTGCACGTAGGCGTGCTGGTCGGTCGAGCCCTTGTTGCCGTAGACCGCGATCCCCTGGTGCACGACGTTGCCGGCCAGATCGCGTTCCTTCCCCAGCGACTCCATCACGAGCTGCTGCAGGTAGCGGCTGAGCAGGCTCAATCGATCCTTGTACGGCAGGATCACCATGTCCTTGGCCCCGCGCCCTTCGCCGACGTCGTACCAGGCCAGGGCCAGCAGGGCCGCCGGGTTCTTGCCGATACTGCGGATGCGGGTCGCCCGGTCCATCGCCGCGGCGCCCCGCAGCAGCCCGTCGATGTCGATCCCCTGCAACGCCGCGGGAAGCAGGCCGACCGCCGATGTCTGGGAGGTGCGGCCGCCGACCCAGTCCCACATCGGAAAGCGCGCCAGGAACTCGTGGGTCTCGGCGTGACGGTCGAGCTGGCTGCCCTCCTGGGTGATCGCGACGGCGTGAGCGCCGAAGGCGAGTCCGGCCTCGGCGTAGGCTGCCGTCGCCTCGAGCATTCCGTTACGCGTCTCGGGGGTGCTGCCCGACTTGGAGATGACGATCGTCAGCGTTCGCTCGAGGTCTTGCCCCAGACCGCGGAGCACCCGGTCGATGCCGTCGGGATCGGTGTTGTCGAGGAAGTGTGGCGTCATCCGGTCGTTCAGCGACCCCAGCGCCTGGGCCACGAACTGCGGCCCCAGGGCCGAACCGCCGATCCCGACGACGAGCAGGTGCTCGAAGCGATCGGCCCGGGCCGGACCGATCTTGCCGCTGTGCACGTCGTCGGCGAACGTCGCGATGCTCTGCCGGGTCGCGTCGATCGCCTGGCGCGTCTCCAGGTCGGGACAGATCTCCGGGGTGCGCAGCCAGTAGTGACCGACCTGCCGACCCTCGTCGGGATTGGCGATCGCGCCGGCCTCCAGCTTCTCCATCTCGTCGAAGGCGCGCTGGAGCGGCGGGCCCATGCGCTCGAGGGCGTCGTCGGCCAGGTCCATCCGGCTGACGTCGAGGCGGAAGCCGAGTTCGGGGTAATCGCAGAGCCACTTGCGATAGTTGCGCCAGGCGTCGTGAGTCATCGTCCTCTCCGTGGCGGCCTCGCCGCCCTGCTGCGATCGTTCCGCCGCAGCATAGTCCAAACGCGCTTCAGAGCAGTCGACGGAAGGCCGAGGCCTTGATCGCCAGGTGCACGGCGCAACCCGGCCGCAGCCCGAGTTCGTGCACCGATGACGGAGTGACCGCGACGCGGAACGGAGCCGATCCCGCGATCAGCACCAGTACGGAACGCCCGTCCCCGTCGACCGACTGCAGCTCTCCCGAGAACACGTTGCGGGCACTCGTCCGCGGCAACGGTTCGATCGAGAGCAGGATGTCCTCGGGCCGCAGCGCCAGGGCGATCCGCTCTCCGGTCGGCCGCTCGAGCAGCGGGATGCGAACGTCGAGGCCGTCGAGCCGCACGCCGGTCAGGCCCTCGTCGCCATCGTGGGTCAGCACGGTTCCGGCGAAGCGGTTGTCGGTGCCCAGGGTCGCCGAGGCCTCGGCCGACCCGGGGTGGGCGACGACGTCGGCGGGCGTACCTTGCTGGATCACCCGACCCTCGTGGATCAGCGCCATCCGGTCGCCGACCCGTAGCGCTTCGCCGGGATCGTGGGTCACGTGGACGAACGGGATGCCCGACTCCCGCTGCAGGCGGGGCAGCAGGTCGCCCAGGCGCTCCCGTGCGCCGGGATCCAGGCCGGAGAACGGTTCGTCGAGCAGCAACGCCTCCGGCCGGGCGGCGAGGGCCCGGGCCAGGGCGACGCGCTGACGCTGGCCGCCGGACAGTTCGGCCGGTCGCCGCTCGGCGAGTTCGAGGGCACCGACCCGTTCGAGCAGCTCGTCGACCTGCGAACGTTCGGCCGCCGCACCGAAGGCGACGTTTCCGCGGGCGTCGAGATGCGGGAACAGCAAGGCGTCCTGGAACACCATCCCGATGCGCCGCCGGCAGGTTGACACGTGCAGGCCCGACGCCGCGTCGAACAGCATCCGTTCGCCGAGCCGCACTGTCCCGCGCTCCGGACGCAGGTCGCCGACGATCGCCAGCAGCAGGCTCGTCTTCCCCGAACCGCTCGCGCCGCAGATCACCAGGATCTCGTCGGCGATGCGGAGTTCGAAGCGGCCGAGGAACGCGGGTCCGGTCCGCGGCCGTCGCTCGAGGTCGATGTCGACGTGGAGCGTCATCGCCGCCCTCCGAAACGCGTGGCCAGCAGCAGTACGACCATCGACAGCGCGGTGAGCAGCAACGAGAGCAGGATCGCCGTGCGGTCGTCCCCGATCATCACCGCCTCGTAGATCGCCAGCGGGAGGGTCTGGGTGCGGCCGGGGATGTTGCCGGCGAGCATCAGGGTCGCGCCGAACTCGCCGAGGGCCCGGGCGAACGAGAGCACGACGCCGGCGAGCAGGCCGCGACGCGCCAGCGGCAGCGAGACGGTGAGGAAGCTGCGCAGCGGTCCGGCGCCGAGGGTCGCAGCGGCGAGTTGCTGACGCGGGTCCAGCTCTTCGAAGGCGACCCGCGCGGCGCGGATCATCAGCGGCAGGGCCATCACCGAGGCGGCGACGACGCAGGCGGCCCAGCTGAACGGGATCGAGGTGCCGAGCAACCCCCGGCGGCCCAGCAGGACCAGCAGGTAGTACCCGGTGACCGTCGGCGGCAGCACCAGCGGCAGCTGCAGCAGCCCGTCGATCCACCCGCGGCCCGGGAAACGCGAGCGGGCCAGCCACCAGCCCAGCGCGGTACCGACGATCGCGACGAACACCGTCGCCAGCAGGGCGACGACGATCGACAGTCGCAACGCTTCAGCGATCATCGTCGGGCTCCGCTGGATCGTGGAAGCCGTGGCGCTCGAGGATCTCGCGGCCTCGAGGGGAGAGGACGAAGGCCAGGAACTCGCCGGCGATCGCCTGGCGCTTGCCGGAGAGCAGGACCGCCTCGTAGAGGATCGGCCGGGGCACGGCGACGCGGATCCCGCCGCGGACGTCGTCCCGCAGCCCGAGATCGGTGCCGTAGACGATCCCGGCGTCGACCTCGCCCCGGGCGACGTAGTCGATCACCTGACGAGCGTTCTCCCCGAGGATCAACCGCGGCTGCAGCTCGTCCCACAGTCCGGCGGCTTCCAGCGCCTCCCGGGTGTAGACGCCGAGGGGGGCGGTGCGCGGGTTGCCGATGGCGATCCGCTGCCAGCGTCGGCCGGTGAGCTCGGCCGGGCTGGCCGGCGGCTCCACCCCGGAGGGCGATACCAGCACGAGATGGTTCGACACGAAGACGGTCCGGCTCGTCGCGACCGTCAGGCCCTCGTCGTCCAGCCGGTCGATCAGCTCCGGCGACGCGCTCAAGAACAGGTCCGAGGGCGCGCCTCGCAGCACCTGTTGCACGAGCGCCGCCGATCCGCCGGCGTGAAGCGAGACGCTGTGTCCGCTGGCGTCGCCCCAGGCGTCACCGAGGCTGCGCACGGCGGGAGCCAGGCTGATCGCCGCGGTGACCCGGACCTCGCCGGCCTCGACGGAGCCGTCGCTGAGGAACGTCGCGATCAGACAACCGATCCACACGAACGCCGATCGGTGACAGCGGGACCCGTTCCTCAACGAAACCTCAACTCCTGGCGGCACGCCTCTTCTTCGTCACCTTGGCCGGTGCCGACCTGTGCTGGACGGTGCCGGAGTTTCCGAGCTCCTCCATCAGGAACGCGGAGGCGTGGATGCCCCGGTAGAAGTTGTCGAGATCGAACTTCTCGTTGGGCGCGTGGAGGTTGTCGTCGTTGAGCCCGAAGCCGAGCAGCACGACGGGGACCTTCATCAGCTTGTCGAAGGTGGCGACGACGGGAATCGACCCGCCCTCGCGCACCTGGACCGGTGCCCGGCCGAAGGCCCGGGTTCAAGGCGCGGCCGGCGCCCTGGAGCATCGGGTGGTCGGTCTCGGTCGTCCAGGCCTCGCCGCCGTGAAGGTTCTTCACCGTCGCCTTGATCGAGGGCGGCGCGATCTTCTTGAGGTGGGCGATCACCAGCTTGGTGATCTCGGCCGAACCCTGGTCGGGTACGAGTCGCATCGAGATCTTGGCCCCGGCCTTGGCGGCGATGACCGTCTTGGCGCCTTCGCCGGCGAACCCGCCCCAGATGCCGTTGATATCGAGACTCGGTCGAGCCCAGATCCGCTCCAGCGTCGAGAAACCCTTTTCGCCGTGGAGGTCCGGCGCGCCGATCGACTTCTTGTACTGACGTTCCGAAAAGTCCAGATCGCTGATCGCCTTTCGTTCGCCGGCGGGCATCTTGCGCACCTTGTCGTAGAAGCCGGGGATCGTGATGCGGCCCCGGGCGTCCTTCAGCGAGCCGAGCATCTGGGTCAGGGCGTTGATCGGATTGACGACCGCACCACCGTAGACGCCGGAATGCAGGTCGCGCTTGGTGCCCTCCACCTCGATCTGCACGTAGGCCAGGCCACGCAGGCCGTAACAGATCGACGGTATGCCCTTCTTGTACATCGCCGTGTCGGAGACGACGACCGCGTCGCAGGAGAGCAGCTCCTTGTTCTTGCGGATGAAGCCTTCCAGATTCGGCGAGCCGATCTCCTCCTCGCCCTCGATCAGGAACTTGACGTTGACCGGGCAGGTCCCGCCGGTCGTCAGGTGCGCTTCCAGGGCGTTGACATGGGTGATGAACTGTCCCTTGTCGTCGGAGGCCCCGCGGGCGTACACCTTCTGGTCGCGGATCGTCGGCTCGAAGGGCGGCGTGTCCCACAGTTCGACCGGGTCGACCGGCTGAACGTCGTAGTGGCCGTAGACCAGGATCGTCGGCGCTCCGGGCGATCCGAGCCACTCGCCGTAGATGATCGGGTGCCGTGCCGTCTTGTGCATCGCGACCTTGGTGCAGCCGGCGTCCCGCAACCGGCGGCGGACCCAGTCGGCCGCCTTGCGTACGTCACCGGCGTGACCGGGGTCGGTGCTGATCGACGGGATGCGGAGCAGTTCGATCAACTGCCCCAGATGCTGCCTGCTGTGCGAGGCGAGAAACTGCTCGACGCTGCCCATGGCGGGGACTCCCTTGATGCCGCGAGGTCGCGGGTGGCCGCTAGGCGGAACCTTGATTCTATCCCAGAAGGGGCAGAGAACGGTGTTTGGCGAGGGCTTTGAGCGCGGCGACCCCGGCAGCGGGTTCGCCGAAACCCTTGCCGCGCTTGGACAGCGCCTGGATTGCGGTGGCCACGAGACGATCCGCCAGCTCGCGGAGCTTGCCCCCGGCGAACTCGCCATCGAGCCCCTCGCGCATCGCGACGTCCATCCCCTCGTTCCAGCCCTTGAAGGTCGAGAAAGGCGCCGCGAGTTCCAGGGCGGTGGCCAGGGCATCGTCGTCGTACAGCAACCCGGCCCAGAAGCTCGGGACGGAGAAGATCAGCTCTTCGGGCTGCAGGTCGGCGCTACGGACTTCGAGATAGGTGTAGGCCCGGACCTCGGTGAAGATCGTCGAGACATGGGTGACCCAGTCCTCGGGCTTCAGCGCGTCGCAGCCCTTCCGCTCCAGCAGCTTGCGGAAGGGGACGGCGCCGGCGGGGACCAGGCCCCGGGCGCGATGGCGGAAAATCGTCGGGACATCCAGCACCCAGTCGAGCCAGGCCTCGAGGTCGAACGCCGGATCGAAGACGATCTCGGGCAGACCGCAGCGATCGGGGTCGGTCTCGCGCCAGATCGCCTGGCGGTAGGACTGGTAGCCGCTGTCGGCACCCTCGCTGCGGCTCGAGTTCGCGAACAGCGCGGTCGCAACGGGAGCCAGGAACGCCGAGGCCTGGAACTTGCGCTTCCAGTCGGCTCCATCCGAAGTGTCATAGGCGCACTGGATACTGGCGGTCTGGGTCATCATGCGGTGGGCCAGCTTCCCGCGCTCGCCCAGGTAGGGCGCCATGATCCGGTAGCGTGCCTTGGGCATCCAGGGCATCAGCCGGACCGGGAGCTCCGGGTCGACCGCCTCCCGGACCCAGCGCACACCGAGGGCGTCGGCGGCACCGTCGAGGATCTCGAGGTGGCGGGCGAGTTCGTCGGCGAGCACCGAAAGCTTGCGCCGGGGCTTGGAGGACCACTCGACCTGTCCCCCCGGTTCCAGGGTGATCGTGCCCCAGTCGCCCTCGAGGCCGATCAGGTAGTCCCCCTCGAGGATCGACTCACAGGTGCGATGTTCGAGGATGTACTCGAGGATGCAGCGGATCGACGCCTTCTCGCCCTCGTAGGGGAGGGGGGCGCCGGTCTCGAGGTTACGGACGAGCCGTTCGACCTCCATGCCGATCATCCATTCGGACTTCGGCTTGAAGGCTTCCTCGAAGTATCCGAGCAGGGCTTGCTGTGTGATCTGGGTCGTCATGCGCATCGGGACCCCGTGAATCGGAGGGGAGGATCGAGCGGGTATTGTACATGGCACATGCTGGGCCGTCCCGTACACTGGCCGGGTGGAGGAGACGATGTCGGGTTACGGTGAGCGTTCGCGGTTCCTGCGCGTCGGCAGGACGGGGATCCGCCTCGAAGGGCTCGACGAGGCTCTCGAACAGCTGCTCGAGGGTCGCTGGGGAGCCTACCTCGAACCGTCCGGTTCCCCCGGTCTCCCCGGCTTGACGGTGCGCATCGTGCCCTGGGACGGAGCGGACGCCCTGGCCCTCGGTGACGGCGAGGTCTACCGGATCGAGGCGCTGGGCCCGGCTTCACCCCCCGACGTGTTGTCCTACAACTTCCGGCTCGAAGCCAGGGGGGACGTCTGGACCGCCCGGGTACGCGAGTCGCCCCAGGAGCCGATCGGCAGGGTGCTGGACAACGTCGCCCGCTATCTCACGGCCCGGCTGTCCGTCGCCATCGGTGGGTTCCCGCTGCACGCGGCCGGGATTCTCCGGGACGAACGGGCCTGGCTGTTTGCCGGGGCGTCCAACGCCGGGAAGACGACCGCGGTGGGCCTTTCGTCTCCGTGTACGACGCTGGGCGACGACATGGCGATCGTTTTTCGCGACGCGACGGGCTGGCAGACGGTCGGACTGCCCTTCGACAACTCCGAGCGCGGCCCGGCTGTCGCCCGCACAGGCCCCTTTCCGGTCGCCGGGATCTGGCAGCTGTTCCAGGCTCCGGAGCACCGGCTGGAGCGGCGTGAGACCGGCCCGGCGATCGCGTCGTTGATGGGCTGCGCGGCGTTCCCCTGGGCCCTGCCGGACCTTTCCGAGGAGCTGCTGGCCAACGCGGCGCGCTTCGTTCTCGAGGGTCGCTTCGAGGCTCTGCACTTCCGCCGGGACGCCGGCTTCTGGAAGCTGCTGGAGCCGCCCCGTACGTGAGTTCCAGGGGTGGACGAGTCTGTCGACAAGTCCCATAATTCCCCTACGTCATGGACCGATCAACTATGGACCTACCACCTACGCTCAGCACGGCCGGGGTGCTCCCGGAACAGCAGAGAATCATCGGGCGCTTCCACGGGGCGGCGGCGGGGCCGACGATCATCGTCACGGCGGCGGTGCACGGCAACGAGCCCGCCGGCCTGCACGCGGCTCGCCGGATCCTGGAGGGGCTGTCGGGCCGAGAGAATTCGGTCTGCGGCGACCTGATCGCGATCGCCGGCAACCTCGCCGCGCTGTCCAGGAAGGTGCGCTTCCTCCGCGACGACCTGAACCGCCAGTGGACTCCGGGAAGGATCGAATCGTTGCGGGCGATCCGCCGAAACGGCGGTGACGTCCGCGCCGACGATCGTCAACGGATCGAGATGCTCGAGGCGATGTCGGAGTTTCTCGTCAATCGCCGCGGCCCGGTCTACTTCATCGACCTGCACACCAGCTCGGCGACGGGTCCGCCGTTCCTCACCGTCGGCGATACCCTGCGCAACCGACACTTCGCGATGAACCTGCCGGTTCCGCTGATGCTCGGTCTCGAGGAGCAGGTCGACGGCTCGCTGCTGGAGTACCTGAACAACCGCGGCTTCATCACTCTCGGTGTCGAGGGTGGTCAGCACGACGCGATCGAATCGATCGATCATCACGAGGCCGTGCTCTGGCTGGCGCTGGTCGCCAGCGGTCTGATCCGGCGGGAAGACGTTCCGGGATACGACGCGATGGTCGCCAGGCTGGAACCCTTCGCTCGCCAGTTCCCCGCGGTGCTCGAAGTCCGCACACGCCACGCGATCACCCCCGACGACGGATTCGTCATGGAACCCGGCTTCACCAACTTCGATCCCGTCCGCAAGGGACAGTTGATGGCCCACGATCGCAACGGTCCGATTCATGCGACCGAGACCGGCCGGGTCATTCTGCCGCTGTATCAGGGAAAGGGCGACGACGGCTTCTTCCTCGCCCGCGAGTTCAGTCCGTTCTGGCTCCGCGTTTCCTCCTGGCTACGCAGGTTGCGCATCGGCAGCTTGCTGCGACACCTCCCCGGAGTGCAGCAACGGCCGGGCGACGACGATGTACTGGTGGTGAACACGCGGATCGCGCGGATCTACCCTCTCGAGATTTTCCACCTGCTCGGTTACCGGAAGCGGCGCAGGGTCGGGGCGGCGCTTGCCGTCGGGCGGCGGGCTTACGATCTCGAGGCTCCTGCGAGTATCGAGCTCTAGTGGTTGTTGCCCCGGAGGGCACCCCGAGGGGCGGCCTGTGCGGGGCCCGGCTGGGAGCGGTGACCCGGCCAGACTCGATCTCTGCCCTCCGGTCCTTGCTCTAACCAACTATGTGCCGGGGAGCGTTGAGCTCTCTAGATTTCATCAGCTCTTATGGCGCCGACGCCTGCGGGCAGAGATCGAGCCAGGCCGGGTGCCCCACCGCCCCCAGAGGGCCCCGCACAGGCCGCCCCTCGGGGTGCCGCGGCACACCAGCATGAAGCTCGATGCTCTCACCGCACATCGAATCGACACCCGACTACCCGAACCGCAGGCGCGAACACCGAACACTGCACCGCTTGCGACACCGAGCAAGATTCCGGTGACGGTTGAACGGCCGACGTTTCAATCGACCTGCGGGGTGCCCGGAAGGCACCCCGAGGGGCGGCCTGTGCGGGTCCCGGCTGGGAGCGGTGACCCGGCCAGACTCGATCTCTGCCCTCCGGTCCTTGCTCTAACCGACTATGTGCCGGGGAGCGTTGAACTCTCTAGATTTCATCGGCTCTTATGGCGCCGACGCCTCCGGGCAAAGATCGAGCCAGGCCGGGTACCCCACCGCTCCCAGAGGGCCCCGCACAGGCCGCCCCTCGGGGTGCCGCGGCACACCAGCATGAAGCTCGATGCTCTCACCGCACATCGAATCGACACCCGAAAGACCCGAGCCGCAAGCGCAACACCCAACACCGCACCACTTGCGACACCGAGCAAGATTCCAGTGACGGTTGAACCGCTGACGTTTCAATCGAAACTGTCAGCAGGCCCTTCAAGTCTGTGCGGGTGCTGTTGGCTTCTTGCTTCGGCGCTGCTTGTTTGGTGCATTGGCTGGTGCGGTGGGTGCGGCGGTGTTGCTCTGGTCGGGGTGTCTTTCGAGTGCGGTGTACGGTGGAGTGGTTCCGGGTGCGGGGCCCTCGGGGAGCGGTGGGGTACCCGGCCTGGCTCGATCTTCGCCCGGAGGCGTCGGCGCCCTAAGAGCTGACGAGATCTCGAAAGCTCAACGCGCCCCGGCACATGGTGGGTTAGAGCAAGGACCGGAGGGCGGAGATCGAGTCTGGCCGGGTCACCGCTCCCAGCGGGCCCCGCACCCGGAACCACTCCACCGGGCCCGACGACCAAGAAACCCGCCGCGACAACCGAAAGACTACACCGTCCAGGTATGCCCAGAAGCCAGCGCCGCAGCCAGATCCCCAGGCCCCCGCTCAGCCTTGACCTGCTCCACCTGCTCCCGGACACCGACGTCGAACACCGGAGCGGTGACCCGGCGAATCACGCCGACGGGAAGCGGGAAGTGCGGGCGACTCATGTCGGCGAGCATCGCGGCGTACCCGGGCGGTGTCGGGGGGAGGGGTCGGGGGGGGGGCGGGGGGTCGGGCGCGGAGGGCGACTTCATGCATGGATGCCGCGGTCCTTCTGCTTATGCCGAGATCAGCGGCTTGCCATGTTCGAGATGCAACAGGGCATCGTCGCGGACCGCTTTCTCGCGGAAATCATCGAAGGCACCGTCGTTGAAGATGTTGCAGTTCTGGAAGATCTGCATGAACGAGGTGCCGCGGTGATCGTTGGCCGCCTCGAGGGTCTTCTTGAGGTGCGGGCCGAACGTGTCGACCGAGCGCGCGACGAAGGTCGCGCCGGCGCCGAGCGCCAGGGTGCATCGGGTCGAAGGGTCGGTCGATCGAGCCGTAAGGCGTGGCCTTCGTGCGCTTGCCGATCTCGGAGGTCGGCGAGTACTGCCCCTTGGTCAGGCCGTAGATCCGATTGTCGAACAGCATCACCTGGACGTCGAGGTTGCGGCGGATCATGTGGATGATGTGGTTGCCGCCGATCGACAGCGCATCGCCGTCTCCGGTGATGATCCAGACCGACAGCTCGGGGTTGTTCAGCTTGATGCCGGTGGCCACCGAGGGCGCGCGGCCGTGGATCGTGTGGAAGCCGTAGGTGTTCATGTAGTACGGGAAACGGCTGGAGCAGCCGATCCCGGAGACGACGACGAACTTCTCCTTGGGGATGTCGAGGCCGGCGAAGACCTGCTGGGTCGCGCTGAGGATCGCGTAGTCGCCGCAGCCGGGACACCAGCGGACCTCCTGGTTGGTCGCGAAATCGGACTTGCTGCGCTTGAGAGTCGGGGCGCCCATATCAGTCAGCCTCCGTGATCTCGAGGATCTTCTTGAGGATGTCGCCGGTGCGGAAGGGGAGGCCCTGCACGCGGTTCAGCTGGATGACGGGCTTGAGAAACGTCGTCTTGATCAACGTCGCCAGCTGGCCGAGGTTGATCTCGGGGATCAGCACCTTGTCGTGTCGTTCGAGGATCTCGCCGAGGTTCGAGGGGAACGGGTTGAGGTGTCGCAGATGCAACTGCGCGACCTTGTGTCCGCCCGCCCGGGCCCGCTGCACGGCACTGGTGATCGCTCCGTAGGTCGAACCCCAGCCGAGGATCAGCAGGTCGGCGTCGTCGTCGCCGGTGACCTGGGCCTCGGGCACCGAGCGGGCGACCCGGGCGACCTTCTCGGCCCGGATGCGGATCATGTGCTCGTGGTTGACCGGATCGTAGTCGACGTTGCCGGAGCCGTCGGTCTTCTCGAGACCGCCGAGCCGGTGCTCGAGCCCCGGGGTTCCGGGGATCGCCCACGGGCGGGCCAGGGTCTCCGGGTCGCGCCGGTAGGGCAGGAAGCCCTCGCGGGTCGGTGCGACGATCGAACCTTGATCTCCGGCAGGTCGTCGACCGCCGGCAGCTTCCAGGGCTCGGTTCCGTTGGCGATGAACCCGTCGGAGAGGACGATCACCGGGGTCATGTGCTGGATCGCCAGGCGGCAGGCCTCGAACGCGGTGTCGAAGCAATCGGCCGGGGTACTGGCGGCGATGACGATGCAGGGAGATTCGCCGAAACGTCCGTAGACCGCCTGGAGCAGGTCGGCCTGCTCGGTCTTGGTCGGCATGCCGGTCGACGGACCTGCGCGCTGGATGTCGAACAGGACCAGCGGGAGCTCGGTCATGATCGCCAGGCTCAGGAACTCGCCCTTGAGCGCCATCCCGGGGCCGCTGGTCGAGGTGATGCCGAGGGAGCCGGCGAACGAGGCGCCGATCGCGGCGCCGATCGCGGCGATCTCGTCCTCGGCCTGGAAGGTGACGACGTCGAAGTTCTTGAAGACCGACAGTTCGTGCAGCAGGTCCGACGCCGGCGTGATCGGATACGACCCCTGAAAGATCGTGATGCCGGCGCGCTGGCCGGCGGCGACGATGCCCAGGGCCAGCGCCTGGTTGCCGTCGATGTTGCGATAGGTGCCGGGCTCGAGTTCGGCCGAGGGGACTTCGTAGGTGTGGTGGAAGACCTCGGTGGCGTCACAGTAGGCGTAGCCGGCCTTCAGCGCGAGCTGGTTGGCCTGGACGATCTCGGGCTTGCCCGCGAACTTCTCCTCGATCCAGCGGTTGGTCACGTCGAGGGGGCGCCGGTAGAGGTAGTACATCATTCCCAGGGCGAACAGGTTCTTCGAGCGGTCGACGGTGCGCGTCGGCAGATCGAGCTCCTGCAGGGCCGCGCGGGTGAGTCGGGTGAGCTCGACGCGGAAGACGCGGAAGGCGTCGAGGGATCCGTCTTCGAGGGGCGTCGTCTCGTAGCCGGCCTTGCGCAGGTCGATTTCCTTGAATGCGTCGGTGTTGACGATGACGATCGCGCCCGGCTGCAGGTCGGCGATGTTCACCTTCAGAGCCGCCGGGTTCATCGCGACGAGTACGTCGGGCTGGTCGCCGGGTGTGAACACCTGCTCCGAGGCGAACTGGATCTGGAACCCGGAGACGCCGGGGAGCGTTCCGGCAGGGGCGCGGATCTCGGCCGGGAAGTCCGGCAGCGTCGCCAGGTCGTTACCGACCGCCGCCGCCGTGGATGTGAACTGGCTCCCGGTCAACTGCATCCCGTCGCCGGAGTCGCCGGCAAAACGGACGACCACGCGGTCCAGCGTCTCGACCGGGTTCGCCGTCGAACCGGTTGGAGGAACGGTCGCTTCACTCACCTGTCTATCTCCCCGGGGGGCAACGGCCCTCGATGTCCGCCCGCATTATAGCGAGGGGAGGGGATCCTGCCCGTCGATCGACCGGGGTTTCCGCGGGGTCAGTTCAGCTCGGAGAGGCTCGAGCGCAGCCAGACCAACCGGGTCCGGACCGTCTCGGCATCCGGCGCATCCGGGGAGCGGGTCAGATAGGTCTCCAGATCCGGGATCGCGTCATGGGCCAGCCCCATCTCGGCCCGGATCAGTCCACGGTCGCGGATCTCCACCGAGTCGCCGGGCCGGACCAGCAGCAGACGCTGGACCGCCGACAGCGCCCGGGGATAGTCCTTGACGCCGATGTAGACGTGCTTGAGGTTGAGCAGCATCCGGCCCAGCACGCCGCGATCGTCGGTCCCGGCCAGCAATTCCTCCCGGAAAAGCCAGGGTCGACCGGTGGTGACCCGCACCAGATCACGGCATTCGTCGGGGCCGACGACCTGCCCATCGTGGTAGGGGTCGACGATCAGGTGTCGATCTTCGTGCTCGAGACGCAGGACGAAGTGTCCCGGCAGCCCGACCCCGCGTCCCTGGAAACCGGCGGCTCGCGCGGCCTCGAGGTGCAGGATCGAGAGCGTCAACGGAATCCCGAGCTTGCGGTCGAGGACGTCGTTCAGGAAGCAGTTCCGCGGATCCTGGTAATGATCGCGATCGCCCTTGAAGCCGAGATCCTCATAGAGGAACTTGCGGATCCCGTCGAGGCGGGCGAAGAAGTTCCCGAGGCTGCTCACCCGACGCGCCGCCTCGGCGGCGATCAGGTGGACGCGGGACGTTTCGTGTTCGATATCGAGTTCGGGGTACTCCTCGGCGGCGACCAGCAGCGCGGCCTCCACCATGTCGAAGTCTTCCCGGTTGGCGAGGATATCGGCCAGCTGCCGTCCTGCGCGGCTGAGCCCGTTCGGTTCAGGCGAGTTCAATCGGTCCCCCCTTGGATCGCGTGCGGTTCACGGCAACCGGGTTTTTCCCCGGTGCAAGCCTTGTTTTGCAGGCTTTTCGTGACCTCGCCAAGAGGGTACGCAGCGGTTTGCACCCCTGCCATGCGAACTTCGCCGGAGGCGAGAGTTGCCCGGATTCCTGGGAGTTCTGCGGGCCCGAGAGACGATCAGCTGGTTGCGCGACGCCTCGACGCGCTGCTGCGGCGTTTCCGGGAGGTCGTCTTTCCTCGTCCCTTGTTCGGCCCACCGCTGCCGGCCCCGACCGCCGCGGGCATCAACTCGTCGGAACGCACGTTGCGCGGGACGACTTCCGTCGCTGGAGAAGTCTCGGCCCGGGACGGCTTCGACTCGGCGCCGCCTTCGGTCGACTCTGCAGCGCCACCGCGACCACGACCGCGACCACGCCGTCGCCGCCGCCGTCGCGAACGACCGTCGCCGTCAGCGGCGGGCTCGCTCGGCTCGCCAGCGGACTCGCTCGTGCCGGTAGCCGAGGCGGGTTCGGGAGCAGCCTGGGCTGCTGGTCGGTCAGCGCTCGGCGGCGTTGCCTTGGGAGCGGTCTCTACCTGCTTCGAGGCGTCCGCCGCGGAGGTCGCTTCCTTCTCGGTCGTCTTTCGAGGGGTCGACTTGCGTCGGCGGCGCGAAGGGCGGGGAGTCGCGGGCTCCTTCTTGTCGGCGGGAGTTGCGGCAGTCTCGGCCGGCTTCGCTTCGGCCGGCCGGGACGGCGCGGGCGCCGGCGCAGCTGTTTGCGCCGGTGGAGCCGCGGAGGGCGCCGATGCCGACGCGCCGACGGCAGGTGACGCGGACCGGTCCCGGGGCGTCGTCTCCATCTTGCTCGCGTGGCGCAGGACCTTCGGGTCGGCATGGAGGTAGATCCGGACGTCGTGGCGCTGTTCCATTCGCACCAACCGCTCGCGCTTGTTGTTCAGGATCCAGTCCGCGACCTCCGGGGGCAAGTGGAGCCGGAGTTCTCCGATCCCTCCCCGGGCGATGCGGGACTGCAACGCGCGCAGGGCGGCGAGCGCCGCGGCCTCGACGTTCTTGATCAGGCCGTGGCCATCGCAGGTCGGGCAGGTGGCGTACGAGGCACCGAGCTTCGCGCCGCGGAGTCGCTGTCGGGCGATCTCCATCAGCCCCAGCTTCGAGATCGACGTCGCGTCGTACTTGGCCTTGTCCTGCTTCAGCGCGTCGCGAATCTCCTTCTCGACCTTCTTCTTGTTGCGCGGAGACATCATGTCGATGAAGTCGATCACGATCAGGCCGCCCGAGATCGCGCAGCCGCAGCTGGCGCGCGATCTCCACGGCGGCCTCGAGGTTGGTCTGCACGACGTCTCTTCCAGGTCGCCCCTGCTTGCTTCGAGCGCGCGCTGTTGACGTCGACCGCGGTCAGGGCCTCGGTTCCGTCGATGACGATCTCGCCGCCCGACGGCAGCGGCACGCGGCGCTTGTAGATCCGCTCGATCTGTTCTTCGAGGTTGAACTTGTTGAACAGCGGGCGATCGCCCTTGTACAGCTTGAGCGTCTTCGCTCGCGTGGGCATCACGCTCTTGACGAACTCCAGCGCGCGTCCGTGGACTTCTTCGCTGTCGATCCAGACCTCGCCGATGTCGCTGGTGAGGTGATCGCGGATCGTGCGAATCACCAGGTCGGCCTCGCGATAGACGATCCCGGGGAATTCCGTGTTGCCCGAAGATCGCTGGACCGATTCCCATAGACGCAGCAGGTAGCGCAGGTCGCGCTGCAGCTCGGCCTTGGTCTGGCCCAGGCCGGCCGTGCGCACGATGACGCCGAAGCCTTCCGGCGCGTTGAGTTCGTCGACGATCTTCTTGAGGCGGGTGCGTTGCTGATCGTCCTCGATCTTGCGTGATACGCCCGAAGAGTCCACGCCGGGCATCAGCACGAGGTAGCGGCCGGGCAGCGAGAAGTAGGTGCTGACCGTCGGTGGCTTGCCGGCGAACGGCTCGCGCGAAACCTGCACCATCAGTTTCTGGCCGACGTACAGGTGCTGGCCGATGCGACCGTTCTTGCGGTTGTCGCCTGCGCTGCGGGAGCAGCTTGAAGTTGACCTCGTCGAGCGGCAGGAAGCCGTTCAGGTCCGGTGCCGATCTTGACGAAGGCCGCTTCGAGAGAAGGGTGGACCGATTCGACAACGGCGTTGTGGATGTTGCCCTTCAGGCTGGTTCGGTTGATGGTTTCGATGTCGTAGGCGTCGAGGACGCCGTCGTCGAGCACGGCGACGCGGGATTCCTCGACGTGGGTCACGTTGACGAGCATGGTCTTGGACATGATGGATGGTCTCCGATCGGTTCGTTTTCTTACCGATGTTGTCGGTCTGATTCGCGAGGCGACGGCCCGTCAGGGGCTGACGGGAAACCCGGTCTGCCTACTCACCGCACTCGCCGGCTCCAGGGGAGCGCTGGCGGGCGGACCGAGGGGTCACCGGCCCGACGGACACCGTCGAGCCTCCGCGAATATATCACAACGTTAAGTCCCTCCCTGCCTTGACTTTGGCCCTCGGCGGTCACGAGATTCCGACCAGGCGGAACGGGTGGGGACGAGGGAGAGTTCGTGGGTCGACCGATCGTCTTGCTGGCCGCGCTGGCCTGTGTCTGGACCAGCGCCTGCTCGCCTCGCGGAGAGGTCACCCGAGACCGATCCGGAGAGCCCCGGCAGGGCGGGGTGCTACGTCTCGTCCAGGAAGCGCCGAGCACTCTCGACCCGCTGCATGCGGACTCGGTCTACGAGAGCCTTCCGATGAACCAGATCTTCGATGGACTGGTCGCGCTCTCGCCCTCCCTCAACGTCGTCCCGGCGATCGCCGAGACCTGGACGGTCTGCCAGGCCGGAACGACCTACGACTTTCACCTGCGGCCCGACGTGCGTTTCCACGACGGTACCGAGCTGACCGTCGAGGACGTCGCCTATTCGATCCGTCGCCTGCTCGCCCCGGACGCCCATCGCGGCCTCGCGTTCTCGTACCTGACGTCGATCGAGGGCGCCCTGGACTACGCGTCGGGCAAGGCGGAGACGCTGACCGGTGTCGAGGTCGTCGACGAGGACACGATCGAGATCCGTCTCGAGCGGCCATACCCCTCCTTTCTCGAGGTGCTGGCGATGTCCGATGTCTCGATCGTGCCGCGAAGGGCGATCGAAGGCCGCGCCGCGGAATTCGCCCGGTCTCCCGTGGGTACGGGGCCCTTCCGTGTGGATGTGTGGAACGACGACATGCTGCGCCTGACCGCCAATCGCGACTACTTCGGCGGGGCGCCGTTCCTCGATGCCGTCGAGATCCACTTCCCGACCGGTGACGAGACGAACCGTGCCCGGGACCTGCGCGCAGGTTCGTACGATGTGATCGAGCCGGCGACCGGCGCGATGGGATCCCTGGAGAGCGACCCGGGTGTACGCGTCCTGCGTTACCAGGAACTGAGCGTTGCTTTCCTCGGCCTGAACGCGGATCACCCGCCGCTCGATCAACCATGGATGCGCCAGGCGATCGCCCACGCGATCGACCGGGAAGCGCTCGTCGCCGAATCGCCGACGGTGCGCCGCATGGCGACAGGAGTCCTGCCGCCCGGCATCAGCGGCTACTCTCCGGAGGAGAAGGGGCTGTCCCACGATCCGGAGCGTGCGCGAAGCCTGCTCGCCGACGCCGGTCACGCCGACGGCGCGGGGCTTCCGCCCGTGGAACTCTGGGCGCCCCAGTCCAGTCTGGCGGTTCGCAACGTCACCGAGGGCATCCGCCGGGACCTCGAGTCGGTCGGGATCGTCCTGAAGGTCCGCGACGTGAGCTGGGCCGAGCTCGACGCCGGCCTGAACGACCGCACCGCCCCGGCCTTCCTGCTCGGCTGGGTGGCGGACCTGACCGACCCGGATTCGTTCATGCGTTCGCTGTTCGAGTCCGCCGGGAGCGGCAACTACTTCTCCTACTCCGACTCCCGGACCGACGAGATGCTCTCCAGGGGCTCGGTCACCAAGCACCCGCTCGAACGCGCGCGGCTCTACCGCGGACTCGAACGACGTGTGCTCGGAGAAGCGCCGATGGTGCCGCTCTACCACACGCTGGGTGTGATCGCGATGCGCGACGGTGTCGAGGGGCTGGCGCCGGGGCCGCTGGGAATGGCCCACGTCGAGTTCGAGCGGGTCTGGTTGCGTGAGCCGGCCGGGCGCAAGGGGAGCTCGTGAGCGCGACCGATCGCCCGCAACTCGAACGGAGCTTCGCCGTATCCAGCGCGTTGCTCGTCCTCGTGTTCCTGGTGGCGATTCTCGGCCTGGGCCACTTCAACCTGGCCAATCGACTGGAACGGTCGGTGGAGGCCCGTGCGCTGTCCGTCGCCGAGAGCATCGGGGCCGTCGCGACACCCTCGTTGCTGGCCTACAACTACGGCGCGCTGCAGGTGGCCGCCGAAGGCGCCGCCGAGCGTGACGACATCGTCTACGTCGTGATCCATGACAAGGAAGGCCGGATCGCCGGGATCTCCGGCGCCGAGCGGGAGTCGATCGAGACCCCCGACGCGTCGGTGGCCGGCGGGGCCTCCAGTCTTCGCCGCCGGCTCGAATCAGAGGGAATGAAGTCGCTGTCGGTCCTCGAGGTCACCACGCCGGTGCATGTCGAGGGGGCGACCGAGCCCTGGGGAACGGTCCGGGTGGCGATGGACTACGGCCTGGTCACCGCCGAGCTGCGCCAGCTCGCGATCGGCCTGATCCTCCTCGGCATCGCGATCTCGATCTGCGCGGTCGTCGTGTCGCGCTGGATGGCGCGGCGCATCGCCGCACCGCTCAAGCGGCTGGCCGAGGCGACCGAGGCGCTGGCCCACGGGGAGATGAGTCACCGAATCCCGTTGACCGGTGCTCGCGAGCTCGCCGAACTGGCCGATGCGTTCAACGTGATGATCGACCGGGTCCAGGAGAAGGCGGCGGAGTCCGAGGCCTACCAGGAGAAGCTGGCCCAGCTCAACGCGACGCTGGAGCAGAGCGTCCGCGAGCGAACCCGGGCGCTGGCCGAATCCGAGCGGCAATACCGAACTCTCGTCGAGCACTCGCCGGAGTCGATCCTGATCGTCCAGCAGTGGCAGGTCCGCTTCGTCAACGCCTCGTTTCTGGATACGTTCGGACTGACCGAAGCCGAGGTTCTCGATCCGGAGTTCCGGCTCGATTCGGTCTTCGACGAGTCGTCGGCCGCCGCGGTGCGCCGGCAGATCGAGGCCTGGCTGGCCGACAAGTCACCGGCGCCGGCCGAGCTCACCGCCCTGGACCACACCGGCCGAACGAGATTGCTCGAGCTGCGCGGCAGCCGGATCAGCTATCTCGGTGAACCGGCGGCCGAGTGCCTGCTCGTCGACATGACCGAGGCGCGCCGCCTGCGGGACCAGCTCGAGGACACCGAGCGGCTGCGGGCCCTCGGCGAGCTCTCGAGCGGCGTGGCCCACGACTTCAACAACCTGCTCGGGGCGATCCTCGGCCGGACCCAGCTCCTGCTCTGCAAGCAGCTCGACGACAAGATCGAGGCCGACCTCCAGGTGATCGAGAAGGCGGCCCTGGACGGCCGGGAGACCGTGCTGCGGATCCAGGAGTTCTCGCGGACGCGCACCGACCGGCCGATGGAGCGGATCAAGCTGCACGAGATCGTCGCCGACTCGCTGGAGATGACGCGTTCCCTGTGGAGCAGCGACGCGGCCCGACGCAACGTGACGATCCAGGTCGACGCGCTCCTCGCAGACGTCCCGGCGATTCTCGGCAATCCGACAGAGCTGCGCGAGGTCTTCACCAACCTGATCCTCAACGCCGTCGACGCCATGCCCGACGGGGGAGAGTTGCGGTTGACGACGACTCGCGACGGCGAGGTGGTCCGGGCGACGGTCGAGGACTCCGGCGCAGGAATGACCGACGAGGCTCAGCGCCGGATGTTCGACCCGTTCTTCTCGACCAAGGGTGTCGGCGGACTGGGACTGGGACTGAGCGTGGCCTACGGCATCGTCAAGCGTCACCTGGGCAAGCTCGAGGTCGTCAGCCAGGTCGGCTGCGGAACCCGGTTGACCGTCGAGTTCCCGCTGACGCCGATGCCGGCGCTGGCCGACCCGGATCGAGCCGCCTGCTCCGCCGCGAAGAGCGCGGGTCCGGCACGGATCCTCGTGATCGACGACGAGGAGTCGATCGCCGAGCTGCTGAGGGACACCCTGAAACTCGATGGTCATCAGGTCGACACGGCGTCGGGCGGTCAAGAGGGGATCGACCTCGCCCGGGCCGGTGGCTACGACATCGTGCTCACCGACCTCGGGATGCCCGACGTGACCGGCTGGGACGTCGCCAGGACCCTGCGCCAGGAGCTGTCCCGGTTGCCGATCGTCCTCGTGACCGGCTGGGGCACGACGCTGACCGAGGAGGAGATCGCCGAGGCCGGCGTCGCCGCCGTCGTCCACAAGCCGTTCGAGCTCAAACCGCTGCTGGCCACGGTATCTGCCGTCCTCGAGCAGTCCGTCGAGGCCTGATCCGCAGTCGTCCGTTCGCCGTCCGGCCCCCGGAATGCAGCGCGGTCAGCGCTGCCGCTATAATCCCAGCTTCGATATTCCGCGCCGCGCACCCTCGTGCGTCAGGGTGAATTCATGACCGAAGAGAAGATCGTTCGCGTGGCGAACGGCCAGGGCTTCTGGGGCGACTCGATCGACGCGCCGGTCCGATTGGTCGAGGAAGGCCCGCTGGACTACCTGACCCTCGACTACCTGGCCGAGGTGACGATGTCGATCATGCAGAAGCTCAAGAAGCGCGACCCGTCGAAGGGCTACGCCACCGACTTCATCGACCTGATCCGCCGGACCCTGCCGACGTTGCAGGAGAAGGGGATCAAGGTCATCGCCAACGCCGGCGGAGTGAATCCACAGGCCTGTCGCGAGGCGCTGTTCGAGGTCGCCCGGGAGCAGGGCGCGACCGATCTGAAGATCGGCACGGTCACCGGCGACGACATCCTCGATCGACTCGAGGAGCTGAACGCCGCCGGCGTGCCGCTGAAGAACCTGGACGACGGTCGACCGCTGAGCGACGTCCTAGACCGGGTCCAGTCGGCCAACGTCTACATCGGTTCGTTCCCGGTGGCCGAGGCGTTGCGCCGCGGGGCGCAGATCGTCGTTACCGGTCGTTCGACCGACCCGGGGCTGGTGCTGTCTCCGCTGATCGCGGAGTTCGGCTGGGCTGCCGACGACTGGAACCGCCTGGCGGCCGGGACCGTCGCCGGACACATCATCGAGTGCGGCGCCCAGTGCACCGGGGGCAACTACTCCCGCTGGTGGGAGGTCGAAGGCTGGGACCGGCTGGGGTATCCGATCGTCGAGTGCTCCGCCGACGGCAGCTTCCGGGTCACCAAGCACGACGGTACCGGTGGGCTCGTCTCCGTCGACACCGTCTCCGAACAGCTGGTCTACGAGATGGGTGACCCCCGGCGTTACCTGACGCCGGACTGTGTCGTCGACTTCACCTCGATCCAGCTGGCCCAGGACGGCAAGGACCGGGTCCGGGTCCACGGAATCCGCGGCGCCGAGGCGACCGACTCCTACAAGGTCTCGATCTCGTACAACGACGGGTACAAGGCGACGGGGCAGCTGACGATCAGCGGACCCGACGCCGTGGCCAAGGCACGGATCTGCGGCGAGGCGCTCTGGGGCCGGCTGGCCAACGCCGGCTACTCCTACGAGGACACGTTGACCGAGCTGGTCGGTTTCGACTCCTGCCACGGCTCGATCCCCGATCCGCCGGAGCCGCTCAACGAGGTCGTGCTGCGGGTCGGCGTGAAGGACGCGGACAGGGCCAAGGTCGAGCGATTCGGCCGTGAACTCGCGCCGCTGGTCACGTCGGGGCCGCCCGGGGTGACCGGCTTTGCCGGAGGCCGGCCCAAGGCTGCCGAGGTGCTCGGCTACTGGCCCTGCCTGATTCCCAAGGAACTGATCCAGCCCGAGGTGGTGGTGGAGAACGTGTCGTGAAGAAGATCCCGCTGTATGCGATGGCCCACGCGCGCTCCGGTGACAAGGGCGACGGTTCGAACGTCGGTGTGCTGGCCTACGACGCTGCCGGATACGAGATCCTGCTCGAGGCGTTGACTCCGGCGACGGTCAAGGAGCACTTCGGCGAGATCGTCCAGGGCGAGGTCGAGCGCTTCGAGATGCCCAACCTGATGGCGCTGAACTTCCTGCTCCATGACTCCCTCGGCGGCAGCGGCTCGGCCAGTATCAAGACCGACGCCCAGGGCAAGACCCATGCGATGGCCCTGCTGCGCATGGAGATCGAGGTGCCCGACGACTACGACCCGCCGCAGCCCGGACTCCAGGGTGCCGTGGCTCCCGGGGGCGAACTCGACGGAGGCCCGGCATGACCGAGCAGGAGGCCTGCGTCACTCTCGAGCGCGACGCCGACGGGATCGCGGTACTGACGATGCATCGTGCGCCGGTGAACGCCCTCGGCCGCGCGCTGGTCGCCCAGTTGACCGAGGCGGTCCAGGCGGTGAGCCGGGATGACGAGGCCCGCGTGCTCGTGCTGCGCTCGGGGCTGAAGCACTTCTGTGCCGGCGCCGATCTCAAGGAGCGCAAGACGATGAACGTCGACGATGTGCGCGCCTTCGTTCCGAAGCTCGCCGGGGCCTGCAACGCGCTGGCCGAACTGGAGATCCCGACGATCGCCGCCGTGCGCGGCGCCGCCGCGGGAGGCGGCTGCGAGGTCGCCCTGGCCTGCGATATCCGCATCCTCGCCGACGACACGAAGATCGGGCTGCGCGAGACGGCGCTGGCGATCATCCCCGGTGCCGGAGGGACGCAACGACTGCCGCGGATCGTCGGCGGACAGATCGCCAAGCGCTGGATCTTCGCAGCCGAGCTCCACGACGGGGCGGCCGCGGTGCAGGACGGCGTCGGCGATCGCGTCGTGCCGGCGGACGAGCTGGACGAGGCGGCGATGACCCTGGCCCGGACGATCGCGGCCAACGGACCGGTGGCGATCCGGCTGGCCAAGCGGGCGATCGAGGACGGGGCGGCGCTGCCGCTGGATCGTGCGCTCCAGCTGGAGTGGGAGTGCTACCAGGGAGTCCTGGGGACCTCCGACCGCGAGGAGGCGCTGGCCGCCTTCGCCGAAAAGCGCCCGCCGCGCTTCCAGGGCCGCTGACGGATCGCCCCCACGCGGCAACGTGCCGCACATTGCCGTAGAATACGCGGATGCTTCGCTACGGCGACATCCAGGTCGATCCTCCGCTGGTCCTGGCCCCGATGGCCGGTGTGACCGATCGACAGTTCCGTCTCGTGCTGCGCAGGGTCGGCGGGGTCGGCCTCGTGACGATGGAGTTCATCTCCTCCGAGGCGCTGACCCGGGGCAACAAGCGCACCCTGCAGATGATGCATTACTGCGAGGAGGAGCGGCCGCTCTCGATCCAGATCTACGGCTCGAGGGCCGACCGGATGGCCGAGGCGGCGGCGATCGTCGAGGGGATCGGCGCCGACATCTGCGACATCAACATGGGCTGCCCGGCGAACAAGGTGCTGCGCGGCTGCGCCGGGGCCGGGCTGATGGCCGACCTCGATCACGCCCGGGAGATCATCGCCGCCTGTCGAAAGGCGATCTCGATTCCGCTGACGGTGAAGTTTCGCGCCGGTCTCCACGAGGAGCAGCTGAACTACGTCGAGCTGGGGCGGATCTGCGAGGGCGAGGGCGTCTGTGCCGTCGCGCTGCACCCGCGCACGGCCAAGCAGATGTATCGCGGCCGGGCCGACTGGGACCGCATCGCTCGCCTCAAGGATGCGCTGAACATTCCCGTGATCGGCAACGGAGACGTCGTCGAACCCGACGACGCGATCAAGATGATGCGGCAGACCGGTTGTGACGGGGTGATGATCGGCCGCGCGTCGATGAAGAACCCGTGGATCTACCGGCAGACCGCCGACCGGATGGCCGGGCGGCCGGTGTACGAACCGACGCTGGACGACCGGCGCGACGTGATTCTCGACCACTTCCGGTTGTTGCTCGAGCAGGAGAGCGACCGGGGGATCGTGATGCACAAGCTGCGGACCTTCACCGGCTGGTACACCCGCGGCCTGCCCAGCGGCCGGACGCTGCGGGTGCGGATCAGCGACCTCGCCGAGCCCCAGGACTTCCTCGAGGCGATCGAGGAGTTCTTCGAGAAGACAGTCGTGGCTGCCTGAACCTGAAGAGCCGAACACGAATACCGACCGACGGAGGAAGCGATGGACCTGGCAGCAATCCAGCAGGCACTGAAGACCCATCAGATCGACGGCTGGCTGTTCTACGACTTCCACCACCGCGACCACCTGGCCTACTCGATTCTCGGCCTGGACACGAAGAAGATGACCAGCCGGCGCTGGTTCTACCTGATCCCCGCCGAGGGGGAGCCGGTCAAGCTCTCCCATCGCGTCGAGCCCCGCCGGCTCGACCCGCTGCCGGGACGCCAGGAGTTCTACCTGCCGTGGAAGGAGCTGCATGAGAAGCTGCGCGAGTTGCTCAAGGGTGTCGGCAAGGTTGCGATGCAGTACTCGCCGAACAACGACATCCCGTACGTGTCGATCGTCGACGGCGGCACGATCGAGTTGATCCGCTCCTGCGGAGCCGAGGTCGTCTCCTCCGCCGATCTCGTGCAGCAGTTCGAGGCGGTCACCGACGACGAGGGGTATCGCAGCCACTGCTGGGCCGGCGAGCGGGTCCAGGCGATCAAGGACGCGGCCTTCGCGAAGATGTTCGACTCCGTTCGAGAAGGCAAAGGCGCCGGCGAGTTCGAGATCATGCAGTGGATCCTCGGTCGCTTCGAGGAAGAGGGGATGACCGCCGACGGCGACCTGCCGATCGTCGGCTTCAACGATCACCCGGCCGACCCGCACTTCGAGCCGAAGCCCGAGGGCTACACGCTGAAGCAGGGCGACACGATCCTGCTCGACACCTGGGCCCGCCGGAAGGAGCCCGTCGGCATCTATTACGACGTGACCTGGTGCGGATACGCGGGCAACGATCCGCCGGCGAAGTACGTCGAGATCTTCGACGTCGTCATGCGTGCCCGGGACAGGGCTCTCGAGACGGTCCGGGGCAAGCTCGAGAAGGGCGACCCGTGCAACGGCTGGGAGGTCGACGAGGCCTGCCGCCAGGTCGTGATCGACGCGGGCTACGGCCCGCAGTTCATTCACCGGACCGGTCACAGTATCGGCACTCACGTCCACGGCAACGGCGCGAACATCGACAACCTCGAGACCCGGGACACGCGCAAGATCGTCCCCGGGATCTGCTTCTCGATCGAGCCCGGGATCTACCTCGAGGGGCGCATGGCGGTGCGCACCGAGATCGACGTCTTCGTCCGCGAGACCGGTTCCGTCGAGGTGTGCGGGCCGATCCAGGATTCGCTGCTGCTGATGGATGCCTGAGCTGTTCGCGACCCGGTTCGCCGCTCTCGACTGGGTCATCGTCGCCGTCTACCTGTCGCTGGCGCTGGTCAGCGGTGTGCTGGCCAATCGCTACGTCCACGACACCGCCGGGTACATGGTCGGCGGTCGCGGCTCCGGCGCGGCACTCAGCGTCGCGACCTACGTCGGCACCGGTCTCGGCCTCGTCACGCTGATGTACGCGTCGATCGACGCGTTCACCCATGGCTTCGCCTACGTGACGCTGGCGTTGATCGGCGCCGGGGTCGGCGTCTTCCTGGGGTCGACCGGCTTCGTCGTATCGCGGCTGCGCCGGCTGGAGCTGACGACGATCCCGGAGTACTTCGAGCGACGCTTCGACCGCCGGACACGGATCACGGCGGGCGTGATCTGCGCCGTCGCCGGCATCCTCAACATGGGACTGTTCCCCAAGATGGGCGCGACGTTCATCACCTACAGCACCGGCCTGGGTGGCGGCGACGCGCTGGCGGTCAACCTGGTCACATCGGGATTGATCCTGCTGGTGCTGTTCTACACGGTCCTCGGCGGGATGATCTCGGTGATCGTCACCGACTACGTGCAGTTCGTGATCCTGAGCATCAGCCTGGCGATCGGCGGCTACTACGTGCTGAGTCACGAGCGACTCGGCTGGAGCCGGATGCTCGAGAGCCTGTGGACCCACCGGGGGGAGGCGGCGTTCCATCCCCTCGCCGAAGGCGGCTACGGCTGGGTCTGGTTGCTGTTCAACGTGCTGGTCTTCTTCGCCGGTGCGTTGCTCTGGGCACCCGAGGCCTCCCGGGCGCTGATCACCACCGACGAGCGGGCGACCCGGCGGATGTTTCTGTTCGCCGGTCCCGGAAGCTTCGTCCGGCTGGGGTTGCCGGCGCTGTTCGCCATCGCGGCGTTCTGCTGGGTCAGCCAGGACGCCGCCCTCGCCGCGCACTTCTTCCCCGACGGCCTGTCCGGGGAGGCCCGTCACGCCGAGCAGGCGCTGCCGTTCCTGATCGGCACGATCGTGCCCAGCGGCGTGCTGGGGCTCCTCGTCGCCGGCTTGATGGCGGCGTTCATGTCGACCCATGACAGCTACCTGCTGTGCTGGGCCTCGATCCTCACCCGGGATGTGATCGCACCGCTGAAACGTCGCGGACTCTCCGAGCAGCAGCAGATCCGCACGACGCGAGCGATGATCCTGGCGATCGGCGGCTTCCTGCTGGTCTGGGGCGTCTGGTATCCGCTGCCGGACAGCGTCTGGAACTACATGGCGGTGACCAGCGCGATCTACCTCAGTGGCGCTTTGCCGGCGCTGGTCGGCGGTGTGTACTGGAGCCGGGCGTCCCGGGCCGGCGCGTTCTGGTCGTTGCTCGCCGGCGTGCTTTCGATCAGCGGCCTGTTCCTGGGCACCTTGCAGTCGTGGCTCGGCGACTGGGTGACCGCGCCGCTGCTGGGCTTCTCCAACTTCCTCTTCTGCATCGTCGTCTTCGTCGTCGTCTCGTTGCTTCGTCCGGATGCACCGGAGTCGGTGGAGTCGGATTCGACGGTCTTCGCCTTCGCTGCCGGCGCCGTCGACTCTGCCGGCGGCGCGGTCCGGGGAGGCTCGTAGTGAGCGATCTGTTCAGCTTCTGGAGCTGGGTCTACGGGATCGCCGCCGTTGCGTTCGCCGGCCTCGTGTTGCTGGTGATCCCGCTGGGGGCGCGGGACCTCGTGCGATTGTTCCGCAAGCTGTCGGACAGACGGTAGCGTCGCGACGCTAGGCCGTCGCCGACACACCGACGATCCCCAGCGGTGCCGCCGTCTCCCACACGCCGCGGGTGAAGTCCGGGATGTCCCGGCTGTTGCCGCGGTCGGCGACCGACTCGGCCGACAGGGGTGAGATCACCGACCACGCCGCGCCGTCGTAGACGTCCTGGTCCAGCGGCTGCCCGTCGCGCAGGCAGTCGATCGCCCGCCACCACATCACGAAGTCCATTCCGCCGTGTCCGCCGGCCTCCTCGGCCTCGGCGCGGATCGCGTCCCACAGCGGATGTTCGAACTCGGTGTAGAACGGCTCGAGTTCGTGGTTCCATCGATGATAGCTGTTGCTGCCGTCGTCGAGGTCGAGGGCGATCCGTCCGGGGAAACCGGCGAAGGCGCCCTTGACGCCCTGGATCAGGTTGTGCCTGGTGTAGGGCCGCGGCGTCGTCGTGTCGTGCTGGACCATGATCGAGCGGCCGTTGACGGTCTTGATCATGCTGGTGTTGATGTCGCCGCAGATGTAGTCGAGGCGGTTCCGCTCGTGATCCGGCGGAAACTCACGCCTGGCGTAGGCGGCGCGACCGAGGGCCGGTGAGCTGACCGAGTTCACGTAGTCGAATCGATCGCCGCGGTTGATACCCATGTACTGGGCCACCGGTCCCAGGCCATGGGTCGGGTAGAGATTGCCGTTGCGCTTCGTGTGCCAGTAGGTGCGCCAGGAGCCGGTCTTGTGCTCGATCTCCTTCATCTGCCAGCGCAGCTCGTGGATGTAGGCCGCCTCGCCGTGGGTCAGTTCACCGAACAGACCGCGACGGACCATGTTGAGGACCATCAACTCCTCGCGGCCGTAACAGACGTTCTCCAGCATCATGCAGTTCTTCTGCGTCCGCTCGGCGGTGTCGACGATCTGCCAGCATTCCTCGACGGTCAGCGCCATCGGCACCTCGACGAAGGCGTGCTTGCCCGATTCCATCGCCTCGATCGCCATCGGCGCGTGCCAGCGCCAGGGTGTCGAGATCACGACGGCGTCGATGTCGTCGCGGTCGAGCATCTCGCGGTAGGCCTGCTCGTCGCCGTGGATGCGTTGCGGCTGCGGCTTGCCGTGATCGGCGACGATGCCCATCGCCCGATCCAGCACCTCTTCGTGGGGGTCGCAGATCGCCTGGATCTCGACGCCGTCGATGCGACAGAGCAGGCCGGTGTGCACCGTGCCGCGTTCGCCGACCCCGATCAGTCCGACCCGGACCCGCTCCAGCGGGGGAGCGGCGAGGCCCATCACCGTGGTGCCGCCGCTGGGAGGGGTCGCGGTCGCCGCAGCGGATCCGGACCGTGCCTTGCCGTCGTCGCCCTCGCCGCCGCCGGGGCCGCTGCAGCCGGTGACGACGGCGGCGGTCGCGGTCAGGCCGGCGGCCTTGAGAAAGTTCCGGCGTGTCGTGTCCTTCATCGCCTACCCCCGGAGTGGCGTCCGGGAGGATCCGGAGCGCGCGTTCCGGACTCTACCGAAAGCGGCCTTGCCGGCACAAGCCGACCTCGGCGGTCAGGGGTCGAGAATCGCCCGGGCCGCCTGGGCTACCGCCAGGCCGGCCTCGGGTGCGCGCTTGGGGAACAGGTGGGTTGTCCCCTCGATCACGCTGAGGCTGCCGGGTGGATTGTTGCGGGCGATGACCGGCTCGACGTCGTCGGGGGTGCCGAACTCGTCGTCCCGGGCCTGCACGACGGCGAGCGGGCGGTTCAGCTCGGCGATCTCGTCGAGGGGGTACTTCAGCACCGGCAGGCCGATGGCGATCACCGCGGCGATCCCCGGTTCATTGACGGCGAGGCGGATGCCGCACAGCGACCCGAAGGAGAAGCCGACCATCAACAGCGGGATGCCCCGGGTGATGCCACGCAGCCAGGTCACGGCGGCGGCGACGTCTTCGACCTCGCCCCGTCCGTCGTCATGCTCGCCTTCGCTCTCGCCGACGCCCCGGAAGTTGAAGCGGAGCGTCGTCAGCCCGGCGCGGCTGAGCTCGCGATCGGCGTGGAAGATCACCGGGTTGTGCAGGGTGCCCCCGTGAAGCGGGTGAGGGTGGGCGACGACCGCCAGCGCACGGGCCGGCGAGGCGACCCGCAGGGCGGCTTCGAGGCGCCCGGCCGGACCCGGGATCGACAGGTTGCGTACATCTCCGCGGGCGATTTCCACTTCACGTCTCCGCTGGGTCCGGGTCTCGGCGCGTCCCTGGCCAGGGTTCCGGCGCGGGAGCGAGCACTATCGCCAAGGCTCCCAAGGCTGTCAAACCGGTTGGGTTGCTCGCGGATGACGCGCCGGAGTTCGTGACGGCAACCCGGAGGGGTCGTCGAGGTTTCGCCATGGCCGGTGGGCAGGCACGATGAACGGCATGGCGTGGCTGCGACTGGCGATCTGGATTCCGCTGCTCTTCGGAGTGCACCGTCCGTGGCGCTCGCTGGGCGGGCTGGTTCCGGAGCGATTGCGCTGGTTCGAGACCGCGTCGCTGCTCATGCTGTTTCCGATCGGCTGGGTCGTCGGAGCCTTCGCCGGCGATCCGCAACCGGACGACCAGCGCCGCCGCTGGTTCCGCTGGGGGCTGCTGTTGCCGATGCTGGTGTGGTGTGTCGGGGTTGCCGGGTTCGAGGCGGCGGATCGGCCGGAGGTCGGCCTGGCCGTCTTCGGCGCCGGCCTGGCCTACGTGGCGGGCTTCGACGTCGGCGCGGCGCGGAGCACCTTGAGGGTGGCACCGGAGACCGCGGTCTCGCCGAGCCGGTCGATCTCGACCCAGCGCAGCCTGTCGTGGCCGCGAATGCTGCCCCGGAGCACCCGCCCGGTACAGACCAGGAGTTCCAGGCGGCGCTGGAGGATTCCGTGAAGCAGCCGCTGACCGGAGTCGACCGTCCGTACCCGGAGCCCGTAGCGGGTGGCGAGGGAGTCGCCGAGCGCCGTGGAGGCCTCCCGGGCCGGCAAGTCCGGCCGGGCCGGATCTCCCTCGAGCTCGGTCGCCGGCAGATCCCAGCTGCCCCGGAGCGGGCTTCCTGCGGGCGGGCGCTCGAGAAGCACTCGAGTCCCGCGGGTGATCCAGGCCACCGCCACGGTCGCTTTTCGCGTCGCCGGTTTTTCTCGGGGAACCGGGAAGGCCTCGGGGTTGCCGGCGGCGAGGCCGAGGCAATTCGTTCGCAACGGGCAGTCGCCACATCCGGGAGCTCGAGCCGTGCAGACCGTTGCTCCGAGTTCCATCAGCGCCTGATTCAGATCGCCGGGCCGGCTGCCGCGGACGAGTTCCGTCGCCACGCCCCACAGCTCCGCGTCTTCGGCGCCACGGGTCAGCGCCGTTGCGTCGAAGGCGAGCAACCGGCTCAACACCCGCCGCACGTTCCCGTCGAGGATCGGCTCGGCCTGGCCGAACGCGATGCTGGCGATCGCACCGGCGGTGTAACGACCGATCCCGGGAAGCTCGCGCAGGGCGCAGGCGTTTTCCGGCAACCGACCCCCGTGGTGCTCGACGACCGCCTGGGCGCCGGCGTGAAGTCCCCGGGCGCGTCGGTAGTAACCCAGGCCGCTCCAGCGGGCCAGGACCTCCTCCTCGCTGGCCGCCGCCAGCGTGGCGACGTCGGGGAACCTCTCGAGGAAACGCTCCCAGTAGGGGATGACGGTCGCAACCCGGGTCTGCTGGAGCATGATCTCCGAGACCCAGATCGCATACGGGTCGGTCGTCCGCCGCCAGGGCAGGTCCCGGCGAACCCGGTCGTACCAGCCCAGCAGGCGCCGGCGGGTCAGGCTCCGTTTCCTGCCCAGCGTCGGTCCCGGCGTTCCGGTGCCGGCGGAAGCGGAGGTGACGCGGGGGCTCACGGCGGAGGGATTCGGGGTCAGCCTGCGGCGGGGTCGGCGTGACCGGCGGGATGAACCCGCAGCCGTTCGACCGGGCGGCCGTTCACGACATGCTCGTGAAACAGCTCGTCCAGGTCGTCGAGGGTGACCCGGCCGTACCAGACCTCCTCGGGGTAGACGACGATACTGGCGCCCAGTTCGCAGGAATCGAGGCAGCCGGCAGCGTTGATCCGGACCCGGCCCTTGAGTCCGGCGTCGAAGGCCATCTTCTTGAGCCGTTTGCGGATCTCCTCGCTGTTCTTCGAGGCGCAGCAGCCCTTCGGGTTCCCCGGATCCCGGCGATTCGTGCAGATGAAAACGTGTCGCTCGAAAGGAGGCATGTCCGGGATTGTAGCAGCCTCCGTGTGCTAGCATGCCGGCTTCCCTGAACGAGGATCAGACACATGCCTGCACAGACGATTGAACGGATTCAGAAGCGCGAGGCCGGAATCTCCAAGGCGCTCGCCGACGCCGGCGAGGGAATGGACGCCACCAAGCGTCGCGACAAGCGCAAGTCCCTCAAGCGGGCCCAGCGCAAGCGCCGCAAGATGGTCGCCGACTCCGCCCGACGCGCCGTCAAGACCGACAAATCCGCCGAAGCGTCCGAGTAGGCTCTCCGCCTTGAAGCCCTGGCGTCGCCGAGGAGCCGAACGGCTCCAGCGCTGTGGCATCTTCGACCTCGACCGGGTCCGTTTCGATCCGCCCGATGGGCGGCCGACGCAATCCTTCTACATCATCGAGGCTCCGGACTGGATCAACATCATTCCGTTGACCCGGGAGCGGAAGGTGCGTCTGATCAAGCAGTACCGTTACGGCATCGAGGACTTCACCTACGAGATCCCCGGCGGCATGTGCGACCCCGGCGAGCTCCCGCTGGTGACGGCGACCCGGGAGCTCCGCGAGGAGACCGGCTGCATCGCCCGGCAGGTCGTCGAGCTGGGTTGCGTGCACCCGAATCCCGCGATCCAGGGCAACCGCTGTCATTCGTTTCTGGCCCTCGACACCGAACAGGTCGGCGAGCCCGACCCGGACCCCAACGAGTCGTTCGAGCAGCTCGAGGTCCCGCTGGACGAGATCCCGGAATGGATCTCGACGGGAAAGATCACCCACTCGCTGGTGGTCGCCGCTTTCCAGCTGCTGCGGCCGCACCACCTCGATCGCGTGACCCGCGAGGGGTAACGCCGCCGACCGGCGTTGCCCGGCGGAGCCGTGGCTACAGGTCGGTCCGCAGCTTGCGGGCCAGGATGCGATCGATCAGCGACGGGAACAGCAGATCGACGAACCACATCAGCCGCGCCTCGGCACCGACGATCCATTCTCGCCTGCGATTGCCGGCCATCGTGACCAGCGCCCGGGCGACGGTCTCGGGGGCGTGCCGCCGGGGCCGGTAGGCCTTCTGACCGGGACCCTCGACCTTGCGCCGTTTCTCGAACTCCGTGGTGGTCGAGGACGGGCAGAGCAAGCCGACGGTGACGTCGCTGCCCCACAGCTCGGTTCGCAACGAGTCGGCGATGCCGTGGAGCGCGAACTTGCTTCCGGAATAGGCCGAGTAGTACGGCGTGCCGCGCTTGCCGACGATCGACGAGACGAGCAGGATCCGTCCCGAGCCGCGCTTGGTCATCCCGGGGATGAACGGACGGATCGTGCGCACGAGGCCGAAGACGTTGACGTCGAACACCTGCTGCAACGCCTCGTCGGTCATCGTCGCCAGCGCCGCATCGAGGCCGATGCCGGCGTTGGCGACGACGACGTCCGGCACGCCGAACTCGTCGAGTACCCGGCGAGCCATCGCCTCCATTGCCGGCGCATCGGTCACGTCGGCTGCGATCGGCACGATGCGCCCGCCGGTCTCGGGCTCCGCGGCGAGTGTCTCGAGACGACCGGCGTCCCGGGCGACGGCGATCACCCGATCTCCCCCGGCCGCGAAGATCCGTGACGCGGCGAGACCGATCCCCGACGAGGCGCCGGTCAATACGACGAGGCGCGAGGTGGCGTCCATCAGCCGGCGGCTCCGTCCACCACGTCGATCTCCAGGGTGCCGACGTTCTCGATCGTCGCCACGAGGCGATCGCCGTGCCTGACCGGGCCGACTCCCGAGGGCGTCCCGGTGAACAGCAGGTCGCCGCGTTCCAGGGTGATCCAGCGTGAGGCGTAGGAGACCAGCGCGGCGACGGACTCGAGCATCATCGACGTGTTGCCTGACTGCCGGGCCTCGCCGTTGATCTCCAGGCGGATCGCCAGGCCGGAGCCGTCTCCGCCGGGGCCGACCGCATCCCGTGATACGACCGAGGAGACCGGCGCCGAGCCGTCGAATCCTTTGGCCAGACTCCAGGGTTCGCCGGCCTTCTTCGCCTTGCCCTGGAGATCACGCAGCGTCATGTCCAGTCCGACCGCGTAGCCGAGAACGTGATCCAGCGCGCGCTCCTCGGGGATCTCCCGGCCGTCCTTGCCGATCATCGCCACCAGCTCGACCTCGTGATGCACCTCGCCGGCATCCCGGGGCAGCTGCAGCGTCCCGCCGTCGTGGAGCAACGCACTGGGAGGTTTGAAGAAGACGACCGGCGGGCCCCCGCGCGGGGAGTTCATCTCCTCGACGTGAGCGGCGTAGTTGCGGCCGATCGCCAGGATCTTGCCGACGCGGACCCGTTCGCCGGTCCAGGTCCGCAGATGCGGTGTCGGTAGCCCGACCTCGGACTTCGATCCGGGTTTCCGCGGCCAGAGATGCCAGGTGCCGCTGGCGGTGGCGACGAGGCGACCGGAGGCGTCGCGAATCTCGCCGCTGGCGAACGCGACGCGGCTACCCCGGCGGACCACCTCGCCGGTGCCGATCAGCGTGCCTTCGCCGCCTGCGATGAAGCTCGTGTTCATCGAGGTCGTCGCGCACCACCACTCCTCGGGCATCGAGTCGATCACCGCGGCGCCGAGGGCGCAGTCGAGGAGCGACATGACGACGCCGCCGTGGGCCACACCGCGTCGGTTCCGATGGTGGGGCTGCAGCTCGAGGATCGCCTCGATCCGGTCATCGTCCCGCCGGCGGAACTCGATCCCCAGGTAGTCGGTGAAAGGCTGTATCTTCATCCGGCGTATTATGCGCCAAGCTGGCGGAATCCCGGGGGGGCCATGCGTGTTTGCAGCATCATCATGCGAATCCGACGATCCGGCCGGTGTCGCCCTTGCCGCCGCGGCATCGCCGCGCTGCTCGTCGCCGCCGCGATGACGACCGGCGCCTTCGCCGCCGGGGCCGGAGTGATCGTCGAAGGGCAGCCGTTCCCCGACATCGTCCTGCCCGACCTCGAGACCGGCGAGCCGACGAGTCTGTCCCGCTACCGTGGCGAACGCGTCGTGCTGCACGTGTTCGCGAGCTGGTGAGCAGGCTGCCGGCGGCACGTGCCAGGCTGGCACGAAGCGACGAAAGAGCTGCTGGAGCAGGGCAAGGTCCGGGTGGTCGGCATCATCCAGGAGCAGCATCCCGAGCGCTGTCGACTTTTCATGCAGTGGCAGCAGATGGGCTGGCCGATCCTCGTCGATTCGCTGGATCTGCTCGATGTCGCCGCGGTGCCGCTGACGTTCTTCATCGATGAACGCGGCATCGTCCGGGAACGGCCGTCCCGTCGCACGCCGCCCCGGGAAGCCCTCGAGGCCTTTCTCGCCGAGCCGCCGCTCGAGCCGGTCGACGGCCCAGAGGGCAGCACCGGGAGCACCGGGGCGATCGCGGCCGATGCCAGGCCGATCGTCGACCTGGTCGCGTTGAAGCGGGTCGCCGACGCGCCGGCCGCGACCGCAGCCGATCGGCGCCGGTACGCCGAGGCGCTGGTGCTCTGGGGTGGCGATGTCGGCGTCGATGAGGCGATCGAGCGTTTCGACCGGATCGTCGAGAGCGATCCCGGCGACGGCCACGCATGGTTCCGCAAGGGTGTGGCGCATCGGATGCGCTACGACGGCGAACGCGGGGGCCCCGAGGATTTCCGCGCCGCGGTTGCCGGCTGGAGCCGGGCGCTGGCGATCGACCCCAACCAGTACATCTGGCGCCGGCGGATCCAGCAGTACGGACCGCGGCTCGACAAGCCCTATCCGTTCTATGACTGGGTCGCGACCGCCAGAGCCGAGTTGACCGCACGCGGCGAGACGCCGTTGCCGTTGCGCGTCGAACCGTCCGGCGCCGAGTTGACCCATCCGTCGAAGGAGTTCGCCGTTCTCGCCGATGACGACCCGAGCGCGGCGATCGAGCCCGACCCCGACGTCAAGATCCACCGCGACCCCGGCCGGTTCGTGCGCTCCTTCGGCCAGAGCGTCCCCGGCTCGATCGCACCCGGCGAGTCGACACGGGTGCATCTCGAGTTCCGTCCCGAAATCGAGCGAGACGCCCACTGGAACAACGAAGCCCGCGGGCTCCGGGTCTGGATCGATCCACCGCAGGGCTGGCGAGTCGATCGCCGGAGCGTCGAGCTGGCGAACCCGGATCGGGCGACGAGTGAGGAGCACCGACGGGTCGAGTTCGAGGTCCGGGCGCCGGAGAATGCGTCGGGCACGACGCGGATCGCCGCCTACGCGCTGTACTACGTCTGCGAGGGGGTCGCTGGCCAGTGCCTGTATCGACGCCAGGATCTAGCCGTCGAGGTGACGGTCGATCGGGGAGGCGACGGGCCGTGAGGCCGTGCCGCCGTGCAGGCTGTGGGGCCGTGGAGCCGGTGCGCCGGGATTCCCGGGAATCCCGGACCGGCTTGCGTGGTTGACGACTCGTACCCACAATGACCGGGGCCGCAACACCGTCCCCCCACCGAGGTTTCCGTGAAGAGTCGATCGCAACGAACCATGCTTGCCGGGATCGCGACCGTCGCGCTGACCTTCGCCCTCGCCGGCACAGTGCTCGCCGGGGAGCGTCGTACCGCGTTCCAGTTCCGCTATCCCGACGTCAACCCGCGCAGCGAGAGCCACGGCCAGGAGATCGCCCTGTCCGACCTCGTCGCTCGCGAAGGGCTGGTGCTGAACTTCATCGCCTCGTGGTGCCCACCCTGCTGGCAGGAGATTCCCGCGTTCGTCAAGCTCGAGCAGCAGGTGACGACGCCGGTGGTCTTCATCGCCGCCGACGAGCACGATGGCCCCGAGGCGTTGCTGGCCCGCCTCGAGCGCGTCGACACCGTCCTGCCGGTGCTCCTGGTTCCGCCGAAGGACATCGCGACCTTCGAGCAGCACTACGATCACTCGATGCTGCCGACGACCTACATGGTCGACCGCGAAGGAACGATTCTGCAGCGCTTCGAGGGCATGCTCGCCGAGAACACGCTGTTTCAAGTGCAGCAGAAACATTTCCCGGAGAGCGGCAACGGCGACCTCCCGGAGGCGACGGCCCAGCGCAAGGAAGGCGCGATCAAGATGTAGGGCGTAGGGGCGGGTCAGCGCCCCGGCCGGAACTCGTCCAGCGAGACGCGCCGACCGACCGCCGCCGAGTGGGCGGCACTCTCGATCATCTCGGTCACCGCGAGACCGTCGTCCACGGTGACCGACGGCGGCGTGTCCTGAAGAATCCCGTCGACGAAGTCCTGCATCACCGTCGGCACCGTCGGCACCGGCGGGACCTCGCCCAGGTCGGTGCGATCTCTCCCGGTCACACGTTGCAGCGTCCGGTGGATGTGATCGCCCCAGAGCTGGGCGTCGGCGCCGACCAGCTCGATGCGTCCCGATCGTGAACGACTCGAGCGGGCGTTGTCGACGACCGCGATGACGTTGCCCGGTTGCAGCCGGAAGATCGCGGCGTACTGATCCTCGGTCTGCCGGGTCAGCGCACGGCCAGCCTCGGCGCAGACCGACTCCGGCTCGAGTCCGGTCAGGAAGCGCAGCAGGTCGAAGCCGTGGACACCGGTGTTGAGCATCATGCCGCCACAACCGGGGCTGTCGATCCAGGGACGGTTCGAAGGTTCGAAGCGCTGGTTGATCGAGACGGTCCGCAGCGGGCCGAGTCCGGCGCATTCGTCCCGCATCCTGCGCAGCAACGGGTCGAAACGCAGGGTCTGGGCGACCATCAACCGGCTTCCGCCGGCGTCGACCTGTTCCTTGAGACGGCGGGCCTCGGAAGCGGTCGTCGCCATCGGCTTCTCGACGAGCACCGGTCGCTGCGCCGCGACGCAGGCACCGGCGACCGCCACGTGCATCCGCGGTGGCAGCGCCAGGACGACGGCGTCGATGTCGGGACGGGTCGCCAGCTCCGCGGGGTCGCCGACGAAGGCCAGCCCGTGCTCGGTGGCGAAGCTCTGCCCCGCGGCCTGGTCGGAGCGGGAGACGGCGGTCAGTCGGGCGTTGCGCACGTCGCCGGCGAGCAGGTGACGGGCGTAGCGTTCGCCGTGGACCCCCAGGCCGGCGAGGCCGATGCGCAGGGCCACGCTCACGAGCTTCCGAGGGTCGCGACCTTGTAGAACGCGAAGACGACGCCGGCGACGCCCCCCACCGCGAGGAGCTGCCATGCGTAGGCCTCGGCCCGGCTGCGGTAGGGCTGCCCTTTCAGGAAGTAGCCGGCGAGGGCGCCGCAGAGGAAGCCGCCGAGGTGGTTCCAGTGGTCGATGCGTCCACCGATCAGCACGCTCATGATGAAGGAGTAGATCAGCAGCCGGATGATCAGGCTCTTCATGCTCTCGCCCAGCGCGCCGTGGTTGCGCAGGCCGTAGATCAGCAGCAGGCCGATCAGCCCGAAGATCGCCCCCGATGCGCCGACGGTGATGACGAAGTGGATCTTCTGGGTCAGCATCGCGCCGGAGATGCCGCAGGCCAGGTAGATCACCCAGTAGCGCTCGGTGCCGAACAGGTCCTCGACGATCGGTCCCAGGTTCAGCAGCAGGTACGAGTTGAAGAAGAAGTGCAGCAGACCACCGTGGAGGAAGATCGGTGTGATGAAGCGCCACCATTCGCCGCCGGTCACCGTGCCGTCGGCCAGCATCCGCGGCTCGCTGAGTCCGGCGCCGAAACGCACGAGCATCTCGAGGTCGAAGGCGCTGAACAGTCCGAGTCCGCCGGCGCCACCCGACTTCATCTGCGCCATCAACATGATCACGAACCAGAAGCCGTTGACGAGCATCAGCAACGAGGTGGCCGCCGTGATCCCCGGTAGCAGGTTGGTGACCAGCCGACCGGTGCTGGGCGCCTTGACCCGCTCGAGGGAGACGCCGCACTCGGGGCACTCCCGGGCGCCCTTCTCGACCAGGCTGCGACACTCGGGACACATCTTGTGCCGCCCCTTGGCCGAGCGGGCGAGGATCTCCCGGCGGGCCCGGGCCTCGGCCATCTCCCGCCGTTGCTGTTGCCAGCGCCAGCGCACACGCCGACCGTTGAGACCGAACGAGTCCATGACCGAGGCCAGCTTCTCGACCAGTCGGTCGAGCCAGTCGGGTTCGCGTTCTTCGTCGCTCAACAGTTGCTCCGGACTACTTGCCCTGGAACTCCGGCCGCTTGCGGCCCAGCGACGATAAACCCTCGAGGGCGTCGGCGGTCGAGAAGATCTCGGTCAGGTGCGCCAGTTCCAGCGCCAGTCCGTCGGTCAATTCGCCGGCCATCCCCCGATCGATCAGCTGCTCGGCCAGTCGCAGGGCGACCGGTGCCTTGAAGCCGACCGGCTTGGCGGTCCGGGCCAGCATCTCGTCGTCGCCGGTGCTCGCTCCGCCCGCGGCGATCGTCGCCACGTCGTGGCCCTCGAACAGCGCCTCGATCGGTGCGAAGGCCTCGGGGTGCCTGGGCTCGGGACGCTGCTTGCCGGCGGCGATCGCCCGCAGGACCGCGGCGTCGAGCTCGGCCGGCGAGACGACCTCGTCGACCAGGCCGATCTGGCCCGCCGTCTGCGCGTCGATCATCTTGCCGGTGTAGATCAACCACTTCGCCAACCCCTTTCCGATACGGCGCGGGGCGCGCTGGGTTCCACCGAGTCCGGGATAGATGCCGATTCCGGTCTCGGGGAAGGCCAGCATCGCCTTCGGCGTGGCGACGATCCGGTCGCAGGCCAGGGCGAGCTCGAGTCCGCCGCCGAGGGCCAGGCCGTGCAGCCGGGCGACGACCGGCTTGGGACAGTTCGACAGATCGCCCAGCAGGGCGTGACCGGCCTCGGTGAAGCTGACGATCTTGTCCAGCGACCCGGCCTTGATGTTGCGAACGAAGAAGCGGATGTCGGCGCCGGCGATGAACGCCTTGCCCGCGCCCGAGATGACGATGCCGCGCACGGCGTCGTCGCCGGCGGCGCCACGCAACGCCTCGTGGAGCTGGGCCACGACATCCTCGTTCAACGCGTTCATCGCGTCGGGGCGATTGATCGTCAACGTGGCGACACCGTCGCGGTCCTCGCGGCGCACGAGCTCGAAGGCGAACGGCTTGCCGGTGGCTGCCTGAGCGCGCAGCAATCCGGGTACCGGAAGATCGCAGCCGGCGGCGATCTTCTCGACCAGCGCCAGCGCACGATCGACGCCGATGCGGTTCATCATCTCGAACGGCCCCCGGGGCCAGCGCAGGCCGACCCGGGCGCCGATGTCGGTGTCCTCGATCGATCCGACTCCCTCGTCGACGAGGGCCGCCGCGACCTGGAACACGGCACCGAGCATGTGGTCGGCGATCGTGTCGAACTTCGACGCGTCGGCGTCGCCCTCCAGGGGCCAGGGTTTTCCGGACTCGACCTGCTCGGTGAGTCGCCGGGCCGGCGAGTAGAACGGGCCGAAGTTCTGGCCCAGGGTCGTCGCCGCGTGCATCGCGATCGGCACGCCGGTGACGTTCATCAGTTCGAACGGTCCCATGCCGACGCCGAAGGTCTGCTTGCAGGCGGCCTCGATCGTGGGGATGTCGGCGACGTCCTGTTCGAGCAGCTTCACCGCCTCGTTGAGCCAGGGTACGAAGTAGCGGTTGACGACGAAGCCCGAGGCATCGGCGGAGTGGATCGGCGTCTTGCCGGTCTGCTCCTGCAGGGCCCAGGCGCCGCGCAGCAGCTCGGCGTCGGTGTCAGGGCCGGGGACGACCTCGACCAGGCGGTTCTTGGCCGGGTGGTAGAAGTAGTGCAGGCCGATCAATCGCTCGGGGTGCTTCGACCGTTTCGCCAGGTCGTCGACGGACATCGAGGAGGTGTTCGTCGCCAGCACCGCGTCGGGCCGGCAGACCTCGTCGAGGCGGTCGAAGACCTTGCACTTGACGTCGAAGTCCTCGAACACCGCCTCGACGACGAGGTCGACGTCGGCCAGGCGCGACCAGTCGCTGGTGCCATGAATGCGGGACTGGATCTGCTGCGCCTGCTCGGGGCGGAACACCTTGCGCTCGACGCCCTCGGCGAGGGTCTTGCCGATGATCGATTGCCCCCGGGCGACCTTCTCGTCGTCGAGATCGACGAGGATCACCTCGAAGCCCTCGGTCGCCATCTTCTGGGCGATTCCGGCACCCATGTTGCCGGCGCCGATGACGGCCAGTTTCTTGAAAACGCGGGTCGTGCTCATGGATCTCACCTCGGAGTCAGCGTGTGGAAGGGAAGGACAGTCTATCGCCCCCGGGAGGGGCTCTCCACCCGTCGGGCCGGAAGCAGGATCAGCGGCCGACGAGGGTCGCCAGCAGTAGCCGACCGGCGAGCCAGAGCCCGACCGCGAAGCCTCCGGTGGGCCGCGGCTTGCAGGTCAATCCGGCCAGCAGACCGGCGAAACTGGCGCTCCCCATGCAGATCACGGCGGCGACGATGCCCTGGATCTCGATCGGCGAGATCGTCGTCAGCGCCTCCCGGGTCGCCGGACCGCCGACGATCACCCCCAGGCCGAGCAGGACCAGCTCCGCCGCCGAGCCGAGGAACAGGCTCAGGCCGCCGCTGCGGGTCAGCAGCCTGGCCCGGAGCCAGCGGCCCCGGGCCTCGTCCCGCCCGGCGACGAGCAGCAGCCACCCGCCGCAGGCGATCGGAATTCCGGCGAGGGCGATCAGCCCCGGCGCGAGGCTGGAGAGCGACTCGGCCGGGAAGCGCGGCAGCAACCCGAGCCAGGCCAGCGCAACCAGGATCAGGGTCAGCGGCAGCGCGAACGCCGCCGGGCGAAGCGCCCGGAACCCACGGGCCCGCCGCAGGAGACCCAGGCGGTTCCGCGGACGCCGGGACGCCTCCCGGGCGAGGAGCAACGACGCGAAGCCGAAGCCGGCGAGCCATTGCACGGGCAGCGTCGCCACGATCGAGAGCAGGGACGGGAGCAAAGCCAGGGTCTCCTTGCCGATCCGGAGACCGAGACTCTATCCTGTGGCCGCCCCGAACGACAGTGACCGGAACGCCCCGGCGTCGTCGAGGCGCGTGTACGATCGGGGCGAGCAGGGCAAGAAGGGCGAAAAGGTGTTTCGATGAGTGGGATTCGCCGGATCACGGTGATCGGCGCCGGAGCGATGGGACACGGGATCGCCCAGGTGGCCGCGGGTGCAGGGTACGAGGTCCTGTTGAACGACGTCTCCCCCGAGGCGATCGACAACGGGCTGGCCTCGATCCGGCGGAATCTGGACAAGGGCGTCGAGCGCGGCAAGGTCACTGACGAACAGCGGGAGGCGACGCTGGCCGGTGTCGCTGCCGCTCCCGGCCTGGCCGCCGCCGTCGCCGGAGCCGACCTGGTCATCGAGGCGGCACCCGAGTCGATCGAGTTGAAGCGCGAGATCTTCGCCGCCGTCGATGCCGCGGCACCGGCAGGCGCGATCCTGGCCAGCAACACCTCCTCGTTGCCGATCGGCACGATCGCCGCGGCGACCGGTCGCCCGGAGAAGGTGCTCGGCATGCACTTCTTCAACCCGGTCCACATCATGACGCTGCTGGAACTGGTGCGCGGCGACGCGACCGACGAGGCGACGATGCAGGCGGCCCTCGCCGTGGCGGAGAAGATCGGCAAGGAGCCGATCGTCGTCCGGGATTCGCCGGGCTTCGCCACGAGCCGGCTCGGGCTCGTCCTGGGACTCGAGGCGATGCGGATGCTCGAAGAGCAGGTCGCCTCGGCCGGCGATATCGACAAGGCGATGGTGCTGGGCTACCGGCACCCGATGGGGCCGCTCCGGTTGACCGATCTGGTCGGGCTCGACGTCCGGCTGGCGATCGCCGAGCACCTGCACCGGGAGCTGGGCTCCGAGGCGTTCCGGCCGCCCGCTCTGCTCCGACGAATGGTCGAAGAGGGGAAGCTCGGCCGCAAGTCCGGCCAGGGGTTCTACGAGTGGCCCGCGTGACCCGAGGCGACGACTGACGTGGAACACTTCATTCCCGCAGCGTGGTTGCAGGGTCAACCGCAGTGGATCCTGCTGACCGCCGCCGCGATCGCGATCGGCTTCCTGATCAAGGGCGCCGACCTGCTGGTCGAGGCGGCGTCGAAGGTCGCGTATCGGCTGGGCATCTCCAAGGTGATCGTCGGGGCGACGATCGTCTCGCTGGGAACCACCAGTCCGGAGTGTGCCGTCTCGGTGATGGCGGCCTGGTCCGGCAACCCCGGTCTCGCGCTGGGCAACGCGGTCGGCTCGATCATCGCCGACACCGCGCTGATCTTCGGTGTCGGCTGCCTGCTGACCCGCCTGCCGGCCGATCGCTTCGTGCTCTCGCGCCAGGGCTGGGTCCAGTTCGGCTCGGCGGCGGCGCTCGCGGCCGTGGTCTACTTCTCGTACGCGATCTCCGGTCCCGCCGCCGAGATCAGCCGCGTCGTCGGCATCGCGTTCCTGGCCCTGCTCGGGCTGTACCTGTACTACTCGATCCAGTGGAGCCGGGCGCACCCGCCGCCGGATGTCGACCCCGCCGCCGTCTCCGCCGAGGAGCAGACGTCGCTGCTGCGAAGCTGGCCGCTGCTCCTGTCCGGCATCCTCGGCCTGACCCTGGTCCTGTTCGCCAGCCGGGTGTTGATCCTCTCGGTCACCGAACTGGCCGAGGTTCACTGGAAGGTCCCCCAGGTCGTGATCGCCGCGACGCTGGTCGCTCTGGGCACATCGTTGCCGGAGCTGGTCGTCGGGATCACCGCGATCATGAAGGGGCAGAAGGAGATCCTCGTCGGCAACGTGATCGGCGCCGACGTGCTCATCGTCCTGTTCGTCGTCGGCGCCTCGGCCTCGGCCGCGCCGTTGCCGATCATCGAGCCCGGCGCGAGCAATCCGTACATCGCGTTGACCGTGCACATCCCGACGATGATGATGGTGCTGATCATGTTCCGGCTGTTCATCTGGGCCGCAGTGAAGGAAGGCTCGTTCCAGCGCTGGTACGGCTGGCCGCTCGTCGCGACCTACGTCGGTTATACGATCCTGCAGTTCCTCGTCAGCTGATCGAGGTACACTCGCCACGAACGAGGGACTCTCGACCGCCGCCCCGCCGGCCGGTCCAGGAGAGACGCGATGAGTGAATCCGTCCCGGTCCGGATCGATTACTACTCCGACCTGCTGTGCATCTGGGCCTACGCGGCGCAGATCCGTCTCGATGAGCTGCGCCGGACCTTCGGCGACCAGATCGAGATCGCCACGAAGTTCGTGCCGGTGTTCGGCAGTACCCGGACCAAGATCGTCGAGGGCTGGAAGGACCGCGGCGGCGTGGCCGGGTACCAGGACCACGTCAACGAGGTCGCCCGCCGCTTTCCACACATCAAGATCGATGCCGATGTCTGGAACAAGACCCTGCCCGCCGGCTCCCTCGGCCCCCATGCGTTCATCAAGGCGGTCCAGCTCGTCGAGGGCGAGGGCGGTTTCGACCGGGCGGTCGATCCGAGGACCCACCGGACCCGGGTCGAGGAGCTGTGCTGGAGGATGCGTCTGGCCTTCTTCCGCTATGCAGAGCCGATCACGCGGATCGCGGTCCAGTCCCGCCTCGCCGCCGCCCTCGATCTGCCGGTGGATCGGATTCGCGAGAAGATCGATGCCGGCGTGGCGCTGGCGGCTCTGGCCGAGGACCATGAATCGGCGATCGGCCGGCATGTCAGCGGGAGCCCGACCTTCGTGCTCAACCAGGGCCGGCAGATCCTCTACGGCAACGTCGGCTTCAAGGTGATCGAGGCCAACGTCCAGGAGCTGCTGGACGACAGCTCGGACCGCGCCAGCTGGTGCTGACGGTTCTTGCGGAGTTTCCGGAGTCTCCGGAACCTCCTCCGGCGTACCGTTGCCGCGGCTACCGGTCGGCGAGCCTGTCGATCGCCGCGCGATCCATCCGGAACACGGTCCAGTCGTCCATCGCCTGGGCCCCGATCGACCGATAGAAGCGGATCGCCGCCTCGTTCCAGTCCAGCACCCACCACTCCATCCGGCCGCAGTCCCGCTCCCGGGCGATGCCGGCCAGCTGCTGGAGGAGTCGCCGGCCCAGGCCGCGCCCGCGAGCCGCGGGCCGCACATACAGGTCCTCGAGATACAGCCCGGGCTTGCCGACGAAGGTCGAGAAGTTGTGGAAGAACAACGCGAAGCCGAGCACCGCGTCGCCGTCACGGGCCAGCAGGACCTCGGCCCCCGGGCGCCGGCCGAACAGATGGCGCCGCAGGTCATCCTCGGTCGCGCTGACCTCGTGCCGCAGCTTCTCGTACTCGGCGAGCTCCTGGATCAGCTCCAGGACGACCGGCACGTCGGCCTCGGTGGCGCGGACGATCTCGATCCCGTCGAGTCCGTCGCTGCCATCGGCCGGTGCGTTCATCCGTGCGGCGTCAGCCTTCCTTGACCGCGTTGATGATGTCCTGGATCGCTTCCTTGCCGTCGGCGAAGTACATCAGGCAGTTGTCGGCGGCGAACAGCGGGTTGGGGATTCCCGCGTACCCCGGCGACAGGCTGCGCTTGATCATCACCACGGTGTGGGCGTAGTCGACGTCGAGGATCGGCATCCCCGCGATCGGGCTACTGGGGTCGGTGCGGGCGACCGGGTTGACCACGTCGTTGGCGCCGATGACGATGGCGACGTCCACCTGTTCCATGGTCGGGTTGACCTCGTCCATCTCCTTGAGCTTGTCGTAGTCGATGTCGGCCTCGGCCAGCAGCACGTTCATGTGACCGGGCATGCGGCCGGCGACCGGATGGATGCCGAACTCGCACTTCACCCCCTTCTCACTGCAGGGCTTTCGTGAAATCCCGCACCGCGTGCTGGGCCTGGGCCACGGCCATGCCGTAGCCGGGGACGATGACGACACGGCTGATGCCGTCGAGCAGCATCGCGATCTCTTCGGCGCTGGTCGCCTTGATCTTGCCGGCGTAGACGTCGTCGGCGCTCGGTCCGTCGGTCACCTCGGCGCCGACCCCGGCGAACATCACGTTGCCCAGCGAGCGGTTCATCGCCTTGCACATGATGCTGGTCAGGATCAGCCCCGACGCGCCGACCAGCGAGCCGGCGATGATCAGGATGTTGTTGGAGAGCACGAATCCGGTCGCCGCCGCGGCGAGGCCGGAGTAGGAGTTCAGCAGCGCGATCACGACCGGCATGTCGGCGCCGCCGACCGGGATCACCAGCAGGATGCCGAGCAGCGAGGCGATCCCGACCACGATCCAGTAGTAAATCGTCATCTCCGGTGAGAGCACCAGCATCACGCTGCAGCCGAGCATCCCGACCGCCAGCAGGCCGTTGAACAGCTGCTGCCCGGGGAACATCAGCGGCGCCCCGGAGACGATGCCCTTCAGCTTGCCGAAGGCGACCAGGCTGCCGGTGAAGGTCACGGCGCCGATCAGGCCCGACGCGGCGGTCGCGACGGTCATCTGCGGACCCGGGGTGCGCTCGGCGACCTCGAGGATCAGCGCGCCGCCGGCGACGAGTACCGAGGCGATACCGCCGAAGCCGTTGAAGATCGCCACCAGCTCGGGCATCGAGGTCATCTCGATCTTGACCGCGAGAACCGCGCCGATCAGTCCACCGACGACCAGACCGGCCAGCAAGACGTCCCAGCGGACGATGCCCTGATCGGTCAGGGTGACGACGACGGCGATCAGCATGCCGATCGAACCCATCGCGTTGCCGCGCACCGCGGTGCGCGGGTGGGTCAGCCCCTTCAGGCCGAAGATGAACAGGGTCGCCGCGACGAGGTAGGCGAGGTTGACGAGGACGTCGCTCACGATTTCTTCTTCACGGAACATGGCGAGCATGCGGTGGGTGACGAGGAATCCGCCGACCACGTTGATCGTGGCGAAGACCACGGCGAGGAAGCCGAGCACGGTCGTCAGCGTGTCATGACCGGCGCTGGCCGAGAGCAGGGCGCCGACCAGCGTGATGCCCGAGATCGCGTTCGAGCCGGACATCAGCGGCGTGTGCAGCGTCGGCGGCACCTTGGTGATGACCTCGAAGCCGACGAAGACCGCCAGCACGAAGACCGTCAGGGACGTTACGAGTTCCATTGGCTGCTCTTGCCTCCCGCGAACCGGATCAGGTCGTTGGACTCTCCATCAACTCGCGAATGCGCTCGTTCACGATCTGCCCGTCGTGGCAGACCATCGTGCCGGCGACGATCTCGTCTTCGGTGTCGAAGACGAGCTTGCCTTCCTTGGTCAGATGGGTCAGCAGGTTCGCGACGTTCTTCGCGTACATCTGGCTGGCGTGGTAGGGCACCGTCGCCATCAGGTTCAGCGGGCCGAGGATCGTCACCCCGTGGGCCTCGACGACCTCTCCGGCGCGAGTCAGCTCACAGTTGCCGCCGCGCTCGGCGGCCAGATCGACGATGACCGACCCGCTGGGCATGCCCTTGACCATCTCCTCGGTGATCAGCACCGGCGATTTCTTGCCGGGAATCGCGGCGGTGGTGATGACCACGTCGGTCTCGGCGACCACTCGCGTCATCAACTCGCGCTGCTTGCTGTAGAAGTCCTCGCCGAGTGCCTTGGCGTAGCCGCCGGCGTCCTGGGATTCGCCGGTCTCGAGATCCATCTCGACGAACTTCGCGCCGAGGCTCTCGACCTGCTCCTTGACCGCGGGCCGCACGTCGTAGCCTTCGACCTTGGCGCCGAGTCGCCTGGAGCTGGCGATCGCCTGCAGGCCGGCGACGCCGGCGCCGATCACGAAGACCCGCGCCGGCTTCAGGGTGCCGGCGGCGGTCATCATCATCGGGAACATCTTCGGCAGGCGCTCGGCCGCCAGCAGCACCGCCTTGTAACCGGCGACCGTCGCCATCGACGACAGGACGTCCATGCTCTGCGCCCGGGTGATCCGCGGGATCATCTCCATCGCGAACAGGGTCGCCTTGCGATCGTTGACCTGGCGGATCTCGTCGAACGCGGTCAGCGGCTCGAACGTCGCGAACAGGCTCTGCCCGGGGCGCAGTCGCTCGACATCGGCCCGGCCTTGCTCCGGGTTGGCGCCGTAACCGCGGACCTGCAGGATCGCGTCGGCGGTGCGGAACACCTCGTCGCGATCGGCGACGACCTTGGCCCCCTTGTCGGTGTACTCGGCGTCGGGGTAACCGGCGGCTGCGCCGGCGCCGGCCTCGATGACGACCTCATGGCCGGCCTTGGTCAGCTGGCCGAGGGTCGCAGGGACCAGCGCCACGCGGCGCTCCCCAGGGAAGGTTTCCTTGACGGTGCCCAGGATCATTGCGGTTCTCTTCGGCGTCCGGCGCACCGTCCATTCGGCAGGCCGAGGAAGCGGATTCTACCGGATCGCGGCCGCGGGCGGGGATCAGAAAAACCCCTTACATCCCCGATGGCGCGGGCCTGACCCCGCGAACCGCTCGCCCGGCGCCGGAACCACGGGTACCATGTTCGTCCAGCCATCGAGCGCAACCCGGAGGCAGCATTGATCATCATCTCGGCAATGGGGCGCAATCGAGTGATCGGCAGCGGGGCCGGGATGCCCTGGAACATCCCGGAAGAATATGCCCAGTTCCTGCGCCATATCACCGATGCGACGGTCATCATGGGCCGGAAGTCCTGGGAAATCTTCGGAAAAGAGCTGACCAGCGCCCACAACATCGTCGTCAGCCGCTCGGGGGCGTCGATCGACGGCGCGACGGTCGTCGACGGGATCGAGGCGGCGGTGGAGACCGCCCGGGGCTTCGGCAAGCCGATCTTCAGCGCCGGAGGGGCCCAGATCTACCGCCAGACGCTGCCCCTGGCCGACGCGATGTACATCTCCTACATCAAGGGTGACTTCGAGGGAGACCGCTACTTTCCCGAGTTCGATGCCACGCGCTGGAAGGTCCGCGACCGCCGGGACCACGACGCCTATGAATTCGTGGTTTACGAACGGGCCTGAGTTGCCCGCTCCCGTCTCAGACCTACATTTGACTCCGTGACCACGAATACGTGGCCCAACCCGAGAACGGGGACAGCGCTGCATCTCCCCGACGGCGACGAGGGCGGTTACGGATATGAAATCCCAGCTGGAAAAACTGATGGCGGTCTCGGTCTGGTGCAACACGTGCTCGGCGCGTCACGACCTGGAAACCATCTGCCCCGGAACGCTCCCGGCCACCGGCCCGGAACGGCACGCCTGGCGCGGCATCGCCGAGACCTCGATCGGCAGCGATACCTACGGGGTTCTCGTGGCTCCGTCCCACGACCTGTGGCGCGCCCGCGTCCTGACCTACCCCAACGTGCTCTGGCTCGTTCCCGGGGGGATCGTTCCGCTGAAGTTCTTCGCCGCGGAGCCGTCCCAGGCCGAGCGCAGCGCCGTCGACTACATCGAGGAGCACTGCCGGAAGAGTGGTTACCTCCTACGCGAGGACCGTTCGTGGTCGGAACAGTGGGGCGAGGCCCGGGTCATCGAGGCGACCGCCCCGCGGAAAAACCTGTTCCTCCCGGTACGCTTCGGCGAGGAGCAACCTGTCGAGATCGCGGACACCGGGAACCTCTCGGAGACCGGGCTGTTCGTGATCACCGAGACTCCGCCGGCCAAGGGCTGCACGGTGCGGCTGCTGCTGGAGACGCCGGCGACGACTCTCGAACTGCAGGGGCACGTCCGCTGGACCCGTGACCGGCCCGACGGCGGCCAGGCCGCCGGCATGGGCGTGCGTCTGCAGGCGCCACCGCCGGATTACGTCGAATACGTCAGGAGTCTCTGACCGATCGGCCTCCACCGGCCGGACTTCGCTGGCAGATCGCCGGAACCTGATGTAGTTTCAGCGCTTCCGTAACCGGTCATCCATGTCGAATTCTCCCTCCACCACGTCCGCTGTGCGCCTGCTGACGCTGCTGGCATTCCTGTCCGGCTGCTGCGCGCTGGCCTACGAGATCCTCTACATGCGGGCGTTGACCACGCTGCTGGGGGACATGCTCTACGTCCACGCGGCGTTGCTCAGTACCTTCCTGATCGGCATCGCCCTCGGCGCGAAACTGGCCCATCGCTTCGTGCGCTGGCTCTGGGCGCTCGAGGTCGTCACCGGGATCTATGCGCTGGCGTTGCCACCGTTCCTGCGCTGGCTGGCCGAGCTGCCGACGATGGCGTCGGTCACATCGTCGCCTTCGAGCACGATCCTCGTGACGATCGCCCTGCTGAGTATTCCCGGCCTGCTGATCGGCTTCAGCATTCCGCTGTTCAGCGCTTACATCAAGCATCGTGAGTCGACGGAGCTCGCCTTTCAGGGAACCTATGCGGCCTACAATCTCGGCGCGCTGTCGAGCATCCTCGTCGTCGAGTTCCTGCTGGTGCGTCAACTCGGTGTGACCTGGTCGCTGGTGCTGATCGGCGCGATCAACCTGATCAACGGCGTCGTGCTGTGGAGAATGCAAGCGGCGCCGGAGCGCCTGCCGGACGAGGAGCGTCACCGGTTCCCGCGACGCGTCGTCATCGCCCTGTTCATCGCCAGCCTCTGCAGCGCCGCGTTCCAGATGTTCTTCCTCAAGCTGACCTATCTGGTGTTCGGCCCGGCCCGGGAGAACTTCGCCATCGCGCTGTCGGTGACGATGTTCGGCATCTTCGCCGGTGCCTGGCTCGCCGCACGGTCCCGCTTGACCTTCGCGAGCCTGCTGATCACCGTTCCCCTGTGGATCGGGCTGGTCTATGCCGCGTTCGTGCCGATCGTGGTGCTCCAGGACGCGTCGATCGGCTGGGCCTGGAGCAGCGAGCTGGGCGTGCTGGCCCACAAGTTCTTCTTCGGCGGTTTGTTCGCCGTCGGCCCGATGATCGTCTTCGGCGCGACCCTGCCGGCGCTGATGCGCCAGGAACGCGAGGTCGCCGCGGAGTCGGGGCACCTGCTGTGGGTCTCGAGCCTGGCCAACGCCGTCGGTTACCTGACCTACGTGCTGCTCGGGCATCCGTTCGTGTCGACCTCGGTGCTGTTGCTGTTGATCGGCGTCGCGTGTCTGTTCGCCGCCGCGCTCTCCGTAGATTTCAAGCTGACCCGCCAGCAACTGGGCCTCGCCGGTCTCGGAGTGGTCGCGCTCGTCGCGATGCTGCTGGTCTGGAGCGAGAAGCACTTCTACCTGGCTCGCTGGATCGGCGCCCTCGGCGAGGAGAGTGTCGTCGAAGTGTTCAAGAGCGGCGCCGAGAGCGCGACGCTGGTGAACGAAGGCAACCACTCCTGGGTCAGCTACAACGGCCACCCGAGCATCGAGGTCCAGACCGACGGCGTCGTCAACATCGCCGAGACGCTGAGCGGGGTCGTGCCGGCCCTCGGCGCACCGCGGCTCGAGCGTGCGCTGGTTCTCGGGCTGGGAACCGGCATCACCGGCGGCACGACGGCAACGCTGTTCGACAGGACCGACATCGTCGAGATCAACGAGGCGTTTCTGGAGATGGCGGCGGAGCTGGGGCACGCCAACCTCGACGTGACCCGGAATCCGGCGGCGACGATCCATCTCGCCGACGGCCGGTCCTTCCTGGTCGGCAAGGAGAACGAGTACGACGCGATCATCAACTCGATCCCGGTGCCGACCTACTACTCGGCGTCGAAGATCTACACCGTCGAGTTCTACGACCGGGTCAAGCGGGCGCTGAAACCAGATGGTGTCTTCTGCCTGTGGCTCTCCTCCTGGAACATGTCCGAGCAGGGATTGACCACTGTGCTGTCGGCGCTGAACAAGAGCTTCTCGCGCTGTGACCTGCGTGTGCTCTCGCGGACCTATTACATGGCCACCTGCTCCGCCGAGCCGATCGAACCGCGCCCGTTCCGCGAGCTGGCGCCGACCCTCGGTCTGGTCGACCAGCTGCAGAGCGGCCTGCCCGAGTTCGATCTGACCGCGTTCTTCGAGGACACGCGGATCAGCCCGAACATCTTCGATCATTTCACCCCCGAGGTTCCCGAAGAGAACACCGACGACCACCCGGTGCTGGAGTTCATGGTCGTGCGGAACGAACAGCTGGGCCGGCTGGGCGAGGACCCGTTCATCCACCAGCAGGAGCTGCTGAACGTCGATCCGCTGCGCCGCGGGGAGCTGGAATCGCCCCTTGCGCTTGTGGAACGCGCGGCAACGTTCTACTTTCTCGAGACGGATCAGTTCCGCCGGAACTTCCTTCCCGAGCTCCGGGCCGACCCGGAGGCCTGGGCGCTCTGGCGCGGGGCGGGTCTGGGGGAAGATCCGAACCGCTGACGAACGCCGGGGAAGCCGTGAAACCTGAGACGCCCATCGTTTCCTTCGATCGCGTCTGGAAGAGCTACCCCCAGGCCGGGGACGACCTGCACGCCCTGCGCGACGTCAGCGTCGACGTTCCGTCCGGCGCGATCGTCTCGATCACCGGACGCAGCGGCAGCGGCAAGTCGACCTTCCTGCACCTCGCCGCGGGAATCGATCGACCGACCCGGGGGACGGTGCACCTGCTCGGCAACGACCTGACCCGCACGCCGGACCGGACCCGCACCTTGCAGCGGCGCGATCACGTCGGGCTGGTGTTCCAGTTCTTCCATCTGCTGCCGCACCTGAACGTGCTCGACAACGTCTACCTGCCGTCGGCGATCGCCGGCGATCCACCGCCCGACGCCCGGGGCCGGGCCCGGGAGCTGCTCGAACGGGTCGGCCTCGCCGACCGGGTCGACGAGACGGTCGAGAAGCTCAGCGGCGGCGAGCGTCAGCGGGTGGCGATCTGCCGGGCGCTGCTGCGGCGTCCTCAGCTGCTGCTGGCCGACGAGCCGACCGGAAACCTGGACGACGAGAATGGCCGGCGTGTCCTCGACCTGCTGCTCCGGCTGGCCGACGAGGAGGGCAGCACGCTGGTCTACGTGACCCACAGCCACAGCCTGGCCGCCCTGGCGCAGCAGCGCTGGCGGATCGCCGACGGCGTGCTGGAAACGGCGTGATCCGCTACCTGTGGCGGACCCTGGCCGCCCGCTTCCGTGGCGGACGGATGCTGTTCCTGTTGACGCTGTTCGGCGTGGCCCTCGGCGTCGCCTCGGTGCTCTCGATCCAGATCATTCACCGCAACGCCCTCGGTTCGTTCGAGGGCAGCCTGCGGGCGGTCAGCGGCGACGCCGACTTTTCGATCGTCTCGAAGCTGACGACCTTCCCCGAAAAGCTGTACCCCGAGGTGCTGGCGCAGCCCGGCGTCGCCGCCGCCTGGCCGCTGTACCGGATCGACGTCGCGCTCCACGGCGAGGAAGATCAGTACGTCGACATCGTCGGTTTCGATCTGTTCGCTCCGCTACGGATCCCCTGGGAGGAGGCGCCCCAGGGCGGGCTGGCCTCGGTCCAGGAGGGTGGCTGGGTCGCCGTCAGTCCGCGATTCGCCGAGCGGCTGGGACTGCAGCAGGGCGACTCCTTCGACGTCTCCAGCGGCTCACGCCTGCACACGCTGCGGATCGGCGCCCTCGTCGACTTTCGCAAGGTCTCGCCGCTGGCCGGCAGCCGGCTGGTCGTGATGGACATCGCCCAGGCCCAGAGCCTGTTCGGCGGGCGCGGACAGCTGAGTCAGATCGAGGTCGTCGCCGATGCCGACGTCGACATCGAAGCGCTGCGCGAATCGCTGGAGGCCCGGCTGGGCCAGGGTGTCGTCACCCTCTCACCGGAGCAGCGCACCGCCCTGGCGGCGGACCTGCTCGGCGCGTTCCGCTTGAACCTCACGGCGCTGAGCCTGATCAGCCTCGTCGTCGGTGGCTTCCTGGTCTACACCAGCACCCAGGCTGCACTGGTGCGCAGACGCAACGAGTTCGGCCTGCTCCGTGCCGAAGGCGTGACCCGTGGACGGGTCGCCGCCGTGATCCTCTCCGAGGTCGCGTTGACCGGCGTGCTGGGTACCCTCGCCGGGTTTCCGCTGGGCTATCTCGCCGCCGTCTGGAACGTGGACCGGGTGAGCGCGACGCTGAGCAACCTCTACCTGCTCGAGGCGATCGAGACGTTGCAGTTGCCGGCCGGGCTGTACGTTCTCGCCGCGGCGGTCGGGCTGGGGGGCGCGCTGCTCGGCGCGTTGCCGCCGACACTGGAGGCGATCCGCGCCGACCCCCGTGATCTGCTGGCCGCCTTCACACTACAGGAACGGTTCGGCTCGGCGGCGCGGAGGATGTTCGCGGCCGGTCTGGCCGCCCTCGCCGTCGGTGCCGGCGGCTGGTGGTTCCTGCTTCGCGAGGCGCGTTCCGGCGGGTTCGTCGTCGGGATCGGATTGCTGATCGCGCTCCCGCTCTGCGCGCCGATGGTCGTCCGGGCCGGCACCCGGGCGATCGGCGTCACCGGCTTCGGGCTGCGCTACGGCGCCAAGGCGCTGGGGTTGAAACTCCAGTCGGCGGCGTTCGCCGTCGCGGCGCTGGCGATCGCCGTCACGATGCTGGTCGGCGTGACGATGATGATCTCGAGCTTCCGGCGGACGGTCGAGATCTGGCTCGACGCCACGCTGCAGGCGGACGTCTACGTCACCACCGAGTCGTGGCGCCGGGCCCGGGACTCGGCAACCCTGGACGACACGACCGTCGCCCGGCTGGAGCGACGGGAGGGTGTCCGCCACGTCGACCGGCTGCGCTCGTTCACCGTGGAGTCGCGCGGGCGCTCGATCGGCATGGCCGGCGTCGACATCGCGCTTCCGGTCGCCGGCCGCTTCTCGATGATCGACGGCGATCCCGACGCGGCGCTGCGAGCGGTTGCCGACGACGGTCACGTGCTGATCAGCGAGCCGCTGGCCCGCAAGGACCGGCTCGGCGTCGGGGACGACCTCGTCGTCGACGGCCCGGCCGGGGAGCTGCGCTTCCCGATCGCCGGCGTGTTTCACGACTACAGCAGCGAGGTCGGCGGCGCGGTGATGGATCTGGACACGCTGGAGGACGCCTTCGGCCCGGGACAGGTCAGCAACCTGGCCCTGTACCTCGATCCCGAACAGGACGCCGAGGCCCTCGCCTCGTCGCTGCGCCTGGAGTTCGCCGGGCGACCCTTGATGTTCCGCAGCAACCGGGATATCCGCGGCGAGGTGTTCCGGATCTTCGATCAGACCTTCGCCATCACCCGACTGCTGCAGGGGATGAGTCTGCTGATCGCCGTCGCCGGCGTCACCTTGACCCTGATCGTGCTGGCCCGGGAACGGGTGGGAGAGCTGGCGCTCTACCGGGCCCTCGGCGCGACCCGGAGGCAGATCTTTCGCGTCTTCCTCGGCAAGGGGCTGGGCATCGCCGGCTTCGGCCTGGCCCTGGGACTGCCCGCCGGGATCGGCCTGGCGCTGATCCTGATCTTCGTCATCAACCGCGCGTTCTTCGGCTGGACGATCGCCCTGCACTGGTCCTTCGGTGCGCTGCTCGAGGGCGCGGCGCTGATCCTCGCCGCGTCGGTGCTGGCCAGCCTCTACCCGGCCCTGCGGGCCAGCCGGACGCCGGCGACGGAGTTGACGAGGGAGAACCTGTGAAGGCCCTCCTCGGCAGCTTGATCGCGGCGCTGGCGTTCGCCTCCTCGCCGATCCAGGGGGAGGCGCCGGCGTGGAGACCGGCGGCCGCCGGCTTCGACTGGCAGTTCCCGCGGGATCACTTCGGCCACGACGGCTATCGCACCGAGTGGTGGTACGTGACCGGACAGCTGCAGACGACGACCGATCCTCCGCGGCGCTTCGGCTTCCAGTTCACGCTGTTCAAGGTCGGGCTGACCCCGGAGTCTCCGGCGCTGGATTCGGACTGGGCCGCCGCGAACCTGATCCTGGGCCACGCGGCCCTCGGAGATCTGGACCGGGGCGTACACCGCTTCAGCGAACTGCTGCATCGAGAGGTGCCGCTGCTCGGCGAGTTCGGGTCTTCTCCCGGTCCGCGGGTGGCCTGGTCGGTCGGGCCGGCAGGAACGCCGGAGCTCTGGAGCCTGGACTGGAACGGTGCCGGTTTCGACTTCCGCGCCGTCGACCGCGCCGCCGGTTTCAGCCTGGCGCTGTCGACGACGCCGAGCCGACCGCTGATCTTCCAGGGGCCCGGCGGGCTCAGCCTCAAGAGCGCCGACGGCGAGGCGGCGAGCCTGTACTACAGCTTCACCCGGATGGCCGCCTCGGGTACGGTCGAGATCGACGGAGAGCTGCTCGAGGTCAGCGGCTCCGCCTGGGCCGACCGGGAGTTCGGTTCCGGCCAGCTGGCGCGGCACCAGAGCGGCTGGGACTGGTTCTCGCTCCAGCTCGAGGACGGCCGCGACGTGATGCTCTACATCCTCCGCGGCCGCGACGGCACCGTCGATTTCGGCAAGGGCACCGTCGTCGATGCCTCGGGAGCCGTGCGGCGACTCGAAGGCGGCGACTGGAGCGTGACCGCCCGGGAGCGCTGGACCAGTCCGGAGACCGGGGCGACCTACCCTCAGAACTGGGAACTCTCGATCCCCGGCGAGGAATTGAAACTGCGGGTGGTATCGGAGTTCGCCGCGCAGGAGAATGTCAGCCGACGTACCGGTCTGGCCTACTGGGAAGGCGCCGTGAAGGTCGAGGGTGTCGACGGCAGCCCCGGCGGGCGCGGGTACGTCGAGTTGACCGGTTACGGTGAGCGGAACCGACCCGGGATCTGAAGCCGGCCACAGGAGAGTCGAGGTTGCATCGCGTTCCGGGCCGATACGCAGTCAGCGGAGCTTCCGGCCTCGTCGGCCGGGCGCTGTGTGCGGCCCTCGAGGGCCGCGGCGAGCAAGTCCGACGGCTGGTCCGGCGCGAGTCCAGGGGCGCCGGCGAGGCCAGCTGGGATCCCGACAAGCAGACGATCGCCGCCGATCGTCTCGAAGGGCTCGACGGCGTCGTGCACCTCGCGGGCAAGAACATCGCCGACGGTCGCTGGACCGAGGCGGTGAAGCGAGAGATCCGCGAGAGTCGCGTCGGCGGAACCGCCTTGCTCGCGCGGACCCTCGCCGGTCTGCAGCGTCGGCCCGGCGTCTGGATCAGCGCGTCGGCGGTCGGCTTCTACGGCGATCGCGGCGACGAACTACTGGACGAGGACAGCAGCGCCGGCACCGGCTTCCTCGCCGAGACCTGTCGAGAATGGGAAGAGGCGACGGCGCCGGCGGTCGAGGCCGGGATCCGCGTGGTGTCGTTGCGGATCGGCGTCGTGCTGACGCCGGCCGGCGGCGCGCTGGCCCGGATGCTGCCGATCTTTCGCCTGGGACTCGGCGGTCGGATCGGCGACGGGAAGGCGAGCATGAGCTGGATCGGCCTGGAGGACCTGGTCCGGGCGATCTTGTTTTCCATCGATCACGAATCGCTGACCGGCCCCGTCAACGCAGTCGCTCCGACGCCGGTGACCAACGCCGAGTTCACCCGGACGCTGGCCCGGGGCCTGGGGCGGCCGGCGATCCTGCCGGTGCCTGCGGGACTGCTGGGACTCGTCGCCGGGGAGATGGGTCGGAGCCTGCTGCTGGCCTCGACCCGAGTGCGGCCAACACGGTTGATCGGTGCGGGATTCACGTACCGGGGTTCCACCCTGGAAGACTCGTTACGGAGACAGTTCCGGGCTACCATGCTGCCGTGGAGGGCCTGATGTCCGAGACCCTGGACTCGTTCGCCAGAGAAGTCACCGAGGGCATCCCGTCTCGACTGCCGGAGATGCCGCCGGCCGGCCCCCCGGAAGACCGCGCTCCGGCACGACGGCAGGTCCTGGACCAGGAGCAGAAGCGGCTCGCGCTGCGCAACGCCCTGCGCTACTTCCCCGAGTCGTTCCACGAAGCCCTCGCCCCCGAATTCGCCGAGGAACTCGAGACCGACGGCCGGATCTACATGCGACGCTTCCGGCCGACCGGCTACCCGATGCGCGCCCGTCCGATCGACGACTATCCGGCCCGCTCGCGCCAGGCGGCGGCGATCATGCTGATGATCCAGAACAACCTGGACCCGGCGGTGGCCCAGCATCCCGAAGAGCTGATCACCTACGGCGGCAACGGCGCGGTGTTCCAGAACTGGGCCCAGTACCGGCTGGTGATGCAGTACCTCTCGGAGATGACCGACGAGCAGACGCTGGTGCTCTACTCGGGGCATCCGCTCGGTCTGTTCCCGTCCCACGCCGACGCGCCGCGGGTCGTCGTCACCAACGGGATGGTGATCCCGAATCACAGCTCGGGCGACGACTACGAGCGGATGGCCGCCCTGGGCGTCTCGTCGTACGGGCAGATGACCGCCGGCAGTTTCATGTACATCGGACCCCAGGGGATCGTCCACGGCACGGCGATCACGTTGCTCAACGCCGGCCGCAAGTACCTCGCCACGACCAGTGACGACGGGCTGGCCGGCAAGCTGTTCGTCACCTCGGGTCTCGGGGGGATGAGCGGCGCCCAGGCCAAGGCGGCGGTGATCGCCGGCGCGATCGGTGTCGTCGCCGAGATCAACCCCCGCCCGCTCTACAAGCGGCACGAACAGGGCTGGGTCGACGAGGTCGCCACCGATCTCGACACGCTGATCGTCAGGGTCGGGCAGGCCCGTGAAGCCGGCAAGCCGCTGTCGATCGGTTACCTCGGCAACGTCGTCGACCTCTGGGAACGCTTCGCAGCCGACGGCATCGACGTCGAGCTCGGGTCGGACCAGACCTCGCTGCACAATCCCTACGCCGGCGGTTATTACCCGGTCGGATGGAGCTGCGAGGAGTCCAACGCGATGATGCGCGAAGAGCCCGAGCGCTTCCGCGAGGAGGTGCGAAGCACGCTGCGCCGCCACGTCGCCGCCGTCGGCAAGCTCGTCGAGCGCGGCATGTACTTCTGGGACTACGGCAACGCCTTCCTGCTCGAGGCCTCGCGCGCCGGCGCCGACGTCACCCGGGACGACGGTAGCTTCGTCTATCCCAGTTATGTCGAGGACATCATGGGGCCGATGTGCTTCGACTACGGCTTCGGTCCGTTCCGCTGGGTCTGCACCAGCGGCTCCGCCGACGATCTTCGTCGAACCGACGCGATCGCCGCCGAGGTGATCGAACGGCTGGCGGCCGACTCGCCGGACGAGATCCGTCATCAGTTGCTGGACAACCTGCGCTGGATCCGTGAGGCCGAACAGCACGCGATGGTCGTCGGTTCCCAGGCGCGCATCCTCTACTCCGACGAGGAGGGGCGCAAGCAGATCGCGCTGGCCTTCAACCGAGCGATCGCCGCCGGCGAGATCGGCCCGGTGGTGCTCGGGCGAGACCACCACGACGTCTCGGGGACCGACTCGCCGTACCGCGAGACGGCGAACATCCGCGACGGAAGCTCGTTCTGTGCCGACATGGCGGTGCAGAACGTCATCGGCGACGCCTTCCGCGGCGCGACCTGGGTCAGCTTGCACAACGGCGGCGGCGTCGGCTGGGGCGAGGTGATCAACGGAGGCTTCGGCATGCTGCTCGACGGCAGCGCTGACGCCGATCGGCGCATCCGTTCGATGGTCGCCTGGGATGTGACGAACGGAATCGCCCGACGTGCCTGGGCCCGCAATCCCGAGGCGGACTTCGCGATCCGCCGGGCGATGCAGCAGGAGCCGCGACTTCGGGTCACCCTGGCCCACCGTGCCGCGGACGAACTGATCGATCGAGCGTTGCCTCCCGACGGCAGCCGGGATAGCATCGCCGACATTCAACTCGAAAAAGGGGAGCGTGAATGAACAAGAAGCTCGTGACGATCGGAATGACCATCGGAGTCCTCGTCCTCGCCGGCTGCGGCAATCATGACCGAGGCGGCGGGCACGACGCCGATCAGTCCGAGCCGGCCCATGACGAGATGGAGCCGGTCGAGATCGTCGTCCAGCTCGAGCCCAAGAGCGACAGCACCGTCAGCGGCACGGCGACCTTCACCGCGGAGGCCGACGGTACGATCGGACTGGCGATCGAGATCGCCGGTGCGCCTCCCGGAGGCCACGCATTCCACCTCCACGAGGTCGGCGATTGCAGCGCCGCCGACGGCACCTCCGCCGGCGGCCACTGGAACCCGACCGGACACGACCACGGCCAGTGGGGCAGCGAGGGTGCCTACCACCTCGGTGACGTCGGCAACATCGAGGTCGGCGAGGACGGTAGCGGGCATTTCCACATGACCAGCACCGTCTGGAGCATCGGCACCGGAGCCGAGAACGACATCGTCGGCCGTGCCGTGATCCTGCATGCCGGTGTCGACGACTTCACGACGCAGCCGACCGGTGCGGCCGGAGGTCGGATCGCCTGCGGAGTCATTCAGTAAGAACACTGTCCTCTCAACATCCGAACCGTTCGTAGAACGACAGGAGCACCAGGCTCATGAAGCAGTTCGTGTCCGCGCTGATGGACGATGTGAAGGCCAAGAACCCGTCCGAGCCTGAATTCCACCAGGCCGTCCAGGAGGTCGTCGACTCTCTCGAGCCGGTTCTGGAGATCCACCCCGAGTACCGTTCGGCCCGGATCCTCGAGCGGATCATCGAGCCCGAGCGCGTGATCATGTTTCGGGTGCCGTGGGTCGACGACCAGGGCACGGTGCAGGTCAATCGCGGATTCCGCATCGAGATGAACAGCGCGATCGGGCCGTACAAGGGCGGCCTGCGCTTCCACCCGTCGGTCAACCTGGGCATCCTCAAGTTCCTCGCCTTCGAGCAGGTGTTCAAGAATTCGCTGACGACGCTGCCGATGGGCGGCGGCAAGGGCGGTTCCGACTTCGATCCCAAGGGCAAGACCGATGACGAGGTGATGCGCTTCTGTCAGAGCTTCATGACCGAGCTTCACCGGCACATCGGCGCGAACACCGACGTTCCGGCAGGGGACATCGGTGTCGGCGGTCGAGAGATCGGATACATGTTCGGCCAGTACAAGCGCCTGGCGAACGAGTTCACCGGCGTGTTGACCGGCAAGGGGCTGAACTGGGGCGGATCGCTGATCCGGCCCGAGGCGACCGGATACGGGTCGGTCTACTTCGCGGAGAACATGCTCGCGACGCGCAACGATGCCCTCGACGGCAAGACCTGCCTCGTCTCGGGAAGCGGCAACGTCGCCCAGTACACCACCGAGAAGCTGATCGAACTGGGCGCCACGGTCGTCACGCTCTCGGATTCCAGCGGTCACATCTACGACAAGGACGGCATCGACCGCGAGAAGCTCGAGTTCGTGATGGAGCTGAAGAACGTTCGCCGCGGCCGGATCAGCGAGTACGCCGAGCAGTTCACCGGCGCCGTCTACCACGAGACCGACCGTTCCCTGGACCACAATCCACTCTGGGCCCACGACGCGCAGTGCGCGTTCCCCAGCGCGACCCAGAACGAGATCAGCGCCAAGGATGCGGCGACGATGCTGGCCAACGGCGTGTCGGTCGTCTCCGAAGGCGCAAACATGCCGACGGTGAACGAGGGCGTCGACCAGTTCGTCGAGGCCGGGATCCTCTACGGCCCCGGCAAGGCGGCCAACGCCGGCGGTGTGGCGGTCTCCGGCCTGGAGATGGCGCAGAACAGCATGCGTTACAACTGGACCCGGGAAGAGGTCGACCAGCGCCTCAAGATGATCATGAAGGACATCCACTCCACCTGTGTCGAGGCCGGAGAGCGCTTCGGCACGCCGGGCAACTACGTCAACGGCGCCAACATCGCCGGCTTCCTCAAGGTCGCCGACTCGATGATGGACCAGGGTGTCGTCTGATCCGGCGCGTACTGACGATCCTCGGTGGCGACCTTTGCCCTCGTCGCCGGGTTCGTCGTCTACTCGTCGGGAGTGCTGCAGATCCGTGGTGAAGAGTTGCACGTCGCCAGCGGCGACGTGCAGCTCGCCGCGACCCTGGCCCTGCCCCGGAGCCCGGGGCCCCATCCCGCCGCCGTCATCGTCCACGGTTCCGGCCGCGTCGATCGCCGGATGCTGCGGTCGATGGCCGGTTTCCTGGCGCGGAACGGTATCGCCGCGCTGGCGTACGACAAGCGCGGGGTCGGAGAATCGGGCGGGCAATACCCGACGTTCAACGTTGCCGACTGCCGGCCGCTGCTCGAAGGCCTGACCGACGATCTACTCGCGGCCGTGGCGTACCTGCGTACCCGCGACGACATCGACCACGATCGCATCGGCCTCTACGGCGGGAGCCAGGCCGGCTGGATCATGCCGCTGGCCGCCTCCCGCGGCGAGATCGCCTTCATCGTCTCGATCTCCGGCCCGGCGGTCAGCTGCGGGGAGGAGGATCTCTACAGCCGGCTGACCGGCGACGATCCCGGACCGTATCGGGCGAACCCGCTCTCCAGCGACGAGATCCGCCGGCGGATGGAGGCCTTCGCAGGTCCCCATGGTTTCCGGCCGGCGGAGATCCTCGCCAGCCTCGACGTCCCGACGCTCTGGGTCCTGGGCACCGGCGACCGGAGCGTGCCGACCTGGATGACCGTCGACGTGCTGGACGGTATTCGCGCGGCCGGTAACGAGGCCCACACCGTTCTGCTCTTCGAAGGCGGCGATCACAGCCTGCGGGGGCCAGGAGGCCGGCCGATCGAGTATCGCCCCCGGGTGGTGGCCTGGCTGGAGCAGCAGGGGATCCTCGACCGGTAACGGCCTCCGGATCCGGGCATCACCCCGGACAGGAACCCGTTCCGCACGGGGTCCGGGAGGAGGCACCATGAAGTCGAGGATCTGGAACCTGGCCGCTCTCATCGTCCTGACCTGCGCCCCTCCGCTGATGGCCCAGACCCTGGAAGGCCAGATCGTCGAGGACTTTCAGGGCACGGTGACCTACACGATCGATCTGGGAGCCCCTCCGGCCCCCACCGGGATGTTCCTCAACTTCGCCATGCAGATCGACACGCTGCAGTTCACGCCGGGAGCGGTGACGTTCCAGGGACAGCCGGTCGACTTTGCCGGCACCGAAGCGCAGTTCCTGGCCACCGGCTTCGGCGGCGGCGGTCAGCTCGGCGGGCCTCCGTTGCCGATTCCGGATCCACTCCGACTCGGTGGCATCGGCGGTATGCAGATCAACGGCCCGGTCGGAAACATGCAGGGCGATCTGCGTCTGGCCGGCATGAACTTCGGCCCCAACCTCGGCCCGGGTTTCTTTCCGCTGCTTCCCAACCAGCCCTTCGTGCAGACCTGGACGATCATCGACTGGAACTCGCCGGTTCTTCCGGGCCTCGACGGTCTGATCGTCGGCTGGTTCTTCGAGGTCACGCCGCAGTTCATCGACGCGAACAACGGGATCGTGCAGGGACAGTTCCGGGGGCAGATCGTGCTGGACCTGCTGCCCGAGTTGCGCAACATCCGCGTCCAGCAGATCAACTGGCTCGATCCCGACGGAGACCTGCTCGTCGCCGACTCGAACTGGGGACTGCTCGAGTTCGACCTGTTACCCCACCCCTGTCTGCCGTTCTATCTGAACATCTTCGGCGATATCGGCAACGGCCCCGTGCTGCTCGCCGAGAACTTCCCGCTCTTCCCACCGTTGCCTCCGGACCCGCTGCACATCCTCCCGCCGCCCCTCGGGCAAGGGCTGGACGTCGACCTGGGACTGCTGACGCCCCCCGAGCCCCAGCTGAGCGGAATGGAGTTGCACCTGCAGTTCATCACCAGACCCGGCGCCCCCCCTCCGGAGTTCCTGTTCGATGATCCGATCCCGATCCCGGTTGAGCCGCTGTTTCGCGAAGCCTCGGGAAGCAAGTTTCCCGACGCGATCCCGATCGGCACGGATGTCGGCGCCCCGGCGGGGGTCAACGCCAAGGACACGCCGCGCAACCTGATCCGCCACCAGGGTGTGCCCGGCGTCCAGGAGGAGAAGGACCACTGCCTCGCCGGCTCCTTCGCCCGCAGCATCTCCTGGCTCAATACGACCTACGGCCTCGGCGTCGACAAGACGGTCGACCAGATCTACGAGGACCTGAAGGGCGTCGGCGTCAGCAGCGCCACATCGACCTACGAGGAGGACGTCGCGGCCAAGGCCACCTACCTGAAGACCTATCACAAGAATGCGCAGACCAAGATCCTCGATCTGAGTAACGCCATCGGACCGGTCGACGGCGTCAAGCAGACGACCGGAGTCGACCTGGTCGACTGGCTACGCAAGGAGATGAAGACCGAGGACGTCGAGCTGCACTACGACACCCACATCGTCACCGTCACGACGTTCTGGGAGACCGGCGAGGGCGCGAACAAGAAGACGTTCATCAAGTATCGCGACGACAAGGAGCAGGGCGACCCGGCCAAGGGCGATACCCACGAGCGGACCGCCGAGTTGACGAAGAACCCCGACGGCAGCTACTCGTTCCGCGACAAGCTGCAGGTGCTCTCGTTCAAGGTCCAGGCCGCGGTCTCCGAATCGGTTCCGGTCGAACTGGCCCTGAACCTGGCACCCGACGGTCAGCTGATCGTCGATCTGAGCGGCGATCCGGCGATCTTCGAGAGCGTCGATCTGCTCAGCGGTCTGCTGGGCGACCTGCGCCTGGGCAACCCGTTCGGCTGCCTGCAGAACGACGTTCCGATCCCGCAACTGCCGATCGTACTCGACCCGTTCTTGCTGGGCACCGAGTCGCTGTTCTTCCTGATCCAGCCGTCGACCCACGACGGCGCGGCGTCCAGCAATTCGCTGGGGTTCGGCCAGGTCGGCGACCGGGACCTGCTGCTGCAGTGCCCCGTCTGCGAACACAACCCGTTCGTCGTCGGTCCGCCGCTGGATCCGTTCTGCGACGCGAATCTGCCGTTTCAGGCGAGCGCGCCGGGCTGCGTGGACAGCGTCTGCTCGGTCTTCCCGAGCTGCTGCGACATGATCTGGGACCCGTTCTGCGTCTCGTCCGCGAAATTCTTCTGTGGCCCCAGCGACGAGTAGCGAGCGGGCCCGATGAATGCCGTCACCCTCGGCGTTGACCTTCTCCCGGCGGGGCCCTGGCCCTTCGACAGGCGGAACCCGGTTAGAATCGGGAGTCGCCTGCCGATCCGCGGCGCGCCCAACACCGGGGAATGCGACGTGCTCGACCGCCTCGATCACCGCAAGCTCGTCGAAGACGACCGGGAAACCCTCGAGCAGTTCCTCGAGGGACTGGAATCCCTCGTACTGACGATCGCCCGGGGGCGGTACCGCTTCCGCGTGCACGAGGCGGAAGACATCCTGCTCGAGGTGCTGCGCAAGCTCTGGGTCGAGAACCGCGCCGCGCTGATGCGCTGGCGCGGCGAGGGGTCGTTCGAGGCCTACCTGTCGGCGATCGTGCATCGCTTCTGTTTGATGGAACTCCGTCGTCGGCGCCGCCGTGTCCCCGAGATCGGCACCGAGGACCTGGATCGGTTTCACGCGCCGCGGGGCGACGAGCCGCTGGAGCGGGATCAGTTTCGTCGCCTGTACAGCGAGGCCGCCCGGCAGCTCTCGGAGAGGGATCGGCGCCTGCTCCGGCTGCGTTTCATCGAGGAGCGAGAATATTCCGAGATCGTCAGCGAGATGGAGATCAGCACCGGCGCTGCCCGCAAGGCGGTGCACAGTGCTCTGGCCCGACTGCGACGAAGGTTGCAGGAGATCGCGCCGGAGCTGTTTCGTCCACGGAGGACCGCGGGATGAGCCGTGACATCGCCATACTCGCCGAACGGTTGCACGACGCGACCGATCGGGAGCGTCACGAGATGCTGCGTCACGCAGCCGCCAGCTCCGGTTGTTCTCGCCAGGTGACCGAAGCCTGCCTGTTGCTGGCAACGGTCCGCGCCGGCCGCGAACCGGATCCTCCGGCGCTCCCCGACGAGTTGCTCGCCGGTGCGCTCTCCCGGCGGGAGGTGCCCCGGGCCGCGCTGGACGACGTCGAGACGGTGGAGTGGCTGCTCGCATGCCTGGCCCCGCCGGCCCGGGTCGAGCCGGTGTCGAGCCGCGCCTCCGACGAGACGCGCAGGAAGATGCGTGCGCTGGTCGCCTCCGGCCGCGGTTGGCCTGGTGGCCGAACGGTCTGGTGGGGCGGGATCGGGCTGGCCGCGGCCGCATCGATCCTGGGTCTGGTGTTTCTCGGCCCCGCCGGCGAGGACTGGGCCGGTCCCCTCGAGTTGACCCGCTTCCGGGCGATGCAGATGACCCCGGAGATGATCGACGCGGCGACCACCGTTCTCGAACAGGGCGCCGTGTCGCCGCCGCTGTTCGACCTGCCGCCCCAGCTTCCGCGGCGCGAGCGAGACGCGATCGCCAGGGGCGGCGAGCCTCCGTCGGCGGTCGAGCCGCGCTGGGAAGCGGTCGCCGACCGGCGCCCCGCCTTCCACTTCCTCGGCGGCAAGAGCGAAGGGGCGTTCGAGGTGCTGCTGCTCGACGCCGATCACACTCTGCTCTGGAGCCGTGACGTGCCGCCGGGCACGACCCTGGTCTTCCCGGATTCGGAGAGTCCGCTGCAGCCTGGCGGTCTCTACTACTGGAAGGTCAACCGCGATGACGGGCAACGGATCTCCGCTTCGAGCTACGTCGGCTTCCGCGTGCTCGACGAGGAGCGCCAGGCATTGCTCGACGATGACCTGTCCGCGGCCGGTGGCGTCGCGTTCCTGCGCGGCGTCGCCTACGATCGGCACGGCCTCTACACGGCCGCCGCCGCCGCGTTCGATCGGGCCGCTCTCGACGGGCCCGTCGGGGAAGCGGCGGCACGGGCCCGGGACGACGTGCGGCGCAAACAGGGTCCGCGGCGTTGAGGTCGATGTTCACGCGCCGGGTCGGCCTGACGCTGGCGGCGGGCCTGGTCCTCTTGCTCCGGTTGACGGGGCCGGCGATCGCCGCTGACGAGTCAGCGCCGGAGGATCCATACCGCGAGGATCTGCGCGCCGCCGTCTCCTACAGCGGCGACGGTCGGTACCGGGAGGCCCTCGCCGCCTACGACCGGGCCCTGGCGATCGCGGCGAGCGCGGATCGCCCGGAGTGGCGGGCGAGGATCCTCCGCGAGCGCGGCGTTTCCTTTCTCGGCATGCAGGCCTACGAGGATGCCCGGGCCGATTTCGAGGAGGCGGTGACGATTCACGAGTCCCGGGGTGAGGTGGTCCAGGCGTCGAAGGCGCGCATGCGGATCGCGAGCATGATGATGAACGACGACCCGGACGGCGCTGCCGCGTTGCTCCAGCGGATCACCGAGGATCTCGAGGGTGAAGGAGACGAGGAAGATCTGCAGCAGGCCCGACTGTTTCAGGCACGGTTGATGGTCTTGCGCGGCGATCTCGCTCCGGCGCTGCCGATTCTCGCCGAACTGCGCAGCTACTTCGAGGCGATCGGTTCGCAGGGACGGGTCTCCGACGTGCTGAACCTCGAGTCCTGGACCCTGCAGCAACTCGGTCGTCTCGAGGAAGCCCGAACGTCCTATCACGAGCTGATCGAAACGTCCTTCGAACGTGGGAACCAGCAGCTGGTCGCCTACGCCTACTGCAACCTCGGCGACATCGAGCGGGAACTCGGGCGACCGGCGGTCGCCGAGGAGAGTCTGGACGAAGCGATCGACCTGCTCGACATGCTGCGCTCGCGGATCCCCGGCGGGGATCAGGAGCGCGCGGAGTGGCTCGACGCCCAGGTCAGCGCCTACGACAGCAAGATCGAACTGCTGATCGACGACGATCGCACCGTCGAGGCGCTTGCCGTCGCCGAGCGATTCCACGCACGATCCTTGCTCGAGGAGTTTCGAGAACCCGTCCAGCACGATGAGCCGGCACTGACCTCCGCGGAACGGGAGGCGTTGACGCCGCTCCTCGAGCTGCAACAGCGAATGGTACTCGGCGGTCTGTCCGCCGACGAGCGGGAGGAGTTGCGCGGACTGGAGCAACGGCTGGAACAGGCCGGACGGGAGAGGAGACGGTCCCGGGCCCCGGCAACCCCGACACCGCTCCGATCGATCGGGAGCCTGCAGCGGCGGCTGCCGCCGGCGTCGGCGATCCTGGCCTACTGGGTGCACCCCGAGCGATCCTGGCTCTGGGTCGTCCTGCCGGATCGGGTCGATCGGATCCAGATCCCGATCGGCCGGGAGGAGTTGCGCGGCGCCATCGAGGCCTACCTCGCGCCGATTCGCGACCGTGTGCGGGCCGAAGACCTGGCGCTGCGCGGCGGCTCGCGAGAGCACCTGGAGCGGGGCGCCCGGCTGTATCGTCTGCTGATCGAACCGGCACTGGGTCACCTGCGCGACGTCGATCACCTGATCGTCGTCCCCGACGACCACCTCTGGCACCTGCCGTTCGAGGCACTGGTCAGCGACGTCGGTGAGCGGGTCGAGAATCCCGAGCCGATCTGGTTCGGCGATTACGCCCGTGCGCGGTTCCTGCTCCACGATTTCAGCACGCTCTACGCGCCGTCAGCGACGGTCTGGGCCGAGCTGTCGGAACGGCCGATTCGCGGCGGGGGAGTCGTCGCGATCGCGCCCTCCCTCGACGACACCGATACGGCCAGGGAACGCGGCTGGGCGCTGTCGTCGCTGCCCGGAGCGCGAGCCGAGGCCGGGGCGATCGCCGAGACGATCGAACCGGGGCTGGCCCTGCTCGGCGCCGAGGCGACCGAGAGAGCGGTCAAGCAGAGCCTCGCCGACTATCGCGTCGTCCACTTCGCGACCCATGGCTACGTGCACGACGAACGCCCGCTGCTCTCGGGCCTGTTTCTCTGGCCCGACGCGGATCGACCCGGGGAGGGGAGCACCGAGGACGGGTTGTTGCAGGGTTTCGAGGTCCGGGAGCTCGAGCTGAAGGCCGAGCTGGTCAGTCTCGCCGCCTGTGACTCGGGCATGGGGCAACTCAGCCGGGCCGAGGGCATCGTCGGCATGTCCCGGGCGGTGCTCGTCGCCGGCGCGCGTAACGTGCTGGTCTCGCTGTGGGCGGTCGACGACCGGGCCAGCTCGCTGTTGATGGAGGGGCTCTACCGCGAGCTGCAGACGCCACTGGCTCTTCCCCGAGCGCTGCGCCGCGCCCGGCTGGCCCTGCTCGAGGGCATCGTCGAGGAGACGGTCGTCGCCGGAGTCGAGCGGGTCGCCTACGCCCATCCGTTCTTCTGGGCGACCTACGTGATGATCGGCGGCGATCGTCTGGAGTAGACGGCGGCTGCCTCGCCTGTCCCCGTCAGGTGTCCTTCGCCGATTCCAGCTGGTGGCGTTTGCGCGCATCCCGGAACTGGGCCCGGACGCGACCGGCGGAGACGGCCATCACGATCGCCTGTACCGCCTCGATCTCCCGACTGCTGATGCCCGCTTCTTTGGCCACGCCAAAGTACGAGGCCATTCACGGCTCGCAGGCGACCGCCATCGATGTCGCCAGGTGCAGCAGGACGCGGGTGCGTTCGTCGAGGGCGTCGTTGGTCCTCGCGGCGTCGTAGAACTTCGACCAGGTCTCGGAGGTCTGGGTAGGTTTCATCGGGGCCTCACATTTGATTGTATGATGCAAGGATAAGTGCCGAGGGACCGCCGGTCAAGGGCCGGGTCTCCACGGTCGTCGGGGACCTCGCGGTAAGATCGCCGCACAGCCGGGTTTCTGCGGACCAACGCCGCGCGGTTTCGGGAGTAAATGGGCACCATGAAGCGTCGGTGGTTCGCAGGGGCCCTGGCCGCAGGGGCGTTCGCCCTCGCATCGGCCCAGGAAGATCCGGTCCAGATGCCCCGACCGGGGGTCGAGGAACGGGTCGAGCTGAACTTCGTCCTCGTCGACTTCATGGTCCTCGACCGGAACGGCCGCACCGTGCCCGACATCGACCGCAGCGAGATCAAGCTCAAGGTCGACGGCAAGCCGACCGAGTTCTCGACCCTCGACGTCGACTGTCCGGCCGGTGCGACCGACGAACCCGAGGCCGGCGGGATCGATGCTTTTCCCGAGGACGACCTCCAGACCGGCCCGGCGCGACTGGTGCTCGTCTTCGACTACTTCCACATGGAGAACGCCGCCGACGCCCTCGCGGCCGCCGAGGAGATGCTCGATCGCCGACCTCAGGGCGACGAGGAGCACATGATCATCTCGATGGGGCGCGTCGTCCGCGTCGAGACGCCGATGACGAAGGACCTCGGCGAGGTGCGCTGGGCGCTGCAGCGGATGCGCAACGATCCGGACCTGTACGGCTCGTACAACGACAACCTCAACGAGTACCCGTTCTTCGGGCGAGCGCAGATCCTGATGGACCTGCTCGAACGCTGGCCGGGCCGCAAGGCGATCGTGCTGTTCTCCGGCCCCTTTCGACCCGACGAGTTTCTCTACGACCACGAGTACAAGGAGCTGGCCTCGCTGGCCGGCGGTACACGGTCGGCGATCTACCCGGTCGACTCCGCCGGCATGCGCGCGGTCAACGACCCCAAGGCCTCCAGGCTCGGAGGTCCGGAGAACCTGAGGCGGCTGGCCAACGAGACCGGCGGGCGCATGTCGGCGGACAGCAACGACATCAGCCTGGCCTATGCCCGGGCCCGGCGCGATCTCGGCTGCACGTACACGCTGGGCTTCGAGGATCGCAGCGGCAAGTTCGACGACAGCCGCCGGCTGACGCTGAAGATCAAGCGCGAAGGCGCCCGGGCGGTCTACCCGGATTATTACGTGGCACGCTCGGACAAGAAGCGCAACGAGTCGCTGCGCAAGACCGCTACGGAGGCGCCGCACTTCTTCGAGAGTCCCGAGGTGCGGACCGAACTGTTCGTGCTCGGCGCGAGCAGCTATCGCGCGTGGGACACGATGATGGTCGTCGAGATCGACCTGCCGTCGGAGGAGCTGGAAGAGAAGCCCAGGGATCTCGAGCTCAAGGGGCTCGTGCGCAAATCCAACGGCACGATCCTGCGCACGTTCCGGCGCAAGGTCACGTTGCCGGCCCGCAGGGAGGTCGACGGCGAGCGGTTCGTCGGACGCTACTTCGAGACCCAGCAGATCGAAACGGGCCGGGTGATCGTCAGCGCGGTGCTGCTGGACAAGGAGGGCGGCGTGCCCCGGGCCTCCACGCGCTCCGCCGGCCTGAGCCGCATCCCCGAGGAGCGACCGTTCGTCGCCGGCCCGATCGTCGGGCACACGCCGCAGGCCGACGGCGGCAAGCGCAAGAAGGGCAAGCCGCCCGAGTTCGAACCGCTGGTCGGCGAACGGATCGAGCCGGCGACGTCGATCGATGCGCTGACCACCGTCTGCGGGATCGGGGTCGAGAAGGGCTCGAGCTCCCGGCTCCAGCGCGAGATCGTCTCCGAGTCCGGCGCTCCGGCCCTGGCTCTCGAGGCACGAGGTCTGGAATGGTCCGGCGACCTCGGCGCCGAGTGTCATTCGGTGATCGACGCGCTGCCGACCGCCGGGCTCTCCCCGGGGAGCTACCGGCTGCTGGCCTGGCTCGACGGGACCGGCGGGCGCGATGGCGCGGCGGCGACGCGTCTCGTGATCCAGGCCAACGGCGAATGATCCGCGCCGGAGTCGATCGCCGCCCGGCGGGAGCGGCGATGCTGGGGTTGCTGCTGGGAGGATTCCTGCTCGGCCCGGTCGCCCGGGCCGAGGAAGCCGAACGGTTCCGCTTGATCTCCGCCGCCGGCGTCGAGGAGCTGCGGGAACGTCTGGGCCAGGCTTCGACCGGTTCGTACCGGATCGCCGGGGCGGCCGAGGGAACCGCGATCAGCGGCGGCAACCGAATCGCCGTCTTGCTCGAACACGTGCCCGGGGGAGGCTACCACCACGCGGTCGCGACCAGCCGCGGCCCGATGGACGAGGCCGCCGAAGGGCGCCCGGTCAACGAGTGGGCCGCCGAGGGCTACCGGCTGTCCGCCGAGACGGTGCTGGCCGGGCCGGCGGGTGACTGGTGGTTGCCCGACGCCGCGGAGGAACGGACCGCCGTCTTTCTGCTCGAGCGCGGGCCCGAGGCGCGGCCCCACGAGTACGTCGCCATGACCTTCCAGGGTGAGAAGCGATTCGACCGCGATCTGGGCCACTGGACTCCCGAGGGGTTTCGTCCGGTGGCGGTCTGGAATCGCGGGCGCTCCCTGGCGATCGTCCTCGAGCGGCCGGTACCCGGCGGCGGCGGGGTACCGCCCGGCGCTACGTCGGCCCAGGCGACCGCGGGCGATTACGTCGTGCACGTCGGTGTGATCCGCAACTCGACCCGGGGCAAGCTCAAGGAGTGGGCCGCCGACGGGTATCGCATCGTCGACATCGCCGATGCGTCGATCCGGACGCCGCCGATCGTCCTGCTACGCCTCGAAGCGGAAGCGGACTGGAGCTCGCGGCTGCTCTACGAAGCTGACCGGAAGGTGCACAACGAGAAGCTGGAGAAGAAGCTCAACAAGCGTGGCCGCAAAGGCTTCCGGATCGCAGCGGGGACGCTGACCGACCAGATCGTCGGTCTCGAACGACCTCCCCACCAGGGAGAACCCCCGGCTCAGGTGCAGTACCGGACCCTGTCGTCCCGCACCGCGCCCGGGATCCCGCTGGCGCTGGAGCGGGCCGCCGACGAGGGCTTCGAGGTCGTGGCGCTGGTCGTCAACGCCGACGAGATCCTCGCCGTGGTCCAGCGCGACGCCCCCCGTACTACAATCGGGCGGTGAAGGCGCCGATCCAACCTCACCTGAATCGTTTCCAGGACCTGGTCCAGCATCGGGTTCGGCACATCCTGCTCGTGTCGAGCCTGTACGACTCGTTCATCCTGACCGAGGACGGTCAGCTGAACGAAGCGCTGGCGCGCCAGTACATCGACCTGAACCTGAGCCAGAAGCCGGACCTGACCCGGGTCTCCACCGCCGCCGAGGCGCTCGAACTGGCCAAGAGCGACCGCCGGATCGATCTGATCCTGACCAGCCTGCGGGTGGCCGACATGAACGCCGTCGAGCTGACCGCGGCGATCCGCGAGGCCGGGCTGCGCACGCCGGTGATCCTGATCGGCTACAACAACCGCGAGCTGACCGCCTTCCTGTCCAAGCACGACACCAGCGACCTCGAACGGGCCTTCCTCTGGCAGGGCGACGTTCGCATCCTGCTGGCGATCGTCAAGTACTACGAAGACCGGATGAACGTGGCCCACGACACCGGGGAGAACGGCGTGCCGGCGATCCTCGTCGTCGAGGACAACGTCCGCTACTACTCCTCCTTCCTTCCGGCGATCTACGCGGAGCTGCTGAACCACTCCCACGGCCTGATCTCCGAAGGGCTCAACCTGTCCCAGAAGATGCTGCGCACCCGGGCGCGGCCGAAGATCCTGCTCTGCGGCAACTACGAGGAGGCCTGGGAGTACTTCCGGCGCTACTCCGAGCAGATCCTCGGGATCATCTCCGACATCGAGTTCCCCAAGGGAGGGCAGATCCACAAGACCGCGGGGGTCGAGCTGGCCTCGAACGTGCGCCGCGAGCGCGTCGACGTGCCGATCGTGTTGCAGTCGAGCCGGCGCGAGCACGCCGCGGTGGCCCGCAAGCTGTCGGCGTCGTTCCTGTTGAAGGGTTCGCCCACGCTGCTGCGGCAGCTGCGTCGGATCCTGCTCAACGAGTTCGGCTTCGGGGCGTTCACCTTCCGGCTGCCCGACGGCACGGTCGTCGGCAAGGCCCACGACCTGATCTCCCTGGTGCAGATGCTCGGCAGCGTGCCGGCCGAGTCAATCGGGTTCCACGGGGAGCGCAATCACTTCTCGAACTGGCTCAAGGCGCGCACGGAGTTCGCGCTGGCCGAGCGCCTGCGCCCCCGCAAGGTCTCGGAGTATCGCGACCTCGAACACCTGCGCGACGACCTGACCCGATCGATCAGCGACTACCGGAGCGAGCGCGACCGGGTGATCGTCGCCGACTTCGACCGGCGCAAGTTCGACGCGACCAGCAGCATCACCCGGATCGGCGGCGGGTCGCTGGGTGGCAAGGCTCGTGGTCTGGCCTTCATCAACCGGCTGCTCAACGAGTCCGACGTCTGCGAACGCTACCCCGGCGTACAGATCAGCGTGCCCTCGGCGGTCGTGCTGGGTACGGACATCTTCGACCAGTTCTTCGATCAGGGTCAGCTGCGGCAGTTCGCGATCGAGTCCAGCTCGGCGGAGGAGATGGCGCAGCGGGTGATGGCCGAACCGTTTCCCGGGGAGGCGCTCCGCGATCTCAGAGTGTACCTCGAGCACACGAACTACCCGCTGGCGGTTCGTTCGTCGGGTTTGCTGGAGGACTCGCCGAACCAGCCGTTCGCCGGAATCTACCGGACGTTCATGTTGCCGAATACCGAAGAGGATCTCGAGACCCGGCTCGTCCAGCTCGTCGCCGCGGTCAAGCGGGTCTACCTCTCGACCTTCTCCCGGCAGGCCAAGGAGTTCCTCACCATGACTCCGTACCGCCTCGAGGAAGAGAAGATGGCGGTGATCATCCAGCGCATCGTCGGCGGACATCACGGCAACCGCTTCTACCCGGAGTTCTCCGGAGTCGGCCGCTCCTACAACTTCTATCCCACGCCGCCGCAACAGGCCGAGGACGGCGTCGTCGCCGTCGCGCTGGGGATGGGGCGAACCGTCGTCGACGGAGGCAACTGTCTGCGCTTCTGCCCGAAGTACCCGAAGAGCATCGTCACGTTTTCCTCCGCCGACGAGGTGCTACGCAACTCCCAGCGTGAGTTCTACGCGCTCGATCTCGATGAGAAGCCCGGCCGGGAAGGGAAGGAGGGCGCCGAGCTGTCGAGCTATACCCTCGAGGTTGCCGAAGAGGACGGCACGCTGGCCAGTCTGGCCTCGACCTATTCGCCGGACAACGACGTCGTCTACGACGGCATGTCGCGGACCGGAGTCCGTGTCGTCAGCTTCGCGCCGATCCTCAAGCATGGCGTTTTTCCGCTGGCCGAGCTGCTGCAGGACCTGCTCGATCTGGGGTCCGAGGGCACGAGCTCTCCGGTCGAGATCGAGTTCGCCGTCAACCTGACCGGCCACTCGGGCGACCGACCGGAGTTCGGCTTCCTGCAGATGCGTCCGCTGGCGCTGTCCTACGAGGACGAAGAGCTGGAGATCGGCCACGTGCGCTCCTCCCAGCTGATCGTGCGCAGCGCCCGGGTGCTCGGCAACGGAGTGATCCGGGACATCTGCGATCTGGTGGTGGTCGACTTCCATCGCTTCGACCGGCTCAAGAGCCACGAGGCGGCCGCCGAGGTCGCCCGGTTCAACGCGTTGCTGCAGCGCGAGAACCGGCCGTACCTGCTGATCGGCGTCGGGCGCTGGGGCTCGACCGACCCGCATCTCGGCATTCCGGTGAGCTGGAATCAGATCGCCGGTGCCCGGGTGATCGTCGAGGCCGGTCTGAAGGACATGGCCGTGTCTCCCTCCCAGGGAACGCACTTCTTTCAGAACTTGACCTCGTGCAACGTGGGCTACTTCACCGTCAACCCCGAGCTGGGCGAGGGACTGATCGACTGGGAGTGGTTGAGCGAACACTCGACCGGCGACGACGGGGCGGTGCGCCACGTCCGCCTCGAGCAACCGATCCTGGTCAAGATGAGCGGCAAGACCGGCGAGGGCGTGATCCTCAAACCCGAGGACGGCTGATTGGACAAGCGCGGACCCGCTTCCCCGGCGACGCCCTGGTGGCCCTTTCCACTGTTCGTCGTCTCCGGTTTCGCCGCTCTCGTCCTCGAGACGGTGCTGCTGCGTCAGCTCGCTCTGCTGTTCGGCAACAGCGCCCGGGCGACGTCCCTGGTGCTCGCCGCCTTCATGGGCGGGCTGGCCCTGGGCGCATGGTGGTTCGGTGCCCGGGTCGACCGCTCGGACAACCCGCTCAAGCTGTTCGGGCAGCTCGAGATCGGCGCGGCGGTCAGCGGCGCGCTGCTGGTCTGGTTGCTCGGCAGCGGTCGGGACCTGTTTCTCGCTCCGCTGCGGCTGCTCGGTAGCGGTTCCGTCGAACGCCTGGCCGAGTTCACGCTGGCCTTCCTGCTCGTGCTGGTGCCGACGACCTTGATGGGCGGCACGTTGCCGGCCCTCGGCCGGGCGGTGATCCGGTCGCCGACGGGATTCGCGGCGCGTCTGGGCGCGCTGTACGGGATGAACACCCTCGGCGCGGCGCTGGGAGTCTTCGTCGCCGGCTTCTTCCTGTTCGAAGCGCTGGGCGTCTCCCGGGCGGCCTACGTCGGCGCGGCGTTGCAGTTGCTCGTGGGTCTCGGGGCGGTGGTCTGGAGTCGCGGCGTGCGTCTCCCGGCGATCGAGGTCGACCGTGCGCTGGGCCAGCTGCGCACCGACGACGACGCACCGGAGGTCCGCCGGCGCCGGATCGCCGCGACCGTCGCGGCGGCCGCCGGTGGTTTCGCGGTGCTGGGTTACGAGGTGATCTGGACCCGGCTGCTGAGTCTGTTCATGCGATCGTTCAGTTACTCGTTCAGCCTGATGCTCTCGCTGTTCCTGATCGGTCTGTTCCTCGGCGCGCTGCTGGTGCCGATCGCCGGTCGACGCCTGGGCGACCCGCTGCGCACGGCCGGCTGGTTGCTGGTCGCCATGGGAGTCTGGGTCGCCGGCTCCGTGGTCTGGATGTCGTCCAGCTTCGCGCCGATCGGTGCCGAGAGCTTCGAGGGGTTCCTGTGGCGCTCGGTGCTGCGGGCCGCGCCGGTCGTGCTGCCGCCGACGATTCTATCGGGCATGGCGCTGCCGCTGGCCGCCGCCGGTTTCGCCAGGGGTGCGACCCGGGTCGGTCAGGACGTCGGACGGATCTACGCCGCGAACACGGTGGGCGCGATCGGCGGCGCCCTGGCCGGCGGGCTGTTGCTTCTGCCGCGACTCGGCGCGCCGGGGGCGCTGATCTTGCTGGCCACCGTCAACGTACTCGCCGGGGTGGCGGTGCTGGCCGCCCTGGGAGTCCGGCGGTGGGAGCCGATCGCAGCCGGCGTCGTCGCGGTTCTCTGTGTCGCTCCGGCGACCGGGGCGAACGAACGCTTCGTTCACGGCTTTCTCCAGGCGACACGCAACGCCGACACGATCGGCGATGTGCTGTACTTCCACGAGGGCGCCGTCGACACGATCGCCATCGTCCAGCGCACCTACGGTTTTCGTGACGCCAAGGCGAAGAGCCTGATCACCAACGGCGTGGCGATGTCGGCGACGGTGAAGCCGGTCTGGCGCTACATGGCGGCCGAGGGGCACCTGCCGTTGCTCTTCGTTCCCCGGCCGAAGAAGGCTCTGGCGGTGGGCGTGGGCACGGGAATCACGCTGGGTGCGCTGGCCTCCCATCCCGAGCTGGAGTCGATCGTCGCCGTCGAGCTGAGTGACGGCGTCGCGGCCGGCCTGGACCATTTCCTGGAGGAGAACGGCGGAGCGCACCGGGACCCCCGGGTACGCCTGCTGCGGGAGGACGGACGCCACTTTCTCGAATTGACGCAGGAGCGATTCGACGCGATCACCCTCGAACCGCCACCGCCGATCGTCGCCGGGTCGACCCATCTCTACTCCCGGGAGTTCTACGAGCTGTGTGCCGAGCGGCTGACCGAGGGCGGCGTCGTGGCCCAGTGGTTGCCGCTCCATGCCCAGAGCCTGGAGTCCGCGCGGATGGTCGCCCGGACCTTCGCCGACGCGTTTCCCCACGTGCAGCTCTGGCTGCCCTCGGTCCGGGACGCGGTACTGATCGGCTCCCGGGAACCGCTGACCATCCACAGCGACCGGATTCGAGACGCGTGGTCGACACCCGAGACCCGGCGGAACCTGGCCCGAGCCTACTTCGAGACGGCGGAGTCGCTGCTGGCGACCTTCTTCTACGGTGGCGAGGGGTTGGCCGCCTGGTTCGGTGCCGCTCCGCCGATCACCGACGAGCATCCACGGATGGAGTTCTTCCGGCACCAGGGCGGCAACATGACCGACCGGGAGATCAGCGGGCTGCTCGAGCCGCCCCAGGAAGGCTGGGGTTTCCTCAACGGGGTGCCGGACGGGTACGATTCGCTGCTTCAGCTGGAGAACCGCGCTCTGCGCCTGTACGTCCGGTCGATCGTCGACCGCGACCCCAATGCCCGGGTCAACGCGGCGCGGCTCGGCCTCGGTACCGAGTTCTTCCTCTACCCGATGGGCTGTACCCGGGAGCAACTCGACGCGCTGGTCCGCGACCCGGCAGGTACGCCGGATCCGGCCGGCCACCGGGAGATGTGCCGAAGATTGAGAGAGCTTCGCGACACCGCCCGGTCCACGGGCGGCTAGAATGGCGGCACGATGAACCAGGACGACAAGAAACGTGCGGTGGCCGAGGCGGCGCTGAAGTTCGTCGAGCCGGATACGGTCGTCGGCGTCGGCACCGGCTCCACGGCGAACTTCTTCATCGACGGTCTGGCCCGGCTGAGGCTCCGCGGAGCGGTCGCCAGCTCCGAGGCGAGCGCGAAGCGTCTGGCGGGGCACGGGATTCGCCTGCTCCGGCTGGATGAGGCGGGAGAGATCCCGGTCTACGTCGACGGCGCCGACGAGGCGACCCGGGACGGTTACCTGATCAAGGGAGGCGGCGGCGCGTTGACCCGGGAGAAGATCGTCGCCGAGTTCAGCCGGACCTTCGTCTGCATCGTCGACGACTCGAAGATCGTCGAGCGCCTCGGGGCATTCCCGCTACCGGTCGAGGTGGTGCCGATGGCGCTGCCGCTGGTCGCCCGACGCGCCGAGTCCCTCGGGGCCCGCCCGGTGCTGCGGGAGGGGTTCACGACCGACAACGGCAACGCGATCCTCGACCTCCACGGCCTGACGATCGAGGATCCGATCGGTCTGGAACGGACTCTCGACCGGATACCCGGCGTCGTGACCAACGGGCTGTTCTGTCGCCGTCCCGCCGACAAGCTGCTGATCGCAACCAGCGAAGGTGTGCGCGAGATCTGAGCCCGGCGTCGGGCTCACTCCGAGCGCAGCGCAACCCAGGGATCGATCCTCGACGCCCGCCGTGCCGGGATCCAGCAGGCGAGCAATGCCGAGGCGACGAGGGTAAGCGACGCGCCGCCCAGCGCGAACGGGTCGAGGCCATCGACCTCGAACAGCAACCCGCCGAGAATTCGCGCGGCGAAACCGGCGCCGATCAGGCCGGCGGCGAGTCCGAGGGCGGACCAGCGGGCGCCACCCCAGAGCACTTCACGGAGGACCGTCGACCGGGAGGCTCCCAGCGCCATGCGCAGGCCGATCTCCCGGGTGCGTCGACTGACCTCGTAGGCGGCGACGCCGTAGACGCCGATCGCCCCGAGGAGCAGCGCCAGCGCTGCGGCGACGAACAGCAGGCCGGTGATCAGCTGCCGTCGCGCGGAGGAGCCGGCGACGATCTGCTCCATCGTCTCCATCGCCAGGACCGGGACCTCGGCGTCGATCTCGCGCAACGCCGCGCGAACGGCCGGGGCGAGCGCCGCCGGGTCGCCGGCGCTGCGAACGGTCAACGCCTGGTCCTGCAGGAACGACTCCTGGGAGTAGGGACGGTAGATCACGTCGAACGCATCGCCATCGAGGGTGTTCTGGCGCACGTTCTCGACGACGCCGACGACGGTGAACCAGGGGTTCTCCGCATCCCAGGCGATCTGCTTGCCGATCGGGTCCTCGCCGGGCCAGAGCCGCTCGGCCATCGTCCGGTTGATGATGCCGGCCTCGAGACCGCCGGCGCGATCCGCGGTCGAGAAGCCGCGGCCACGCAGCAGCGGAATCCCGATCGACTCGAAGTAGCCGGGGCTGACGGTTCGATAACTCGCCGTGGTCCACTCGCCGGGTTCCTGGACCTGCCCCTCGGCAAGATAGGCCAGCCCCATGTTGCCCAGCGTCATCGGCAGGATGCTCACGCTCTCGGCGGACTCGACACCGGGCAGGGCACGGATTCCTTCGAGGGCGCGTTCGTAGTAGAGCCGCCGGGCGTCGTCATCGGCGTAGCTCGCGGCCGGGGGCATCACCCGCATCGTGAGCAGTCGCTCGGCGCGGAAACCGAGGGGAACGTCGTGGAGCTTCCACAGACTGCGCATCATCATTCCCGCCGAGGCGACCAGCACGAGAGAGAGCGCGATCTCGCCGGCGACCAGGACCGAGTTCCAGCGCGAAGTCGAGGAGCCGCCCCGGGCAACGCCGTGGAGCGCGCCCAGCAGGTCGCTGCTCGAGGCACGCAACGCCGGAAGCAATCCGGCGCAGAGCCCGGCGAGCAGCCCGAGTCCGAGGGCGAACGCCGCGACGCCGCCGTGAATCGTCAGCTCGCCGACCCGGGGGATGACCGCCGGCATGTTGTTGCGGACGACCGCGAGTGCGCCCCAGGCGATCCCCAGGCCGAGTACCGCGCCGACACCGCCGAGCAAGGCATGCTCGGTCAACAGCATCCGCACCAGTCGACCGCGCCCCGCGCCGAGGGCGGTGCGCACCGCGATCTCTCCCCGGCGGCTGGCCGAGCGGGCCAGCAACAGGTTGGCGACGTTGAGACAGGCGATCATCAACACGAGGGCGACGGCACCCTGGAGGATCCAGAGCGTCGGACGGAAGCCGGAGACGATCGTCTCGCGCAGGGGAATCCCCCGCAGCGTTTCGAGCCTCGACGGGGAAAATCGATCGGGGAGCTCGGCGACGAGCTCGGCACCGACGCGACGGATGTCGGCCTGGCCGGCCTCGAGGGTGGTGCCTGGTGCCAGCCGCGCGATCAGGCCCAGGTTGATCATGTCGATGTAGCTGTCGTCGTCGCGGTCGAGGGAGTGGGGAACCCAGGCCTGCCAGTTTCGTCCCAGCGGGCGGTAGTTCGGCGGCATCACGCCGACGACGGTGCGGCGTTCCCGGCCGTCTCCCCGTAACTCGATCGAGCGCCCGATGATCTCCGGGTCGCCGCCGAAGCGGGACTGCCAGAGCGCATGGCCGATCACGACGACGCCCTCACCCCCGGGCTGCTCCTCCTCGCCACGGAAGCCACGACCGAGGGTGGGGTGCACGCCCATCACCGTGAAGTGTTCGGCGGCGACGACACCGGCTTCGAGCACGACCGGATCGCCGTTTCCCACGAGGGTCAGCCCGGCTCCGCGGAAACCGCTGAGCGCCTCGATGCCCCGGGCACGCTCCTGCCACTGCTCCATCACCTCCTCGCTGAAGGGGTAGCGCGAGCGGATCTGCAGCAGCTCCTCGGCTTCGGGATAGGGGAGCGGCCGGAGCGCCACCGCTTCGAAGATCCCGAAAATCGCCGTGTTGGCGCCGATTCCGAGCGCCAGGGTGACGATCGCCACGGCGGCGAAGCCCGGCCGGCGGCCCAGGCTCCGCACGGCGACCCGCAGGTCCAGCATCCATGACGACATCGATAACCCCCTTCGGCTCGCAGCCTGAACTTGATACGCTCGGGCCTCCGTCCCGGACAGCAGGGCCGGCAACTTTGTTGCGTGGGCCCCGTATCGCAATCCTGGCACGAGCATGCCGAGGAGAGGTTCATGAATCACCTCAACCGACTCCGACCCGCCCGGATCCCTTCGTCTGCCTTCGCGCTCCTGTGGATCGCCGCGATCGCGCCGGGGCATGCCGGGGAGTGCGCCGTGCACGGTCGCGCCGTCAGCAGCGAGTTGGTGCAGCAGGCGATCGACGCCGCACACTTCGGTGCCCCGACGACGGAGAGTCCAGGCGGCGCCCTGGCCGAGCCGCACCCGGCCGACAAGGCCGGCGGCGGCTGGGATGTCGCCGGGACGTTCGGCCCGGTGAAGACCGTTCGATTCACGACCGAGGAAGGCACCTGGATGAACGTCGACGTGCATCCCGACGGGGGCACGATCGTCTTCGACATGCTCGGCGACCTGTACACCTTGCCGATCGGCGGCGGAGAGGCCAGGCGGATCACCAGCGGCGCGGCCTACGACTTCCAGCCCCGCTTCAGCCCCGACGGATCGAAGCTGCTGTTCACGTCGGATCGCGACGGAGGCTTCAACATCTGGGTCGCCGACTTCGCAGACGGCGAACTCGAGAAGCCGAAGGCGCTGACCAGCGAGAAGAAGGATCTGACCGATGGGGCCGACTGGGATCCGACCGGTGAGTGGGTCTACGTGCGCAAGCGCTTCACCGACGTGAGTTCGATCGGGATCTCCGAACTCTGGGCGTACCACGTCGACGGCGGATCCGGCGTCGCGCTGGTCGGTCGGAGCAACTTCGGTGAGGTCGATGCTTTCTCGGCGACCGCCGACGGACGCTGGCTCTACCTGGGAGCACGCGGCGGGTTCAGCTACGGAGGCGACCCCAACGGTTCGTTGTGGTCGGTCCAGCGCTACGACCGCGAGCGGGATCGGATCGATCCGGTCAGCGTCGGGCTCGGCAGCTCGGCGGTCCCGGCGTTGAGCCCCGACGAGCAGACGCTGGCCTTCATTCGCCGCGTGGACAACAAGAGCACGCTGTGGCTGCACGACGTCGCCACCGGCGCCGAGCGTCAGGTCTGGGATGGCCTGGACCGCGACCAGATCGAGGCCTTCGCCACCCACGGTGCCTACCCGGGTTACGATTGGGCACCCGACGGCCAGTCGATCGTCATCTGGGCCCAGGGTGGGATCTTCCGGGTCTCGCCGTTCGCCGAACCCGCCGCGGTCTCCCGGATCCCGTTCCGGGCCGAGGTGGAGCAACAGGTCCACGACGTTCTCCGGGGTTCGCGGCCGGCGGTTCACGACGAGGTGCAGGCCCGCGTACTGCGCTGGCCGGTCCAGAGCCCCGACGGCGACACGTTGCTCTTCCAGGCGCTCGGCCGGTTGTACCGGATGGCGCTACCCGACGGCGAAGCGGAGAGGCTGACCGATGACGACGTGGTCGAGCTGGCGCCGTCGTTCTCGCCCGACGGGAGCTCGGTCGTCTATGCGACCTGGAGCGACATCGAAGGCGGTACGATTCGCCGCATCCCCGCCGCTGGAGGTTCCGCAACCACGCTCTACGCGGCGAACACCCAGCTGGCCAATCCGGCCTACTCGTCCGACGGAGACCAGATCGTCTTCGTGCAGGGAAGCGGTGCGACGCTGCGGGGGCAAGATCTGGGCAACGAACTGCGCCACGACATCTATCGCATGAACGCCGATGGAGGCGATGCGACCTACGTCGTCTCGACCTCCAACCGCGGAGCCAATCGCCGGATCACCCGGCCGATCTTCGATGTGACCGGCGAGCGGATCTACTACTTCGAGGATCTGCAGGGCAGCGGCGGCGGCGGCCGGGGTAGTCGCACGCCGGACAAGACGGGGCTCTCCTCGGTGGCGGTCGACGGACAGGACCACCGGGTTCATCTACGCTTCCGCTACGCCCAGGAGGCGGTGCCGAACCCACAGTTGACCCATGTCGCGTTCAACGAACTGCACAACGCCTACGTCGTGCCGCTGCCGGCGACCGACAAGACTCTCGATCTCCAGGCGGGCTCGACGGTGCCCGTGGCCCAGCTCAGCTGGGACGGCGGGGAGTGGGTCAACTGGTCGCCGGACGGCACGACGGTGACCTGGAGCTTCGGGCCCCGCTACCACCGCGCCGAACTCGCCGACCTCGAGTTCGCGACCAGTCCCGGCGACCGTCCGTCCGACGACGAGACGCGCACCGTCGCCGTCGAGGTGCGCAAGAACGGCAAGATCCGCCTCGATGAGAAGACGGTCGCCGGCGACGCGTTGAAGCAGGCGCTGGAGGCGCTGGCCCTGGAGCGGCCGTTGCCGAAGCTCGAGGTGACGGTCGACGACGATGCGTCGTTCCGTGCCTGGCACGACCTCGAAGAGCAGTTGAAGGAAGCGAAGCTGTCCTACGAGATCGCCGGTGGCGACCCCGACGAGACCGGGGAAACCGGAAAGGACGACGGTGACGGTGATGCCGACGCCGACGCTGACGGCGCGGCGACGAAGCCCGAGACGTTCAGCGTCACTCTGAGCGTGCCCCGCTCGCACCCGGAGGGACTCGTCGCCCTCGTCGGCGCTCGCATCGTCACGATGAACGGCGACGAGGTGATCGAGGACGGGGCCGTGCTGGTCGAGAACGACCGGATCAAGGCGGTCGGGCCGCAGGGCCGGGTGAAGATCCCGCGCAACGCGAGAGTGATCGACGTCTCCGGCAAGACGATCATCCCGGGGCTGGTCGATGTCCACGCCCACATGGGCTACGGCGTGCTCGACGTCAACCCCCAGCGCGAGTGGCGCTACTACGCGAACCTGGCCTACGGCGTGACGACGACCCACGATCCGTCCGCCAGCACCCACACCGTCTTCGCCCAGGGTGAGATGGTCGAGGCCGGCGTGATGGTCGGACCGCGGATCTTCTCGACCGGCTTCATCCTCTACGGGGCGGTGATCCCGGACATGGCGCCGATCGAATCCTACGAGGATGCGCTATCCCATGTCCGTCGGTTGAAGAGCCTCGGTGCGTTCAGCGTCAAGAGCTACATGCAGCCGCGCCGGGATCAGCGACAGTGGGTGATGCGGGCCGCACGGGAAGAGAACATGCTCGTCTTTCCCGAGGGTGGCGGCGATTTCGAGGCGAACATCACGATGATCCTCGACGGCCACACCGGGATCGAGCACGCCCTGTCGGTCGGTCCGATCTACGACGATGTGATCCAGCTCTTCGCCGAGTCCCAGGTCGGCTACACGCCGACGTTGCTCGTCTCCTACGGCGGGCAGGTCGGCGAGAATTGGTTCTACCAGCACTACGATGTCTGGGAGAACGAGCGGTTGCAGAGCCTGCATCCTCCCCGGCTGATCGACGCCCGGGCCCGCCGCCGGACGATGTCGGCCGAGGACGACTACGACCACAAGACCGTCGCGGCGGGGTGCGCCAGGATCCTGCGGGCCGGCGGACTGGTGAATCTGGGAGCCCACGGTCAGCTACAGGGGCTCGGCGCTCACTGGGAGATGTGGGCGATGGGCCACGGTGGAATGACGCCGATGGAGGCGCTCGCCGTGGCCACGATCAACGGCGCCCGTTACATGGGCATGGAAGGCGACATCGGCTCGATCGAACCCGGCAAGCTGGCCGACCTCGTCGTGCTCGACGAGAACCCGCTGGAGGCGATCGAGAACAGCGACAGCGTGGCCTACACGATGATCAACGGCGTGGTCTACGACGCGGCCACGATGGACCGGGTCTGGCCCGACGCCGAACCGCGAGGGGCGTTCCCGTTCCAGGCGGCCTACCCGACGCCAGCGCCCGACGGAGTCGGGCAAGCGGTCATTCAGCCTTCGCCTGGGTCTTCAGCCAGTCGAGGATCGGCTGCAGTTCCTCCGCGGAGCCCTTGAACTCTTTCTTGTGTTCCTTGTCGTTGCGGCTGATCTGCTTGCGGATGTACTTCGACATCTCCTCGCTGTTGCCGTCGTTGATCACGCCGCCAAGATCCGGCCCGAGCATGCTCTCCATCTTGGCCGTGGCCGCGATGCCGGCCGCCGATACGGAGTGACACATGTTGCACTTCGCCGAGGTGTACGCCTCCTGGCCACTGGCGGCGATTGCGGGCTGCAGTTCCGCTGCGGGGAGCTGGAGCAGTCCGACTGCGACTAGGGTTCCGATGGCGATCGCGCCGAGTCCAATTCGATGCTTCACGACAGGCCTCCTACGTGCTGGGTGACGGCTGATGCAACGTCACCGTTCTCGCCATCAATATAGCGCCGTTCGCGAGGTTACTCGGCGGCGACGGGAAGATTTCGGTGAGCGTTCTGACGCCCGCGAGCGGGTTCTGGGGCAAATGACGCACTGCGTTGTCCGGCAGATCCTCGTCGGATCGGTGAGTGGAAAAACCTATGGCGACGCCGCCGATAGTTTGATTCAATCGGGCGTGTTACGAAGGGGGCCATGCGCATGCGACCTGTACTAGCTCGCCACGTTCGCGGGGTTTGCTTTTTCCTGGCGATCGCGGCTGCGCCGTTCATCGCCCCTGCGGGAGAGGAGTACGGTGCCGAGTGTGCCGTCTGCCACGAGGACGTCGTGGTGGCGCTCAAGCAAACCTCCCACGCGGTGGCTCCCGGATGGGACCCCGATGCCGCGTGTCAGACCTGCCATGGCGACGGAACGGCGCACATGGAGTCGGCCGAGGCCTCGGACATCGTTCGACCCTCCGACCTGGCCCCGCGGGAGGCGTCGGCCCTGTGTCTCGACTGTCACTCACGGCAAGAGAAACACTTCAACAGCGGGATGAGCATCCACGGTCTCGGCGATGTCTCCTGCACCGACTGCCACAACCCGCACTCGAAGAAGACGAACATGCTGGACGTGGGGCAGCTCGAGCTCTGCTCCTCCTGCCACAAGGCGATCTCGGCGCAGTTCGACCTGCCCCGCTCCCATCCGATCGGCGACGAGTCCCAGGCCTGTGCGATGTGTCACGAGCCCCACGGCCAGCGGTCGTTGCGCGTCAGCACGCCGCAGTTCGACCAAACCTGCTCGAGCTGTCACTTCGAGAAGGCCGGCCCGTTCGTCTACGCCCATGACACGACGATCGTCGACGGCTGCGCCGGTTGTCACGAGGTGCACGGTTCTCCCAACCGGCACCTGCTGACCCACGAGCCACAGGTCAACCTCTGCTACCAGTGCCACAGCGCCAACGTGACACCGGGCTGGCACAGCGCGCCGAGGTTCCTCAACGAGAAATGCACGGCTTGCCATTCCGCGATTCATGGCTCGAACACGAGCCACGCCTTCCTGGAGGAGTAGGACATGTCGAGAACGGTGACGTTCGCGAGTCTCCTCGTCGTCATGCTGGTAGCGGCGGTCGTGCCCGTGGGAGCCGAGGAAGAGAAGAAGGTCGAGGGATCCGTCGAGGTGCTGTACCGGAGCGTCGACGTGAGCGGCTCCGAGCGGAAATACGACGAGGACTTCGACGGCCTCGACTCCGGCTTCGCCATCGGGTCGCTGGAGCTGAATCTCAACGACACGTCGACGGAGTGGATCGACTACGCTCGCTTCAGTGCGGTCGGCATCGGCACCGACCCGCGCCAGCACGCGTCGTTCCGGCTGGGGCGCAAGGACGCCTACCAGTTCGAATTCCGCTACCTCAAGCAGGATTACCTGTACAACCTGTTCGAGCTGGTACCTGACGAGGACGGCGCGGCGTGGGATGCGACCCGGCAGTCGGTCGACCTGAAGCTGCGGGTCGAACTGACCGAGGCGATCAAGCTGCACTTCGGCTTCCGCGAGGTTGGCCGGGACGGCTCGTCGTTGTTCATGAAGGACATCCAGCGCGATGTCTTCCGCCTGCCGACGCCGCTGGACATGGAACAGCAGACCTTCACGGTCGGCGCCGATTTCCGATTCGGCAACGTCGATCTGATCGTGCGCCAGGAGGTCCGGGAGTACGACAACAACTTCAACAACATGGCCAGCGGGCTCGGCGGTGTCGAGGAGGTCTCGTTCCTGAGCGAGTACAACTGGGATCAGCGCGACCGCGGCGAAGCCGACCTGACGACGGTGAAGTTGCATGCACCCCTGGGTTCCCGGGTCAACCTGACCGCGGCGCTCTGGGGCACGCTGCTCGGCGAGGAGACGATCGACAGCCACGTCGACGTCGATCAACTCGGCATCGGCCCCTCGGGTGATTTCGGCGGAACCTGTGCCGCGTCCGGTGTGACCTGCGGGATCGACGCGACCTGCGACGCGATCAACGCCGGCGACGTCTGCGTCCCCGATACCGGCACGAGCCGGGCGACAGTCGAGGGCGACTACCTGCTGTACGACGTCGACCTGTCGATCAACGCGCATCGAACGGTCGATCTGCACCTGCAAGTCCGTGACCTGACCCGGGATCTCGACGGCGTGATCGATCGGGACCTGGACGGAGACGGAACTCCCGAGGATCCCGACGGTGACGGGACAGCCGGCAGCGTGACGAACTTCGACTACGACATCACCACGATCACCGGGCTGGTCGCCTACCGGCCGAGCCGCAGCTTTTCCGTGCGTGGCGGCTATCGGCTGATCGATCGAAGCCTCGACCGTTCGGGGTTCGGCGGTCTGCGGGACACGGACTTCAAGTCCGGCGACGACGACGGACTGCTGTTCGGATTGATGTGGAAACCGACGGATTGGTTCAAGCTCAACACGGACTACGAGGACGGCAAGATCACCCAGCCGTTCAACGCCGTGTCGCCTCACGAGACCGAGCACCTGCGGGTCCGGCTCGGGTTCCAGCCGACCGATACGATGCAGATCGATCTGAGCTATCTCGACCACGAGAACCAGAACACCGCCGCCGATTTCCGCAACCCGGGGTCGACCTGGATGGCGACCCAGGAGGCGACGACCTACTCCGGCGCGATCTGGCACCGGCCCTCCGACGACTTCGACTACCTCCTGCGTTACGCCAGGCAGGAGGTCGACAGCGACTCACGGATTCGATTCGACACCGCGGGGTTCGGTGGTACCGAGCTGGGCAACTCGATCTTCGCCAACGACAACGATCAGATCTACGGCCGGGTGAACTTCAGCTGGGCCAAGCCCTGGCGGGCCTGGGTCAGTCTGTGGTTGACCGAGTCTGACGGCGACAACATCATCAACGGCGACGTGACCGGCGTCGTCACCAACGTGCCGATCATGCAGGACTTCACCAACTGGGAGGCCGGCCTGCGTCACGAGTGGCCCAGCGGTCTGTTCGGCGGGCTCGCCTTCCGCGCCTTCGACTACGACGACGTGAACAACCTGCTGGACTACGACGGCTCGATCTTCGAGATCAGCGGCGGGATGCGCTTCTGATAGATAAGGGGACGTGTACCAAAACGGGGTTAAGGGGACAGGTACCAAAACCCGGTTTTTGTACCCGTCCCCCTATCTTCTTTGCCCGTTCGGTTACTTGACGAACAGCAGTTCGCGGTAGGACGGCAGCGGCCAGATGTCGGCGGCCACCCGGGATTCGAGCTCGTCGCCCAGCTGCCGAAGTTCATCCATGATCGGCGCCACTTCGCGTTTCATGTGCGTGGCGTGTTTCAGCAGATCCTCGCTTTCGAAGTTGTCCTCGTCGGCAAGCCTGGAGACGACCTCGGTGAACTTGTCGGTCAGCTCGACGAACTCCTTCAGGTCCGCCTTCTGCCTCTTGCTCTCGACTCCGGCCGCGGCAGCGGCGGACAGCGCGTTGGCCATGTTCTGCTGTTGCCGGAGCGCCGCGGGCAGGATCATCTGCTGGCCCATCAGCACCATCAGCTCCGACTCGATCAACAGCTGCTTGGAGTAACGCTCGAGGAAGGCGTTGGTGCGGCTCTTGAGCTCGGCCTCCTGGAGCACGCCGTAATCGGCGAACAGCTTCTTGGCCTTGTCGGTGTCCAGGGCCGGCATCGCGTCCACGGTGTCCTTGAGGTTCGGCAGACCGCGCTTGGCCGCCTCGACCTGCCAGTCCTCGGAGTAACCGTCGCCGTTGAAGATGATGCGCTTGTGGTTGCGGACCGTCCGGGTCAGCACCTCGCGAACCGCCTTCTCCAGATCGTCCTTGGTCGGGTTCTCGCCGACGACACCCTCGAGGCGCGTCGCCAGGTAATCCAGCGACTCGGCGACGATCGTGTTCATCACCGTGTTGGGCCACGCGGACGTGGCCGACGAGCCGACGGCGCGGAACTCGAACTTGTTGCCGGTGAAGGCGAACGGCGAGGTGCGGTTGCGATCGCCGGAGTCCCGGGGGATCTGCGGCAACGTGGTCGCGCCGAGGTCCAGTTCGCCGCCCTTGATCGTCCGGGTCGCCGTGCCCTTCTCGAGCTGCTCGACGAGGTCGGTCAGCATGTCGCCGAGGAAGATCGAGATGATCGCCGGCGGAGCCTCGTTGGCGCCGAGACGGTGATCGTTGCCGACCGAGGAGATCGACGCACGCAGCAGGTCGGCGTGCAGATCCACCGCACGGATGACCGCACAGAGGAAGATCATGAACTGCATGTTGGTGTGGGTGTCGTCCCGGGGGTCGAGCAGGTTCACACCGGTGTCGGTCGTCATCGACCAGTTGTTGTGCTTGCCCGAACCGTTGAGCCCGGCGAAGGGCTTCTCGTGGAGGATCGCCTGCAAGTCGTAGTGGGGCGCGACCCGCTTGAGGGTCTCCATGATCACCATCTGGTGGTCACAGGCGATGTTCGAGGTCTCGAAGGTCGGGGCGATCTCGAACTGTCCCGGAGCGACCTCGTTGTGTCGGGTCTTGACCGGGATGCCGACCCGGTACATCTCCTCCTCGGCCGCGGCCATGAAGGCCAGCACGCGCTGGGGGATCGCGCCGAAGTAATGATCGTCGAGCTGCTGCCCCTTGGGCGGCCGGGAGCCGAACAAGGTCCGGTCGCAGCTGACCAGGTCGGGACGGGCGTAGTACAGCGAGCGGTCGACCAGGAAGTACTCCTGCTCGGCGCCGACGGTCGTCACCACGCGTGAGGCACCGTCGGCGTTGCCGAAGATCTCGAGGATCCGTACGGCCTGCCTGGAGAGTGCCTGCATCGAACGCAGCAGGGGAGTCTTCTGGTCCAGCGCGGCGCCGGTCCAGGAAACGAACGCGGTCGGAATGCAGAGCGTGACGCTGTTGTCACCGCGAACGAGGAACGCGGGGCTGGTCGGATCCCAGGCGGTGTAGCCGCGCGCTTCGAAGGTCTGTCGCAGCCCACCGGAGGGGAAGCTCGAAGCATCGGGCTCGCCCTGGCATAGTTCGGAGCCGGACAGTGCGTAGATCATTCCACCATCGCCATCCGGGGCGACGAACGAGTCGTGCTTCTCGGCGGTCAGCCCGGTCAGCGGCTGGAACCAGTGGGTGTAGTGGGTGGCTCCGTTCTCGATCGCCCAGTCCTTCATCGCCGAGGCGACGACGTTGGCGTCCTCGACCTGCAGGGGCTGGCCCTGTTCGATCGTCGTCATCAGGCGCTTGAACGTCTCCTTGGGGAGACGCTGTCGCATCACACGACGGCTGAAGACATCCTTGCCGAAGTAGCGATCGACCTGTCCAGGGGAGCCGGTACCGTTTCCGTTGCCGTCGCCGCGGTCCTTGCGTTGCTCGGAACCGGGTTTCCAGGAAGTCGCTGCTCGGATCGCCTGCTGTCTCGCGTTTGTCGACATGATCGACTCCTACGTCGGTTAAATGAACGCCGCCCCACGACAGCACCTGCGGCTGCGTCGGTGAGGGTTCTCCGGGTCGAACCTAGGTGCTGGGATCGCGACGATCAAGGGACTGGCCGGGGAACGTCAACCCCCCGGACGGGAAGGGTAGCGGAACCCCGTCCGGCATACAACTGCCATCGGCGCAAACCTCGTGTTTTCCCGAGGTTTGCTGGGCCCGTCGCGCCGACGGCCGGTCGGACCCCGTCGGGTCGTCAGGCGGGTTCGAACAGGGCGACCGAGGCCCCGGCCGGATCCTGGACCACCGCGTAACGTCCGTGCTGGCCCATCGTCTTGATCGCCCGTACGACCGAACCGCCGGCCTTCTCGCAGCGGGCCACGCTGGCGTCGAGGTCGTCGACCGTGATGTAGAGCAGCCACTGGGCCGGCAGGCCGACGTTGCCGCCCCGGGCGTGACAGATCCCCGCCGAAAAAGCGCCGTCCGGCGAGCTCATCGTGAAGTCGGAGTAGCCGCCCATCTCCACAGGTGAGTGGTTCCAGCCGACGACACTGGCGTAGAAATCGCGAACATTCTCGGCGTTGTCGACGGTGAGGTCGATCCAGGTCACGTGGCCGGGGGCCGGGCGGTCATCGCTCATCGTTGTCTCCTCCTGGGGCGCGAGTTCGGGCCGAAATCAGAATCCGAGGGCCAAGCCCCACTGGCGCGGGTCGGAAGCCCCGGCGAGGCTTCCGTCGGGCCGGCGACGGATCACCTGGGCGTCGCAGAACGGGGCGACCTCCTCGACCTCGTGCCCCAGCGCGATCAGACGCTGGATCGTCGTCGGGGAGAAGCCGCCACCCTCGACACGGATCCTGTCGGGGAGGTGCTGGTGGTGGAGCCGGGGTGCGGCGACGATTCCGGTGGCGCCGAGCCCGTGGTCGACGGTGTTCAGGATCGTCTGCAGCACGGTGGTGATGATCCGGCCGCCGCCAGGGGTTCCGGTGACCAGCTCGAGATCGCCGTCGGGTCCGATGACGATCGTCGGAGTCATCGAGGAGAGCATCCGCTTGCCGCCGGCGATCGCGTTGGCCTCGCCCTGGACCAGACCGTAGGAGTTCGGCGAGCCGGGCTTGGCGGCGAAGTCGTCCATCTCGTTGTTGAGCAGGAAACCGGCGCCGCGAACCGTGACCAGGGAGCCGAACCCGGTGTTGATCGTCGTCGTCAGCGAGGCCACGCTTCCGTCCGGAGCGACGATCGAGAAGTGGGTCGTGTCGCTGCCCGACGAGACCGGTCCCAGCCCCGGGCCGACCTCCGCGGAGGGCGTTGCCCGGTCGAGCCGGATGTCGCTCCGGCGCTCCGCGGCGTAGCCCTTGGAGATCATCCGCTCCAGCGGCAGTTCGACGAAGGCCGGGTCGCCGAGGAACTGGTTTCGGTCGGAATAGGCTCGCTTCATCGTCTCGGCGAGCAGGTGCAGGCGCTCGGGGGAATCGAACGGCATCTCGGCGAGCGGGTACTCCTCCAGAACGTTCAGCATCTCGGCCAGGGTCGCCCCGCCCGAGGAGACCGGCGGCATCGAGTAAATCGTGCGTCCCCGGTACTCGATCACGATCGGCTCACGCCATTCCACGGTGTAGTTCGCCAGGTCGTCATGGTCGATCAGCCCACCCCCTCGCTGCATCTCGGCGACGATCAGATCCGCGGTCTCTCCGCGGTAGAAGCCGTCGGCACCGGCGACGGCGATCCGTCGCAGCGTCGCGGCCAGTGCCGGTTGCTCGATCCGGCTGCCGAGGGCAGGCGCCAGCCCGTCGACGAGGAACGTGTCGGCCGTCGTCTCGAACTCAACGGCCCGTTCCGGGGCCCGTTGCTCGAGCGTTTCGATCATCTCGCCCAGCGTCGCGGCCAGCGACTCGTGAACCTCGAAGCCATCGGCCAGCGCGATCGCCGGGGCGACGAGCTCGGACCAGGGAAGCGAGCCGTGACGTCGGTGCGCTTCCCACAGCCCGAGCACCGACCCGGGAACTCCCGCGGCCAGCGCCCCGTATAGCGATCGATCGGTCAGGTTGCCGTTGGCGTCGAGGTACATGTCCCTGCTCGCGGCGGCCGGCGCCTGTTCGCGGAAGTCGAGGGCCTCGATCCGACCCTCGGCGGTGCGGAGCACGAGGAATCCACCGCCGCCGATGTTGCCGGCGACCGGGTAGGTCACCGCCAGGGTCAACGCGGTGGCGACCGTCGCATCGACTGCGTTTCCGCCGCTGCGCAGCACCCCGAGGCCGACCTCGGTCGCGTACCTGTCGGCGGTCACGACCATCGCCTTCGCGCCCACTGTCGGCTCGGCGTGCAGGTCGTGCTGCCAGCTGTCAGCGGCGGCGACGCCGGGGGAGACTTCGCCCGGCGAGGAGCAGCCCGGGCTGAGGGTCATGCACAGGAGCAGGGCCAGTACGAGCGGGATGGATACAGCGCGGGTCGGCATGGCGATGAAGTCTAGCAGTCCCGAAACGAAAACGCGGTCCGACCCAGAGGGCCGGACCGCGCCGGAACGTACATCAATCAGGGCAGGTCTACTGCAGCTTGCGAATCAGGGACTTGATCTCGCGGTCGGCACGCTGCTTGGGCGTGTAGACCGCGCCACCGCTCGGAGCGACGAGGGCCGATCCGCGGGGAACGAGGTTGGTATCGCCACCCAGGCTGAGCGGGCCGGCGGAGCTGTTGAGCGGGGCGAGGTTGAAGGTGTTCATCGTCGCCTGGCCCTGGGAGCGCGAGGGGCCCTGGAGGCCGTCGTTGTTGATGCCACCGTTGTTACCGGAAACACCGGGCATATTGACCGGCGCGCCATCGGTGGGAAGACCACCGGGTCGAACGTACATCTCGTTCAACTTCGTCGGCCGATAGGTCGTGGCGGCCAGTGTCGTACCGGCCATCGCGACGACAACGGCAAGCACCGTGAGAATCGTGAAGTACTTTCTCATGCAGGAATCCTCCTCAAAGGCACCGGTAAGTTATCCCCTACCGCATGTATATATCGTGGTCGGCCCCCTCCCGGCAAGGGGCGATTGGGGGGCTCGTGCGGGGAATGGGTCGCACCATGCTCTCGCCCGGTGACCGGCCGGGCCCGGAACCGGTCGGGTCCCTGGGGTGCCCCCGCCGCACTTCCGCTGTAAACGTTTGTAAATAGTGGGCTTGCGGCTATTGCATCCGACCGTCACGGGGTGCAAAGATCATCGTGAACCGCCGGTCATCGAGGATCACCATGCCTGCTGGTCACAACGCCCGTCCGCTAGCCTCCGCCATGCTGATCGTGGGTCTGGCGCTGGCCTTTGTCGGCTGTGATCCGCCGGGAAGCCCCGATTCCGGCCACACGACGACCGAGCCGGCAACCGAGTGGCCGGGCTGGGGCGGTGCCGGGGCGGACTTCCGCGCGCCGGTCCACGGCATCACCGACACCTGGGAACCCGACGGTCCGATCCAGCTCTGGAGTCGCTCCCTCGGCGCCGGGTACTCCGGGATCGTCGTCTCGGGCCACGTGCTCTACACGATGTACCGGGACGGCGGTGACGACGTCGTGATCGCCATGCGCGCCGACGACGGTTCCACGATCTGGGAACATCGCTACGACGGACCGACGCGACCGGACAACGTCACGCAGTTCGGCGAGGGGCCCAACGCGACCCCGTTCCTCGCCGGGGGGCGGCTGTTCACTCTCGGGTATGCCGGCAAGCTCCACGCGCTCGACGCCGGCTCCGGCGAGGTGCTCTGGGTCGTCGACCTGATCGAGGAGCTCGGCGGAGACGTGCTGGAGTTCGGCTACTCGGCGAGCCCGATGGTCTTCGACGACAAGCTGGTCGTGCTCGTCGGCGGCGACCGCCAGGCGGTCATCGCCCTCGACCCGACGGACGGCAGTGCGATCTGGAGCAGCGCGCCGGGCAGCGTCAGCTATGCGACGCCGACGATGATCGATGTCGAAGGGCATCGGCAGCTCGTCTACTTCTCCGTCGACGAGGTGATCGGTCTCGATCTCGACAGCGGCCGAAGACTCTGGAGCCATCCCTGCGCGAATCAGTACAGCAATCACGCCGCCGGGATGACGTGGCGCGACGGCAACATCCTGTGGGTCTCCACCCAGCTCGACGGCGGCACCCGCGCGCTGCGGCTGGCGCGGGAGGGCGAGGAGGTCGCCGTCGAGGAGCTGTGGTTCAACGGCAAGATCAGCGTCCACTTCTGGAACTCGCTGCACCAGGACTCCCACGTCTACGCCTCGATCGGCTCGGGAATCCTCGCCGGCATCGACGCGGCGACCGGAGAGATCGTCTGGCGCGAGCCCGGCTTCAAGCAGGCCAACTTCATCGATCTGGGGGATCGCGCCCTCGTCCTCGATGCCGACGGGATGCTGTCGCTGGCGCGCCTGTCGCCGAACGGAATCGACCTGCTGGCCCAGGCCCGGATCGTCGACGGTACGACCTGGACCGCTCCGACCGTCGTCGGGACACGGATGTACCTGCGCGACCGGGAGTCGATCCGTGCCGTCGAGCTCGGCGAGGAACACTACGAGGCAGCCGATCCGTCGGATCCGGCCAGCCGGAAACTCGAGTGACCTCCGACGATTCGATCCCGGCGACGATCGCCGGTTGGGATGGCCTGGCCGTTCTGAGTCGTTTCGATCCAGCGACCGAGAGCTGGTGCTTCATCGCCTTGCACGACGACACTCTCGGCCCGGCTACCGGCGGCACGCGAATGAAGGTCTACGACACACCGGCCGCCGGCCTGCGCGACGCCCAGCGTCTGGCCGAGGGAATGACCCACAAGTGGGCTTCGATCGAGCTCGGTTTCGGCGGTGGCAAGTGCGTGCTGGCGCTCTCGCGTCCGTTGACCGGCGAGGAACACGCGGGTTTGCTGACCCGCTACGCCCGCGTCCTCAACGGCCTGCGCGGCGCCTTCGCCACCGGGCAGGATCTCGGTACGTCGACCGAGGATCTCCGGCGGCTGGCTCGCCGGAGCCCCCACGTTCACGGCTACGATCCGGCCAGCGACACGATGATCGACCCCGGACCGTACACGGCGACCGGGGTCTACCACGGGCTGCGGGCGGCCTGTTTCGCGCGCTGGGGTGAGTCCGAACTGCGCGGGCGGTCGATCCTGATCGAGGGCTACGGGGGAGTCGGACGCCCGCTGGCGCAGCGGTGTGCCGAGGCCGGGGCGGAGTTGCTCTTCGCGGATCTCGATGACGAACGCGCCGCCGCCGCCGCCCGGGAACACGGCGGTCGGTCGATCGTCTGCAGCGCGGTCGCCGGAACCGAGGTCGACATCTATGCGCCGTGCGCCGTCGGCGCGACGTTGCACGCGGCATCGATCGCCGCACTCCGCTGCCAGGTCGTCGCCGGCTCGGCCAACAACCAGCTGGCGACGCCCGACGACGCGGCCCGGCTTCACGAGCGAGGCATCCTCTACGCGCCGGACTACATGGTCAACGCCGGTGGTGCCCTCGCGTTCGGGCTGCGCAACCTCGGACAGACCGACGAGGGAGCGATTCGAACCCGTCTCGCCGGGCTCGAGGCGATGCTGATCGACGTCTTCCGGGAAGCGGCCGAGGCGGGAGAACCACCGCTGGTCGCCGCACGCCGGCGTGTCGACCGGGTGCTCCAGCAAGCCCGGGAGCGCCGTCTACCCGTGCAAGACGAGGAAGGCGATCGCCCCTAGCGCGACCGCAGCGGCCAGCACGAGGAAGAAGATCCTCCAGCCGCTCTTGGGATAATCCCCGGCGATCTTTCCGGTGTAGCCGTTGGCCAGCAGGCGGTAGGTCTTGCCGGCGAAGCCGTAGCTCAGGTTCCAGACCGGCACCAGCACGAGCTTGAAGGTCTCGCCCGAAAACGTCGGGTCGATGACGAGGTTCTGGTACGTGTCCCCGGGAACCTGGGCGCCGCACATCGCCCGCAACTCGCCGAGCATCCGTTCCCGCGCCGCACCTGCCGCGTCGACCAGCACGACCTGGTAGTGCTCGACCACGAACCCGGACAGGTAGGCGGTGTCGTAGGGCACCAGGTCCGAGGTCGGAAACGGCTGGACCTGCTCGATGTGCGCGGTGTCGAACCCACGGGTGCCGGAGACCGGCGTGTCGTCGAAGAAGTGCTCCAGGCTTCCCGCCGCGGGCATCCAGCGGACGTGCCGGACCTGACGCGTGCGGGTCTTGCCCTGGCTGTCGGTGTAGGTCTGGGTCGTGTAGTAGTAGGTCCCCGACATCGCGGTCCAGTTGCACTGCACCTGGGAGTCGAAGGTCCAGAACGGGATGTAGATGCCGTGGATCGTATCGACGAACGCCTTGCGCTTCAGCCGCGAAGGCGCGAGCCACTTGGAGGCGAACCACTTGCGCACCTTGGCGCGAATCCGCGTCTCGTCGACCTGGAACGGCAGCAGACTGCGCGGGCGGATCGGCGCCTTGATCTCCTGGTAATCGACGAGCTGGCTCGAACCGCAGAAATCGCAGTTCTGTCCGACACGGTCGGCCTGAAAGACGGAGATCGCATGGCAGCTACGACACTGCACGCTGCGGGTGTCCGCCTGCCAGCCGCGCAGATCGTCCGGCATCTCGCGCAGCGTCTTGATCAGGTCGATCTCGTCGATCGCACCGGTCGCTTCGTCGAGTTCCGCCGGTGCTTCGGTGCCACAGAACGGACAGACCAGCGCCCGCTTCGACGGGTTCCATTCGGCCTGGCCGCCGCACGCGGCGCAGGCGTGCTTGGCGAGGGCAGTGTGGCCTTCGTTCATCGTTCCGGGACGCCGGCGATCAGTTTGCGAGGTAGGCTTCGAGGGTCGCGCGCTTGATCCGTACCGACGAGCCGATCTTCTTCGCCGCGAGCTCCCCCGACTCGATGATCGCGTTGACGTCGTCGACGGAAACTCCCAGCGCCTGGGCCACCTGCTCCGGTGTCATCAGGTCCGGTAGCATGCTGCTGCCCGCGACCACGCCGCCGGCCGGCGTCGCGGCTGCCCCGGCAGCCGGAGCACCGGTCAGGCCTGCTCCCTGCTGCTGCATCAACTGCTGGGCGATCGCCAGGCCGACCGCCATCTCGGTCGCCATCCCGCCCGCGCCGCCGCCGCCGGTCTCCATGCCCTTGCCGAGCTGGAACTTGACGTACTCGTTGAGGTCGCCGACCGCGGCCATGCTCGAGCGCTTGTCGATCGCCTCTTCCACTTCGGGCGGGAGGGAGAGGTTCTCGAGGATGAAGCTCGAGACCTCGATGCCGTACTTGGCGATCGTTGCCGGATTGATCAACGGAAGCAGCGCTTCACCCAGCTCGGTGTACTTCGTCGCCGCATCGAGGACGGGAATGTTCGACGAGGCGAGGGCGTCGCTGAAGACGCTGACGATTCGCGAACGCATCGTCTCGGAGAACTCGTCGAGGCGGAAGTTGTGGTCGGAACCGGCGACCTCTTTCAGGAACATCTTCGGATCGACGATCCGGAAGTCGTAGGTGCCGAAGGCCCGGGAACGCACGATGCCGAAGTCGTTGTCGCGCATCATGATCGGGTTCGACGTGCCCCACTTGTTCCCGGTGAACAGCCGCGTGTTCAGGTAGTAGATGTCGGCCTTGAAGGGCGACTCGAAACCGTACTGCCACGACTTGAGCCGGGTGAGGATCGGAATGTTGTCGGTGACCAGGGAGTGCTTGCCCGGGCCGAAGGTGTCGCCGAACTCGCCCATGTAGACGAACTGGGCCTGCTGGGACTCGCGGACGATCAGCTGGGCGCCACGCTTGATCGCCTTGTCGTCGTCGGGATAGCGAAAGCTGAGGATGTCCCGCGAGTCGTCGGTCCACTCGATGATCTCGAGAAGTTCGCCCTTGATGAAGTCCAGGATCCCCATCGCTGTTTCCTCCAGAAATCTGAGGTTTCGAGGAGGTCCCCGACCTGGGGGACCCGGATCCGATTCTAGCGGAGTTTTGTGCGGTTTTTTTAGCAACCATTCCGGCTCCCGCTCGTTACACAGGGGGCAGGGGAGCTGGCGGGGGCAAAAAAACCGCTTGACTGTACCCGGAGGGAGTGCTAATTTTTTCGCAGATGCGAAATAATTCGCACATCGAAGGAGATCCGATGGCAGTCCCGAAGAAGTTCAGCAGAAGGGAGCGGGAGATCATGGACATCGTGTTCCGCCTCGGTCGCGCGACGGCGGCGGATGTGATGGCCGAGATGGCCGAGCCCCCCAGCTACTCGTCGGTCCGCAGCCTGCTCGCGATCCTCGGGGAGAAGGGCCACCTGACCCACGAAGCCGAGGGCAACCGCTACGTCTGGCTCCCGACCGTCGACCGCTCGAAGGCCCGGGCGTCCGCCCTGGATCACGTGGTGCGGACGTTCTTCGACGATTCGGCCAGCGAGGCCGTCTCGGCGCTGCTCGAGAGCAAGGGGCTCTCGGCCAAGGAACTCGACGAACTCTCGAAGATGATCGAAGACGCCCGGAGGGAGGGAAGATGACTCTGGAAATCGTGCTACGCGTGACGATCCTGCTCGCGGCCGTGACACTGGCCCGAACCCTGCTGCGATCCGCCTCGGCGTCTTCGCGGCACCTGCTGCAACTGCTCGGACTCGCCGCAGCGCTGGCGTTGCCGGTGCTGGCGCTGGGATTGCCCAGCTGGAATCTGGCCGTCCTGCCCGCGACGGTCGACTCTCCGACGGCTGACGAACTCCCGACGGTGGCCCCACGGCACACGGGTCCGGCGATCCCCTCGACGCCCCCGGCGGGGCCGACCTCTTCCGACGGCCCGGCGCAGGTGCCGTCGAGCTCCGCTGTGGGATGGCAGATGCGAGTCGCCACCAACCTGATCGGACCGGTGCCGGGCGACGAAGTCTGCGACGACTGCGGGATCGACGGATTCCTGCTGACCTCCGGCTCTCCCGGGCAAGCGTCCAGCGGCGCTGCGCAGCCCGCGCAGCTCGACGCGACGGTCGAAGAAGCGCTCACAGCGGCCTCACCCGCCAACGCCGGCTCCTGGCGTCCATCGACGGGCGGTCTCCTGTTTGCCGTATGGTTCGCCGGCTTCGCCTTCCTGGCCGCGCGCACGATCGCCGGCTGGACCCGCATCGGTCGTCGGGCCCTCGACGCCCGGCCCTGCGAGTCCGGTCCGATCCTGCGGATGGTCGAGGAGTGCGGTCAGGCGATCGGCGTCAAACGGCTGCCGCGGGTGTTGATCAGCCGCGAGATGCAGATCCCGGCACTGTGGGGCTTCCTCAGCCCGACGTTGCTGTTGCCGGCCGGCGCCGAGCGCTGGAACGAAAACCGGCTCCGCGCCGTGATTCTCCACGAGCTGGCCCACGTCCGTCGGACCGACGGTCTGGGCCTGCTGATCGGTCGCGCCGCAACGGCGATCTACTGGTTCAACCCGCTGGCCTGGACGCTCGAGCGCGGCGCACGTCGCGATTGCGAGCGCGCCTGCGACGATGCGGTCGTCGCCACCGGTCAGCGGCCCTCCTCATACGCACGTCAACTGCTGGCATTCGCCGCCGAACTGCCCGCGGCGCAACCCCTCGAGGCGGCGGCGCTGGGTCTCGTCGGCCGCAGCCAGCTCGAATGGCGCGTGCGTTCGATACTCGCTCCTGGCTCGCGTCGAAAGATGAGCCGCGCCGGCATGTCGCTGGTCTGCGCGATGGTCGCATTCGCCCTGCTTCCCCTCTCGACCGCCCAGCTGGCGGCACGTGGGGCGGAGGTCGGGGACGACGATCGTCTTGTGATGACCCGCGAGGATGCATCCGGCGAGCTCAACGGGTTCGTGCCGATCGAGGACACGAACTCGGACGCTGAAGACCGCGGCCTGTACCTGCTGGCTCATGACGATCACGGCGGACACGACGCCGGACGGCGCGCCTTCGAACGGGCCTACGAGCTCCACGGAGAGGGCAAGTGGGATGCCGCGATCGCCCGCTTCCAGGAGTCGATCGACGACGGCTATCGGGTTGCGACCTCCAGCTACAACATCGCCTGCGGTCACGCCTTGCAGGGCGATGCCGCCCAGGCTCTGGCCTGGATCGACAGGGCGCTGGAAGCCGGCTTCGACAGCTACGACCTGCTGTACGAGGACTCCGACCTCGACCCGATTCGCGAGCGTGCCGAGTTCCGCAGCCTGCTCGATCGTGTCGGTGACGAGAACGGACGGCACCCCCGCGACCGCTACGAAGAAGCGCTGGATCGACTCCGCGAACTGGAGCAGGACGATCAGGCCGACTCGTCGGACTGGGCCGCTCTCGGGGCACGACTGCTGAGCATGCGACAGATGCAGCCTGCGATCGATGCCTTGTCCCGTGCGGTCGAGCTGGCCGGCGGCGGCGGCTCGACGGCGGCCTACAACCTGGCCTGTGCGTATGCGCTGAACGGAGACCGCGAGGCGGCGTTGAACCGGCTCGAGCAGGCGGTCCTCGCCGGGTTCGACAGCGACGAGCGTTTCGAGAACGACACGGACCTCGACAGCATCCGGGGATCGAAACGGTTCGACGAGATTCGCGATCTGCATGACGAACTGTCGATGGATCACTTCCGCTCGGGATTCCACTGGGGCTGGAACCGCAGCCGGTCGAACGAGCGCGCCTGGCGCCCGGCGATCGATCACTTCACCACCTTCACCGGCGAGAACCCGAGCATCGGCCGCGGCTGGCACAACCTGGCCTGGGCGCTGCATGCGTCGGGTCGCCACGCCGAGGCGTACGACGCCTGGGCTCGGGCGGACGAGCTGGGCTGGAACCCGTCGACCACCGAGTACAACCTCGGCTGCGCCGCGGCGATGGACGGGCGCAAGTCGGTGGCGCTGGAACACCTCGAGCGCGCGGTCGCCGCCGGCTACGCCTCCGAGGGCCACATGGCCGATGACGAGGATCTCGAGAGCCTGCGCGGTGACCGGGCCTTCGAGGCGCTCCTCGATCGTCTCCACGACCAGGAAGTGGAGCGGGAGGGCCGGGAGCACCGGCATCACTCGGTCCGGAGCCACGGCCGGGCCTACGCCCGCTGACCGAAAAACCCCGGAGCCGGCCTGTCCGGCTCGGGCCCCTCGGCCCACGTGCCTCGGCGGCCTCCGGGACCTAGATTCTCCTGGGTATCGAACCCTGGAGCGCCCGATGAAGTCGTCACTGATTCCAACCCCATCCGCCGCCCTCTGGATCACGTTGATCGTGTTCTGCTCCTGTGGCTCTCCCGAGCCACCCACGGTGGCCCAGGCCGACCCGGAGCTGCTGACCGAGCGTGAGATTCGCGACGCGATCCAGGGCGACGCCGACTTCGGCACTCCCGAATCGACCCTGCATCTTCTTGAATGGCAGGTCGCCGATCCGGCCCATGCCGACCTCTGGCGCATCACCCGGACCGAGGAGCCGGATGGAATCCGTGTTCGCGTCGAGATCCTGCCCGACGGCGAGTCGCTGTTCCGGTCGGCGGAGTATTACGCCGGCGGCGTGGTTCCGCTGGAACTTGCCCGACCGCTGGCACGCCGCCTGACCGAGGTACGCCAGGTCACCGACGGCGACTATCCCGGCCTGAAGGAAGTCGAGTTCGCGTGGGAATGGGTCGACGTTCCGGACCTTCTCGTCAAACTGAAGCCGAACCTCCTCGAGGGGCCCTTCCGCGGAACCGCCCGCATCCAGTTCCAGGAGGACAGCTGGGAAGTGATCGGTCGCGTCCGTGACTACCAGGTCAAGCTGTAGAACGGTTCCGCGTTTTCTGATCGTGCTCCCGTAGTCCGCCTTCTCGCCCTTGTCGCCACTCGGTTCAAGGTGGCATGACACTGCCCACGCGCTAGAATATCCCTCCCCCCCGGAGGAGCCGGTTGTTCGACGCGAACGCACGATTCGCGTCCTTGTCGGTTCCGACCGATGTGCGTACACAGAAAGCCGTACAGATCTCATTCTCGCGGGACACATGCGCCTGGCGGAGGAACGGATGAACCTCGTGGTTCGGACCCCCCATCTTCGACTCTGTTTGCTTGCACTCGGCCTCCTGGCCGTGACGATCGGCGCCACGCCCGCCGTCGCCCAGGGGCTGCGTTCTCCCGAGCCCGGCTCCGTCTACCGTGACTACACGTTGACGATCGACGGCGGACAGAACTGGCGCGTGACCGACCCCGGCGCCACGAACGCCGGCTCTCCCGGGAACAGTCCTGCGGATTTCCTGCCGAATCCCGAGTTCACCCTCGACATCGCGGATCTCGCCGGCGCGCTGCGCGCCGAGGCGATCATCGATCTGTGGGGCGGGCATGTCGGCACGACGAACAAGCGTTTCCGGCTCAACGGCAACGCCTGGGTGACCATCCCGGAGCTGGACAACACGCCGAGTCCGGGACAGTGCTACACCCAGCAGGTGAACCCGGTGGTGGACGTGCCGCTGGATCATCTCCAGGAAGGCGCCAACAAGCTCACCGGAACCGCAGGTCGTCAGACCTGTTACAACTTCCGCTGGGGCCAGTGGGGCTGGTACGTCTTCACGCTGCGGGTCTACTTCGACCCGGTCCGCCAGCATCCGGCCGGCGCGGTGATCGTGCCGGGTAACCCGAACCTGGGCGAGAACCCGACGATCGCCGTCGAGGCGACCAGCGACACGAGCACGATCGACCGCGTCGAGGTCTTCGCCTACTACGATGGCTTCGATCACGACGGCGACGGCGAACGCCGGCAGTGGCACCACAGCTACCACCGCGCCAGGGGCGAAGACCTCGACGCGGTCGATCCGATGCTCGTGTCGCTGGTCGCCTCGACGGCGATCGTCGGGTTCTCGCCCAGGTTCAGGTACCCGGCACGATCACCACGCCGGACCGGGTGAAAATGGACCCGCAGCGTGAAAGATACCAGCCCCACTGGCCCCGAGAGTTGTGTAGGTCTGACGACCTGCGGTTCCATTGGGCTTGTTGGCCTTCCTGGAAGTGATCCAGCGGCACGTCCGCCACTGCTGGGCAGACTCGGCGTGTAGCCGATGTGCAAGGCGTGCCGTTGGCGGAGCATCGTGCGCGACGCCCCGCCCCTGTCGATGATCGCCTCGGCGCGGCGCGCATGCGGCGCGTCCGCTTCGGCAGAGAGGATGACGGGCCGTTCTGACGCCGGGGTCGGTCACCTCCATCGCACGGCTCGGGAGACGCGCCCTAGCGGCGGCGGCGTGGCCGAGTAAGCAAGGCGAAGAGTCCGAACCGCAGTCCGTTTCCTTAGCTACGGCTTTCTGTGTACTTTATCAATCAGCGTACGAATCGTGCGTTCGCGAACAGGCGCGTGGCGGGTGTCATGCCACCTTGAACCGAGTGGCTGGGGCGGCAAGCTTCCCAGCCCTGAGAACTCGGATGCGGAGCGCAGGCAGTTTGTCCGGAACGTCGGGCCCGCATTCCCACGCGAGCCTCTAGAGCCGGGATAGATCACGTGACACCAACCGTACCTCGGTCGGGCGGCGGCGGTCGTCCGAACCCGCGCCGCGGCGTCTGGCCTCCGCCGACCAAGAACAGCGGCTCGCCGTCGGCAGGATCTCGACGACGGATTCATCGGACTCCTCGAGTCAAGTGTGCTTGGAAAGACGCAGCCTGCCATTCAAGAGATGCAGGGTCGATTCGGGAGTGCGAGTCGGCGTCGCCCTGGATCGCGTCGCGTCTCACGCTCGATCAGCAGCTCCAGGTCGGCCGGCCGTGGGTGTCGGGAGGCCACAGGGCGGGACGCAGTCAACCGTCGGGCGGCTCGTCGAGCGACGTCGGGCGCTCCAGGGTCGATACCCAGGAGAATGGGCCGCCGAGGCCCACGGAGCGGACGGGCCCGGCCTCCGGGGCTTTTCAGGTCAGCGGGCGTAGGCGCCGGCCGTGGCGGGTTGGTGATGCCGGTACTCCACTCCACTTCCTGGTCGTGGGAGACGGCGGGCGCAGACGATGCGCGCAGGCTGGATCAGCCCATGGCCTCGGGAAGCCGGCGCGACCGCGCTCGGGTGATTCCAGCGCCGCCGGCATCGCGGCACCTTCCCGAGGACAGCCCTCGATGGTCGACGGGATCCAGCCCCGGCTCGTCCGCCGGCGTCGTACACCCTCGGCGTGGCGACCCGACGCATGCAGCGCCCAACGCGCCAGCACGGCCCTCGTTCTCTAGACGCGCTCGTTCGGCCGGCGTTCCAGCTTGTCGTCCCGAGCGGGAAGTGACGGACTAATACCCGTCGCGATATAGGCCATTTCGTCCCGTCGGGCGTGTCGTTCTCGAACGCTCGTCGCTGTCGAGCGAGGAACCGCCCCGCGTGTCTCCGTTGTTTTGACGCACAGACGCTGGGCTCGTCGGCCGGCTCGGCCGCACGGGACAAGGCTGCATCGATCACGAGCTGCCATGCAACGTGCTCAGCAGTCGTGCCCGAAAGCGGCCCCGATGCGAGTCGGCCTGATCGTCCTGCTTCGCGAGAGTCGCGCGCCTTCAGCGATGCGGGGGGTTCGTCCATTCTCATCCGCCGCAACGGGTCGCTGCTGTCAGCCGGCGTGCCATCAGGCCCGGGGCTGGGCGGAGCATCTCGCCTACAGATTGGTGCGGCGGGGACGCCAGCACAAGTGCGAGCCGGCTAGTCGTCCTGGGTCGCGACATCCCTTGCCCTCTCCGTGGGCTCGTAGGCCGTTCGAGAGCGCCTCCGGCTCCGCCGTGATAAAGCCAGCAGGCGCAGACACCCCGCGGTCTTCAGCGATCCCGAGTTCGTGTCCTCGACGGATGCATCCTCGCGGGTCATCACAAGACGATCGTCGGCCTCCGCCCCACGTGCCGCCGAACCGGGCGGTGGGGAAGGGCGAATGCGACCGTCGCGCAGACCAGCGACACGCGTACCGGCGCGCTCGACGCGAGCCAGGGCGGTACGCGTCAACTGTGAGGCGCAACGCCGCCGCAATGCGGCGGCGAATACGACGTGCCATGAGCCCGGCCGGTGGCGACGACCTCGTCGCAGGCGCGCTCGCAATCGCGACGTGCGCACTCAGCTCCAGACCAGCCGGGTGGCTCGTCGCATTGAGACCGTCGGTCCGACGAGATGGCCAGCTGGAAAATCGCGGAACCGGTTTTCATTCTTCGGCGCCGGCCGGCTGTAACGTCGGGGCTGAGGAAGCCCGAGTGCGAGATCTCGCGGCTGATCAACACCCGCGGCTGCCGGACGACGCCGTCGCTGACCGCACTCCTCGACCATCCGCGGGACATGCGGGGCGTCGAGGCTGTCGGCACGATCGGCCCCGTACGGAAACCGTTACGACAAACAGAGCCCGCCGCCAGGGTGGCGTGGCCGCTGTGGCTGAAGCTCGACCGTCGCGTCGTACGCAGCGCCGCTGAACGGCCGGAGGTCGCATCGCGTCATTTTGGGCTTCTCGCCGGCACCGGTCCGGAAGGTGTACGGGCTCGACGCTTTTAAGCCGGGCGCCGCGGGTCGGCCCCGCCGGCGTCGAGGATCGCCGGACGCGGGTTCGTCGGCCGTCGGGAAGTCGGTCGCGGCCAGACCCGGCTGAGACGGCTCCAGCGCCAGCGCCGCCCGGCGAGTCCAGGCAGTTGCGCGCGCTTGGGTGCCGCGAAGACGCCGAGGCGGATCGTCGCGGCGGCACGATTTCTTCGAGGAAATTTCGTCGTGACCCCGCTCTCGAAGCAGCGGTACACGGCCTCGCTGGCCGAATCGTCGAAGAACGTCCGCGCCACCTGATCCAGGGCGGACGCCCCTCGAGCGCGTCGGTCGGGAGCCAGGCGGTTGCTTCGTGGGTCAGGTGGCGGGGTCGCGAGCCGGCCGTAGCTGGGGGCTCGACGCTCGGCCATCATCCGCCGTCGCGTGAGAATTTCGGGAAGCGCGTCAATTTCGATGTGCGGGTATTTCGCATCTGCGAAAAATGCTCGAAATCCGGAGTACAGTCGGCGGTTTTTGCGCCTTCTGCACATTGTACGGCGGGAGCAAAACCGCCTCACTTCCGCTACTCCGCTCCCCGAGTCGGGGATTCTCGTTCTCTCTGGAGGAAGCAACGATGGGATCCTGGAACTCATCAGAGGGCGAGCTTCTCGAGATCATCGAGTGGATCTCGCGGGACATCCTCAGCTCGCCTCTACGACGACGACAAGGCGATCGTCCGCGAGTCCCAGCGAGCCTTCTCTTGCATGGGCGAGTTCGGCGACACCTTCGGCCCCGGGCGGGGATTCCGAGTCGCCGGCCGACGCTCGCGGCTGTTCACCGAGACGTCGAATCATGATGCGCGATGGCACCTACGGCCGCCGGATCTCGGATTCTTCCTGAAGTCGCCGGTTCCGATGGCACCTCGACGAGTTCTCCGAGACGATGCGTTCGCGAATCGTCAGCTTCAGCGACGCCTCGCCTCGTCGGGTATGCGGCGATAGCCCACACCGAGCTGGGTGAAGCGCTGCTTCCGTTGACGGTCACCAAGTACGGCATCGAGGTCGTCCTCGAAGAACCTCCTCCGCCCGAAGGGGTGGGGAGCGATCGTGCAAGCTTCGGTAGCGGTCGTGCATTTAACGATGCGTCAAGTTCCAGCTCGGCAAGGGCATGGAGACGCCGGCGGCGGCGGCACGAGCGGGATGGCGACCGGATAACGTGGCGATCGCCCAGCAGTGTCTGGCAAGGGAGCAGGCACGTGCCGAACGGCTGCGACCGGCCGGCGGCGTGGTCGAACCGGACCTGGAAAGGCGACACCGGGCCCGGGCGCTGGGGCGACGTCAACGCGGTGAGTCGAGAGAGCTCGTCGGTACGGATCCAGCGCGCTCGCCCCTCTGTCGGCATCGGTACGAGCCACACTGCTAGCGCGCCTGCGCCCCGTAGACCCGTCGGCGAGGCTGTGTCCGCGGCCCCGGAACTCGACGGAGCGACCGTGCGATCGACGGATCGACCTGATCAAGACGCTGCGCGGACGATCTGCGCGGCTGAACCCTTACGGCGACCCGAGTGTGGCGGCTGCCATCCGGTCTCGTCTGGGCGGGACGAGACTGCGTTTCGTCCGTACCCGGAGATCCGCCGATCCACCCGCGCAGTACGCCTTGGATTGATCGACAACAAAGTGGTTCGCCTCCAATGGCGATCCACGGCGTCTACATCCTATAATTTCGACTCCCGGACGACGGACCTACACCGACAGCCGAACGCGCTGCGGCGCGTCCTTGACGGGAAAACCTGGAGCCTCCGTACCCGTGGGTTTCGACACCGCGGTACAGGTCGGCCGTTTCCGACCCTCGGACGGTGCCCTGCGACACCGCCTGTCCGGGTTCGTGGTCGAGCACTGCAGGTCGTGCTGTTGTCGTGGCGGATGCTCGGCGAGTTGATTTGGGACGCAGAACCTCGATCATCATTCGGGCGAGATACTCCGAAGCCGTGCTGGTGCCGGTCTGGGACTACAAGGCTTCCCAGCTCGTAGGACCTACCGCCTGGCCGACACACCGGAAGATCGCCGGGGACCATCCCGGAGCGGCTGGAGGGTCGTGCTGACGCTGCGGTCGCGCTGAGGCGATCGCTGGCCTCACCTTGCGCGAGACGCGGCTCCCGGCTGCTGTGCGGCGGCGCCGAGTCGGCCACCGAGAGACGTCGATCAGCGCCTCCGAGCCACATCATTCTGTCAATGGCCCAACATTGACAGTCCGGCGCGTAGAATGCGCTCGCTCGCAACCGGGCGCGTCGTCGGGCGTCGCCAGCTGGTGTTGGCCGAGCCGGCGACGACCTGGCGGTGCGGCGATCGATGCCGCGGCGGCGACCGCGATCGACCGACCGCCGTGCCCGGGCGGCGGCTCCGCCCCCGGCCGCCGCTGCGCCAGCGATGACTCCCCGTAGTGATCGCCGCGCACATGGTTCGGACTCACCCCAGCGCGCGGTAGGCCGCCCAACTGTAGGCCCCGGTCGCCGTGTACACCGAGTCGATCATCGTGTCGCTGGCCGGATCGTGGCCCAAATGAACGTGGGGACTCCGGCGAGCCAGCCACCGAATCCGTCGCGCTGCCCACGTGGCGCCGCGCCCGAACCGTGAGGGTGAACTCTCGCCGTCCGGGCTGGCGCAGCGCCAGCGCGCGCCGCCGAGCCGAGCGACCGCGGGCGTCGCGACCCGTAAGTCATTCGCGTGCCGCCGATGAGGCGATGGCTACGTCATGGACGAGACGGCGGTCCCAACTGTCGCCACTCGGTGACTGGCCCCTCCGACACATGTGACCTCGCCAGTAGCGGCGGATCGACTCCCGGTCGCGCAGGTACATCCGACGCGGTCCGAGATCGACTTGTTGACCTCGATTCCGTTCGGCGACAGGCGCACGCCAGCGACATCCCGTCGCGAGCGCAGTCCCTGAGAGTTGGCCTGCTGGGGTCGCGCCAGACAGCCGCGTCGTGCAATTCCCGAGCTAGCCGATCGGACGTAGACAGTGGGGTCAACGAGTTTCCAGAATGAGACATGATCTTGCCTGCGGGTTCATCAGTGGAGACCCGCAGGATGTTGCCGTCGCCGCATCCCGGCGACGTGACCTGTCGCGCGACCGGGGTCGGCTCCAGGCCCGCCGGTCGGGAGACCGATCACCTCGTCGACTATCGATCATCGTCGGTAGCTGACGCTGCCCGGCGCGCTGCCAGATCGCGCGCCGCCGGTCGAGCCGCCGCGGCGGTCGCCGGTGACCAGCAGTGGGTCGCCAGTAATAGCTCCAGCGCGTGTCGGGCTGCTCGATCAGGTCGACGGGCCGGCGTCAGCGCGCGGAGCTTGCCGGCGCTACAACCGCCCCCGGCGCCGAACGCCGGAGCTGTCCGGTAGCATCCCCAGCCGACAAGAACGCGCCGACCACGATCGGCGAGGCGAAAGCGGACAGGCGACCGTAACCGGCAGGCACCATGTGTACTGGAAGCGGCAACGATTCCTGATGATATCTTTGCACCCCGTGACGGTCAGTGCGTACAGGCGTTTACGGCGGAAGTGCGGCGGGGAGCACTAGGGTGAAACCGTGAAAACGGTGTACCGTTGTCGTCGCGATGGCCAATCAGGCTGACGGGAATTGGCTGTGGTTGGCAATCAATATGCCCGTGGGTATCAACAACGACGGCCTGAACCTGTGTCCCAAAAAATTCGAACGGTGCGTGGGCACCTTCAACCTCGCCCGTAACATCCGCCGCAGCGGCGATACGCAGCCTCTTTGGATTTTTCATCCGGCGGTCTACGCGCTTAGGTACCGCGGATCAAGTCCTGATTCGCAAGCCTGCCCTGATGTCTTGCGTTCCGGCGATGTCGGGTCGGGTCCCTCGTTTCGGGACTGCCCTCGCCATGCCGACCCGCCTGGCCCGCTCGTACTGCTCCACTATGCATGACCTCTCGCCGATCCCGGCGTCGCCGCCACCGCCGGCAGCGCCTCGGGGTGCTGCGCAGCGGCGGCTCGTGCGACGGTCGCCGCCGCGTTGACCCACGGTATTCTACGGTCGCCGACGACATCGCCGAGGGTCGGATCGAGACCTCGACTTCCGCCGGACAGGCGCCGGCCGCCGCAAGCGGTGGCGAGCAACCTGACCGATCGATCGCTGCCCGCGAGACTGGCCGCGGGGAATTCCAGGTCGGTGCTCTGACAGTGAAGGCTGCCGGCCGCGACTCCTGGTCCGAGCTCTCGCCCCCGACGATGCGCTTCGGTTCACGAGTCGCTGGCCGCGACGCTGGGCAGGTCGCGGTGGAGCCCGTTAGTTGTCGAGACCGACGTTCGCGGCTGCCCTCGGCAGCCGGATCTGCAACCGAGCACTGGCCGCGACAGCATCGCCGGTGCCGGCGAGGACGGATCACGACGAGGCGCTGCGCGGGAAATCGGCCATGACGACCTGGCGGACTACACATGTGGTGAGCCGGTAGTCGGGACACCGGGGACACTGGGCCGCCGGTCTCGGGCGGGGCGACCCTGGCCGAAGATGGAGAAACCGCTCGCCGAGATGTTCGGTGAGCGCGCCGCGCCTTCGACCGAGAACCAGTTCCTCGGCGACCGGCCTGCCACTGGGCGAATGATCTCCAGAACTGCCGGAGCGACATCCGGGGCAACGGGAGACCCGTGGGCAACGACGCATTACTTGCGATCAACACCGGGTTCATTCCCTGGTCGCGGTGCATGCTCGGATAGTTTCGCCACCAAGCCCACTCGCGAGACTCCTGGTCCAGGCGAGATTGCCTCATGCGGCAAGCAGATCTTCTCCTCGATTGTCCGACGTCGTCTCGAACCCGACGGCGTCTCGAACCTGATTGCGGAGCGCCACCGTGCTGCAGACGATCCTGGTACCGTCGACCACGAATACCAGCTGACGGGACGCAGCTGACGACGTTGACGTCTGACATCACTGGGGCGCGAGGTCGAGGAGATAAGCCCTACTGCGGCAAGAATGTTGTCCGCCGGCCCGGCAAGAATCGCGCCGGCCCGACCCGCGCCCGATTTGGCCCTCGGGTCGGCCCGAACTCCCGGGAAAACAACGATGGCGGCCGCGGCCCCCGGCCGCGACGACCTCGCCGTCGACGCGCGAAAATGGTGTTTGCGCGCCAGTGTCATGGGCGGCTCTCCGACTGCGATGAGCTTCGCCGGACGGCGCCAGGGATCTGTCACGCCGCTGGCATCCGGCCAGTGGCTGCTCTGATCGCGACGCCAGCGGCGCTGCGAGGCCGGCAGTGCAATCGCAGCGCGGCAGCCGAGGGCCTCGGTCGCCTGATGAGACCCGCCCTGACGTTGATTGACGTAAATCGCAGACAGAGCCGCAAAACTTCGGGGAAAACACGAAGGTTTGCGCCGATGTAGTGGAGCAGGGATTCCACTACCCTTCCAAAATCCGGGGATGATGCGGCACCAGTCCACTGATCATCATGATCCCAGCACTAGGCCCACCAAGACCCGATTACACTCACCGACGCAGCCCCGCAGGTAATGGAGCTCTTCAACCGACGTAGGGCGGTCATGAGAAATCGACAAACACATGTGGTTCCAACAACACAGAACGACATTGTAACGAGAACGGCTCCCCGGACAGGTCGCGGCCGTCGTGGTGATGCGACAGCGTCTCCCCAACGATGACGTTGAGGCCTACGGGTCGAGGACTGGCGACCTCGGCGACGGGGACTGAATCGGCGGAGCCACCCGCCACACACCACTTTGGATTTCAGCCGCTGACCTTAGGAAGCGACTCTTCGTCGCCCCGTAATGGTGGGCCACGCTTGTCGGCCAGAGACTATGCCGGGGCGAGCCCCTCGGCTTCCCCGCGGTGAGCAGACCTTCGAAAAGCTGCGCAGCCTGGGTTGACCAGCCCCGCGTTCCTCGTTCGCGGCTGTTGCAGCGTCACTGCATTCCGATTGCGTTCGTTTCATGGACCGGCGCCGCGCTGGTTCAGAGGCCTGCTGCGTTCGATGCAGAGCACTCTCCAGCATGCAATCCTCCGAGATCTTCGGCAACGCCGGCCAGTGCCTCGCACGCGTGACGACGGGAATCCTGGTCGACCGTAACGCCTCGCGGCCCGCGACCGAGATCCCGGCCGCCCGGGGGCGGCGGCTCGGCCGCGACTCTGCCGACTGATCTACAGCGCGTGCTGGCCTTCGGCCGCGGCGAGAGGAGGTCGGTCGGTTACGACGCAACTCGGGACAGTTCGAGGTCGCCCCGACCTTCGAACCTCGAACATCGCCTGTGACCACCAGATGGCGGAAAACATCGCCCCGGGCTCCACGAAGCCGCCGGGGTGACGACCGACACCGAGCCCCGGGACGACACCCACACCAACATGCAGTTCATCTTCCTCTGTGCGGATCTGCACGCCGACCTACTCGGTCGGCAACGATCACCGTCTCGGCGCCAACGCTCCGTAAACGTCGCTCCTCGGCGGCCAGCGCTCAGCGACTTTGGCGACGGACGATCAAGGGCGGCGGACTGATCCCCTCCGGCGTCGCGGCACCGCCGTTCGCCTGCCGGCAACCGGTTCCCGCGCCAAATGGCGTCCGCGTGTCTTGCGGTGACGGTGCCGGTCGCTAGTTACCTGGCGACGCACCTCGAGGGTGATGGCGGGGCCCGGTGGGAATCTGGAGGCGGTTCGCGAGGCGGGCGATCACAAGCACATCTCCGCGGCGGCGACGGTACTCCGAGGACTGGCAGGTCGAGGCGGCCAAGCGTGCCTCCACCGTGGACGCGATGCCGGCCCTGGACCTCGACAAGGCCAAGAAGCTTCGTTCGCCGATTGGCGTGCTGGAAGACCCGG
>CALNYP010000031.1:0-109742 GCA_942490715.1 uncultured bacterium
CGCGACGAGGAAGTGGCGCGTTCTGACGGGGCGAGGCTGGGCGCGGATCAGGCCGAGGCGATGTCGCTGGGCGATCTGGGGCAGGAGCCAGAGCCGGGCCTTCGATCGCGGCCTTGGCCGCCTTGAGCAGGTAGTCCTTGGGATCGAGGCCGTAGAGCCGGGCGGTGTCGAGCAACTCGTAGAAGACCGCGGCGACCTCGGTGCCGCGACGCGACCGTGAGCCGTAGGATCTCCTTTTCTTCCGAGGACAACCGGACGAAGCGCATCGTTCGGACGCGTTGTTGTCCAACGACATTGGGATTGTCGAGAAACGCCGTCAGTCCCGGCCATGTACTTGAGCATGTAATCGATCAAGCTTCCCCAAAGCGCTCCGGGGGTGACGAGCGCTGAGAGAAGGCCCACTCGCGGATCGCGGCGACAATCGGCCGCGACCGTTCGTCGCGCACACGGGCGCGCAGCCCGAGCGCGTCATCCGAATCGGGGACGCCTTTCTCGACGCCGTATAGCTCGCCGATGAGGATCCAGGACCTGACCGCACGCTTCCGGGTGGTGGTCTTCGATTTCGATGTACTTCCGTCGTACGTGCGCCCAGCAATGGGCCTGCTGGATCTTCGGGCCGGCCCGCGCTACGACGTCATAGGCCGCGTAGGCGTCGGACATCACGACGCCTTCGCAGCCCTTCAAGAGTTCTCGAGCGGCTTTCGCTGATCGGCTGGGATGGATGTGGTGAAATGCCGCGTCATTCGACGTCAAGCACCAGTCCCACCAGCGCTTGGACGACCTGCTCCACATCACACGCCACCAGGGTCTTGTCCGCGCCGATCAGCGGCTGCGAGAGAATGTGCCCGAGGAAAGCGCCGCGTAGCTCGGCCGAAGGTGACGCCGCTGGACTTCGATCTGATCCCAAAGTGCGTTTGCGTGTCGATCCGGTAGCCCCTTCCCGCTCCATCATGCGTCGCTGGCGATCGAGTGGCAGGTGATCGATGTTCTTGCCCGCGGCCACCTCCACCGCGAAGTCGATCGAGTAGCGACCGCCCGGAATCAGCTTGAGCGGTGGCGGCGCGGTCACCACCGCCCCGTTGCAACGGCAGCGATACTTCTGGCGCTTGTGACGCTGGATGCGGAAGTGCCTTCGCACCACCGTTATCTCGTCCGCCTCCTCGTACTGGCCTGGCATCTCTTCGAGCTTGCCATCGCAGGCGGGGCAAACCAGGTCGCATTCGAGCAAACGATGCGTTTGCTCGTCGACGGGCAGGTTCGGCTGATCACGCGGTCCGTGCCCGCGTTGCTGCTTGGCTGGCGCACTCTCGGAGACGCTCCGCTTCTCCGATACCTTCGTCTCCCACTCCCGCCGTGCGCGGTCGAGAAACGCTTGGTGCGCTTCGATCTCCAAGCTCAACCGACCCTGGGCGGCCGTGTCGCGCACCTTGGCCAATTCACGCCGAATCTCATCGTACTTCGTTTGAAGGTGATCGACCGTGCGGGCAAGCAGACGAGCGACGTCGCGAAGCTGATCAACATCTTGGATGCGATCGACGTCAAGCATGCACGCATTGAAGCAAAGTCAACGCTTGATGTAAAGATCCTTTTCGCTCAATCGCGACGGCGACAACGCGACGCGTCCGATCAGTTGACTGCCTTCGAGAAACAGGCGCAACTCGGATTCGCTCAGTTCGAGTTCGGCGCGATCGTTTTGGCGCCACAAGCACGCAAACCGACCCTGCTCGAGTCGCTTTGCGTACACGCACAATCCGGTGCCGTCCCAATGCAGAACCTTGGCGCGGTGAAGCAGGCGATTGCAAAACAGGTAAAGGTCACCGGATAGCGGATCGCGGCCGAGCTCTTCTCGGACCAGTGCAGACAACCCCTCGTAGCTCTTGCGCATGTCTGCCGGGTCGGCATACGCGTAGACGCGAAAGCGGCCGGAGACACCGATCACACAAGCGCCCGAAGCAGGTATGCGACGTCCTCTCGGCTCAGGCCGACAACACGGTGGCCTTGGGCCGTGAGCAACTCAAGCGTTTCTCCTGCCGCAGCGGACTCAGGCTCGGGGGGTCTCACAGCGACTGGCCGAAATCGCTCATCCTTCCGCGGCATCCAGCTGCACAGCGTCGTGTACGGGCAGCCGGAGCGACTCCGACAATGCCTTGGTGCTGGTGCCGTGCTTCCGTTCGACCGCGACATACGCGACGATCTCTCGCCGGAGCTCGATCCCGTAGCGGCGGCGTTTGGGGTTGCGCTGCCGGCGAACCGTGGCGACCGCCTCGCGCAGCCGATCCAATTTCGGAACTGCCATTGACTTCTCCCTTCAGGGGAAAGCCTCACAGTTCAGCGAATCTCGGGCAAGACGGGGTAGGGCGAGTCCTTACAGTGCAACCAGGTCCTCACCGGACAGGTCGCGCTCCTGAAACCCTCGCAGAGTGGCTGCGCTGGCTTGGATGAAACTTCGCGACACGGTTGAGCTCGACAGCCCGATCGCGCCGGGGACCGACTCCGCCGCGGCTTCGTAGTTGCGGCACGAGATTCCATACAGCACACGCTTCAGCAACAAGTCGTTGACCTCGCCGTCCTGCTTCAGCGCATCGTAGGACCGTGCGGATCTCACCGCCGGCAACGCTGCGGACTCGCGGAACCCGAATCGGTATGGTTTGTCCTACCAGTTGCACCGTGCCGGGATTGCCGCCGTGACGCCGTCCTGGCATCGACGATTCCTTGCGGGCGTGGCGCGCTCCCGCCAACTCGGTGATCTCGTTATCGAGCAACTCCGCCACGTGCATCAGCCCGAGCGGACCAAGGCGCGGATTGTCTCCACCTTGGAGTCCAACTCGAAGTCGTCGTACTCCTCGCGGCTGATGACGTTGACCTCCCCAAGGCGACGGGACTTCTTGCGTTTCTTGACCGATCGTAGGACACTGCTCATCTCGGCTCCTTTCTCTTGCGGCTTGATGTTGTTTGGCAATGCCATCAAACCATAGGGCTTGGAGCCGTTTCAATTTCCAACTAAGATTGGCACACTCTCGAAATCGGTGATGCGGACCTGGCCGTCGTTGTCGATCATGACGTTGGCCGGCTTCAGGTCCCGGTGCACGATGCCGCGATTGTGGGCGGCGGCGAGACCGGCGCAGATCTGCCGGGCCATCTTGATCGCCGTGTCTTCCGGGAGCCGCCCGATCCGGCGCAATAGCGTCGATAGATCCTCGCCGTCGATCAGCTCCATCGACAGGAACGCCTGCCCGTCGAACTCGCCGATGTCATAAACCCGACAAACATTCGAGTGGGAGACCTGGCGGGCGATACGGACCTCGTTGCGGAAGCGGGTCAGCCGATCGGGATCCTTGTTGAGGTCGATGGGCAGGAATTTCAGGGCCACCGGCTGTTGCAGCGTGAGGTCGTCGGCGCGGTAGACCTCGCCCATGCCCCCCTTGCCGATCAGCCCGACGATCCGGTAGCGGTCGCCGACAAGGTCGCCGGGGAGGAAACGCGAAGCCTCCAGACTGTCCCGGGAGACCGAAAAACGCCCGACACGGGAGGCCGACGTCGGCGCCGACCCGCTACCCGAGTCCGATTCCCGGGGAATCGAGGTCATCGTCGCCGCCGCCGGGGCCTGCAGGGAGGTTCCACAGGACGGGCAGAACCGCGAATCTCCTGCAATCTCGCTGCTGCACTTCGGGCATCGGTCCACGGATTTCATCCCCGTCGGAGCTTTCTCGGGCACTCCTTCCTTGTCATACGGAAGGCCGCGACGCGAGATTGTAACCGAGGTCGGATTCCTGGGGCGGTCGGACCACACCGGCCTGCGGACTGGCGACCGCGCCGCCGATGCATAAATTAAGGAAAGGAGCCATGGGCTATCCTTACGACCGATGCCGACAAGCACCGTAGAGGACTATTTGAAGTGCATCTTCCGCGCGGAACAGCGGAGGGCGGGGGAACGTGTGGCCCCCGGCCGGATCGCCTCGGCGATGGGGGTCGCTCCGGGCACCGTCACGGCGATGCTCAAGACGCTGACCGACGCAGCCCTTGTCGACTATCAGCCCTACGTCGGGGTCAGCCTGACCGACGCCGGCCGCAAGCTGGCGACCCGCGTCCTGCGCCGGCACCGGCTCGTCGAGCAGTTCCTGGTGCAGATCATGGAGATGGACTGGACCGAGGTCCACGCCGAGGCCGAGATCCTCGAGCACGCCGTCTCGGATCGCCTGATCGATCGGATGGACGAGATGCTCGGGCGACCGTCGGTCGACCCCCACGGCGATCCGATCCCGACCGCCGGCGGACAGGTGGTCGAGATCGATCACCCCAGTTTGCTGAAGTGCGACCTCAACTGCGAACTGCGGATCGCCCGGGTCACCGATCAACGCGCCGAGTTCCTGCAGTTGCTCGAACGACACGGTCTCGTCCCGGGTACGTTCGCGACGGTCGAGTCCCGTGACCTGATGGCCGAGACCGTCTGCGTGCGCCCGAACGGCGACGAATCGCTGCAGCTGGGCTTCCAGGCCGCATCGCGAATCCTGGTGGAGTTGGTATGAGCAGGACGAAGACCAAGAAGGCCGTGACCGCCTCACCGTCGCCTCTCGTCTCGGCGAGAGTGTTGCTCGAGGCCTGCCCCCCGGCCCTCGGCGATCGCGACAAGTCGTACGCCTTCCTGCGCCAGAGCTTCTCGATCTACAACTCGTTCCATGCGATCAGCATCCCCGATCTGCAGGACTCCGGCGAGTTCAATCGCGAGCGCTCCAGGGTCGACAACGACGAGTTCGCCACGATGCTCAAGGAGCTGACGAACAAGCCGTTCAGCCTCTACAAGGTCGTCACGACCTGCAACCGCCAGGAGTTCTCCGACTGGCTCGACCACGCCAGCTCCCTGGGCTGCAAGGACATCTTCCTCGTCGGCCCCGATCGCACCGACAAACCGTTCAAGGAGGGCGCGCTGCAGGTCGACGAGGCCTCGCGCCAGGCCCGGGACAAGGGCTTCCGCTGCGGGGGCATCATCATCCCGACCCGGCGCAGCCACTTCGTCGATCGACCCGCCTCGGTCGACGAGACCGACCGGCTGTTCGCCAAGGTGCGCGACCACGACATCCAGTTCTTCACGACCCAGATCCTCTACGAGGGTGAGTGGATGAGCTGCCTGCTGCTCGATCTGGTCCGCGGAATGGAGAAGAAGGAACTGCCGCAGATCTTCCTGACGCTCTCGCCGTTCGTCTGCGTCGAGGACATCAAGTTCGCCAGCAAGACGCTCGGCGTCTACGTCCCCGACGACGTGCGGCGCTTGCTGCGCGGGGCACGAAGCATGCGGGAGGCCTCGATCTCTTCGTTGCTGTTGCTGTGGGAGCGGATCTCGCACTTCGCCAAGGGAATCGGCTATCCCAAGGAGAAGCTCGGTGTGAACATCGAGTATCTCGACTCGCGCAATCCGCGGAACGTCGACGCGGCCTTCGAGCTGGCCGAGGAGTTTGGTCGGCTGTTGACCTCGAAGCGCAAGCCGCCGACTACATGAGTCCGGCGGTCGCGGCGACGCGGCGCAGCTCTCCGGCCGTCGCCTGATCGCCGGCCGCCTCGGCCAGGTCGGACGCCCGGCGCAGGAAACTCCGATCCAGTCGCTCCCCCGCCGTCGCCTTCGCGATCCAGCGCCGGGCGTTCGTCAGGTCGTTCTCCTGCAACGCCTGGGCGGCCAAGGCCAGCTGGACCCGTGGGTCCGTCGATCCGGCGAGACCCGCCGCCTGCTCGGTGTCCAGCGGCGCCTCCCCTTGCTGGAATCGCGCACACCCGCGCAACGCCAGGATCCGCTCGGCGGGACCGGCGAGCGCTTCCGCCCGGTCGGCCCACTGCAACGCCTCTTCGGGGCGATCGACGGTCAGCGCGATCTCGCCGCGCAGCAGCGCCAGCGCCCCGTCGCGGCTCGCCGCCATCCGCTCTTCCAGTGATCCACCTAGCTCCTGGTAGTCCTTGTAACGCTCGGCCAGCTCGAGTTCCCGGCCCGCCCGTTCGCGGTCTCCGGCGCGCCCGGCCAGCGCGGCGAGTTCCCGTCGGGCCCCGTGGTGGGTCTCGTCGATCTCGAGCGCCCGCCGCAGGGCCGCTTCCCCCACCTCGAGGGAACCGGCGCGCAACGCGGCCAGGCCGCGCATGAACTGCAGTTCGGCCGAGTCGGGGTGCTGCCCCAGGGCACGATCGATGACGGCGGCGGCCTCCTCGTTCTTGCCGACGACCTTCAGCGTGACGGCGAGCATCCGCGCGTCGCGTTCCGAGCGGGGGTTGGCCTGCAACGAGCGGCGGAACGCCTCGACAGCGCCGTCGAAATCGCCGCGGGTCGACAGCACGACACCGAGGCGGTAGGCCGCGTCGGGGTAGGCCGGTTCCAGCTCCAGCGCACGGCGGAAGCCCGCCTCGGCTTCGGGCCAGCGTCCATCGAGAACTCCGCGATGTCCGCGGAAGAACGCGGCGTGGGCGTTGCCCGGGTGCGCGGCCTCGAGCTTCGCGTACCAGTCCAGGCCTGTCGAACCGTCGGCCAGTCGCGAGGCGAGCTCCCAGGGGTCCCGGGCCAGCGGATCCAGCGCCAGGGCGGTCTCCAGCTCCTGGCGTGCCTGGCGGGACTGGCCTTGCCGGGCGAAGTTCTCGATCCGGCCCTTGCGGGTGCGGTAGGCCGGGTCGTTGCGCAGGGCGTCGTCCCGCTCGCGCTGCTCACGGATCCGGGCCAGATCGGCGGCGGTCGAGGGTGAGTCTCCCGTCGCCGGGTTCGGGGAACCGGAGTCGTTGCAACCGGCGAGCAGCAGCAGGCCGATCATCGACGCGACGACGAGGACGAAGACACCGGGGAACACCGGCCGTCGCGGCCCGCTCACGGGACGTCCCGCACGGTGCCGTCCTCGTGAATCTCGTACACCCGTCCGGCGGTCAGCTTCTCGACGAGCTGGGTCTCGCCGCCGGGCCAGCGGATCTCCAGCCGGTCGGCGGCGGTCGCGGCGCCGAGACCGAAGTGCACGTCGTATCCACCCTGGGACAGGAACGTGCCGAACGGGTTGGCCTCCCGCAGCTGGCTCGTGCCGCCGGCGGTCAGGGTCAAGCGCGCACCGATCCCATCGCGGTTCGAGCGGGTGCCGACCAGGCGCAGCGCCAGCCAGTTGCCCTGGCCGCCCTCGCTGATCAACAGGTTCGGCGGATCGTCGAGGTTGGTGACGAACAGGTCGAGGGCGCCGTCGCCGTTGAAGTCGGCGACGACCACACCGCGGCTGTTGGCGGCGATCTGCATCCCCGGCCCGCTCTGCCGCGACGCGTTGACGAACCGGCCCTGGCCCAGGTTGCGATAGAGCTTGTTGGCCTGTCGAAACGGTGTGTTCAGATGAGGCGCCTGCTCGACCTGGGGGTAGATGTGACCGTTGGCCACGAACAGATCCAGCCAACCGTCGTTGTCGTAGTCCAGGAACTTGGCACCCCACGAGAGATCGAGGTAGCTGTCGCGAATCGGCGTCTCGAACGTCGCCTCCTGGAACAGCCAGCTGCCCTCGTTGCGATAGAGCGTGTTCCAGTCGTGGGAGAAGTTGGTCACGAACAGGTCCAGGTCACCGTCACCGTCGTAGTCGCCGGCATCGACCCCCATCCCCGCCTGGACCTGGGCGCTCTCGTTGGTCGCCAGCCCGGCCAGTCCGCCGACCTCGGTGAACTTCAGGCCACCGTCGTTGCGCCAGGCGAGGTTGATCACCGAGTCGTTGGCGACGTAGATGTCGAGATCGCCGTCGTCGTCGAGGTCGGAGAAGACCACCGCCAGGGCGTAGAGCGGAGCGGCGGAGCGGATCCCGGACTCGACGGAGACGTCGGTGAACCGGCCGTCGCCGTCGTTGCGGAACAGCACGTCCTCCTGCCCGCGCAGGCCCCGGGGTCCGGGGAAGACGACCAGGTTTTTCCAGGTCCACTGCAGCGAGCCCAGCGCCGGATCGCTCGGGGAGTAGTCGCAGTACCGTGTGACGTAGAGGTCCAGGTCGCCGTCACCGTCGAGGTCGCCGAAGGCGGCGCTGGAGCTCCAGTCCTTGTCGCCGCCGGCCAGGCCGGAACGGGCCGAGACGTCGGTGAACGTGCCGTCGCCGTTGTTGCGGTACAGGCCGTCCTGGCCCCAGGCGGTGACGAACAGATCCTTGTCGCCGTCGCCATCATGGTCGACGAAGTAGGCGCCGTTGATCCAGCCGGTCAGGGCGACCCCGGCGGCGGCGGCGACGTCGACGAACGTGCCGTCACCCTCGTTGCGGTAGAGCGATGCCGATCGCCGGGGGGATCCGTCGGACCAGGTGTCGGTGTCCCGGCCGGCGGGGACGAACAGGTCGATGTCGCCGTCGTTGTCGTAGTCCGCCGCGGCGGCGCCACTGCCGGTCGAATCGAGGATGTGTCGCAGGGAACGATCGCGGTAGGTCGCCCCCACGTCGATGCCGGCCTCGGCGGTGCGGTCGACGAAGCGGACGCCGACGTCGGCGCCGGCCTGGGAGTCGTCGCCTCCCGTTGCGGGGGTCGAACCGGTTGCGCCGTCTGGCGTCGTGGATCCCTGCGTATCGCCGGGCGTGCCGGAGCCGTCGCAGCCGAGCAGCGCCACGGCGGACAGCAACACCAGGAGCGACAGTCGCGAGAGGGAGTTCTTCATCCGGGCGGTGAGGATGCCACAGGGCGGAGGCGAGTTACCAGAGCCCTCCGGATTCCTCTGGGTGCAGGCGTGATCGAAGCGGGTCGATCACGACGCCTCGCAGGCCCTGGCCACGCGGGGGACGTTCGCCGAGTCGGTTCCGCTGGGCCCATTGCCGCAAGGATTGCTGGCCCGCACAAGGTAGAACCACGTTGCGCCCGGGCCCGGCCCCGGCGTTGCATCGGAGGCCTCGAGATCGGTGTCGGCGGACTCGAGACACACGGTGCTCAACGCGTCGCCGAACGCCGACGCGGCGGTCGAGCGCAAGGTGTCGAAGGCGAACTCCGTCCCACCCTCGAGCGGCGGAGACCAGACCAATCGCGTGGGTCCCGTCGCCCCGGACGGAAGCGACAGAAGCAGTCCGGAAGCGTTACCCGGCAGGTCCCACGTCGTCCCGTCGTCCGGTGCGCAGTCACACGTCGCCGGTACCGTGTCGAGGTCATGGTCGCCTCGCAGGTCGTCGTTGTCGTTGACATCGGGAGTCGCCGTCGCCGCCACGGCCAGCGTGTCCGTGACGGTCAGGTCGTCGATGAACCATCCGTCGTCGGTGCCGACCGGGTTGACGAGCGTGAAATCCTCGTAGGTGGCCACCCAGATGAGCTCGAGCGACGACTCGAGAAACCGCAGTCGGATCTTGCGACCGACGTATCGCCCCAGATCGAAACGGCTCTCGACCCACGTACCGATTCCGTGCTCGCCCTCGAGACCCGGTCCGTCGCTGGCATCCCCCGTATGCTGCGCGTCGAACGCCGAGAACGTATCCCCCTGGTGCACGAACGTACGCGTGGGGAAACAGGTCGAGGATGGCCCGTGCCGACGTGCTGGATCCTCCGGGTCGAAGAACGTGGACTCGTCGTTCCCGTCGTCGATCGGGTCGAACGAACAGTTCGAGAACTGGTCGTTGTCCTGCGTGTCGTAGACGTTGTGGAACGGGTCGAGGTTGATCCAGGGTCCGATCGGCTCCCCGTCGTTGTTCACGACCTGCACCTGCACCACGGCTCGATCGACACCCCGGCGGCCGTCCGGCCCCCCGCTGATCGAACGGTGATCCACCTGGCTGATCTGATGCTTGAACAGCAGGACGGGAACGACCCCCTCGCACGCCTCACCGACCGGACAGTCCAGATCCTCCGCACAGCGCAGGCTTCGCGTCTTCGAACAGACGCGACCCCGCCCGATGTTGATGGGCTGCTCGGGTCCGATCGCCTCGAGTTGCCCGAAGGGTTCGGTGAATCCGCGGATCTCGTCGAGGAAGATCCCCCAGTGCAGGGACCGGGATCCCGAGAAGGCGCGATCCGTCGTGTCCTCGAAGAAGAACCGGTCAGGCTGCCCCGGGCTCACGTAGCACAGCTCCCGGCCGGGAGAGTTCGAGCCCTCCCAGTCCGGATCGTTATAGGCACACCGGAACCCATCGGAGTTCAGCCGGCCCGACTGATGATTGCCCAGGTCATCGTCTTCCGCGTTCAGGGGCTCGTCGATGGGCATCGGCAGGAAGGTGTCGAGGCCGCCTTCGAAACCCTCGAAGAATTGCGTGGGGCCTTCACCGCCGGACACGTCCAGGTCGAGGTCGAGAGTGACCGGCGAGCTTCCGAGATCGGGCCGGTCCGTCGCGGACCAGGCGATCGAGAAGCTCGCCGTCAGGTCGTCTTCCAGGGACTCGCGCTGCACATCACCGATCATGAACCGGAACGCAGTCGTGCCGGTACGAGTCTCGCGATCTGCCAGGGATCCGAAGTCGATGTGCGGCAGGCTGATGCAGCCGACTGCCGGGTCGGTCGTGGACAGTTCGGCCGTGACGTTGTCGAGGGCAAGGCCCGTACGGTTGTAGACCGTGACGAACAGGTCGACCGTCTCGAACGAGTCGGCGTAGCCGTCCTGATCGCCGTTATCCGACACGAAGACGCGAACCAGCACCATCGCCGGAGGGGCAGGAGTCGGCACATGCCCCGCGGCTTCCACGAGTTCGGCTCGTGGCTTGGCGGTCACCGACACTCGCTCCGCCCGGGACACTTCGTCGGAGCCGTAGACGATCGTCGCCGCCAGGAGCGTCATCAAGACGCTCGACGGCCGGGTCAACCGTCTGGCGACGGTGCTGGCCCTCCCGAGTGCCACGCGGATGTGCTTCGAGATCCTAGGGTGCCGGGCAGGTTTCGGTGGAACCGGGCGTCGCGATGCTGCCGCCCGTGGGCGTATGAAGGCCGCGACCGGGTGCCGTTGCATCGTGGTTCGCCTCTCTAGGCCAAGGTCTTTCGACGCATACGACCCAGCAGGGAGGCTAGCAAGACAGATCGCCGAGAAGCCGAGAAGCCGAGAAGCCGAGAAGCCGAGAAGCCGAGAAGCCGAGAAGCCGAGAAGCCGAGAAGCCGAGAAGCCGAGAAGCCGAGAAGTTGATCATGCGGTGCCTCCCGTAAACTTGCCCAGGATTTACCCTGTCTCTGCCCTTGCGTCAAGCACTACGCAATGGATAGCCCGCCTTTTCATTGGTGGAGTCCAGGACGACCTCACCAAAGCCATTTTTGACTCGCTCTGGCGCGGCGCGTCGGACTTCTTCGATCAGCGCGCTCCAATCCTTCGACTGCTTTCGGGGATTGAATGGTCCTCGCTACACGTGGCCGCAGTACCCCGGGGCAAACAGGTCGCCCCCCGGGCGCCGATCCGCTCGCCGTCGGTGTTGATCCCGTAGGCCCCCTCGAGCGCACCGTTGTGAGCGACGATCAGGAAGTAGCGATCGCCGTCACCGGGCGTGTGAACGATCGACGTGAAACCGCCGGTCGTGCAGAGAGACGCCTCGTGACTGGTGAACTCGCCGAGTTCCCCCTCGTAGACCGCGAAGTCCGCGTCGGTCGCCGAGCACGATGGATCCCAGGTCAGCCCGATCGAGCCGTCGGGGCGCTTGGCCAGCCGGAGCGGGGACGTGTCGTCGGTCGCCAGCGCAGGCACGGCGCCGACAGGGAGGCACTCGCCGACCTCCTCGCAATCGTCGGGGATCCGGTTGTCGTTGCAGTCCTCGCTGAACTGCGAGTCGATGTCCGCCACATCCGAACGCCCGTTCCCGTTGCAGTCGGGGAACAGGCGGACGTAGTAGACGTCCTGGCCGCCCCGGAACGTCGCCGCGTAGGCCAGGTCGGCGCCGGCGTCGTCGGAGGAGATCCCGTAGTAATCACCGAGCTTGGCCTGCTGGGGCCAGCCGAGGTGGCTGTCGAACGCCGGCGAGGCCGGTACTCCCGGCGACCAGGTCTGCCCCCGATCGACGGAGTAGGCGTAGTACAGCTCGGAGACGTTGGCGAGCCCCGAGGCCCGGGTGTCGTTCCAGACCACGTCGATGCGTCCCGACGGCGCGACCGACATCGTGCCGAACCAGTGCCAGGTCCCCTGCCCGGTCGGATCCTGATGCACCTGCAGCGGTGCGCTCCAGGTCGCGCCGTCGTCGACGCTGCGCACGAACCTCACGTCGAGAGGGTCGGAACCGGAAAGCCCGCCGCCGGCGACCGAGGCCAGGACGTACACGTCGCCGTGGGCCGGACCGGGAGCCGAGGAGACCGCGACGTTGACCTGCCCCAGCAGCCCGGCGGGGTTCGGGCTGCCGCCGATCCCGAGTCCGATCGAGCCGTCCATCTCGATCGACGAGGAGGTCCAGGAGGGTTCGGTGACGCCGGAGTCCTGGAGGTCGGCGGAGCGGGCGACGACGAAACAGTCGGAGCAGAACGTTCCGTCCGCCTCGGAGACGCCGGCGATCAGCAACGCGCCGTCGGGAGCGACCGCCATCGTGCCGACTCCGGGAGACAGCGGCACCCGACCGGGGTCGTCGAAGGTCATGCCGCCATCGGTCGAGCGTGTGACGATGTTCGTGTCGCAACAGCTGAACAGCGCGCGCCAGGTTCCGTAGATGTTGCCGTCGCCGGTACCTCCGCTGGTATCGACGGTCATCCAGTTCTTGTCGCCGCCGAACATCGGGGTCGGCACGGACCAGATCGCGCCGTCGTTCGAGGAGCGCAGCTCGTTCGCCAGGCCGTTCTCGATCGTCAATGCCTGGTGGTAGGCGACTCCGCTGCCGTCGAAGGCGACTACCGGGTCGCTGCGAAACAGGAAGGGCTGCAGCGAGGCGACCGGCGACCAGGTCGATCCACCGTCGAAGCTGACCGAGTAGCCGGCCTGACGGAAGTTCGAGCCGATCGAGTCGAACTGGCGCCAGCCGACGACGAGGTGGTCCGGGTTCGTCGGGTCGACGGCGAGGGTCGTCTCGTTGGCGGCATCGCCGACGATGTCCTGGCCGGCGAAGTCGGTGTTGATCTGGATCGAGAGGTAGGGGCCGCGCAGGATGTTGCCGGCCGGCTGACGGGCGGCGGGGTCGTCGGTCGCGCGGAAGAGCGCCGGCGGGCCGGGTGGGGTGTCGCGGTAGCCTTGTTCGGGGGTCTCGCCGGGCTGTGGTTGTTTCGCCTGATCTTCGGCGAGGGCTCCGCCGAGGCCCGAGGCCAGAAACAGCGCGAGGGTGAGGGTGAGGGCGGTCGATCGGGCGCGGTGCCGTCGGCCCGCGGTACTTGCTGAGCTGCGCATTCCGGTTCCTCGCCCCGTGACTTCATACGCCGATTCTCCCGGGGGTGCCATGAGCTCGCCGGTCGTGGCTCCCATCGAGCCCGGGGAGGCGTGACCGCGGAGTCTGCATTTGCAGACTCTCGCCCATCGATGACGCGAATGGCGATCGGGAACCTGACGCTACGGCTTCGCCTGCTCGTAAACCTTCAACCGCTGCTGGATACTCGCGATGAGTTCCGGCATCTTCGCCGCCTGGGCCAGCTCCAGCGCTTCGTTTCCGAGACGTAGAGCATCGTCGAACGCGCCCCTGGCCGCGTACTGCTCGGCCTGGCGCATCCGCTGGATCGACTGGTCGTAGAACGCACGCGTCTGGTCCAGCTCGGCCTTCATCGACCGCGCCAGCTCGAGGTTCTGAAGCGCATCGGCCGACTCCGGCTCGAGGGCAAGGGTCAACCGGTACTGTTCGATCGCCGCATCCAGCTCGCCGACCCAGGCCAGCAGGTTCGCGAGGTTGAGGTGCGCGCCGGCCAGCCCCGGATCGAGTCGTACCGCCTGCTCCAGGTGGCGACGGGCCAGCGGGATCTGTTCGAGCTGGGCCAGGGCACTCCCGAGATTGTTGTGCAGCTCGGCGTCTTCGGGATCCGAACGCAGGGCGGCCTGGAACTGCGCGGCAGCTTCCGCGGGTTTCCCGATCGCGAGCAGGATGCTGCCGATGCCGAATCGAGCTTCCGTCGAATAGGGGTCGAGCTCCAGCGCGCGCTGCAGGTGCGGCATCGCGTCGACAAACCGCCCTTCGCTCTGCAGCAACAGCCCGAGGTTGGTGCGGGCCTGGGCGTGTGTCGGGTCGCGTTCGACGGCGCCGGAGAGAACGGCCAGCGCCTCCTCGGTCTCGCCTTGCGACTGCAACGCCGATCCCAGGTTGACGTAGGTGTCCGTGCGGTTCGAGTTGAGAGAGAGGCTCTTCTCGTAGAGTCGAATCGCCTCTGCGAACTCACCGCGGGCATGCACGGCCGCACCCAGGTTGTAGAGCGCCAGCCAGTCATCCGGATCCTTCTCCAGATCCTGACGCATCAGCGACTCGCGCAGCTCCTGCAACTGGAGCTGATCGTCAGGCAGCACCTCCAGCGTCAGCGTTCCCATCTCGTCGACGGAACGACTCCCGTCCTGGACCCGCTGGGGCGGGTGGTTCGGATTTCGTGGATTGGCCGCGGAGTTGTCGTAGACGAACAGCATCTCGATCGTCGTTCCGGCAGGCAAGTGCACCGGCTGCTCGTAGCGATAGCGGTCCTGCCAGTCGAAGTTCCAGTCGGGAATGTGGATCAGCGAAATTCGCCGACCGTCGGGCAGCACAGCATCCCCGCGCAGGTCCCGACCGAGGTAGTGCGCGTGGGGCATGACGCTGAGCACCTGGATGCCGACCGGAATCGTGTAACGATCCTCCACGAGGTAGTTCGCCTCTCCGGCAGGGATATCGATCACCCGGTTGCGCAGCATCATCTCGAAGACGTGGTACCGAGGTGGTTCGTCGGCATAGAACAGGCCGATCGACGGCTGAACCTGTTCTTCCTTTCCCGATGGCTGCGTGTGGAGTTGCAACACCAGGTCGGTGCCCGGCGACAGCCGCCACGCGATTCCGTCGCGTCCCCCATCGGGCACCTTGCCCGGCGCCCAGACCACGGACTGGCCGTCCGGGGCCTGCGAGCCTCCCATGTCCATCCCGCCGAACCCGAGCCCGACGTCCGCCTCGTCGAGAACCCGGGAGCCGAGGGTGCGGTCGATGCGCAGGATCGCGTGGTGCGCGACCCGCGGGTTGCCGGGTCGGATCTCGACCGCCTTGACGAAGTGTTGCTCGGTTGCACCGCTGGGGATGACGAAATTGCGAAAGACGTCCGTGCCACCCGCCGGCACGGTGAACGGTTCGCTCAACGTGACGACGCGGTCCGGTTGCCCGACCTGCCAGCCCTCGGTCCACGTGGGGACCGCTGGAAGGTCCGCCGGATCTCCTTCGGGCATTCCGGCCTCGACCCACCTGCGAAGCGTGGCGATCTGTTCCGGGTCGAGCCGCCGCTCGTCGGCGAACCGGTGAGGTCCGGGCGCCGGGAGCCAGGGCGGCATGAAGCGGCTCCTGGTGACGATCGTGATCTGCTTGCCGAAGCGCTGGGTGTCGCGATAGGTGACCAGCGGGAACGGAGCGGCTTCCCCGGGACGGTGGCACGGAGTGCAATGAGCAAAGAGCAACGGAGCGACGTCGCGATTGAACGTCGGCTCCTCGGCGAGGGAGGTCGCCCCCCCCAGCAGACCGATCAGCAACGCGGCCGTCGAGACCCGGCGCAGGGGACGGTATCGATTCATTCCGGAGGATCCTGCATGACGATGAAGCAGCCGACGGCCTCTTCGGTCGAGTACTCGGGAACGACCCCATCGACGATCGACTGCAGCGTGCGTTCGAGGTCACGCACGGTGGGAGCGGGCCGCGTCGTGCCGAAGGCGACGTGTCGATCGTCGATCCGCCCGTGGTAGATCAGCTTGCCCTTGACGAACACCGCGGCCTCGGGAGTGACCTGCGCGGAACTCAACGCGACCAGCTCGTGAGATGGGTCGAGGATCGCCGGCATCGAATAGCCGTACTCGGCGAGATGCTCGCGGATCTGTTCCGGGGTCCGGCCCCCCTCCGGATACACGAGCCAGAAGTCGATCGGTTGATCCTGGAACTCCTCGAAGATCCGCCGCACCTCGGGAGCGTAGCGGTTGGAGATCGGGCAATCCGTGCGCGTGAACAGCAGCACGGTCGTGCGATCTTCTACTCGAAACGGATCGACCGGGCGACCGTCGAGATCGACGACATCGGCGAACGGAGCCCCGGCGGACAGGAGGCCGCAGGCGAGCAGGATCGCTCCGATCGGGACCGTCTTTCGGTACACGTGGGTTCCCCGCAATTCGTCTGCTTCGGACCAGCACATCGACGGCTGCCCCTGGCATTATCCAGCAATCTGGCTTCTTACGCCGGTTCCGCGATCGGCGCCAGCGGCCGGCGCCGGGTCGGAAAGGGACGGCAGGCGGCAATGGCGGACCGGGAGTTTGCCTAGTACGGTGGTCTTTCGTCGCCGCGATCCGCCCGAACGGGCGCAGGAGTCCCGAGAATGCCTCGAACCACCCGCCGGGCCGCCGCCCTCGCCCTCGCCGCCGGAATGACGATGGCGATCGCCTCCGCCGAGGAGGGGATCGCGACAGGCCCCGACGTCGGCACGAAGATCCCCGACATCACTGCCCCCGACCAGTACGGCAAGGTCCGGACGTTCGAGAGCCTGCGCGGGCCGGAGGGATTGCTGTTGCTGTTCCACCGCTCGGCCGACTGGTGACCGCACTGCAAGGGCCAGCTGGTCGAGCTGGAGAGCAAGCGGAAAGAGTTCGCCGAGCGCGGGATCCACGTCGCCGCCCTCAGTTATGACAACGTCGAGATCCTCAAGACCTTCTCGGATCGGGCGGGGCTGGGCTATCCCCTGCTCTCGGACCCGGACTACAAGATCATCGACGCGTTCGGGATCGTCAACACCGCGGTCGACAAGGACGAGCCTTACTACGGGTTCCCGTATGCCGGCTACTACCTGCTCGACGCCGACGGCGTCGTCCAGTCGAAGTACTTCCAGGAACGCAACGCCGATCGCTACACGTCGGCCGCGATCCTCGTCCGCGCGTTCGATGCACCCGGCGACAGCCGCCAGGGGCAGGTCGAGAACAAGCAGATCAAGCTGACCTGGTCGGCAAGCAACGAGACCTTGCGCGTCGGGCAACGTGCCGTCGTCGCTCTCGACGTCGAACTCAAGCCGGGCATGCACCTCTACGCCCCCGGCGATCACGACTACAAGGCGGTCGACTGGTCCCTCGAGGAGACGGCGGGGATCGCCTTCGAGGACGCGTCCTACCCGGCCGGTGAATGGAAGCACCTTCCGGCGATCCAGGAGACGGTGCCGGTCTACCACGAGGGGCTGAAGCTCGTCCGGGACGTCCACCTCGTCGGTAGTCCCCGGGGCACGCCGCGCCCCGAAGCGGTCGAGGAACAGGACGAGCTCGTCGTCGTCGGTACCTTCCGCTACCAGGCCTGCGACGCCAGGGGTTGCTACCCGCCGAAGTCGATCCCGCTGCGCTGGACCTTCAAGCCGGAGGAGCACGACCGGGAACGCTCCCCCGAGAACATCCGGCGGGGCGCCGACGAGGAAGAGTAGCTTCGACGTCGGTCGCCCGAACGATGGACACTCCCGCTCGGCCCGGTGTTCCGCTACACTGGACCACCTCAACAGGAGGCTGTGTCGCCCATGATTCGCACCGTTGCGAGCCCCTTCCCTCTCCGGCCCCTCATCGTGCTGGTTTTCGTCGCCCTGGTCCTGACCGGAACGGTCCAGGCACAGAATCGCTACTTCGTCGGCGCTCGGAATCTCGGCATGGGTAACACCGGGGTGGCCAGCACGACCGACGCCATGTCCGTGCACTTCAACCCTGCGGCCCTGGCCTTCGCTCGGGGCTGGGAGGTCCAGTTGCCCCTGGTGACCGTCGACGCCGAGGTCGAGGGCGATCTCTTCGAGAAGATCGACGCCATCGAGGATACGTTCGACGGGACCACACTCCGGGCGATCCAGGAGCGACTGAACGACGGGACCGGGAGCCTCGACGATCTCGAGCGTGTCCTGAACGCCTATCTGTATCAGATCAAGGATCTGTCGCTGACGTCGCGCAACGGCGGCTTCGTTCGCGGGTCCGCCGGGCCGGTCGGCCGCTGGAAGAACTGGGGCTTCGCGCTGACCGCCCTCGGCAACGGCGGCGTCGACTCGATGATCGACCTCGAGAACGGACTCTCGCTCAGCAGCGGAGGTCTGACCAATGCGATCCCGGCCAATCCCGACGCCTGCATGTCCGATCCGACCTGCCTCGAGATCGCTGCCCGGGTGATCGACGCCTCCGGTGGATCGCTGGATCAGGCCCGCGCCGAGACGCTCGTCGCGGCAGCCGGCGCCGCGCTGGCCGATGACGCCGCTGCCGAGGCGTTACTGCTGAAGATCGTCGACGCCACCGCCAGCGGAGACGGCATTCTCGCCGACAACGAGACCGGCCTGCTGACGACGCAGCTCGGCGTGGTTCAGTTCACGGCCAGCTACGGACACATGCTCATCGAGGACAAGCTGTCGGTGGGCGGCAGCCTGAACGTGATGGGTGGCGAGGTCTCCCGATCGGCCACCCTGGTGGCGGAGCTAGACACCGGCCGCAACACCCTGGAAGATGCGCTGAGCGGCGTCTTCCGGCAGGAAGTCCGTTCGAGCACCGAGATCTCGATCGATCTGGCGGCCCGCTACAAGATCTCTGATCGCTGGGCGGTGGGCCTCGTCGGGAACAACCTGAACTCACCGGAGTTCACGCTGGAGGACGCGGCTGCGTTCGAGCTGGAGGCGCAGTTCCGCGGTGGCGTGGAGTATCGGCCGTTGCGCTGGTTCAACGTCACCGCCGACCTGGACCTGAACAGGATCGACGCAAACCTCCTGAGAGAACTGGAATACCAGTACCTCAACGTCGGCGCCGAGTTTCTCGCCGGCAAGGTCTTCTCGGGCTGGCTCGGCGGTTACCGGAATCTGGCCGCGGAGAACGCTTCGAACATCTTCACCGCCGGTGTCGGTCTGCGTTTCGGACGCTTCCAGGTCGGGCTGTCGGGGGCGGTCGCGGATAGCCGGGTCCAGGTCAACACCGGCGAGGACGCCAAGCGCTACCCCGATGGGGCCGCGGCATCGATCACTCTGGCCTACCTTCCGAAGCGCGAACGGTAGCGCCGGATCGTAGTAAGCTCTCCGGGCCATGCGGTCCGGAACCGTCTCCAGCCTGTCGATCCTGACGTCGTGGGACCTGTGGGTCACCGCGTGCGTCACGGCGTCGGCACTGTTCATCCCCTTCAGCCTGGTCCTCGGGACGGTGAACCCGTCGGCCCGGCTGGCCCTGGACGTCGTGATCACCCTCACGCTGGTCGCCGACGCTGTGCTGCGCTGGCGCGGTGGGCTCCGCCGGGAACTACCGCACGAGGAGTCCGGCAATCCCGCAGGCGACTCGCCTGCGGGTACCCTCGTCGACGTCATCGCCGCGGTGCCCTGGTTTCTGCTACCGGTGGCGCCGGGACTGCAACTGCTGCGACTGGCCAAGCTGTTCCGGGTCTTCCAGTTGCAGGCCGAGATGCGCAACCACGCCTTCTCCGGAATGGTCGCGGTCCAGTTCGGCTCGTTCTTCTATGTACTCACACTGACGGCCCACTGGATCGCCTGTGGCTGGATCCGCTTGCGTGCCGCGACCGTCACCGATCGCTGGGACACCTACCTCGATGGTCTGTACTGGTGTGTGACCACGCTGACGACGGTCGGCTACGGCGACATCGTCCCCGAGACTCACGCCGAGAAGATCTACTCGATCGGCGTGATCCTGCTCGGCGCGACGTTCTGGGGCTTCCTGGTCGGTAACGTCGCCCGGGTGCTGGTCAATCTCGATCCGGTCCGTGCGCGCTATCTCGAGCGGATGGAGGATCGCAAGGCGTTCATGCGTCACCGGCGGCTGCCCCGCGAACTCGAGCGGCGCGTCCGGGATCACTTCCGCTACCTGTGGCATCAGCGGCGAGATCACGACGAAGCGGAGATCCTCGATCACCTTCCACCGAGTCTGCGGACCGAGGTCGCCCTGCACCTGCGCCGGGACCTGATCGAGGCGGTACCGCTGCTGAAGGGCTCCGGCCGGGACTTCGTGCGCGACGTCGCGCTGGCGATGAAGCCGCTCGTCGTGCTGCCCGGCGACGTGATCACCCGGGCCGGCGAACGGGGCCGGGCGATGTACTTCATCTCCGCCGGAACGGTCGAGGTCACCTCCGCCGAGGGCGAGGTGCTCAACCGACTGCAGAAGGGTGATTTCTTCGGCGAGATGGCGCTGATCTTCGACCAGCCCCGGAACGCCACGATCCGAGCGGTCGGCTACTGCGATCTCTACCGCCTCGAGCGCGACACCTTCGGCGTGGTCCTCTCCCATTACCCCGAGGTCGCCCGGCAGATCGAGGCCACCGCCCGGGAGCGCGGGTGACCTAGACCGGGAGTCGCAACGTCGCCTCGCAACCGGCCCGGTCGGCTCGGTTGACGACGGTCAGGCTGCCGTGATGCCCCTCGGCGATCTGCCGGCAGAGCACGAGGCCGATCCCCGACCCGCCCGGCTTGGTCGAGAAGAACGGCACGAACAGGTTCTTGGTGTTCGGCAGCCCCGGCCCCTCGTCGCGAACATGGATCTCGACGAACGTTCCGTTGCAGGCCCAGTCGACCTCGACGCCGCCGTCGGTCAGGATCGCCGCGTCGGCGGCGTTGCGCACGACGTTGATCAGCAGCTGCTCCAGCTGGTCGCCGTCGGCGCGAATCTCGAGGTCCTCGCCGGGCTGCAGCGCGACCGGGACTCGCGTCTCCAGGCCGACGACCCGGCGCACCAGCGGCCCGAGCTGCAGCGGCTCGAGGGTCGGCTCCGGGAGCCGGGCCAGCTTCGCGTACGAGTCGAGAAAGCGGACGAGTGACTCCGAGCGCTTGGTGATCACGCCGAGCCCGCTGCGCATGTCGTCCTCCCAGTCGTCCTCCCGCTGGGGGCGACGCAGGATCGCCTCGAGGCTGCCGGCGATCGACTGGATCGGCGTCAACGAGTTGTTCAGCTCGTGGCTCAGGACGCGGATCAACCGCTGCCAGGTCTGCCGCTCCTCCTGGCGCATCGCACGGCTGACATCGGCGAGCACGAGCAGCTGAAACGGCATGCCGCCCTGGCGAAACTCGGAGCGCCGCATCTCCCAGCGGCCGGGGTGCCGCGGGAACGCCTGCTCGAGGACGCGCTGGGGCGGCCCGTCGAGGGACTCGGCCAGACCGAGCTCGTCGGCGGTCAGCGCGAGCAGCCGTTCCTGGGGCTGGCCGAGCAGCTTCTCCCCCGCCGCGTTGATCAGTCGCAGCTTGCGCTCGGGGTCGAAGGCGAAGATCGCGACATCGATCTCGACCATGATCTCCCGCAGCAGCGTCGACGCCTCGAGGGCGTCCATCCGCCGTTCCCGCAGCGTCTCGGTCAACGCGTTGATCTCGAGCATCACATCGCCGAGGACGTCCTCGCGCCGGGCGCCCCGGGCCCGGATCGAGAAATCGCCTTCTCGCAGCGCGGCGAGCAGGTTGGACATCGTCTGCAGCGGGAGCACGACACGGTTGCGCAGCGCCCAGGCGATCCCGAACCACGCGCCGACCATCAGCACCGTCAGGGTCCACTGGACCTTGGGCGTGAAGTCGCCGCCCCAGAGCAGGAGCATCGCGATCAGGCCGCCCGGCGCGCCGGCGGCGATCGCCAGCAGGAAGACCCTGCGCTCGTAGGAGGCCTGCGAGCGGGCCGGCTGGCCCCCGTTCATTTGCGGAAGCGTTGAAGCCGGCGGTACAGCGCGCTCCGGCTCAACCCCAGAGCCTCGGCCGCGTGACTGACGTTGCCACCGAACTTCGCCAGTGCCTTGTCGATCAGGAAGCTCTCGACCTCTTCGAGGCTCATCTGCTCCAGCCGCGGAGCGCCACCGGCTGCCGTGGTCAACGCCAGGTCGTCGGCTCGCACCTGATCTCCCGACGCCATCAACAGACCGCGCTCGACGGCATGCTCCAGCTCCCGCACGTTGCCGGGCCAGGCGTGGTTCAGCAAGGCTTGCATCGCCCCATTATCGAACCCCGTGATCGATTTGCGATAGTGCCTTGCCCGCTGGCCCAGAAACTGGGCCGCCAGGACCGGAATGTCCTGGGTTCTCTCGCGCAGCGGAGGGACGCGGATCTCGATCGTGTTCAGCCGGAATTGCAGGTCCTGGCGGAAGCGCCCCTCGGCGACCTCCTCGTTCAGGTCGGCGTTGGTCGCCGAGATCATTCGCACGTCGACCCTGCGGGTCCGGGACGAGCCGACTCGCTCCAGTTCGCCGGTCTCGAGCACGCGCAGGAGCCGCGCCTGCTGATTCAAGGTGATGTTGGCGATCTCGTCCAGGAACAGCGTGCCCTGATCGGCCAGCTCGAAGCGACCGACACGGTCGGCCCGGGCGTCGGTGAAGGCGCCCTTGACGTGGCCGAACAGCTCGCTCTCGAACACGCCCTCGGAGAGTCCGCCGGCGTTGACGGTGACCATCGGGCGACGCGAGCGGGTGGAGATGCCGTGGAGGGCCCGGGCGACGACGCCCTTGCCGACCCCGTTCTCGCCGGTGATCAGCACGTTGGCGTCGGACGGGCCGACCCGGGAGATCACCTCGCGAACCTTCTGCATCGCCGGGGACTCGGCGATCATCTCCGGCGTCGCGTCGTCCCGCAACACGCGGTTCTCGGCCTCGAGGCGCTGACCTTTGCGCAACGCATGGCCCAGGGCGACCTGGGTGCGCAGGATCGAGAGCAACCGCGTGTTCTCCCACGGCTTCTGCACGAAGTCCCGCGCCCCTCGGCGCATCGCCTCGACCGCCAGCTCGACGCTGCCCCAGGCGGTCATGACGACGACCGGCAGCGTGCTGTCGAGCTCCTGCAGTTTGCCGAGGAGGTCGAGACCTTCCTCGCCGGACGTCGTGTCCCGGGCGTAGTTCAGATCCATCAGGACGACGTCGAGTTCCTTGCTGTCGGCGATCGCCATCACGCCGGCCGGCGAGGCGGCGGACTCGATCGAGTAGCCCTCGCCCTTGAGCAGCAGCCGCAGCGACTCCAGCACGTCGGGCTGGTCGTCGGCGATCAGGATGCGCGTCGTCTTCTCGGACATCGTTCGACCTCGAGGCGAAGAATCGTATCGAATAACTGAGCCCCCACGGCCCGTCGTCGGCGAACACACCGGTTGGCGTCGGTGCGTTCGGAACTCCCCGAGCTGTTGGACCGAAGGCGGTGGATCCGTGGAGGCTCCGAATCTACTGCGTCACGTTCGTGGTCGACGACGAATCTTTCTTCGTGGGGGCGGGCTTGTCGGAGACCCAGCCGTCGAACAGGTGAATGATGCGATTGCCGCACGCCGCATTTCTCTCGGAGTGTGTGACCTGGATGATCGTCGTGCCTTCGTTGTTGAGCTGCTGGAACAGCTCCATGATCTCGTCGCCCTGGGCCGAGTGCAGATTGCCGGTCGGCTCGTCGGCGAGCAGCAGCTTCGGACCCGAGATCACCGCCCGTGCGACGGCGACGAGCTGCTGCTGACCGCCGGAGAGCTGGGTCGGGTAGAGATCCTTCTTGCCCACGATGTGAAAACGGTCGAGGGTGTCGGCGACGAGGCTGGCTCGCTCCGAACGCTTGATCTTCTTGTACGACAGCGGCACCTCGAGATTCTCGGCGACCGTCAGGTTGTCCAGCAGGTGATAGCTCTGGAACACGAAACCGGTGTAGTGCTTCTGCAACTCGGCCCGCTGCTTGCGGTTCATCTTGTGCACCGGCTCCTCGACGAACCAGAACTCACCGTTCCATGACGCATCGAGGAATCCGAGGATGCTCAGCAGCGTCGACTTGCCCGCGCCCGACGGCCCCATGATCGTGACGAACTCACCGGGCTGCACATCCAGGTCGATCTGGCGCAGCACGTAGGTGCGCTCGGGGCCGGCCTGGTAGAACTTCTCGAGGCCTCGGAGCTTGATCAGCGGTTCCATCGGTCGTTACCCCTTTTCTATTCGCAGCGCAGTGCCGCCTGGGGATCGATGCGCGTCGCTCGCAGGGCCGGGATCAGACCGGCCAGGAACGCGACCGCCACCAGCAGCAGGGACGTGGTCAGGAAGGTTAGCGGATCGGACGGTTTGATGCCGTAGAGCTGACTCGCGATCAGCCGGGCCACCGCCGCGGCGGAGGCGATGCCGACCCCGACGCCGATCCCGGTCAGCAGCATGCCCCGGCCGAGAACCAGGCCGAGGATATCGATCGTCCGGGCACCCAGCGCCCGGCGGACACCGAACTCCCGGACCCGCTGGCCGACCAGGAACGAGAGCAGCCCGTAGATGCCGACCAGCGCCAGCACGAAGGCGAGGGCGGCGAAGACCGAGAGCAGCCGGGTCTGGAAGCGGTGCTCGGCCAGATCGACGGCGACGATCTCGTTCATCGGCAACAGCTGGAATGTCGGCAGACTGGCGTCGAGTCGCTGCACCTCGGCCTGGACGGAGCTCGCCACACCGAGCGGCTCGATGGCGGTGCGGATGACCAGGTCCATGCCCCAGTCCCCGAAGAAGCCGCTGCGCGACTGGGGCAACGAAACGTAGACGATCGGCCGCGGAGCGAGTTGCACGCGGTTGTGACGAACGTCGCCGACCACACCGACGATCGTGTGCCAGCGTCGATCCGGGTTCTGCGCCGGATCGAAGCTGATCTGTCGTCCGAGCGGATCCTCGTCGCCGAAGAACTGCTCGCGCATCGTGCGGTTGATCACCGCCACCCGGGCGGCGTCGGCCCGATCGGCGGCATCGATCCCGCGACCGGAAAGCAGCGGCACGCCCATCGTCGCGAAGTAGTCCGGCAACACGACGCGTCCGTTGACCGAACGCGTCTCGCCGGGCTCCGGTTCCGGTTCGCCCTGGACGTAGAGACTCTCGTTCCACCAGTTGCCGCTGAGCGGCAACCGGTTGACCGCCGAGACCGATTCGACGCCGGGGAGGTTCGCGACCCGCTGCTGGAGCGTGCCCCAGAAGGCCTCGGCGCCGTCGAGCGATTCTGCTCGTGCGGCGAAGAACGAACCGGGGCTGTCATGCTCGGCGGGGTCGACGCCCATCGGGGGTGCCACCCGCAGCGTCAAGAGTCGATCGGGTTCGAAGCCGGGGTCGACCCGGGTCAGTCCGTTCAGGCTGCGCAGCATCAGTCCCGCGGTCACCAGCACGATCACCGCCAGCGCGACCTCGGCAACGACGAGACCGCTGCGCAACCGGGCCTGGCCGGGAGCGTCGGCGGTGCGACCTCCATCCTTCAAGGCCTCGTTCAGGTCGGCGCGGGAGCCGCGCAGCGCCGGCATCCAGCCGCTGATCGCCGCGGCAGCCATGCTGATCAGGGCGGTGAAGACCAGCACCCGCAGGTCGAGCTCGACGTGACTCCACGTGGGCAGCACGCCCGCCGCGCCCCGGAGCATCAGCGCCAGCCCCCACGAACCGATCAGCAACCCGAGCGCGCCGCCGGCGACCGACAGCACGAGACTCTCGGTCAACAGCTGTCGCGTGATGCGCCAGCGGCCGGCTCCGAGCGCCGAGCGCACCGCGATCTCCCGGGCGCGAGTTCTGGAGCGGGCCAGCAGCAGGTTGGTCACGTTGGCGCAGGCGATCAGCAGGATGATCCCGACCGTACCCCACAGCGTCAGCAGCGCCGGCCGGAGATGATCCACCCGCGAAGCAGCGTACGGCCGGAGCGAGACCGACCAGCCGGTGTTCGTGTCGGGGTGAGCCTCGGCGAGTCCCAGGGCCAGGCTGTCCATCGCCGACTGGGCCCGGGGCAGGGAAACGTCGCCGCGCAGGCGTGCGACGACGGTGAGCCAGCGAGCGCCCCGGGAACCTCCGTCGTCCGGCCCGAGCCCGAATGGTTTCCAGATGTCGTTGCCGTCGCCCGGGAAATCGAAGCCCGGCGGCATCACGCCGATGACCCGCACGCGCTCCTCGTTGAGCACCAGGGTGGCGTCGCCGATGTCGGGATCGGCGCCGAGGCGGCTGCGCCACAGCGCGTCACTGATCAGCACCACGTCGGAGGCACCCGGGGCGTTCTCCTCTTCGCGGAAGCGGCGGCCGATCGCCGGCTCGACGGCCAGGGCCTCGAGCAGGCTCGGGGTCACGAAGGAGAACCCGACCCGCACCGCGGAGTCGCCAGCGACCAGGTTGGCCTGTCCGGTGTGGAACGCGCCGATCTGCGCGAAGACGTCGTTGTCGGCGGCGAAGTCCTGGAAGTCCTGCATCGACGTTCCGAACCGGTTCCAGCCGCGCTCGACGTTGTCGGACCAGACCATCACGACCCGGTCGGCGTCGGGGAACGGCGCCTCGTCGAGCAGCACGGCGCGGATCACGCTGAAGATCGCGGCGTTGGCGCCGATGCCCAGCGCCAGGGTCAGGACAGCGACGAGGGTGAATCCGGGGCTGCGGCCGAACTGGCGAATCGAGTAGCGGATGTCTTGCAGCAGGTCGTTCACGTGGTTGCGCCTTCCGATTCGCTACTCGTAACGCAGCGCCACGATCGGGTCGACCCGGGTGGCACGACGCGCCGGGAGATAACTGGCAAGGACCGCCACGCCGCCGAGTACCGCGGCGATCGCTGCGAAGGTCAACGGGTCGGAGGTGCTGACGCCGAAGACGATACTCGACATCATCCGGGTCAACCCGAACGATGCAACGAGACCGATCAGCACGCCGACGGCGGCGAGCTGGACGCCGGTGCGGACGACCATGCGACGCACGTCACGACGCTCCGCGCCGAGTGCCATCCGGACCCCGATCTCGTGCACGCGCTGGGAGACCGAGTAGGAGATCACTCCGTAGATGCCGACCGCGGCCAGCAACAGGGCGACCCCGGCGAAGATGCTGAGCAGGATCATGCTGAAGCGACGCTGGGCCAGCGAGGCGGCGACGAGTCCGTCCATCGACGAGATCCGGGTCACCGGAATGTCCGGGTCGATCCGCCGGACCGAATCCCGCAACGCGCCGACCTGGGCCAGCGGCTCGCCGGAACCGCGAACGATGACCGACAGACCGCTCCGCGGAGCCTGCGCCAGCGGTAGATAGATCTGTGGGTACGGGTCGATGTCGAGCCCTTCGTCGCGCACGCTCTCGACGATGCCGACGATCTCGATCCAGGGGCCGTCGGGCCCGGCGAACGTGAACCGCGAACCGACCGGATTCTCCTCACGCCAGTGCTGACGGGCGGTGACGTCGTTGATCACGGCGACGGCGACCACATCCGCCCGATCGCTCCCCCTCGAGAGTCCGACCGCGAACCAGCGGGATCCCCATCAACTCGAAGTAGCCCGGAGAGACGGTCGAGACGATCGCGTCCATCATCGGGGCGTCTCCGGAGTCGGGTCGACCCTCGACACCGAAGGCCAGGAAGTTGTTCCCACCGGTCAGCGGCAGATCGGTGGAAACCGCCGCGGCGAGGACGCCGGGAGAATTCTCGAGGTTGCCCAGCAGCTCCTGGAAGAACGCGGTCACCTGGTGACCTTCCTCGTAGCCCTGGTTCGGCAGCGAGACCGATGCCGTCAACAGGCCGTCGGCGTCGATCCCCGGATCGATCTGGATCAACTGGTGCAAGCTCCGCACCATCAGACCTGCGCCGACCAGCATCACCAGCGCCAGGGCGACCTCGGCGACGACCAGCCAGCTCCGCGTCCGGCGCCCGGCCAGGCCACCGCTGCCCCCGCCGCGACCACCCTCCTGGATGGCGGTCCGCACATCCGAGGTCGTCGCTTGCAACGCCGGCAGCAAACCGAACAGCAGCCCGGTCAGCACCGACAGTCCGAGGGTGAAGGCCAGCACCGGCCCGTTCACCGCGATCGTGTTCATCAACGGAAGCTCGTCGGGGCGCAGGGTCATCAGCGCGTCGATGCCCCAGAAGGCCAGGAAGACACCCGCAGCTCCGCCGATCACCGCGATCACCGCGCTCTCGACGAGGAACTGCCGCACCAGGCGCCAGCGTCCGGCACCGAGGGCCGAGCGGATCGCGACCTCCTTCGTCCGTCCAGTCGCCCGGGTCATCTGCAGGCTGGCGACGTTGGCGCAGGCGATCAGCAACAGGAAGCCGACGGCGGCCAGCAACACCAGCAGCGTCGTCCGCACCTCGCCGGTGAACCGGTCCTTCAGGGCGATGACGTCGATGCTCCAGCCCTCGTTGGCCGCCGGGTACTCCTCGGCGAGCCGGGCGGCGATCAACGACATGTCGGCCTGGGCCTGATCGAGGGTCACCCCGGGTTTCATCCGGGCGACGATGCTGAGAAAATCGGAACGACGGCCGCGACCCTCGGGGTCGAAGACGACCGGGATCCAGAGCTGCGAGGGCACCGCGCCGTCCATGTCGAGGTGCCGGTAGTCCGGCGGCATCACGCCGACGACCGTTCGCGAGAGTCCGTTGAGGGTGATCGGCTTGCCGACGATCCCCCTGTCGCCGCCGAAGCGGCGCTGCCACAGGCCGTGGCTGAGCATGACCACCCGCTCGCCACCGGTCACGCCCTCGTTCGGCGCGAAGGTTCGACCGAGCATCGGCCGGCTGCCGAGCAACTCGAACAGGTTCGGCGTCGCATAGCCGCCGGGCAGGCTCTCCGCATCGCCTCCGGCGCCGGTCAGCACCGGTGACCAGCGGCCGAACGCGGCCATGTCGGCGAAGCTCGAATTCTGCGCTTTCCAGTCGACGTAGTTCGGCACCGAGGCGGGCTCGGTGAGGATGTCGGCCTCGACGTTGGTGTCCCAGAGCCAGACCAGCCGGTCCGGCTCGTGGTACGGCAACGGTTTCAGCAGCACCGCGTGCACCACGCTGAAGATGGTGGTGTTCGCGCCGATCCCCAGGGCCAGGGTCAGGATCGCGATCGCCGCAAAGCCGGGTTGCTTGACCAGGGTGCGCAGGCTGTAGGCGAGATCCTTCCCCAGGGAAGACATCAAACTGTCTCTCCGACCTTGGCCTCGTCGACGATCTGCCCGTCGAAGAGATGCACTTCGCGGTCGGCGGCCCGAGCGTAGCGCTCGTCGTGGGTGACCATGCAGATCGTCGCGCCCTCACGGTGCAGATCGCGAAGCAGGGTCATCACCGCCTCGCCGTTGCGAGAGTCGAGGTTACCGGTCGGCTCGTCGGCGAGCAGGATCACCGGATCCCCGACGAGTGCCCGCGCCACGGCGACGCGCTGCTGCTGACCGCCGGAGAGCTGGCTCGGCAGATGCTTGGCGCGATGGGCCATACCGACCTTCTCCAGGGCTTCGGTCACCCGGGTCTTGCGCTCGGCGGCTTTCATTCCGCGATAGGTCAGCGGGAGCTCGACGTTCTCGAAGACCGTCAGGTCGCCGATCAGGTTGAAGCTCTGGAAGATGAAGCCGATCTCGCGGTTGCGGATCCGCGCACGCTCGTTGAGGTTGAGCGACTCGACGGGATTGCCGTTGAGCATGTACGCGCCGTCGGTCGGCGTGTCGAGCAGACCGAGCAGCGAGAGCAGGGTCGACTTGCCGCAGCCCGACGGGCCGGCGATCGAGACGTACTCACCCTGTTTGATGTCGAGGTGAATCCCGGCGAGGGCGTGGGTCTCGAGCTCGTCCGTGTAAAACACTTTCGTGACGCCGTCGAGTTTGATGACGGATGGCGTTGCGGCTTCCATGTCGTTTCCCCTTCTTCTTGGTGACCGATGTAGCTACGTTGTCTTCCCTGAATACGCTTCAGGTACCCGGGAGGTTGGTGTTCAGTTGTGAAGCTTGACCTTGTCGAACGAATCCCACTGGGACATGTCGGAGAGGACGACCTCGTCGCCTTCCTGCAGCCCGTCGACGATCTCGACGGTGCTGACCGAACTGCGGCCCAGCTGGACCTGGGTCCGGATGCCGATGCTGTCCTCGCCGACCCGGAACAGGCCGATGCGTCCCTCTTCCTGGCCGAAGGCGGGCCGTCCCACGTACAGGACATCCTCTAGCCGTTCCAGCTCGATCGTGCCGTCGACGCTCAGGTCGGGGCGAGCGCCCCGGGGAAGCGGCCCTTCGAGGCGGACGTCTACGGTGACCGTGCCGTTCTGGACGGCCGGGTCGATCCGGGTGACACGCCCCTGGATGATGCCGTTACGGGTATCGATCGAGGCGAGCTGTCCGATCGTGACGTCCCGGGCCTGGGTCTCGGGGATCCTCACCTCGGCCTTGAGCTTGTCCGGCTCGGCGACCCGGGCCAGATTCACGCCCGGCGTCACCCGCTGGCCGACCTCGACCGGCACCTGTTGCAACACGCCGTGAACCGACGCGCGAACCTGGAGCTGATCGACGAGACTCTGCTGGTGCTGCGCCCGGCCGCGCATTCGCTCGACCAGTGCCTGCTGGGCGGCCAGCCGGGCGTCGGCGGCGTCGGTCGCGATCGCCAGCCGATCGGCCTCCATCTGGGCCCGCTGCGCCAGGTCCTGCTCCCGGACCTGGGACAGCTTCAAGGTCAGCTCGGCGATCAGGCCGTCCTTGGCCAGCCCCGCATCGGCCTCCGCCTGGAGCTTCGCCTGCCGGTGGTCGGAGGCGACCGTGGCCGCATTCGCCTTTTGCGTCAGCAAGTCGCTCTGGAGTTGAACCTGCAAGCTGCGCAGGTCTGCCTCCGCCGCGCGCAATTCGCTCTGGGCGTCGAGTGCAGCCAGTTCGAGGGTCGGGTTGCTCAGTTCGAGGATCACGGTATCGGGGTCGATCGGGGATCCGGGCAGGACCAGGATGCGCTCGACGCGACTCTCGTTCAGCGCCGGGATCCAGCGAATCTCCTCGGGCACGAGGGTTCCGGAGCCCCGGACCTGACGCAGCATCGAGCCGCGCTTGACCGTCTCGATCCAGACGAGGTTCCGGTCGACCGACGGCAACGCCGGTTCGAGCCGTGACAGCCCCCAGGTGACGCCGGTGACGGCGATGATGCCGATGGTGATCCAGATCGCCCGGCGGACCTGCTTCTTCTTCTTGTTCGATTCTCTCGGAATGTCGACCATGGTGTTGGTTCTCCCACCCCTTCCCTTACCAAGAGTCGTGCCACCCAGTAGACGTGCCGCCAAACCCATTGGTTGCAGGGATTTATGATCCCGGGGCCACGTCGGGCCGCAGGCGGGCCTGTGCGTGGCCGGGACGTTGCGTCCCAGAACCGGACAGTGGTCCCGGGAGCGGGATGCCGGGGAAACGCTTCAAGACTCAGTCGGGGCAGAGGGCCTCGTCGGCGGCCAGGGGCGCGTCCCGATCGCCGGTTTCGCCCACCCCGCCCCAGGACCCTCCGGCTCGCTGATTGCACTTCTCGGCGCTCCGGGCGAGGTAGTAACGGGCCTGACCGGGGAGCAGGGGCGTAACGATCGCCGAACCCGAGATGTCGTCATCGGTGGTGCAACCCTCGACGGTTCCGCTGAGGCCGTGCTGTGCCCGCAACAGGTTCAGATCCCCGTGAACGACATCGATCGGGATTCCCTCGGCCCACGTGAGCTCGTCAGACCGCGCGAAGGTCAGCAGACGTTGCCGGCCGGGCAGGGTCGCAAGGAAGGTCTGATCGCCGGGTCCGGCGACGAGTCCATCGTCGCCGACCGGACACTCCGTCTCGACCCGGACACCGGCGACTCCGTCGCAATCCGGCTCGCTGGAACAGCGGGCCTCGACGAGGTACTCCGTCGTCGTCAACGGTACAGTCAGCAGGCTGGAGAGTTCGCTCCAGTCACGCAGGAGGTGATCGGCCGCGCCCACGGCACCGTCGCGATCGGCGTCGATCCAGAATCGGTACTGGGTCATCCCGTCGAGGCAAAGGCCCAGGAAACCATTCGAATCCGCGTCGAGCTTGATCGCCGCACCCGGAACCCCAGCCGGGCAGGGGCTCCCCGTGGCGGAGCCTGTGCAGATCAGTTCGACCAGGGCGTGCGCGCACGTCGGGTCACAGGTCGATGCATCCACCAGCGGCGCGCGGGTGTCCACGAGCAGCGTCACTGGCGCCGTCAGCGTGTCCGTCACCGTCACATCGTCGATGAACCAGCCGTCGTCTCGCGGGTCGGGGTTGAAGGTGAACGCGTTCTCCCAGGTCAGGAACCCGCCGAGCTTGAGGCTCGTGGCCAGAAACCGCAGCCGGATGCCTCGGCCGCGGTAACGACCCAGGTCGACCCTCGGCTCGACCCAGGTTCCCGGACCGGTCTCCCCCGCCAGGCCAGGTCCGTCGACGGCGTCGCCAATCGCAGATGGGTCGAACGGCTGGACGGCGGTGCTTCCGGCGTCGATGAAGTTGAATTCCGGTGCGCAGGTCGACGACGGTCCTTGAAGCCGGCCTGGATCGGTCGGGTCGAAGAAGTCGCCCTCGTCATTGCCGTCGTCGATCGGGTCGAAGGTGCAGTTGAAGTAATTGTCGTTGGCCTGGGAGTCGTACTGATTCACATACGGATAGAGCTTGATCCAGTCACCGACCGGCTCCCCGTCGATATCGGCGTTCTGCAGTTGCACCACGCCGCGGTCCGGCCCGCGGTCCGGCCGGGAGTTCACGGTGCGGTGGTCCACGAAGCTCACCTGGTGCTTGAAACGCAGCTGTGGGCTCGCCGGCCCGAACGGATCCAGGTTGATCGGCTCGCTGGTCCGCACCGCCTCGAGCTGTGCCGTCGGCGTCGTGTGCCCGAGCTGGTCATCGATCCATTCGCCGAAGTGCAGTGACTGGAATCCGGTCGCGGCACGTGTCGAATCGATCCGCCACCAGAAACGGTCGGGCTGATTTGTCGGGTTCAAGTAGCAAGTAGGCGCGTTAGTAGTGAAGGGCCACACCCAATCCGGGTCCGTGTACTGACAGCGGTAGCCGTCGGAGTTCTGCAGTCCGGCACCGTGGTTGCCCAGGTCGTTGTCCGGTGGATTCAGGAAACGATCGATCTCCATCGGCTCGAAGGAGCCGAATCCGTCCTGCGCTTCGAAGCCTTCGAAAAACGTCGTCGGAGCCCCACCACCGGACGCGTCAAGATCCAGGTCCAGCGTGATCGGCTGCACACTCGACGCTTGCCCGGCGGAATCGGAACGGATCGACACGGTGAACGTCGCGGTCAGCAACTGATCGACGGTGGCTCGTCCGACCCCAGCGGCGACCGCGAACTCGAACGGGATCTCGGTGAATCGCGACTCCCCGGCCGCAAGGTCGCCGAACCGGACGGTCGGCCGACGGATGCAGTCGATCGCCGGATCGTCGCTGATCAGCGTCAACTCGACCCCGGTCAGATCGACTCTTGACTTGTTGAGCAGCTCGACCGACATCTCGACGATCTCCCCGGGGTCGGCCCAGCCATCGTTGTCCTGATCGTCCTGCAGCCGGTTCCGGGTCACGACGACGTCGATCGTCTCGAGGAACATCGTTGTCGTCGCGACGATCCGACTGTCCAGGGCTCCGTCGACCTGCTGCCGGCATGGGGATCCCGTGCCGTCGTCGAGGTCGTCGTAGGTCACGGTGATGTCCGTCCCGGCAGCGGGCCCCGCACCGCGGCCGAGGGTCTGGACGAGCAACACTCCTTCGGGGCCGTAGGTGGTCGAGATCGCCACGGTCCCGGCGTAGGTGTCGAACTCCGTCCGATCCAGGTAGACTCGCTCGCCTGCCGGTTCGGCCTCCGACCTGACCAGCACGACGACGTCGCGGACGCCGTTGCCGTTGCAATCGGCATCGGGATCGATCTCCCCGTCGCCGTGGCAGTCGTTGCCCGACGGCGATGCGTCGTTGACGGTGATGCCCAGTACGCCCGATCCATCGAATCGGTTGCCCCTGTCGAGGGCGATCGTCGCGCACGAGCCGTTCACTTCGCAGTCGGTCTGGTCTTCCTCGAGAGTGAACTCACGCCAGGCGATGAACATGTCATCGACGCCGAGCCCGTACCCCGCCTCGGGCGGTTCGTTGCCCAAGGCCTCGATGGTGCGCAGCCCCAGCGCCGCGCGGAAGCGCTCGCCGGTCGGCCCCTGCCGGTCCTCCAGCGTGTCGAAACGCATGTCCGGCCCGAGCCAGTCGCTGATCGAGTGGTTGCGGATCGGGCCGTTCGGTGTCACGAAGGCATCGATCCTCGCCTGGGTAAAGACGCACGACTCCTTGCAGTGAATGTCGGTCTGGCATACATCGCCGGTGTTCGTACAGCGGCCTCCGAGACAGCTGCCGTCGCACTGGGTGTCCTGGCACAGCCCGAGGGAGCAATCCGTATCCGACACGCACGTGATGCTCGGGACGTTCGAGCAAAAGCCGGCCAGGCCCGGATTGATGCAGCTGCCCTGGCAGTCGGCCTGGGTCCCACAGGCAAGATCGAACAGGCTGCAGCGCGTCGTGCAGTAGTTCAGGTGCGGGTCGAGCCCGCCGGTCTCGCCGACTCCGGAGGCGCAGTATCCCTCGGGAGCATCGTCATCCGGAGGTCCGGGCAACCCCAGGTACGGGAGAACGCCGGTCGCCACCGCCCCACCTTCGAAGTAACAGGAGTTCTGTCCGTCGCGATTGTTCCCTGCGTCGCCGTTGCTGTTGCTTCCGCCGGCCGGATCCAGCGGGGCGAAGACGCTCCAGCCCCTCGAGAGGGATGGGTTCCCCTCGCCGGACACCGCACCGAACCCGCCGGCGATGTTGTAGATCGTCTCGTTCGTGTGGTCGCCGACCAGGTCGACAGGCTCCGCGCGATCGGTGTCGTTGTCGAACTGCACGGTCACCATCGTTCGGTTGTCCGGAAGATCGATCGCCTGGTTCCAGCCCCAGTCGGTGATCTCGGCGGTGGCGATCGGTTCGCCGTCAGGACCGACCCGGCGATCCACCTTGGTGATCACCGGAGTCATCAACAGCTCCCACCAGACGGCGGGCCCGCTGCCCTCGATCGTTTCGAACAGCTGGCAGTCCCCTGTCGGGACGCCAGGGTCGCAGTCGAGATCGCCGACGGGACCGATCCGGCCCGTGTGCCAGATGCCGCCGCCGCCGGCCGAGCCGCCACAGGTGTCACCAGCGCCGCAGTCTCCGTCGCCGTAGCAGGCCAGGTCCGGATCGGCGAGACACGTCCCGGGTGCCCTCGTCTGCCAGCCGCACCCGCCGCTATTCGACCAGCTCTGGTCGAGCCTGGGAACGGGGGAATTGACCGGATCCCGGTCCTCCACCCCCACGCAGTCGAAGTTATCGGCGACGCCACAATGCTGGGGATCCACAGGGTAGCGATCGCAGCGGGTCGCCGGATCGGACGCGCAGTATCCATCGAGGGTGTTGTTGAAGTTCTTGTCCTCGCCCCACTGCGCGATCGTGTTTGGAATCGCCGCCTCCGTCGTCGATGTGTGCAGGCCGGAGCGGAACCCGCCGTCATTGAGATCGAAGTTCCAGGGAGCCTGCAACGAGTCGTTGCACACCACCGGGACACCGGATGGATCGGTACAACTGGTCATGTCGCTGTAGGTTCGGGTCTCGAACCAATAATCGGTACCCGATCCTGACGCGCCCGGGGCAGCGGTTCTCGGGTTGTCGATTCTGCCGTTGTTGTCGCGGTCGAGGATCTCGAGACCGCCGTGCACGAAGTCGGTGTTGTAGTAGCGCGACACCTCGTCGACATTCAGCGTATGCCGCTGGGCGATCAACGTCGTGCGGGCGCGACCGTCGGCGATCCCGGAGATCGCCAGGAGTAGCTCGATCGTCTGGGTGCCCGCGATCTCGCCGACGCGGACCGAGAAGCTCGTCGACGTGGCGGCCCTCGCCGGCACGCGGCCGATCGTCCGTGGCGAGTCGACGATCTCGAGGCTCTCGCACGGCGGGTTGTTCCGACGCTCGGGATCGGGGCACTCCCGCGATCCGGGGAGGCAGGAGGCCGGACTGTCGCCGTCCACGCCGACGCAGCGCAGGGAGGCCAGGGCCTCGCGCAGTTCGCCGGGACCGTCGAAGGAGAAGGCCACCGAATAGACGGTCCGTTCCCCCGAGTCCATGTAGCGATCCGGGAAGCCGAACTCCCGGTTTCCCCGGGCGCTCGACTCACAGCCGCCGTCGATCCGCACGGCGCTGTCCTGGCCGAACTGCTCGAAGACCACCTGATTCGTGCGCACGCGAATCCGGCAGTCGATCTCGGCCTCGGTCGTCCGCGGTCGACCCTCGGACCAGTCGACGTTCTGATCGAGATACGTGACCCGCAGCCGGTCTCCGGAGACGACGTCGAGCAGCCCGTTCTCCGGCGCGTACCCCGTCCCATCGGAGATCGGCAGGGAGATCTCGTAGCGCGGCAGAAACGGATCCGGATGCTCGATCGAAAGATTCGCGCCGGACTCGTGGTCCCGCAGGATGCCCTGGGAGTCGTAGATCTCGACGCGAGTGCGGGCGGCGATCTCCTCCAGGCTCAGTTGCGTGAGCGGGTCTCCGGTCTCCTGGAACTCCAGCAGGGTGAAGCTCGCCGTCCCGCCGCAGTCGAAGGATGACCGGTCAAGACGGACCTTCGATTGCGAGGCCAGGCCCCCGCTGACCACGACGGCGTACGGCAGATCGACCTCCGTGCCGAGGGCCACACCGCGAACTCGCACGGTCCATGTGCCGACCTCGACCTGGGCCGTTCCTCCGACACACTCGCCGCCGCCCGAGCACTGCGCGGCGTATCCGCAGGCGTCACCGCCGATCGCACATTCGCCTCCCTTGAGCAGGGGGGCACCCGCATCGTCGAACGCCTCCTGGGGGTTCGGCGAGAGGAAGATCGCCTCGTGAGGGTGACGCTGGTCGTGAAACGGCAGGCTACCGTCGCCGCGAGTGCAGACTTCAAGGCTCCATTTCGACCGGTCGAACCCGCCATCGAACGGAGTGGAATCGAGAAACGCCGAGGGACAGTCCTCGTCGATGACGTCCAGCATGCCGTTCCGGTTCTGGTCCTCGGTGAAGTAGTTGCCGTACCAGGTGCGGCCGGAAGGGGCGACCAACTCGAGGTGAAGATCGTTGACCAGGTCGTTCCCCGGCCAGTCGGTCCAGGCCAGGGCCACGCGGAGCTCCTGGCGGTCATCGACCACCTCGAACGTGGCCGTCTGGACCTGGCCGACGACGGTGTTGATCGTTCCGGAGAGTGTCCCTGCAAGATCCTGAACCGTTCCGTCGACGATCGCGATCCCGGACGGAGACGCCGGCCACGATTCGAGAGGCAGTACGCGGTCCAGCTCGATGCGGCCGTATCCCTGCTCATTGTTGAAACGATCGCCCCGACGAAGCCCGTCGACCTCGATCGACGGATCGACTCCCGGCCCGAGGAAGCGAGCCGAGGCGATCAACATCGCGCGGATCAGGTTTCCCGAGGGGTTCTCGTTCCGGTCGGCCGCGTTGTCGGCGTCGGTCACCGTTCCGTCGGGGTAGAAGCCCTGCGCCAGCCAGTCGCGGACCAGCAGACCGGCGCCGGCGGCCGCGGCGGCGGCATAGCTGGTCCCCCCGGTTACCTGGGCGATGTCGCAGAGGACCGGGGCCGCGCTGTCGTTGTCATCGCTGCGGCAGAAGAACTCGCTACCGATTCCGCCACCGGCGACCGGGTGCCGCGCCGGTGCCATCAGCAAGGGCGCCACGCGTCCGGAGGCCGAGACCGGCCCCATCCCCGACGTCACGACGCGTCGGTCAGGCATCGCCGCGGCTCCGACGGTGATCGCGTGCTTCGCCGTGGCGGTATCGACGAGCGTCGCCACGTCGGCGTTCAGCGTGTCCAGGCTGGCGCCGTTTCCGGTCGGCACGAAGAGCGTCGCGTCGGGTCTGTCCCGCAGAAACTCGTCGATGTCCGTAGCGGCGAGGGTATAGCTGTTGGTCGCCGAGCCGAACGGCAGCAGGAACGTACGAGCTCCCGCGGCAAGGTACAGTCGCTCCAAGTGGCTGGCGTCGTCGCCAGGGGCGTACAGATCGCCGAGCGTCAGCGTGTCGAGGTCCGGCCCCGCGCAGATCGTTCCGGAGACCGGCGTGATATGGGCATCGATGAAGCCGACCCTGGCCGACGGTGCGAGGCCGTCAAGGCTCCAGGTATCTCCCGAGCTGTCGGTCGCACGGTATTCGACGTCGCCGTGTCGTGCGTTCCCGATCGCCGTAGCGGTCACGCCGTGACCGTGGGTCCGCCCCCCCGCGATCAATGCGTCGCAACCCTGCATATCGCCGGCGCCGCCGCCGGGTCCGGCAGTTTCGTAGAGCGCAACCTTCCGATGGGTCGGACCCGGGAGACCGGCCGAGACCGATGTATCGGACAGGTCCGCGGCGTCGAGTTGCAGACCGTTGTCGATCACCCCGAGAATCTGGCCTGTGCCGAGAATCCCCGCGGAATGAAACGGTGTGACCCGGTCCAGGGAGGATCCGGTCTGCACCGCGGTCGTGGTCTGCTCTCCCTGGGGTCGCGGAGGCAGGTACTCGAAGACGATCTCGACCGACTCGATCGCGGCCAGGTCCGCGAGCCTGCCCCGATCCAGTCGAATCCGAAGGGTCCGCGACGTGGTGCGCAGGACCTCGCCACCGAGAGCCTCGATCTGTTTCGCCGTTGCCGGCAGTGAGGTATCCGGAAACAGCCTTACGTCGAGGATGTAGACGGTCGAGAGCGCCCGCTCGGGATCGTGCAGGGCAACACGTCCGATCAACGGATCCAGGCGGAATGCGGGATGGTACGGCTCGATGACGATCCGGTCGATCTCCTCACGAAGCGACGTCTCGATGGGCAGGTCGAGCCGCACGAGCCAGGCCGAGCGCACCAGGGGCCGGATGACCCGCCCGCCGAGTTCCTCGACGATCGCTTTCACCCGCGGCATCGCCTCCACGTGGTCGGCCGGATGCACCTGCACGATCGCGTGCCACGGCGATGAGGATCTTCGGCGGGAAACCGGAGACCGCAGCGCTTCAGGAATCGACAGGCGACCGTCGTCGAGGCGAACAACGCCGACAGGTGTCGAGACGTGCCAGGGCCGGCCAGCATCTGCGTGGTGGTTCCCACCGTAGGATGGACCGCTGGCGTACGGCCAGACGTAGCGCGACCGCGGAACTCGCGCGCTGGCATCCCCATCCGGAGCCCCGATGACGCCGATCGAACCCAGCAACGCTACGACACCGAGAATTCCAACCGCTCGACAGAGCATTCCCCACCTCGTCGCGAGTAGTCTTACGCCGTGAGGCGATTCCTGACAATGTACCGCGACTCATCGCTGGAGCGTTGATGTTTCACCCTCGCGGCCCGACACTGGCCGAGCTGACCCGCCAGGCCCTCTCGTCGACGAAGGACGGGTACGACCTGCTGGCGCCGAAGTTCGACTTCACGCCGTTCCGCACCCCCGACGCGCTGGTGCAGGAAGCTCTCGCCGCGATCGAGACTCGACCGGCCGTCGAGTGCGGACTCGACCTCTGCTGCGGAACCGGTGCCGCGCTTCGAGCGATGCGCCGCCTCTGCGCGGAACGCGCCGTCGGGATCGACTTCAGTCGCGGCATGCTCGAGGTCGCCCGGGACTCGCTCGGGGAGGAGACCGCGGACTCTCCGGTCGCGCTCGTCGAAGGCGACGTCCTGCAACTCCCCTTTCGCTCCTGCTTCGACCTGGTCACCTGCTTCGGCGCCTTCGGGCACATCCTCCGTCGCGACGAGCCGCGCTTCGTCGACGGGATCGCCGGCTGCCTCCGGCCGGGGGGACGCTTCGTCTTCGTCACCACCGATCGACCGCCACTCTGGTCTCCCGGCGCCTGGATCGCCCGGACGTTCAACGGCGCGATGCGGGTGCGCAACGCGCTGCTTCACCCGCCCTTCGTCATGTATTACCTGACCTTCCTGCTGCCTCGGGCCCGGCGGTTGCTCGAGGATCGCGGGTTCCGGGTCGAAGTGCTGGAAGGTCGCTTCCCACCCCCGTGGCACCCGCTGCTGGTCGTCGTCGCCACCCTCGACTGATATAACGATGGCTTACCCCGACCGGAGGCGACGATGAACGTGCTGATGATCTCGCCCGCCTATCCGGCGGAGATGCGCCTGTTCACACGGGGGCTGGCCCGGGTCGGCGCGCAGGTGATCGGGCTGAGCGAGCAGCCGCCCCAGGCGATGCCGATCGAGATGCGTCATCTCCTCGCCGGCCACGTCCAGGTGCCGAAGCTGTTCGACGAGGCCGCCGTGGTCGAACAGGTCCGCCGGGAGCTGGGCCGCACCCGGGTCGATCGGGTCGAGTGCCTGTGGGAACCCGGGATGATCCTCGCCGCCCGGCTGCGCGAGGCGCTCGGGGTACCCGGCATGACCGTGGCCCAGACGCTTCCGTTCCGCGACAAGGAGAAGATGAAGCAGGTGCTCGACGCCGCGGGCATCCGCACGCCGCGGCACTCGGCGACGCGGACCGAGCAGGGTTGTCGCGAAGCGGCGGAACGGATCGGCTTCCCGCTGATCGTCAAGCCGATCGCCGGCGGCGGATCTGCCGACACCTACCGCGTCGACGACATGCCGCAGCTCGAACGGATCCTGCCCCTGGTCCGCCACGTCGAGGAGCTGAGCGTCGAGGAGTTCATCGACGGCGAGGAGCTGACCTACGACACGATCTGCGCGAACCGCGGCATCTGCTACGAGCACATCTCCTGGTACCGCCCACGACCGCTCGAAGAGAAACGGGACGAGACGATCAGTCCCCAGACGATCAGCCTGCGCAACGTGGCGGCCGACGAGCTGAAGGGCGGCCGGGCGATGGGCCGAGCGGTCCTCCAGGCGATGGGCTACGACAGCGGCTTCACCCACATGGAGTGGTTCCGCAAGAGCGACGGCGAGGTGGTCTTCGGCGAGATCGGCGCACGGCCGCCCGGCGCCCGCATGGTCGACCTGATGAACTACGCATCGGATATCGACGTGTTCACCGGCTGGGCCGACGCCATCTGCCACGGTAAGTTCCGGCAGCACGATCGCAAGCCCTACAACGCGGCGATGATCAACAAGCGGGCCCGGGGACAGGGGCGGATCCAGCGGATCGACGGGCTCGACCGGCTACGGATGGAGATGGGCTCGGCGATGGTCGCGATCGAGCTGCTGCCGATCGGCGCTCAGCGGCGGAACTGGAAGATGACCTCCGTCGCCGACGGGTTCATCGTGGTTCGCCACGCCGACCTGCAGACGACGCTGCAGATGGCCGACCGGGTCGGCAACGAGATCACGCTGCACGCCGGCTAGGGCTGCCGGACCGCGGAGCGCCAGGCCTGGACTAGGCCAGCGCGGCGTCGATCGCGTCGCCGGCGGGGCCCGGGCGCAGCGCGATCAGCCCCTTGTCGAGCATCTGATCCAGCGTGCGCAGGACATCCTCTTCCCGTAGCGTCGCCAGGGACAGGATCGACTGCACATCGAAGTTGCCGTCGATCAGGCTGAGCAGGAACGACTCCTCGGACTCCAGATGGCGACCCGGGGCATCGTCGGACTCGGCGCGGATCGGCACGCTGGTCGGCGACAGGGAAGCGATCCCGGCGCTGCCGACGAACCCGATCTCCGCCTCGCAGAGCAGATTGCCCAGCTCGAAGTCGCCAGGGTAGGCCCGGAACGTCGCGTGCAGCAGTTCGAGGGCTGCACCGAACTCCTTGCGCGCCAGCAGACGACGCGCCGCGTCGGTCTCGACCTGCTTGTCGGTGTATCCGCTCAACCGTTCGGTATCGTCCGGCCGGTCCTCGGCGGAAGAAGCGTCGGATGCCTGACTGGCCAGTGTCGGGCGGGCCGGCGCCTGTCGATCGAGCAGCGTGTCATCGGTCACCGGACGCTCGGCATGCACCTTGACCAGGCCGAGCTGATGCAGGCGGTAGAGGAACTTCAACACGAGCAGGTCGGACGCATGGGAGACGCGCAGTAGCTGGGCGATCGTACGTTCGCCGTCGATCGCCTCGAAGATGCGTCGGGTCATCTCCCGTTCGAGCAACTGACCCGGCGACGGAAGATCGGTACGACGGAGCACGACGCCCGACGACGGGAACGCCTCCCGGAACATCTTGATCTCGTCCTGGTACTGGATCCCGCGGAGCAGGATGTCGCTGACCGGCAGGTTGACCTCGACGCCGCACGGATCGAACGTCGCCCCCTCGTGGAAGCGAAAGTCCGCGTCCTCCCAGTCGAACAGCGCCTGGATCGTCACCTCGACGTTCGCCGCGACGAAACGCGTGACGTCCTTCTCCGTCAGCAGCCCCATGTCGACCAGCACGCTGCCCAGGCGAAGGCCGGAGCGTTCGCGCATGATCCGGGTCGCATCCTCGAGCTGGGACGGATTGATCTTCTTCCGGGCGATCAGGTATTGCCCGAGCTGCGACTCCCGATCGTCGGACGAGCAGGCGCCGATGAGTCCCTTGCGGAACTCGATGCGTTTGATCTGGCCGTTGCGCTCGATCTCGAGGAGTCCGGTCTTGCGTGTCACGCCGATCCACTGCAGCAGATCGGCCAGCGCCATCGTCCCCAGATCCCCCTGAACCGGCATACCTTCTCCTCGGCTCCGTGGGGCTGTTTCCACGGCATCTACTCGAGGAAATCTAGATCCCGTCGCGCTGCGGTCAATTACGTTTTCGTGATCGCCGGGAGCGGCCGCATCGGGATATCCCCGGAAACCTCGGTCAACCTCTTCCGCGGACTTGAAGACGCGCCCGACAAGCACGATATTCGCCCGGCCATACGGAAAACACCCGGAGAACTACTGTTTCGAAACCGGGAGCGTCCGGGCGACGGGCGGGACGTGGGTATAGCGCGTTTTCCCCGATGGCATTGACGTTGCTTGCTGTTCGAAAGTCGTGCCGCACGTGCGGCGAGGAGAACCTGTGAAGTTTCTGCCGTTTGTCACCCTGCGCGGAGTGGTTCTGGCCACCGCACTGCTGCTCTCCTCCGTCCCGGCCTTCGCGGCGAACCTGTACGTGGCGACCAACGGCTCCGATTCTGCGAGCTGCACTTCGTCGAACCCTTGCCGGACGATTCAGCGGGGCGTCAACCGGATGAACGATGGCGACACGCTGTTCATCCGGGACGGCGTCTACACCTCGGGCACCTCCTTCGGCGGCTGCACCCAGAACGCGGAGACCCAGGTCGTGATCCGGAACAAGAACTGCCCGTCGGGCTGCACGATCCGCGCCGCCAACGTGAACGAGGCCAACCCGCGGGTGATCCTCAGTGGTGGGAAGAGCGGTTTCGACATCAACCGCTCCGACGGCTGGCGCATCCGCGGCATCAAGTTCGACGCTCCCGCCGGCGTCCATGCCTGCAACTCCAGCGATCTGCGCATTCGCGACTCGGTCGTCCACTTCCAGCAGGAGCCGGCCGGGACCGTCTACGGCCTGCGTCTGTTCCGGATGAACGACGTGCTGCTCGACGGCGTGCGCGTTCACGAGAAGACGATGCCCTGCTACATCCATCATCTGGGGCCCGACAACAGTGCCCACCGGGCGATGCACGTCACCGAGAGCAGCAACATCGAGTTCCTGGACAGCTACTTCGGCTATACCGTCCATCTAGGGGCGATCTCGAATACGACCAACGTGACGTTCCGCCGCACCCAGTTCCAGCACTGGTCCGAACACGGCCTGATGATCACCAAGGGCTCCGGAGACATCCTGTTCGAGAACGTCATCTGGGGCGGAACGACCTGGGGTCATTGCTGGAACGGTTCGAACCAGAACACGATCAACGACACTCAGTGCCGCAGCGACGCGGACTGCGCCGGCGAGCCGGCCAACGCGCGTAGCTGCCGCATCGACGACTGTTTCTGCGAGCGAACGCTCACCGGCGAGCATCCGTACTGCGGCACCTGCAACCCGCCGGAGAACGCCCCCAACGACTACTGCTGGCGTGCACCGCGGACGATCGACGTCTTCGAGGCCGACGGCATCACCGTCCGCAACAACACCTTCGCCGGGCACGGATACGCGCCGATCAGCGCGGTCTACCGGAACTTCACTGCGGAGAATGCCTACGACGTCTGCACGACCTACCCCGGGGTCTGCGAACGTGACGAGACGATCGTCTGCACCGAGGAGCAGGGCGACTCGTACTGTGGATCACGCAACGCCGGACGCTGCATCCCGATCTGCGAGGTCAACGACTACAAGTTCTACAACAACGTCGTCTACGACCTGATGGATCAGTCGGTGGCTAAAGATCCGACCTACCTCCGCGTGCCGACCCAGGAGAACGCCTGGAACCGGCACTCGAACTTCCACTTCGACGGCAACGTCTACAGCGGCGGAGCGAAGGCCTGGACCGGCTGTCAGGAGCCGCGGATCCGCGCCGCGCGCTTCAACTCCGACGACCCCGGCGTCTGCTGGCAGGGTCACCTGAGTTCGTTTTACGATCAGACCTGCCTGTCGAACAGCGATTGCGATCGTGGGACCTGCAACCTCGACCAGTGGCAGAACCACGAGTGCTACGGAGAACCGGCCGACCCGAACAGCTACTGGTATCCGGACATCGAGGACTCCTTCGCCGGATACGCGGAAGAGAACTACGAGCCCTCCGGGCCCGAATCGGTTCTCGTCAACGCCGGTGTGAACGGTCTGGACCCCGACGGAGTTTCCCGCTGCGCGCCCAACGACTTCGAGGGCCGGCCGCGTTCCGACGGCCAGTGCGATGTCGGAGCCTTCGAGCTGCAGGGCGGCGAGGTCGTCAACGAGGACGACGGCGCGACCCAGCCGCCGGGCGCCGTGGGCAACCTGAAGCGGGCAGACACCCGTCAGCAGTAGGCTGCTCGCCGGATCAGCGGGTCCGCCCCTCGATCAGGATCTGGCGGTAGAACCGTCGGAGCGGCGGCAGCGCCTCATCCAGTCCCCGATCCAGGCGAAACGCCGCGCGGGTCATCACGTTGTCGGGCTCCTTGCAGATCAGCCCCGAGAGCACGCCGACCGGAACGCTGAGCAGCTGTTCGTAATGAATCGTGCAGTCGAACGCCTCGCGGATCAGGCCCAATTCGCGCATACGAAACGGCTGTTCGTCCTCGGTTCGCGCCCTGGGAGTCAACAGGCGCACCGCCGCAGCGACCGGGTTCATCGCCAGCGGCTCGGCGAAGAGCACGAGACCTCCCGGCTTCAGCACACGTCGCACCTCGGCGAGTCCACGCGGCAAGTCGAGGTGATGCAGGATCGCGTCGCCGATGACGATGTCGAAGCGGTCGTCGTCGAACTGCAGATCCTCGGCGTCCATCAGGCTGAACGTCGGTTGCAATTCGGTGCGCTGTGCCAGCCAGATTCCGGTGTTCAGTTCGGTCTGGGAGATGTTGATGCAGTGGAGCTCTTTCGGCTTGTACCCCGGCCGGGCCAGCCATTTGCGCCAGCAGGTTGAGCCGAGTTCGAGCACCCGCGAGTTCTCACAGCCGGCGAGAGCACGATGGACCAGTTCGAGCTGTCGCTGACGGTACAGGTGCGCGGAGTGGCGGAACAGCCTGGCATAGCCGCCGCGCTGGAGTCCCTCATCGTATCGTTCGCGCTCTCTGACGGCTCGCAGGGCATGGGATCGGTGGTGCATGGCCAGCCTCCCGGCTTCGCGTCTTTCCACCCCTATCGACGCTGGATTTGCCGGGGAAGGTACGCTGGCCGCGCACCGGGATCCACTCCGGATTTCACGATCGTTTAGCATGGCCTTCGGACGGGGCAATTCCCCGAATTCCAGGAGGGGCCGTGTCGCAAAAGACGACAACTGCCTTGCGCATCGACTCGGTTCGGTTCGAGCGCGACTTCCGCCGGCTGGCCGAGATCGGTTCGACCGGCGACGGCGGCGTGCATCGCCCGGCCCTCGGACCGGCCCACCTCGAGGCCCGGGAGTGGTTCCGGCGGCGGATCCTGGACGACGGCCTGGAGGTCGTCGAGGACGGCGCGGCCAACCTCGGTGCCCGGCTGGCCGGCGAGTCGACCGATGCCCCGACGGTCCTGCTCGGTTCGCACCTCGATTCCGTCCCTCAGGGTGGTCGGTTCGACGGCGCCCTGGGGACGCTCGCCGCGTACGAGGTGCTGCGCACGGTTCGCGACGCCGGGCTCCGGTTGCCGCTGCACCTCGAGGCGATCGACTTCACCGACGAGGAGGGAACGCTGGTCGGGCTGCTCGGCAGCCGGGCGCTCGCCGGCACTCTGCCCGCCGGGGAACTGCTCCAGCCTCGCGGGGGACGCGCGGCGCTGGAATCCGCGATGGCCCGGGCCGGCATCGACGACGCGAGCATCGCGGCGGCTCGCCGGGATCCGTCGACCATCGCCGGCTTCCTCGAGCTCCACATCGAACAGGGCCCGCGCCTGACCGACGGCGGGAACGCGATCGGGATCGTCGACGGCATCGTCGGCATGGGATCGTTCGAGGCGGTCTTCCGGGGACGAGCCGATCACGCCGGGACGACCCCGATCGCGAGTCGCAAGGACGCCGGTCTCGCCGCGGCGAGCTTCCTGGTCACGGCCACGGCGGAGGTCGGCGAGAAGTTTCCGGGTTGTGTGGTCAACTTCGGACAGCTCGCCTTCGAGCCGGGGGCGTTCAACATCGTTCCGGCGACCGCACGGCTGGCGACCGAGTACCGGGCGCCGGACTCCGCGGGCATGCAGGCGCTGGGACGGCGATTGATCGAGCTCGCCGGGCTCGCCGCGAGGCGTTGCGGGGTCGAGGTCCAGATCGAGGATCGCGGCCAGATCCCGCCGGTGCCCTGCTCGCCTGTGGTGCGGAATGCCTTCGTATCCTCCGCCGAGGCCCTCGGCCTGTCCCATGTCAGCCTGGGGTCCGGTGCCGGTCACGATACGATGGCGATGGCGGCGATCTGTCCGGCCGGGATGATCTTCGTCCCCTCGACGGGGGGCAGCCACAGCCCCTCCGAGCACGCGGAATGGACCGCCTGCGTGGGCGGCGCCAACGTCCTGCTGGGCGCCACCCTTCGCCTGGTAGCCGCTCGGTCCGCTCGCTGACCTCTCCGCGGGCGGAACGGACCGCGGCCTGACCTGCCGGCCCTCCCGCCGGGAGCCTTGCCAGAAAACCGCCGCCGGGCCGGAAAACTCGCCTCCCGATTGCGGGTTTCCTGCAGCGAGAAGATCCAGATCGGCAAGAGCCCGCCCTTAGACTGTAGACACCCTGCTGATTCCCGCGTAAATGCTGAATCAGCGCTTCAGTAACCACTCGGGGGAGGGTCGATGTTGCAACGGGCGGTCTGCGGCGTGATGCTCGCCATCGGGCTGCTCGCGGGATCTCACGCGCTGCCTCAGGGCGAGGTGGCCCGGGTCGGGCATCCCCATGTACCCGGCGAGGTCATCATCAAGTTCCGCGAGGGTGCCAGCCGGCTGGCCCGGGACCGGGTGTTCCTCGAGCTCGGCGCCGAGCCGATCGCCAGGCTGAAGTCGATCCGGGCCGATCGCGGGAAGCTGACCGAGCTGTCGGTGGCCGAGGCGATCGCACGCGTCGCCAACCACCCGGCGATCGAGTACATCGAACCAAACTACCTGCTCCACGCGGCGACCACGCCGAGCGACCCTCTGTTCGGCCAGCAGTGGGGGCTGGAGAACGTCGGCCAGACCGGCGGCACCGCCGGCGCCGACATCAAGGCGACCGCAGCCTGGGACGTCACGACCGACGCCCGGGACATCGTCATTGCCGTGATCGACTCCGGAGTCAACTACGTCCACGAGGATCTGTCCGCGAACATCTTCGTGAACCCGGGAGAGACGCCGTCCAACAACGTCGACGACGATGGCAACGGTTTCGTCGACGACGTCTTCGGCTGGGACTTCTTCTTCGGCGACAACACTCCCCTCGACGACAATGGCCACGGCAGCCACGTCGCCGGTACGCTGGGCGCGGTCGGCGACAACGGGATTGGCGTCGCCGGCATCGCCTGGCGGGTCAAGATCCTGCCGCTGAAGTTCCTGGGCATCGACGGGTCGGGCTCGACCGGCGCAGCGGTCGACGCGATCGACTATGCGGTCAACATCGGCGCCGACATCATCAACGCCAGCTTCGGCGGCAGCGGGGGTGGGCTGGCGCTGGCCGAGGCGGTCCAGCGGGCCGAGGACGCCGGAGTCTTCATCGTCGCCGCCGCCGGCAACGGATCGATTCCGACCAACATCGACGCCTCGCCCTTTTTCCCGGCGAGCTATCCCAACAACAACATCATCACCGTCGCCGCTTCGGATCACGACGACGACCTCTGGGGCTTTTCGAACTACGGCCCGGTGAGCGTCGATCTCGCCGCTCCCGGCGTCAACATCCTCAGCACCTGGATCGGCAACGAATACGCGTTCCTCAACGGCACCTCCCAGGCCGCGCCGCTGGTCTCGGGCACGCTGGCGCTGATGCTGCAACGCTTCCCCGACATCAGCGTCGGAGACGCACGGGAGCTGTTGCTCAGCAACGTCGACCGTCAACCGACGATGACCGGCCTGATCGCCACCGGCGGGCGATTGAACGCCTTCCTGCCGGTGAGCGACCCCGACGAGACGCCGCCGGCGGCGGTCTCCGACCTGCGCACCACCGCCGAGAACTCGAGCCGCATCGATCTGCTCTGGACCGCTCCCGGCGACGACGGCATCGAAGGTACGGCGAGCCGCTACGACATCCGTTACTCCACCGATCCGCTCGACGAGGACAACTTCGTCTTCGGCACCAGGGTCGATTCGATCCCCGATCCGGCGCCGAGCGGACAGCCGGAGATGACCCGGGTCACCGACCTCGCCGCCGGTACGACCTACTACTTCGGGTTGCGGGCGTTCGACGAGTTCGGCAATCGCTCGGGCCTCTCCAACGTCGTGGCCGGAACGACCCTGGGCCCGCCGGTGATCAGCATCGACCCGGAGTCGCTGTCGGCCCAGCTCTTCACCGGACAGATCGAGCACCGGACGATCAGGCTGCAGAACGACGGGGAGGGCGAGTACCTGTTCGAGTCGAGGGCCCGTCGACTCGTCGGCGAGGATTCGGCGACGAAGAGCCGATCCGCGCCGCGTCCGCGGCGATCGAGCGGCGCGATCGGCGTGCTGCCGGAGCGGGTCGACGACGACTCGCGCGGGGCGGTGAGCTACGGTCCGGAGGCGACCCGGGCGATCGGTGTCGGCTCCGGCGAGCTGTCGGCGGCAGGCGACCCCAGCGGCGGATTGCGGGTGCTGATCCTGCACAGCGACGCCAACGTCACCGAGATCCGGGACGAGCTGGCCGCGTTCCCCGATCTGGGGACGATCGACACGTTCGACGGCCGGATCGAACCACCGCCGTTCGAACAGCTGACGACCTACGACAGCATCGTGATCGTCGTCAACCGGCCGTTCGAGGACCTCGAGAGAGTCGGCGACATGCTGGCCGACTACGTCGACCAGGGCGGTGGACTCGTCGTCACCCTGGCGACCTTCATCGAGGGCTGGCAGCTCGGCGGTCGCGTGATCGAGGAGGGCTACCTGCCGTTCAACACCGGCTCCGGGCCGATCGGCGGCTCGACCCTGGCCAGTTTCGACATGGAGCATCCGATCTTCAACGGCGTCGAGTCGGTCACGGGGGAGCTGCTGGGCAACATCACCGTCAGGCCCGGCGCGACCGAGGTCGGGACCTGGGCCAACGGCCAACCGATGGCGGCGGTCAACGATCGCAACGTCGTCGGACTCAACCTCTACATCGCCGGCTCCGGATTCTGGCTGGGCGACGCGCCGCTGGTGCTGCACAACTCGATCCACTTCAGCAGCACCGCGGTCACCTGGGTCAGCACCGAGCCGGAGAGCGGCGTCGTTCCCGCCGGTGAGTCGCTGGAGATCGACGTCGTGTTCGATTCCGGCGGACTGATCGGCGGCACCTTCGAGGCCGGGGTCATCCTGAGCGGCAACGATCCGGTTCGCCCGAGCATCGTCATCCCGGTGACCCTGGAGGTCGTCGGCGCCTCGGACATCTTCGTCGCACCGGCGACCCTCGAGTTCGGCCAGCTGTTCGTCGGCCAGTCGAAGGTCGTCGAGGTCGCGGTGACCAACCTGGGTACGAGCCCGTTGCTCGTCCAGTCGGCCTCGTTCAACGGCCCCGGTTTCAGCGCCTCGCCGAGTTCGTTCTCGGTACCTACGTCGGGAACCCAGGTCGTCGAGGTCACCTGGACGCCGACAGGCAGCGGTCCGATCCAGGCCAGCCTCAACATCCTCAGCAACGACCCCGACGAGGGACTGATCGTCGTCTCGATGAACGGCGAGAGCCTGTTCGCGCCGGAGATCGAGGTGACGCCGGCCAGCCTGAGCGATCAGCTCGTCTCCGGCGAGACCTCCTCGCAGGTCATGACGATTCACAACGACGGCGGCAGCGATCTCGTCGTGGAGATGATGGTCCAGTCGTTGATTCCGTCGGCGCAAGCGACGATCCGGCCCCTGGGCCGGCCGCAGATCGCCGCCGCCGAAATCGGTACGCTCCCGGACCTGGAGCCTGCCGATCACGGCAACGACCCGACGCGCCCCCGACCGATCGACGGAGCAACGACGTCTCCGTTGCAACCGGCCGCACCGCTACCACTGCCGTTCGTCGAGGGGTTCGAAGACGGCGACTTCGACGGCTGGGGCGAGACGATCAGCCAGAACCTGAAGGAGGTCGTCGACACGACCGCGGCCAACGGCACGTTCTTCAGCTACCACCAGTTCAACAACCAGGCCGGACACTTCAACGGGATCTTCCAGATCCTCGACGGAGCGTCGCCGGAGTACATGGGCTTCTGGATCCGCTCCGGTTCCGCCGAGACCAACGATGCCTACTTCATCGTGCGCGATCAGAACCTGAACGAGGCGATCTTCTTCTTCGCCGGCGAGGACGGCACGTTCTATTGCAACCTCGATACGGGCGGAGACGCGTCGGTCCCCTACGAGCCCAACACCTGGCACTTCATCGAGTTTCGCAACATCGACCTCGACGATAGTACCTTCGACTACTGGGTCGACGAGGAACTGATCAAGGCCGAGATCCGCTTCCGCTACGGCGAGACCACCCATGAGTTCAGCCGCCTCGAACTCTACAACTTCGACCGGGACTCCGAGGCCTGGTGGGACGAGATCGTGCTCGCCGCCGAACCCCCCAGTCAGCTCGTCCGCATCGCCCCCACCGAGGCCGTGATCCCCGCCGGTGAGACCCTCGACGTGGAGGTCAAGTTCGACTCTCGCGGGCTCGACGCCGGCGACCACTTCAGCAACATCGTCATCGAGAGCAACGACCCCGACGAGCCGATCGTGCTCGTCCCGGCCCACCTGAACATCATCGGCGCCCCCGATATCGATATCGTCGGCGGCGACCCCGACTTCGGGATCGTCTTCCTCGGCACCGCAGGCACCGGATCCGTGCGAGTCGGCAACGAGGGTACGGACACCCTGCTCGTGACCGGCACATCGTTCGATCTTGCCGACTTCTTCGCTCCCGGCGGCGGCTTCCTCCTCGAGCCCGGCTCGTTTCATGACATCCCGCTCAAGTTCACCCCGACCAGCGTCGGCGAGCAGATCGCGACGCTGACGCTGTTCAGCAACGACCCCGACGAACCGCAGAAGCAGGTCGAGGTGCGAGGCAACGGGCAGCCGCCACCGGCGATTCGCCTCGACCCGACGAGCCTGCAAGCGCAGATGTTCACCGGCCAGAAACTGCAGCGCAGCATGACGCTGAGCAACGACGGCGGCAGCGATCTGCTCTACACGGTCGACGTGCAGGAAGCCGAGGTGGCGCCGCTGAAACGGGACGCCCTCTCGCCGAGAACGCCTCTGGGGCCCCAGGAGTTCCCGCCTGCTGCGCTGCGGGACGCCGGGGCGACGAGCGCCGCATCCGGGCCGCTGAAGGGCGAGCTCACCTTCCTCGACGGATTCGAGGACGGCGACTTCGTCGAGTGGAACCAGATCACTCTGTCCGAGGACCGGGAGGTGACCGACCTGACGGCGGCGGACCTGACGACCTTCAGCTACCACGACTTCGACGTGGCCGGCGGGCACTTCAACGGCATCTTCCGCGGTCTGCCGCTGTTCCAGCCGACCTATGCCAGCTTCTGGATCCGTTCCGGCGGCACGACGACGGCCGATTCGTACGTGGCCATCCGCGGCGCCGACGGGGCCGAGGCGATCTTCTTCTTCACCACGAGCCAGGGCCGGCTCTACGTGAACGCCGATGTCGGCGGCAACGACGATGTCCTTTATGAAGCCCTCACCTGGTACCACATCGAATTCCGGGACATCGATTTCGATCGCAAGGAGTTCGACTACTGGGTCAACGGCGAACTCATCCAGGAAGACATCTCGTTCCGCAACACCAGCGCGATCCAGAACTTCGGCAGGATCGACCTGTACAACTTCACGCCGAACAGCGAGGCCTGGTGGGACGAGATCCTGCTGTCCACGGCCCGGCCGGCGGAGCCTGTACTGGTTGCGCCGGAGACCGGCATCGTTCCGCCGGGCGAGTCGAGGGAGTTGACGGTGCACCTCGACGCGACGGGGCTCGGGGGCGGGCGCCACCCCTACGCGGGGACGTTCCTGTCCAACGATCCCTTCTCGCCGGAGGCCCGGCTCGATGTGGAGCTGTTCGTCGACGACGCTCCGGACATCCTGCTCTCGACCGGACGCCTGACGTTCGAATCCGTCTTCGTCGGCGCCGGCGAAACGCGGGACTTCCGGGTGATCAACATCGGCACCTTGCCGCTGACGGTCGACAGCCTGACAACGGGTCACCCCGATTTCACCATCGAGGACCCGGCGGGGTTCGTCCTGCAACCCGGCGGTCGAAAGGATGTCCAGGTCACGTATCGCCCCAGCTCCGTCGGTAGCCGGACGGCGGCGTTGACCGTCGCCAGCGACGACCCGGACCAGCCGACCGTCGCCCTCGAGCTCCACGGTATCGGCGTGGCGCCGCCGGTGATCGTCCTCGATCCCGGGTTCTTCGACGAGATGCTGTACAGCGGCGAGACCGTCGAACGCCCGCTGGTCATCTCCAACACCGGCGACAACGACCTGAATTTCCGCATCCTGTTCCTCGACGGAGTAAAACCCGACTGGTTCACGATCTCCGACACCTCCGGCCGCGTGCTTCCCGGAGGCCGGCGGACGCTCACCGTCGCCTTCTCCGCCGAGGAGCTCGGAACCACCCGGTTCGAGACCGTCCTGACGGTGACCAGCAACGACCCGTTGCGTCCCGAGATTCCGCTGCCGGTCGCGATGGCCGTCGAGAGCGCTCCGGTGATCGTCCTCGATCCGGAGGAGATCGACTTCGGCCCCGTCTTCGTCGGAACCACCGCCGAGCTCTCCGTCTCGATCTCCAATATCGGCTTCGAGCAGCTGCGGCTCACCGACCTGCAGGTCGAGCCCGACGAGTTCGGGGTGGTCGAGTCCAGCCTCGATGTCGCCCCTGGCGAGACCGGCCTGCTGACCGTCACGTTCACTCCGGCGGTCTCGGCGGAGTTGAGTGGCACGCTGACCGCGACGACCAACGTCCCCGGCCTGCCGCTGCTCTCGATTCCGGTGACGGGCCGGGCTCAGCGCCCCCCGGAACTGCGATATGCGCCGGACTCGTTCTCGGAACAGCTGCTCTCGGGGGAGGTCGTCCGACGCACGCTGAAGCTCTCGAACCTCGCCGACGGCCTGCTCGAGTACGACATCGACGTGTCCGGCAGCGTCGACATGGCCGGCCCGACGAGCCAGTCCGCGGAGAAGGTAGCCGCGCCGGTACCGATCCGCCCCCAGGACAGCCTCGGCGCGATCGTCCCGATCGGCCCGGCTCCGACGGCCACGGCAGCGAGCGGCGACCCGGGAATCTTCCTGTTCCACGACGGTTTCGAGGACGGCGAGTACGACGACACGTGGTCCCAGGTGCCGACCGACGCCTTGCGTGAGGTGACCGCCGCGACGGCAGGAGACGACACGGGCCTGAGCTTCCACGAAGCCCAGTCTGCTCCAGGTCACATCGACGGCCTGTTCCAGGATCTGCCCCAGTTGAGACCGGGGTACATCAGCTTCTGGGTCCGCTCGGGCGCCGCGGTGACCAACGACGGCTTCGTCGTCCTCCGCGACGGCGCCGGACGCGAAGTGATCTGGTTCTACTGCACCGATCAGGGCGTGTTCTACATGAACGCCGACGTCGGCGGCGACGCGACGTTCCGCTACGAGGCGGGTCGCTGGTATCACGTCGAGTTCAAGAACATCAATTTCGCGACCCAGACGTTCGACTACTTCATCGACAGCAAACGCATCCGGCGCTTTGCCCAGTTCCGCAATTTCGGCGGCATCGACGAGATCAGCCGCATCGATCTGTACAACTTCGACGAATTCGCCGAGGCCTGGTGGGACGAGATCACGTTCGCGACCGAGGCACCGTTCCGGGCCGTCCGCGTCCGACCTGCGGCCGGCGAAGTGCCCGGCGAGGAGAGCCTCAATCTGGACGTTATCATCGATTCCAGGCTGGTTCTCGACGGCGAGTACGAGGCGACGATCGAACTGAACAGCAACGACCCGGCCCAGGGCCAGGTCGAGATCCCGGTGATGCTGAACGTCACCGGCGTTCCCGACATCGGTATCTCGTCGACCGAGGTCGATTTTGGCGTGGTCTTGATCGAGGCTCCGGAGGAGATGTCGGTCACGGTGACCAACTTCGGCACCAAGACCCTCGAGATCCCGTTCATCGGGGTCGAGGGAGACGGCTTCAGCGCCAACACCTCGTCGCTGCAGCTGGCGCCGGACAAGAGCCACGGGATCGCCGTGCGCTACGAAGCTACCGCCGCCGGTGACTTCAGCGGGTTGATGACGATCCAGAGCAACGACCCCAACCGGCCGGTGTTGACGGTCGACCTGCGGGCCCAGGGAGTTCTGCCGCCACGGGTTCGCGTCGACCCCGAGTCGATCACGGTCGATCTGCTCGAGGGCCAGGCGGTGACTCGCGAGGTGATCGTCGAGAACTTCGGCGGCGAGCCGTTGACCTACAGCATCACGGCACGGGAGCCCACGGGCGTTCCGGTGCAGCCCCAGGCGACCTACTTCATGGATGACGTCGAGGGCCCGACCGACGACTGGAGCACCGAGGAGCTGGAAGGGATCGATCTGTGGCACGTGACCCAGCGCAACTCCTTCAGCCCGGATTCCAGCTTCTGGTGCGGCGACGAGTTCAGCGGACACTACGGATTCGACACGCGGGTCAGCGCTGCGCTGGTCACTCCTGCGATCGATCTGACCGATCGCGAAGCACCGGTGACGCTGCGGTTCATGGAGAACTACGACACCGAGCCGACCTGGGATCAATGCCTGGTCGATATCTCGATCGATGACGGGAACAGCTGGATTCCTCTGCGTGGGGAATACGGCGAGGCGCCCTCCGGAAACAGCAACGGCTGGATCATCACCAACCTGGCACTGGACGACTACATCGGCCAGGAGGTCCGGATCCGCTTCTACTTCGAGACCTTCGACGGCGCGAACAACCACTCGCCGGGCTGGTTCGTCGATGACATCACGTTGATCGCTCGCGGCCAGCCCTGGGTACTCGTGCTGCCCGAGGAGGGCATCGTGCCCGCCGGCGAATCGCGGCAAGTCAGTCTCCTGTTCGACGCGACCGAGTTCCGGCCGACCGGCGACTACGACGCGACCATCGAGTTCGAGACGAACGACCCGTTCCTGCCGCTGACCGGTGTGGCGGCGCACATGAAGGTCGGGGGAGCCCCCGAGCTCTTCCTCGTCGACGGCGATCTGCTCGATTTCGGCGAGGTCGCCGTCGGCTCCCAGGCCGCCCTGCCCCTGCGCATCGAGAACGTCGGCGTCAGCAATCTGATCGTCGATTCGATCGCCACCGACGAGGCGGAGATCTTCGTCATGCCGTCCGCTGTGATCGTGCCGCCCGGCGGAATCTCGACGATCCGGATCGACTGGCTGCCCTCGACGGCCTCGACGTTGTCCTTGCCGCTGCGGATCCTGTCCAACGACCCGGCCCGACCGATCACCACCGTCGCGCTGGCCGGCGAGGCGACCGGCGTTCCGGGGCGCGCCGAGATCACGCCCGACGCCGTCACCGCGGCGCTTCCGCCGGACGACGACCGGATCAAGACGAAGTACGTCGCGTTGAAGAACGTCGGCGAAGGCGCACTCGACTGGAGCGCGACCCAGGCCTCGTTCGCCGCCGCACTGCCGCTGGGCGGGACGCTGGCGCCTGGCGAAGAGGTCGCGATCGAGGTCAGCTTCTCGTCTGCCGGACTCGACGCCGGCGAGCATCTCTCCTCGATGACGTTGACCACCAGCGACCCGGACCGCCCGACGATCGAGGTTCCGCTGACGTTGCACGCCAGCCTCGTCGAGTTGCGCACGTTCGAAGTCGACCCGTCACCGAAGTACGCGACGCGACCCGGAACGGTCGAGGTCTCGTTCCCGGGTCCCGAGGGTTACGACCCGCGGCAGCTCGACGTCTCGACGGTTTCGTTGCACGGAGTTCCGGCAGAGGCCGCCCCGGTGGTGTTCCAGGATCTCGATCGGGACGGGGTCCCCGAGATCATCCTCCAGTTCGACGCGGCGGCACTGGCCGCCGCCCTGCCGGCCGACCGGCAGGTCGAGGTGCGACTCGAAGGTGAGATCCGCGACCGCACCTGGTTCGAGGGAATGCGGGCGATGAGGGGCGCCGCCCACGTCGGAGGCGAACGCAGCCCCTGACCGTCGGCCCGCGGGCGGATTCGAGGCGACCGGCAACCCCGGGGGCCAAGTTGTGAGACGATACCCGGGGGTGCCGAGGAGGAGCGTGGACTTGCGTCGTGGCTGGGTTGCCATCCTCGCGCTGATCGCGATCAGCGGCCTGGCGCCGTTGACGGAGGGCGATTCTCCGTCGGGCTCGGGCGGTGCTGCCGCGGCGGCGGCGCTCCTCGCCGAACGGCCCCACGTTCCCGGCGAGTTGCTGATCAAGTTCCGCGACGCCGCACCCGCCGCGACTCGCTCCGGTGTGCTGGCGGATCTCGGCGCCGTCGAGGTCGAGCTGCTCCCCGGAGTCGCCCAGGGCTGCATCCGTCTCGAGGGCGTCGACGTCGCCGCCGCCCTCCTGCGTTACGCCGGACACCCGGCGGTCGAGTTCATCGAACCGAACCTGATCTGGTCGGTCACCGCGCTGCCCGACGACCCCGAGTTCGACCGGCTGTGGGGCCTCGACAACGTCGGCCAGTTCGGCGGAACTCCGGGTTCTGACATCTCGGTCACCGAGGTCTGGGACACCTTCACCGGCTCGAAGGAGGTGCTCGTCGGCATCGTCGACACCGGTGTCGACTACACGCACCCGGACCTGGTCGACAACATCTTCACCAATCCCGGCGAGATTCCGGACAACGGAATCGACGACGACGGCAACGGGTATGTCGACGACGTTCACGGCTGGGACTTCGTGAACGAGGACAACGACCCCGGCGACCTCCACGGACACGGGACCCATGTGGCGGGAACCGTCGGTGCCGTGGGCAACAACGGTATCGGAGTCGTCGGTGTCAACTGGAACGTCTCGCTCGTTCCGATGAAGTTCCTCGACGACGCCGGGTTCGGCACGACCGCCGATGCGATCCAGGCGATCGACTACGCCCTGGCGATGGAGATCCCGATCCTCAACAACAGCTGGGGCGGGGCCGGCTTCTCCCAGGCGCTGAAACTGGCGATCGAAAAGGCCGAGGAGGCGGAGATCGCCTTCGTCGCGGCGGCGGGAAACGGCTCGCCGGCAGGCCGGGACGACGATCGCTTCCCCTTCTTCCCCGCGAGCTACGACACACCCAACATCATCGCCGTGGCCGCCACCGACGTCTCCGACGAGCTCGGTTCGTTCTCGAACTACGGCGCCACGTCGGTTGACCTTGCGGCACCGGGCGCGGACATCTACAGCACGCGCCCCGGCAACAGCTACGGCTACCTGAGCGGCACCTCGATGGCGACGCCCCACGTCTCCGGCGTGCTCGCCTTGCTGCGCAGCCGCTTTCCGACGATCGGAGCGACCGATGCAAAGGCCCTGTTGCTGGCGTCGGTCGACCCGGTCCCCGCGCTGACCGGCAAGGTGTTGACCGGCGGACGCCTGAACGCGGTGCGGATGCTCACCGAGCCGGACGACCTGCTGCCGGGATCGATCGGCGATCTCGCCGCCGTCGGCGCGGAGTCGTCGCGCATCGACCTCGAGTGGACCGCGACCGGCGACGACGGAGGCGAGGGTACGGCGAGCCGGTACGACCTGCGCTACTCCCGCGCTCCGTTCGACGCGTCGTCGTTCGATCAGGCGACCAAGGCCAGGGGCGAACCGGTTCCCGGACCACCCGGCACGCGGGAATCGATGCGTGTATCCGGCCTCGAGGCCGGCACGACCTACTGGTTCTCCGTCCATGCGGTCGACGAATACGGAAATCACTCACCGGCGTCGAACGTGATCGCCGCTGCGACCCTCGGGCCGCCGGCTGTCTCGGTGACTCCGGATTCCCTCGAGGCCGACCTCTTCACCGGCGAGAGCACGCAACTCTCCCTGACGCTGCACAACGACGGGGTCGGTGAGTACCTGTTCGATATCATCGTCGAAGGCATCACGCCGGCCGACGCGATCCTCAATCCGGCAGCCTCCTCCCGGCCGGGCCGCAGGCCGCGCCCGTCGACTGTCGATGGTTCGGCGAGAGAGATCGACGACGCGCCGGCCCAGATCGCCTTGCTCCCGGAGCCGGCATCCGGCGGCGGTCGTGGTGACCATACCGAGGACGACGCCTGGCAGGTAGAAACGGTCGTCCGGGAGGTCACCGACGAGACCGCGGCGAACGGTACGACCTACAGCTATCACGAGGGCGGCGCGGCCTCGGGTCACTTCAACGGAATCTACCAGACCTTCGACAAGATCCGCCCGGAGTACATCAGTTTCTGGGTTCGTGCCGGCTCGGCCGAGAAGGCCGACACCTACTTCATCGTGCGCGACTCGACCCAGTCGGAGGCGCTGTTCTTCTATGCAACCGACGACGGGCACTTCTATCTCAACGCCGACGTCGGCGGCTCCCGTGATTTCGCCTACACCGAGCGGGTCTGGTACCACATCGAGTTCCGCAACATCGACTTCGACGAGGGGGTCTTCGACTACTACGTCGATGGTTCGCGGATCAAGCCGGACGTCCCCTTCCGTTTTCCGAACATTCAGGAGTTCGGACGGCTCGATCTCTACAGCTTCGACGGCGGCTCCGATGCCTGGTGGGATGAGATCATCATCGCCCGGGAGCAACCGCTGGCGCCGATCCGTGTCGATGGGGAGGCGCGGGTTCTTCCGGCCGGCGAAACCGCAGACTTCGAGATCCAGTTCGACGCCACCCGGCTCTACGGCGGCAGCTACGACGCCGAGATCGTCCTGCTCGGCAACGATCCGGCCCGGCCCGAGATCCGGGTCCCCGCCGAGCTGCGGGTAACCGGCGCTCCCGATCTCCGCTTCCCCGAGGAGTCGCTCCGGTTCGACGGCGTGTTCGTCAGCGGAACGCGGACCCTTCCGCTGACGGTGCGCAACGACGGCACCGATCTGCTGGTGATCGACGGCGGCGAGATCGACCACCCGGACTTCTCGGTGGACGTCGTCGCGACCGAGCTCGCTCCGGGTGACGAGATCGAACTTCCGGTGACGTTCGGCCCGACGACGTTCGGTCCGATCGAGGGAACCCTGACGCTGTTCAGCAACGATCCCGATGAGCCCGCGGCGACACACCCGGTGATCGGCGAGGGCCTGCTACCCCCCGAGATCTCGATCGATCCGACAGATCTCACCGCGGACCTGTTCACCGGGTCCAGCCTGGAAGCGTTCGTGACGATCGAGAACACTGGATTGAGCGACCTGCACTGGGAGTCCGCCTTCTCCGTCGTCGACCCCACGCTGGAGTCGGTCCGGAACAGTCTCCAGCAGCAGCACTCGTCGTTGACCGCCGGGATACCCAACCGCGCGGTCTTCAACGAGGGACACTCGGGCACGTTCATCAACGATGGCGGCATCGGGATGTACAACGGCGGCAACTTCCTCAGCACGAACCTGGGGCAATACCTGGAGTACACGGCGGGGAACCTCCGATCGGGAACGATCTTCGGTACGGGATCGCGCTACTTCACCAGCAAGCACCCGACTCTCTGGGTGATGGCCGCCGACCTGCGCGGTGTCGACGTCTTGACGGTCGCGGGCAATCTCGGCTCCAGCGGATTCGGTCAGGTCGAGGCGGACGTCTTCGAAGGTCGCGCCAACGGCCGGAGCTACCTGGGATTCGCCAAGCGCGTCTGGGGTACGCAGAGTCCGTCGGTCAACCACCTGTTCATCCTGCCCGACGACGACAACGTCTTCCAGGAGGTCTCCCCGGTATCCAGTATCGACTTCCACCGCTTGCGTGGCCTGGAGAACACCCGCAGGTTGTACTACCTGGTCTTCGCCACGTTCGGCGGGACGCGAGTCGACGACGCTGCGATGCAACAACTGCTCGATCGATTCCTCGATCTGCTCCACTTCGGCCCGCCGTGGCTCGAGGTCGATCCGCAAGTCGGCGTCGTGCCCCCCGGCGAGTCCCGGAGAGTCGGCGTCGAGTTCATCGCCGACGGACTCCCCGGAGGCGTCTACACCGACGAGATCCGCTTCCTGAGCAACGTGCCCGGCGCGGGTGAACGACGAGTCGGTACCACGCTGAACGTGACCTCCGCCGCGGACATCATCGTCTCCACCGACAACCTCGTCTTCGAGGAGCGGTTCGTCGGCGATCCGCAGACCGAGTCGTTCCAGATCACCAACGTCGGATCGGGCGTCCTCGCCGTCGACTTCGTCCTCGATCATCCGGCGTTCACCACACCCACTCCATCCGTCGCCGTTGCGCCGGGCTCGACGGCGATCATCGACGTCACCTTCACCGCCCAGGAGACCGGAGCGGCCAGCGGTACGCTGACCCTGTTCACCAACGACCCCGACACCCCCGATGCCGTGCTGCAGTTGACTGGATCCGGGATCGTCCCGCCCGAGATGTCGGTGACCCCGACACAGATCGACGTGCTGATCCCGGCCGACGAGACGATCGATCGGACGATCACGGTGACCAACGTCTCGGGAAGCGACCTGCTGTTCAGCGCAAGTGCGTTCTTCCCGGGACTTGCGCCGGTCAGCGAAGAGCCGCCCCCGGTCGACGACAGGGTCGAACCGCGAGAGATCGAGAGCGCGAGCCCCACGGCCGCCGCCCACTCCGCCTCCGGCGGCGACCCCGTCGCCACGGCCGTCGGCGGTTCCGGCTTCCTGTTCACCGAGGACTTCGAGGACGGCAACCTCGACGGCTGGCAGGGCATCGGGCTCTCCGCCGTCACGACCGGCGAAACGTTCCAGCCGTCGATACCGTCGACCTCGACGCCACCGCCGCAGGGTCGGCGTCGCGTGGACGGACCGCCTCGGGGGCGCTCCCGCGCAACCCGGGAGCAGAGCCTGTGGTTCGCCGGAGAGGCGCCGCAGCCGCTGGCCGCGCTGTCGAATGCGCCGCTGCGTATCGCTCCCCAGGCCGGTCGACTGGCCGCCGGGGAGAGCATCGACCTGACGCTGACGATCGACAGCGGTCGGCTGAACGCGGGGCACTACATCGGCGAGGTGACGATCGAGAGCAACGACCCGCTGGCCCGACGGGTACCGGTGATCGTCGAGGTCGATGTCACGGGCACTCCGGAGATCGGCACCGACGTCGGCAGCCTGACCTTCGGTCAGATCGCGCTGTCACTGTCGTCGACGCGGGTGTTGACCGTCACCAACTTCGGCAGCGACCTGCTGCGAGTCGACGAACTCTCGATCGACGAGCCGCTCTTCGCGACCACGACAGCACCGTTCGAGCTTGCGCCCGGCAACAGCCGTGGGGTCACACTGCTCTACTCGCCGACGACCGAGGGAGTTCATCGGGGAACCCTGACGCTGCGCCACAACGCCGACGGAGGCACGTTGACCATCCCGCTGATCGGTGAGGGCGTCAGTCCACCGCGGGTCGTAGCCGCACCGATCAGCATCGACGCCGTGCAATACCTCGGCGAGTCGATCCATCGGCCGCTGACGATCACCAATACCGGTGGGCAACCGCTGACGTTCACCGCAACGATCTATCGCTCCGGATACTCCATCCCGCTCACAACGGTCCCCGTCTACTTCGACGACATGGAGATCGCCGATCACGGCTGGCGCACCGAACACTACGCCGGGTTCGACCTGTGGCACCGGACCGACGATGATTCCTGGAGCGGTCGGAAGAGCTGGAGTTGCGCGGTCGAGGGCCGGGGGAGTTACGCGACCAACGAGCGCGTCAGCAACGCCCTGATCTCGCCGCCGATCGACCTGCGCCAGATCGAGCCGCCGCTGATCCTCGCCTTCTTCGAGCGTTTCGAGACCGAGCCCAACTGGGACCAGTGCCTCGTCGACATCTCCACCGACCTCGGCCGCACCTGGGTCCCGCTCCGCGGCGAATACGGCGACGGCGAGTCGGGAGTGAGCAACGGCTGGGGTGGCGAGACGCTGAACATCTCGGCCTACGCCGGCCAGGTGGTGCAGGTGCGGTTCTACTTCGAAACTCAGGACGGACTGAACAACGAACACCCCGGCTGGTTCATCGACGATGTCCGGATCAACGGATCGAGCGACCCCTGGTTGACGGTCTCGCCCGCCGGCGCGACGATCGAGCGCGGCGAGAGCATCGACCTCGATCTGCTCTTCGAGGCGGCGGCGGTCCGCGGAGAGGGGATTCTCGGCGCCGTCGTCCGGGTCGTCTCCAATGACCCGTTCCGCGACTTCTTCGAGGTTCCGGTGTCGATGACGATGCTCGAGCCACCGCGGATTGCGTTGCCCGGTCCGACGACCACGATCGAGTCCGAGGCGTCCTTCAGCGACGTGGCGGCACGAACGGTTCACTCCCTCGACCTCGACCGGAGACCCGCCGGCGACGGCACCCTCGAGGTCGTCGCCGAGGGCGCTTTTGGCCCCGAGTCCGGGGCGGCGGCGTTGATCGCCGAGAGCATCGTCCTCGGCGACGTCCAGAGCGCGAACGCCGGCTGCGGAGAGGCACCGGGCAGTTTCGTCATCGCCGCGACCACGCTGGCCAGGCTGGCGACGGACGAGCGTCTCGACATCGACGTGCGCAACGCTCCCACGATCGACGCCGACTGTCCGGTGAACCGGCACAAGCTGCGCCTGAGTTATCCCGCCGAGCGCCGGCAACTCGACCTGGGTGAGGTCGCCCCCGGTCAACGGGTCGAGGCCGAGCTCGAGATCGCCAACCTCGGGGGAAGCCTGCTGACGATCCAGGAGATCCAGACTCCTGATGTGTCCGTGAGTGTCGACCCGCTGCCCTCGATCGATCCCGGCGCGACGGCGACGGTCACCGTTCGCTGGAACCCGACGGAACCGGGGCCTCTCACCGGCGACTTGCGGATTCTCTCCAACGACCTGAGGCGTCCGTCGCTGAGCGTCGAACTGCTCGGCCTCGCCGCCGCTGTCGGACCGGTCGCGATCGTCGAACCGGGGTTGCAGGTAGCCGCGTTACCTCCGAACAGTTCGGTGGTACGGCCACGGGTCGTCATGCTGCACAACGATGGGCCGGCCGATCTGGAATGGTCCGGCTCGGTCGACGGGCCCTCGACCCTCGCGCCCTCCTCGGGCTCGATCGCGCCGGGATCCTCCGCCGAACTCGTCGTGTCGCTCCGCTCCGATGGCCTGGCCGCCGGGGATTACAGCGTCGCCGTCAACCTGTCGACCAACGATTCCGCTCGCCCGTCGATCGTGATCCCCTTCGCCCTTCACGTCGGGCAGATCGAGCTCGACCGGTTCGAGGTCGACTTCGCACCCAAGTTCACCACGCGGCCGGGGACGGCGGAGGTGATTCTCCAGCTCCCGGCGGGCCACGATCCACGCGCGGTGCTGATCTCGTCGGTATCGATTCGCGGGGTGCGGCCCGTCGGCGACCCCGTCGCGCTGCTGGATCTCGACGGTGACGGCGTCCTGGAGCTGATCCTGCCCTTCGATGCGCTGGAACTCGACGGCGTCCTGCCGGCGGAACACGAGGAAGAGGTCCGCATCGACGGCGAGCAGGAAAACGTCACCTGGTTCACGGGGACCGCCTGGCTGCGAGGCGTCGCCCACGTCGATCCCTGAGGGCCTGACTGGACAGTTCCTCCGGACTCGGGTACATGAGTCCCAGTGGGCCGTCCACTGGGAGTGGGGCATGCAAGAGCGGTTCGGTGGTCGGCCATGGTCGATTCCGGCCCGTCTGGTCTTCGTGATGTCGCTGTCGGCGTTGGTCTCCGGCGGGGCAATCGGCGACATGACCGGCGGCGATGCTCACCCGATCGTCGTCGAACCCCGGCCGACTCACGAGGCCCGGCACGAGATCCTGGTCCGCTTCCTCGCCTCGCCGGCCGAGCGATCGCAGATTCTGCAGGATGTCGGCGGTGCGATCGTCGCCGCCGAGTCGCGCGCCGGCTGGTCGCTGATCCGGGTCGCCGGAGACGATCTCGACCGCATCGTCCAGCGGCTTCAGGCGGATCCTCGCATCGAACACGCGGAGCCCAACCGCATGATCCGGCTGCAATCGATCCCGGATGACCCGCTCTTCGACGAACAGTGGCCGCTGCGCAACGTCGGTCAGTCAGGCGGTACGCCCGGTGCCGATCTGCGGGCCGGCCTCGCCTGGGACCGGACCGTCGGCGCGCGGCAGATCGTCGTCGCGCTGATCGACTCGGGTGTCGACGCCGACCACCCGGATCTGGCGGCGAACCTGTTCACGAACCCCGGCGAGATCGCCGGCAACGGCCTGGACGACGACGCCAACGGCTACGTCGACGACGTACACGGTTGGGACTTCATCAACGATATCCCCGAGACCCACGACGACAGCGGGCACGGTACGCATCAGGCCGGAATCGTCGGTGCGGTGGGGAACAACCAGACCGGTATCGCCGGAGTCGCGTGGCAGGTTTCGCTGCTGCCGTTGAAGTTCGCCAACGCAGGCGGATTCGGCGCGACGATCGACGCGGTCGCATCGATCGACTACGCGATCGAGATCGGTGCCGACGTGATCCTCGCCGGCTGGGGCGGAAACGACTTCTCGGTGGCGATCTACGAGGCGGTGATGCGCGCCGACGATGCGGGGATTCCGTTCGTGACCGTCGCCGGGAACGCCAACCCGGCGCGGAACCTGGACGACGTACCGTTCTACCCCGCAGCGTTCGACCTGGGCAACGTGATCACCGTTGCCGCAACGGACGATGACGACGCACTCTGGCGATTCTCCAATTTCAGCACTCGCCATGTCGACCTGGCCGCACCGGGCGTGCAGATCCTCTCGACTCACCGGGGCGGTGGTTACGACGTGCGCAGCGGCACGTCGGCTGCCGCAGCCCACGTGGCCGGTGCGCTGGTGCTGCTGCAGGACCGCTTTCCGGGCCTCGACCTGGAGGAAACGAAACAGCGGTTGCTCGACCAAGCGCAGCTCCTCGGCACGCTCGACGGGCTGGTCGCCGGATCGCGCAGACTCGACCTGTTCCTGCCGGTGGCCGAGATCGACGACCTGGCGCCGGGAGCGGTCGACGATCTGACCGTCGTCGCGACGGAGTCGTCGCGACTGCAGCTCGAGTGGACCGCACCAGGCGATGATGGTGCCGAGGGCACCGCGGCCGGCTACGAGCTGCGCTACTCCACGGCGCCGATCACCGCCGAGACGTTCGCCGACGCTGTCGCCGTGCCGGACCCACCAGCACCGCTACCGGCCGGCGAACGGCAGGGAGTCGAGGTGACCGGCCTGCAACACTCCACCACGTATTTCGTCGCGTTGCGGGCGTTCGACGAGCACGGCAACGGCTCGCCGATCTCCAACGTCGTTCAAGGCGTCACGATCGGACCGGCGGACGTCAGGCTGGTTCCCGAACAGGTCTTCGTGAGTCTCGACGCCGGGACGATTGTCGCACGCGACGTCACGATCGTGAACGAGGGCGTCGGCGAGTACGTCTTCAAGGCATACGTGCGACACGTCGCGGGAACTCCGGCGCGGTTGCTGTTGATCAACAACGGGGCGAGGACGGACGAGATCGTCGAACGGTTGCGCGAGCTCCCGTCGATCTCACGCCTCGACCTTCACGATGGCTCTGCCCTGCCGAGTGCCGAGCAACTGGCGCTTTACGATGCGGTACTGCTCGTGGCGAACGATCCCTGGTCCGAGCCGATCGGACTCGGCGATCGCATCGCCGACTACGCCGACTCCGGTGGAGGGGTCGTGCTCAGTCTGGCGACGATCGTGAACGGCTGGCATCTGACCGGTCGCTTCCTCGACGAGGGCTACTACCCGGTCAACCTGTCGGTGACCCAGGGCAATCCGAGCAGCCTCGGCACCTTCGACGCCGACCACCCGTTGCTGCAGGGAGTCTCGACGATCCAGGGCAACTTGCTGACCATCGTCGACGCGCTGGAGACCAGCGAAACCCCGGCCTTCTGGGTCAACGGCACGCCCCTCATCGCGGCTCACGACGGGATCCTCGCGCTCAACGCGTTTCTCGGCGACGGCGCCTGGCAGGGCGACCTGCCGCAACTGGTCGGCAATGCGGCGGCCTGGACCCGGCGCTACCCGACCTGGTTGCGGGTCGCACCCGATGCTGGCCGGCTGCCCGGCAGCAGTTCGGCGGCGCTATCGCTGGTCTCCGACGGCCGGTTCCTCGACGCCGGCTCGTACACCGCGGAGATCGTCCTCGAAGGGAACGACACGGCTGATCCGGTACGGACGATTCCACTGAACCTGGAGGTCGCCGGCGTGCCGCGGATCGAGGCCTCGGAAACGGCACTCGCTTTCGGCGATGTAATGCTCGGGCTCGACGAGCGGCGAACACTGTCCCTGCGCAACGTCGGTCGGGACACGCTGACGATCGAGGTCGCCGGGATCGATCCCCCGGCGTTCTCCACGACGTCGACGACCATCCACGTGCTGCCCCGGCACGAGTCGGAGATCACCCTCCGCTTTGCTCCCGAGGCCGAGGGTGCGGTGGGCGGAATCCTGCGTCTGCAGACGAACGACCCCCTCGCCGGAGAGCTGACCGTCGACCTCTCGGGCAACGGATTGCGGCCGGCGGTCCTGGAAGTAGAGCCGCAGCAGGCGGAGGTCGAGCTGGACGTGGGCCAGCGGCTGACCTTGCCGCTTCAGCTCTTCAACTCCGGCGGGGTCCCGTTGACGTTCGAGGCCTTCATCGAGGCCGGCAGCACCGCTGAGCCCGTCGAGACGTTCGCCGCCGACTTCGAGAGCGGGATGCTGACGGGGTGGACCAAGGCCCCCGGGGGCGGTGACCGACGCGTCAGCGCCGACACCGCCGCCGACGGCAGCGGGTTCAGCTATCACGAGTCGGGTTCGTTCGTCGGTCGATTCGACGGCATCTATCGCGAGATCGAACCGATACGCCCCGGTTACATCGGCTTCTGGGTGCGCTCGGGATCCCGGACGACCAGTGACGCCAATGTCGTCCTCAGGGACACGGACGGCAACGAGGTGATCTGGTTCGTCGCGAACTTCTTCGGCCGCTTCCAGCTGAACAGCGAGGAGAGCGTGCCGGGGGATTTCGAATACGAAGCGCTCCGCTGGTACCACGTCGAGCTGCGCAACATCGACTTCGACAGGGACACGCTGGACTACTGGATCGACGGTGTGCTGTTCCGGGAGCAGGTACCGTTGATCGGCGTCGGCCCTGCCGACAACGTCACCCGGATCGATCTGTTCAACTTCAACGGCGGCTCCGAGGCCTGGTGGGACGAGCTGTTCATCGGACGGGATGCTCCTCTGGACACCGTCCGGCTGGCACCGACCGCCGGAACCGTCGCCCCCGGCGCTGCGATGGAGTTGACGGTCGACTTCGACTTCCGTGACGCGCCGGGAGGACAGATCGATTCGCGCATCGTGTTCCAGAGCAACGACCTCGCCCAGCCCCGGCAGCTGGTGCCGCTGCGGGCCGTGGTACACGGCGAAGCGGTCTCCGCGCTCTCCCCTGCGATCCTCGAGTTCGGCGAGGCCGGAACGTCGGTACCGGAGCGGCGCTCCCTCGAAGTGCGCAATGTCGGCACCGACCGCCTCGAGATCACCGGCTACCAGAGCAGCTCCGCAGAGCTGACCGTCGAGGGAGTCCCGCTGGCCCTGCGAGCCGGCGAATCCTCGGTGCTGACCGTGACCTGGTTGCCGTCCGAGCCGGGGCCGTTCTCCGCAAGCCTCGAGCTGCTCGGCGAGTTCAGCGGGCTCCATCGGGTCGAGGTCAACGGAACCTCGGTTCGCTCGGCGACCCCGCGAGTCGAACCGGAGCAGCTGACGGTCGGCCTGATCGACGGATCGGCAACCACGGTCGACCTGCTGCTGTTCAACGACGGTGACCGCCCTTGGGATTACGCGATCGAGGTCACCGAGGAGGACGGCGCGCCGATTCGCTCGCGGACCGAGCGATTCGCGGACGACGCCGAGGATGGCGAGAACGAGTGGATCATCGACCGGTTCGCCGGCGCCCCCCTCTGGCATCGGACATCCCGGGCGGCGTCGAGTCCGACGACGAGCTGGTGGTGCGGGGACGAGGCGACGGGAACGTACGACACCGGCGGGCAGGTCTCCACCGCCCTGGTCAGCGAGCCGATCGACCTGACCGGCATCAGCTCGACGGTCGTTCTCGAGTTCGACGAGTTCTACGAGACCGAGGCGACCTGGGATCAGTGTCTGGTCGACATCTCGATCGACGGCGGTGCCAGCTGGCTGCCGTTGCGGGGCGCCTACGGCGAGGCGCCGTCAGGGGCCAATGGCGGCTGGACCACCGAGACGATCGATCTGACGCCCTTCGTCGGAGGCAACGTCCGGATCCGCTTCTACTTCGAAACCCTCGACGGCACCAACAACGGATTCGCCGGCTGGTTCGTCGACGATATCCAGGTGGTCGCGACCGCGGTCCCGTGGCTGTCGGCCTCCGGAACGGGCCGTCTCGCCGGCCACGAGAGCCTGACGATTCCGCTGCAGTTCGCCGCGGCCCCCGAACGGCCGATCGGCACCGAGGCCGGCTTCGTCACCATTCGCGGCAACGCTCCCCTGCGACCGGAGATCACGATCCCGGTCCGGCTCGAAGTTCAAGCGGTCGAACCGGAGCTGCTCGCCATCGACCGGGATCCGAAGAGCGGCGTTTCGCCGGGAACGATCGAGATCGCAATCCAGTTGCCGGAGAGATACGAGCCCGCGGAACTGATCGGAGCGTCCGTCGAAGCCGCCGGTGTTCCCGCCCTGGCCGTCCCGCGGCGGACGACAGACCGCAACGGCGACGGGATCGCCGAGGTCGTCCTGACCTTCGACGCCGCGGCGCTGGAGGCCGGTGCGGACGACGACCGTCTCGTCATCCGCGGCGTGCTGACGAGCCGGGTGCGCTTCGCCGGGACGCTCTCCCTGCGGGGAACGGCGACCGTCGATCCGGGCGGACCCTGACGCCGGATCAGACCGGCGCCGCGGCGATCGACTCGTGGTTGGCCAGCCACTTCTCGAGCTCGTCGGCCGGCAGCGGCTTGCTGAACACATAGCCCTGCCCGACGTCGCAGCCCTGGCGACAGAGGAGATCCCAGACTTCCATCGTCTCCACACCCTCGGCCACGACCTTGCGGCCCAGGCTGTGCGCCAGCTCGATGGTCGAGCGCACGATGGTGCTGTCCTCGACCGAGCGGTCCATCTCGCGGACGAAGCAACGATCGATCTTGATCTCTCCGGCCGGGAGCCGGCGCAGGTAGCTCAACGAGGAGTAACCGGTGCCGAAGTCGTCGATCGAGATGCCGAAGCCGGTCCGGGCCAGCTCGGTGACCACCTCGTAGGCCCGGTCCGGGTCTTCCATGATCGCGTTCTCGGTGATCTCCAGGGTGATCCTCGAGGCGTCGAGTCGGGTCTCCTCGAGCAACGCGAGGGCGGAGCCGATCAGCCCCTCCTCGAGCAGGTTGCGGGCCGAGACATTGATCGAGACACCCAGCTCACGGCCTTCGCGGTTCCACCGTGCGCACTGATGCATCGCGGTGCGCATCACCCAGCCGGTCAACGGGCCGATCAATCCGGTGTGCTCGGCGAGGTCGATGAACTCGTCCGGCGGAATGAAACCGAGCTCGGGATGGATCCAGCGGCAGAGCGCCTCGACCGAGGTGACGTCGCCGGTGGTGGCGTCGATCTTCGGCTGATAGACGAGACTGAGGTCTTCGTTCTCGATCGCCACGCGGAGCTCCGAGATCAGCTGCAACCGGCGCATGCTGCCCGAGTCCTTCTCCGGGTCGTAGACCGCGAGTCCCGATCGCGCACGCTTGGCCTCGTACATCGCGACGTCGGCACGCTGCACGAGCTGGACCGGATCCTCGGCGTGCCGCGGGTAAACCGTGATGCCGATCGTGGCGTCGACCCGGAGCGCCAGGCTGTCGATCATGAACGGCTCGGTCAGCGCACGTCGCAGCTCGGAGGCCACGCGACGGGCGGTCTCCTCGCCCGCCCGGGGCAACAGGATCGCGAACTCGTCGCCGCCGAAGCGCGCCAGGGTCTCGCTGCTGCGCAGCGCGGGGGTGAGCCGCCGGGCGATCTGTTGCAGCAGCTGATCGCCGGTGTGATGGCCCAGGGTGTCGTTGACCTCCTTGAACCGATCGAGGTCGAGTAGCAGGAATGCGACCTCGCCGTCCTCCTCGGACTCGAGCAAGGCGCGCTGCAGACGCTGGTGCAGGAGCGACCGGTTCGGCAGGTCGGTCAGGGCGTCGTGGTTCGCCTGATGATGCAGCAGATTCTCCTGGGCCTTGCGCCAGGTGTTGTCGCGGAGGAAGACGACCCGCTTGCGCACACCGTCGAGCACGGCCGACGAGATCGTCATCTCGACCGGTACCTGACCACCGTCGGCGTCGAGTCCCGTCGCCTCGCAGGGCGACTTCGAGTCTCGCAGTGTGTGCACGAGGATCCAGCCCGACTCACCGTCCAGGGAACCGACACGGACGAACTGGTTGATGTTGCGTCCCAGCGCCTGCTCGGCGGTCCGGCGGAACATCTGCTCGGCCGCCCGGTTGAACGACACCACCGTGCCGTCCTCGTCGGTGGCGATCACGGCATCGAAACTGTTCTCGACCACCTGCCGCATCAGCCCGGTACTGGAGGAGGTCGAGCCCTTGTCTCTCTTCCACGGCCGCAACTCCCGCGGTTCGAGGAGCCGTAGTCGCCCGTAGACCAGGCAGCCGGCCAGGGTCAGCAGCAGCGGCGAGACCTCGACGGTGATCGCCGCGGTGGACTGGAGGATCGCGGCGACGACGACCACGCTGACCGCAAGGCTGGCGGCCAGCAGCAGCGCCGCGCCGGTGCGCCGGGAGGCCAGCGCCGGCCCCGCCAGCAATCCGAGCAGAACGGCGGGCAGCAGGGCCAGCCGGCGGTCGATCGGCTGGATGCCGTAGGCGCGGGCCGGCCACTCCGAGGTGATGTCGATCATCGACTGGCGTACGTGGGCCAGACCGACCTCGACGGTGTCCAGTCCGCCGACCAGCAACAGCAACCCGGCGAGCAGTGCGATGGCGACGAACGGACCGTATCCCAGCTGTGTCGTCTCGTCGTGGCGGGGTGCGGAGGGGGTCACGGGGCTCCTCGCCGAAAGCGCACGCCGGCGGCAACCCACCGGCGATCGAAGGAGTAGCCGACGCGATCGGTCCGGGCGCTCTGATCGCCGAGGGTGGCGAACCAGTGCCAGTCGGCCGACAGCTCATGTTCGGCCCGGGCGACCCAGCGTCGGGCCTGCCCGTCCAGGCGCTCGCCGTTGGGCAGTTCGGCCACGCCGGCAGTAGCGCCGCGGTTCGATCCGACCGAGCCGAGCAAGGAGAGCGAGAGACCGTGACCGAACCGTCGACGCACACCGACAAACCCGGTCCGGGCGCTCCGGCTGTCGATCTCGACCGGCGCTACGTGGTCGTCTCCGGAGCCCAGGCCGATGTCGAGGTTCCAGCGCGGCGACGGTGTCCAGCGCACGGCGAAGCGCAGTCGATCGGTTCGATGCCCCGGCGATGACAGCGCGGAGTCTTCGTAGTTCCAGGTCGTGTGGACCCAGGCCATGTCGAAGGCGACCTGATCGGTCAGCCGGTAGACGGCGCCCGGTTCCACTCTCAGTTGCCGGTGATCGAGCCGCACCAGCGAAGGAACGGAGTCGTAGGCGTCGGTGTAGTTCGTCTGCCGCCAGTCGAGGTCGGCGCGCAGCGCCAGTCGATCGGTGAGCCGGAAGCGTACGCCGGCGTGCAGGCCGCGAGAGTCCCGATGGAATCGGTCGCCGATCGCCAGGGGGCCGACGCCGGGGACGTCGACGTTCCAGATCTTGCCGGTCGACCGATCGACCAGCGTGTCGCGCCGGGCCGACCAGCTCCCGTCGAAGGTCAGTTGCAGCCGGTTGTCGAGGGACGGACTCGGTGCCAGACGGACACCGGCACGAAGGTCCGCCTCGTTCTCGTCGGCCAGGGCGAGCCGCTCGTGGCGTCTCACGTGGCCGTTCGCCTCGACGAACCACTGCCCGCGCATTCCCATCGACGCACCCAGCGCCGTGTGCAGCTCGAGGTCGGCAAAGGAGGAGCCGGAAGAGACGTGGAGCCGGGCCGGGTTGGAGTCGAAACCGGTCAGCAGTCCGGCCGAAAACGCGGTCTCGAGCGCTCCCGGGTGGACCGGCCCGCTCATCGTCGCGAGGACGATCCCCAGTACTGCCCAGCCACGACCCATCGCCCACCACGGGCCCGACACGCTCCGCATGAAGTATGCGGAATTTCAATCTCGGGTAGGGGTAACCTAGGGTCCGAAACCGGCAACGGCAATTCGCCGGCGAGCGGCGAGCGGGTGGGCGATCCGGAGGCCCGGCCTGGCTTTTGGTCGACCTACAGGGAACGAAAATCGGAGTGTTCGGGGTGGCCGGCGGCTGACGTCGGGGCGTTGCCGGGACGGACCAGCAGGCCGGTCTGCATCCCGGCGTCCCTGGCGCCGTCGAGTTCGGCGGTGACGTCGCTGAGGAACAGGATCGCCGGAGGTTCCAGCTCGAACCCGGCCGCGATCGCCCGGTAGGAGTCGGCCTCGCCCTTCGGTCCCGTGGTCGTGTCGTGATAGCCGTCGAGCCAGGGCGTCAGGTCGCCGTGGTCGGTGTGGGCGAACAGCAGCTTCTGGGCCAGCACGCTGCCGGAGGAGAAGATCCGGATCGCCCGGCCTGACTCGCGCCAGGCGCGGAACGCCGGCGGGACATCGTCGAACACCGTCGCCTTCAACTCTCCGCTGCGATAGCCCTCTTGCCAGAGGATCCCCTGCAACGCCTTCAGACCGGTCGACTTGCGATCCTGGTCCATCAGGTGGCGGGCGTAGGGTGCGCCGTTGTCGAACGGGGGCAGTTCACTCGCGCCTGTCGACTCGGCCTCGTACTCCCGGCGAAGCTGGTCGATCGCAGCGACCAGCGCCGGCGTCTCCGCCGCGGCGGCGCAGGCGGCCCCGAGCCGGCGACGGGCGAACGGGAACAGGATGTCGTGGACGAACGAGATCGGCGTGGTCGTCCCCTCGACGTCGAGCAGCACGCCGCGGATCCCCTCCGGGAGCGGCATCGGTTCAGGCTCCCGGCGGAACGAACGCGGGACCGAGACAGACCGGCTCGTGCTTCGCCTCTTCGCCGGAATCGGAGTAGTGCGGCGTCCAGCCCGCCTCGGCCTCGAACAGCCGGATGCAGCGGATGCGCTTCTCCTCGCAGAGGTCGAACCAGTGATACGTCCCCTTGGGGACGTTGATCATGTCGCCCTCGCGCATCTCGATCCGGAACACCGGACCGGTCCGCGGGTTGATGTGAAACACGCCGCGCCCCTTGACGATGAAGCGCACCTCGTCCTCGGAGTGCCAGTGCTCGGAGCTGAAGCGAGCGAGCATCGAGTCGAGGTCGTTGATCGTCGGTTTCAGGTCGACGACATCGGCGGTCTTGTACCCACCGGAGTCCATCTGCTCACGGATCGGCCGGTCGAAGGCGGTCAGGATCTCCTCGTCGGTGGCGTCGTCGGAGAGCTCCGCGAGCTTGTCGAACTGCCGGTACCAGATGCCGTGTTCACCGAGAAAGCGTTCGATCTCGTCGTTGGACTTCAGGACTTTGTTCTCACTTGTGATCGTCACGACGGCCATCGGACCCTCCTCGCAAGGCTCAGTGAATCGTGTCCCACGATACCCGGTGTCCGACCACCTGGAACAGAAACTCGAAGATCTCGACGTGGCGATAGGCTTCGTCGAGACTCGCCCCCCAAGTATAGAGGCCGTGGCCGGCGATCAGGAAGCCGCGCACTCCGCTGCGCGAGATGACCCGGTCGGTCGAGTCGGCCAGGCTCCGGGCATCCTGGGAGTTCTTGATCACGGGGACCCAGACCTGCTCACGGTGGCTGGTGACCCCGGCAAGCCCCTTCTGCATCTCGTAGCCGGTGATCGCGAAGCCGCGCCGGTCGAGGAAGTGTTCCGAGAGCAAGGTGCCGACGATCGAGTGGGTGTGGAGGATCGCCGCGGCGCCGGTGGCGGCGGCGATCGCGACGTGGACGTGAGCCTCCGCCGAGGGCACCCCTGTGCCGCCGTCCTCGGTCGGGTTCAGGTCGCTGTCGACGACGAGGAAGTCCTGGGGACCGATGCGCCCCTTGTCGACACCACTGCGGGTGATCAGCAACTCGAGAGGGTCGTGTCCGAGCACCTTGCTGTAGTTGCCGCCGGTACCGTCGCACCAACCCCGGGCATAGATCCGCGAGATGACGTCGATCAGGTCATGGATATGCGGTTCGATCCGCGGGTTGCTCGGTGTCGTCGTCAATGTCTTCTCGGAACACGGGTCCGGGCCCGGCCCCACATACGTACACCTTCCCCCGAACCCGTGCAACCGCCGGCGTGGGACATCTTTTTACAACCGGCGACGATCCAATCGCGACTCTCGCTCGTATAAAGAAGCGATGCGGGTAGCTTTTCGCCCAGTCCTGATCCTGGTGACGGTGCTGCTCGCGCTCGCGGCTCCGCTGTCGGCGGCGACCACGGTCCCGTTCGCGTTCGAGCGGAACAAGATCGTGATCCGGGCCAGCATCAACGGATCCCGACCGCTGCGTCTGGTACTGGATACCGGCATGGTCAACGGCGTGCTGCTGCGCAGTCCGGAGCTGGCCCGAGAGCTGGGGTTGCGGTCGGAACGGAAGGTCGTCGTCGAAGGCGCCGGCGACGGCCCGCCGGTGCGTGCCGACGTGGCCTTCGGCGCGACGGTCAAGATCGGCAAGATCGAACTCGCGTGGCAACCGGTGATCATCATGCCGCAGAGTTCCGACTACGCCCAGGGCTCCCGGGAGCGGCTCGCCGACGGGGTGATCGGCCATTCGCTGTTCTCCGACCATGTCGTCGAGATCGACCACGATCGCAAGCGCGTGACCTTTCACGATCCGGCGACGGTGTTGCCTGCCGACGGCCGCGTCGAGGTCCCGATCCGGATCGAAGGTCGAAAGCCCTATGTCGCCGCCGGCGTCGAGTTCATCGACGGCAGCCGCTTGCTGGTCAAGCTCGTCGTCGACACCGGCGCATCGAACTGTCTGTACCTGAACCCCGAGGCACATCACGGCATCCGGGCTCCGGAGCGTCACGTCGTCGCGACCCTGGGTCGCGGCGTGCTCGGCAGCCGGCGGGGCAAGGTCGGCCGGATTCGCGGCCTGCGACTGGGCGACGTCGTCATCCCCGACGTCGTCACCGGCTTCCCCGATGCCCGGATCCGCGGAATGGCCGACGATCGTCACGGGTTGCTCGGCAACGATCTCCTCGCCCGCTTCAACATCGTCTTCGACTACGGCCGCGAGCGGATGCTGCTGCAGCCGAACCGGCGGTTCGACCGGCCGATCGAGTACGACATGGTCGGGCTGCAGTTCGACACCACGGCCATCGGCGCCGAGACATTCATCGTTCACGAGGTGCTGTCCGCCTCGCCCGCCGGCCGGGCCGGCATCGCCGTCGGCGACGAGGTGACGGCGATCGACGGGCAGCCGATCGCCGAGTTCACCCCGACCGAGGTGATGGAGATATTCCGCTCCGAGGTCGGTCGCGAGCTCCGGCTGGACCTGCTCCGTGGTTCCCGGCCGGTCGCGGTCAAGCTCCGGCTCGATCGCCTGATCTGAGCCGTGCGCTACCATGGCTCCGGCCAATCGATGACGGCCCGGGAACTCCATGAACGAGAGAGCGGCGCAGATGATCCTGCTGGTCCGTGCCTTCGAAGAGGCGGATCGCGAGGGCCTCGTCTTGCCCCTCGAGCAGCGCACCGCCGCCACACGCCGGGCGATCATCGTCACCACCCGCGAGGAGGGTGAGGGCGAGTTCTCCCGGGATGTCCTCGTTCCCAGCGAGGAGACGCTGCTCCGGCGCGCTCGGCTGCTCTACAACGGTCTCAACCGTCGGATCCCGGCGATCGAGCGGGTGCTCGACTTCTCCCGACTGCGTTCGGCGATGGGGCCGGCGATCATGATCGCCGCGTTCGCCATCGGCGTGGCGACGAACGCCCTCGGCGGCCGCCAGGTCAACCTGATCGCGCTGCCGCTGATCGGCCTGTTGCTGTGGAACGGCCTGGCCTACCTGGGGATGTCGCTGTTCTCGCTGATCCGCCCATGGCTCGTCCGCACCCGCAAGATCTGGGACCCGTCGGGGCAGTCGCTGGTCACCGGTCTGGCCGACGGCGTCGTGCGTTTCGCCCTCTGGCGTGGGCGCTGGCGCTGGACCCGGCGCAGTCGCGCCCCTCGAGCCCAGCAGCGGATCATCGCCCGGGCGTTCACCCGTTACTGCGCGCTCTGGCACCGGCTGACCCGGGGGTTGCTGGAGGCCCGCGTCCGGCGTCGCCTGCACCTCGCCGCGCTGGCGCTGTGCGCCGGTGTCGTTGCCGGCATGTACGTCCGGGGCATCGCGTTCGAGTATCGCGCCACCTGGGAGAGCACCCTGCTGTCGCCGGCCGCGATGCAGAACCTGCTCAACCTGTTGCTCGGTCCGGCGGCGCTGCTGCTCGGCACCTCGGTGCCGGACGTCGCGCCGCTCCAGGCGCCCGGCGACGGGCCGGCGGCGATCTGGATCCATCTGTACGCCGTCACCGCGCTGCTCTGGGTCGGCTTGCCACGCTCGATCCTCGCCGGGGTCGAGGCCTGGAAGGGCTACCGGATCAAGGAGCGGACCTCGATCGACGTCGGCGACGGCTACTACCGGCGGTTGCTGGCCGACTGGCGTGGCGGAACGAAGCGTGTCGCGATCCTGCCCTACAGCTACCGGCCGGCGCAGCGCACCCAGGATGTGATCAAGGCGCTGCTGCGGGATTTCCTCGGCACCCGGGCGGACATCGATACCCGCACCGCGATGGCCTACGGCGACGTGGTCGCCGAGCAGGCGATGCTGTTCGACGACAACGTCGCGGTCGAGGAGACCGCGCCTTCCACCCTCGATCGTTACGTCGTGGCGATGTTCAACCTGGCCCAGACGCCGGAGGTCGAGGTCCACGCCGCGTTCCTCGAATCGTTGAAGCTCGCCGTCGACGATCGTCGCGGTCGCCTGCTGGTCCTGATCGACACCACGGAATACCAGAAGTCCCAGCGACCGGATCGGGTGCAGGAGCGCTTGCGCGCCTGGGAGCGGGTTGTCGGCGACGCCGGCCTGATCGCCGTCGATCTCGACCCGACCACCGCGGTGCAGGATCACCGCGCGGCTGACGAACGGATGGCCCGGTTCCGGGAGGCGTTCTGGCCCGACCGGGCGACACGGGAACAGCGGCTGGAACGGGACGCCGACTGATGGAACGCGGGATCGATCTCAGCCTGATCTCCCACACCAACGTCGGCAAGACGACCCTGGCCCGCACGCTGCTCCGGCGGGACGTCGGCGAGGTTCTCGACGAAGCCCACGTCACCGACGAGAGCGTCTCCTACGAGCTGCTGCGGATTCCAGGGGCCAGGCTGACGATCTGGGACACGCCGGGATTCGGGGACACCGCCCGGCTGATCCGTCGGCTGCGTCACGAAGGCGACCCGCTGGGCTGGTTCCTGCACCAGGTCTGGGATCGCTGGGTCGACCGGCCGATGTGGTGCAGCCAGCAGGCGGCGATCAACGTGCGCGATCACGCCGACGTGGTGCTCTACCTGGTCAACGCCAACGAGTCGCCGCTGGACGCCGGCTACCCGGAGCTGGAACTGCAGCTCCTCGAGTGGATGGGGCTCCCGGTCCTGCTCGTGCTTAACCAGGTCGGCGAGGGGCAGGCGGCCCACGGCGATGCCTGGCGGAACTTCGCGGCGGAGCGGCCGCTGGTCCGCGACGTGCTGACCCTCGATGCGTTCACCCGTGGCTGGCCCCAGGAGTCGCAGCTGTTCCACCGTGTCGCCGAGGTGCTGGAAGGTCCGGCCCAGGAGACGATGCGCAACCTGGCGGACGCCTGGGATGCGCGGAACCGCCGCACCTTCGACGAGGCCTGCGCGGAGATCGCCGGCTACCTCGCCCGGGCGGCAACGGACATCGAGCGGCTCCACGACGGCGAGTCGTCTCCCGGCGGCTGGCTCGACTTCCTCTCCGGGAAACTGCGCTTGCCCGGGGCCGGACAGACCCGGGCGATGGAACGTCTCGGCGAACGGCTCAACGTCGCCACCGGTTCGCTGATGAGCCGGTTGATCGAACTGCACGGCCTCGAGGGCGACAGTGTCGAGCCGATCGAGCAGGACATGCAGGACTACCGCATCGAAGGCGGCGCGCCGATCGACGAGCGCAGCGGTGCGATCGTCGGGGCGATGGCTAGCGGAGCCGCGGCCGGACTGGCCGCCGACGCGCTCGCCGGCGGACTGACGCTGGGCGGCGGGCTGATCGCCGGCACGATCCTCGGCGCGCTGGGAGGTGTCGGGCTGGCCAAGGGCTACAAGCTGATCAGCGGGTCGAAACAGCCGGCGGTGCGCTGGTCCGCCGGCTTCCTCGACGAGCTGTTCCGTCAGGGCGTGCTGCGTTACCTGGCGGTGGCCCACTTCGGCCGGGGGCAGGGCCTCTACGAGGACCGGCAGCGGCCCCAGCACTGGACCCGGACCGTCGATCAGGCAACGGCATGTCTCGAGGGAACGCTGCACCGGATCTGGGAGGAGGCCGATGACGTCGAACGCAGCACGGCCGAGCTGACCGCGATCGTCGCCACGGTGACGATCGAGATCCTGCAGCAGAGGTACCCCGACTCGCCAGCGCTGCGTGACGGATCGATCGGTCGGAGCGGAGCGCAACCGGTGTAGAATCCCGGTCACCCTGGAGCCCTCCGATGTCCCTCGAACCCGGCCAGAACCTCCTGCACTACCGGCTGATCGACAAGATCGGCCAGGGCGGCATGGGTGTGGTCTGGCGAGCCGAGGACACCAGCCTCCACCGGGAGATCGCGATCAAGATCCTCCCGGAGGTCGCCGACACGAACTCGGCCACTCCCTCCTCCGAGCGGCTCGATCGCTTCGCCCGGGAAGCCCGGCTGCTGGCGACCCTCAACCATCCGAACATCGCCTCGGTCTACGGTCTTCATGAGGTCGACGGCGTGCACTTCCTGGCGATGGAGCTGGTCCGGGGCGAGGACCTGTCGGAGCGGATCCGCCGCGGCCCGCTGCCCCTCGACGAGGCGCTGCCGATCGCACGCTCGATCGCCGAGGGAGTCGCCACGGCCCACGCGACCGGCGTGATCCACCGCGACCTGAAGCCGGCCAACATCCGTCTCGGCCCCGACGGCGAGGTCAAGGTCCTGGACTTCGGACTGGCCAAGGCGCTCTCGGTCGGCGGCGACGACTCCAGCAGCGGCTCGCCTTCGATGCTCTCGCCGACGGTCACCTCGCTGGGAACGGTCGCCGGTGTGTTGCTGGGCACCGCCGCCTACATGAGTCCGGAACAGGCCCGGGGCCGGCCGGTCGACCGGCGCGCCGACATCTGGGCCTTCGGTTGCGTGCTCTACGAGATGCTCGCCGGCGGTCTGGCCTTTCCCGGCGAGACGATCACCGACACCCTGGCGGCGGTCGTCCGTGGCGAGCCGGACTGGCAGAAGCTGCCCGGGGACCTGCCCCGGCCCGTCGAGCGGGTGCTGCGACTCTGCCTGGCCAAGAACCCCAAGGAGCGGCTCAACGATGTCGGCGACGCGCTGCTGCTGCTCGACGAACCGGCGGTCGAAGACGCGGCGGCCACGACCGCCGTCGCGACGAAGGGCAGGTTCGGATTGCGGGAGGGGTTGGCCTGGGCCCTGGCGCTCGCCGCCGTGGCGGTCGCGCTGGTCGCCGGTCTCGGCGGAAGCGACCCCGAGCTTTCTCCGCGCCCGATCCGCTTCCCGATCGAGCTGCCGCCGAACCGACCGCTGTCGTTCATCGACGAACCGATCCTGGCCTTCAGCCCCGACGGCACCAAGATCGCCTTCTCGGCCAACGATCCGGCCAGCGGACGCACGATCCTCTCGATCCGCGCCCTCGACCAGAACGATCCCTGGACGCTGCCGGGCACCGAGGGCGCGACGAGCCCGTTCTTCTCGCCGGACGGCGAGTCGCTGGGCTTCTTCTCCGGCGGCGAACTGAAGCGGATCGACCTCGGCGAAGGGATGCCGGTCTCCCTCGCGGCGGCGGCGACGCCGCGGGGTGGAGCGTGGCTCACCGACGGGACGATCGTCTACTCGCCGACCTACGGCGGAGGGCTGTGGCAGGTCTCCGAGACCGGTGGGGCGGAACGGTTGATCGTCGAACCCGACGCCGACCGCGGCGAGCGCACGTACCGCTGGCCGATCGGTCTCCCCGACGGCAAGACGGTCCTGTTCACCGTCGGCTCCGTCGAGAGTCCGAACAACTACGACCAGGCGCAGATCGCAGCCGTCTCGCTGACCGGCGGCGAGCCTCGCGTGCTGATCGACGGCGCGAACATGGTGCGTTTCGCACCGCCGGACCGGCTGATCTTCAAGCTCCGGGGCAACCTCTACGCCGTGCGGTTCGACCCCGACCGCGTCGAGGTCCTGGGTGAGCCGGTGCAGGTCGCCGACGGGATCGGCGGTGACCACACCAGCGGAGCCGGCTACTTCGACCTCTCCGCGAAGGGCGATCTCGTGTCGGTGAACTCGTCGGTCACCGACGCCCGGGCCAGTCTCGTGGTCGTCGACCGCGAGCAGAACCAGGTCGTATTACCGATTCCGCCGAGCGGGATCTTCCAGCCGGAGTTCTCCCCGGACGGGAGCAGCGTCGTCTTCTCGATCGGAAGCGGCCGGGCCGGCATGCGGGGCGACATCTGGCGCTACACCTTCGCCGACCAGGGGCTGCGGCGGATGACCTTCGGCGGGACCGACTTCTACCCGATCTGGCGCGACGACGGCACGAGGATCGGGTATGTGCAGGCCGAGGCCAAGGGCGGTTTCCGGATGATCGACGCCGACGGCGGCAACCAGACCGATCTGCTAGTCAACGACACCGACCGGGTCCTGTTTCCGGGTTCGTGGTCCGCGGCCGCCGGTGCGATGACGATGATCGAGGTCGCGGCGGCGACCGACATCGTTCGCTACGACGAGGACGGCGGCGGAGAGACCACGAAGATCGTCTCCGACGCGACCTCGCCGATGATCTCCCCCGATGGCCGCTGGCTGGCCTACCACTCACCCTCGGACGGCGTCAGTTCGGCGGTCTTCGTCGAGTCGCTGAACGGCAGCGGCAAGTGGCAGGTCTCCGGCACCGGCGGCGTCTATCCGCGCTGGTCACCCGACGGGCGCAAGCTGTTCTTCCTGGCCCGGAGTTCGGCCCTGCGCTCGTTGATGGAAGTCGAGATCGACGCCGGAGACAGCTTCCGCTTCAGCATGCCCAAGGTCGCCCTCGAGGACACCTCGGAGTTCGTGACGGCGACCGCGCCGGCGATCAACTGGGACACCGACGGGGAGCGCTTCATCTTCGTGAAGCTGGTGCAGGACGCCGAAGCGCGTTCCCGGATCGACGTCTCGCTGGACTGGGCCCGGGGGCTGACCCTCGGTACGGAGCGCTGATCGCGCTCCCCGCTCCGTCGTGATCAGGCCGGAGCGTGGCGCTCGATCAGATCGCTGAGCACTTTCTTGGGTACCGCACCGACGACCTGGTCCACCGGCTTGCCGTCCCGGAACAGGATCAAGGTCGGGATCCCCTGCACCCCGAAGCGGCCGGCGATCTCCGGATGGTCGTCGACGTTGAGCTTGCCGATCTTGGCCCGTCCGGCGTACTCGCCGGCGAGCTCCTCGACCACGGGGCCGACGGCGCGGCAGGGGCCGCACCAGGCAGCCCAGAAATCGACCAGTACCGGCTGGTCGCTGCCCAGGACGTCGCCATCGAAATTGTCGCCGTCAAAAGTCTGAAGGTTCTTGTCGTCGGACATGGCATCACTCCGCGCCCCGGGGCGTTCCGTTGCTGGATTCCTCGCGTTTGACGGGGCGGTTACGCGATCTTCGATGCCGCCGGCGGTCGAGGGTTACCGGCCCCGGCGGCGGGACTTGGCGTCCGGCGCCGACTCGACCACAATAGCGGGCGGTCCGATCCACGAGCGCCGGAGAAATCTGCCTTGAACGTCCTGATGATCTCACCCGGGTATCCGGGCACGATGCCCGCATTCACCCGGGGACTGGCCAGCGTCGGCGCCCGGGTCTACGGGCTCGGCGACCAGCCTGCCGAATCGCTGCCGGCGGAGATCCGCGGCCGGATCGTGGCCCACCTCTGCGTCGACAACCTGTGGGACGAGGTGGCGGTCGCCGATCGGGTGCGTCACGAGGCGGCCCGCAACGGCGTCCGCTTCGATCGGGTCGAGTGCCTGTGGGAGCCGGCGATGATGGTCGCCGCCCGGGTCCGGGAGGCCCTCGACGTGCCCGGCCTGTCGGTCGAGCAGACGATCGCCTTCCGGGACAAGGAGCGGATGAAGCGGGTCCTCGATGCCGCCGGCGTGCGCACGCCCTGGCATGTCAGCGCGACGACCCGGGACGAGATCCGCGCCGCGGCGAAGACGACCGGCTACCCGCTGATCGTCAAGCCGATCGCCGGCGCCGGCTCGACCGATACCCACCGTGTCGATGACGCCGAGCACCTCGAGCAGGTGCTCGCCACCCTCGGTCACATTCCCGAGGTCAGCGTCGAGGAGTTCATCGAGGGTGAGGAGTTCACCTTCGACACCGTCTGTGCCGGGGGCGAGATCCTCTACGAGAACATCGCCGTCTATCGCACCCGACCGATCGAGGAGAAGAAGCACCAGTGGGTCAGCCCCTGCGCCGTCTGCCTGAAGGAGATCGACGGCGACTACCTCGCCGGTGGCCGGCAGATGGGCCGCGACGTGATGCGGGCGATGGGCTTCCGCACCGGCTTCACTCACATGGAGTGGTTCCGCAAGAAGGACGGCGAGGTCGTCTTCGGCGAGATCGCCGCGCGACCCGCCGGCGTCCGTCTCGTCGACGCGATGAACTACGCCTCGGACATCGACCTCTACACCGGCTGGGCCGAGGCGGTCTGTCACGGCCGGCTGTCGCGAACGGTTCATCGGCGCTACAACTCCGGAATGGTCGCCAAGCGTGCCCTGGGGCGCGGCCACATCCGGCAGATCGACGGGCTCGATCGGCTGATCGCCGAGATCGGTCCGCACATCGCGGGCATGCACATCCCGGCGATCGGTAGCCGGGTCGGCGACTGGCGCCGGGCCGCTCCGGCCGACGGCTGGGTCATCGTGCGCCACCCCGACCTCGAGACGACCTACGAACTGGCCGACCGGGTCCTGCGGGAACTCCAGTTCTACGCCGAGTGAGGGCCGCTACAGCCCGCGCAGCCCCTCCGGCTTGAGCGGAATCTTTCCCGACAGCGCGGCGTCGAGGGTCTCCAGGATCGTCTCCCGGTCCCGGGGAATCCGCCCACCCAGCGGCAGGTAGTTCGAGGCGTGGTTCGTGCGGAAGATCGCGTCCGTCGGCCGTGCGAGGTCGACGAAGGTTCGCATCTCTCGCAGCAACCCCAGTACATCGGGCAACACGAACTTGCCCCGCTCTTCGAGCTTGGCGATCGGCGTTCCCGGGATGACCGTCAGCGTCAACAACGAGACGAAGCGCGGATCCATCTCGGTCGCCAGCCGCGCGGAGTTCGACGCATGCTCGTGGCTGCGCGCAAGGCCTCCCGCTCCCAGCAGGAAGATCGCCGAGAGCTTGATCCCCGCCTCGCGAGCCCGGGCGGCGGCGGCGACATGCTCGTCGAAGCCGGCGCCCTTGGCGATCGTCTTCAACGTCGGATCGTCTCCCGACTCCGGACCGATGTACAGCTGGGTCAGACCCAGCTCCTTCAACCGGGTCAGCTCGGCCGGGGTCTTGGCCAGCAGGTTCATCGCCGTGGCGTAGGCGCTGACCCGGCGCAACCGTGGGAAGGCTTCGCGGCAAGCGGTGAGGATCGGCTCCCAGTGATCGAGCTCCAGGATCAAGGCGTCGCCGTCGGCGACGAACACCTTGTCGACCTGCTCGCCGTGGAGTCGTTGCGCCGTGCGGATGTCCTCCAGGGTCTCGTCGAGCTCCCGGACCCGGAAACGCTTCGCCCGGTACATGTCGCAGTAGGTGCAGTGATTCCAGGAGCAGCCGATCGTCGCCTGCACGATGTAGGAGCGCGCCTCGCTGGGCGGCCGGTAGATATCGCCTTCGTATCGCATGCCGCCTGCATGATGACACACGTAGAATGAGAGCCATGCCTCGCGGATTCGTCCTGCAGCCGACCTACCGCATCGAGCGAAACCGCCCGATCGTCCAGCTCTACGGACGGCTGGAGAACGGGGAGCCCTTCCTGGTCCGCGACACCCGCCAGCGCCCGTCGTTTCATATCGCCCGGCGAGATGCGGAACGGGCGGCAGGCCTCGGCGCCACCGTCGAAAAGCCGGCTGCCGGCGGCAGCGATCGCTTCACGACGATGGACGGCGAGCCGGTCGTGCGGGTCACCCTGGAACAACCGGCCGACGTGGCACCGCTACGGGAGCGGCTGAGCCGGGAGGGCATCGTCTGCTACGAGGCCGATGTGCGGATCGCCTACCGCTACCTGATGGAGCGCGGCATCCGCGGAACCGTCGAGATCGACGGCACTTCGAAGAAGGTTCCGGGACTCGGCCACGTCTTCGTCGATCCCGAACTCTCCGCTGCGGAGTTCGACCCGGAGATGTCGGTGCTGTCGATCGACATCGAGACCGACCCGCGGGCCACCGAGGTCCTCTCGATCGCCCTCGACGGCTGCGGCGCCTCGGAGGTGCTGCTCTGGAACCCGCCGGGCATGCGTTGCCCGCCGACGGCGATCCCCTGCCCCGATCAGCATGCGCTGCTGCGGACGTTCGTGAGGCGCATCCGGGAGATCGATCCGGACGTGATCACCGGCTGGAACGTCGTCGACTTCGATCTCGCGGTGCTGGCGCGTGTCGGCGGAGGCGTGCGCGTGCCGATGGAGCTCGGCCGTGGCGGAGGGATGCTGCGCATCCGTTCCGCGTCGGCGCCCCGCGGCTCCTCGCTGGCGCAGATCCCCGGAAGGGTCGTGCTCGACGGGATCCAGCTGTTGCGCGGCGCCTTCGTCAAGGTCGAACGCGACGGGCTGAACTCGGTCGCCCAGGAGCTGCTGGGCCGGGGCAAGACGATCACCGGCGGCGACCGCGCCGGCGAGATTCTCGAGGCGTTCCACGAGGACCGGGCGCACCTCGTCGAGTACAACCTCAACGACGCCCGGCTGGTCAACGAGATCCTCGACGAGCTGCAGTTGATCGACCTGACCTGCAAGCGGAGCCGACTGACCGGGATGCCCCCCGACCGGGTCGCCGCGAGCATCGCCTCGTTCGACTTCCTCTACATGTCCGAGCTGTACCGGAGACGGATCGTCGCTCCGACCGTTGCGGTGCAGACGAGCGGTGAGGAACAGAACCTCGGCGGCCACGTGCTCGAGCCGGCGCCGGGTCTGTACGACCGGGTCTACGTGTTCGACTTCAAGAGCCTGTATCCGAGCCTGATCCGCACGTTCCAGATCGACCCCCTCGGCCTGGTGCGACACCCACGTCCGGACGAGGACTGGATCGTCGCCCCCAACGGCGCCGCGTTCCGCAGGGAGAAGGGCATCCTGCCGGCGATGCTCGACGAGCTGTTCCCCCGGCGAGAGCGGGCCAAGGCCGACGGTGACGGCGTCGCCAGCCAGGCGATCAAGATCCTGATGAACTCGTTCTACGGCGTCCTCGGCACGTCGGCCTGTCGCTTCGCCGATCCACGGCTGGCCAACGCGATCACCGGTTTCGGCCGGGAGGTGCTGCTCTGGTCCAAGGCCCGCTTCGAGAGCCGGGGGCTCCGGGTGCTCTACGGCGACACCGATTCGCTGTTCGTCCACTCGGGCATCGAGGATCCCGAGGAGGCCCGGGACACCGGCCTGCGCCTCGCGGGAGAGATCAACGAGGAGCTGCGCGAGTGGATCCGGGAACGCTGGAAGGTCGAGAGCCGTCTCGACCTGGAGTTCGAGCGGCTGTACCTGAAGCTGCTGCTGCCCGCCGCCCGGGGAAGTGCCGCCGGTGCCCGCAAGCGCTACGCGGGACTGATCGAGGAGCACGGCGAACGCCGGGTGGTCTTCACCGGTATGGAGGTCGTCCGCCGGGACTGGACCGAGCTGGCGCGACAGATGCAGCGGGAACTCTACGAGCGGCTGTTCCGCGACCGGCCGGTCGACACCTTCGTCCGGGACGTCGTCGCCGAGGTCCGCGCCGGCAAGCGCGACGCGCAGCTGACCTATCGCAAGGCGCTGCGCAAGCGACTCGACGAGTACACCGCCTCGACTCCGCCCCACGTCGCCGCGGCGAGAAAGATGTCCGGGACGCCGGGTAGGACCATCTCGTACATCGTCACCTGCGCCGGGGCGGAACCGGCTGCGGAGCGGGTCTCGGCGATCGACTACGAGCACTACGTGCAGAAGCAGGTACGCGCCGTCGCGGAGCCGGTGCTCGTGCTGCTCGGGATGGAGTTCGATCGCGTCGTCGGCGACGATCAGCAGTTGCGGCTGTTCTGACCCCGGGAGTCCGGGATCAGCGAGCCACCCGCAGGACGACGTCGGCCAGGAATCGACCGTCGGGGCCGCGGCTCGGTTCGACGACGACCCAGCCCGCCGGTGGCGACTGGCGCCGGGACGCCGAGAGCAGCGGATCGTCGGCGAAGACGATCTCGCCCTGGGTTCGGCCGCGGCCCGGGGCGCTGAGCTTGAAGTGGATGTGTTGATGCACCCGGGAGCCGGGGTACGAGCCGGGCCGGATCGTGTGCAGCTCGAAACGTCCCTGGTCGTCGGTCTGGACCGTCGCCTTCAACCGCGGATTCGCCGAGCTGTCGGTGCCGGGAGAGTAGTAGCCGTCGGCGTCGGTCTGGTACACGTACAGCTGCGCTCCGGCGACCGGTTCATCGGTGCGCGGCGACAGTACACGGCCGGTCAGTGACAGGCGCTCGCCAGGTTCCGAGACGTCGGCAACCCGGGCCGAGGAAGCCGGTTCGGCAGCCTCGAACGGGCCGGAGACCACGGTCGTGGCGCACAGCAACAACGCCCACGCAACGCTACGACCCGGCCACTCTCGAACGTTCATGCCGCACCTCCGTGCCCCTCGATCATTGTGGGCCGGGGCGAGGGTGCCGGGGGTAAAACGTTGTAAAGCGGCTCAGCGGAAGCCGGGCAGCTCGCCCCGGCGCAGCACCAGCACGAGCGCAGAGAGCGCCAGCGCGACCAGCGCCAGCGGCCACATCTCCGCCGCCGGGTTCCCGGCGAAGCCGATCACGGCAGCGTGGGACCCCAGCGCTCCCAGCATCAGGCCGACGCCGAGCAGCGCGCCGATCGCGCGGGTCTTCGGAACGAGCAGCAGGATCACCGCCGCCAGCTCGATCACGCCGAGGCTGGCGATCGCCCCGCGGCCCACGCCCAGTGCGTCGGCCAGGGGCTTCGAACCGCTGTCGGTGAAGTTGAACAGTTTGGCGAACGCGGCCATCGCGAAGATGGCCGCGGCGCCGACCTGACCGACCCACAGAGCGATCGTCGTCGCTTTCGAGGCAGTCGTGGCGCCGGCGGTTGCGGCTGGTGCATTCATCCCGGTACTCCTGCGAACGCGGCGGCACTGCCGCCGATCGTCGATGAGAACCGGGCCGGCCGATCGCTTATTCCAGCGGTAGCTTGACTTCCTGCGGGGAGGTGTCGGGGCCCATCAGCTCCTCGACGCCCTTGACCGACATCTGCACGCGCTCGGCAACCTCGGTCGTGGTCGGCGTCCGTCCGAGTTCCTCGGTCAGCTCGGAGATGCCCTTCTGGATCTTCTTTAGCTTCTGGCCGACGTGGACCGGGATGCGAATCGTGCGTGACTTGTCGTCGATGGCGCGGTTGATCGCCTGCTTGATCCACCAGTAGGCGTAGGTGGAGAACTTGTGACCGCGCTCGGGCTCGAACTTCTCGACGGCGCGCATCAGTCCGATGTTGCCCTCCTGGATCAGATCCAGAAACGGCAGCGCGCGGTGGCGACTCTTCTTCACGACGTGGGTCACCAGCCGCAAGTTGGCCATGATCATCGCGTCGCGGTTGTTCTCGATCTTCTGACGGAGCCGGGCCGCCGCGGTTGCCTTGGTCTTGAGGTCCGCAGGCTTGCGCGAGCGCATGTAGTGACGGAACCGATCGTGGACGCCGAGCAGGTCGGCCAGGGTCCAGTCGGACGCCTTCGGGTCGAGATGCTCGACGACGGCCGTCCGGCAATCCACCGGGAGAGAGAGCAGCAGCTTCGTGAGTTCACGCCGCGACGCCTGGAGGTCCGTGGCAAGCCGGACCTCGTCTTCCTTTTCGAGCAACGGAGTCGCGCCGGTGTCGCGAAGGTAGATCGCGCTCAGGTCGAGATTCGCCGGGCGGTCTTCGTTCTCATCGGGGAGGTCGATCTTGTCGTTCGGTTTCACGTTCTCGGCCAGTTCGTCTCGTGACATTTCATTACCCATCTTTCCGGTCTCTCCGGCACGAAGCCGACGAGGCCTCAACACCCGCCTCCGGGGACGCATGATCGTGCACCCGTCAAGGAAGCAAGATCAGGACCAGAGGCCTCGATTCCCGGTCCTGCCCGCTCAAATACGGCGTTTCCAGGGAAAAACCGGCGATGAGTGACGGTTTCTGCGGCCTCTGCTCCGCGGGGTCGGCCTCGAATCGTCCCCGGGGGAGGTCAGATTGGCACGCCCGGCGTCTCAACGGGGACACAGGTGTCATAACCGTTGCCGGCCGCAGGAAGCTGCCGTACAGTACCGATGACGCATCAAGAGACGTCTCCGAGCGGTTCGGAGGCTGAGGCAACCTGGTTCGGACAACCAAGGTGCCTTCCCGAGAGGGGATGTGGTCCTGCGACGGCAGGGCAACCAAGTGTCCGGTTCGACGGCTCCGCCGCCTGGATCGGGTGCGGAGCTTTTTCACGAAAGCCCACGAGTTGTCACTGGCGTCGTCTTCGCACGAGGAGGCGCGTCATGCAGAACCCGAACCACCACATCTGGAACAACAACGGAACGTTCTTTCTGCACGTGACATTAGTATGGAACGGTCAGAAGAAGGTCCGGCTGCGGAAGTCGCTCAAGACGAAGGACGTCGACGAGGCGCGGCGGCGCCGGGACTTCGTCCTCGATCGCATGAGACAGGAACCCGACGTGGACCTCCTCCGGAGATGACGGTCACGCGACGCGCCCCCTCGACGACGACGATCTACGCGACCCTCGCGCTGCTCTGCTTGATCTGGGGCAGCACATGGCTCGTGATCCGCGAGGGGCTGCGGGATCTGCCGCCGTTGACCGGCGCGGCGGTGCGCTTCTCCGGAGCGGCCGTACTGTTCGTCGGCGTCGCCGCCCTGCTCAAGCGGCGCGAAGGCGGAAGCCGACCGCCGCTCTGGATGTCGGTGACGATGGGGTTGCTGAATTTCGCCGTTCCCTACGGGTTGGTCTACCACGCCGAGACCGTCATCCCCTCGAGTCTGACCAGCGTGCTGTGGGCCGTCTTCCCGATCCTCGTGGCGATCTCCGGCCATTTCCTGTTGCCCGACGAGACACTGCGGCCGTCCCAGGCACTCGGCTTCGTCACCGGTTTCCTGGGGGTCGGGTTGCTGTTCCTGACCGACCTGCGGGCGATGGGACCGGAAGCGGTCGGGATGGGTGCGCTGGTGCTGCTGAGTCCGACGTCGGCGGCGATCGCGAACCTGCTGATCAAGCGTCACGGCGCCGGCGTCAGCTCGGTCCGCCTGACCCGCAACGGAATGGCGGTCGGCGCGGTCGGCCTCGGCGTCGCCGCGCTGCTGACCGAGGACCCGGCCCAGGCGGTCTGGAGCCGGAGCGCGATTCTCAGCGTCGTCTACCTGACGGTGTTCGGCACCGTCGTCACCTTCGGCCTCTACTTCTGGTTGCTGCGCTTTGCCTCGGCCCAGCGGCTGAGCCTGATCGCCTACGTCACTCCGGTGATCGCCGTGCTCCTCGGCTGGCTCGTCGGCGAAGAGCCGATCGGAACGACGACGCTCTCCGGCGCCGGCCTTGTGCTTGCCGGGATCTGGGTCGCCGCTCGACGTCGAGGCGGCGCGGCTCGGGGAATCCGCTAGAGTCGCTGCGGCCGGTCGACGGTGCGGTCGGTCCGGACGTTCCCGGTGTTGAGGGTCGAGGCCGGTTCGAACAGCAGGATATGGACCTCCTCGGCGGCGACCGGTCGATGATCGACGCCCCGGGGGACGATGCAGATCTCGCCCGGCTCCAGTTCGACCGTTCGATCGCGGAACTCGATCGCCAGCCGGCCCGAAAGCACCAGGAACAGCTCGTCCTCCCCCTCGTGGTGGTGCCAGTCGAAGGTGCCCAGCACCTTGGCCAGCTTGACGTGCTGCCCGTTCAACTCACCGACGACGTGGGGCTTCCAGTGCTCGGCGATCAGCGCCAGCTTCTCCGACAGGTTGATCTTGTCCATCGCGACTCCCGCTCCTAGAGCAAACCCCGGATCATCCAGAGGGCGAGCATTCCGGCGACGATCGTCGCCACGACGTTGCGCGTGCGCCAGGCGACGACGCCGGCCAGTACCGCGGCGCCGGCCTCGGGCCCCAGTGTGATCCGGTCTCCTTCGTGGAGCAACACGGCACCGACGACCAGGGCCGAAAGGACCGAGGCCGGGACGTAGCGCAGCAACTTGATCCAGCCCTCGGGAGGGTCGGCACGCCCCTGCAGCCCGATGAACGACAGGCGCAGGACGAAGGTGCCGATCCCGGTGATCACCAGCAAGGCCCACAGCGTGGTCGGGCTGGCCGCGCTCACCGGGTGCGGTCCAGCCAGCCGCCGGTGACGATTCCGGCAACGGCGGCGACGAGGAAGCCGAGATTCATCGGCAACCGGAAGGCCAGCAGCATCACACCGCCGGCGACCGCGGCGGCGATCAGCGTCCGGCGATCGGTCAGGGTCAGGGTCAGCAGCGCCATCATCGTCAGCGGAATCGCGAACTCCAGCGACCAGCTCTCGGGCACCCGCGCACCGAGCACGGCGCCGATGATCGTGCCGATCTGCCAGACCGTCCAGAGGGTCAGGCCGCTCCCCAGGAAGAACCAGTGCCGGTTCTCGTTGGCCGAGACCGAGCGGTATCGGGTGACGAACAACGCGTAGCCCTGATCGGTCATGAAGTACGAGAGCACCGCCTTCCAGCCCGGAGTCAGGGAAGACCAGTGCGGCGCCATCGACGCGCTGTACATCGCGAAGCGCAGGTTGACGACCAGCGCCGTGGCGGCGACGACGATCAGCGGCGCGCCCTGACCGAGGAGGTCCGCCGCGGCGACCTGGGCCATGCCGGCGAAGACGATCCAGGACATCGCGATGGACTGGGCCACGCTCAGCCCGGCTTCCACCGACACCGCTCCGGCGATCAGGGCGAACGGCACGACGCCGAGCAGGATCGGCAGCACCGCCCGGGCCCCGTCGAGATAGGCGGCCCCGGCCGTCGGGCGTCGAACGACCACCGGCCCGTTCAATGTATCGATACAATTCATCGGTTGACCCTCGAGCCAGTCCCCTGCTTCCAGGGCATTCGATGGCTACATCCTGGCATCGATTGACAGCCCCGGCACGCTCAATGTATGTATTGTCATCATGACAATGTGGAAGCCCGATCTCACGGGTCGCCGGGAGCCCCGTTATCTGGCGATCGCCAACTCCCTGGCCGACGACATCGCCGCGGGCCGCCTGCGGCCCGGCGACCGGCTGCCGACTCACCGCTGCCTCGCCTCGCAGCTCGGGGTCACCGTCGGGACCGTGACCCGGGGTTACGGCGAGGCCGAGCAGCGTGGCTTGATCCGTGGAGAAGTCGGCCGGGGCAGCTTCGTCGCCAGCGGTGTACCGGAGCCGGTCCGGCTCCAGATCAACGAGAACGACGGCGATCGGATCGACCTCAGCTTGAACTACCCCGTCTATGCCCAGGACCCCGACCTCGGCCCGACCCTGGCCCGGCTTTCGAAGCGTGAGGATCTCGCCGAGCTGATGCGCTACCAGCCGGCCGAGGGCATGCGGCGGCACCGGATCGCCGGCGCCGACTGGGCCTCGCGGTTCGGCATCGACGTGCCCCCGGAGCGGATCCTGGTCACCGCCGGCGCTCAGCACGCGATGACCACCTTGTTCACCACGCTGACTCGCCCCGGTGACCTCGTGCTGACCGAGGCGTTGACGTACCCCGGCATGAAGAGTCTGGCAGCGCTGCTCAACCTGCGGCTCGAGCCGGTGGCGATCGATCGGCAAGGGCTGATCCCCGAGGCCTTCGAGGCCGCATGCCGGCGAAATGAGGCAAGAGTCCTCTACTGCATGCCGAACCTGCACAACCCGACCAACGCGACGATGCCCGCCGAACGGCGAAGACAGGTCGCGGCGATCGCGCGGCAGCACGGCATCTCGATCGTCGAGGACGACGTCCACGGACTGCTGCTGCCCCGGCGACACCCGCCGATCGGGCACTGGGCCCCGGAGTGCAGCTTCTTCATCGCCAGCATGTCCAAGGCGGTGGCCGGCGGGTTGCGCACCTCGTTCCTCGCGGTGCCTCCGGGGATGGTCGACCCGCTGGCCCAGGCGATCGGCGCGACGATCTGGCTCGGCTCCCCGTTGACCACCGAGATCGCCGCGATGTGGATCGCGGACGGGACCGCGGACCGGATCGTGACTCGCAAGCGGAGGGAGGCGATGGAACGGCAGAAGATCGCCCGGGAGATCCTCGGCCGATTCCGGCCGATCGGCGCCCCGTCCTCCTACCACGTCTGGCTCGAGCTCGACGCCCCGTGGCGGGGGGAACAGTTCGCGGCCGCCGCCGAGCGGCGCGGTGTGATCGTCAGCTCCGCCGATCGATTCGTCGTCGGGCGCTCGCCGATGCCCCACGCCGTACGGATCTCCCTGGGAGGTGCTCGCAACCGCCGGACCCTGGAAAAGGGACTCCGTACCCTCGCCGCGATCCTCGACCGCCCTCCGGCGCCGGGACGGACGATCGTCTGAGCGGACTGGACTTCCGGAGTTTGCTGCGGTACAAGAAACTGCAAACGATTGTGCCCATGGGACTTGGAGGGGCTCAATGGCCGCTGCGAAAGACGGCCGGACACCGCGGGTGACTCAAGACGACACCGAGGGGTTCTGCCGAAGCCTGAGATCGTTCGGATCGCTGGTCGATCTGGGTCGGCGAATCGGCCCGACCGACACCGACGAGGTGATCTACCGGCAGCTCCTGCTGGCGACGATGGGGGCGACCGGAGCGGTTTCCGGCGCGGTCTTCCGCAGGCTCTCGAACAAGCAGCTCGGCCTCGTCGATGCATTCGGTCCCTGGGAAGGCGCGATCGAGCGGGGCTCCGTTCCGCTGGTCCCCGAGGTGATCCAGCGGCTCGACGAGGGCCGCACCGTCGATTTCCCCACCCGGCGAGAGTCGACCCACTGGCGAACGGTGACCGACTCGCGGCTCCCCGGCTTCCAGGCCCGGGCGCGCATCCGCCTCGAGGGAGGCACGTCCGGCGTCGGCCTGGTGTTGCTCGGCGAGAGAATCGGTGGCGCCCCCTTCGGCAAGGTCGAGACCGAACTGCTCGGCTCCCTGGCCGGACTGTTCACGATCCTGATCGAGAAGGTCGAACCCGCGACCCCGCGAACCCGCTCCCGGACGACCCGCCGACGTCCGGCCGCTCCGGCGAAGATCGCCGACGCCGGCCATCCGGCCCTGGGACGCTACCTGGGCCGCAGTGAGGCGGTCCGGCGAATCCTCTCCGACATCCACGGGGTCGCCGCGACGAACTGCCCGATCCTCCTCGAGGGCGAGTCGGGCACCGGCAAGGAGTTGCTGGCCCGGGTTGCCCATGAGATCGCCTGTGACGAGAACGCACCGTTCGAGGCGATCAGCTGCGGCGCGATTCCCGAGACGTTGATCGAGAGCGAACTGTTCGGCCACGACAAGGGTGCCTTCACCGGCGCCGATCGGAACCACAAGGGAGTCTTCGAACGGGCCCGTGGCGGGACCGTGTTCCTCGACGAGATCGGCGAGATGCCGCTGTCGGCCCAGGTCAAGTTGCTGCGAGTACTGCAAGAAGGGAACTACCTGCGCGTCGGCGGCGAGGAGCTCCAGAGTTGCGAGTCCCGGGTGATCGCGGCGACGAATCGCGACCTCCAGCGCGAGGCCGAGTCCGGACGGTTCCGCCAGGACCTGTTCTACCGCTTGAACGTCTTCCCGATCCGGCTGCCGCCGCTGCGGGAGCGTCCCGGTGATGTCCCTCTGCTCGTCGAACATTTTCTCTCGTCCGAAGCCGAGGAGCTCGGGCGAGAGGTTCCGGTGATACGCACCGTGGCGATGCGCCGCCTCGCGCTGTACGCCTACCCGGGAAACGTGCGTGAACTGCAGAACATCTGCCGGGCGTTGCTGGTCGATGCCCGGGGCGCGACGGCGATCACCGACCGTCATGTGATCTCCGTCTTCTCCCGTCACCGCGTGTCGATCGCCGATCCCGGCAAGTCCGCCGCCGTCCCTGCCGTCCCGGCCGCCCCCGGGTCGAACGGCGCGATGCCGGCCGAAACCGCGGCGGTCAAGGACGTGGGTGGCTGGGTGCTCGGCGAACTGCGCCGTTACTACTTCAACCTGGCGCTGGCCGAGCGCATGCTCGACAAGCAGCGGCGCGCCGCCGCCGATCGACGATCGGTCCCGGTCTACTCGCGGAGCGGTCTGACCTACTACCTCCAGGGTGAATGCATCCGCTCCCTGTTGCAGGCGCGGTTCGACCGCGCCGCCGCCGCGCTCCGGATCGCCGAGGACGACGAATCGCTGCCCCGGGTGCGCGGCAAACTGGACGGCTTCGCCGACGGTGCCCTCGAGACGTTGAAGGGCGGCGGGAGCTCCGCCAACGCCCGGCTCCTGGCCTTGCGCTCTCGCTTCTCCAAGCTGCCGGCTTGTTACCAGGACGACCTGGCCTCCCTGGCCCAGGCGTTCGAAAGCGGGCGTTTCCGCTAGGCCTCCCCGGCCCTGCCCCCCTCGCCGACCGGGTCCCTGGGCAACGCCGCGACGTTTGCCCTAGAATGGCGCTCTGCCGAGCCCGCCGACGGGCGACGGCGATCCCCGGCAGTTGCAGGAGCACCAAGCGATGACGAAATCCGAGATGCATTTGATTCACGGTGGTCACAAGGGCACCGAGGCCACGTTCGGCGAGTGCGCCGAGAAGTGGGGCGTCGCCGAGACGACCCTCTCGTTCGAGGGGCATCAAATGGCGCGTTCGAAGAACGTCGAGATGCTCGACGAGAAGGCGCTGGGCAAGGGCCGCGTCAGCATGGAGTTCGTCTTCCAGGCGATGGGTCGGCGCTTCGCGCGGGGCAAGGGACTCCGCAGCGTGATCCAGTCGATGTTCCATCTGGTGGTTCGCACCGACGAGCTGTTCGCGGTCGGCTGGATCCAGGAGGGCGGCGCGGTCAAGGGCGGCACCGGCTGGGGCGTCGAGCTGGCGAAGCTGTTCAACCGCCAGGTTCACGTGTTCGACCAGGGCCGCAACGCCTGGTTCACCTGGAACGACGGCACGTGGGGGCCGAGCCAGCCCAAGCTGCCGGCCAAGGCCTTTTCGGCCACCGGGACCCGCGATCTGACCGACGAGGGCAAGGCGGCGATCGCCGACCTGTTCGAACGCAGCCTGGGTTCTCCGACCTGATCCGGACGCGTTGCCCTCCAGCGGTGCCGCGCCTTATATTCGCCTTGCCTCATCGAGGGAAGGAGTCTGCGATGGCCACGCTCCCGTGGGAAAACGATCCGCTGCCGGAGTATCCGCCCGTCTACATCGTGGTCGGCGTAGGCCGTTCGGGAACGACCTACCTGGGCGCCCAGATGAAGACCGGGCTCGACATCGGCAGCCCCACGGAACCCAAGCTGTTCGAGCCGCTCTATCGCCGCCTCGACAGCTTCGGCGACCTGGCCCAGCCGGATAACCTGCGGCGGCTCTGCCAGCACATCCTCGACAGCAAGCTCTTCGCGAAGATGCAGAAGCATCGGAAGGGCACGGTCAAGGTCGAGGAGATCCTCGAACGGGTCAAGGAGAGCAATTACCGCGGCGTGGCCTACGCCTCGTTGCAGCTGCTCGCCGACAAGCAGGGCAAGTCCCGCCTCGGCTACAAGGACCCCTACGACGTCCAGAACCTCGACTTCCTCTCCCGGCTCCTGCCGACGGCGAAGTTCATTCACATCGTCCGGGACGGCCGTGACGTCGCCTTCTCCACCTGTCGGATGGACTGGGGTGCCACCAACCTGGTCGCCGGCGCCCAGGTCTGGGCCGATGGCGTCGAGATCGGCATGCGGGAAGGCGCGCTGCTCGGCGAGCGCTACCGACAGTACCGGCTGGAAGACCTCGTGCACGACACGGCGAACGTCGCCGGCGCGATCGCGGACTTCGTCAACGACGGGAACGACCCGGAAGAGACGGCCCGATTCGTCCGCCAGATCGAGGAGACCAAGAAGCCGGGGCGGATGAACCCGTGGAAGACGAAGCTGACGCAGACCCAGATTCGCCGGTGCGAGGCGATCGCCGGGAAGCAGCTGGAAGCCGCCGGATACGAGCTGATGTTCGACGGGAAGGCGACGATCTCGCCGCTGACAACCCTGGTTTTCCGGGCGATCGACGTTCCGAAGCGCGCCGCCAACGCGGTTCGATTCCGGCGGAAGGCCGGAGCGCGAGCCGACCTGCGCCGCCGCTCCGCCTGACCAATCAGAAAATCTTCCAGGCGTCAGGACTCTCGATATCTTGACCCACTTCGATAGCGTCGAGGCATCCATACGCGATCGGTAGCCGCAGTTCACTCGCTGCAATGTTCTCGCGGTCGCAGGCAAGGACAACACGATCTTCCCGGAGCTGTGTTCTCCGCACGACGAAGCCAACGTCTTCCAGGATCCTCTCGAGACATGCCGAGGTGAACCCCCAGAAGTTACTTCGGTCGTTGTTGACATGCGCCTGTGCCGGGAAGCGGTGGGGATCCGAAATGAACCGCATGATCGGTTCCTCTCGAACTCGCTCCGGAACCGCATTGTCGATGCAATACGATTCGACGAACAACTGACCGCTACAAAGTCCGGCGCAGTTTGCCAGGGCTCGGTAGGGATCCGCCACGTGGTACACCAGGCCGAGTGCGAGGACGATATCGAATCGCCCGTAACGGTCGGGGGACAGCTGCAGGACATTGACCTGGTGGTGCTCTATGTCCGTCATCCCGTTTATCGACTGCGCAAGACCGAATCCGGAATTGTCTTTGTGCCGGAAATCGAACGCGACCACTTTTGCGCCACGGCTCCGTGCTTCGAAAGAGAAGTATCCGTTCGAGGCTCCGACATCTGCGACGGCTAGCCCGGAAAGGTCGTCGGGCAGCTGGAGGTCGTTCCACAGGCTGGACGGATCGTAAGTTCCATTCGTTCGAACGCCGGGTACGATCTCGAAATCGTGGTGCCAGGGTCGGTCCGCTACCAACCTGCGTGCGGTGTCGTTGTCCATCGAGTCTCCATGGCGGACTTCCCCGGAATTTCCCTCATGAACCAAAAAAGAGGGCCCCGGAGGGCCCTCTTCCTATTGGAGCGGTAGGTCTGTCGATCAGAACATCGACTTCGGCGACAGCGCGGCAACCTGCTTCGGGCTGAGGGCTGCGATGCCTTTCGGGCTGATCGCGGCGATGCCTTTCGGGCTGATCGCGGCGATGTTCTTCGGGCTGATCGCGGCGATGCCCTTCGGGCTGATCGCGGCAATACCCTTCGGGCTGAGGGCTGCGATGCCCTTCGGGCTGATCGCGGCAATACCCTTCGGGCTGATCGCGGCGATACCCTTCGGGCTGATCGCGGCGATGCCCTTCGGGCTGATCGCGGCAATGCCCTTCGGGCTGATCGCGGCAATGCCCTTCGGGCTGATCGCGGCGATGCCCTTCGGGCTGATCGCGGCAATACCCTTCGGGCTGATCGCGGCGATGCCCTTCGGGCTGATCGCGGCAATACCCTTCGGGCTGATCGCGGCGATGCCCTTCGGGCTGATCGCGGCGATGCCTTTCGGGCTGATCGCGGCGATGCCTTTCGGGCTGATCGCGGCGATACCCTTCGGGCTGATCGCGGCAATACCCTTCGGGCTGATCGCGGCGATGCCCTTCGGGCTGATCGATGCAATCCCCTTCGGGCTGATCGATGCGATTTCTTTCGGGCTGAGAGCCGCGATTTCCTGGACGGTCATTTTCGATACGTCGATAGAACCCGACGGTCGGACCGTCTTCGCCGGCGACGTGCTCGTGGTCGGCTTGACGAATTTCCGTGCCATCTGTGCCTCCTCCTCCCCTCGCGGGGATGTCCGTTTCGGTCGATTCGACGGTTCAAATAGCAAAGGACGGGCCAGAACGGCCCGATCGGGCGTTTTTCCCATTTTCCGACTCGGGGAGGGCGATCCGGGGCGGTTTTGGGTTACCCTCTGTGGCGAATTCCGCACTTTCTGCAGTGGCGGATTCTACACTCGAAGCGATTGCCCACATTTTGCGGAAGGAAGATCTCGAATGCGCGTGAGCTGTAACGCCGACGATCAGGTGACCGGGGCCGTCCTGGCGGTCGGGGACGGATCCCTGGACGTCCATGGCGCCACTCATTTCTGGGAGGCGGTCAACCCCCACCTGACCAAGGAATCTCCCCATCTCCTCGTCGACATGAGCGGCGTCGACCTGATGACGAGTGCCGGCATCGGTGTGCTGATCCGGCTGCTCAACCACTGCGAACCGCTCGGCGGGACGATGGCGCTGTTCGGAACCAATCCGAAGGTACTCCGGGTTCTGCAGATCTGCGAGCTGGAGTCGGTGCTGAACTCCTGTGAGACGCTGGACGAGGCTCGCGAGAAGCTTTCGCGGTAGCGCGGAGGTTTCGGGTTGGATCGGTTCGGGGGCCGGCTTTCCGCGGTGACCCGGGTAGACTCGATCTTCGCCCTTGTCCTTGCTCTAACCCAGTCCGTGCCGGGGCGCGTTGGGCTGCTGAGATTTCGTGGGCTCTTCAGGCGCCGAGATGGCGGGCGAAGATCGAGTCAACCCGGGTGCCCCACCGCTCGCAGAACGGCCCCCGAACCGATCCAACCCGAAACCGCACCGAGCTACGCGGGGCGCAAATGATGCCGGAGTCGGAGCCGGATGAATATCCGGACCCCGGAAGAAGACTCGGAGCCGGAAGAAGACACGGAGTCGGATCAAGGCTGGGGGTCAGACCCAGAACTTGATGCGGAACCAGCGGCCGATGGGGCGTAGGAACGCGCGTAGGACCGGACGGTTGACGACGTCGATGTGAGCGCGGCCGGTCATGCCGGGGCGCAGGCTGATGTCGTCGTTGGGTACGTGGATCGCCACCCGGAACATGCCGAACTCATCGGCACGCGGCGCGATGCGGACCACCTCTCCGGCGAACTCGCGATCGGGATAGGCCTGGACCTTGAAACGGGCCGAGGTGCCGGGCTCGATCAAGCGGACGTCGTGCTCGGGCACCTCGATCTCGATCTCCATCTGCGCCATGTCGGCCATCTCGAGGAAGGTCTCTCCCCGGAGCAGACGCGCACCCGTGCGAAGTTCGATTCGTGGCGTCAGGACGACTCCCGGGATCGGGGCGACCAGGTCGGTGCGGCGAAGTTCGGACCGGAGAAACTCGCTCTCCTCCTGGAGTCTGGCGATCTCGGCCTGGCGGGCCCGGAACGTCGCCAGATCCCCTTCGGCCCGGGCGCTGCCGGCCTCGGCGCGGGCACGGTCGATCTCGGACTCGATCCCCTGGAGGTCGACGTCCAGCTCGTCGCGTCGCATCAGACCCAGCGTCTCCCCGGCACCGACCGGCTGTCCTTCGAGTACGTGAATCGCCTCGATCGTCCCCTCGGTCGCCGCCCGGACCTGCACGATCCGGGTCGGGCGAACGGAGCCGTCGCCGGCGACCCAGGACGGGAACGGTACGAACAGCCCGACCGCGAGGACCGCGGCCCAGATGCCCCGCTTGACCCACTTGCGCAGACCGCCCTTGGCGCCCTTCTTCCCACCGGAGAACGGCCGCAGAACACCCATCATCGGGATGCGCTGATACAGCTCGGCGTTGCGAATGGCCACGGATGTTTGGTTGACCAGGATCGTTACCAGTTCGTCCTGGCCGGCGTCGAGGGGCTGGGCGTCCTCGTCCTTTTCGATACACAGGAAGCCGACCTGACCCTCCTCGTCCTCGAGGGGCATGATCGCGATCGCACGAGGACCTCCGTCGGCGGACAGGTACGGCAGCAGTAGATCCCGTCCATCGGCCTCGCCGTCGGCTTCGAGTTCGGTCTGCGACGTCAGGACCTGCTGCCGGAATCCCTGAGCCCAGCGCAGGACCGGGATCAACGGATCGCTTCCGGCCGTCTTGAGATCGAAATCCTCGGCCGACGAGGCGCGTAGCTCGAGCTCCGTCCCGGTCGTCAACGTGACGGTCGTCCGTCGGTTGGGCACGACCAGTGACATCATCCCGGCGATCGTCCCCAGAACCTTGTCCAGGTCGAGAGTACTGGTGATCTCCTTGCTGATCCGCAGGAGTACCGACAGCTCTTCGATCCGGCGCTCCTTGTCGGCGAAAAGGTCGGCGCTGTTCAAGGCCAGCGCGAGCTGGGAGGCCAGGGAGACCGCGAGGTCGGTGTCGGCGACGCTGAACGGCTCGCGATCGACCCGGGAACCGAGGGCGAGCACGCCGATCGGCTGGTCCTCGAGCTTCAACGGGATGTAGAGCGCGAACACCGGTCCTTCGCCCTCTTCGGCGTCTACGTCGTCGTCATCGTCCGCGTCGTCGTCATCGTCCGCGTCGTCGTCATCGTCCGCGTCGGTCTCATCGTCCGCGTCGTCGTCATCGTCCGCGTCGGGCGCGGATTCGCCGTCGTCCATGATCGCGATCAACTCTTCGCGACTCTTGGGCTCCTCCATCTCGGCGACTTCGAACCAGACCGCGGCCTCGGCCGCGTTCCCGGCGAGCTCATCGGCCTCCAGCTCGGAGAAACCGAGAGTGGCCAGGATCTCGAGCTCCTCGCCCCGGACGCGGGCGACACAACCGGAGGTGGAGAAGACCGCCTCGGCGATCGTGCCCAGCAGCTTGCCCGCGAGCTCCTCGGCATCGTGCGTCGAGCGCAGGATGTCCCCGGCCTCGTGGAGGACGAGCAGCCTCGCGGCGTCACGGGCCAGTCGTTCATAGAGTTTCGGGTCGTTCACCGTTTCCTCCGGTCTCTGGCCGTCAGACCCAGAAGTCGATGCGCAGCATACGCGAAAGCCAACCGCCGAGGTGCTGGGCGGCGGGTACCTTCCCCGCCTGGAAGCGGGCCACGCCGATCATCCCCGGTCGCAACTCTCCCCCGGCGTTGTCCACCGCGACGACCACCCGGTACGTCCGGCGGATCCGGCCCCCGCTGGGAGCCTGCGAGATGCGAACGATCGTCCCCAGCAGTTCCGTCCCCGCATCGCCCTGGGTCCGCAGGCCGACGACCGCCTCGGTGTCGAGAATCCCCAGAAGCTGTTCGTCGAGGGTCACCTCGGCGTGCAGCACCGAGGGGTCGCCGAGCTCGAGCAGCTCGTCGCCGGCCAGCCGTCCCTCGCCGATCCGCTCCGCGAGCCGCGGCGTCATCACCACGCCGTCGAACGGCGCGATCACCCGGGTCCGGTCCTGGCGACCGTCGTGGTAGCGCTCGAGGGCCAGACTCGCCGCGGCATCGGCCTCGTAGGCCCGGGCCGTCGCCAGATCGCGATCGGCGATCGCCGACGCCCGTGCCACGCGGGCGCTGTTTCCGCCGCTGACCGCGCGGCGACGAGCCAGATCGATCTGTTCGTCTCGGAGAACCATCAACAGATCGCCCTTGCGGACCGACTCTCCTTCGTCGACGAAGATGTGGTCGATCACGCCTGGAACGCCGGCACGGATCACCGCCTCCTGCCCGGCACGGAACGAGAACTGCCCGCGGACGTTGCGCGAGATCGGCACGAAGAAGAAGGCGACGATCAGTGCCGCCACCCCCGCCAGGTAGGCGAAGCGAAAGCGGACGAAGTGGCCGGCCTTGTCCAGCGCGGCGAAGCGTCCGAAGCCGATCAGTTTCCGGAGATACTTTCTGGTGAGCATGAACAATAACCCCGCCGAGAGTATGTAACCGATTCCACGATAGGCCGAGATCAACCAGCCGCTGACCATCAAGAAGATGAAGGTCAGCACGAAGATGATGTAGAGAATACTGAAGAAACCGTACCAGCCGAGAATCTTCCGTTCGCGCGGGGTAAACGGCTCTTCCTCGCAGGCCAGCCCGAACATCTTCCGCACCTTGTTGCCCAGGAAGCGGAAGGAGTCTCCCTGCAGGTTCGGCATGTCCAGGTGATCGCTGAGGACGTAGTACCCGTCGTACTTCATCAACGGGTTGAAGTTGATCATGATGCCGGTCACGCCGTTGTACAGCGCGACGCGGTGAGCCACCTCGTTGATGAACAGATCGCGCTCGGTGAAGTACCAGATGAACGTCGACAGGGCGGCGACCATCAGGTCGACCACACCTCCGGCCAGCGTCACCGCCTGCTTCTGACTCTTCTTCTCGAAGAAGTAGCCCTCGGTGACGTCGCAGAACATGCAGGGGTTGAAGTAGAGCAACAGGAAGCCGATCTTGTAGACCCCGCCCCCGAAGTGCTTGCAGGTCAGGCCGTGGCCGATCTCGTGCAGGACGACCGAGAAGAGCAGGATCGTCCAGAGCACGAGCACGCCGGTCAACGCCCGGCCCTGGATCGTGTACAGCTCGTTGATCGGTAGCGCGAAGTCCCGGGCGTTGGCGAACGAGATGTAAGTCGCCGCGAGGAAGATCAGGATGTAGGCGTAGACCGCGGTCCTGGTGAACAGAAAGCCGAGGGGTTTGACGATCAGACCGAACAGCTTGTCCGGGTTCCAGGCGGGGAACTGGATCTCGAACGGGTTGGCCATCGCCTTCTTGAGGACCTTCGAACGGTCGTTGCGCCGCTGCTCCATCACCAGAACGTTGCGCTGCCAGGCATCCTCGAAGAAGTCGGCGGCACGGTAGTTCTCGAAGAACGTGCGCAACGTCAGCGGGTCGAGACCGGAATCGGGGAACGTCTCGCCGATCGTCTCGACCAGCTCTCCCAGATCGCGGGTTCCGTCGCAGAGATTCAGCAGCGACCAGGTGAATTCGTCGAGGGTGAAGTACTCGAGCTTGAGCGGATCCTTGACGATGTACTTGACATCGTCGCCCCAGATCCGTCGTTTGATGACGAGGTCCGCGCGTAGCTTGTAGTAGTCGGCGCTATCTTTCATCACGCAGGGTCGGCGAACCTCACCTTGCAACTGATCCCCGGCGTGATCTTCTCACCCGGGTTCGGCACCTGCACCTGGAGCAGGAAGGTGCCGCTCGCCGGGTCGACCACGACCGGACCGAGATCGAGCGGTACCGTGAACTTCTCGCCGTTGCTCAACTCGACGCGGACCTGCTTGCGGCCACGGATCTCGGGCAGCATCTCTTCGGGTATCAGCGCCTCGAGTTTCAGGGAACTCAGCTCGCTGACCCGGACCAGCGGATCGCCGATCTCGACGGAGGCACCGGGATCGACGTAACGCTCGGCGACGATGCCGTCGAACGGTGCACGAACCGACAGCTCGTCGAGCCGGATTCGGGCCAGCTCGAGATCGGCCTCGGCCAGCATCAACGACGTCGCCGACTTCTCCAGCAACTCGTCGCTGACCTGGTCCTCGGTGTGCAGACGCTTCATCCGATTGTGATCGTTCTGCGCCTGATCGACGAACGCCTGGGCCCGTTTCACCTCGACGCGCTCGTGGGCATCGAGAAAGTGGATCATCGGCTCCCCCGAGTTCACGCGGCTGCCGGGTCGAACCATTACCTCGGCGACCTGCTCGTCTTGCCGGGCCTTGATCAGCGCGCTCTTCCCCGGGAGCAGCAAGGCTGGATAGGCCCGGTTCGCAGGAGCGTCGGCATCCCGCCCGGACTGGGCCTGGACCGGCACGACGACGAAGGCCAGGAAGGCGAAAAGGATCGACCGGATCATGGATGACTCCCCTCGAATCGGCGCGAGTCTACCACGTTCATCGTGGCCCGGATGCGGCGCAAGTTCGGGCCGCTCCCGTGATAAGGTCGGCACGAATCTGGCGCAAGAACCAGCACGATGGCAATACTGATCATCCAGCCTTCCGACGGCAAGAACTTCCGCGTACCGGTCACCGATACGAGCATTCGGATCGGCCGGGCGAAGGACAACGAGGTCTGCCTGGCGGCCGACGGGGCGATTTCTCGTCGCCACGCCGAGATCTGGAAGAAGGAAGACCGCTTCTTCGTCAAGGACCTCGGGTCGCACAACGGCACCTTCCTCGACGGTAGTCCGGTCAGCGAGCCGACCGAGTTCCACCCGGGTCAGAAGATCCAGACCGGACGGACGGTGATCCTGCTCGGTGACGAACACTCCCCGATCACCGAGGAGTTGTCGAGCGAGTCCGGCCTGGGGTTGTCGAGCCAGTCGGTGATCCTCTCCGCCGCCGACTTCCTCCGCAGCGAGTCGGGGATCTCGGCGCCGGGGGTCGCAAGCGTCCGCGGAGGCGACCCGCGCATTCGCGCATTCACCGCGCTCTCCCGCCACGCCCCGGAGTTGATGGCCGATCGACCGCTGGACGAGGTCCTCGAGCTGGTCTTGAAGATGGTATTCGAGGCCACCGCACCGGAACGTGGCGCGGTGCTGTTGCTGGGAGAAGACGGCAAGTCGCTGCGGGTCGCCGTATCGAAGGGGATGCCCGGCGGCGATGAGGGACGGCGGCTGATCAGCAACACGATCGCCGACACGGTGATCAAGGAAGGGCGCTCGGTGCTGACCGCCGACGCTTCGGTCGACCCGCGCTTCATGGAGGCGAAGTCGATCGCGATCCAGAGCATCCACTCGGCGATGTCGGTCCCGCTCTGGAACCGGGGCAACGTGAGCGGCATGGTCTACGTCGACTCGGTGACCCGGCCAACGGTGCTGGAGAAGTCGGACCTGGAGGTATTGACTCTGCTGGGCCATCTCGCGGCGATCAAGATCGAGCAGATCCGGCTGGTCGAGCGCGACCGGCGGATGCAGACGCTGGAACAGGAGCTCCAGGCGGCCGGCACGATCCAGCAACGGCTGCTACCGGTGCAGCCGCCGGAGTTTCCCGGATACGAACTTCACGGCCATAACGATCCGTGTCATGACGTCGGCGGCGACTACTTCGATTTCCAGATCCGCCCTTCCTGTCGGCTGGCGGCCGCGATCGGCGATGTCTCCGGCAAGGGCATGGGCGCGTCGCTGCTGATGGCCTCGTTGCAGTCGTCGTTCCGCGCCCACGTCACCACCGACGCCGATCCGGTCACCCTGGTCGGCAAGCTCAACCGGACGATCTTCGAGAACTCGGACGCCGGCAAGTTCATCACGTTCTTCTATTCCGAGATCGACCCGTCGTCCGGGGCGGTGACCTACGTCAACGCCGGCCACAACCCACCGATGATCTTCCGCGCCGATGGCGGGATCGAGGAGCTTCCCTCGACCGGGACGATCCTCGGTTTCCGCCCCCAGGTGAAGTACCGCCAGGGGGACGCCCGGCTCGCCCCCGGGGATCTGCTGGTGCTCTACACCGACGGCGTCAACGAGGAGCAGGCACCCGACGGAGAGGAGTTCGGTGAGGAGCGGTTGCGGCAGCTCGTCCTCGACCACCGGGACGAGCCGGTCTCGACGATCGGCGATCGGATCCGGGAGGGTGTGAACCGCTTTCGCGGCAAGGCCGAGCCGTTCGACGACCTGACGGTCTGCTTGATCCGCCGGACGAGGAGCTAGCCGACCTTCAACTGCCCCTTGCCGTGGCAGAGGGGACAGCGGCCCGAGCCGTCGCAAGCACGACACTCGACCATCTGCTTCGTCCGCTTGCGTCCCACCAGGACCTCGCGAACGCCGCGTCCCTCACACTTGCCGCAGTCGCCGGAGTTCTTGCAGAAGATGCAGGTACAGGTCACCGGACTCGTGATTACGTTCGACACTTGACTCTCCGCCCACGGGGAGCAAATCGCTCACTTGTAATGTGGGTACGGAACGGCCGCCGGGCAAGTGCCTAGTCGGCGGCGCGGTACTCGACGAGGACGTGGGTCGGGTGTTCGCCATATATCCAGACCCATTCTCCGGAGAAGAAAGTCGCCGATCGCAGGTCATCGACCGCGCCCCGGGGTGCGATGACGAATCTGTCACCGGACCGCTCGAGGAAACCGACGACCTCCTCGAAGCTCTTCAGCCGCAAGACGTTGTTGTCGCTGTAGTAGAAGACCGTGTCCTTGGCCTGGCCGTGGACCACCGGCGGCGCCGTCACGCCGCTCTCTTCGTAGGCCCGCCACAACCCGCGAAGCCCCTTCCGATCGCCCAGGTTCGGCACGGCGGTGTGAACCAGGAACCCGGACAGCAGGACCGCAGGAAGCAGCGTCGCCGCGAACCAACCCGGGCGGCGACGGCGAAGCCCGACCGTCGCCAGGAACAGCCAGCCGACGCCGGCGGCGAGGATCCAGGGCCGTGGATCGACCACGTCGTCGAACCGATCGAACACCGTGACCGGCGCCAGGAGCTCCGCCGGGTCGATCCAGAGCGCGATTGTCACCCCGAGCAGGACGACCCCTGCGCAGGCGACGGCTGCGGGGGCGACCCGTCGACTCCGATCGACGACGGCTGCCAGGCCCCAGCCGGCCAGACCGGCGATCGCCGGCTGAACGGTGCCGTAGAAATGCCCCATCTTCGCTTCGGAGAGGGTGAAGAACAGCAGGGCACCGAGGGCTCCGCCAGCCAGTGTGCCCAACGGTTCACGCCGCTCTCGCAAGGCTACATACAGGCCGTACGCCGCCGCTCCGATCCACGGGAACGAACCGAACGAGACCAGTTCGAGGACCCTGGTAACGCCGGCGGTGTGATCCCCCGGCGTCTCACCCAGGTTCAAGGCGTGCTTGTAACTCAGGATCCGTTTGACGAACTCCGTGGGTTCCGCCTGCCACGCCAGCAGGAACCAGGGCAGCGCCAGCAGGACGACGCCCGCCGTCGCCAGGGCGATTCGACCCGGGGATAAACCGGCGCGCCGGTGCAACGCCGTCAACGCCGCAAGGATCGCCAGGAGGTGGGATGCGATCACCAGCGGGCCGATGTACAGCTGCTGGCCGATCGCGTACGCCGCAGTGACCAGCAACGTCACCGCGACCCAGCGCCGGCCTCCCCGCAGCGCGGCGTGCAGCAGTACACCCCACGCCGGCAGGATCAGACCTCGTAGACCATCGACGAGCACCGCCGCGACGAGTAACAGGATCACCGCGACGCCGAGGGCATTCCGCGTTGTCCGCCGCTCGACCGCGGGCATCGCGATCGCGATCGCCAGCAGGCCGGCGAAGGTTGCCGCCAGAGGAATGTCCGGGGTCGCAGAGCGGCCGAGCAGCAACCACTGGGGTGAGGTCAGCAGAGCCGCACCGGCGATCCAGCCCGCCAGGGCGTGCCCGCGCACGACGCCGGCCCAGGCGAGGAGCAGCGGACCGACCAGCGCCAGAAGAGCCGATGGCAGTCGCGATGCGGCTTCGCCGGTTCCCAGGAACGACTGGGAGACGGCGATCATCCAGTAGGTCAACGGCGGCTTGACCAGACGCGGGCTCTCACGGTACCGGGGCACGATCCACTCGCCGGCCTCGGCCATCTCCCGGGCCGTCTGGGCGTAGCGCGGCTCCCACGGATCCCAGAGTCCCGACGCCCCGAGTTCCCCGAGGGTCAGCAGGAGCCCGAGGCCGAACAACCCGACCAGGCCGAACCAGATGTTGCGGGAACCCATCGACGCAAGACTAACCCGCGTTTACCGCTTTTTACAGGGTTTGACAACCATGGCGATCCGGTCGGCTCCATACTCTCTCCAGCAGGAGGGTTGACCATGCATCGTCTCCTCGGAGTGATCGGATGCTTGCTGACCACGGTCGCGATCGGGGCGACCGCCTGCTCGATCCGGGTGCCCCCGGCTGACCGGAACGGAAGCGTCGCAGCTACGACGACTCCGTCGGCGCCGGAACCGGCCCGGACGCAGGTGGCGCGAACGGAACCGGACCGGACGGTCGACGCGGTCCGGCGAGGCCTGGACTACCTCGACGCCGAGGGCTCGGCCTGGATCGCCGAGCACGACTGTGTCAGCTGCCACCAGATCCCGATCATGGTCTGGAGCCACGAAGAGGCCGCCCGCCGCGGTGTGCCGGTCGATCGCGACAAGCTGGCGCGCTGGCGCGAGTGGTCGATCGGCAAGGCCGGCGGCCGGGGCAACCCCGACGGCAAGGTGCAGCTGATCCTCGGACTCGACCGCCTGGCGGATCCGGCGGTCGACAGCGCGCTGCGGCGTCTTTCAGGGGACTACCTCGCCAGGCAGGACCCCGACGGGAGCTGGGAACCCGGGGGACAGTTGCCGGCCCAGCGGCGGCCGGAGGAGGAGACCCGCGCCGTCTCGTCGATGTGGGGTCTGCTGGCCCTCGGCAAGCTCGACGTCCAGGCGCCCGGTGTGGAGCGGGGGCTCGAGCGTGCGGGAAAATGGCTCGACGACCCGTCCGCCGGAGTCAGCACCGAGGCGGTCGTGGTGCGCGCGTTGCTCGCCGACGACCTGGGCGATCCGGCGCGAGCGGCGGACTGGCTCGACAGGCTGATCGAGTTGCAGAACCCCGACGGTGGATGGGGCTGGCTCGCGGAGGAAGCGAGCGACGGTTTCGGGACCGGCCTCGCCGTCTACGCCTTGACCGTCGCCGGTCGGGACCAGGACGACCAGGCTCTGGAACGGGGACGGAGCTTCCTGCTCGACTCCCAGCGAGAGGACGGTAGCTGGCACATCCCCAGCACCCACGGACCGAAGGGCAAGCAGCGAGTGGCCGACGGCTGGGGTTCCGGCTGGGCCGTGCTGGCCCTGGCCCGCACGCTGCCGGAGTGAGGCCGAGCCGCCGGAGCGGCTACTCGCAGGCGTCACCGATCCCGTCGCCGTCGGTATCCGTCTGATCCGGATTCGGGACGGCGGGACAGTTGTCGATCGAGGCACCGTTGATCGCGACACGCGGCACGAGCACGAGGTCGCCGGAGCCCGGGTCGCGGTTCCAGACGCCGATCGCCAGCACGTTGTCACCGTCCTGCATCGCCGCGGCGCCGCTGGTCGAGACGTCGAACGGCGGACCGTAGTCGGGGAACAGGGCGTTGCTCGCCTCGTGGGCCACGCCGGTCATCGTGTTCCACGCCGGGACACCGACCGGCATCTCCGGGGAACGGTGAAGTTCGACGCCGTTGAGCCACAGGACCCAGCCGTCGTCGTAGTCGGCAGAGACGAAGACGCGGCTGATCGTGTCGGCATCGACGACGTTGAAGTGTACCCGGGTGAAGACCGAGTAGGAGCTCACCGCGGCGGTCGTCTGCAGCAGCGCGTCGGCGGAGGAGTCGACGTCGTAGCCGACGCCGTACGTTCCTAGATCCCACGCCGCGTCGTCGAACAGCGGAGCGGTCCAGTCGCCGGCCAGCGCCGGATCGGTCGTGGTTGTCCAGCCAGCGCA
>CALNYP010000032.1:0-5241 GCA_942490715.1 uncultured bacterium
TCTGGGTCCCGGCCATTCTAGGCCTGTTGCTGGTACAAAGCGCGTTTACGGGGTTCTGTCCGCTCTATTTCATCCTGGAACGCACCTGCTCCGGGGACTGACCGACAAGCCAGAGTCTGGTCTTGTTTTTCAATGGATTCCCAGGACTCTGGCACAAACGGCTCCCTCCTGCCGGTTTCGTAGCTCTTCCCCTTGAGGTACATGTCGTAGGCCTGGAGGTTGTCGGTCGGCTTGGTCGCCAGTGCCTCTTGCTCCTGGGGGCTGAGGGTGATGCGCAGGGCCTCGGCGATCTTGCGGGCGATCTCGTCCTGGACCTCGAAGACGTCCTTCATCTCCCGGTCGTAGCGTTCGGACCACAACGGGAAGTCGGTTCGCGTGTCGATCAGCTGCGCGTTGATGCGCAGTCGATTGCCGGCACGGCGCAGGCTGCCCCCGAGCACGTGGGTCGCGTTGAGCTGCTGGCTGATCTGCGCCGGGGTGACCGGCTTGTCCCGGAAGGCCAGGACCGTCGGCCGGGAGAAGATGTTCAAACCGCGAATCTTGGACAGTTCGGTGATGATGTCCTCGGTGATGCCGTCGCGAAAATACTCGTCCTCCTTGGCGCCGCTGAGGTTCTCGAAGTAGAGCACCGCGATCGAGGACCTGGCAGCTTCGGCCGCACCGCCCGGAGAGCTGTTGTGCTCTCTCGACGAGTGTGCCCCGGATTCGAGATCGCGCTTGAGTCGGACGAGGTCGGTCTTCAGGTCGGTCGCCGTCTGGTAACGCAGCGTGCGGTCCTTCTCGAAGGCCTTGTCGAGGATCCGGCCGAGCTCCGCCGGGAGCGATGCGTTGGCCTGTACCAGCGGGACCGGAGCGCGATTGAGGATCGAGTCGAAGACCACCGCCGACGTCTCGCCGTCGAAGGGCAGCAAGCCGGTCGCCATCTGGTACATCATCGTGCCCAGCGAGAACAGGTCGGTCCTGGCATCGGTCGGTTTGCCCCGGGCCTGCTCCGGGGACATGTAGGCCACGGTGCCGATCACGGATCCGGCCAGGGTCAACCCCTGGGCCACCGTCTCATCGGCGGCTCTGCCGCCGGTCGCGACGTTTCCGGCACCGTCGATCTTGGCCAGGCCGAAGTCGAGGATCTTGACCTGATCCCTGGAGTTCACGAAGACGTTGGCCGGCTTGATGTCCCGGTGAACGATCCCCTTCGAGTGGGCCGACTCCAGGGCGTCGGCGAGCTGGATCGCGATGCTGAAGAACCGCTCCATCTCGATCGGCTTCTGCGCCATCAAGCTGGACAGCGTCTTGCCCTCGAGCAGTTCCATGACGATGAAGAAGTGCTTCTCGTGCTGCTCGATGGCGTAGACGGTGCAGATGCCCGGGTGATTGAGCGACGAGGCGGCTCGGGCCTCGCGCTGGAATCGTTCGAGAGACTGGGTGTCCTTCTCCATCTCCGCCGACAGGAACTTGAGCGCGACGCGGCGCCCCAGTCGCTCATCCTCGGCCTCGTAGACGACACCCATGCCGCCGCTGCCCAGCGGTCCGACGATCCTGTAATGCGAGACGGTTTGCCCGCTCGAGAACTCCATCTGCCTTCCTTCACCGGGTTACCGGGATCACGACCTGTGCGGCCCTGATTCTAACGGTCAACCGCCCCCAAGAGGATACCTACCGCGCATCTCCGGCGCCTGACGATCCGGCCCCGGCCGGCGCGTCGTACAGCCGGGCCACGAGCCGGGGAAGCCACGGAGGCCGGGCGAGCAGGACCCAGAGCGCGCCGAGGGTCAAGAACGCCGGGATCGGCGATACCAGCTCGAGCAGCACGACTGCCCACAGCACCAGCAGCAACTGTGTTCGATCCGACACGGTAGGCCCCCACTTTCATCGCTCTTCGTCGCCGTCCGGAGCTCGTCACCGCCGAGGATAGCAGCCGCGGGCAAGGCCGCCGGCGGCGCGGCAACCAGCCAACTTCCCCGCAGACGGGAACCGTGTGAGAATCCTGCCATGACGATCACACAGACCGCGCAAGACCCGTCGCCCCCTCTCCGCCTCTGGCCCGGCGTCGCCGCTGTGACGTTGCTCTGGATCCTCCGGTTCGTCCTGCCGGTCTTCGTGCCGGACCTCGCGCCGATCGGAGCGATGGCCGGACCGCTGTTCTGGTTGATCATCGTCGTCTGGTGGATCTTCTTCAGCCGCGCGTCGCGCGTCGAGCGCTTCGGTGGTGTGCTGCTGCTGATCGTCGCCGTCTTCGCGATGCGACCCCTGCTTCACGAGTCGATGGCCACCGGCGCGATGGGGCTGCTGTACTACTTCTACGTCATCCCGGTCTTGAGCCTGGCCTTCGTTCTCTGGGCCGCACTCTCACGCTACCTCCCGCAGCGACAGCGCTGGGTCGCGCTGATCGTGGCCGTCGCGCTCTCGTGCGGCGCCTGGACCCTGGTGCGCACCGGGGGGTTCACGAGCAACCTCGACAACGACTTCGCCTGGCGCTGGTCCGCGACCCCCGAGGACCGACTGCTGGCCCGGGCCGACGACGCGCCCCGGGCGACCGGGTCGGTCCCGGCGGAGACCGGCGACGAACTCATCGGCGAGATGCCCGCGGAATGGCCCGGCTTTCGCGGGGCCGACCGCGACGCCCGGATCCGCGGCCTGCGGATCGAGACCGACTGGTCCACCTCGCCGCCCCGTGAGCTGTGGCGGCGATCGATCGGACCGGGCTGGTCGTCCTTCGCCGTCCGCGGCGATCTGCTCTACACCCAGGAACAGCGTGGCGAGGACGAGGTCGTTGCCTGCTACCGCGCGAGCACCGGCGAGCCGGTCTGGAAACACAGCGACCCGGCCCGGTTCTGGGAGTCGAACGGCGGCCCCGGGCCCCGGGGAACGCCGACGTTCCACGACGGGACGCTCTACACCCTCGGCGGCACCGGAATCCTCAACGCGCTGTCAGCCGACGACGGCGCGGTGGTCTGGTCCCGGGACGCCGGTGCCGATACAGGTGCCGAGGTGCCGATGTGGGGTTTCTCCGGTTCGCCCCTGGTGGTCGACGATCTCGTCATCGTCGCCGCCTCAGGCAGGCTGATCGCCTACGATCGCGCCACCGGTGAGCCGCGCTGGACCGGCCCGTCACGCAGTGGCGGCTACAGCTCCCCGCAGCGGATGACGATCGGCGGCGTGCCCCAGATCCTCCACGTCAACGGCGCCGGACTGATCAGTGTCGACTTCGCCGACGGCAGCGTGCTCTGGGAACATCCGTGGCCCGGCGACCCGATCGTCCAGCCGGCACAGACCGCCGAGGGTGACCTGCTGATCAGCGTCGGTCCGACCGGCGGGACGCTTCGTCTCCACGCTTCCGCAGGGACCGAAGGCTGGAGCGTCGAGGAGCGCTGGGTCTCCAAGGGGCTCCGTTCGTACTCCAGCGACTTCGTCGTCCATGAAGGTCACGCCTACGGCTTCGACGGCAGCACCCTCGTCTGCATCGACCTCGCCGACGGCAGCCGCAAGTGGGCGGGGGCGCGCTACGGCCTGGGGCAACTGTTGCTGCTGGTGGATCAGGACGTGTTGCTGGTCGTCTCCGAGGCAGGGGAGCTTGCGCTGGTCCGGGCGGTGCCCGACGGGTACACCGAGCTGGGTCGGATCCCGGCGGTCGCCGGCAAGACCTGGGGCCACCCGGTACTGGTCGAGGATCTCCTGGTGGTGCGCAACGCCGAGGAGATCGCTGCGTTCCGCCTGTCCCTGGCCGGGGACTGACCGGCTCGAGACATTCGCACCCTGTGGTAGGGTTTCCGAGGCGAAGCAAGGGAGCCCTGCATGGCGTCCGAGAAGACGTACAAGGTCATCTTTCGCAACCAGGAAGAGATCTACGAGATCTTCGCCCGTTCCGTCGGCCAGGGGAGCCTCTTCGGGTTCGTCGAGGTCGAGCAGCTCGTCTTCAATGAAGACGAACGCATCGTGGTCGATCCCGGCCAGGAACAGCTCCAGAGCGAGTTCAAGGGCGTCAAGCGGATCTTCGTCCCGCTCCATGCGATCGTGCGGATCGACGAGGTCGAGCGCGAGGGCCCGGGCCGGGTGACGAAATCGAAAGACGCCGGCAACGTCGCCCGCTTCCCCGGGACGATCTACGCCAACCCCGACGAACCTGCGGACAAAACGCCGAGGAAGTGATGGTTTCCCGGAATAGAGCGGAGAGTTTGTCAAAAACTTGCTTCTGCCTCCCGGAGGAATAGACATATGCAGTGCCGGCCGCGGGGGCACCGGTGACGGGCCCCTCGAAGCCGGCCAGACGGCCGAAGGTCGAGATGCGAGGTCCGCATCGGTTGACTCTCGAGGCCAGTGCAGGAGAAGGAGAAGGCATGGCCTGGATGCGTCAGAAGTCGGAGACCTCCAACGAGACTCCCCCTCAGAACCACAAGCAGACTTCACAGCCAGCGCTGCAAGCCCGGCCGGCGGAATCCGCCCCAGAGCAGAAAAGGGAGCCCCAGATGGAAAAGCGAGCGAACGTGGGTCAGACCGTCAAGATCAAGGGTGAAGTGACGGCCCAGGAAGATCTCACGATCGAAGGCCAGATCGAAGGCCAGATCAGCCTCCCCGGAAACGCCCTGACGATCGGCGCCAACGGGCGGGTCAATGCCCAGGTGATGGCCAAGACCGTGATGATCCTCGGTCAGGTCAAGGGCGACATCGTCGCCAAGGAAAAGGTCGATGTCGCTCCGTCGGGCTCCGTCGAAGGCGACATCCGCTCGCCTCGCGTGGCGATCGCCGATGGTGCCCGCTTCAAGGGTTCGATCGACATGGAGACCGGCAACGCCGACCGCAAACAGGGTCAGCACCCCAACCAGAACAAGCAGCATCAGCAGCAACAGCAGGAAAAAGACCAGCGCGTCGCGATGGCTGCCAGCTGATCTCCTGACCTGATCCGTTACCGATCGTGATGACTGCCGGCGGGAAACCGCCGGCAGTTTTCGTGTTTGCGGGGCTGGAAACCGCTGGAATCTGTTGATTCCCCCTGGCCCCGGACGTAGATCGGTACCAAGTTTGAGGTACGGGGCGAGAGCGCCCGACGGGGTCGATTTGCAAAAGGGTGCCATGAACCGGTCGCTCGGACTGCTGTCCACAGGACTGCTTTTCCTGCTCCTCCTTGGGCCGGCTCCGGCCGCGGCCCAGGACGTCGTCCAGTACGCACCCGACGTGCCGACCGATCTCGGCCCGACGACCTACTTCCCCTGGCAGGTCGTCCAGAACGACGGACAGACCTACTCG
>CALNYP010000033.1:0-48611 GCA_942490715.1 uncultured bacterium
CGCCGGGATCGAGATCGACCGGGACGTGCTGATCAAGGTCGTGCCCTTCAGGGCACTGACCGCCAGCGACCAGGCGGAGGCGCGGCACCAGGTGCTCGCCGAGGCCCGGGCGGCCGGCCGGCTGATGCACCCCTCGATCGCGGCGCTGTTCGACGTCGGTGAGACCGAGGACGGTCTCTACCTGGCGATGGAGTTCGTCGAGGGCACGACCCTGGAGGCGTTCACGGCGCCCAAGGATCTCCTCCCGGTACCGCTGGTCGTGGAACTGATCGCCGGTGCCGCCGACGCACTGGCCTACGCTCACGCCGAGGGAATCGTTCACCGGGACGTCAAGCCCGGCAACCTGATGCGCATCGGCGAGTCGGCGATCAAGGTGATGGACTTCGGTCTGGCGCGACGGACCGACGAGGCGCGAGCGGCGACTTCGGGGCTGATCGGCACACCGAACTACATGTCGCCGGAGCAGATTCGCGACGCGCCGACCGACGGACGCAGCGACCTGTTCTCCTTGGCCGTCGTGCTCTACGAACTGCTGGTCGGCTCGCGCCCGTTCCCCGGAAACTCCGTCTCCTCGATCCTGTATCGTATCGTCCACGAGGAACCGCGGCCGATCGACGGCTTCGACGGTCGGATTCCGATCGCCCTGCGCAGATTCGTCGAGCAGGGTCTGTCCAAGAATCCCGACGATCGCCTGGCCGATGCGGCGGTCTTCGCCGCTCGATTGCGCGCCACGATCGGCGATCAGCCCGACGCGGTGGTCGCGACGGCCCCATCCGTTTCCTCGTCCACGCCCGCGGAGCCGCCGTCTGCGAAGCCGACGCCGCCGGCCAGCGCCGGCACGCCCCGGGCGCCGAAGCGGGCAGCGGCACCCCGCAAGTCCTCCCGGAAACCGAACTCCCGGAGTGCGCTGCTGGTGATCGGGGTGCTGTTGATCGGCGGTGCGGCGGCGATCGGCTGGTGGAAGCGCGATCGCGGCGGCCCGCCGGTCGAGGGTGAGCCCGATGGCGTCGTCTGGTGGACCGCCAGGGTGGCGACCGAACCCGCCGGGCTGCCGATCCTGCTCGACGGGGAACCGTTCGAACCGACCGTGCGCGGCGAGCTCCGCTTCTCGTCGGAAGAGCCCTTCCCGGTGCTCAGTACTTCCCAGGGTTGTCGGGAAGTGCGGCATCAGGTGAGCCCCGCCGACGCCGGTGGCGAGCTGGTCCTGCTCCTCGATCCGGCGACCGTCGAGTCGCTGGTCGATCCCGGCGTGAACGGCGCGACGATCCGGTTGAACGATGCCGACGCCGGCGTGACACCGGCCAGCGTGGAGTTTGACCTCTGCGTCGAGAATCGCATCGGGTTGCGGATGGAAGGCTATCGACCGGCGGATCTGGTGATCCCCGCGGGAGCGACACCCCTCGAAGCGCGAACCCGCCCTGGCGACGCTGTCGCTGGGCGAGATTCCTCGAGGGATCGTTCGGCTTCCCACGTTCCGGGAGATGCAGCTGATCTACTATGTGGACGGCGAGCGGATGAAGGGAGACCGGACCGAGGTCGAGCTGACCGAGGGGTCTCACCGGATTCGCTTCAAGAACGACTATTTCTGGATCGACGAGACGATCGATGTGAACGTGGCCGGTGGAGAGAACGTCGAAGCGCCGGTGGTCCTGCCGGCGCTGACGACCCTCGTGGTCCAGGCGTTCCCTCCGACATGCCAGGTTTCCCTGCGCCGCCCGGGCGGCCGGTGGCGCCTGGTCGACGAGACTCCGGTGCGCCGCCGGGTCTCCGTGGGGGAGTACGACGTGCGTGTCACGCTGAATGCAACGGGAGAGAATCGCGACCAGCGGGTGACCGTGGTCGCCGGTGAGAATCCGCCGGTGCGGGTCTCCTTCCGGGGTAATCGATGAAGCTTTGCCCCTTGCTCCGCGGATGGCGGGCGGCCGTCGTCGCACTCGTCGCCATCGGGCTTTCCGCCGGGCACGGCCCGCGAGCGCCCAGGGAGATCCCGGCGCGGCGGAACGGCAGTACCGGGTCGCACGGCGGCTCGCGGTGGAGGGTTCCACCGAGGCGGCCGCGGCGCTGGCCCGGGTGCTCGAACTGGACCCGGACGGGCCGCTGGCCGATGACGCGCTGGTGGAGCAGGCGGTCCTGCTCGGGGTCGCGCGCTGGCCCGAAGAGCTCGGCGGGATCGACGCCCAGCAGAGCGCCCGGGCGAAGTCGTTGCTCGAGCAGGCGACCCAGATTCCCGGCGCCGATCGACGCAACGAGGCTGCCTTCCTCAAGGTGCTCCTGGAACTGGAACCGCTTCCCGATCAGGACGCCGCCGGCGCACGAGTCGGCCTGCTGCAGCTCTCCACTGGCGGCGACGGTGCATGGCAGTCCCGGGCGATCTACACCCGGGCCTGGTTCGACGAACAGCACGGGCGCGACGAGGCGGCCCGGGCGGCCTACCAGCGTCTGGTGATCGATTCCGCCGACCCCGAAGTCTCGACCCGGGCCAAGGTCGGAGCGGGACGCATGACGCTGCGGGGAGGTCAGGCGGCGGACGCCGCGGTCTGGTTCGAGCAGGCGATCGACGAGGGTGGACCGGCGGTTGCCGTCCAGCTGCGCGAACTCGCCGTGCGGACACGGTTTGCCTACACACCGGGCTCGGGACGCTCACCGGAGATCGTGCAGGCCAGCCTCGGCGTGCGCAGTTTCGGGGGCATCGTTGCGTTTCCCGACGGCGGCATCGCTCTCGGGGATCGACGGGACGGCGGCGTCCGGCGCTTTGCGGCCCGAGGAGACCTGAGCGCCCAGTGGACCGTCTCCGGACTGCAGGCGCTCTGCTCGACCGCAGTCGGCTCGCTTTACGCGGCCGGTTCCGATGCGGTCTACCGCCTCGAGCGAGGTGCTGCGCCACGGCCGGTCGCATCGCTGGGTGCGGCCGGTGTCGTCTCCGAGATCGCCGCCGATGACACCGGCCGGATCTTCCTGCTCGACAAGAAGGGTGGCACGCTCTACCGGATCGACCCCGGCGGCGCCGCGCCCGGCCCGCCGATGCCGCTGAACGGACTGCGGCTCACGAGCCTGCAGTTCGCCGCGGATCGGCTGCTGGCCGTCGACACCAAGGGTGGTCGCGTCGTCTCGTTCACCGGACAGGGCGCGGTGGAGACCGTCGCCGATGGATTCGACAAGCCCCAGGCCCTGGCCCGGGACGCCGCCGGCACCCTCGCCGTGCTCATGGCCGCCGGCGGCGAGATCCAGTTCGTCGACGGTAGCGGCCGACGCCTGTCGACCTGGGCCGGTCAATCCGCCGGGATCAGCAAGGCGGCCGGAGCCAGCTTCAGCGCCGACGGACTGCTGCACCTGTTCGATGCTGCCAACGACACATGGATCCGGTTGCGATGAGGGTTCCCATGCACGTCACCGGCCTGATCCTGTCGATCTTGATGCTCGTGTCGGCCGCTGCGGCGCCGGCCCTCGCCGTACAGGATCAGGACGCCGCCGGCGCGACCCCCGCCGATTCCAACCGGGGCCGCCTCGACGCGATTCGCGACGACCTCGTCTCCCTCGAGTTCGAGCGGGCCCTGGCGGCCCTCGATGCGCTGCTCGGTCGGCCGTGGCTTTCACCGGACGAACGCGGCGAGGCACTCGTACTCCGCTCCCAGGCCAACGTCTCGTTCGGCGACCTCGACGCTGCCGAGAACGACTACCGCAAGATCCTGCGCTGGCAGCCGGGCTGGCAGCCGGCGGCGAGCCTGACCCCGCAGAAGGCGATGGCCCGCTTCGAAGAGGTCCGGGGCGAGGTCGTCGGCCGTGCGCTGGTCGAGGTCGATCCACCCGAGGCGGAGCTGTTGATCGACGGCCAGGCGGTCCTCCTCGACGCCGATGGACGGGTCTTCCTGCTGGGCGGGGGGCACGAGTTCGTCGCCCGCCTGGAAGGCTTCGACCCCGCCGCGATCACGCGGGAGATCGCCGCCGGCGCCGAGGCGACGGTGCGCCTGAGCCTGGTCCCCAACGCGCGAACCGTGGTTCTCGAGACCGAGCCGGACGGGGTCGAGGTCTTCGTCGATGGCGTCTCGATGGGCCAGACCCGCAGGGAAGCCGGCGGGCGGAATCTACCTGCGACGCTGACCCTGGCCAACCTACCCCTGGGCGATCACCGATTCGAGCTCGTCAAGCCCTGCTTCCGCACCGAGCGGTTCGACGAGTTCCTCTCCGTCGATCTGCTGGATCGGAGCCCGAGACGGATCAACGTCGTCCGCATGACGCCGGCGATGTCGACGATCGTCCTCGAAGGCGGTCCGCCCGGCGCCGACGTCACGATCGACGGCGCGGCGGTCGGCCGGCTGCCGACCGATCCTCATGGAGTCTGCCCCGGCTTGCGCACCGTGGAGGTCCGCTTCGCCGGACGCATCCTCTGGAGCCGCAGACTGAACATGGCCGAGGCCTCGCAACAGGTCGTTCCGGTCATCTCCACGGCCCAACGCCGTGCCTCTCGGTACCGATGAGTGGCCGACTGGTCGGCGGATACTCGTCGAGACCTTCAACACCCACAAGACCGCAGCGCCGCCCCGCAGAGCGACCTGTCCACCCGTCGAGGCTGCAGGCGGGGAGTTCGACCTGCCGCCGGACAACCGATCTGGCGGTCGCCGTCGCCGAGGCGGACCGCGACGGAGGCCGGGATCGCTGGTACGTCTACAGTCCGGTGCTGCGAGCGGCGGAGCGGATGGACGCGGCCCCGGCGGTGCGCAACCGACCGACCTGGCAGACCCGGCTGTGGGGGCTGAGGGTCGTCGACAGTGACCGTGGCGGAGCGGCGATCGTGGTCGACACCTTCGACGGCGAGGTTCCCGAGGGGCTGACGCCTGGCAGTCGCATCCTCTCGATCGACGGCCGCAGCGTCGATCGGGCCTCGACGGTGCGCAAGCGCCTGGCGGCCGCCGAAGAGGGCAGAGTGGCGCTGTTGTGGCTGGACGAGGCCGGCGAACGACGTGAGGGCCCGCTGCGGGCCCGCACGTCGCCGACCCTGATCGCCCGGCGCACCAGCGTCGCCGAAGACGCCGTGCGTACCGGCTGGGCCGTCGTCGACGCCGCCAGCAGCGGAGACCGGGCCCCCGGTGCCCTGGCCAACCTGGCGTTGATGCTCTCCGAGTACGGTCACCACGATCTGGCCGTCGAGACCTGGCGCCGCGTTCGCTGGGAGCGAACCGCGGGGATCTCCGACGGAACCGTGCAGTACTACCTGGGCCGGGATCTGCAACGACTCGGGCGGGAAGGTCCGGCGATCGAGGCCTACCTCGCCGCGGCCAAGAGTGCCGCGACGGCGATCGACGACCGGGGGCCGCGAGTCGCTCCGGCGGCCCGGGACCACCTGGCCGATCTCGGGGTCAGCGACTGAGTCTTCGACGCGGTTCGATCAGTGCTCGCGGAATCCCGGGCTGCTGGCCAGCATCGTGTTCAGCAGGACGTTGCCCTGGTCCTTCAGGTGACGGCCGGTTCGCCATTCGGCGGCGGTGATCTCGCCCAGGATGAAGTCGAGGTCGTGGCTGCGGGCTTCCTCGAACTGCTGCCGCATCGCGTACATCTCGTCGTCGAACTCCCGCCGTGTCAGCGGCGCATCCTGACGCGAGGCCGGGAGCATCTCGGCCGGTGCCGCCTCCGCCTGCTGTTGCTCCAGTCGCTCCAGCCGCGCCTCGAGAGCGCCCTCGGCGGCGGTTGCGGGGCGCAGCAAGGGCGCCGTCACCAGCCCGAGGGCGAAGACGGCGGCGGCGGCAAGCAACCCTCCGGCAAAGGCCAGCGCCGGTCGCGTACGGGTTCGCCGGGCGCCGACGAAGACCAGCCGCGGCGCGAAGGGGACATCCGGTGCAGCGCCACGCAACAGGTCCCGTGACTGCTCAAGCTCCGTCATCGTCTCCCGGCAGGAGCCGCAGCTCGCCAGGTGATCTTCGACGGTGGACGCCTCGTCGGGCTCCAGCTCGTCGTACAGCCAGGCGATCCAGTCGTCATTCCACTTCGTGCACTTCATCGTTCTCTCCGTCGGGCCTTCCCGGGCGGGCTCAGCTCGCCCCGGTGAAGCCCTGCCGTTCCAGTACCTGCTTGAGGCCGGTCAGACCTCCGTACATTCTCGATTTCACGGTGCTCTCCGGGCAGTCCAGCACCTGGGCGATCTCACGGAACTTGAGCCCCTCGAACTCCTTGAGAATCAGTACCTCCCGCTGATTCGCGGGAATCTCCTTCAACGCTTCCAGCACCGCGCCGCCGATCTCGTTGCGCACGGCGCTGTCCGCCGGATCGTGTCGCCGCCCGACCGGTTCGGCGAGGACCTCGTCGTTGATCTCCGCGTTCTCGGAGACGAGCAAGCTCCAGCGCCGGGTCCGCCGCTGACGATCCCGGCAAAGGTTCAGGGCGATCTGGTACATCCAGGTCGAGAAGCGCGAGCCCTGCTTGAAGCGGTCCGCCTTGTCCAGCACCCGCAGGAACGTCTCCTGGACCACGTCCTGGACGTCCTCTTTCCGGGGCAGCATCCGGTAGACGAAGCGGTGCAGCGGCTGCTCCCAGCGGTTGACCAGCACCCCGAGCACGTCGGACTGCCCGGTCTGGATCGCCAGGATCAGCTCCTCGTCGGTTCTTTCCCGAGACTCTCCGGTCACGCCAGCTCCTGGGACACCGTTCGCCTCAGGACCGCCGTCCTGCTATTGGAACGCCTCGGTCCCCGGATTGGGAAGTTCGCCCAGGCAGGGTAGAAGATTTCGAACCTGCGCTCGGCCCGTCGTCGAGCGCCATTTTCGTGCTCGCGGGACGATCGATCGACGCAGGGATGGTGCACCGCCTGGCGCCCAAATCGCAACCAAAGTGGCATCATATGCAATGAGTGGCATATTCACCCCTGCCCAGATTGCATTGCCTTTGAAATTTCGAGATCTATATAGGTCCATGTATTGTCTGCGCAGGCCGCCAAAGAAACAGGGGGCACCGTGATCGATCAGACCAGAGAAAGACGCGCCAGCGCCGCCAGATGCAGGGTCTGGACGGCGTCGTGGTGAGTGAGCGAGATGTCCGGCTCGTGGTCGAGCTCCAGACGCCGAGGAGGGCGGGGAGCTCTGCTCGACGACGACGACGACGGGGCCGCTGATCCTCGGTCGCGGCGTGCACCGAGACGCACGCTCATGATCGGCCCGGGCGATCCGCGACGACGACGTCCTGCTGATCCGGAGCTGCCCGAGGCCGATCCCGGCAGGCCCGACGGCTCCTCGACGGACGGATGCAGATCTCGCCGAGGACGTCGTGAAATCCGGGTCGCCGGCTTCGACTCCGCCGGCAGCGCGGCCGACGAATCGTCGGCGACCTGCGGCGGCCTGCGCTTCGCCGACGGGGCTCACGGGCTGTTCACGCTGTCCTGGCCCGGCAAGCAGGGGGCGGCCGGCTCGCGGCTGGCGCTGCTGCGTTCGGCGATTCATGTCGGCGCCTCGCGTGGGGCTTGCCCGGCGGAGGCGCTCTCCCGCTTCAACCGGGAGTGGGGACCGGAGCTCGATGACAGCGGTAGCCATGCCGCGGTCTGTGTGATCAAGGTCAACGGTCCCCGGCGATGTATCGAGTACGCGTCGGGCGGGCACCCGCGTCCGCTGGTCGTGCGGGCAGACGGCAGCATCGCGCTGCTCGACGCCGGCGGAGCCGCTGTCGGACGCTTTCCCCACTCGACCTACCGTCCCTCGCGCCTGCGTCTGGCGATCGGCGACTCGGTGATCCTGCACACCGTCGACCTGGAACCGCGCTCGACGCTGCCGTCCCAGGCCCTCGGTTCCCTGATGGAGTTCGTTGTTTCCTCGGAGGCCAGCAGCGCCGCCGAACTTCGCGACACGACCCTCGACGGCCTGCGCGCCATCGGAGCCGTCGAGTCTTCAGCGGTCGTGGCCCTGCGGGCGACGCATCGCGATGAGGAGAAACCGTGATCATCCAGACGAAGCTGAACGTCGCCGTTGCCGAGGCCGAAGCCGGCGCGGAGCTCCAGAAGCTCTCCAAGCAGAGGATCGATCAGCACGTGATCGAGTTGAGTCGGGAGCTGTTCGGCGAGACGCAGCATGACGTGCGGCCGCGATCGATCTCTCCTCGAGAGCTGTTCGAGCGGGTCCGTCCCTACCTTTGCCTGAACTGACGGAGTCGCCGATGTCCGCAAACCAGTACCCATCGGGAGGAGTCGTCGACGTTGCGGAGGCGGCACGAGAGCTGCTCGGCAGCGGCGCCGACGCCGGCGAGTCGGCCGAGGAACTGCTGCTGGCCCTGATCGAGCTTCACCGGGCGATGCGCGGCGAGTTCGAAGAGCGCTTCGTGCGCCTCGGTGAACTGACCCACAGCATCAACAACCCGCTGACGTCGTTGATCGGACGCGCCCAGTTGATCCAGCTTGCACCGCCGGGCGACGAGTCGATCCGCAGCGGCGCCGCCGTCGTCGAGCGCTCCGCCACGCGAGTTGCCGAGTACGTGCGGGAGCTCGCCGAACAGGTCCGGGACGGTCGCCGACGGCTGGGCTAGGGCGTCGTCGACCGCGCCCCCCGCAGAACATCGACTTCGGCCTCCAGCTCGCGGATCCGTTGCTGCAGCCGGTCGACCACGGGCGCGATCTGTTCCTCCGTGTAACGCGGCCGGATGAACTTGGGGCAGTTGGCGTCCCAGGCCTCGATGTGGAAGCGAAAGATCCGCTGGGCCGGCGTCTTCTCGTCGGGATCGGCGACGAGGGCGGTGAGCTCGGCGTTGCCCTCGACGACCTCGGCGCGTCCCCAGATCTTGATTCGACGCCGGTTGGGGTAGTCCATCAGGAACAGGAACGCCCGATCGTTCTCCGACAGGTTGCCGACGGAGATGTACTGCCGGTTGCCCGGGTAGTCGGGAAACGCGAGGGTCTTCGCATCGAGCACCCGCAGGAACCCGGGGCTTCCGCCGCGATGCTGGATATAGGGCTGCCCGTCGGCGTTGGCGGTGCCGAGGTAGAACGAATCCCGCTCGGCGAGGAACGCGGCGAGGTTGTCGTCCACCTCGGCGTTCCAGCCGCGAGTCTGCTCCATGCGGGCGTAGGAGTCGCGGGAGCCCCGTACTTCCTGGGCGGCCTTGACCGCAGGGGTGAAGGCGACGTCGCTGATCGGTCGAGCTTTCATGCCGCTTCGATTCCCCTTGCCGGTTCTGGTTACGTCCCGGCAAGGCAGTCGCTGCAAGGCCCGACGAACCCGGTCAGCGGGAGCCTTCGTACTCCCGCGTCCCGTGACGGAGCTGGTGACAGATGCGGAGAGCATCGACCGCGTGCTCGCCCCAGTGATGCCAGAAATGAAAACGCCAGTCCCAGACGGCCACCTGGAAGTCCGAGCGATTCCAGAACTCGAGTCCGCGGGAGAGGTCGCGGTAGGTATCGGCGAGGTCGTCCGCGAGGAACTCGGTCTGCCTCGGGGGGAGGGCATCGGCATTGTGCTCGAGCCACTTCCGGGTCATGGAAGTGAAGCTGCCACCGATCGACTCGAACAGCGTTCGCCAGTCCGGTTCGCTCATTCCCGGGGGCGTCTCGACCTCCGTGGTCTCCACGGCCGGCAACTCCACCGCGGCGGCGTAGAGTTCCGGGATCGTGCCGAGCAGGCGGTCGAGCAAGGCGTCGGGCCCGTCGGCCTCACGCCGATCGATGACGTCCAGGAAGTTCCTTGCCGCGGCGACGAAACGGGCGACGGCGGGCTCCTGCTGAATCGTTTTCTGTTTCATGGTCGGTCCCTGGATGCCGGGCGATTCCATCGACGATTCCAGCGAGATTTTATCACGTGGTCTTCGTGGGCACACGCCGCGTACCCGCTCGAGGCTGACCGGGAACCCCTATCGGGGGTTGGCCTGGAGCCGGTGGTGCCGGACGAGTCCGGGCATCGCGAAGGCGCCGATGAAGGCCACCAGCAACATCACGCCGATATAGGTTCCCGCGGGCAGCGCCGGCTCTCCGCTGGCGTCGACGAACCGCGGCGCGGCGCCCAGCAGCAACCAGTTGATCCAGGCGTGGATACCGCCGGAGAAGTGCAGGTTGGCCGAGATCATCACCAGCAGGCCGAGCAGGACGCCCAGCGCCATCGTGAACAGGAACTGCCGGCCCAGCTCCTCCAGGCTCGTGGTCAAGCGGATGTGTTCCATCCCGAACAGCAGTGAGGTCGTCAGCAGCGCGACCCAGCGGCGCGGTGTCGCGCTGCGCACCCCCAGTCGCGGAGCCAGCCGTTCCACCTCCGACAGCAACAGCCCGCGGTAGTAGACCTCCTCGGCGAAGGCGATCAACGCCTGGCCGACGAGGACCCAGACCAGCAGGGAGTTGAACACCGGCCACTGGAGCCGCATCGAGCCGCCCAGGGCCCAGGAGACTCCTCCGAGCAGCAGATAGGTCAACGTGATGATCGCCGCCACGCCGACCACGGCGGGAAGGAATCGACGGGGGCTCGCCCGGCGCCAGGTCTTGCGCGCGGTCGGCGCCGAGAGCAGGCCGACGAGGATGCAGACGAGCAGCAGGCCGACGCCGGCGAAGGCCCGGAACTCCGCGTCGAGGAGATGATCGTCGGCGCTCGGGTCGGAGATCCAGTAGAAGATCGGGTTGTAGAGCGCGAGGGAGATCCACTTCTCGATCAGCAGCATCAGCATCAGCGGCACGACGCTGCCGAGGCGGATGCCCGGTCCGGGCACCGCCCCCCGGCGCCACTCCCGGGCGGCGACGAGGAGCAGGAAGAAGATCCCGGCGAACAGCAGGCTGCCGACGACCGGGGGCACGTAGGGCGAGCGTGGGGTGCCGTCGTGGAATTGACGCAGCAGCCCCGCCGTGAAGAAGGTCAGCAGGATCAGCAGCCAGGCGATCGGGACCGCGACCCTCAAGGAACCTCCCCGGGTTCGACGCCGACCCGGACTCCTCCGTGCTCACGGGCCAGGCCCCGGGCCATCCGCGGCGTGTTGAACACTGCCGCCACCTCGCCGGCTGGGTTGACCAGGATCAGTCCGGCCTTGCCGCCGACCCGGGCCAGGTCGTCCAGGGCGAACCGACCGGCGGCGGCGGGGGAGTCCCCCTGCCCCATGCGGTCGACGGCGGTCTTGGTGCTGAGCACGCGCAGGATTCCCTCTCCCCATCCCGTGGCCGACGCGCCGCCGCGGTGGTTATCCGCGAACGTCCCGGCGCCGGGAATCGGCGAATCTCCGATCCGACCGGCGGCCTTGTTCTGGGTACCACCGGTCGACGTCGCGGCGGCCACGTTCCCCTGCCGGTCGACCGCGACGGCACCGACGGTGCCCAGCGGACCGCCCTTGCCGCCCGCGCCACCATGTCCGTCAGGGTCGAACTCGAGGTCGACGAGCTGGGACTCACCGCCCTCCACCCGAAGGTAACGATCCAGTTCCCGGCCGACAAGGAGCTCTTCCGTACTGCAGACCTCGATTCCGTGATCGAGGGCGAAGGAGCGGGCGCCCTCACCGACCAGCAGGACGTGGGGCGAGCGTTCGAGCACGATCCGGGCGGCATGGATCGGATGGCGAACCTGCCGGATGGCCCCGACCGCGCCGACGTCGAGGCGCCGGCCGTCCATGATCGCGGCGTCCATCTCGACCTCCCGGGCGGCGTTGAGCCGGGAGCCCCGGCCGGCGTCGAAGTTCGGGTCGTCCTCGAGGAGGCGCACCGCCGTCTCGACAGCGTCGAGGGAGGTCCCGCCGGCGGTCAGGACCGCCCAGCCGGCCTGCAGGGCTAGCCGGACACCCTCCCGGGAGGCGTCGACGGCATCGTCGGGAATGTTCCATGCGCCGCCGTGAACGGCGAGGGCGATCGGCACCGGGCACCTCGAATCGGGGAAGCGGGAGCGATCGGCCCCCGGCCGCGCAGAGTATACGAGGAAGGGCGGCGGACGTGGCGGAAGCGTGTGGGAGTCGAACCCACCCTGGCCGGGGTTACCGCCCAGCTGACGGTTTTGAAGACCGCGGAAGCCACCGGGCTCCATGCGCTTCCTCGTGCCGCGGGCATCCTAGGTGGCCCGGGCCACGGTTGCAACCATTCCGGGTTCCAATCGGGCGCCGGGTGTCGCATGATCTCGCGGATGAACGAACGGCGCCCAGCGATTGTCCTGGCCAACGGCCACCTCGCCTCGACCCATGGCAAGACGACCCACGGCCTGCTGCGCAGTTCTCTGCGTTACGAGCCGCTGGTCGTCGTCGATCCGCAGCAGGCCGGGCGGGACGCCGGCGAGGTGCTCGACGGAGTGCATCGTGGCGTGCCGGTGGTGGCCAGCGTCGGCGACGCGCTACGCATCGCCGGCCGCAAGCCCGAGGTCTGCGTGATCGGCGTCGCCACCGCCGGCGGGGTACTGCCTGCCGACTTGCGAGCTTCGGTGCTCGAGGCGGTCGGCGCCGGGCTCGAACTGGTCAACGGCCTGCACCAGCTACTCGCCGAGGACCCCGAGCTGGCCGCCGCCGCCGCACGCTCCGGTGCGCGCATCGTCGATATCCGACGTCCGCGGCCGACCCGGGAGCTGCGCTTCTGGAATGGCGCGATCTACGACGTCGCCGCGGCCCGGGTTCCGGTGATCGGCACCGACTGCGCGGTCGGCAAGCGGACGACCTGCGTGATGCTCCGGGACGCCTGTCGCGCCGCGGGGATCGGGACGCAGATGATCTACACCGGCCAGACCGGCTGGATACAGGGCGAGCGGTACGGCTTCATCCTCGATTCGACGCCGAACGATTTCGTCTGCGGAGAACTGGAGGGCGCGATCGTCGCCTGCGATCGCGAGACCGCGCCGGATCTGATCCTGATCGAAGGACAGTCGGCGCTGCGCAACCCGTCGGGGCCGTGCGGCTCGGAGTTGTTGCTGTCGGCAGCGGCGACAGGGGTCGTGCTCCAGCACCCGGCGGGCCGGGCGTCCTACATCGACAGCGCGGTCCGTCGCACGTTGCCGCCGGTCGAGGAGGAGGTCGCCTTGATTCGCGCCTACGGTGTCGCGGTCTGGGCCGTCACGCTCAACGAGCACGGCCTGGAGCCCGCCGCGGCCCGGGCCGAGCGTGACCGGCTCCAGGAGACCCTGGACCTCCCGGTGATCCTGCCGTTCCAGGAAGGTGTCGGCAGCGTCGTCCGCACGATCGCCGGGGAGATCGGCAAGGGGCCCGCATGAAGATCCGCGAAGTGCAGACGCGCTCCGAGGTGATCGAACTCTCTCGCCCGTACACGATCGCCTACGCGACCCGCAGCGAGGTCGAGCTGTTCTTCGTCACGCTGGTCGGCGACGACGGCACCGTCGGCGTGGGTTCGGCGTCGCCGTCGGAGAAGGTCACCGGTGAAAGTGTCGCGTCGTGTCGCAGCGCGCTGGAGCCGGCGGGTCTGGACTGGCTCGTCGGCGCAGAGGTCGGCGAGATCGGGACGCTGTGCCGCCGGTTGCGCCGGGAGTTGCCGCGCAACCCCGCAGCCCGGGCTGCCCTCGACATCGCGCTCCACGATCTGTTGACCCGGAGCCTCGGGGTCTCTCTCGTCGACTACCTCGGCCGCTGTCACGACGGACTGCTGACGTCGGTCACGGTGGGGATCACCTCGGTGGAGCAGACCCTCGAGGATGCCCGGAGTTACCTGTCGGACGGCTTTCGTTGCCTGAAGATCAAGCTCGGTCAATCCTACGAGGAGGACGAGCGTCGGCTGCATGCCCTGCGCGAGGCGATCGGCGGCGAGATCCCGGTGCGGGTCGACGCCAATCAGGGCTACGACGTCGCCGAGACCCTGCGCCTCGGCGCACTCGCCGAACGGCTCGATCTGGAGTTGCTGGAGCAGCCGTTGCCGAAGGATCGCGTCGACCTGATGCGCGGTCTGCCCGACGGGCTGCGAGCGCGGATCGCCGCCGACGAGAGCCTGCAGAGCGAGGCGGATGCTCTCTCCCTGGCCGCACCCGAGGCGGCCTGCGGGATCTTCAACATCAAGCTGATGAAGAGCGGGGGAGTCTCCCCGGGCCGTGCCCTGGCCGCGATCGGCGAGGCCGGTGGGCGCCGGGTGATGTGGGGTTGCAACGACGAGAGCGTCGTCAGCATCGCCGCAGCGCTCCACGTCGCCTACGCCTCGCCGGGCACGGCGTTCCTGGACCTCGACGGCAGCCTGGAGCTGAGCCGGGACCCGGCCCGCGGCGGCTTCGAGATCCGCGACGGACGGATGTTCCTGACCGGCGGGCCGGGGCTCGGCGTGACCCTCGCTGACTGATCTTCCTCGTGCTAGAGTGTCGGCTCCCGCCGGATGGGGCTGTAGCTCAGCTGGGAGAGCGCCTGACTGGCAGTCAGGAGGTCTGGGGTTCGATCCCCCACAGCTCCACCAACGGAATCAACGACTTAGCTGACCTGGCTAGCTCGCCGGGTCGCTTGTCTGTCGTCCGTGCTGCCGTTCCTGCTGCCGTTTGAATCCAATTTCACGCCCCCAGAAGTGTCGGTCATCCTGTCATCATGTCCCTGAAACCGTGAGGGGAGGGTGGCGTGGGCTCGACAGGAAACCGAAGGCTACCGGAAACGCGGTCTGAGTCGGAGGCGTATCGCGAGGCGCAAGAGCAGCTCCTCTCCGACCCCGTTCGTGGGCCACGGATAGTCCTCGGCTCCGGCAATGCCGAGCGGGAGCTACCGGCCTGGCACTCAAGCAGAACCGACTTTCCGAGAAACATCCGTGAGATCACGCCCTATCTCCACAACCGATACCGTTTCGCCCGAGCGCTCGTAATCAATGAGCGGGGACGTCTCTTTGACGTTTGCTCGATCGTGTCCACGTACGTGGTCGCTTATGAGTTGCAGCGGCCATTCTTCGAGGTTCAGCCACAAAGGCGCCGCTTAGCGGCCGCGCTCGAGGCGTTGCTCGAGGAGCACCAGGGGGGCATACGTCACAGCGAGACTGACTCGATTCGCGATATCGTGGACGGTGTCGCTCAGGATGCGAAGTGGGCTACGAGCACCACTGGGTGGACACCCTTGGTCGGCGGAATCGGCGGTCCAATTCGATTTGGACCCGAGAGCTTTAGGCCGCACGGTGGCCATGGCGGACGTACGACCGACGTCCTCTTCAATCGCCTCGTCTGGGACGCGGGACAGCTCTTTCATGACCGATATCGGACTGAGCAGGGCCGAGTCGAAAGCCGCAAAGAGCCCAAGAGAACCGAAGGCCGAAGTCAGTGGACCGATGTTCTGTTGTTCCTCGTGGCAACTCGGTCCGCATGGCACGATCCTGAATCACAAGCGGGGATTGGCGAGCTGTACGAGAGCGCCCTTTCAACGGTTGGAAAATCGGAAGGGGACTGGTCCAGGGTGAAGCTGGGCGCGAAGGCGCGGTCGGTGCTTCAAGCGCGGGCGCGGCGGTTCCAGAAATCTCACCGGCCCGCAGGATTCGCTTCCCCTCATATTGATGGCATCTTGCGCCGGACGCTTACCCCAGAACGCTAATTGGGGCCCCCGCAGGCTGGCAGCGATTGGTCCAGCTGCCAACCAGCGGCCACTCGTCACACGACTCGTCCACGACGGAAACTCCTTGAAATAGCGGTCTTCCACCCTAGCAGCGATTGCTCGGTGGCGACTCACCCGTGCCCTTCTTCGGCCATTCGTCGGGAAGTCGTGTGCAACAAATGCGCTGTGAATCAAACCGGTTTCAACGAGTCGATTGCGACAACAGGAGTACCCATGAGACTAGATGAACTCAGCGAACCACAGTTCGTTCGCGTGAAGGATATCGTCGATGCGTTACGCATCTCTAAGCCGAAGGTGTTTCAGTTACTGAAACAGGGGCGGCTTCGTGCCATCAAAGTCGACGGCATCCTCTTCATCGAGGCGCAGTCCGTTGCCGACTGGCTGCGGTCTGGCACGCCCTGGAATGCGTGAGGGGCGAGATGGAACGATCCATGGCCTCGCTCACAGGAGTTTCTTCGGCCTCTCCCAGTGAGCACGAGAACGACCAGGACTCGGAGTCCCAGATCGAAAAGGGACTCCGGAAGCAGAATCGAGACGCTGCATCGGCAGAGTGGCGCTTGTGCCGATCTCACAGGTGGCTTCGTAGAATCGAACCGGCTATCGACCGTCCCTTCAACTCCCGCGCCTCGGCCCTGATCGATAGGCTTCGATTGGAAGAGGAGACGGCGCAGGAAGAGCTCGAATCGAGGGGACAAGGCCTTGAGTAATTCTCCGGCCGAAAACCTGCTGATCCTATTGAAGAATGTGCGTGAAACGGGCTCAGGATGGTCTGCTCGCTGCCCTGGGCACGACGATCAGACAAACAGCATGGTGATCGGCACCGGTGACGACGGTCGGGCTCTGATCCACTGCCACGCAGGGTGTAGCGTCGACGCGATTCTGGACCCCATGGGCATGACTAGCAAGGACCTGTTCCCGGCCCGCGACAAGCGCACGCGCGCACTCACGGTGGCCGAACTCGCAGCGGCGAAGAAGCTGCCCGAGGAATTCCTGCGGGAACTCGGGCTGCGAGATACAGACCGCTCGGTGCTGATTCCCTATCGATTAATGGATGGAAGTGACGCGTCCCGTACCCGACTTCGTAGCCACAGGAAGGCAAAGAGTGGTTCGTCATGGTCGGGGCCGAAAGGGCAACCGATCGTTCCCTATGGACTGGATCGACTTGAGGCATCGAGGATCGGGAGAGACTTGATTCTCGTAGAAGGGGAAAGCGATTGCTGGGCCCTCTGGCATCACGAGTATCCGGCCCTGGGAATCCCAGGCGCGAGCCTCTCAAACAAGCTCCTAGCTGAGTACCTGCGCGAATTCGAACGGATCTTCGTCTGGCGAGAGTCCGACAAGGGTGGCTCGACATTTGTTCGAGGAGTTGCCTTGCGCGTCGAGCGACTGGGTTGGCAAGGTTCGATACTTGAGATTCGTCACTGCGACTTCAAGGATCCAGCCGCGATTCATGAGGCAGACCCCAAGTCTTTCCGCACGACATTCGACTCGGTTCTTGCTGCCGCCATTCCACTCGGCCGAGCGGGCAAGGGGGCCATTCAGCGGGTGCTCGATGCTTCCGGTGTCTCCTCTCTTGGGACGTCGCCGCGACCTGACGAGGTCGACGAAGTCCTTCGGAACCTCGCGGAACAAGCTCGTGACTTCGATATCACGCGACACGGCCTGCTTTGCGAAGCGGTCAAAGGAAAGCTGCAATCCGTTGGAGTTCGCAAGGTATCAATTGTCGACACTGCGCTTCCGGTACCGAAAGCCCCAGTCGGGGAACTTGATGGGCTCGGCCTGGCAGACGCGGCTCCATGGCCCGACAGCGTCGATGGAGCGGAACTCGCGAACGCGGTAATGGACGTTTTCGATCGATACCTGTCGCTGCCCAAGGGAGGAGCGGTGATACTCACCCTCTGGACGTTTCACACGCATACGTTCAACGCATCAACTGTGTCACCGATCTTGGCGATCACGTCTCCGGTAATGCGCTGTGGCAAGACCACGACCATCGAGTTGTTGCGGGCACTGGTGGCTCGCCCCTTGGCGACGTCAAATGTCACGCCGGCGGTCCTGTTCCGAGTGATCGAGAAGTACTGCCCGACGTTGCTCGTCGATGAGGCCGACTCGTTTCTCAAAGACAATAATGAATTGCGTGGGATTCTGAATTCGGGACACACGCGCACCGCAGCGTACGTGCTGCGTCTCGAGGGGGATAAGTACGAGCCGAAACAGTTTTCGACCTGGTGCCCAAAGGCAATCGCAGCAATCGGAGACCTGCCGAGCACGCTGATGGATCGGTCTGTGGTCTTGAGTCTCAGGCGCCGAAAGCCAGATGAGAGGGGCGCCCGACTCAGGATTGGAGGCGTCGAAAGCGAGTGCGAGACGACCCGGCGGCAGATCGCACGGTGGGCGCTCGACCACATGTCATCGCTCACTGGTTCCGATCCCGAGATCCCGGAGGCGCTCAACGATCGTGCGCAAGACAATTGGCGCCCCCTCATCGCGATTGCTGATGCCCTTGGCGGTGATTGGCCGAATCGTTCGCGAGATGCTGCACTAAGTCTTCACGGGGGAAAGGCCGGTGGTGGGGGCATCAAGGAGAAGCTGCTGGCAGATATTCGGACTGTCCTGACCCAAGACGAGTCGGGCTTCATCGCGTCGCATGAACTCGCCAAGAGATTGGCCGGCCTGGAAGGACGACCTTGGGCCGAATGGCGGAGTGGGGCGCCGATATCCGCGACAGGAATCGCACGGCTCTTGCGGGGCTTCGGCCTGCGGCCCAGAACCGTAAGGCCACAGAGTGAGGCACCGGTCAAAGGCTATCGCTTATCTGACTTTCAGACGCGTTCGAGCGCTATGCTTCTGCTCCAACCGAAACAGCAGTAACAACGACCGAATACTAGCGTTTTCCTCCCTTTTCCTACCCGAGGCAGGCGTAACAATTGGGAGCTTGTTACCGTTCCTTTTCCGGTGAAAAGGCGCGGAATGTCAGGGAAGTTACGGTTGTTGCGACTCCGCCCCCATGGTGAGCACTGCGCCGGCCTGGTGCGAACGGTTGAGATCGGAAAGGACGGATGTCGCGCCCTGCGGCAGGTACCCCTTCTCGCGAGCTCGTCAGATGGACGCGATGGCTCGATGGAGCGGAAACATTCCACCGGCCGCTGGTCAACGCATCCCTGGCGTCCTCCCCGACAAGGGACCATGCCGGCTTCCTCGCCTGCACGGTGGTCGTGGAGTGACGAGGAGCGCGCCGCCGATGCCCATGGGCAAAACGGAATGACCGATCGGTATCCAGAGGGCGCACTCGAAGCGATACTTGTGGCGACATTGTGCATACCGGTGCACTCGCGGTTCTTACACGCGTTGCTTGAAAGGAGATAGAGCTAGCATGGGTAATCCAAAAGGCCTTGTTGCGCCAAAGGTGCAGGTGCGAGCGCTTGCCGCAGCGGCAGCCCAGATCAAGGGCCGGCTGATACTCCCTTGGGACCCTACGTGGCACGCTCAGAAATGCGGCCTTTGCGCCCACGCGGACCGGGAGGAGATCGAAGCCCGCTACCTCTCCTGGCACTCGACCAGGGAGCTGGCGCGGGAGTACGAGCTTTCAACAGCCAGCATCTCCAAGCACGCAGCGGTCTACTTGCTGGACCTGCGACGGACCGCAGATCTCGCGCCGGTGTATGGCCAGCTTATCGAAGCAGGGCTCGACGCTGCACGGGAGGGAATGGCGACCCCCGACCAAGCCATTCGAGTCCTGGAGATGCTTCGCAATGCTCGAGGGGACATTGGACCCGACCCCGTTCGAAACCCCAGAGGTTCGAAGCCGACATGGGAAGAAATGGTCTTGCGGCCCAAATGAACGCGGTATCAAACGAATTGGTTGGGGCAACGAGGAGGCGACCGTGAAGTGCCCGAGGTGTGGAAGTCGTGGGTCGCGAGTGACGCACACATTCTCCTACCGGCATCCCGCGATCATCTACCGGCGCCGGAAGTGCCAGCACCCGAATTGCCGGGCGGCTTGGCGGACAAGGGAGCGAGTGTTCCAACCCGAAAGGGAAGTAAGGTCGATCGAGGTTGGGCTGCCGCGAGACTAGAGTGGGGCAAATCGGTGTTGCCCTGCGGACGGGAATCACCGACCTGATCACTGACGTCAATTAGGGGAAGTCGATGTCGGGCTTTCGCCCGACGGCCAATTCAATCACGCGTGGCGACCGAGACGGCCGATCAGGAAACGGCGTGTGCCGTCCTGGGGCTTGCCTACCAACTCCCAATAGATCGACTCGGTTTCCGTGGGCGCGCCACTGCGTAGATGTAATCGCCATCGAAGATGGACCTTCGACTCGTCTACTGGGTTGATTGCCTGTAATCCGGTATCGCCGCGCTTGAAACCACCGTGCGGCAGTTCGTACTCCTCCAACAGGCGCTTCAACTGCGTGCTGACTTCAAGGTGGCCAGCGAGGCGCCCGTCCTGGTCGAGCGTGCAAAGAGCATCAAACACTTGGAACACACGCCACCAGAACGAGCCCGACTCGGAGGTCTCTGGAACTCCAAGGTCGTTCGCAAACGCGAGAGTGTCGGCGAGGTCTGTCCCGGCACGCTCGATCGCATCCTCGATAGTCAGGCAGTCTTCTCGGCGTGCAGCAATGCGCCGGAGATTCGCAATTTCCAAATCCTTGCTAGTTGCATATTGCCACGCCTCTTGCGCGTTTGCTCGAGCGGCTGTTTCTCTTGCATTGGCTTCCTGTACTTGCTGTTTGAGCTCATCGTTTTCAGTGCTAAGCCGATCCACCACTTTCCTGAATTCGGCAACGTGCGCGGCATCGATGTCCATTTGCTCAAGGCGTGCTCGATCGTGCCGGGATCGAAGGCGGTCAAGGTCGCACCAGTCTTCGTAGTCGCGGTGAACAGCAGCCCAACTCAGCATGTCCCATAGCTCGTCACTGACGCCGCGGAGTTGACCGTCTCGGGGAACCCATAGCTTGTGCTCATAGGGACTCGCGGCTGCAGACTCGAGATCGAGCTTCGGCCAATACACCCGCACCGCGCCATCGAAGACGGTCCAGAGCCGCGCCTCGTCCCTCGAGCCGACCGCAGTCTTGAATGAATTCGTAAACTCGAAGGACGCTTGCTTGGTGAGGACTCGCACCTCCGCGATCCCCAAGAGCTGACGCTGGAGATCATCACTCCCAATTAGCGGACGTTCCGAGTATGAGTCGACGGAGAGGACGACGACGGGCAGCACTCGATCGTTGGAAGTAAGCCAACGGAATTCCTGATCTTGCGCGGCCCGATCGATGCGGCGCACGCCGCTCGAAAGAACTTGTCCACCAGTGTGCGCATCAAATTGATCGAGCAGGAGGCCGACCAAACGTGGAGGTTTTAGCTTGCGCTGTCGAATCCGCTCTCGAGTTTCTTCAAGTTCTGGGCCCATGGCGACAGACACTGTCGTGTGCTCGTTAGCTCCGACGACACCGATATCGACTACCCATGTTACGGGTAGGTCGGCGTCTGCCCGGGAGAACCGGAGCGCCCACTGCAGTTCACTGCCGCCGGCATCATCAGTAACGATCTCTCCGAAAACGTCGACCCTATCGCCGTTCGGCAATTCATGCGCGCCGTTCTCACAGAGATCGTGGTCGCTGCCTCCCGCTGCCCATGTGCGAATAGCCTTCTGGACCGCGTCTGGGTCGGCGTGGGCCCCATCGAGTCGACATTGAAACTGTGTTCGGTAGCGGGGGATCATTCTAGACTCCGATTAGTATTGGGGTCAGTTTAGCATGTGATCATGTTGATTCTGGAGAAAACTGACGGCTCTCAATTCAAGTGATTGCGGGTGAACGGAGTAGCCTGAGCCTTTTCGCCGCTCGAATGCAAAACAACGCTCGTCGGTCGCTTCCGGTGAACGAGCCGCGGAAGGCATTCGCGGGTGCGATTCAGCGGTGAAGCATGTTTCCGTCTTGCCTCCCCCGTACTCGACTGCGAGCGCTCTCCAACGCATACATGACCGAAGGCGTCGGCGTGGCCCCTGCAACGGGTGTTTTCGGGGCCAAGGCATTGTGTGGCGATGAATGTGCCGCCAAGGCGAGTGGCAGAGGCGCCCGCACTGTTGGGTTGATAGGTTGCCGAAGTCAGCGTCAGTGAGGTCTCGTGCTGTCCCGCGAGCGATGAGTCTAGAGCGGCAATGAACCGGGACTGCCGGCGTGGCGGACTTCGATCTGGATCAGGGCGAGCTGTGAGCTTAGTAGTACGTCCGTACATAGCCATAGGCGCGCTCGAACAGGTCCTGGTCCTGGTGAAGTCTGTATTTGAGCAATGTTTTCCGAAGGGCGTTCTTCACCTCCCGCTCGCCGGCATGGGTACTCTGCCAACCATCGAAGCGTACGAGGCGAACGATGTCGTCGATGTCGCTCACAATCCGCTCAACAACAACGGGTGTGTCGCCGTTCCGCGTCTCCTCAAACAACTCTGTGAGGGCTGCCTTGCCGCGCTCCTCTTGATCGATCGGCGGGCTCTCCTGCTCTGCGGCGACGACATCCCGAGCGAGCTCAAGGAGGGACTTCAGGAACTCGACGCTTACTAGCAGGCCTTGCTCGTGCCGCTGCTTCAGGTCCTCTAAACGGTCAGCAAGGGCTCTAAAGCGAGGATCATGAAGGTGCTTTCGAAGTCGCCTGGCGACTTTGATCTCGATCTCCTTCGACTTGTGCTTTGGATCGGGTGCTCCGAGGATGGCCTCAAGCAGGTCCGCGTCCACGATCAGGGTATCGAGGTCGTCATGGACCGCGTCCACATGTACGTTCCTGTGGATCAGCTCGATAGTCTTCGCCCCGAGGCGGTGCCAGAGGAGCTGCCCAGTGGCCGACACCGGCTTCACCGACTCGTAGACCTGCACCAGCCAACGGTAGTCGCTCTCGTATTCTCCCAGGATAGAGTCGGGTGAGATGGCCTCCCAAAGCCTCATCAAGTAGCTGACGTCTTCCGCGAAACGGTCACGGACGTCGTTGTTGGGCAGGCACTCCTGGGCCGCCATCAAACCCTCGTAGCCGGTCACAGTCCTGTCGAGACCGGGGAAGTACTCCAGGCAGCTTTGGATCGCCTCCGGGAGCCTTTCCTTGAGCCTCGCGATGTTCGAGACGCGGGTGGATGCCCTCTTCGTCGAACTGGATCGCCTGAGCCACGTCGTCGAAGACCCCCAGGTAGTCGACGATCAGGCCGTGGGTCTTCTCCTGGCCGTACGGGCGGTTCGTGCGGCAGATTGCCTGCAAGAGAGTGTGGTCCCGCAGCGGTCGGTCGAGATACATCGTCTGCAGGATCGGCGCGTCGAAACCAGTGAGCAGCTTTGAGGTGACGATGATGATCTTCAGTGGATCGTTGGGATCGCGGAACCGGTCGAGCAGCTTCTCCTCAGCATCCCTGTCACGGCGGTAGGGGGCGTACTGATCCTCGCCGCTGTTCACCGACATGACGATGTCCGCCACCTCCGGTTCGAGGTGCTGGTCGAGCGCCTGCTTGTAGAGCAGGCAGCTCTCGCGGTCGAAGGTGACGACCTGAGCGCCGAAGCCGTTCGGAGCCACCTTCTCCTGGAAGTGCTGCGCGATGTCGGCACAGACCGCCTGAACGCGATCCGGGGACTTGAGCAGCACAGCCATCTTGGCGGCGTCTTGCCCAGCTGATCCCGCTCCTCATCATTGAGGTCTGCTGTCAAGGCCTTGAATTCCTCGTCGATCCTCGCTTGGTCCACGTGGAGGTCGACCAGCCGCGGCTCGAAGTGCAGTTCCTTGGTGGCGCCGTCGCGGATCGACTCCTCGAAGCCGTAGCGGCTCATGTAGCCGCCCTTGTCCTCCTCGGCTCCGAAGGCGTAGAAGGTGTTCTTGTCGGCCCGGTTGATCGGCGTGCCGGTCAGGCCGAAGAGGAAGGCGTTCGGCAGGGCGTCGCGCATCTTGCGGCCCAGGTCGCCCTCTTGCGTGCGGTGGGCCTCGTCCACCAGCACGATGATGTTGTCGCGCTCGTTGAGCACGCCGTCGGCCTCGCCGAACTTGTGGATCGTCGTGATGATGATCTTGCGGACGTCCTTGCCGAGCAGCTCCTGCAGGTCCTTGCGGCTCTCGGCCTTGACCAGGTTGGGTGCGTCCGAGGCGTAGAACGTGCTCGAGATCTGGCTGTCGAGGTCGATGCGGTCGACAACGACCATCACCGTCGGGTTCTTGAGCGCCGGGTGCAGCCGCAGCTTGCGGGCCGCGAAGAGCATGAGCAGCGACTTGCCCGAGCCCTGGAAGTGCCAGATCAGGCCCTTCTTCGGGTGGCCGGCCACCACGCGTTCGACGAGCTTGTTCGCGCCCTCGTACTGCTGATAGCGGGCGATGATCTTGATGCGCTGCTTGCCCTTGTGCGTCGCGTACGAGGTGAAGTTCGCCAGCAGGTCGAGGATGACCTGCGGCCGCAGCATCGAGGTGACCGCCTTCTCGACCTGCTCCATCGAAGGCAGGGCATCGTCGTCCTCGAGCCGCCACGGGCCCCAGAACTCGACGGGCATGCGGATCGAGCCGTAGCGGTACTCCTTGCCCTCGGTGGCGATGGAGAAGGCGTTCGGCACGAAGAGCTCGGGCACGTTGCGCTCGTAGTCGTCGTGCACCTGCAGCGCCCCGTCGAGCCAGCTCTGGCTGGAGCGGACGGGGGTCTTCGCCTCGATGAGCACCAGCGGCATGCCGTTGATGAGCAGGACGAGGTCGGCCCGCTTCTCGGTCTTGCCGGCGCGGAAGGTGTACTGCTGGGTGACGACGTACTGGTTCTGCTCGAGGTCGTCGAAGTCGATGAGCTTGATGGTGACGTGCTCGCCGTTCTCGCCGAAGGGCATCGACTTCTCGCCGGTGAGCCAGGCGGCGAACTCCTCGTTGGCCTTGACCAGGCCGTCGCTGCGGACGCCCATGATGATCGCCCGCAGCCGGTAGAGCACGTCGTCGACGCGATCGGGCTGGGCGGCGATGGTGGGGTTCAGGCGGATGAGGGCCTCGCTGAGATGGTCCTCGACGAGTGCTTCCTGGGGCTGGCGGGGGAGGTTCTCGTGGGAGAGGTAGTGCCAGCCGAGGCCGGAGATCTGGCCGGAGCGGCGAGCGAGGCCGGGGCCGACGGCGGTGTGATGGGTGATGCCGCCGCAGAGCAGGTCGCGGACGAAGGCTTCGACGGTGTTGGCTTCGTTGAAGGTCATGTCAGCATTCAGCCTCCGGGCCCAACAGACGATTGGCGAGGTCGCCGTCGGCTCACTAGCCGCATGTTCGGACGACGCGGCCGCAGCTTGCAGTTGATGCAAATGCGAAATGAACCCGTCCTGCGTTTCCAACGGCGGGACTGGGATCTTGAGCTTCTTGAATAGACCGACGTTGAAGTGCTTTTTGCGCGGTACCTGCAATGCCCGAGCGAATTCCGCCGACGCCCATAACGAGAATTCAAAATCGCGCAGAGAAACTCCGGTCGCAGATGTTCGCCTGGGGTCGCGATGATCAGATCAATACAATTGAGTTCACCCAGTCCATCCGGAATCACCGCGGCATCACCCGGTCTCCCGCTCCTAACGATGGCCAAATCTCCGGGCTTGAGGCGGCTCTTCTTGTGGTCGCGGTGCCCTCCGTGTGAGATGTTGACGCAGTTGTTCATGACAAGGCGATGTGGCGCAATGTTGAGTGACCGAAGCGCTGGAACGCCCGTTCCTTCGGGAACGTAGAGAGCGGCTGGCTTGACAACGATTCCCACCGTCGCCCGGTCCAGTACATCTGTCGCGACAGACTCTGGCCATTCGTTACTTGCCAAGTGACTCTCGATCCAGCTGCTTGAAACGTCGTTCAGTGCATTATGGGCGGTCGTCATGCACTCTCTAAGATCCTGCGCCGCCTGCAGCACTTTCGCAATCCGCCGCTGCTCCTCCAGCGGTGGCAGGGCGAACTCGTCCTTCGCGAGCGCCTTCCAGTTGATGGTGGGTGAAAGCCCGCCAACTGAGATCTGCTGACCGCACGTGTCCATGAACGGCTCACTCTGCATGATGAACGGCAGAAACTCCGGCAGCAGCACGCTTGCCTTGGGCTCGAGGACCATCGCATGTCGCCGAGCAAATGCCCTCGAAGTCGGCGACCGCGAGCTTTCCGCTGATAGGCGCGCCGCTTGCCGAAGATGATGTCGCCCGGCTTGAACATGATCTTGCTGGAAGGTCGCCGTCGGCGATCTCGCCCCAGCGCCGGATCTTCAGATCGCTCGGGGTCAATGTGCTCGAGCCCGACGTATCGCTCGAAGCCCGTCGGCCTCGGGGTTTGTCGACCTTGTCCTTGACCTGTCGAACGATCTCGTCGAACGCGAACGGTGGTTCTAACGTCTTGCTTCGACGCGACTCTCAGGCATCGTTCGGCCTCCTCGGCTACGACGCCATCGAGCATCTCCACGAGCGAGTCCATCTCGGTCCAGAAGTCGCGGCCCTTCGTCCTCGAAGGCCGCCCAGTGCGGTTCGTAGGCAGGTCTTGTCGTTCTCCCCCATCGATTCGCCGGTTTGGCCTTCTTGACGTACTTGGGAATGGAGAGGTTGCCGCCTTTGGCAAGCACCTCTTCGTTCGTCGCGACGGCGGCGAAGCCGGGCTTGTCTTCGAAGGCCTGGTAGGCGTCGAGGATGCGGCCTGGTGCTCTGGCTTGAGGAAGCTCTGCGCCCTCTCGCGGGCGACTTCCTTGACCGCGTCGATGAACAGGATCTTGCCTCTTGCGTTCTCGGGGGCTTCTGCGTGCGGCAGATCACGACGCACGCCTCCATCGGCGAGTTGTAGAACAGGTTTGGACCAAGCCCGAGCACACACTCCAGCAAGTCTGCCGTCGATCAGCTTTGTCCGCATCTCGGCCTCTTCGTTGCGGAAGAGCACGCCATGCGGAAACAGAATCGCGCAGCGCCCGGTCTTCGGGTCCATGCTCTTCAGGATGTGCTGGAAGAAGGCGTAGTCGGCGCGGCCCTGCGGCGGGGTGCCGAGGAAGTTGCGACCCCACTGATCGCTCTGCCACGCCTCGCGGTTCCACTTCTTGATGGAGTACGGCGGATTGGCGAGGACCACGTCGAAGGTCTTGAGCCGGTCGCCCTCGATCAGGGCCGGTTCGTGCAGCGTGTTGCCGCTGCGGATGTCGAAGTCGGACACGCCGTGCAGCACGAGGTTCATGCGGGCGATGGCCGCGGTGATGTTGATGAGCTCCTGCCCGTAGAGGCCCATGGTGCGGGTGTCGCCGCCGTTGCGCTTCACCTCGGCCAGGCACGAGATGAGCATGCCGCCGGTGCCGCAGGTCGGGTCGTAGATGGTCTCGCCCGCCTTGGGCTCGAGCATCTGCGCCATCAGGTGCACGAGCGTGCGGTTGGTGTAGAACTCCTGCGCGGTGTGGCCGCTGTCGTCGGCGAACTGCTTGATGAGGTACTCGTAGCCGTTGCCGAGCTCGTCCTCGGGCACGTTGGCGAGGCTCAGGGTGTGCTTCGAGAAGTGCTCGATGAGGTTCTTGAGCGTCTCGTCGGGCATCTGGGCCTTGTCGGTCCAGGCGGCGTTGCCGAAGACGCCCTGCAGCCGCTGCGGGTTGGCGGCCTCGATGGCCTGGTAGGCGTTCAGCAGGGCCCGGCCGACATCGCGTGAGGCATCGCGGGCATCCTTCCAGTGCGCGCCTTCGGGAATGGTGAAGCGGTCGTTGGCGGTCGCCGTCGCGTAGCCCTCGTCCTGGGAGTCCTCGAAGGCTTCGCGGTAGTCCTCGTCCCAGACATCCGAGAGCCGCTTGAAGAAGAGCAGCGGGAAGATGTACTGCTTGTAGTCGCTGGCATCGATGAGCCCGCGCAGCAGCGTGGCCGCGCCCCAGAGGTAGGACTCGAGTTCCTTCTGTGAGAGATGGTCGCTCATTCCAGCCAGCCTCCCTCGGTCAGCACGGTACGAAGGTGGTCTTCGGCGGCGCGTGCTTCGGTGAGGGCGTCCTTGAAGGCGGCGACGGCCTCGGGCAGCGGCGGGATGTCCTCGCCGATGGGCGGCAGGACGTAGCGGGAGATGTTGAGCGTCCAGCCTTCGTCCTTGATCTCGTCGAGGGTGACGACCTTGGCGCGGTCCTCGACATCCTCGAAGGCCTGGAACCACTTGACGATCTGCTCGCCGTGCTCGGGGTCGAGGAAGTTCTGGGCGCGGCCCTTCCGGAAGAGACTTGAGGCGTCGATGATGAGCACCTTTTTCTTGCGCTCGGCGGGCTTCTTGCGGCGGAGGATCACGACGCAGCCGGCGAGGCCGGTGCCGTAGAAGAGGTTCGGCGCGAGGCCGATGACCGCTTCGATCAGGTCTTCCTTGAGCAGGGCTTCGCGGATCTTGCCTTCGGCGCTCTTGCGGAAGAGTGCGCCTTGCGGGAGGACGACGGCCATGCGGCTGCTTCCGCCCTGGGCCATCGACGCGATCATGTGCTGGACGAAGGCGTAGTCGCCGTAGCTGTCGGGGGGTAGGCCGTACTGCGCACGGCCCCAGGGGTCGTTCTCCCAGACCTCGCGTCCCCATTCCTTGAGCGAGAACGGCGGATTGGCGATCACGCAGTCGAAGGTGGCGAGGCCGCCGGCACCGTCGGTGAAGGCGGGATCGCGGAGGGTGTCCTCGCGGGCGATCTGGAAGTCCTCGATGCCGTGGAGCACGAGGTTCATCCGGGCGACCGAGGAGGTCGTGAGGTTCTTCTCCTGGCCGTAGATCTTGCCGAAGAAGGTGCGCGGGTCGCCGCCGTTTCGCTTCACGTGGTCGATGGCGGCGAGCAGCATGCCGCCGGTGCCGCAGGCGGGGTCGTAGATCGACTCGCCCTCCTTGGGATCGAGGATCTCGACCATCATCCGCACCACGCTGCGGGGGGTGTAGAACTCGCCGGCCTTGTTGCGGCGGGTGACGTCGGCGAACTTGCCGACGAGGTACTCGTAGGCGTCGCCGAGGATGTCGGTGTCGACGGCGTTGTTGCCGAGCGAGATCGACGAGAAGCCTTCGATCAGGTCCTTGAGGAGCTCGTCGGTGAACTTCTCCTTGTTGCCCCAGTCGGCGGCGCCGAAGACGCGGTAGAGCGTGTCGGGGTTGGCGCGCTCGATCTCCTGCATGGCGTGGTGGAGGGCGGCTCCGACGTTGGCCGGCGGTCTCGCGGATGTCGTTCCAGTGGCAGCCAAAGATCTCGAGGAGAGGCGCGAATCCGGACAGCCGAACATTTGACCAGCTTGGGAGATAGGAAGAGCACTCGACGGGGTTAAAAGGCGGTTGGGTGCGGGGCTTCCGGCAGACTGCGTAGGCAGGGGCAACAACCCGACCATCCACGGCGTCGAATGACAAAAAGTTTAGCAATTGACCGCTTGAATCAGCCCCGTTTGGATCTTCTTGGAAAGAGAGTTGATCGATTGTTCCCGTAGCAGGGTCCACGCATCGGTCGTCGATGTACGCGAGGAGGTGCTGCTCCTGCGTGTCGAGTGCAACGAGGTTGTGCCTGTAGCGGGGTATCGGATTGGCGCCGCAGGAGGCGTCCGTGATCCGTTCCCGCCACATCCGGAGGACTCTTCCGGTGTTGTCGATGGCGGCGAGCCCCGTCCCCGCCGGCTCAGAATTCGGGATTTGCCAACGCAACCCCGTCGGAGTCGGCATCGGTGTTGCCGAGCACTGGAGTCCCGGCTCCAGAAACACCCAATCGGAGCAGTCCAACGCCTCGCCAGGGTTGCTTCCTGCGGCCGAAGAACAGACAAGCGCAATCACAGATAGAACAGCTCGACGACTGAGCATTGGAACCCCCGTGTGCGAATGGGCGTCGGTAAGGGCCGAACGACCAGCTTTTGTCGAGTGTATCCGATTGTAGGCGTAGAAATTCGCCGAGGAACACGGGGAACCGCGCCCAGACGAGGTTGACAGTCGGTAGGACTGAACGTAATGTATATACGGGTGACATACACAATGCCGAAAACCGCTTCACAAAAAACCAAAATTCTGATCGTTCGCACGACGCCCATGCTTAAGCAGGCGTGCGAATCCGCTGCTGGTGGGGCGGGGCTCTCCGTTTCCGAGTGGACGCGGGCTGTTCTGGCGCGGGCCGCCCACGAGGGCGCCTTCGGGCCGCGGACACCGCGACATCCACATCAAGATGACGAAGGACAGCCCGCGGCGGCGTCAGGTTTCAGGGAGGCCCGAGTGGACGCAAGGAAGTGGAGCCACGGCGAGGGCACCTATAGGGGCCGGAACACCAGACTCAAGGCCGGCGAAGGCCGGTTGGGTCTGCACTTCGTCCAATACCACTGGAACGGTAAGCCGGAATCACTGGAACGGGTCCTGGCCGTGGACGATGACCGGATCTCCCGACTGGAAGTCCAGCTCAGACGATTGAACCCAGCAAAGTGAGAGGTCCAAGCATCGCCTTTGAACTTCGTACCGCCGCACTTGCGAGCCCTCGAGCGCGAGCTGCTCGATGCACAACGAGCCGAGGCCCGCCAACCACTCGTCTTCGAGGCGGCAGTTAATCGCTTCCTGGCGGAACATGGGAAGGAGTACGCCAACCCGGCCGCAGCCAAATCTGCATTCCGTGGGTTGGGAACCGCATTTCTGGGGCTACACCTCGACACGGTTACAAAGGTCGATATTCGACAGTACTTCCTCGACCGAGTCCAGAACACCGGACCATTCGAGCTCTGGCCACGGCGGGTATCGATTCGCGTCCCGGAAGTCGAGATTGCGTACCTATCGGCGTTGTACACCGCCCTGCAGGACGAGGGGCATGCGATTGAGAACCCCTGCCACCGACCACGAACCAGGCGTAAGGACAGCCCCTTGGCCCCTTATCGACGCAAGAGAGCGCCTTGTGTCGCCAGCAAGGAACTGCTTGGAGCGATCTTCAACGTGTCTCCTGGCAGCGACGGTGTCGGAGTGATTCGCCCCGCACATCGGGCGTTGTTCAAGCTCACCTACTACACCGCAGCTCGGCCGGAATCCGAGCCTTGTCGGCTCCGGCACGAAGACGTCACATTCGGCAAGAAGGGGGAGTGGGGGACGGTACGGTACCGCGATACGAAGAACGACAAGAGTGAACGCGAGTTGCCCTTGCATCCAGAAGCAGAGGATGCCCTCAAGACCATCATGTTGCCAGAGCCAATCGACAGGGCGGCGCGGACTGCCTGGGCACGCGAGCCGATTTTCCGAATGCGAAGGCGTCGCGACCTAGAGGTGACGAAGCCGTGGGACCGGAACAGCTACCGGAAGGCCTGGTGGACAGTTCGGCGGGCCCTGGTCGAACAACATCCAGAAATTGACAACCTGGTGCTTCGCGACCTACGAACCACCGCAAAAACCGTGATGATCGACGAGGGGCACCCAGAGCTCACGGTCGACAAGATCCTAGGTCACGCGGACAGCGTGCGCAGCGGCTACTACCGGGCGAACTTGAGGAAAATGCGGGAGGCACTCGACGCCCTGACACTTGCAGAACCTGCTGCCGTTCCTGCTGCCGGTCAGGGTGGTCACACAAGTAAACGGAGTATTCGCGCCATTGCACCAACTGCCTAAATCAAGTGTCTTCAACGACATCGCGAGCCGTCGTTCGTGACTGGCAGTCAGGAGGTCAGGGGTTCGATCCCCCTCAGCTCCACCAATTCCAACACCAGTGCGAGTACGATGAGCGCCGTGGAGAACGGAGCTACCCCGCCACGAGCACCCGCGTTCAGCGAACGGACCCTCGAGGAATTCCTGGCCTCCCACTGGCAGCAGCGTCCGCTTCTCGTCCGTCAGGCTTTTCCCGGTTTCCACGCACCCGTCACCCGTGAGCAGCTGGTGCACGCCGCCTGCCGTCCGGATGTCAGTTCCCGGCGGATCACGATGCCCCACGGCGAGGCCGGCTGGGCCCTTCACAACGGTCCCTTCCAGCCGGCGGACCTCGACGACGACGGCGAGGTCGCCTGGTCCCTGCTGGTGCAAGAGGCGAATCGCCTGTTCCCGGAAGTGGCCGAGCTGCTCGAGCGCTTCCGCTTCGTTCCCAACTGGCGGGTCGACGACGTGATGGTCAGCTACGCGCCCGACGGCGGCGGCATCGGCCCGCACATCGATCGCCACGACGTCTTCCTGCTCCAGGCCTCCGGGCGGCGTCGCTGGCGGATCGGTGACGCACCGCTCCGGGAGGAGCGTCGGCAGGAGGGCGCCGGCATCCCGGTACTGGAGACGTTCTCGCCGACCCACGACTGGATCCTCGATCCCGGCGACATGCTCTACTTGCCACCGCGCATCGCTCACGAAGGAACGGCGGTCGGCGAGAGCATCACCTGCTCGATCGGATTCCGCACACCGGATCCGCGTCAGCTGATCGCAGGGTTCCCGCCGCGGCTCCCACCCGCGGTCTTCGACCGACTGCGGTATACCGACCCCGGCCTGGTATCGAGGGTAGCGGTCGGCGAGATCCCCGGCGCGGCGCGTCGGCAACTCCGGGAGAGGTGTGCCGACCTGTTCCGGCACGAGACGCTGTTCGATCGCTGGGTCGGCTGTCAGGTCACTCGACCTCGCCGGGAGCTACCGGCAGGGGAGCCGATGAGCGGGTCCGAACTGCTCGAGTTCCTGCGGGCCGGCGGCCGTTTGATGCGCAGCGCACCCTCGCACTTCGCCTGGTACGCCGATCCGGGGCAACCGGTGTGGCTGTTCGTCGGTGGCGAGGAGTACCCCCTCGACGAGGGCGACAGCGAGCTCGCGGAACGGCTCTGCGGGCGGCGTCGGCTCGACGCCGGCACCCTCGACGGGCCGGCGCAATCGGAAGCGGGGCAGCTGCTCCTCCGCGATCTGATCGGGCGGGGATTCCTCCTCAAAGTGCCCTGATCCCCGACCCTTGATTGACGCCATCGACCCGTCGGCGTAGAAGTCCGGGGCACCGCTCTCGGGAAAGCTCCGATGGAACAAGGTCCGATCGATCTCCTGGGCAGCCGGACGAAGTTCCCGGTGAAGCTCGACATGCTGGCCGACCAGGTCACCGTCCGGGACCTGCCTCGCCAGGATCGGGTCCGGGCCGCCTTCCACGATGCGCGCCTGCTGCGGGATGCGTCGATGGGCGAGGTGATCGAGCTCCAGCGGCTGCTGTCGAACTATCGCGACCGCCTGTTCGTGCCCGAACGGGTCCACTACATCTTCCACACCGCGTTCTGCGGATCGACGCTGCTGGCGCGCTACCTCGACCAGCCCGGCGGCGTCTCGGTGTTCAAGGAGCCCCAGGCGCTGGCGCACCTGGCCTGGTGCCGGGAGACACGGGAGGTCGATGCCGACCGCTGGCGGGAGACGATCGCGTTGATGGTCCGGTTGATCTCCCGTACCTCGTCGGCCGGTGAGGTGCCGGTGATCAAGCTGCACGACGGCTGCAACACGATGATCGACTCGCTGCTCGGGCTGCATCCGGATTCCCGGGGCGTGATCGTCTACTCCGACCTGCCGACCTTCCTGCTGAGCTGCCTGAAGAACGTGTCCCGGCGCAGGTACGTCCGGGACCGGATCCGCTGGAACGGGATCGCTCGGGTGGATGCCCTGCGGGAGATCGACCTGGATCAGCTGGTCGACGCCGAGGCGATCGCGGCACTGTGGCTGGCGCAGCACGAGATCTGCAGGCGCGCGCTGGAGCGCCACGGCGACCGGCTGCGCAGCGTGAACGGTTCGATGCTGCGCCGGCGCTCGCCGGAGACGCTGCGATCCGTAGCGACGCACTTCGGCATCGAACTCTCGCCGAGATTCGCCGGGCAGATCACCCGGCGAGAGGGCAAGGTCCACGCGAAGTCCGGCGGACGCTACCGTCCCTTCGAACGCGCGCTGCGGGACCGTGTCCGTCGCCGGCTCTACGCCAGCGAGATGCAGGCGGCGACCGCATGGATCGAGAGCGTGCTGCAGGGGCGGGCGATCCCCGACGAACTGCCCGCCGCCATCGACGGCTAGGGCACCTCGAACTTGACGATGAACTGCTCGTCCACGCCGTCGGGGCCGACGACGAGGGTCAGCGACTCTCCGTGAATACCGCTCTTGGGAACCGGGAAGTAGAGGTAGGCCCGGGTCCAGAAGTTGCGCGGTAGCTCGACCTGGGTCTGGGTCGCGGCGGCTTCGCCGGAGACCGGGAAGGGCCGCCACGAGGTGTCGCTGTAGCTCTGGAAGCGGGTCTGCAGGATTTCCTGGAACGTCTGACTCAGCCGCTCGTCGGTCGGCGATCGTTTGTAGTCCCGACGGTACTCCTCGACGCCGACCGTCGGGTAGCGCGTGCCGTCGGCGGCCTCGATGACGAAGGCCTCCTTGAGGAACGTCAGCTTCTCCCGGCCCAGGTTGGCCAGCCCGATCCCGACGGGATAGATGCTGCCTTCCTTGACGTACTGCGCCGCGCGCATGTCCACGGCGAGGAACAGCGTGCCGCCCTCCTCGTAGTAGATGTAGGGCTGGAGCTTGTCGGACAGTTCTGTTCCGTCGACGGGCTGGGCGATGTCGTTACGTTCCAGCCCCGCACAGCCGGACAGCAGCAGCGCCGGAAGCGCCAGGGCCGCGATTGCGAAACGTCGCGAACGGTAGGATTCGAGCATCGGATCTCCTTCCCAGCCTGATCGTAAAAGCCTAGCACTCCGGGGCGAGGCGCTCACCTGGCCCACGGAGGTGCGGATGGGTCGGAGTGGGGAGGGGAGGATCAGCCCTTGGCGGCCTTCTTCTTCATCTTCTCCCACTGGGAGGTCATCTTGGTGATGGCCTTGTCGATCTTCTTCGCCATCTTCTCCGGGTTGTCGACGATCGTGATGTTGCCGGCCGCGCCACGCCAGACGAGCTGGTTCGATTCGGCGTCGATGATGTCGATGACCAGCGTGCCGATCTGGTAGGTGCTGACCGTGGTCGTCGAGCTGCCGCCGCCCCAGGAGCCACCGTAGTAGCGACCGTAGTATCCACCGTAGCCACCGCCGTAGCCGTAACCCCAGCGGCTGGGGTAGCCGTAGCCGAAGTCGGTGGTGTTCAGGCTCATCTCTTCTTCAGATTCGGTGTGGTAGGTGACGTAGACGTCCGGGTTCGCGGTGTCCAGGGTGACCGCGGAGGCATCGATGCGCTGCTGGATCATCTCCTGGATTCGCTTGTGCAGCAGCGGGTTCGACTGGTCCAGCGACGTCTCCGCGGTCTCCTTCCAGTCGTAGGTCTTGACCGTCGTCAGGTCGTAGTCCTGGTCGTAGTCGATGTAGATCTTCTGCGCGAAGGCGGGGGCCACGAACAGGAAGACCGCCAGAACGACAAATGCACGAAACTTCATCACCAGCTCCTGGGCGCGCGGGCGCCGGTTCACGGCGACCTGGATCGCCGTCGTCAAATTCGCCGATACTCCTGGCGGATCAGGCCCGCCCGGGAAACAGCATACCTCGCTCGATTCGTCTCGCCCCAGGGGCGGCCGACTCTCTGCGGGGAGTTCACATCTCCGGCGTGGCCCGTGGCCGTCGGGCCCGGGAGCGGCGCTGCTGGGAGGCGACGCCGGCAATCGAGCGGGGCCCGAGGCGGGTCGGCGACTCTTCCGGGGGCTCTACGGTGGGGGTGACGGGAACCGCCTCAGGCAGCGACTCGCGGCTGGGACCGTGCTTCAACGTCCCGTCGAGGGTGCTGAGCAGCTCCCGGTGAACCTTCTCGAGGGTCCGCATCTCGGCATCGTCGATGTCGGACTCCTGGCGGGCGATCTCGAGGCTTCCGTTGCAGAGCATCTCGGAGTTCGTGTTGAGCATCGCGATCGTCTTGCGGGTGACGTCCTGCTGGAGTCGCAGGGTCTCCCCGTGGCGCTGGAGGCTGATCGCCGTGACGATCCGGTTCTTCCAGAGCGGGACGGTCGTCAGCACCGCGTGGTGGATCTCCTCGACGAGAATCTTGAGGTCGTTCTGGATCAGGCGGATCTGCGGAGCGGTCTGCAGGGCGATCAGCCGGGCGGCCTGCAGGTTCTGCAGCCTGTGCTCCAGCCGGGAGACCTGACGTCCGAAGTCCTTGAGCTGCTCGGCGTCCATCGGATCGCCGGACTCCTCCGCGGCGCGTTGCAGCGCGGGAAGCTCGGACTCCCGGGACTCGGCGAGCTTGTTCGTTCCCAGCGTCAGGCAGCGGTCCAGCTGCCGCAGCGACTCCTGGTTCTTCTCGTACAGGCCGTCGAAGAAGGCGATGTCCTTGAGTAGCTGCGCCGCCGACGCGTTCAGGTCCGGAATCAGCCGGTCCACCTCCGAGCTGGTCTGCTCGTACCGTGCTCCGAAATCGCGGTAGGTCGGAACCCACTTGCGAATGATCAGCTGGGCCGCGTTCGCGCTGCGCTCGACGCTCGATACATCGAGCGAATCGATGCGGGACATCAGGTCGGTCAGCAGGCGGCGAATGTGGGTCGCGTCCTTGGCACGGACCCGCGCCAGCACCTGATCGGCGGACTCGGAGACCCGCATCTGGGCATCGACCCCGAATCGCAGAACCACGCTGGCATCGGCCAGATCGAGGCCTGGTTCGATGGCGGGAGCAGGGTCGCCCGCTCCATTGGTGATCTGTGTCTTGACCGGAGCCCTTCCGTTCGCCTTGGACATGCAATCCTCCGCCCGAGCGCATCCCGGGTCGAAACCGTTGCGGATCTTTGTTGTGCCGACGTCTTCGACCCGTGCCATGGGTCAACCGCACCATCGTAACACGCCCGGTGGCGCTGTTGGACCCGGTTCTGGGGCGTGGCCCGGGCTCGCGGCTTCCCCGAGGACGCCTTCCGGTCAGCGGGTCCCGGCGTCTGCGGTGTCGTCGACGACGTACTCCCGGTACCAGCCGACGATCCGCTCGATGTAGTCGAGCTCGTGGGCCCGCTCGGTGAGGCCGTGAGGCTCCCGGGGATAGAGCACGAGGCTCGTCGGGACGTCCTTGATCCGCAGCGCCGTGTAGAGCTGCACTCCCTGCTCGGGATCGACCCGGGTGTCCTTTTCGCCGTGGACGACCAGGGTCGGGGTCCGGGCCTTGTTGATGTGGGCCAGGGGGGAGCGCTCCCAGTGTAGCTCCGGCTCCTGTTGCCACCAGGAATCCCAGTGCACCGTCGCCATCTCGTACGGGATATCGGTCGTTCCGGCGAAGGAGATCCAGTTCGTCAGTCCGGCGCCGACCATCGAGGCCTTGAAGCGCTCGCTGTGGCGGGTGGCGGCCCATGCCGAGAAATAACCCCCATACGACCAGCCCCCGGTGCCGACCCGGTCGCCGTCGACCATCCCGCGATCGATCAGCGCGTCGATGCCGGCCAGCACGTCCTCGAACTCCTTGCCGCCCAGATCGTCGTGATCGGCCTTGCTGAAGGCGACCCCGCGTCCGGCGCTGCCACGGTAGTTGGGCTCCAGCACCATGAACCCGGCGTCGGCCAGCAGCTGGACCGGATAGGTGGGACGGGTGCGCCAGCCGTTCAGGCTGACCCCCTCGGGCCCGCCGTGGATCTGCAGGACCAGCGGATAGCGCTGGCCGACCTTGTACCCCTTGGGGTAGGTCAGCACGCCGCCGATCTCCCAGCCGTCGGCGCCGGTCCAGCGGATCGCCTCCTGCTCGGTCAGGGCGACGTTCTCGAGAGCCGGGTTGTGGAAGGTGCGGCGGGTCGGCGTCTGGCCGAGCTTGCCGGCGTAGACCTCGCCCGGATGGGACGGCGCGTTGGCGGCGGCGGCCAGCCGGGAACCCCGCAGGTCCAGGTCGCCGATGATCGCGTCGGCCCAGGCGGCGGCCTTGCGCTTGCCGCTCCGGGCATCGACCTCGTACAGCCGGTGGTTCTCGCGTTCGATCATCGCCAGCAGGAGTTTTCCGTCGGTGGACCAGGCCAGGTCGAAGGCGCTGGCCTCGACCCCGTCGGTCAGGTTCCTGGCGTCGCCGCCGGACATCGGGGCCAGGAACAGGCTCTGGGCCAGCGGGTCGTTGGCCGTCACGGCACCGAGGAACGCCAGCTGGCTTCCGTCGGGGGAGACCTCCATCGCGCCGAGCTTCCCCGGCGTCGTGGTGATCTGCCGCGGCTCGCCGCCGTCGGTGGCCACGGCGTAGATCTGGCGGAACAGCATCGAGTCGTCCATCAAGCCGCCTTCCGACGCCTGGACGACCAGCTGCTTACCGTCGGGCGCCCAGACCAGGCTCCAGACCTGCAGGGAATCGAGGAGCTTGCTCGACTCGCCGCTGGTCGTGTCGTGGATCCAGAGTTCTCGGGGGGTGATATCTCCGTCGACCTTCCAGTCCTTGCCGGCCTTGATCGCGTCCTTCTCTTCCTTCGACTTCACACGGGGTGCGACGAAGGCGATCGTGTTGCCGTCGGGAGACCAGGCGTAGAGCGAGATGGAGGATCCGTGATCGGTCAACGCCTTGGCCTCGCCACCGTTGACCGGCAGGGCGAAGACCTGCGTGTTCTCGCTGACCGACGCGCGCTTGAGCTGGAACGAGATCAGCTTGCCGTCAGGCGACCAGGCGATCGACGAGGGGTTCTGCTTGCCCGAGACGAACTGCCGCGCGTCGCCGCCGTCGGCGGAGACGACCCAGAGTTCGCTGTACGAGCGGCCGGGGTCGTCGTCCGCGGCCCGGGGCACGGTCAGCAGGTAGGCGACCTCGGTTCCGTCCGGCGACAGCGCCACCGAGGAGACGCTCTTCAGATCGACGAGCAGCTCCGGCGTCAGGGATTCGGCGGCGAGGGTCAGCGGGCTCAGCCCGAGCAGGATCAAGGTGAGGACGACCAGGGTGCGGCGCGTCGGACGGAACATCGGAATCCTCCGTTGGATCGGGCTTCGATCGTGATTCTCGGTCGGCCGAGAATATCACGGCGCCCGAGGGCTCAGATCTCCTGGCTCTTCCAGCGGCCACGGCGGAACCAGATCACGCCGAGGACGGCCAGCAGCACCTGTCCCGCGGAGAGCGACGCGAACACCCCGGAGCTGCCGAAGCCGGCCGGGCCCGACAGGTAGACGGCCAGGGGTAACTGGAAGATCCAGTAGGCCACCAGGTGGATCCACGTCGGCGTCTTCGTGTCGCCGGCGTCGTTGAAGGCGTGAACCGTCACCATCCCGAAGCCCCAGAAGACGTAGCGGACCATCGGTACCGAAAGCAACAGCACCGCCCGGCCGATGCTCCCGCTGGTGTAGTCCTGCTGTGTGCCGGCGATCGCGGCGCGCACATCGGCGAATAGGCGACTCATTCCTGGCCCAGAGTAGGGGAGTCACCGGCCGAGGGACAGATCTATTCCGAGCTCAATCGAGGGCGGCGACACGCTCCGCGGATTCGGCGATCTCGTCCGGCGACATCTTGCGCTCGATCTTCGTGCGCCAGTTGCTCGCGTCGGTGATGCCGTGGGCCTCGGCGACGCTGAACCAGGTGTGAGCGGCGACGTAGTCGGGCCTCTCGGCAACTCCGCGTCCACGCAGATACAGGAACGCGAGACGGTAGGCCGCCATTGCGTGTCCACCCTCGGCGGCACGGATATACCAGCCTCCGCCCTCGACGATGTCCGGCGCCAGGCCACGCCCGGTGGCGTAGATCGTTCCCATCTCGTACTGGGCGTCGAGGTCGCCGCTCTCGGCCCGCTGTCGCAGTTCACGACGCGCCGGTGGTTCGTCGATGTCCCGGGACGACTTGGCTCCCCGGGCCGTCGTGGCGGTCCTCGAGTCGAGCGGCTCGGGGTCCGGGCGACCGTCGGGCGGCGGAGCGTCGTCCAGCGACTCCTCCGCCGTGGCGGCGACGGCGATCGAGGCAGACGCCGCTGCCGTGCCGGCGGTTGTCCGCGAGGCGACGTGCATCGCGTCCAGCTGCGCCTGGGCGTCGGCGACACCGGCATCGGCGGCCCGGCTGTACCACTTCGTGGCCTTGGTGCGGTTCGCCGCCGTCCCGTGGCCGAACTCGTACATCCGGCCGAGGTTGTACTGGGCGGCCGGGTGGTCCTGCCGGGCGGCGCGGCGGTACCAGCGATAGGCACTCTCCTCGCTGGCGGCGACGCCCCGTCCTTCCTCGTACATGCGACCGAGGTTGTTCTGCGCCGCCGGGTTCTCTTGCTCGGCAGCGAGTGCGTACCAGCGGAACGCCGCGCCGTCATCGGCGGCCACTCCGCGGCCCAGCTCGTACATCGTCGCCAGATTCGCCTGGGCCGCGGCGCGGCCACTCTCGGCGGCGGCGCGGAACCAGCGTACCGCCTGGACGTCGTCCCGTTCGACACCGCGCCCCTGCTCGTACATCGTGCCCAGGTCGTTCTGCGCGGGTGCGTACCCCTGGCGGGCGGCCTTGCGGAACCACTCGACGGCGACGGTGTCGTCCTGTGCGACACCGCGTCCCCTGGCGTACAGCCGGCCGATCCGGTAGGTCGCCTCGAGATCACCGGCGCCGGCCAGCGGGAGCCACTCGGCCAGCGCCTTCTCGAAATCGCCGGCGCGATAGGCATCCAGGCCGGCGTAGAAGTCCGCCTGGACCGGTATCGCCGGCAACAGCAACAGCGCCGCCGCGAGCATCGCCGGCAGGAGGCGCGGGCTGGTGGCCTGAGGTCCTCTCACGCCGCCATGGTAACGCGAGAGTCGGGCCACGGCGAGGGGAAGGGGCTCCGGCGCGGCGAAAGGACCGCGCGGTCAGCCGACGAACTCCGGCAGCAGTCCGAACTCGATGCCCAGGGAATAGAGCGCGAACGCGACGTACACCAGCGAGGCGATCACCATCATCACGATGTTCAACGGCCCCGGTCGCGCCTCCTTCGGCAAGCGTCGCAGATTCAACCAGAGCAACGTCGGTGTGTAGAGCGCCATCATGAAGCCGCCCATGTAGGCGGCGTTGAAAACGAAGCCCAGCTCGGTCCAGCCGAACTGCTCCATCACGATCGTGAACACGACGCCGCCGAGGATCGCCGAGATCGCCACCCGGGCATACCAGGTGGAGTACGAGGTCTTGCGTGCACCGCGAAACGCACTGCGCAACATGTCCGCGATGCTTCGTGAGAGACCGTCGAGGACGGTCAACTGCGTGCTGAACAACGTCGCCGCGCCGATCAGCAGGAACAGGTAGCGGCCGGCCGGTCCGATCGCATCGGCGAGGATCATCGCCTCGTCCCAGATGATCCGCCCGGTCTGGGGCACGATCCCCTGCGCATGCAGGACCGACAGGGAACCGAAGATGAACAGGAACATCGTCACGCTGTTGAGCAACCAGAAGTAGAGCGTCTGGTCGAGCTTGACGTAACGCATCCAGTCCCGGAAACGCCGGACGTTCTCCGGCGTCGGGGCGAAGCTGAAACCGGAGGTCTCCGCCGACTCGGTCCGGCCCCGGAACGGATTGACCAGCGCGGGCACCCGCGCCCCCATCCCGATCTGCTTGTCCCGCAGGTAGTAGGCGTAGAACAGGTTCGAAGCGCCGCCGGCACCGGCGAAGACGAGGGCGCCGAAGAGCGAGCGCACCGGGAAACCCGGCTCGACGTGCCCGACGTTGGCGATTCCGCCGAACATGTCCTTGAGGGTCTCGACGGTGCCGACGCGGAACGCGATGTAGATCAGTCCCAGGGTGATGAAGACGACGAGGACCATGATCAGCTTCTCGATCGTGGCGTAGATCCGGCGTCCGCCGAACAGCACGCCGGCGACCGCCGCGAAGGCGACCGCGGTCCAGACCCAGTCGGGACTCCCGTGGTCCGGTCCGAGCAACAGGGCCTTGAGGGCCAGCCCCGAACTACGGGCCCAGGCCGGAATCAGGTACTGGGCGACGATGAGGAAGATGAAGATCGGCCCGAAGAAGGTCCACAGCCGTGAGAATCCGCTGTACGCGCTCTCGCCGGTGGCGACGGCCCAGCGACCGATCTCGATGTTGACCCAGAGCTGGAGGAACACGCCGAGGGCCGCCGCCCAGAGCATCGAGGCGCCATGTTCGGCGGCGATCGTCGGCCAGATGATGATCTCGCCGGCACCGATCGACAGTCCGACGAGCACCGCCCCGGTCCGGTCATCCTCCAGAAGGGAAGCTTGCGCTGGGGAAGGTCAGCGACCGTCGGTGCGGGGATCGGCTCGAGCATCGGTCAGTTCGCACCTTCGCGCTGGTCGACCCAGATCCGCGCCTGAAGATCGCCCTCGGCGATCTCGTAGAGGTCGAGCCGTTTCTGCACCTTCTTCTTGCGCTTGCGACTGTCCTGGAAGCGGTCCCGCCCGGCGAGCTTGAACCACTTGTAGGCCAGGATCAGATCGCTCTCGGTCCCGCGTCCTTCCTCGAACATCTCGGCGACCTTGTACTGGGCGCGCAGGAAGCCCTGCTCCGCGGCGGCGAGGTACCAGCGATGGGCCGCCTCGTCGTCTCGCTCGACGCCGCGTCCAGCCTCGTAGGCGGCACCCAGGTTGAACTGCGCCTTGGACTCGCCCGCCTCGGAAGCGGCCTGGTAGTGGGCGATCGCCTGGGCCAGGTCCGCCGGAGTGCCCTTGCCGGTCTCGTACATGTACCCGAGGTAGAAATGCGCCTCGGCGTCGCCGGCTTCGGCCAGCGGTGTGAGCTTCGCGATCGCCGTGGCCCAGTCCTCGGCCTTGTAGGCGGCGATCCCGTCCAGGAGATCATCGGCAGCGGCCCGGGTGGCGCCGGCCACGATAGTGACCAGCAGGGCGAGGGTCAGGGCAACAGGGCGACGGTCGAACATCGGCCAAGGATACCCGATGCCGGTCCGGTGACGTTCAGGCGGAGCCGAAGACGAAGAACATGCCGAGCATCACCAGCCCGTTGGACACGCCGTGGAGGACCATCGCCGGCAGCAGCGAGCCCCGCCACTCCCGGACCAGCACGAAGGCGAAGGCGAGGGACATCAGCGCGGGGATCGCGACCCAGCCTTGCGGGTGAATCGCCGCAAAAACGAAGGAGCTGATCGAGCCGCTGACCAGGATGCTCAGCGGAATCCCGAGCCGGCCCGAGCTGCCTCGCAGATGACGGTAGAGCACCCCGCGGAACATCGTCTCCTCGACGATCGGGGCCGCAAACGAGGCGAGCAGGAGAACCTGGAGCTTCATCCACCAGCCCGAGTCGGCGATCTGCAGCACGATCGGGTGGGCCGGGACCTCCGCCGGGGCGAAGGGCGCCGCCACCGGGGCGATCACGGCCTGGATCGTCATCAGGATCAGCGAGAAGAAGATCCCCGCGGCGATCAACGGCAGCGCCGCGATGTAGCCGCCGGCGCCGACCAGCCCTTCGAGCCAGGGCCGTGGACCCGGGTGGAAGCCGACATCGTGCTTGACGGTCTCCCAGGGCACCCCGCGGAGTACCGGCCAGCGCAGCGCGATCAGGCTGGCCAGGAATCCGAGAATCGGAGCGATCAACCCGGTCGACGGAAGCAATCCACCGATCAGGCCGCCGATCAGGCTGAACAGCACGAAGGTCGGCAGCCAGACGGCGAAGGTCTCGGCGTAGATCCGGTGGTCGGCACCCGCCGCACCGAGGCCGCTGCGCATCACGCCCCGGGCCACCATCACGCCGGCGACGATCAACGCGACAAGTCCGGCGATGCCGAGCAGGCCGGCCAGGCCCACGCCCCCGACGACGAGGAACAGCACCCGGCCGGTCGGCGCCAGGAAGGCCTCGCGCCCGGCCACGTCACCGGCGGCGGGGTGGAGCAACGCTCCGCTGATCCAGCCCAGCCCGTCTTCGAGGACGTCGACCTCTTCGGAGGAGAGCGCGGCGACGCGCTGGAGCAGACCCTCGTCGGAATCGTCGTAGGGCGTACCGTCGCTGTCGATCAGCAGTTCGTGGAGCAACTCGCCGACGGCGACATCGGTCCCGGTCATCGGCACCGACTCGGGATCGACGGCCCGCTCGGCCTCGATCAGCGCCTCCAGCTCGACCAGCCTGGAGGCCGCCCGCTGCGGGCCGACCAGCTCGACGGCCAGGGCGATGAAGCGCTGGCGGCTGCTCACGCTGCCGATGTTCATCGCCTCGGCCTGGCCGAAGATCGCCTCGGTGTCTCCCATGAACTCGGCAACCCCGACGATGTACTGGGCCTGGATACGCGCCATCACACGATCGAGGTTGCCGCTGGTCTCGATGTCCTCCTCGGGGATCAGGTGATTCATCGCCGTCGTCACGACGACGACGATCAGGATCACCACCCAGGCCAGACCGGCCCTGCCGCGTGGCCCGGAGGGCACCGTCGGGGGCGGCGGCGGAGAATCCGTGGGAGAGACGGGCATCGAGAAGTTTGTCATCCTATCTATTATTGTGCCGGGCGGCGGTAAATGGTCGCTCGATCGCGTTACGATCCTGATCTTCGAGAGGGTACCCGGGTGCAGGGCTGGATCCGCATTTTGCTCGTTTCCGGCCTGCTCTGCGCCGTGCCGGCGGCGGCCCAGTATCCGCCCTCCAGTCCGGCACCTCCCGAGACCGGACTCGGCGACGACGGCTGGGAGACCGAGAGCTACGAGCAGCGTGCGGCCGTGGTGCTGAAGCAGATCGCCGGTTTGCTGGGCGGCGCGGCGGCGGGGGATCTCGACCCCTGGGTCGCCCGGGACTCCAGCGGGACCGGCCTGGGAGCCGACGGTCCCTGGCACGAACTCGCGGGCGGTTTCCGCATGCGGCGTTCCGAGGGCGCCCCCCAGGGCCGTCCCCACCGGCTGTCCCGCGCGCTCCGGGATCTGGTCCGGCCGTTCCGCGGGCCGGTCGAGATCGACTTTCATATCGTCTCGGTAGAGCCGGGTGCGCCGGGCCGGGTCGCGATGACCGTCCACTACGAGGCCCGGGGTCGAGACGGGGCCGGGCTGCTGCAGCAGCTCGCCTCCTGGCGGGTGGAGTGGACCTGGCCGGCAGCTCCCGGCACACCGCGGTTGCTCCAGATCGTGCCCGAATGGCACGAGGAGATCGCCCGGCAGCAGCCGCTGTTCGCCGACCGCACGTCCCGGGTGCTGCGGGAGGGTTCGCGGGAGTTACGACGTGGCGCCGGGTACTGGCGCGGACGCCTGGATGCCCTCGGCGGAGTATCGCGGTTCGGTCATCACGGCATCGCGATCGGTGACGCGGACGGTGACGGCCGGGAGGACCTCTACGTCGCGATGACCGGCGGCCTCCCCAACCGGCTCTACCTCCAGCAGGCGGACGGGACCCTCGTCGACGTTGCGGAGCAGGCCGGGGTGGCCTGGCTCGACGACACGAAGGGCGTGCTGTTCGCCGATATCGACAACGACGGCGATCGGGACCTGCTCCTCGCCCTCGGCGCCAGCATCATCGTCGCCCGGAACGCCGGGGATGCGACCTTCGGCCGCTTCCTCAACCTGCGCGCACCGACCGACGCGCCGTTCTACTCGATCTCGGTCGCCGACTACGACCTGGACGGCGACCTCGACATCTTCGGGGCACGCTATGTCGGCCAGGAGTACGGCGTGAGCGTGCCGCTGCCGCTGGAGGATGCGACCAACGGACCGACGAACCACCTGCTGCGCAACGACGGCGAGCGCGGTTTCCGTGACGTGACGAGCACGGTCGGGCTGTCGGTCGATAACCAGCGCTTCAGCCTGATCGGCACCTGGGCCGACGTGGACGACGACGGCGACCCCGATCTCTACGTCACCAACGATTTCGGTCCGAACCAGCTCTTCCGCAATGACGGCGGGAGCTTCGTCGAGGTCGCCGCCGCCAGCGGTGTCGAGGACCGGGCTGCCGGGATGGGCGCGGCGTGGTCGGACTTCGATCTCGACGGCGATCTCGATCTGCACGTGACCAACATGTTCTCGTCGGCGGGTCAGCGGGTGACCGGCGATCCACGCTTCGAACAGGCGACCGGATCGGCCAGCCGCGAGCTTCGGCGTCACAGCCTGGGCAACAGCCTGTTTCGCAACGACGGTGGGTCTCGTTTCGAGGAGATCAGCGACGAGAGCGGCATCCGGATGGGGCGCTGGGGCTGGGGCGGGCTGTTCGCCGACCTCAACGGCGACGGCGCCGACGACCTCGTCGTGCCCAACGGGTTCGTCAGCGGACCCCTGGAAGACGATCTCTGAAGCACCTTCTGGCGGCGCGTGGCGTCGCAGAGCCCGACGGCGGCCGACCGGAACCGGAGTCGCGGTTACCTCGAAGCGTGGTCGGAGCTGACCCGGTTACTGAGTGCCGGGCACTCCTGGAGCGGCCACGAGCGCGACGTGGCCTTCCTGAACCTCGGGGACGGCCGGTTCGCCGATGTCTCCTGGGTCTCGGGACTCGACGCGCCCCAGGACGGCCGTGCGGTCGCCTCGGTGGACTGGGATGGCGACGGCGACCTCGATCTGTGGTCGAGGGCCCGCAGCGGACCGCAGCTGCGTTTCCTGCGCAACGAGGGCCAGGGCGAAGGAGCGACGTACGCCTTCCGTCTCCGCGGGACGGCGACGAATCGCGACGGGATCGGCGCCCGGGTCGAGCTGCTGGTCGAGGGACCGGCGCGGCGGGTCCGCTGGCTACAGGCCGGCGAGGGCTACCTGGCCCAGTCCTCGGCGACGGTCTCGTTCCGCATTCCCGAAACCGAACGTCCCCGGGAGGTGCAGGTCGACTGGCCCGGAGGCGAGACCGAGCGCTTCGGCCTGGCCGGGCCCGGGATCTACTCCCTCGTCGAGGCCAGCGGCAGCGCCGAGCGGTTGCCCCGATCGATCGTCGCCCTCGACGAGGAGGTGATGGTGCCGGACCCGGGATCGGCTCGGCCCGGCGACCGGGTGGTACTCCGGGAGCCGCTCCCGCTTCCTCCGTCGCTGCTGGCCCCAGGCGCCGAGGTCGGCGGAGAGATGACCCCGCGACTGATCAATCTGTGGGCCCACTGGTGTGAGCCCTGCGTCGACGATCTCTACGAACTCGCCGGCGGTAGCTCCGCGCTGCGCGAGGCAGGCCTCGACGTCGTCGCCTGGTCGGTCGATGCCGCCGAGGATCGACGGCGGGCGGTCGAGCTCTTCGCGACGGTGCGCCGGGAGACCGGGGCCGGCGGCTTCGCCAATCGATTCATCACCTCCCCGGAGCGTGAGACTCTCGATGCGATCCTGTCCCACGTTCTCGGAGTGGAAGGGAGTTGACGCTGCCGACGACCCTCCTCGTCGATGACTACGGCCGACTGCAGGTGATCTACCTCGGGCCGGTGACCGTCGAGACGGTCCGGGCGGACCATCAGCGCTGGGTGGTGGAATCGACCCTGGCGGCACGGCGCGGACCGGGCCGCGGACGGTGGTACTTCCGCACCCCCCGGAGCCTCGATGCCCTGGCCCAGGAGCTGCTCAGCCGCGGCCGGCAGCAGGACGCCAGCTACTACCTGACCATCGAGCGCCGGCGCTCCCGGGTGGTGGAGCGTCCGGAGATCCCTCGCTGACGACCGTCTGTCCGCTGCCGGTTTACGACCGACGACGATCGGCGTACATACTGTCGGGATGACCCAGTTCAGCCGACCCCTCCGGATCCTCTCCCTGGCCTTCGCCCTGATCGCTGCAGGGTTTCTGCAGGCCGGAGAGCCCGAGTGCACGCTCGACGCCGACTGCGAGGACGCCCGGTTCTGCAACGGGGAGGCGGTCTGCAGCGACGGACGGTGTCTCGAGGGCCCGGTCGCCTGCCCCGGCCGGGGTTGCGACGAGACGACCGATACCTGTCTGGGCACGGTGGCCCTGCAGCCACGGATGGGTCAACCGCTACTCGGGCTGACCGGCGACGGCCGGGATCGGTTCCGGCTCGGACGGCTGGCCTTCGACCGCATCCTCCTTCCCGGCGAAGGGCTCGGTCCGATCTTCAACCAGCGATCCTGCGGGAGCTGCCACAGCAACCCGGCCGGGGGTTCGGGAAGCCGGCTGGTGACCCGCTTCGGCTTCAACGACGACAAGGGCGGCGGGTTCGATCCCCTGACGAATCTCGGTGGTTCCTTGCTCCAGGAGGAAGCGATCGCCGTGGAGTGCCTGGAGACCGTGCCGCCTCAGGCCAACCTGACCGCATCCCGGGTCACGCCGTCGACGCTCGGGCTGGGACTGGTTGAGGCGCTCGAGGATGCGGATCTCCTGGTCCTGCAGGACGCTCCGCCGGCCGGGATCAGCGGTCGCGCGCACTGGGTCACGCCCCTCGAGAGCCCGGGCACGATGCGCGTGGGTCGGATGGGCTGGAAGGCGCAGGTCGCCACGGTGTTGACCTTCTCCGGAGATGCAGCGTTAAATGAGATGGGGCTGACCAACCGGCTCGTCGGCGCCGAGAACCCACCGAACGGCGACCACGCCCTGCTGGCCGCCTGCGACAGCGTCCCCGATCCCGAGGACCTCCCCGACGCCGCCGGGCTGGAGTTCATCGATCGTGTCACCGACTTTCAACGCTTCCTCGCGGCGCCGCCCCAGACCCCGCGCTCGGGGATGAGCGGCGAGTCGATCTTCGACTCGATCGGTTGCATCGACTGTCACACGGCGACGTTCACGACTCCCGACGATCCCACGGTGGAGCCGGCGCTGCGCAACGCGACGATCCGTCCGTACTCCGATTTTCTGCTCCACGACATGGGACTGGCGGCGGACTTCATCGTCGACGGCGATGCCTCGGGACGTGAGATGCGGACCCCGGCGCTGTGGGGGGTCCGCGCCCGGGATCCGTTGTGGCACGACGGCCGGTTCGTCGGCGGTACGTTCCCCGATCGGATCCGCTTGACGATCGCCGAGCACGATCGGCTGGGAAGCGAAGCGCGCAGCGCGGCGCAGGCGTTCGCCGCGAGCTCACCCGGCGAGCAGGATGCGCTGGTCGCGTTTCTGGATTCCCTCGGCCGGCCCGAGTTCGATCTCGACGGGGACGGCAACGTCAACGCCACCGACTTCGTGGCCTTCGGCGGCTGCCGGGGTCAGATCGGGGTCGTCGCCGACGACGGCTGTGCTCCCGCCGACGCCGATCAGGACGGCGACGTCGATGACGACGACTTCTACCTGTTCACTCTGGCCGCCCAGGGCAACGCGGGCAGCATTCCCGATCGCCCCGGTCCGAGCGTCGAGCCGCTGCGGCTGCGCCGCGTCGCCGGAGGCGAGCTGGAGCTGACATGGAGCCCCTCCTGTCTGTCCGGCGACATCGACTACGAGGTGTACGAGGGAACGCTGGGGGCCTTCGACAGCCACGCACCGCGGCTCTGCTCCACCGCGGCATCGACCTCGGCGCTGCTGAACCCCGCGCCCCAGAGCGCCTACTACCTCGTGGTCCCCACCAACGGCTTCAAAGAGGGTAGTTACGGCGCCTCCAGCCATGCGCCGCGACCCCCATCGGCGGCGGCCTGCTTGCCGCTGTCGATCGGCGAATGCGACTGATCTGAGC
>CALNYP010000034.1:0-217543 GCA_942490715.1 uncultured bacterium
CTCGGCCGGATGCTGTTCACCGGTGAGGAGTCGCAGAAATCGGTCACGGTACTCTCGGGTGGCGAGAAGGTGCGCTGCATGCTGGCGCGGCTGATGCTCGAGGACGCCCAGTGCATGATCCTCGACGGGCCGACGAACCACCTCGACCTGGAGTCGATCATCTCCCTCAACAAGGGGCTGGCCAAGCGCAAAGGTACGCTGATCTTCGGATCCCACGACGTCGAACTGATGGAGTCGCTGGCCAACCGGGTGATCGAGATCACCGAGGACGACGTGATCGATCATCAGTACGACTACACCGAGTACCTCCGCCGTCACACGACCGAAGTCGGTCTGGCCTTCGCCGACTGAGCTCGCTGCGACCGCTGGTGCTGTCCGGGCGCTGGCGTCAGGGCGAGCAGGTCACCGCGTCGAGCGCCTCCCGGGCGGGGCTCGGCCTCCGAGCCGCACGGGTCTGGCTGCTCGCGCCCGGCAGTACCCCCCCTCGCCCTGGATCAGCGCCGGGCGGTCGTCTGCGAACAGGCCACCGGCAAGATCGCCTTGCAGGCAGGTCGAGACCCCGACGCCACCGCCGCGCAGGGCCGAGAGATCGCCGGCGAGCACCTCGTAGCGGATCGAGGGTCCGGCCGAGGATCCCTGTTCGCTCCACGACAGCGTCGTCGTGCCGGTGCCGTCCAGCGCCAGATCGTCGACCGACTGGGGATCGCGCCAGGTCTCGGGATCGGCCGACGCGCAGTCGTCACCGTCGAGGGTCGGGTCCTCGTCGCGGTTCCCGCCCAGGCGTTCGCCGGAGTCGATCGGCGTGCAGAGGAACGTCACCTCCCCGCCGGCGTTCTCCCGCAGTTGCACCGTGGTCAGCGGCGATTCGCCCTGGCTGTCGGTGATCCAGTTCCCGCCGGAGAGGTGAAAGCCCCGCAGTCGGCCGGCGAACTCCGCGCTCGCCACCAGCTCGCAGTGGCGACCGGCGTCTGCCAGGTCGCCGACGGAGATCAAGATGGACAGCAATGCTTCCTCGTCGGCGGTTCCCGTCGGCGGAACCCCGGAAGCGACGGTCAACTGTTGCCCGACCGCCGGCCGTGTGCCGGTCGGGAAGTAGAACATGAAGGCGACCAGGTCCCGGATCTGCCGGGCCTGATTCGCGGCGCTGAGCTGGAAGACGGTGGCCGACAGGAAACGGTAGAGGTCCGGAGACGAGCCGTCGTGCAGGTAGCCGAAGCCGACCCGGGTCGGCGGGAAGGCCATCTCACCGGCCGCCGGCAGCACCGGGCCGGCCTTGTCGTACATGTTCCGGAGGTGCGGGACCTTCACATCGCTGTGGGGCGAGCCGTCGAGGGTGCCGTTGAACAGCGCGGCGGTGTCGAAGGAGGTCGGCATAGTCGGCGTCACGCCGCCCAGGGTTCCTCCACCGGCACCGAACGGATGGGTGTGGCAAGAACTGCAGGGTTGTGCCGGCAGACCGTCCGACGGGTGGGTGTCGAACAGGATCCGGCCTTCGGTCGGGTTCCCCGGCAGGAGCATGTCGGTGACCTGGACCTCGCACCCGGGATCCATCGCCCGGGAGCCGCAAGGAGTCGTGTCGTCGGCGTTGCGGTAGGGGTTCGGCGGGTAGGTGATCGCCAGGGCGAAGTCGCGGAACAGGTTCATCGCCTTGGAGGTCAACCCCGCCGGCTTGCCGTCGATCGGACCGATGTCCGCCGTCCCCATCAGGTCGGGAAACGCGCCGTTGAACGAGGCGAAGGTCGCACGGTCTCCGCGCCAGTGCAGCGGCTCGAGCATGCCCCGCAACGTCTGGGTCGTCATCGGCCCCTTCTGCGGATCGAAGCCCTCGTGGGCGTTGCAGGCGAAGACGCCGATCGGGCAGTCGACGAAGTTGCCGCCGACGCCGAAGCCGAAACGCACGTTGTCTGCCGTCTCGCCGTAGGTCGCGAATTCACCCTCGGGGTTGCCCAGGTCCCAGGACAGCCCGTCCAGATCGCCGGAGATGTGGCAGCTGGAACAGGCGGCGTCGCCGTGGCCCGACGTGTCGATCGCGTCGTAGAGCAGACGCCGTCCCATCCGCGTCGTGTCGCTGCTCGGGTCGTGGAGGACGCGCTCGTCGATCCGGGTCATCGTGGCCGCGTCGACGGTGACGATCGAGCTGGCGATCCGGTTCAGCACGTACAGCCGGTCCTGGGCCGGATCGGGACGTTCGAGCAGGGCGACGCCGGTGGGGCCGTCGCCGACCTCGACGGCGTCGGGACTGGATCGATCGGCACCGAAGATGCAGGCGCCGCTCATGCAGCTGCCGACGACCCGGAACAGCTTGCGCGATCCGATCGCCGTCAGGTAGGCGGCCGAACCGTCGCTGCGCCAGGCGATCATCCCCGGTTGCGAGATGCTCGCTTCCCGTTCGCCGAGGTTGGTAACCGGATCGCTGCTCCGGTCGATGTGGGTGTTCAGGTCGATTCGCGTCACCGTGTTGCCGTTGCCGGGGTCGACGACGCTCAGCCGGTTGTCGACGACGTGACCTTGCACGCCGAGCGGGTGCTCGAAGCGCACGGCGTTCCGGGCATCGGTATTCGCCACGTAGATCTTCCCGTTGACCGGGTGGACCGACACGTCGAACAGCGTCGTGCCGAGGTGCGGAATCGCCGTGACCGCCAGCGTGCCGGTGTCGATGCGGAACAGATCCTCGTCGGGCAGACGATAGGGGAGGCAGTGGCTCCAGTCCTGGCCCGCCTCGTCCTGCCATTCGCCGGCGACTTCGTTCCACTGCACGATCAATCCGACCTCGGGGACGCCGCTGGGTGGGTCGATCAGCTCCTCGTCCCGGGTGATGCCCGTGGGGAGCGGAGGGTAGGGCGGTGAGGGGCCGTCGCACTGGAGCCGTGAGAGTCCCATCGCGTCGAGGCGAGCAGGGTCCTGCTCCAGGCTCGTCGAATCGGGGAACGTCTGACGAACGCCGAGGACGGTGGTCTGGTTCCCGGAGCGCAGGACGACCGCGTAGACCGACTGTCCATCGCCGGAGACCGCGAGGGCCCGGACATCCTTGCCGAACAACGACACGACGCTGGGCGCGGTGTCGAGGTTCGCCAGTGCGTAGACGTGAACCGCGTTCTGGGTCGATGCGGTGACGAACGCCTTCCCGGCGGCGAAGGCGACGTCGGTCGGCTCGTCGCCGACTCGGAGGGTCCGGGTCACCCGTCCCAGGGCGAGATCGACGATGCTGATGCTGTCCGAGAGGTGATTGACGACCCAGGCCTCGTCATCGGTCCGCGGGACGACGGTGACCGGTTCGAGACCGACCGGGACCGAACCGGCCGGCGTCAAGCTGCCGTCGGGCTGTACGTCGAACAGTTCGAGCCGCGCGTCGGGCGTGTTCACCGCGAGCAGCCGGGTGCCGTCGGGAGTCAGGGCGATCGGATGGACGTGGGACACCTCGAAGTTGGTGTAGCCGGCCGTCGCCACGCCGGCGGCCAGCATGACCACTACAAAGATCGCCGAGATTCCGTAGCGCACCATTCGCGTCTCCCTCCGGTTCAGGAATAGACGTACGCGAAACGGCCGCCGCGATGCAAGAAAACGATTCTGCAGACAGACTCAGTCGAGGCTGAGTGACAGGAGGTGCGCCGCGTCTCCGCGCTGCACCTCGAGCTCGAGCTTCGACGCCTGGAAAGCTGTCATCCTGTCGGCGGTGGCGAGCTCTTCGAGCGGAACCCCGTTGATCGAGAGGATCCTGTCCCCCGCCTGAAGTCCACCGGCCTCGGCAGGGGAGCCGGGGTCCACCGAGGCGACGCTCAGGGCGCCGTCGAGGGAGCCCTGGAAGCGCATGCCGTAGCGTTTCTTGCCTTCGGGGGCCGCGACACGCCGGACCTGACGTTGCGGGGACGAGCCGGCGGCCGCCGCGCCTCCCAGAGGTCGAACCCGGAGTCGGCGATGGGTGTGATCGAGGGTGAGTTCGAGGTTGCGCAGGAAGCCCTGTCCGACGTTGCCGATTCGCGCCTGTTCCATGAAGCCGATCTCGGGGCCCGGCATGACGATCGGACCGGCCCGCAGTTCGCCCGCGAGCCTGGCGCCGTAGATGGTCACCTCGTTGCCGACCACACGTGCCCGGCCGCGAATCGCCGGTTCGGCTTCGAGAGGCAGCTCCTCGGCATCCGACAGCGGCAGGAACAGCACCGACGGCGCCCCGGTGTCGAGATGGACACAGTGCGGCCGCCCGGCGATATCGACCGGGATCGACGGGATGGCGTCGTCGACGCAGTAGTCGAACACGTCGACGCCGTTGGCCGCCGGCAGCAGCTCGTGGCTGACGGTCAGCCGGTCCGCGGCGAAGTCGAAGATCAGGCTGCGCTCGCCGAACGACGAGGTCGACAGGACGCCGACCGGTCCGTCGGAGCCGATCACCGCGGCCAGGTCCATGTCGTGTCCCTCGAGCGAACCGACGGAGACGCCGCCCACGCGCACGTCGTCGAGGACGATCCGGTTGGCCGGGACCGTGCCTCCGAGCGGGCTGCCGATCTCGGTCTTACCGCGATTCTCGAGGCCGAGCTTCGCCGCCAGTGTCTGGTCGATGACGGCGGTTTCGCTGCCGGTGTCGAGGATGAACGTGAACGGTCCCTGGCCGGCGATGGTCAGGTCGACCAGCGGTCGGCCGTGAAAGTTCCCCAGGGGAATCGTCGCGTTGGTCTCGTCGGCGTGGACGGGCGAAGCGGGCAGTGGACAGAGCAGCAGGCAGGCCGATCCCAGCAGGAGGGCGATGGAGTGACGCATGACCGTGTCCTCATTCGGTTGACGGCGAGATCAAGTTGAAAGATAGTACGAATCGTACTATATGCCGAACGCGACAGCAAGGAGTGGCCATGTCGCCAGACCACGCGCGCCCATCGTTGCGGTTGAGTGAGCTCGAGGGGGTCGTGATGGGCCTGATCTGGGCCGACGGGCCCTGTACGGCCTACTCGGTTCGCCGGACGGTTCAGCAATCCCTCTCCCCTCAGTGGAGCGGGAGTGCCGGTGCGGTCTATCCCGCCGTGGCCCGCCTGGAGCAACGTGGGCTGCTGCAATCGACCGACCAGGCGACCGGCAAGCGGCGTTCCCGGGCCCTCGATCTCACGCCACGGGGGACCCGCGTCCTGCAGGCCTGGGTCGGCCCTCCGGTCGACCCCGCCGCGGTCGGCATCCCCGCCGATCCGCTCCGCGTGCGCTTGCGCTTCCTGGAGTTGCTCGACCCCGCCGGTCGCCAGGCGTTCCTGCGGGAGTCGATCGACGGTGTCGAGGCGACGGTGCGCCAGGTGCTCGAGGAGGTCCGCCTGCTCAAGAGGAACGGTGCCTCGCCGTTCGAGATCGCGATGGTCCGTGGCGTGCTCCACGCGACCCGTGCGCGCCTGAAGATGCTGCGGGAACTCGAGGCGGCTCTGCACGAGTAAACCGGCGCTGGTTTCGATATCATGGCGCGATGCAGAGTTTTCACGAGCGTTACGCCGACACTCCGCGGCTCTGTCGTGAGCCCTATCGCGTGCTGTTCCCCGCCGGTGTGGCGATCGCCTGGGGCGGGGTGCTGCACTGGGTCCTGCACTCGGCCGGCGTCTTCCCCGACTACCGCCCGGTGTTTCACGCGATCGCCCAGGTCCAGGGCTTCATGACCTGCCTGGCCCTCGGCTTCCTGTTGACGATGATTCCCCGGCGCACCTCGACGCCGCCGCCGGGCCGCGGGTTGCTGGCAGCGGCCGTCCTGCTTCCGGCGATCACGACGATCGCCGGCTGGTTCGAGTGGCTGGCCCTGTCCCAGGTCGCCTGGGTGCTGCTCGTCGTCCTGCTGATCGGTTTCGTCGTTCGCCGATTCCGGAGCGGCCGGGAAGGGCGACGGCCGCCGGTCGCCTTCGTCTGGATCCCGATCGCCCTGTTGATGGGGCTCGGTGGATCGTTCCTGATCGCCTCGCCTGCGTTTCTCGGCGAGGAGTACTTCTGGCTGCACCAGCTCGGACGGCTGTTCCTGCTCCAGGGCTTCCTGCTCGGCCTCGTCGCCGGCGTCGGCTCGATGGCGATCCCGTTGATCACCCGGGGCGAGTCGCCGCCCGATGGATCCGGCGCCCCGCGAGATGCCTGGCTGCGGCTGGCCCACCTGCTGGCCGCCGCCGCTCTGGCCGCCAGCTTCTGGATCGAGATCACGGTCTCCGCCGCACGGGGCCTCGCGCTGCGGGCGGCGGTGATGAGTCTGCTGCTGATCGTCGGCGCGAGGATCTGGCGCTTGCCGCGCAAGGCCGGCTGGCACCGCTGGCTGGTCTGGCTCGCCGCCTGGATGATCCCGATCGGCTACTGGCTCGCCGCGGCGTATCCGATGCAGAAGAAGGCCGGCATGCACTTCGTCTTCATCGGCGGCTTCGCCTTGATGGGATTGACGGTGGCGATCCACGTTTCCCTGGCCCACGGGCGGTCGCCCGATTCCGTCCACGGCCGGCCGTGGCAGGTGCCGCTGTTCGGCGGGCTGATCCTGCTGTCGATGGTCGCCCGGGCGCTGGTCGACTTCGACCCGAACCGGTTCTTCCTGTGGATCGGGCTGGCCGGCGGGGTCTTTCTCGTCGGTACGGTGTTCTGGGGCTGGCTCGTGCTGCCGGCGACTCTGGACCGGATCCGCGACCGGTAGCCGCGCTCAACCTTTATACTGTGTCTTGCAGGCCACAGGAGTTTCGTTGAGCGACGATACCCGCAGAGAGCGCGTTCTGGAGCTGCTCGAGGAGCACGGCGGCGTCACCGAGGCGTCGGTCCGGGCGGTCTCGAAGGAGACCGGAGTTCCCGAGGCCGACATCTGGGGCGCCGGGCTGTTCTACTCGCTGATCGACCGCCCCGGAGAGCGGGTCCGGGTCTGCGACGGCCTCTCCTGCCGCATGGCTGGATCCGAGGCGCTGCTGGCGAGCCTGAAGGCGGAGGGGCGGCCCTGTGAGGCGGTCAGCTGTCTGGCCCAGTGCGATCGCGCCCCGGCGATCCTGCGCGAGGACCTGACCGTCGAGTCCTTCGAAACTCGCCCCCGCGGCGTCACTCCCGATGACGACCGCCTGCCGATGAACCTCGGTGCACCACGACGCCGCCACGAGTACGCCGCGCTAGCCGCGATGCGCGGGATGCAGGCCGACGACGTGCTGCAGCAGATCGAGACGTCAGGTCTGCAGGGGCGTGGCGGCGCCGGCTTCCCGGCCCACATCAAGTGGCGCGCCGTCCGCTCTCAGCCGGTGACCGAGCGTTACGTGGTCTGCAACGCCGACGAGGGCGAGCCGGGCACGTTCAAGGATCGCGAGGTGATGCTCCGGCGGCCGGAGCTGATGCTCGAAGGGCTGGCGATCGCCGCCGAGATCGCCGGAGCCCGGCAGATCTGGCTCTACATCCGTGGCGAGTTCGTCGCCGAACGAGAGGCGGTCGAGCGCGAGATCGAACAGGCAGGTGAGGCACTCGCCGCGTTCGAGTGGAAGATCGTCAAGGGCCACGGCGCCTACATCTGCGGCGAGGAGACGGCGCTGCTGGAGTCCCTGGAAGGCAAGCGCGGCATGCCGCGGCTCAAGCCGCCGTTCCCGACCGAGAGCGGCTTGTGGGGCAAGCCGACGTTGATTCACAACGTCGAGACCATCGCCTGCGTGCCCGCGATCATCCTCCGTGGCGGCGAGGCCTTCCGGGCCCAGGGACGCGCCGAGGCCGGCAGCAAGCTCTACAGCATCTCCGGCCACGTGCAGCAGCCCGGTGTCTACGAGATGCCCCTGGGCGTGACCCTCGACGAGCTTGTCGAGGCGGCCGGGGGATACCTGGGTTCGCCCGCGGCGTTCAGCCCCGGTGGAGCGTCGTCCGGCTTTCTGCCGATCTCGATGCGCGACGTCCCGCTGGACTACCGCAGCCTGGCCAAGGTCGGCTCGATGCTCGGCAGCGCCGGGGTCGTGGTGCTCGACGATACGGTCGACCTCGCCCTCGCCGCCAAGTGGCAGACGCAGTTCTTCGAGGACGAGAGTTGCGGACAGTGTGCGCCCTGTCGCATCGGAACCCGCTGGCTGCACCGGGCGATGACGAGTTTCCTCGATAAGGGCGACCCATCCTCGCTGGCACTGGCCGACGAGGTAGGCTGGGAGATGGAATGCGGTTCGATCTGCGGCCTTGGCATGGTCGCGGCAAAGCCGTATGAAAGTGCTCGGAAGTATTTTCCAGAGGCGTTCGGCCCACGGGCCGGCTCGGAGGAATGATGGCGACGGAACTGACGGTCCGCATCGACGGCAAGGAGTGCGCGGCACTGCAGGGAGAGACGATCGTCGAGGTCGCCTCCCGCTCGGGGGTCGAGATCCCGACGCTGTGCCACGACCCGCGGTTCGACCCGGCCGGCGCCTGCCGGATGTGCCTGGTCGAGGTCGAGGGGCAGCGTCGCCTGCAGCCCGGCCTGCGCGTGCCAGGTCGCCGCCGGGATGGAGATCCGCACCGACTCCGAGCGATCGAGCGGCACCAGCAAGCTCCTGCTCGGCTGTACCTGGCCGATCATCGCCTCGAACGACGGCTCGCCGACCCGCGAGACCGGCAACGGCAACGAGCTGCTCGAGCTGGCCGAAAGATCGGCGCGCCGCTGGACTGACCCGTCGAGGCGCCGCGCGCGCGGCCGCCCCGACGACGTCAACCCCTACATCCAGTTCGACCCGATCTCTGCATCCTCTGCGCGCGCTGCACGCGCTACTGCGACGAGGTCGAGGGCGTCAACGCGATCACCCTGGCCCATCGCGGGTCGGAGACGACGATCTCGACCGCCGGCGAGCGCGGCCTGCTCGACACGACCTGCGAGCTGTGCGGCGGTTGCATCGACACCTGCCCCACCGGCGCGCTGATCGAAAAGAAGTCACCACGTCCTGCCGCACCAGGTCGAGAAGGTGCGCACCACCTGCAATTTCTGCGGCGTCGGCTGTCAGCTCGACCTCAACGTGCAGGAAGGCCGGGTGGTCAAGGTCACCAGCCCCCCGCCGGGGGAGACCCTCAACGACGGCAACCTCTGCGTCAAGGGTCGCTTCGCCTACGACTTCATCCATCACGAGGACCGCTTGACCGAACCGCTGGTTCGCGGCGCCGACGGCGAGCTGCATCCGGCCAGCTGGGACGAAGCGTTGACCCGGGTCGTCGAGGGGTTGCAAGGCGTGAAGGATCGGCACGGTGCCGACGCCCTCGGCTTCGTCTCCTCCAGTCGCTGCACCGTCGAAGAAAACTATCTGGTGCAGAAACTCTCCCGCGCCGCGTTCGGGACGAACAACGTCCATCAATGTGCCGCCACGTGACACGCCCCCACGGTCGCCGGTCTGGTGACCATGTTCGGGGCGGGGGCGATGACGAACGCGATCGACGAGATCCGCGATACCGACTTCCTGTTCGTGATCGGCTCGAATACGTCCGAGGCCCATCCGATCATCGCCATGGAGATGAAGCGCGCGGTCCGCCGGGGTGCGCGCCTGGCGGTGGCCGATCCCCGGCGGATCTGGATGGCCGAGATCGCCGAACGGCATCTGCAGCTCAAGCCCGGGCACCGACGTCTGGCTGCTCAACGCGATGGCCCATGTGATCGTCAGCGAAGGGCTGGTCGACCGCGAGTTCATCGACCGGCACACCTCGCGCTTCGAGGAGATGGCCGAGACCGTGCTGCGCTACCCGCCGGAGGAGGCCGAGAACATCACCGGCGTCCCCGCCGAGGACATCCGCCAGACCGCCCGGATCTACGCGACGACCCGGAAGGCCGGGATCTACTACACCCTCGGGATCACCGAGCACACCCACGGCACCGACAACGTCTACTGTCTGGCCAACCTGGTCCTGATGACCGGGCACCTCGGCGTCACCGGCGCGGGGATGAACCCCCTGCGCGGCCAGAACAACGTGCAGGGCGCCAACGACGCCGGCGCGACTCCGGTCTTCCTCCCCGGGGACCAGCCGGTCACCGACGACGAGATGCGCGGCGAAGTTCGAGCAGGCCTGGGGCGTGACCGCTGTCGCCCGACGACGGGATGAACCTCAACGTCATGATGAAGGAGATGGCCAAGGGGAGGGTCAAGGGGCTGTTCGTGATGGGCGAGGACATCGTCATCTCCGAGCCGAACGCCTCGCAGATCGAGGCCGGCCTCAACGAGTGCGAGTTCCTCGTCTGCCAGGAGATCTTCCACAACGAGACGACCCGCTTCGCCGACGTCGTCTTGCCGGCGTCGACCTTCGCCGAGAAGAGCGGGGTGTTCACCAACAGCGATCGCCGGGTGCAGCGGGTGCGCAAGGCGGTCGATCCTCCCGGTCAAGCCCGGCCGGACTGGGAGATCCTCTGCGACATCGCCCGCAGGGCCGGCTACCCGATGCCCGAGTACGGCGACGTCTCCGAGGTCTACGCCGAGATGGCGGCGCTGGCACCGAAGTTCGCCGGGATTTCACACGATCGGATCGGCGTCTCCGGCATCCAGTGGCCCTGCCCCGAGCCGGGCCACCCCGGTACGCCGACGCTGCATCGGGATGGCCCGATCATCGGCATCGCGGGATTCGAGCCGGTCGAGTATCGCGAGAGCGACGAGCTGGCCTGCGACGAGTATCCGCTGGTCCTGTCGACCGGTCGTACGCTGTACCACTACAACGCCGCGACCCAGACCCGGCGCGATGCCGGGCCGGTCGCCAAGCAGCGCGAGAACTTCCTCGAGATGCATCGCAAGGATGCCGGCCGTCTCGGCGTGAGCGATGGCGAGACCGTCCACGTCCGCTCCCGTCGCGGGATCGTCGAGGCCCGGGTGATGATCAGCCCGCGGATGCGCCGGGGTTGTGTCTGGATGCCGATGCACTTCGCCGAGGCTCCGGCGAACCGGCTGACCAACGACGCCGGCGATGTCATCACCGGAACCGCCGAGTACAAGGTCTGCGCGGTGCGCGTCGAGAAGGTCGCCGAAGTGGCGGGTGCCTCCGGGGGCTGAGCGCAGCAACGGACGTCCCGCCTGGCTCAGGGCGCCTCGTCGCTCCCGCCGTGGGAGTGAATGCGGGCGTGGTCCTGCAACGGTTCCAGGTGGGTGATCGCCCGGGCGGCGGGTTTCAGTGTGGCCTCGATCGCCTGCTCGATCTCGGTGGCGATTCCGTGGGCCTCCCGCACCGTCATCGTGTCCGGAAACAGCAGATGACATTCGACCAGAAAGCCATCCCCGGCATCGCGATGTCGCAGCCCGTGGTAGTGGATGCCGTGGCGCCGCGTCGTCTCGTCGAGGAGGGACTCGAGTTGCTGCTGGACCTCCGGGTCCGCGGTGTCCATCAACCCGCCGACGCTCCGACGGATCAGACCCGCACCGGAGATCAGGATGTTCGTCGCGACGATCAGGGCGAAGATCGGATCCCAGTAGAGCCAGCCGGTCCAGATCGCCAGCAGTAACCCGACGACCACGCCGACACTGGTCCAGACGTCGGTCAGTACGTGCTTTCCGTCGGCCTCCAGCACCAGGGAGCGGTGTCGGCGCCCGGCCCGGACGAGATACAGGCCGAGCCCGGCGTTGATCACCGCTGCGCCTGCCGTCAGCAGCGTGCCCAGTCCGAGCTGCTGGACCTCCACACCGCGGATCAGCTTGTCGACGGCATCCTGGATGATGAACAGGGCGGCGATGACGATCATCGCGCCTTCGAAGCCGGCGGAGAAGAAGCCGATCTTGGCATGACCGTAGGGGTGGTCGTCGTCGGCGGGCTTGAACGACAGGCGCAGGCTCCACACGGCGAAGCCGACGGCGAGTACGTGGACCACCGACTCCGCCGCATCGCTGAGGATCGCCGACGAGTTGGTGATCCACCAGGCGCTGACCTTGGTCGTCAGCATGACGAAGCCGACGATGAGCGAGAGCCTCATCGCGAACGTCATCGCCGCCCGTTCTCCGCCGTCACGCATCGAAGTGCTTCATCCCTTCAGCGCCTGTCGAGGAGCGATCCTCTTTCCGTCATTCACGCACCCGAGGAACGAGCGACTTCGAGAAGCGAAGGTCGCCGGAAAGCACTAGTATAGACGGCGCGCCGTTGCTGATCACGATGGCCGTATCTGGCTGTGTAAGGGGTAATACTTATGCTGGACCCGATCATGGAACCCGGCGGAACACCGCTGCTCTGCGTCGACGGGATCCACGTCAAACTAGAGTGCGCCAACCCCTGCGGGAGCATCAAGGACCGGATCGCCCGGTACATCATCGAACGCAGCGAACAGTCCGGACGGCTGCGACCGGGGATGACGATCGTCGAGGCCTCCAGCGGCAACACCGGCATCGCGTTGAGCTACTACGGCCGGCAGTCCGGGTATCCCGTGGTGATCGTGATGCCCGAGGACATGACGATCGAACGCAAGCAGAGCATCCGCGATCTCGGTGCGACGTTGATCGAATGCAAGCCGAGCGACTTCGCCGGCGCCGCCGCGACCCGGGACGAGATGGCCCAGGCGCCGGAGTTCTTCTCCGCCGATCAGTTCGCCAACCCGCTCAACGCGGAGTGCCACGAGAAGACGACCGGCGTCGAGCTGCTGGATGGGCTCGAGGGCCAGGTCCCGCGGGTCGATGCCTTCGTCGCCGGAGTCGGCACCGGGGGCACGCTGATCGGCGTCGGACGGGCACTGCGCCGGCGCTACCCGGAGGCCCGTCTGGTCGCCGTCGAACCGGCCGAGTCGGCGGTGATGACGGGGGGTGCCCCCGGTCCCCACGGGATCGGCGGCATCGGCGATGGCTTCATTCCCGAGCTTGCCGGCGACGGTCACGGCGGCCTGCATCCGTCGATCGACGAGGTCATCGTCGTGACGACGGCCGAGGCGATGGAGAGCGCTGCGACGCTGCGGGACCAGCACGGCTTCTGCGTCGGGGTTTCGTCCGGCGCGAACTTCCTCGCGGCGAAGCGACTCTCGGAACGGTACGAGAACGTCGCCACCGTCTTTCCCGACGGCTACTTCAAGTATCAGTCCCAGGGATTGAAGCGCTGCAAGCTCGGCGATTGCGAGTTCGAGCAGCCGCGAACGGGCGTGCTGCGCACCCGGGGCAAGGTATGACGATGGAATCGAACGGCTTTCAGGTCGATGTCGCCGAGCTCGAGCGCGTGATCCCGAACTACGACACCGCCGGACCGCGGTACACCAGTTACCCGACCGCTCCGACCTGGAGCGACGACTTCGCTGCTGACGACTACCGAGCCGCCCTGGCCCGGACCGCGCGGAAGACCGACGAGGGGCTGGCGCTCTACGCCCACGTGCCCTTCTGCCGGAGTCTGTGTCACTTCTGTGCCTGCAACCGGGTGATCACCCGCAAGGAGGAGTTGCCCGAGCAGTTCCTCTCGACGATCGAGCGCGAGATCCGGACCGTTCGTGGGATGTTCGGTGGCGCACCGTCGACGACGCAGCTCCACTGGGGCGGCGGAACGCCGACGCACCTTTCGCCGCAGCAGATCGAGCGGCTGTTCCGGGCGATGACCGATGCGTTCCCGTTGCGCGACGGTGCGGAGGTCTCGATCGAGGTCGACCCCAGGGTCACGACCGACGAGCACGTCGCCGCGCTGGCGGACTGCGGCTTCAACCGGATCTCGATGGGCGTGCAGGATCTGGATGACCGGGTGCAGCAGGCGATTCATCGCGTGCAACCGGAGGCGATGACCCGCGACCTCGTCGAGTCGTCCCGGGCCGCCGGCATGCTCAGCGTCAACTTCGACCTGATCTACGGACTGCCGTTTCAGACCGTCGCCTCCTTCTCCCACACCCTGGATCGGGTTCTGGCGATCGGCCCCGACCGCATCGCGCTCTACGCCTACGCTCACGTGAAGTGGAAGGCGAAGCAGCAACGCAGCTTCGCCGACGCCGACCTGCCCGCCCCCCAGACCCGGCTGCGCATCATGTTGATGGCGATCGAGCGGTTCCTCAGCGCCGGGTACGTTTACATCGGGATGGACCATTTCGCCCGCCCCGAGGACGAGCTCTGCCAGGCGACCCGGGACCGGACCCTACGACGTAACTTCATGGGCTACACCACCCAGTCCGGTGTCGACCTGCTCGGCTTCGGCCCCTCGGCGATCAGCGAGCTGCAGGAGGGCTACGCCCAGTCCGCGCACAAGCTGCCCGAGTGGGAAGCGTCGGTGGAGCAGGAGGGCCTGGCGACGCGACGGGGTTACCGGCTCACCGAGGACGATCGCCGGCGACGCTGGGTCATCGCCAGCATCTTCTGCCACGGCGAGATCGACGCGACCGACTACGAGGGACAGTTCGGGGAGACGTTCGCCGGGTGCTACGCCGACGAGTTGCAGCGGCTGACCCCGATGCAGCAGGACGGCCTGCTCGTTCTCGAGCCGGACGGCAGCGTCCGCCTGACCTCGATCGGCCGTCTGCTGGTCCGCAACGTCGCGATGACGTTCGACGCGCACCTGCCCGGCCAGCAGGGTGGTTCGGGCGAGCTGTTCAGCCGGACGATCTGAACCCTCGGCCGTCGACCGGGTTCGCCGCCGGTCAGGCCTTGGGGAGGTGGTCGGGAATCAGATCCTTCGCCTCGGCCCACTCGTAGGCCCGCAGGGTCGTCGAGCGCACGTTGCCGGTCGCTCCCAGGGTCAGCAGCAACGACGCGGCGACCTCGTCGCTGGGCGCTTCGAGGATCAGGACACCGTCGTGGGAGCCGATCGTCCAGTACTGCGCGATGACCCGGGCGCCCTTGTCCTCGACCATCTTGTTGAACCGGTCGGCGCGGAGCGGGGAGTCCTCGATGTCGCGGATTCCCTTGTCGGTGTAGTCGAGCAGTGCGATGAAGATACCCATGGTCTCCCTCCTGATGCGCTAGTCGAAACTCGGATGGTGCCGGAGGGGCAGTCTACACCGACACGTACCGCCGGGCCGAGCGTGCGCCGTCGATCGCGGCGCTCATGATTCCGCCGGCGTACCCGGCCCCCTCGCCGATCGGGTAGAGATTGCGGATACCGAGGGCTGCGAAGCTCTCCGGATCCCGGGTGATCCGTATCGGCCCCGAGCTGCGGGACTCGAGGCCGACGAGCAGACCGTCGTGGCCGGCGAACCCGGGGATCTGCCGGTCGAAACGCTCCAGCGCCCGGCCGATCGCGGCTCGGGCCCGCACCGGCAGCAGCTCGTCGATGCGGCCGGGGCCGGTGCCGAAGGTGTAGCTCGACGATCGCGGGCGTGCCGTGAGCCGCCCGGCGAGGAAGTCCGCCGCGGTCTGCGCCGGTGCCGTGTAATCACCGCCTCCCGCCTCGAAGAATGTGGCCTCGAGCCGGCGCTGGAACTCCACACCGGCGAAGGGCCCGTCGCCGTACTCGGCGGGGCCGAAGGTCGTCACCAGGGCGGCGTTGGCCCACGGCGAGGAGTGCAGCGAGTTGCTCATCCCGTTGGTGCAGAGCAGTCCCGGCTCGTTGATGCTGCCGACGATCTTGCCCCCGGGGCACATGCAGAACGAGTGAGCCGCCGGAGCGTCGCGGTCCGCCTTGCAGACGAGGTTGTAGTACGCCGCCCCCAGCGCCCGGGCTTCCGGGCTGTCGCCGTAGCGGCCGCGGTCGATCAGCTCCTGGGGATGTTCGATCCGGACGCCAAGCTGGAACGGCTTGGGGTCGACGTGCACTCCCTGGTCGTGGAGCGCACGGACGGTGTCCCGTGCGCTGTGTCCCGGCGCGAGGAACACTGCGTGGCAGGGCAGCTCGCCGGAAGAGGTGGCCAGGGCCAGCACCCGCTCGCCGGAAGCGTCGAGCACGAGGCCGTTCATCCTGGTCCGCCAGTGAAAGCGGACCCCGAGATCGCTCAGACGCCTCCGTAGCCGCGGCAGAAGCCGGTGGAGCCTGTCGGTGCCGATGTGAGCCCGGGAGTCGTAGAGGATCTCCGGCGGAGCGCCGCACTCGACCAGGACATCCAGGCACGGCACCTCCAGCGGGTCGTCGACCCTGGTGTAGAGCTTCCCGTCGGAGTAGGTGCCGGCGCCGCCCTCGCCAAAGAGCAGGTTCGACTCCGGGTTCGGCACCCGGCTGCGATGAAAGGCGACGAGGTCGCGGCCGCGCTCTTCCAGGGGAGCGCCGCGATCGATCAGGTCGACCTCGACGCCGTTGAGGGCGAGCACGAGGGCCGCATAGAGACCGGCCGGCCCCGAACCGACCACCGCCGCCCGGCCCTGCTGCGCGGCGGTGGCCACGGTTCCGACCTCGAGGCTTCCGGCGATCGGCGTCGCCACGATGCGGCCGGTTCTTCTGGCCTGCTCGAAGGTCGCGCCGGTCACGCCTTCCGGCAGCGATAGATCGACATGAACGATGAAGCGGAGCCGTCGCCGACCTCCCCTGCGCCGGGCGTCGATCGACTTGCGAGCGATGCGCATGCCGCGCACTTGGGCGCGATCGACTCCGGCGACCTCCGCCGCCCGGGAGACCAGGGAACTCTCCTGCTCGTCGAGGCCGAGTTCGAGGTTCATGATGCGCCAGCGCGTCGTCAGGATCGTGGACCTCCGCGGACCGGCAGCCTAGCATGCGTGGCGGCGAATTCACCGCGACGTCCGCCGGTTGACCCCGTGTATCCTGTGCCTCTGGGGAGGCGATGGACCGGTGGCGATACGACGCGAAGAGCTGGGGGACGGGATTCCATGGCGCGCGGCGCACCGCGGCGCCTGGGACGACTTTCGCAGCGCCTGGGGGGCGATCGTCGTGGTCGACCTGGTGGCTCGCGGCACCGTCGTCGCCCTGCTCACTCCGCTGGTCGCCCTGCTGCTCAAGCTGTTCCTCGTCACGACCGGAACCGGTGTCGTCACCGACTTCGGCATCGTCACGTTCCTGCTCCATCCGATCGGCTTGCTGATGTTGATCGCCCTCGCGGCGATCGGGCTGGTGGTCCTGTTCATCGAGAGCGGCGCGTTGTTGGTGATCGGTTTCGGGGTGACCGAGGGGCGCCGGGTCGGCTGGTTCGAGGCGTTCCGGCACGTCGCGCGGCACGCCGTCGAGCTGTTCCATCTCGCACGCCGGGTCGTGGTCAGGTTGCTGATCGTTGCGGCTCCGTTTCTGGCAGCGATCGGCCTGCTCTACTTCCTGTTGCTGCGACAGTTCGACATCAACTTTTACCTCGCGTCGCGGCCGCCCGAGTTCGAACTTGCCCTGGGAATCGCGGCGCTGCTGGTCCTGGTCCTGGCCGCGATCGTGACCACGAAGATCGCCCGCTGGTCGCTGGCCCTCTCGATGGTTCTGTTCGAGGAGAAGACCGCCGCACAGGCGATGCAGGCCAGCCGGTCGGTTACCTTGCCCTACCGCTGGGCGATCGCAAGCTGGATCGTCGGCTGGCTCGCGACCGCGATGGTGGTCGGTGGCGTCGCGACCTGGGTCGCCGGGGCGCTGGGGAACGTGCTGGTGCCGGATCGTGGCGCCGGTGCGACGGCGGTGATCCTCGGGCTGGGCGGCGCGCTGCTGTTTGCGGGCCTGGTCAACCTGAGCGTTTCTGTCCTGGCGACGGTGATGTTCCCGCTGGTCCTCAACCGGGTCTTCCGCTCCTTCGACCGTCGTGCACGGCTGGAGCCGCTCGACGGGGCCCCGGTCGACTTCTACCGGGGCTCGGGAGTCGGCCGGTCCGGGAGACTCGCGGTGTCGTCGCTGGTCGTCGTGCTCGCCGCGGAGATGGTCGGCGGGTACTTCGCCGGCGAGCACATGGACGCCGAGGACACGGCGCAGGTCATCGCCCATCGCGGCGCCGCCGGGGCGGCGCCGGAGAACACGATGGCGGCGTTCGAGCTGGCGATCGCAGAGGGTGCGGACTGGATCGAGCTCGATGTGCAGGAGAACGCGGACGGGACGGTGATCGTGGCCCACGACCAGGACTACATGCGCATGTCCCGGGATCCCCGCAAGGTCTGGCAGGTCACCGACGAGGATCTGCGCACGATCGACATCGGTAGCTGGTTCTCTCCGGAATTCGCGAGTCAGCGGACGCCGACCCTGCGTCAGGCTCTCGAACTCGCCCGGGGCCGCGTCGGTGTCTTCATCGAGCTCAAGTACTACGGCCACGATGAGCAGCTGGAGTCCCGGGTCGCCGAGATCGTCGAGGCGGTCGGAATGGAACGACACGTGGTGATCATGTCGTTGAAGCTGGACGGCCTGCTCAAGATGCGTTCGTTGCGGCCGGACTGGACCCTCGGCTTGCTCAACACCGCCAGCGTCGGCGACCTGACCCGTCTCGACGTCGACTTCCTCGCGCTCAACGGTAAGGCGTCGACGCCGCCGACGATCCGGCGGGCACGCAGGGCGAACAAGAAGGTCTACAGCTGGACGATCAACGATCCGGTTCAGGTCTCGGTCATGCTCAGCCGCGGAGTGGCGGGCGTCATCACCGACGATCCGGGGATGGCCCGGCAGGTGCTGGAGATTCGTGAGGAGTTGACGGCAGCGGGACGGTTCGTCGTCTGGCTGGCCGGGGAGACCGGAATGCTCGGAAAGTTCGGCGAGCCGTCCGGAGCCGACGACGCTTGACTACTTCGTCGACCGAGGCCGGTGCTTCCCGCGGTTGGCGGCCGACTGCCAGAGTCGGTCGATCGCGGCTGCCAGGAAGACGGCGGCGACGGTCTTGATCAGTGCGCCGGGCAGGAAGGGCCAGAGACCCTGCTCGAGCGCTCGTTCGAGATCGCCGATCTTCGCGGCGAGGAACGGGACGCCGATCGTGAAGATCGCCGCGTGGGCGAAAAGTCCCCAGCCAACCGCCGGAATCCAGGCGAATCGTCCCGGCTGCCGCCGGCACGGGACTCCGGCCAGCACCGCCGCCGGGACGAATCCGATCAGGTAGCCGCCGGTCGGCCCGATCAGCACGTCGATCCCCGATGCGCCTCCCGCGTACAGCGGGAGGGCCAGGCCCGCGATCACGTAGAGCGCCATCACGGCGCCGCCCCGCAGTGGCCCGAGCAGCAGGCCGGTCACGACGACGAACATCGTCTGCAGCGAGAACGGAACGGGGCCCAGCGGCAGTTCGATCCGGGCACCGAGCCCGGTCAGCAGGACCATCAGGAGACCGAGAACCGCGGTCCGGAGCCTCATCGGTGGCGGTTGCGGATGTCGACCATCCGGTCGCGGAGCGCATCACCCCGGACGCCGTGGCGTCGCAGCACTCGCGCCGCGATCTCGGCGGCGGCTTCCACCTCCGCGGGGACGACCTCGTCGGCGCCGGCCCGGCGCAGATCTTCGACGTCGTCGACGTACCGGGACCGGGCGAGGATCGGGGTCTTCGGGGCAACTTCGCGAGCAGCCCGCACCGCCCGCTCGGCGGCCTGGGGATCGTTGACCGCGATGACGATCTCCCGGGCACGATCGGCACCGACGTGACGCAGTACGTCGACGCTGGTCGCATCGCCGAAGTAGGCGTTGTCTCCGCTGGCCACCGCCTTGCTGATGTTGTCGGGGTTCAGATCGAGCACGACGTGATCGATCCCCACGTCCCGGAGGACCCGCACCAGCTCCTGGCCGGCCATGCCGTAGCCTGCGATCACGACGTGATCGGCCGCGCAGGCCGGGGTTCCCGTAGCCTGATCCGCGGAACGGACCCCGAGCAGCCGTGTCAGGGCGCGCAGCTGGGTCGCGCCGGTCGCCAGGCGTGGACCCAGGGCGATCGCCAGTGGCGTGATCAGCATCGACAGGATGGCCGCCGCCAGGAACCGCGGGCCCCACTCGTTCTGGAGTAACGAGGTCGTATCGGCGGCGTGGGCCAGGACGAACGAGAACTCGCCGATCTGGGCCAGGGCGGCACCGGCGAGCACCGCGGTCTGGACCGGCATACGCATCACCAGGGCGGTGATGAAGACGATCACGAACTTGCCCAGCAGCGCCGTGGCCAGCAGCGCAAGTACGCCCAGCCAGTCGCTGACCAGGACCTCGATGTCGAGCAGCATGCCGACCGAGACGAAGAACAGACTCGCGAACACCTCACGGAACGGAATCAGCTCCGCCATCGCCTGATGCCGGTACTCGCTTCCGGAGATCACCATCCCGGCCAGGAAGGCGCCCAGCGCCAGCGAGACTCCGGCCGACGAGACCAGTGCGGCGGTCCCGACGCAGACGACGAAGATCGTCAACACGAACAGGTCCCGCTGCCGGGTCCGGGCGACGGCGTGGAGCAGGTGAGGCACGAGCAACCGTGCGGCGATGAGCACCGCCGTGAGCACGCCGATCGAGACTCCCAGGGCCCGCAGCAGTTCCCCGGCCGAAGCGTCACCTCCGGCCAACACCGGGATCGACAGCATCATCGGGACGACGCAGAGATCCTGGAAGATCAGGATGCCCAGGGCCAGTCGGCCGTGGGGGGCGTCGACCTCGCCGCGGGTCGTCAGACCGCGCAGGACGATCGCGGTGCTGGAGACCGCGAGGAGCATTCCGAGGAACACCGAGAGCCGTGGCGACAGCCCGACGAGGAGTCCCAGCCCGGCCATGGCAACCAGTGTCAGGCTGACCTGCAGGGTGCCGCCGATGAGGATCGGGCGCCAGAGCCGACGCAGCCGGCCCACGTGAATCTCCATGCCGATTCCGAACAGCAGCAGGGCGACGCCGATCTCGGCGAGCAGTTCGACCGGCTCGGTCCGGCCGACGAGGGCCAGGCCCGACGGGCCGGCGACGATACCGGCGACGATGAAGCCCGCGATCGTCGGAACGCCGACCCGGCGCAGCACCGCCACGACGCCGACCGCGACGACGAAGATGACGACCAGGTCGAGGAGAATATTCGGTGCGTGCATGGTGGGCGGCATCGTGCCTCACGCCGTTCCGGCCGTCAATCGCTCGCCGCTGGCCGACCGTCCCCGGGAGGCGTAGGATTCCACGTGAGGAGTGGTCGATGGTTCGCGTTTCCGTTCTCGAAGGCCGCACGCCCGAGCGACTCGTCGCCGGAGCCGCGATCGTGACCGCCGCGCTGGTCCTGGCGACGTCGACGTGGATCGTGCAGTCCGGCCGTCTGGCGGCGGAGCCCGACCTGCTCAGCCTCGCCGTCACCCTCGACCTGACGCTGCTCCTGCCGGGCCTCTACCTGCTGGCGATCCGACGGACACGGATTCCGAAGCTGACCGTGTTGCCGGTGCTGATTCTCTGTCTCCTCGTCGCCTCCGCGATCCTGCCCGACGATCGTCATCGATACCTGTCGCTGGTCGAGCTCGCGTTGATCCCGCTCGAGCTGCTCGTCGCCGTCGTCGTCGTGCGGCGGGCGAGCCGTATCGTCCGCGGGGTCCGCGGCCGCGAGGAAGAGGGCGACTTCGTCGAGGCCCTTCGTCGGGTGGCGCGACAGGAGATCGGCGCGAACCGGGTGGCGGACATCCTGACCACCGAGTTCGCGATGTTCTACTACCTCGTCACCGGCTGGCGCGGACAGCCCGAGGTCGTTCCGGGGCAGATCGCTTTCCCGGGAAACCGCCAGAGCGGCTATCCGGTCTTCGCCTCGGTGATCGCCATGGTGATGCTCGTCGAGACGATCGGCGTCCACTTCATCGTGCAGATCTGGAGCGACGTGGCCGCCTGGACGCTGACCAGCCTGGGGCTCTACGGCTTCGTCTTCCTGTTCGGGGATCTCCACGCGATCCGGCTGCGGTCGACGGTGGTCGCGGCGGATCGGGTCCGCTTCCGTCTCGGCTTACGCTGGACGGTCGACGTGCCCCGATCGGAGATCGAGCGGGTCCAGGAGGCGGTCGCGCTGCCGCCCGGGCTGCCGAAGCGCGAGCGGCCGCTGCGGCTGATCCCGCTGGGAGAGCCGAACCTGCGGGTCGTCCTGCGTCGCCCCCACGAGGCGGTCGGGCTTTACGGGGTCCGGCGCGCCGTCTCGGCGATCGACGTGATCGTCGACGATCCCGACGGACTTCGCCAGGCGCTGTCGGTCAGCGGGGTCGCGGGACACTAGCCGCCGAGCTTCATCGTTCCGGTGTCGAAGGTCTTGCCGTCTCGACCGATCTCTTCGTGGGTCCCTTCGAACTTGCCGTCGGTGAAGGTGCCGCTGAAGTTCCAGTTGCGGCGCTGGTTCTCGTTGGTGACGCGGCCTGCTAGCGCGCCGTCGGACAGGCTGCCCTCGGCGGTGCCGGTGTAGACGTGGTCCTGGCCGCGAAACTCGAAGTAGAACGACACGTTCCAGCGGTTTTCGCCGTCGGGGGTGAAGACGACCTCCAGATCGCCGGCGCCTCCGTTGGTCCAGACGTAGCTTCCGGACATCTTGGTCTCGTTCTCCTCGGCGAACGTGGCCGGAGCGGCGAGGAGCAGCGCGAGAGCGAGGACGGCAACAGCGGTGGTCAGCTTGTTCACGGTAGCCTCCTTGAGATCGACCCGATCATGATTCCTCGATTCCCGGCGTCACGCAAACCGGGGCCCGACCAGGCGCCTTCCCGGCCTCGCCGCGTGCTAGTCTCGACGCCCCGAGGGGTTCCGGGTGGCGAGGGCCTCCGCCCGACACGAGTAACAACTCCGTAAATCCAGCGCCCGTCGCGAACCTCGAGGGTTCCACGACGGTATCGTCGTGACACGGCGTCGAACCGCGAAGGGAACGCACAATCGGCTATTGAAGGAGAGTCCAGGGTAATGATCCGGGTCAACCACGAGCGCTTCCTGGCGCGGCTCGAGGAGCTGGCCTGCATCGGCGCGACTCCCGACGGCGGCGTCGAACGGATCGCCCTCACCGATGAGGACCGACGGGGCCGCGATCGGTTCGCGGACTGGATGCGCCAGGCCGGTCTGCGGGTCGAGGTCGACGGGATCGGCAACCAGTTCGGCTTCCTGGAAGGAACCGCCGCGGGGCCGCCGGTGATGATCGGTTCGCACCTCGACACCGTCGGAAACGGGGGACGCCTCGATGGCAGCCTCGGTGTGATCGCCGCCCTGGAGGTGGCCGCGGCGCTCCGGGAAGCCGGCGACCTTCCCCGGCGTGCCCTGTGCATCGTCTCTTTCACCAACGAGGAAGGGGTGCGATTCCAGCCGGACATGATGGGCTCGCTGGTGCATGCCGGGGGGCTCGAACTGGAACGAGCCCTTGACGTCGTCGGTAGCGACGGCGCGCGACTGGGGGACGAACTGCAGCGCATCGGCTACGCGGGTTCCGCAACGGTCGGTCGTATCCGGCCCCACGTATTCGTCGAACTGCACATCGAGCAGGGGCCGCTCCTCGAGGCCGAAGAGCTGCAGGTCGGTGTCGTCGAGGATCTGCAGGGCATCTACTGGACCGAGTTGATCCTGTCCGGGCAGGCGAATCACGCCGGGACCACGCCGCCGGGGTTTCGCCGCGACGCAGGTCTTGCGGCGGCGCGGATCGTCGTCGCCGCCCGGGAGATCGCCGACGCCACGCCGGGTCAGGTTGCGACCGTCGGCAGCCTGCGATTCGAACCGGGGCTGATCAACGTGATCCCCGGGGTCGCGAAGTTGACTCTCGACCTGAGAAATGCCGATGCGCAGCGTCTCGACGAGGCCCAGCGAGAGATCGAGGCCCGGATTGCCGAGATCGCCGCCGAGGAGTCGTGCGAGTTCGAGCGACGAGAGCTGGTGCGTTTCACGCCGGTCGTCTTCGACCCGGCCGTGGTGGAGCTGATCGAGGCCGCCGCCCGGCGGCAGCGGCGCGGGGTACGACGGATGACCTCCGGCGCCGGACACGACGCCCAGATGATGGCGCGAATCTGTCCGACGTCGATGATCTTCGTCCCCTCGATCGGCGGTATCAGTCACAACCCCCGGGAGGCGACCCGGCAAGAAGATCTGCTGGCAGGACTCGACCTGCTGGCGACTGTCGTCGAGGAACTCTGCAATGCCGGCTGATGGTTCGCGGACAATGGCTGTCCTGATCGGTAGCTGGCTGCTCGTCGCCGCTGTCGGCAGCCCGGTGTGCACGGCCGAGGAGCCGGGCTCCTCTGTTTCCAGCGATCGGGACTCGGCCCGGACCGGGGGCGATGGCGTGAAGCAGGTCACTGCCGAGGATCAGTTCGGGCAATGGCGCGGACCCGACGGAAACGGCACCGCACCCAACGCCGACCCGCCGACGGTCTGGAGCGAGACGAACAACCTGCGCTGGAAGGCCGCCTTGCCGGGGCGTGGGCTGTCGACGCCGATCGTCTGGGGCGATCGGGTGTTTGTCACCGCCGCGGTTCCCGTCGGCGAACGCCTCGACACGACAGCCCACGAAGATGCCGACGGCGCTCACAACAACGTGACCCCCGACCGCCGGCAGCAGTTCACCGTCCTGGCCTTCGACCGCGACGACGGAAGCCTCGTGTGGCAACGGGTCGTCCGCGAGGCGATTCCTCACGAGGCGGCCCACGAGACCGGCAGCTGGGCCTCACCCTCGGCGACGACCGACGGCAGCCGGCTCTACGTCTCCTTCGGATCTCAGGGATACTACGCGCTGTCGCTGGACGGCGAGCCGATCTGGGAGACCGATCTCGGAGACCTGTCGATTCGCCACGAGCACGGGGAGGGGAGTTCACCGGTCCTCCACGACGGCACCCTCGTCATCAACTGGGATCATCAGGAGCAGTCGTTCCTGGTCGCCCTCGACGCCGCTACCGGAAAGCAACGGTGGAAGACGTCACGGGACGAGATCACCTCGTGGTCGACCCCGTACGTCGTCGAGGTCGATGGGAAGGCCCAGGTGATCGTCAGCGCGACCGGCAGGATCCGTGGCTACGACCTGGAGAGCGGCGCGGTGATCTGGGAGTGCGGCGGGTTGTCCCGGAACGTCGTCGCGACTCCGGTGGCGGCGAAGGGCATCGTCTATGTCGGCAACAGCTACGACGATCGCGCGATGCTGGCGATCCGGCTGAAGGGAGCCAGGGGCGACATCACCGGTACCGACGCCGTGCTCTGGACCCGCAAGCGCGACACACCCTACGTGCCCTCACCGGTTCTCGTCGGCGACATCCTCTGCTACCTCAAGCACAGCCAGGGGTTCCTGACCTGCGTCGACGGGCCCAGCGGCAAGACCCTGCTCGGTCCGGTGCGACTGCCTTCGCTGGGCAACGTCTTCGCGTCGCCGCTGGCCGCGGCGGGCCGGCTGTACATCTCCGGGCGCAACGGGTCGACGGTCGTCCTCGACCTCGAGCAGGACTTCCGTGTGCTGAGCGTGAACCAGCTCGACGACTCCTTCTCCGCCTCGCCCGCCGCCGCGGGAGGAGACCTGTTCCTGCGAGGTGAAGGTCATCTCTACTGTCTGCGCGAGGCTCGTCGCGTCACGCCGTCTCCCGGAGCCGCTTCTTCCGGCGCCAGTGCTCGAACGCCCCCCAGGCCAGCAACAGCGGCCCGAGAGTGAGCACGCCGATTCCGGCGACGCCCGGGTGGAACGACATCTCGCGCAGGGCGTTCTTCTCCGCCAGCGGGTCCCAGATCAGATAGCTCCAGGTCGCCGCCGGGCCACGCAGCCCGCTGCCGGTCCAGTCGACGCCGGTGGCGTCGAAGCGTAGATCGAGGAACTCGCCGACGATCTGCATGTCGATCCGACGTTCCAGTTGCTCGAAGGCCTCCATCGCGATCCGGGTGAACTCCGTCAGCGGTTCCTTGCCGGCAAAACCGAGCAGGGGCACCTCGTCCCGGACCGCCTGCATCTCGGCGAGGTACTCGCTGAAACAGCGGTCGATCACCAGCAACGTCAGGCGCTGGGCGACCTCGCGCAGGTAACGCTCTCCGTAACGCCGGCAGCGTCCGGCCCAGACGTCGGGGCAGGTGCCCTGCAAGCGCTCGTGAGCGGCCCGGCCCTCGAGAACCGACTGTCGCCACTCGCCGATCGCCTGGCGCTGGCGGTCGAGCACATCGGAGAACGCGTAGAGCCGGCGACGCAGGTCGAGGTACTCACCGTCGACGATCCGGTAGGCACGTTCGACTTCCCGGAGAACCAGCGGTGAACGGATCGGCGCCCAGGAATCCTCGGGCCAGTGCCGCGCAGGGATCAGGTCGCGGATGCCGTAACGAACCAGCAGGGGATCGTCGAGAGCGAGCAGGAACCGTGACGTGCCGGGGTCGCCCTGGCGACCCGCACGGCCCCGGAGTTGCCGGTCGATGCGGAGGCTCTCGTGTCGGTGTGTGCCGATGACACAGATACCGCCCCGGGCCACCACGGTCTCCCGCTCGCTCTCGTCCGTTCCACCTAATCGAATGTCGGTACCCCGGCCGGCCATGTTCGTCGAGATCGTGATCGCACCGGGGGCGCCGGCCTCGGCGACGATCGCCGCCTCGGCCTCGTCGTTCCGGGCGTTGAGGATGCGACAGCCGAGACCGCGTTCGGCGAGCCGCCGGGCCAGTCGCTCCGACTCCCGGACGTTGGCGGTCCCGACCAGGACCGGTCGCGACTCGGCATGCAGCGCGACGATCTCCTCGATCAACGCTCGATCCCGTGCGCTGCGGTCGACGAAGATCCGATCGGGCAGATCGACACGACGGCCGGGGAAGCGACTCGGGATCTCGACGACCTCGATCCCGTAGACCTGGCGGATCTCGTCGGCCGAGGAGCTGGCCGTGGCGGTCATACCGCTGAGCACGGGGTAGCCCTGGAGGAGATGCTGGAGCGTCGTCGAGGCCAGGATCCGTCCCTCGGCGCTGGGCCGCAATCCTTCCTTCACCTCGACCGCCGCCTGCAGGCCGTCAGGCCAGTGGCGATGCTCGGCGACCCGTCCGGTGAACTCGTCGACGATCTCGACGCGCTGTTCCCGCACGATGTAGTCGACGTCTCGTTGCAGCAGCACCTCGGCGTGGAGGGCGTTGCGAACCGCTGCCAGACCCTCCACATGCTCCGGAGCGAACAGGTTGTCCCAGCCCATCAGCGCTTCGACGCGCTCGGTCCCGGCCTCGGTCAACGCCAGTTCGTGGCGGTACTCATCGGTCTCGAAATCGACGCCTTCCTGGAGCGTACGCACGATCGTGGCCAGCCTTTCCGGGGTGACCGGCTCGGGGTCGCCACCACCGGCGACGACGAGGGGGATCCGGGCCTCGTCGATCATGATCGAGTCGGCCTCATCGACGAGGGCGAAGTGGAAAGGACGCTGCACCTGATCCTCGGGTCGCAGGCAGAGTCCGTCACGGAGCTGATCGAAGCCGCATTCACGGGCCGAGAGGTAGGTCACGTCACAGCGGTACGCCTCCCGGCGCGCGGCCGGCGAACTCTCCTGGTCGACCTGCCCGACCGTCAGGCCCAGCAGGCCGAACACCGGTCCCATCCAGGCTGCATCGCGGCGGGCGAGGTAGTCGTTGAAGGTGAGCACGTGCACGCCGTGGCCGGCCAGCGCGTGAAGGAAGACCGGGGCGACGGCGGCGAGAGTCTTGCCCTCTCCCGTCGGCATCTCCGCGAGCCGGCCCTCGACCAGCGCGATTCCGCAGGCGAGCTGAACGTCGTAGGCTCGCTGGCCGATCGCCCTCCGGGCGGCCTCCCGGACAATGGAGAATCCGTCGGGGATCAGCGCCTCCAGCGGCACGCCCTCCTGCAGCGGCTGTTTCAGCGCCGAGGCTCGGCGCCGCAGTTCCACCTCCGACGCGAGACGCAACGCCGGTTCCCTCTCGGCGATCTGCTCGAGCAGCGGCCGCCAGGCCTGCAGCTCCTTCGCGAAGCGATCTCTCGTGTTTCCGTTCATCGGCGGCTCCCTCCGGTGAGACGGCGCATTGCGCCGAGGTTGACGACCTGCAGTTCCCGGCGGTGCAGCCGGGCCAGGTCGTCGAGGTACTCCAGGTAGCGTCGGTAGCGACTCGTGGCGGCATCCAGGTGCAGGCGGGGAAGCGTGGCCAGCGCCAGTCCGCGGACGGCGGCCAGCGTCGCGGCGTCCAGGTTCATCGGCACCGACGCCAGGGGAGCCGACGCCCCGGTTCCCGTGGCCTCGTGACCGGCGTCCGGCGTCGACTTCGCGGATCGCGCGATCCGTTCCATCCGGCTCTCGATCGCCGCCCGCTGGCGATCGATCAACGAGAGGATGTCGAGGGCCCGGCCGAGAATCTCGTCGGTGATCAGTCGCTGACCCCAGAGTTCGAGACGCTCCACCTCGTCGAAGAAGCGACCGGTCTCCTCGTCGAACTCGAGAGTCCCGCCACCGATACGCGAGATGCTGTCGAGGACCAGGTGCCACGTGGCGACCAGCGCCCGTTTCATCTCGAACTCACCGCCGGTCAGCGTCGGGTCGGCCTCGAGGACCTGGAGGTTGAGCACCAGGGTCGCGAAGCCGCGGGGGGTGACCCGGAATCGCCGGCGTCGCCCCTTGCCCTCGCCCCCGAGGGCGTCCATCGTCTCGAGCCGCGCCACGGCCCGGTTGATTCGCTGGAAGTAGAGCGGCCCGACGGGAAGCGTGCCCGAGAGCCGCCCCAGGCCCCGCTCCAGGTCCGCCCGATGCCAGCCCTCGGCCTCGATCCACGGCTGGGCCAGCAGCAGGATCCCCAGCTCGACGTTGTCGACCCGTGCGCACCAGGGCGCCGCCGGAGTGACGATCTCCGGGTGCGAAAGCAGAAAGACGGGGTCCAGCCGGTCCATGCCTTCATATTGACATCAGTATTGACAGATGTCAATTCAGAATAGCTGGTGCGTCCCCTCAGGGTGGTCTCGAGATTGTTGCGCCGCCCGGATTCACGAAACAGGGGGGAAAACCGGATTCCGGCAGTCGCAACAATCTCGAGACCACCTAGGGGCGGGGATACACCGGCAAAGGAAACGTAGCGTGGAAGTCCGGCCCGGCCTGCTGGGACTCGATCAGCAATTCCCAGTAGCGGACCGGGAGGCCGCTCAGCTCGGTGACCAGCTTCCGATCGGGGATCTCGAACGAGATCTCGACTTCGCCGTGATGGTCCCGGACGAACTCCTTGCTCTGCTGGAAGTGCTCGTAGGGGACCAGCTGGGTCGTGCGGTTCTCACCGGTTCCGCTGGTCTCGAAGCGCTCCTCGATGAAGCGCAGCGTCGCGGTGAACTCGTCCAGCGGCGGGCCGACGAAGGCGACGATCAGCTCGTCGCCGGGATGAAACGGAAACCGGCGGAAGACCAGGCGGCTGCTGCCGTATCGCAGGTAGGCCGCGAGCCGGTGGAGTGCGGAGCCGAGCACGACCACCAGGATGATGTCGAAGAAAGTCACGACCCCGCGCAGGAACAGGTTCGACGCGTCGCTGACGAAGGCCCACCAGTTGAACGGAACCAGGAAGGTCGCCAGGAACAGCACGGCGACGAACAGGCCGGTGACCCGCTTTCCGCCCCAGTCGCGGATCCCGTCGCGATCCCAGACATGATCGAGGAGCCAGGGCTGGCCCACGTGACGGGCGCGATGCTCGCGAATGCGACGCTGGTTCCTCATCCCCCGCAGACCGTTGCCCATCAGCATCGCCCCGGCGATGAAGAAGGAAAGTCCAACGAATCCGAGGACCTTCAGGGGCGCGTTCACCTTGCCCGGCAGGACGAACGCCCCGAAGCCGGCAAGGGCGAAGAAGCCGCCGAGCAGGACGAACGGAATCGCCATCAACACCACGCCTCCGCGGTACGCGGTCGCCTGGCTGCGGGTGTCGATCTTGTGGATCCGCTTCATACCCGAAAGATGGGTCGGCGGACACGAAATGGCGACCGGCGGCGAGTCGCCGCGAAGTCAGGCCTTGCCCTGGAGCTTTTTGACCCACCAGCGTAGGCCCACGAACAGGAATCGCCAGTCCTTGAAGAACTCCGGCGGTTTCCCCTCGAAGGCGTGCCCGATGAACTGGAGCACCCAGCCGACCACGAACAACCCCAGGGCGACCATCCACAGACGGGGGACGAAGATCGCCACAAGGAACAGGGGTAGCGAGAGGGCGATCATCGGGATGCCGATGGTGTGGCAGGCCCGATTGATCGGATGCTGGTGGCTCTCGCCGTACTCGGCGATCCACTCGGTCATCGGACGGTTCCCGAGCATCGGCGCCTCCCGGGTCGCAAGACCTCACATGGGCCACCAGTGTACTCCGAAGTTGGCCTCGTCTAGACTGATCCCGTTTCGTGCGCTCCTGCGAGGAAAAGCCATGTCGACTCGAATCCACCGCACTCCGGCCCGGTTCGCCATTCTCTCGCTGGCCCTGCTGGCCGCCGCACTCCCGGCCACGGCGGGGAAGATCAAGTGCCGGGGCTACGCCGAGTTCCGCGACGGCGAGTTCCTCGTCGTCGACGGTCAGCGGGTCCGTTCGGGACCGAAGACCCGGGTCTCGGCGCCGGGAGCCGACACGCTGGCGGCGATCCCCCTGGGCTACGAGGTCCGGGTCAAGGGAAAGCGCCAGGAGGACGGTTCGGTCCTGGCCAAGAAGGTGTTCGCCTTTCCCAACGAAGAGACGTCGACGGAAGTGCAGATGAAGCACGCCTTCGACGAGATCGAAGCCTACTACCGCGAGCAGGGGCACATGCGTCGTCACGGCTCCGACGGCGAGGTGGTCGAGGACTACGGAGAGTTGCAGACCGAGGGACCCCAGGTCGACCGGGTTCGCGGCATCACCGAGACGCTGTTGCCGGACTACGTCGACCCCGAAGCTGTGCGGGTCTACGTCGTCGATAATCCCGAGTGGAACGCGATGGCCGCTCCGAACTACTCGATCTACGTCTTCAGCGGTCTGCTCGACGACATGGACGACGACGAGGTCGCCCTGGTCCTCGGCCACGAGATCGCCCACGCGACTCACGAACACAGCCGGCGTCAGGCCGGGCGCGGAAGCTGGGCGCAGATCGGCCTGCTGGCCGCGCAGCTCGTCGCCGTCGAGACGATCGACGACGAGCTGGCCGAAACCGCGGCGGTGATCGGCGCCAACCTCGCGGCGAGCGCGGTGGTCAACGGCTACAGTCGCGATCACGAGGACCAGGCGGACCGGGTCGGCATGCGCTACGCCTGGCAGGCGGGCTACGACATCTCCAAGGGGCCGGGGCTCTGGAGCAAGTTCGGCGAGAAGTACGGCGAGTCCGACGTGTTGCAGAACTTCTTCTTCGGCAGCCACTCGCGCTCGACCAAGCGATCCGAAGACCTCGCGGAGGAGATCGCGTACAACTACCCCGACGGCGTGAAGCGCCGGGACTAGCGGGGAGTCTTCGCGCGGTGCCCACAGCCCTGTGCCGCAGGCCGACCGTGGACGGAGTGTGAGTTGGCGGTTCAGGGAAGCGCAGCCGCTCGTGCCGGGTCGATCGTTGCCGCCGCCCTGGTGATCGGCGGTTGCGCCGGTCTGCGCCCACCCGGCGAGGTCGTGGCGTTGCCGCTGGCCGACGGCGGCGTCGAGTTGAACTGGAGTGCGACCTCGGAACCCGATGCCCGGACCCGGATCGAGCGACAGGTGCCCGGCGAAGAGTGGGAGGCGCGGGGCGAGACCGTCGCGGGCGAGACCCGTTTCCGGGATGAGTCCCCGGGCCGCGGGTTGCTGCGCTACCGGCTGCGCACCCGCACCGGAGACAAGCTCTCCCGGAGCAGCCGGCCCGTCGAGGCGGTTCCGGTCTTTCGGGGCCTGCCGCTCCACGGCTGGCTCGATGCATCCCAGGAGCGCGACTGCCGGATCGACGAGGTCGAGAGTCCGTCGGCCCTGCAGTGCGCCATGGAGGAACTCGGCGGCAAGGCCGGGAGCGGACGCGATCCCGAACGCGGCCCCCACGTGCTGTTCTTTCCGGCGGGGGAGTACGAGATCGATCGGACGCTCTGGCTGGAGGGTCGGGCCGGGGTCCAGCTGGTCGGGGAGACTCCGGGGGAGACGGTGCTGCGCTGGGTCGGCCCGCCGGGGCGCGGTCCGGAACAGGCAGCGGTGCTGTTCCATGCCGAGGGGAACCGGGACAGCGCATGGCGGAACCTGGTCTGGGACGGCGGCTGTGCCGAGCCGCAGCGATGTCACGTCGTCGCCTTCGACCAGTCCTTCTGCGGACGCACCGACCTGTCGATCCTGCGCTCCGACAGCTGTGACGCCCGGCGCCTCGGCTGGCCCGAGGATCCGACGGTCGGCGAGAGCGACAACGGTGGCGCCCACGTGGACTCGACGTTTCGCAACGCCTGGATCGGCCTGCGCGCCGGCCGGCACGGGGTGGCCGACGATTCGACATCGCTGCGCCGGGTGCGCTTCGAGAACAACTTCGCCGGCGCCTCTTACGAGGACTTCAACGCACTGCATCACTGGTACTGGGAGCCGACCTTCGTCGACAACCGGATCGGCGTCACGAACCACCTCCTGGACACCGAGGCTTTCCCGGGTCGCTGGGGTGGAGACTTCGCGATCTTTCGCGGCCGGTTCCTGCGCAGCGCCGACGCCGACATCGTCGCCGAGCCGACCGGCGAGTTCGTCGTTCGCGACAGCGCCTCCTCGGGTTCACGTCGGTTCTTCGTTGCGGCGGGGCCGAACCGCACCCCCGGTTCGTTCTCGTTGATCGGGAACCACGTCCACACGTCGCAGAGTCCGCTGGTCGACAGTGCGACTCCCGGCCCGTTGCTGCTGCTGGACAACCGGTTCTCGTCGAGGGCCCCGGGTCCGCTGGTTTCGGCGCGGGCGATTCCGTTGCCGGCAGGGGAAGGGCCGGACCTCGACTTGATCTCGATCGGCAACCGCTACTCCGTCGATGGCGAACCGTTCTCGCTGACGGGCACGTCGCGGTGGCTCTCGATCGACGACCGCATCGAGCCGGACGGCGCCGGGGACGACGTCCTGGACGCGATACCGGAGCCGGTGCCGTCGCGTCCGCTGCACCATCGGCCGGTGTACACGGTCACCGGAGCCCACACCGACGATCCGGCCCGGAATGCAGCCCGGATCCAGTCGTTCCTGGATCGAGCCGCCGCCGATCCCGCCCCGGCGATCGTTCACCTGCCGGGGCTCGAAGGGACGTATCGGCTGTCGCGGACATTGACGGTGCCGGACGACGCCGATCTCGTGATCACCGGAGACGGTCCCTGGACGACCCTGCAGTGGACCGGGCCCCGGGGTGCGCCGTTGCTCGAGGTCTCGGCGGCCGACCTCCGGCATCTCGTCGTCCGCGATCTGCAGTTTCGCGACGCCGGGATCGTCGTCGGCGACATCGACGACGGCGGCGACATCCTGTTGCACGGGGTGCGGATCGGCGAGGCGGCCGAGGCGGCGGTACGGATCCGGCAGGTTGGCGCCTCCCAGGTCGACCTGGTCGACGTCCAGTTGAACAGCGGCCTGACGTCGGGCGTCGGCGTCGGACTGCGGGTCGACGGCGGCGACGCGGCCGCGCCGTCGCGGGTCCGGTTCTGGTCCGGCCTGCTGCTGCGCAACGCCACCGATCTCGAAGTGTCCGGCAACGTCGAGCTGCTGCTCTCCGACATCTACATGGAACAGTCACGGACCCACGCGAGGATCTCCCGGGGCAGCGGCGGTGCGATCGAACACCATGCCGGGAAGATCGCGAGCTTCGTGAGCCTGCCCTCGAACCCCACGCCCGGTCAGGTCGACCGGGCAACCGCCGCGATCAGCATCGAGCCCTCGGAACTATCCCTCAGCCTGCTCGCGACCCGGATGTTTCTCGTCGATCCTGGAGCCGGCGAGCATCCGTCGCCGGCCGCCGATCACGGTGCGCGCATCGTCAGCGAAGGTCCCAGCGGAGCGATCCGCGCGGTGGGACTGACGCTGCGTCGTGGAGCCGCCGCCGGTGGCGAGTTCCGGGAGTATCGCCTGGGGCCGGAATCGGGTCGTTACCTGCGCGTCTCCTCGTCGGTGGCGACTCCCGAGGGTCGGGCCCTGGAGGATCGTGTCATCGACAAGGGGATCTCGCGCGCGCTCGGCGTCGGAGAGGTCGATCCCGCGGAGGTCAAGCAGGCGATGCGGATGCTGCGCACCCTGTCGCCGCCCCGGCTGTACGACGGGGACGGCGCAGCCGATCATCGGGTCGTGTTCGACAGGGTCTTCGTCTTCCGGGCGCCGGCCGTCGGCGTGGAGCTGGTCGGCCCGCCGGCTCAGGAGAGCCAGGCGGCGACGAGGAAACCGAGGTAGGTGCCCAGGCCGTTTCCGAGGCTACCGACCAGCACCGCAGGCAGGACCAGGTCGTCGCGGCCCAGGCTGCGGGCCAGCGCCAGCGCCGACGTGCCGCCACCGACGTTCGCCTGAGACGCCACCGCGGCGATCGCGGGATCGCCATGTCCGAAAAGGGTCGGAAGGAAGACGATCGTGCCGTGGACCAGCACCACGACGACGACGAAGACCGAGAGATCCCAGCCGAGCCGGCCGATCGACGCCAGCGCCCCGACGTCGCAGAGCGCGCCGATCACGGCGAGGAAGAACATCACGCTGGTCCAGCCCAGCACCCGCCCGCCGCGCAACCGCCGCACCGGCTCCCACTGGGCCAGCAACAGGGCCAGGGTGGTCAGGATCAGGATCGACGGGACCGGAATGCCGGACCCGGCGAGCAGAGCCGACAACCGTTCCGAGATCCACAGCGCGCCGGCGCCCAGGGCGATCAGCGCCGATAGCTCGACGGGGTGAACCGACTCCCGGCCCTGCTCCGCATCGTCACGGGCCTCGCCCACACGGGCCGCCACCGCTGCGTCCGGTGCCGCTGAAGCTCCGGGGCGTCGCACCAGCCGGGGAAGGATCACCGTGGCGGCCATCCAGACCGTCGTCATCGCACTGTCGACCACCGACGCCCCGGCGTAGAGCAGCCCGTTCCCCGCGACACCGTACTCCAGGGCGACCGCGTTGAAGTTGATGCTGCCACCGATGTAAGTGCCGACGAACATGCCGCCCAGCGCCGGATACCACTCGCCGAACGCTTCCGCTCCGTCGACGATCTTCAGCGCCACCAGCACACCGACGACGGTCCCCACGGCGCCCAGGAGAAACCAGAGGATCATCGGGAGTCCGGCCCGACGCAAGCTGCGCAGGTTGACCTGCAACAGCAGCCAGAAGATCGCCAGCGGAGCGAGAAAACGGAAGGTCCCGTCGTAGACCGGAGATCCGTCGCCCACCGTCGGGATCAGTCCGAGATTGGCGACGATCGCGGTGAGCACGATCACCAGCAACGCGGAGCCGAGGTGGCGCAACCAGGTGACGCGCACGACCCATTCGCAGGCGGCGACGTTGATGGCGAGCACCGCCAGGATGAACAGCGGGTCGCGGATCACCGGGTGGCGACCTTGCCTTCCAGCTCACCGAACCAGTTGAGGACGATGTGCACCGCTCCGCCGTCTTCCTCGTCACCACGCTGGACGATCAGGAAGCGTCCGTCGGGCATGCGGTCGATGCCCATGTCGTCACCGCGCAGACGGGTCAGATCGAGAACCGTGCGAGGCTTGAGCTCGCCGCCGGCGGAGCCGGGGGAGAGCGTCACGGCGATCAGCCTCCCGGCGTCGGTCTCGTAGACCAGTTCCAGCTCGCCGCTGCGTTTCGACCAGACGGGGCGCGCTCCGCCGATCGTCGAGATCGGGATCGACCTGCCGGCGCGCCCGTCCTTCCAGGGCCGGACGTAAACCTCATCCCGCCCCGAGATGTCGGAGACGAGGGCGATCCACTCTCCGTCCGGCGAGAAACGCGCCCCGCGCTCGTTGGCCTCGGCGTGGGTCAGTACGACGGGGGGACTTGCCTCGATGGCCCCGGTCAGGGGGACCGCAACGAGGCTGCGGCTTTCGGCAACCCGGTCGACGAGCAACCAGCGTCCGTCCGCCGAAACCGACCCGGGGTCGAGCAATACGCCTTCTTCCTCGCGCGGGAGGAGCCGCCGCGGCGCCTCGGCGCCGTCGTAGCGTGCGCGGTAGACGCCTCCGGCGAGCCCCTCTCCGACGCAGAAGTAGTAGAGCGTCTCACCTTCCGGGCCCCAGGCCGGCGAGCGGCAATCGAGATCGACGCCGACATCGAGTCGCTCGAGGGCCGGCGAATCGATCTCGGAAACCCAGATCTCGTTCCGACCTTCGGCATCGCTCATCGAGACGGCGAGTCGCCGCCCGTCGGGCGACGCCGTGAAGCGGCCGTCGAACGAGCGTCGATCCTGGGTCCAGGCCGACACGCGGCCGTCGGCATCGACGAAGGCCAGCCTGCGGTTGGTTCCCTGGACACCGCCGGGCTGATAGACGAGGGTGCCGTTGCGGGCCAGATCGAACCAACCGCCGACGAGGGCGTTGACCGTCAGCAGGCCGCCGAGCAGTGTCACGGGTCCGCCGGTCGCTTCGACTCGATCGACGTCGAACGGGACGGCGAGCAACGTGTCCCGGCGGGTGAACAGAAGATGACCGGTGGGGGACCAGCCGGCGATCGTGCCGTTGTCGACGACGATCTTGGCCTCGCCGCTGGCGGTGTCGATGGCGGCGACGCTCCACTGGAATCCCCGCTCCCCGTAGTAGCCGGCGGCCGCGATCAGGTGGGTGCCTCCCGGCAGCGCCGAGACGACGATGTAGTCGCCCTTGAACTCCCCGGAGTCGATCTCGACCGGGGCGATCGGAACGCCGCCGTCCGCGTCGAAGCGAACGATCTGCTGGGGGTCGCCGCGGATCCCCGCGATCGTGCCGTCGGGTAGCCAGACCATGCCCGGCCCCATCTCGTCGGGCCAGTCCGCCAGCGTCAGCGGTGGCGAGCTTCCGTCGGTCGGCACCTTGGCCAGCTTGTAGCCCGACGCGTCCCGGGAGAACGGGGCGACGAAGGCGATCCACCGACCGTCGGGGGAAAAGGCGTGGGCGGCCAGCCCCTCGGAGCGGGCCACGGGGATGGCCTCGAACTGATCGAGCCGCCGGGTGAACAGGCGGGTCGTCGGCCCCCGGCGCGAATCCTCCCGGACGACGTAGGCGACGGTCGAGCCGTCCGGGGAGACCAGCGGGAAGGAGACGTCCAGGCCCGGGGCGATCGAGAACCGTGCGACCTCGGCCGACCCGGCGCTGGTTCCCCCGGACCCGAGGAGCGCGAGGGCGCCGACACCGGCCCCGATTCCGGCGGCGAACAGCAGCAGCCAGGTCGCGGCCCTGGGCCAGCGGAACGGCCGCGGTCGGCCCGGTGCCGTCGTCTGGATGCTGGCGTAGCCCGAGGGGTGACTGTCGCCGTGGCGCAGGATCTCCTCGATCTCGATCCTGGCGTCGGAGATGTCGTGGAGCCGCTGGTTCGGATCCTTCTGCAGGCAACGGGCGAACAGCTTGAGCACGCCGGGGGAAAGAGCCGGCGGCAGCGTCGACCAGTCCGGCTCCTTGTGCAGGATCGCCGCGAGGGAGTCGGTGATCGTCTCGCCGGGGAAGGCCAGCTCTCCGGTGAGGCATTCGTACAGCAGGCAGCCGAAGGCCCAGATGTCGGTGCGTCGGTCGACCGGTTTGCCGCGGGCCTGCTCGGGACTCATGTAGCCCGCGGTTCCCAGGATCAGGCCGGCCTTCGTCATGTGCCGGGTCACGGTCGGGGAGTGGGCGATGTCCTTGCGCTCGCTGTCCGCCTCGAGGGCCTTGGCCAGACCGAAGTCGAGGACCTTCACCTCGCCGTTCGCCGTGAGCTTCACGTTGGCCGGCTTCAGATCCCGGTGGACGATGCCGCGCTCATGAGCCACGGCGAGGGCCATCGCGATCTGCCGGCAGATCTTCAGCGACTCTTCCGGCGGGATCGGTCCGGATTCCAGTCGCTCGGCCAGCGTCTCGCCGCCGGCGAGCTCGAGGACGAGGAAGTGACTTCCCCCGGTCTCCTCGAAGCCGTAGATCGCCGCGATGTTGGTGTGGTTGAGCTGGGCCAGGACCTTCGCCTCCCGGCGGAAGCGTCCCAGCCGTTCGGGATCCTCGGCGAAGGAGCGTGGCAGGATCTTGATCGCTACCTCGCGATCGAGGCGGACGTCCATCGCCTTCCAGACGACGCCCATGCCGCCCTCGCCGAGTTTCTCGACGAGCCGGTAGCTCGACAGCATCTCTCCTGCTTCGGGCAACATCGGCGGGTTTCTGCGCCTCCTCGACCAGTGTGACGTCCGGGAAATCGATTCCGTTGCATTATCACCGAAGCCGGCGCGAGTGCGGTTGTAACCATGGTGTAAACGGTGCGCGGCGGCCGGGGCAGAGTTGGCCTACACTGAATCGGTCTGTCCCATCTCGGATCACCAGGAGGAAGCCATGTCGCGTCGTTCGCAGTGTGTCCGCAGTCTGATGATCGCCGTCGCTCTCGGCGTCCTGCTGGCCGCCCCCGGCCTGGCGGAGACCGCCGGGATGAAGGCCGGCAAGGTCGACCTGAAATCGATCAGCAGCCTGGAGATCGGGCCGGACAACGTCCTGTTCGTCGCGGATTCGGAGGGCGCCAAGGTCTGGGCGATCGACGTCGGTCCGGCCAAGGCGAAACCCTGGTCCTCGGGTGGGATGCGCGACCTGGATCGCAAGATCGCGGCGATGCTCGGTGTCGACGTCCGGGACGTGTTCGTCCAGGACATGGCGGTGCACCAGGGCGATGGACGCGTCTTCCTCGGCGTCACCCGCGGTAGCGGTGACGGTGCGATTCCGCTGTTGCTGGTCGCGTCGGGCGACGACCAGATCAAGGAGATCGACCTGTCCCGGGCGCCGCACTCCAGCCTCGAACTCTCGAACCAGCCGGCTGCCGATGCGAAGCTCTATCGCTGGGCCTCCCGGACGTTCACGATCACCGACCTGGAGTACATCGACGGCGAGCTGTTCATCACCGGCCTGTCCAACGAGGAGTTCGCGTCGAAGCTGCGACGCACGCCGTTCCCGTTCGCCGGCGACCTCTCGGTGACCAGCCTCGAGATCTATCACGGCGCCCACGGTGAGTGGGAGACCTTTGCGCCGATCTTCACCTTCATCCCGATGGAGCTCGACGGCGAGCAGCACATTCTCGCCGGCTACCTCTGCACGCCGCTGGTCACCTTCCCGCTGGATCAGGTGCGCAAGAAGCAGAAGCTGCGGGGCAAGACGATCGCGGAGCTCGGCTGGGGCAATACGCCGACCGACATCATCGCCTACGAGAGCCAGGGGGAGCAGTACGTGCTGATCGCCAACAGCCGCCGGGGCATGATGAAGTTCAAGGTCGAGGACATCCTCGCGGCGAACAAGGCGGCCGGTATCGAGAGCGCCGTCGACGTGCGCGCCGGTGTGGATTACAAGAGCGTCGCCCTCGGCTACGTGTCGCAGATCGCCGACCTCGACGACGGGAACATCATGCTGCTCGGTCGCGAGATGGAGAACGGCGAACTGTACCTGGCGACGCGGCCGAAGCGTCGCCTCTGATCGCCGGCATGACTCCCGGGCCGCGCGGGAACGCCGGGTGGGCGGTGGCGCTCGTACTCTGCGCGATGGTCGCGAATGCCGCAGTCTCGTCGACGTCGACGTCGACGATGTCGATGTCGGCCTCCGACCCGACGTTGCGCTTCGACGCGGACCCCGCATCCCCGGCGTACGGCACGATCCGGATCGACGGGCTCGACCCCGGGACCCTCCAACGATGTGCCGCGGAACCTGCCGGCTCCGAGCGCTGGCCAGACTGGTTCGCGGTGTACACCGGGGACGCCGCACCCGAACCGCACTCGGGCAAGCCGACGTTGCTGGGCCGTTTCCAGGTCCGTGAAGATGCCGTGGTGTTCGTCCCGCGCTTCCCGCCGATGCCAGGGCAGTCCTATCACGCGGTCTGGCGTGGGCCGGACGGCGGTCCGATCGTCTCCGGTACCTTCCGGGTCGAACGCGAGCCGCTCTCGCCGACCGCCGAGGTCGCCGGCGTGTTTCCGTCCGACGACGAGCTGCCCGCGAATCTGCTGAAGTTCTACATCCAGTTCTCGGAGCGCATGAGCCGGGGCCAGGCGGCCTCTCACATCCGGCTGCTCGACGCCCGGGGCGACGAGGTCGACCTGCCCTTCGTGGCACCGGAACACGAACTCTGGAACGGGGCGACCGATCGGCTGACGCTGTTTTTCGACCCGGGCCGGATCAAGCGCGGCGTCGGACCAAACGAGACGCTGGGGTCGCTGTTGCAGGAGGGCGCGAGCTACACGCTGGTCGTCGACCGACGCTGGCGGGACGCCCAGGGGACGGCAATGCGCGGGGAGCATCGCAAGCGGTTTCGCGTGCGAACGGCGGACCGCCGGCAACCCCGGGAGCAGGACTGGGCGTTCGAGGCGCCGCTCTCCTCCGCAGACCCGTTGCTGCTGCGATTCCCGGAGCCGATGGACCGCGCGTTGATCGAACGTCTGCCGACGGTCGTCCGGGCCGACGGGACCGAGGTCGCCGGGAGGGTCACGATCGAGGATCGTGAGCGAACCTGGCGTTTCGTCCCCGAGGAGCGCTGGCCCGCCGGACAGTACCGGCTGCAGGTTTCCCGCTTCGTCGAGGATCTCGCCGGAAACAGCCCGGCGCGGCCGTTCGAACTGGAGATGCAGATCCGTTCGACCCTCGACGACCCGCCGGAGCCGATCGTCTACGAGTTCGTCGTCGGCCGCTAGTCGGCGCCGCCGGCCTGGATCCGGCGAACCGTCTCGGCGACCTGATCCGCCGGGCAGACCGTCTGATCGCCGCTGGCCATGTTGCGCACCGTCAGTTCACCCCGGGCATGCTCGTCGGGGCCGATCACGACGACGACGGGAATCTGCTTCTGGTCGGCGAGCTTGAACTGCTTGCCGAGCTTGTCGGTGCCCGGGTAGATCTCGCAGGCCAGCCCGGCCCGCCGCAGCGTGCCGGCGGCGGCGAGGGAGGCCGGGGTCGTCGCGTCGTCGAACACGGTGACGAGTACCTCGGCGCTCCGGGCCGTGTCCGGTGCGAGGCCGAGTTCCCGGGCGGCCTCGACCATCCGGTCGAAACCGAACGCGATGCCGACGGCCGGGGTCTCGGCGCCGCCGAGTTCCCGGATCAGCTCGTCGTAGCGGCCACCCCCGGCCAGCGAGCCCTGGGGGAACTGGGGCACGGCGACCTCGTAGATCGCGCCGGTGTAGTAGTCGAGCCCGCGGGCGAGCATCGGCGAGTGCACCAGGACGCTCTCGGGAACGCCGTGGGCCGCGAGCGCGTCGAGGATCCGTTGCAGGTTGTCCGATGGCGGTGCACCGCGAATCGCTCCCAGCGCATCGGCCGCCGCGCCGCCGGCGAGTCCCTTCTCGGTCAGCTCCTGGATCACCGCCTCTTCGGGGATCTTGTCCAGCTTGTCGATCGAGCGGATGATCGAGAATGCATCGACCGCCGGCGTGGCGAACGGCTCCAGGGTCGCCATCAGGACCCGGCGGTCGTTGATCTTGATCGTCATCTCCCGGAAGCCGACGTTGCGGAACGCGCCGTAGGTGCAGGCGACGATCTCGGCGTCGGCGATCGGTGAGCTGCTGCCGAAGATGTCGATGTCGCACTGGGTGAACTCGCGATAGCGCCCCTTCTGCGGGCGCTCGGCGCGGAAGACGTTCCGGATCGCATAGCGTCGGAAGTACCGCGGCAGCTCGTTGCGATACTGGGTCAGGATGCGGGCGCTGGGCACGGTCTGGTCGTAGGGCAGAGCGACCTTCCGTCCGCCTCGATCGTCGAAGGTGTAGACCAAGCGGTCGGCGTCCTCGCCGTACTTGCCCATGATCAGCGATGCGTACTCGAGGGTCGGTGTTTCGAGGGGCTGGAAGCCGTGTCGCTCGAAGGCCTCGACGACCTTCTGCTGCAGCCAGTCCCGGGCAGCCTTCTCGGCCGGCAGAAAGTCGCGGAATCCCTTGAGGTTGCGTTCGATCGCCATGGCGGGCGCATGGTAGCACCCTCGCCCGCGGTCAGGGGAGGATCTTCAGCCGTCGGAAGAAGTCGCTGATCGATTCGTCGACCGAGTAGAAGTCGAGGAAGGCGTCGACCTCGGCGAGCCGGGGCACGCGCCGGGTCGCCTCGGCCCACTTGAGGAATGGGACGAGGAATGGCCCGGCGTGGCGCAGCTCCAGCCGCAGCAGTTCGGCGGTCACACCGCCGGCGGCGAGAAACCCGGAGGTCTCGTAGATGCGCAAGGTCTCGTCGCGGTCGTAGGCCACCTGCCGGAACTCCGCGCTCCAGTGTTCTCCGTCGTGACGCAGGATCGCGTACTGCGCGCGGACGTCACGATTGAACGGCAGTCCCACCGCGCCGACGTTGACGATCAGGTCGGCGCCGATGCGACGCTCCAGCGGACGGTGGGTGTGTGCGCAGACCAGCACCTGTTCTTCAAGGGGGTTCACCTGGGAAGCGAGAAACTCGTCGGAGCACCACGGCCCCAGTCCCTCGTTGTTCGAGTTCGGCGAGCCGTGGACCAGCAGCAGCTCGTCGGCGATCCGCGGCCGGGTCAGGAACGGCAGCGACTCGATGTAGCGAACGTCGTCAGGGTCGAGCTCGGCCGCCATCCAGCGCGAGGCGGACCACTCGTCGGCGATCAACCAGCTTGCCGGCACCTTGCGGTGACGGAAGGCGAGCAGGTACTCCTCATGATTTCCGCGCACACAGCCCCAGCCGAGCTGACGGATCCGCCGGGCGACGCGGCTGCCCTGGGGGCCGCGCCCGACGAGATCGCCGCCGACGAGCACCTCGTCGACGGACTGCTGCTCGAGATCCTCGAGGACCGCTTCGAGAGCCGGCATGTTGCCGTGGATGTCGGAGATGACGGCGACGGAACGCATGACCGTCACAGGATAGCCCAGGAGCCGGTCGGCGGCGGGCTAGCCGGCGGCTCCCGACCGGTGGATCGCGGTGACGATCTCGCCGTGGGCCCCGTCGAACACCGCGCGAAGGAGGTCGTTCATCTCCTCGACGACCCGAGCGACCGAGTCGGTCCGGATCTCCGCCGTCCGTTCGAACCGCTTCGACCAGACCTCCGTTCCGTCGTCGGTCCGCAGGCCCAGGGTCATCCGCACCCGGATGCGCTGGGCGTCTGCGATATCGATCTCCTCGATCGACTCGACGCGCCCGGTCAGCAGCAGCGGGTAGCGTCCACCGGGCTCCACCGGCACGAAGCGGGGTCCACCGGCACGGGAGAGTGCGTCGGCGGCGACGGTCGGCAGCATCCGGGAGAGGGGCGCCGCCCAGCGATGGTAGGCGTAGAAGCCGATCTCGCGGGAGTCGGCGTCGACACGGTAGACCACCCGGTCGTCGTCGTAGGGCGGGTCGACCTGAAAGGAGGCGACACCGACGCTCGTCGCCGAGGCGTCTGCAACGACCGCTCGCTCGACCTCCAGCAGGTAGTAGTGCGTGGCCGGGCCCTTGCTGGCGCAGCCGGCCAGGGTCGCCGCGGCGAGCAGCGACAGGAAGATCAATCGGCTTCGATGAACGAGTGCTCGCATCTCAGCGGCCTCCACGGTCGGCACCGTCGCCGGGCCGGCGATCGTCCGGGTGCTTGACGCGGACGAGACTGTACGGACGTTCCTTGACCTGCTGGGAGAAACTCTTGAGGTTGGCGATCGTATCCCGGAGGTCGCGCAGGGTGGCGTCGATCTCGCCCTGGTTCGCCTCGAGGGTGCCCAGCGCGCCGCCGGCGGAGTCGAGGCTGTCCGCCGCGGAATCGAGCACCCGGGCGACCCGAGCGCCGTCGGGTCCCAGCGCGCCGTGGACGTCGGCGACCAGGGTGTCCACCCGCTCGATCAACGCCGGGACCATGTCGATCCCCTCCTCGAGGTCGGCGGCGATCCGGTCCAGCCGCTCGGTCACGCCGGAAATGCGTGGCCCGGATTCTTCCATGGTGATCCGGAGGGCCTCGAGGGTCTGCTGGACATTGCTGGCGTTCTCCGCGGAGAGCAGCCCGGCGGCTCCGGTGAACACCGGGTCGAGCTGCCGCGAGACGTCGTCCAGCATCGTCGTGGCCTTCTCGAGCAGCGCGATGGTGGCGTCGGTCAGTTCGCCGACTCTGGCCATCGCACCGTCCATGTCCATGGACGACTCGGCGTCGAGCAGGCCGTCCTTCGGAAACGGAGGACGGCCGGGCGTGCCGGGATCGATCTGCAGGAACTTGGTGCCGAGGAGCCCGTCACTGGCGACGATCGCCCGGGCGTCGTCGGCCAGCTCGACGCCGGATCGCAAGGAGATGACCATCCGCACCGGCTGCTCGTCACTGTGGTCCAGCCGGATCTCGCGCACTCTCCCCGAGGAGACACCGGCGATCCGGATCCGGTCGCCGACCTCGATGCCGGAGGTGCTGCGTAGTCGAATCGTGTACAGCCGGTCCTCGCCGCCGAACCAGGCCGATCCGGCGATCCAGAGCGATCCGACGACAAGCAGCACGATCGCCGAGAGCACGAAGGCGCCGACGACGGTCGTGGAGATCAGGGTCCGGTCGCGCATGGGTCTTCTCCTGTCGGGGCTACCACTCGAGCTCCTCGATGAACGCCTCGAACTTCTCGAGCTGGTTGTCGTCGGTCTCCGGCGGTTCCCGGTCGAGGAACCTGCGGACGATCGGATCGGTCGACGCGCGGATCTTCTCCGGAGTGTCGATCGTCAGGAATTGCCCGCGGTGCAACAGCGCCATCCGGTCGGCGATGACATAGGCCGACTCCAGTTCGTGGGTGACGATGACGAAGGTCGCGTCGAACGTGCTGTGGAGCTTGTTGATCAGACGGTCCAGCCCGGCGGCCGAGATCGGGTCGAGGCCGGCCGAGGGTTCGTCGAGAAAGATCACCTGGGGATCCAGCGCGAGAGCCCGGGCCAGCGCCGCACGCTTGCGCATCCCTCCGCTGATCTCCGACGGCATCAGGTCCATCGAGTCCTCGAGTCCGACCATGCCCAGCTTGATCCGGGCCATGATCCGACGCTTGGCCGGGGACATGTCGGTGAACTCCTTCAGCGGCACCTCGACGTTGTCGGCGACACTCAGCGAACCGAATAGCGCTCCGCCCTGAAAGGCGACGCCGATGTACTTGCGCATCTCGTCGAGCCGGTGGCGCGGCGCCGAGCAAAGGTCGGTGCCGAACATGCGAATCTGCCCGGTGTCCGGTCGCTCGAGGCCGAGCATGCAACGCAGCAGTGTGCTCTTCCCGCTGCCGCTCCCGCCGAGGATCACGAGTCTCTCGCCGCACTTGACCTTGAGGTTGACGTCGCACAGGACCCGATGTTCGCCGAAGTGCTTCGAGACACCCTTGACCTCGATCGCCGTGCTGACCGAGCTCATGCGCCCCTCACGAAGAACCAGGCGGTGACGAACAGGTCGGCCAGAATCGTCAACAGGATCGAGCGGACGACCGACGTCGTCGTCGCCTGACCGACGCCGACGGCGCCGCCCCGGGTGGTCAACCCCTGGTGGCAGGCGACCAGGCCGATGATCAAGGCGAAGAAGGTCGACTTGACCAGCCCGGTGAAGACGTCCTGCAACTGCAGGGCGTCCAGCGTCAACAGTCCGTAGTTCGGCAGACCCATCCCGAGGATCGTCGTGCCCACGAACATGCCGCCGAGGATCGCGACGATGTCGGCGAAGACGGTCAGGCAGGGCATCGCGATCAGCAGCGCCAGGCAGCGCGGCACGACCAGGTAGCCGATCGGGTCGAGGCCCATCACCGTCAGGGCGTCGAGCTCCTGGGATACGCGCATCGATCCGAGTTCGGCGGCGATCGCCGAGCCGACCCGCCCGGTGACGATGATCGCGACGAGCAGGGGGGCGAGCTCGCGGACGACGGTGATCGCCACCAGCGCCGGGACGAGGTTGGTCGCTCCCATCTTCTCCAGCTGGTAGGCGCCCTGGAGCGCCATGATCATCCCGACCAGGGTGCAGAGGAGCGCCACCAGCGGCAGCGACCGGTTCCCGGCGCGGATCAGCTGGAGCAGCGAGGCCTCGAAGCGTAAGCGCCGGGACAGGACGTCGGCGCCGAAGCGGCGGACCGTCGCCGTCGCCAGTCGCCACATCTCACCGGTATCGTCGAGGACGCCGATTGTCGCCTCGCCGACCCTCTGCATCGCGCTTCCGATCACGAAAAATCCCCGTGGTCCCGCCGATTCTGGCGGCAAGTCTAACATCGACGGGAACTCCCGAATCCTTTTCCGTGTTCGTGCGTCTGTAAGGTGAGAACTGCCGGGGAAGCGCCCGTCCGGGCGCCTGCCGGCAGGTTGACGAACCGACCGAGCCCACCAGGGGGAACACCGATGAAGCTCATCTCCGTTGCCACCGCCGCCATCCTGCTCATGGCGCCTGTGTCCCAGGCCCAGAACTGGCGCGTCACCGAGGACCACCCGGATTGCTCCCGCAAGAGCTGGCAGCGCCACTGCGAGGTCCGCCAGGCCACGGTCCCGTCGACCGGCGGAACCCTGCGCATCGACGGTGGGCTGAACGGCGGGATCCGCGTGGAGGGTGTCTCCGGTTCCGAGACCCGGGTCGAGGCGATCGTCACGATCCACGACCGCATCTCCCGGGATCGAGCCGCGGAGCTGGCCTCGCGTATCGAGATCATCGCCGATGGCGAGACGATTCGAGCCGAAGGCCCGGACCGCGGTTCCGGCTGGTCGGTCTCGTTCCGTGTCTCGGTTCCTCACAACAGCGACCTCGACCTGCGGACCCACAACGGAGGTGTCTCGATCGAGGGCATCGACGGCCGGGTCGAGTTCGATGTGCTCAACGGCGGCGTCAAGTTGCGTGAGATGGCCGGAGAGGTTCGCGGACACACGACCAACGGCGGGCTGAACGTGGAACTCGACGGGAGCGAGTGGTCCGGCGAGACCCTCGACGTGCGGACCACCAATGGCGGTGTGAAGCTGTGGATCCCCGAGGAGTACTCCGCCGAACTGGTCACCGGGACGGTCAACGGCAACATGCGCTTCGATTTCCCGGTTCGCGTCCAGGGCGACATGCGCAAGAGCCTGCGCACGACCCTCGGTCACGGTGGCCCGCGAGTCAGCGTTCGCACGACCAACGGCAGCGTGACCGTCGGCCGCCCGTAGGAGCTTTCCCGGGGGAATTCGCGTCCTGCCGGATGGCCTTGTACCCGTCGGGGGAAAACACTACGTTAGCCCTCCGACACCCGTCCGCACGGAGAAAGGCCCCCGAATGCAAGCCAACGCGACCCAGCTCCTCGAAACTGCCGTCCAGACCGCAATCGATGCCGGAAGCTCCGCCCTGGAGCACTACGGCGATGAGATCCCGGTCGATTACAAATCCGACGATTCACCGTTGACCCAGGCCGACCGCGCTTCTCACAGGCGGATCGTCGAGGCCCTGGCCGACGCCACGCCGGAGATCCCTGTGCTCTCCGAGGAATCGGCTCCGGAGGAGCTGGCCGGCCGCAAGGGCTGGTCCCGGTTCTGGTGTGTCGACCCGCTGGACGGCACCAAGGAGTTCATCAAGAAGACCGGTCAGTTCACGGTGAACATCGCCCTGATCGAGGGACACGAGCCGGTCCTCGGCGTCGTGCACGTGCCGGTCTCCGGAGTCACGTACACCGGAATTCGCATGGGTGACGAGATCGGCTCGTGGGTCCAGGTCCCCGATGCGCCGCGCCAGGAGATCCGCGCCCGGAAAGCCGAGATCGACCGTCTCACCGTCGTGGCCAGCCGCGATCACGCCGGCGACCGCGTCAAGGCGTTCCTCGCTCGACTCCAGGGCGCCGACGTGACGAGCATGGGAAGCTCGCTGAAGTTCTGTCTGATCGCCGAGGGCAAGGCGGACTTCTACCCCCGGGTGGTTCCGACGATGGAGTGGGACACCGCGGCCGCCCAGTGCGTGGTCGAGGCTGCCGGCGGCAAGGTGACCGACCTCGAGGGCAACCGGCTGCGCTACAACAAGGACGACCTGCGCAACCCTTCGATTCTCTCCTTCGGCGACCCGGAAGTGGACTGGGTCCAGTTCTTCGCCGAGTAGGCCGTGAACTTCGATCTGGGCTGGCCGGCCTGGGTCACCGCGGCGGTGATGCTGCTGACGCTCGCGGCTCTGATGCGCGAGATCCTGCCGCCCGCCCAGGTGTTGCTCGGAGCGATCGTCGTCCTGATGGTCGCCGGTGTCGTGGAACCCGAGGCCGCCCTGGCCGGTTTCGCCAATCCGGCGATGCTGACGATCGCGGCCCTGTTCGTCGTCGCCGCAGCGGTGCGCAAGACCGGCGCGCTCTCCTTTCTCGGACGATTGATGCGGCCGCGTACGTCGAACATGGTCACGGCACTTTCGCGATTGATGCTGCCGGCCTCGTTCCTGTCGAGCTTCCTGAACAACACGCCGATCGTCGCCTTCCTGACGCCGATGGTGCAGAACTGGGCGCGTCAGAGTTCGATCCCGGCGTCCAAGCTGTTGCTGCCGCTCTCCTACGCCACGATCCTCGGCGGGATGTGCACGCTGATCGGTACCTCGACCAACCTCGTCGTCTCCAGCTTGCTCGAGGACCGCACGGGCATCGGGTTCTCGATGTTCGAGATGGCCTGGATCGGGATTCCGGCGACGCTGGTCGGCTTCGTCTACTTCGCGACGATCGGGAACCGGCTGCTGCCGAGCGTTCGCGATCAGACCGAGGAGGCGCAACCCCGGACACGGGCCTACCAGTTCGATCTCCGGGTTCCCGACGACTCACCCCTCCACGGCCAGACGATCGAGGAGGCCGGTCTGCGTCACCTCAAGGACGCGTTCGTGGCCCACATTCGCCAGGGGAACCGGCTCGTCGGCGCCGTCGGCCCGACCCAGCGACTCGAGACCGGTGACGTGCTGACCTTCTTTGGCCAGAGCAGCCGTGTCGACCGGCTGCTCCACGACGGCACGCTGGCCCGGCCCATCGAACTCAACGGTGGCGGAAGCGAGAACGGCGATTCTCCCCAGCTGCCGCTGTTCGAGGCGGTGGTCAGCGCCGACTCGGTGCTGGTCGGCAAGAGTCTCAAGGAGTCGAACTTCCGCGAACGGTTCCAGGCGGTGGTGCTCGGGATCCATCGGGACGGCCACCGTCTCGAAGGCTCGATCGGCGGCAACCCGATCCAGGCCGGGGACCTGCTGTTGATCGAGGCCGGCCCGGCCTTCGCCGAGCGCTGGTCGACGAGCGGCGAGTTCTATCTGGTGGCCCCGGTGACCCGCCCGACCCTACCCGAACCACACAAGGCGCGGCGCGTCCTGCTGATCCTCGCCGTGATGGTCGGCAGCGTCACCGCCGGCTTCCTGCCGATGGTCACCGCGGCATTCGGTGCGGCGATGGCGGTGGTCCTCGTCGGCGCGATCGCGCCGGCGGACGCCCGGCGCTCGGTCGACGTACAGATTCTCGTCGTGATCGCGGCGGCCTTCGGGCTGGGAGAGGCGATCCAGGTGACGGGGCTGGCGGCGTTCTTCGCCGACGCGATCCTCGGCGCCGCCACCGGGCTGGGCGTGATGTGGGTGCTGGCCCTGCTGTATGTCTGTACGAACCTGCTCACCGAGGTGCTGACCAACACCGTCGCCGCCGTGCTGATCTTCCCGATCGCCCTCGTGCTGGCGGAGTCCCTGGCGGTCGATCCGCGAGCGGTCGCGGTCGTGGTCGCCGTCGCCGCGTCCTGCAGCTTCGTGACGCCGATCGGCTACCAGACGAACCTGATGGTGATGGGGCCCGGCGGCTATCGCTATGTCGACTACATCCGCGTCGGACTCCCGCTGACGGTGTTGATGATGATCTTGACCCTGGCGATCGTCCCGCGGGTCTGGCTCTGACCGCGGGCCATCGCCCTCAGTCGGTCGTCTGCCCGCCTTGATCGGAGCCGGTAGAGTCGAGGCGGCCGGTCCGGCGCAACCGTTCGAGTCGTCGATCGCGTAGCCGCGTGGCTGCCTCGCGCAGGTCGACGTGGCGATCGGACTCGTCGACGATCTCGGCGCCGAGGACCGTCTCGGTCAGGTCCTCCATCGTGATCAGACCGGCGATCGACCCGTGCTCGTCGGTGACCATCGCGACCTGTTCCCGTTCGCGGATCATCCGGCTGAGGGCCGAGCCGACGGTCGCCAGCTCCGGGAGGAAGGAGATCTCCCGGCGAAACTCCTTGAGCGACTTGTCCCGGCTTCCGTGGTCGGCGACGTCGCGGAGGATGTCGTCGAGCAGCACATAGCCGACGATGTTGTCGGGATCGCCTCGATAGAGCGGTACGCGGCTGAACGGCTTGCCTTTGCGTTCCCCGAGGAGATCGGCGATCGTCGCCTCCTCGGACAGCACGAAGGTGACCGTGCGCGGCGTCATGACGTCCTCGACCTGCACCTCGTCAAAGCGCAGCAGGTTCTCGAACATCTCTGCCTGCTCGACGCTCACCGTCCCCTGGCGTCGCGCGGTCCCGACGATCGCCGACAGCTCTCCGAGAGAAACGACGGTCGTCTTGCCCCGGGTCAGCAACCTCGTGAGCCCGCCGGTGACGAACAGCACCGGGGCCATCGCCCGGACCAGGCCGAGCAGCGTCCAGCCGACGAACCCGGAGAGCTGGGCGGCGTAGACGGTGCCGAGGGTCTTGGGGACGATCTCGGAGACGATCAAGATCAGGAACGTGAGAATCCCGGAGAACACGGCAACCCACGGATCCTGGAAGACCCTCCCGGCCTGGGCCCCGGCCATCGTCGCGCCGAGGGTGTTGGAGATCGTGTTGACGACGAGGATCGCGCTGATCGCGTCGTCGATCCGTCCTCGCTTGAGCTCCAGCAGCCGGGCCGAGCCGCGGCTGCCCTGGCCGGCTTGCTCGGCGAGGACGGCGTTCCTCGACGCCAGCAGGCAGGCCTCCAGCAGAGAGCAGAGGAACGAGACCCCGAGGGCGAAGGCGACGTAGAGCGCCAGAAGCAGCATCGCGGCCTGATCCCGTCCATTGCCCCGGAATGCGAGGCCATCGCGCCCATCATGCAATCGGAGCCGGTAGGTTTCAACCGGAACCCCGCGGACAGATTTCGAGAACGGTGTCGGCGAAGGCGATGGTGGAATACCGCGATGCTCCCGAATCCCTGAAAAAACGTGACTTTGGCGAAGGTGTCCGGGTTGCGCGCCCCTCCTACTAGGCGTAAAACTTGTTGTGAGGTGTCACGATGCACCAAGGTGTCATCCAGCGTCGGATGGCTCGGCTCACCGTCCTCGCCGGGGCGAGCCTGTTCCTGGCATTCGCGATCGGTAGTGTGGCCGCGGCCGACGATACGAAACCGAAGATCGATCTGCAGGCCGACCTGACCACGATCGACTTCTCGGATTTCGAGTACACGCGCCCGGCGGCCGCCGGCACGTGGCGCGCGCCGATCCAGTCGTCGGAAGGCTTCTGGGAGCAGCGGTTCCTGCCCAAGGTCAACTACCGGCTCGGCCACCTCTCGGCGATTCATCTGGACCGGCACGCCAACGGTGCGCTGGCCGAAAGCCTCCTGTACGACCAGGCCCTGCGCAGCGCCCAGAACGGTGTCGAGAAGGCCGCACGAGATGCCCTCGAGGAGATTCTGATCGACGAGAGCGTCATCGGCCGGATGCTGGGCCGGACCCCTGCGGGTGCGGCCGACGAGCCGGGGCCCCGAAAGTCGTTGCGCTGGGACCTTGGCGTACGTCACGGCACCCCCCGTGTGGGGCTGCGCTACCGTCTGGACGGGCGTCAGCTGCGGTTCCACGTCGACTTCGAGGGCTCGGTGGGGCTGGACCTCCGTGGACGGGCCGCACGCTCCTACATTGCGGCGCGCTACGACGCCCGGCGCGACGTGTACTCGGTCGGCTGCCTGCTCCCGTTCTGATCTCGCCGGAAACTCGGGCATAATCCGACCGGGTACTCCCGTGCCGGAACTCCTGCAAACCACACTGCCGTACGCCATCGCGATGGTCGTCGCCTACCTGCTGGGCTCGATCCCGACCAGCATCTGGTGGGGGCGGGTGACCCGTGGAGTGGACCTGCGCCGCCACGGCAGCGGGAACGCCGGGGCGACCAACGCCCGCCGGGTCCTGGGCTGGCGGGCGGCGCTGCTGGTCTTCGGAGTCGATTTCGCCAAGGGCTGGCTGGCGCTGGAGTTCGCCGGCTGGATCGCGAACCGGTTCGCGGTCTCCTCCGACGACAGACTGCTCGTGCTGGCCGCCCTCGCCGCGATCGCGGGCCATATCTGGCCCTGCCTCGCCTCCTTCCGCGGCGGCAAGGGTGTCGCCACGGCCGCCGGGGCCGTGCTCGCCCTCGAGCCGGTCTGGCTACTCGGCGCGCTGGCGGTGTTCGTGGCCGCGCTGGTGCTCCAGCGCCAGGTCGGTCGGGCGTCGATCCTCGCCGCGCTGTCGCTGCCGGCCCTGCTTCTCGTGCTCGTCGGCCTCGATCAGGTCGACGCCGGTCGCGACCTGCGGATCTTCTCCGTGGTCGTCGCCGCTCTGCTCTTCTGGACCCATCGCAGCAACCTGGCGCGGCGCCGGTCGCTGGACTGAACCCCGGCGCGACGGCCTAGAGCAAGGTCAGCACGTCGTCGACCTCGAGCTTGCGCACGAGGATCTCGGCCTCGCCGAGCTTGCGGCCGGCTTCGATCTCCTCGATCGCCCCGTCCCACGGTAGCTCGAGTGTGTTCTGACCCAGCATCCGCGCGCACTTCTGTCCGGTGAACGGCAGGAACGGCGCGATCAACGTGGCGAGTGCCCGGGAGGTCTGCACGCACAGGTTCATCGTCGTTCCGCAGGCGGCGAGGTCTTCCTTGCGCTGCTTCCAGGGCGCCTTCGCGTCGAGGTAGACGTTCGACGCCCGGGCCAGGCCCATCACCTCGGCCAGCGCCGACTTGAACTTCAGCCCTTCGAGCAGCGCCGTCGTCTTCTCCCAGGAATCGCGGATCGTCTGCAGCTGTCGCCGGTCGAGCTCGGTCCGCTCCCCGGGATCGGGCACCACGCCGTCGAAGTAGCGGTGCACGAAGGTCATCGTCCGGTTGACGAAGTTTCCGAACGCCGCCAGCAGCTCGCCGTTGTTGCGGGCGACGAACTCCTCGAGGTCGAAGGTGGTCTGGCGCGTCTCCGGTGCGATCGCCGTCAGGTAGTAGCGCAGCGCGTCGGCGTCGAACCTCTCCAGGTAGTCTTCGATCCAGATCGCCGTGCCCCGGCTCTTGCTGACCTTCTCCTCGTCGCGCCCGGGAAGCTTCACGTTGAGGAAGGCGTTGGAGACCACCTGGTGCGGGAGCTGGAAGCTGCCGTCGGCCATGAGCACCGCCGGCCAGGTCAGGGCATGGAAGACCGTGTTGTCCTCGCCGATGAAGTGGAAGATCCGCGTGTCCGGCGATTTCCACCAGCGCTCGTACCCCCGCCAGTCACCGTCGTCCCGCTCGCACAGGCTCGCGGTGAACGACACGTATCCGATCGGTGCGTCGAACCAGACGTAGAGCACCTTGCCCTGCGCCTCGGGATCATCCAGCGGAACCGGGATGCCCCAGTCCAGGTCGCGGGTCATCGCGCGCTCGGGGAGGCCGTTCTTGACCTGACCCAGGGTGAAGTTGAGCACCGTGTCGCGCCAGGGCGCGCCTTCTTCGGGAGCCCGTTTCGATTCGAGCCACTCCCGTAACGGGCTCTCCATCCGCTGGAGCTGCAGGTACCAGTGGGTGGTCTCACGGGGCTCCGGCGTCGTGCCGGTGATCGTGCTGCGCGGATCGATCAGCTCGAGCGGCTCGATCTGCTTGCCGCAGGACTCGCATTGATCTCCGAACGCGCGCTCGTAGCGACAAGGGCTGCCGTCTTCACGTTTGTGATAGCAGGTCCCCTGTACGTAGCGGTCCGGCAGGAACCGCCCGGCCTTGGTGTCGTACAGCTGCTTGGTCGCCTTCTTGGTGAACCAGCCCTTCTCGTGGAGAGACAGGAACAGCTCCTGGCTCATCTGCACGTGCCGGTCGACGTAGTCGGGCTGGTGCGTCCCGCCGAAGATGTCGAACTCGATGCCCATACCCTTGAAGACCGTCGCCTGGCGGCCGTGGTAATCGGCGGTCAACTCCTCGACGCTGCGCCCCTCCTTCTCGGCGGAGATCAGCGCAGCCACGCCGTTGTCGTCGCTTCCGCAGACGAAGCGCACATCGCGCCCTCGGGCTCGCAGGTAGCGCACGAACGTGTCGGCGGGGAGATAGGCGCCGGCGATGTGGCCGACGTGGGTTCGACCGTTGGAGTAGGGCAGTCCCGAGGTGACCATGTATCGTTTCATCGAGTGGTCCCCTCGGGATCATCCAGCGGCTCGGCACGCTCGTCGAAGCGGATGCCGAGGGTCTCCAGGACGTCGAGGATCGGGTCGGCGATCTCGGGTGTGGTCGGCGTCAGCACGCCCCGGGTCGCCAGCTTGCCGTCGAGGATCAGCCGCGTGGCGACTCCGGCCGGAATCGAGACCGTTCGAGCCGTCGCGCTGTCGCCGTCGGGGTCGCCGTAGGCGGTCAGCAGCGAGACGTGACGTTCGTCGGGCCGGTCCGGCCAGCGCACGATCAGCTCGTGACGCATCACGACCATGTCTCGTTCGCCCTCGGAGTAGCTCATGCGCGGCAGCAGGCGGCCGGCGAGCAGATCGAGGGACGAGGCGGAGGGGTCGTCCAGCGGCTCGTCGTCGAGCAGGCCGGCCCACGTGAGTCGTTCCCGTACCGCGGAGTCGGCCGGGAGAGCCAGCCGATCGGCGTCGAGCAGCCGGGCGGAGGTCGTGTCGGCCGGTCGATCGCGTGGCTCGGGGTCGAGCATGTCCAGCTTCGCCAGCGCGCCGAGGGTCTCGCACCAGCCGGGGTAGCGAATCGTTCCGCGGAGCATCGTCTCGACGCCTTCCAGGCCGAGCAGCTCGATGTACTTGATCGAGTCCCGGTTGGGATAGATCTCGAACCGCCCCAATCCCTCGATGTCGTAGGGTCGGCCCTGGGAAAACAGGTCGGCGCCGGGGATCTCGCGGAGGGTGCCGGAGTCGAGGTACCGCGCGTCCTGGCGGGCGGCGAGCAGCGCGCCCCGCGGGCTCCAGGCGAACTTGTAGCGCCACGGGTTGTCGGCCGCTTCCGGCGCCGGCAGGCTTCCGGTGCAACTCTCGAAGCTGACGATCGAACCTCCGGCGCTGCGGATCTTGTGGATCAAACGCACGGCGGACATGTGGTCCAGACCGGGGTCGAGGCCGGTCTCGTTCAAGAAGGTGAGTCCCGCCTCACGGGCCGGACCGTCCAGGGCCCGCATCTCGTCGGAGACGTAGGAGCTGGTCACCAGGTGGATGCCGCGTTGCAAGGCGGCCCGAGCGACCAGCGGATGGAATACGAACGGCACCAGGCTGACGACCAGCTGGGCATCGGCGATCGCCCGGCTGACCGCCGACTCGTTCGACACATCGACCTCGAGGGCCGTTCCCGAGGGATGTCCATCGACCAGGCTCTCGGCATCCTCGAGGATCAGACTGCCGACGGTAACCCGCACGTCGGGTTGTTCGAGCAGGAAACGCACGATCGGACGGGCAACGAGCCCGGCGCCGAGAATGACGACGTGATGCAAGAGATCCTCCCGGAGTGACTGAGCTAGGACGACGATGCGTCGAGGAATTCTTGCAGGTACGCGTAGGACGGTGCCAGTCGCCCCTGATGGGTGATGACCGCCCGGCAGATCTCCGGCGGCAGGGCGAGCTGGTCCAGGGGCCGGCTCCAGTCACAGGCGGCGAGGGCCATGGCGAAGGGCGCCAGCGCCTTTCCGAAGGCTGCCGAAGCTTCCCGGGGCAGCTCGGCGGGCAGGTTGTCCACGGCGAGGATCACCGGTCCGTCCCCCTCGAAACCGTCGATCGCGGCGTTGCGCTGGAGATCGTAGACGTACACCGGGTCGTCCGACGGGGTGGCCTTGACCGTCGCCTCGATCGCCCCGTCCAGGTCGCAGGAGATGTCCGAGATCAGCTTCAACCGTCGCGGCGTTCCCCGGTTCCACAGCTCGCGGAGCTCCTCGATCGTGACGATGCGCGGTAACGCCGGAGCCCAGAACATGCCGTTGACCAGGGCGGTCATCTTCGGCAGGTAAGGCAACATCGCATTCTCGAACGCCTCCGGTTCGTCGATCAGTCCCCGGAGGGTGACCGGAGCGCCGTCCTTGCGACGGTAGCGGTCGGGAAGGTCGAAGACCGCCTTGTAGACGAAGTGGCGATCGGCCGTCGTATCCAGCGCGGCCATCTCGTCGGGGGAGACCTCGCGGACCGGCAGCCGATCGTAGACCTCGAACGCGCCTCCGGATACGTTGCCGGTGCCGGTGAAGCCACAGATCAGCGGATGCATGCCGTCGGGAATCCCGTCTTGCCGGATCGATTCGGCGATCTCGTCGAGATGCCGCTTGGCGTCATCGAGTCCGTCGTACTCGTACGCCGGTCGCACGTCCTCGAAGATGCTGGGGATTCCGTCGAGACGGAACTTGCGACCCAGGGCCCAGAGGGTGTCGATCATTCCCGCGCATCCGGCGTGGCGACCGAAGAAGATCAATCGCCGGTCCTGCTCGTCGACGATCCTCTCGTAGTCGATCAACGTGCAGCGCTGGTCCAGCAAGCGCTGCAGCAGCGGCATGTTGTGGGGCTGGCCCTTGATCGTGTGGGAGAAGAAGGCGTAGGCCTTTCCCTGGGAGAGCTGATCGACGGGCATCTCCTTGATGCCCAGCACCAGTTCGCAGCGGGAGAGGTCCTCGCTCAGGGTCGCGCCGGCCGCCTGGTAGGACGCGTCCTTGAAGGCGCGGCCCGGCGACGGCTGGACGACGACGGCGACGCCGCCGGCCGTGATCCCGGAGACCTGCTCCGGCGTCAACGGCGTGCGTCGTTCATGGTCGTTCTTGTCCTCGCGACGCACTCCGATCATGGCGGTTCCTTCGTGCGGGGCGGGGCGGCGCTTAGGCGCGCGGCAGGGCGGCCCCGAGAGGTGGAAGGCGACTATCGCGCAAAGCGGAGCAGGTGTCAAATTCTCAAGAATTCGGGCATTTGCCGCCACGAATCCAGTTTGCCAGGTCGTCGAGGAGCGCCTCGTCGACCGCCCCGGCAGCCTCGTAGTCCGTCGGTCTCGAGGGGCCTTCTCCGGCTCGCAGCATGTGGTCCAGCGTCGGGTAAAGCTGCAGGCAGGCGGCCGGGCTGCCGTCGAGGGACCGACGCCAGCCGGCGAAGTCCTCGATGGTGACCTGGTAGTCGCGGCCGCCCTGGATCACGAAGATCGGCAGGCCGAGCCCGGCGGCGATCGCCGGCGGATCGTGCCGCTCCAGATCGCGCCAGAATCCGACGGGTGCTCCGAGGGAGGCCTCGGCGGTAACGGGGCTACCTTCGTCGATCCCCCGGCGCAGGGAAGCGACCGCTGCTGCGGTCTGGTCCAGCTGGCGCTGCTCCCCGGGTTCGATGGTGCCGTCGACCTCCGCGAGGTAGCGCACCTGGGCGACGATCTTCTCGGGCAGCGGCAGTGTGTTTCCGGCGAGGACGATCATGCCGGCCGGGCGCGGGGTCGCCTCGGCGATCCGCGGCGCGAGGTGGCCGCCGAGGCTGTGTCCGGCGACGAAGATCCGCGTGTCGGCGACCTCGTCCCTGCGACGGAGCAGATCGAGGGCCAGGCGCGCGTCGTCGATCACGACCTGCTGCACCGTCAGCTCGGCACCGGCAGCGGTCAGGCTTTCGGGTCGTGCCAGCGAGCGCTTGTCGTAGCGCAGGACGACCACGCCGCGTTGCGTCAGGCCCCATGCGAGATCCCGCAGGGGAGTCACCCCACCGACCCTGCCGTCGCGGTTGCTGGGCCCCGAGCCGTGAACCAGCACGACCCCGGGGAACGGCCCGGCACCCTCGGGGATCGAGAGCGTGCCCGGGAGGCCGGTCGCCTCGTCTCCGACGATGACCTCGATCTCGCGGACCGGGGCCTCCTCCGCCGCGGCGGCCACCTCGGGCTCGTGGGCCACGAAGAACAGCCCGGCGACCTGCTCGTCGGTGTCGAACACGACGCGCATGTCGAGGAGCCCGTTCTCGAACTGGAGCGGGACTCGAATCCGGCGATATCCCTGGATCGGAGCCTCGGGCCGGGGCGTGCCGAGTCCGACGAAGGCGCCGTTCCCTTCGGTCAGCTGACGGCGTAGACGCTCGGTGGTGTCGGCGGTCATCGCCCCGCGCACCTGCTCGGTGGTCCCCACGGCGTCGTTGGCCGGATCCTCGTCCCAGAATCTCGCGGCGAACGCCTCGGCCAGCTCGACCAGCTCGGTCAGTCCGGCCGGTTCGGCGGAATAGGCAGGTGTCGTGGCGGTCAGGCCGAGGGCCACCGCCCCGGCGACGACCCAGGCGACGGGCGAGATCCGGCGATCGGTGCGGGGACGGGTAATCTCTGGCGACATCGGGCACCTCCGCTTCTCTCTACACCGGGCCGGGCAGACTATTCACCGGTGGACGGGATACTATCTCCGCATGACGCATCGAAGACCCACCCGGTTCCGCATGGCCTTCCGGCTCGGCTGCTTGCTGCTGGCGGCGATCCCGTGCCTCGCCGGTGCGGATCCCGACCCGGCCGAGATCCCCGATGGCCTGCTGTTCTCGACCTTCTCGCTCTGCGCCGTGGATCCGACGACCGGTCAGAGCGGCGTGGTGGTGACGACGCGGGTGCCCTTCGTCGGCCGGGCCGTGCCCTGGGTCCGGGCAGGTGTCGGCGCCGTGGCGACCCAGTCGTGGACCGTCGTCGAGTACGGACCTCGCGGCCTGGATCTCCTCGAGCAAGAGGTCGAACCCTCCCGGGTGATCGACCACCTGCTCTCCGACGACAAGGGGCGTGAGCTGCGGCAGCTCGGTGTGATCGACATGCAGGGTCGGAGTGCGGCATTCACCGGGGCGGAGAACGGCAGCTGGGCCGGCAGCCGCCAGGGGACGAACTACACCGTCCAGGGCAACGTACTCGTCGGCCGCCAGGTGATCGACGCCGTGGCGGACCACTTCGAGTCGACGGCGGGGGTCAAGATGCCGCTGGCCGAGCGGATGATCCTCGCCCTGGAGGCCGGACAGCAGACCGGCGGCGACAAGCGCCGGGGCAACCTGCAGTCGGCGGCGATCCGGGTCGCCGATCCTGCCGATCCGGGCCGCGGAGGCGATCACCTGACGGTCTCGATCGACGTCGGAGAGCATCCCACACCGGTCCAGGAGATGAAACGGATCTACTACACGACGGCTCGGCGGCTGGGATACCGCGAGTTCTCGGCGATCGAGGGCGCCGACGTCGTCGAGCTGAAACGGATGCTGCAGATCGCCGGATTCTGGCGCAAGGAGGCCGACCGCCTGCCGGCCGCACCCACATTCGACGTCGATCGCGGGCTGATGCGTAGCGACCCCGAACAGTTCGACGCGAAACTTCAGGAGTACCGCGAGGCATCTCGGATCTACATGGAGTCCTACAGCGGGTTCGATCAAGAGGCGGTCGACGCCGTCGATGCCTTCCGACGATCCCGGGGGCTGGATCATCCCGGGAATCCCCCGGGCCTGGTCGACGCCGAGTTCGTCGAAGCCCTGCGCAAGGCCTACCGCGGTGCCGACCCCGACGACGACGAACGCTGAGTCGACCTCAGCGCTCCGTCGGGCGGGTCAGCGCGGAGAAATCGGCTCCGGTCGGGAACTGGAACGGTCGCAGGTCGAAGGTCGGCAGCGCCGCGAAGACGTGGTCGAAGATATCGGCCTGGATCGCCTCGTAGTAGGCCCAGCGTTGATCGTTGCTGAAGACGTAGATCTCCAGCGGTAACCCCAGCTCGGTCGGCTGGAGCTGACGCACGAGGAACGTCATGTCCTTATGGATCTTCGGGTTCTCCTTGAGGTAGGCGACGAGGTAGGCCCGGAACGTCCCGACGTTGGTCATCCGTCGGCCGTTGACCGTCATCGTGGAGTCGACGGTGTATTTCTGGTTGTAGCGTTCGAGCGCCTCGGTCTTCAGCTTGACGTACTCCTTGATCCGCTCGATCTTGCCGAATCGCTCGATCATCTCCGGGGTGCAGAAGCGAATGCTGTTGACGTCGATGTTCACGCAGCGCTTGATCCGGCGGCCGCCGGACTCGGTCATCCCGCGCCAGTTCTGGAACGAGTCGGAGATCAACGCATAGGTCGGGACCATGCTGATCGTCTTGTCCCAGTTGCGGACCTTGACCGTCGTCAGGTTCATCTCGATCACGTCGCCGTCGGCGCCGTACTTGGGCATCGAGATCCAGTCGCCCGGGCGAACCATGTCATTGGCGGTGAGCTGGATGCCGGCGACGAAGCCGAGGATGCTGTCCTTGAAGACCAGCAGCAGGATCGCCGTCGCCGCACCGAGACCGCTGAGGAAGACCCAGGGCGACTTGTCGAGGACGATCGACAGGCTGATCACGCCGACGCCGATCGACAAGACGAGCTTGAGCACCTGGCTGTAGCTGGTGATCGGCACCCGCTTGGCGATCTCGTAGGCCCCGTAGATCACCTCGACGGCGCGCAGGAAGGCGAAGATCACCGCCAGCCCGACCAGCAGCATGTAGATCTCGGCGATGTGTTTCATCGCGCCGGCGAACCAGTTGCCTTCGCCGGCCAGCACCGGCGCCATGAACCAGATCACCAGTGCCGGGGCGATGTGGGAGAGCCGGGTGAAGACGTGATTGTCGAGCATCACGTCGTCCCACTCGGTGTGCGTCTTGCCGGCGACGACCTTCACCACCTGCAAGATGATCCGCTTGGCGATGAAGTTGACCACGATCGCCGCGAGCGCGATGCCGGCCACCGTCGCGCACTGCACGCCGAAGTCGAGTTGCCCACCCTTCAGGCCCATGCCGGAGAGCCAGCTCCGAATTGTCTCAGTGATCTCCATCGATCTCCCTCTCGTCGACCTCGCGCGCGAAGGTCTCGAAGCGATCCAGCGTCGAGCAGAGGTCCTCCCGCCGCGTGCGCGGGTTCACGGTACAGAATCGCAGCACCGGGCGCCCGTCGATCTCGGTCGTGCTGAGCACCGCGTGACCGTCCTCGTACATGCGCTCGCTCAGTCGCTGGTTGCGCCGGTCCTCGATCGCGTCGCCGCCGGAGAAGCGGCGGCGGAAGGTGATCAGGCCGATACGTGCCGGTGTCACGACCTGCCAGCCCTCCCGCCGGGTCAGCTCCTCCTCGGCGAACTCGGCCAGGGCGATGCCCCGGCCTATCGCCTCGCGGAATGCGTCGAGTCCGAAGACCTGCAGGGACATCCAGAGCTTCAGCGCCCGGAAACTCCGGGTCAACTGCACTCCGTAGTCCCGGAAATTGACCTCGTCCTCGGCGGCGACGGCGTCGCGCAGGTAGTCGCGGTAGATCGAAAACGTCCGGGGAAGGACCGAGCGGTCCCGGACCAGCAGGCAGCCCATCTCGTAGGGCTGGAACAGCCACTTGTGCGGATCCATCGTCACCGAGTCCGCGTCTCCGAGACCGTCGAACAGCGGTGCGGCCGCTGCGGTCCAGGCCGCCGGAGCACCGTAGGCCGCATCGATGTGAAACCACAGTTTGTAGCGGTCGCAAACGGCACGCAGCTTCCGCAACGGGTCGACCGCGCCCGTGTTCGTCGTCCCGGCATTGCCGACCACGCAGATCGGCCGCCGACCCGCGGCGATGTCGGCGTCGATAGCGGCGGTGAGGGTTTCGATCGGCAGGGTACCCGCGCAGTCGACCGGCAGCGTACGGTAGGCCTCGGCGGGGAATCCGATGACGCGCAGGGCCCGGGGGATCGATGTGTGGGTCTCCGAGGAGGCGTAGACGATCCCCTGATTATCGCCCTGCTGGCTTCGCGCCTCCCGGGCCGCCGCCATTGCCGTCAGGTTGGCCATCGAGCCGCCGCTCAGGAAGAGCCCTCCGGCACTCTCGGGCATCCCGGCCAGCGACCGAAGCCAGTCGACGGTCACCAGCTCGATCGTGCTGGGCGCCGCGCTGACCAGCCAGCTGCCCATGAACGGGTTGAGGCCGGCCGCGAGGGACTCGGCCATCACGCTGATGAAGTTCGTCGGTCCCGGCACCCAGCCGAAGAAGCGCGGGTGATTGAGGCACATCGCGTTGGTGTAGACCTCGTCCCGTACCCGTCCGAGGACGTCGATCGGGTCCGACCCCTGCCGGGGCGGCGGCTCGCGGAACTTCCGCTCCATCTCGGCGCGGCTGGCGCGATTCACGCAACGTGCGTCGGCCAGGCCGGCCTGTTGCTCGACGAGCAGATCGACGACCGCGTAGCCGAAGCGGCGCATCGTCTCGGGGTCGAGTTGCAGGGTCTCGGGCGGAAAATCGGACATTCCGTACTCCGGCGGGGAAGGGGCCTGATGCAGACGCCCGAAGACTACTTCTTGTGGAACAGATCGCGAAGGGGCACCCGGGAGACCTGCCCCGAGGACCGACGGGATTCGAGCGTGAGTAGACGGGATTCCCAGGGGCCGATCGTCCAGCAGTCCCGCTCGTCGAGGGCTTCGATCGGGTCGCTACGGTCGTCGTTCAGCGGGCAGATGTCGCGGTACTCCAGCACGGTGTCGTCCGCCCGCTCGGTCCAGCGCAACGGCAAGCCCTGGGTCCGGCAAACGTAGGGACGATCCTCGTAGATCCGACAGGCTCCCTCGTCGTCGAGAAAGGCGCAGGCCCCGGGGGCCCGGGGTGTTCCGTCCCGGAGCAGCTCGGGGTGGGTCTCACGGATCCTCTCGGCCTCGGCCTCGAACACCGTCAGTTCATCGACACAGCACTTCGAACAGCCCCGGGTGCAGGTCAGCCGCGTCGCATGGCGCAGTTCGAGGGCCGTCGTCGCTCGGTCGACGTCGTCGTGAAATTCGCGCAGGTCGGTGATGGTGGCTCGTTGGCTCAAGAAACGCTGCGTAGATTCGGCGAAGCGCCGGAGTCCTTGCTCCGGGCGTCGATCAACATCTCCTGGACACTCCGGGCGGCTTCTCCCTCGGCGGGAGTCCGTTGAAGGTAGACACCGTCTGCGCCGCAGTCCCAGGCCGAGCAGTTGTCGCCCTCGTACGCCGCGAGGATATCGCGAATCTCCTCGCGCACCTGGGCGGAGAGAATCGGAATGATCGTCTCGACACGGTTGTCGAGGTTCCTGCGCATCCAGTCCGCGGAGCCGATGAAGTACTCGTCGTCGCCTCCGTTGACGAAATGGTAGACCCGGCTGTGCTCGAGGAACCGGCCGAGGACGCTGACGACACGGATGTTCTCCGACAACCCCGGGACACCGGGGCGCAGGCAGCAGAGCCCGCGGACGATCAGCGTGATCGGGACTCCGGCCTTCCCGGCGCGGTAGAGCGCGGAGATCGTGGCCGGGTCCTGGAGCTGGTTCATCTTCGCCCGGATCCCGCTGGGCCGGCCGCCCGCGGCGTTCTCGGCCTCGCGCTGGATCATCTCGGTGAAGCGGGTGCGCATCGTCTCGGGTGCGACGATCAGCCGGCGATACGGCGGCGCCGGCGTGGCGCTGGTCAGGGAATTGAAGAGATTCGATGCGTCGTCACACAGCTCCTCGTCGCAGGTCAGGACGCCGATGTCCTCGTAGATCCGTGCCGTCCCGGCGTGGTAGTTCCCGGTGCCCGCGTGGAGGTACCGCCGCGCGCGGCCGCTCTCCTCACGGATGACCAGCGCGAGCTTGACGTGGGTCTTGAGCTGCCGGACACCGTAGGCGACGTGGACCCCTTCTCGCTCGAGATACTGGCCCCAGGCGATGTTCGGCAGCTCGTCGAAGCGTGCCGTGATCTCGACGAGGACCGCGACCTGCTTTCCACGCCGTGCGGCTTCGGCCAGCGCGCGCACGATCGGAGAATCCTCGCTGGTGCGGTAGATCGTCAACTTGATCGCCAGCACATCGGGATCGACCGCGGCATCCTCGATGAAGCGCACGACCGAGCGATCGAAGTCGTGGTAGGGGTGGTGCAGCAGGATATCGCCGCGGGCGATCTCCTCGAAGATCGCGCCGGCGGTTTCCTCGAGGTTACGAAGCCGCGGCGGGACCACCGCCTCGTGGCCCGGGTAGCGGAACTGCGGGGCGTCGCGGCCGTCGAGGTCGACGATGTCGCGGATCCCGATGAAGCCCTCCGACGGGTAGATATCCTCCTTCTGGATACCGAGCCACTCGGTCAACCAGCGCACGACCTTCTTCGGAGCGCCCGATTCCACCTCGAGGCGGACGACGCCGGCGAACTTCCGGGCCTTCATCTCGGAGGTCACCTGTCGGACGATGCCGCCGGGCAACCGGATCTCGTCCGGGTCGATGTCGTACGCAACGGGTTCGCCCTCGGCCCCACGGGTCACCCGGAAGGCGAAGGTGCGGAGCTTCTTCGCGTCGGGGAAGACGCGTTTCAGGCTGGCCGCGATCACCTGTTCCAGCGGGACGACCCCGGCGTTGGCCGGCAGGGACACCCAGCGTGGGCGGTTGCGGGGAACCTTGATGCGGACGAAGCGCTCGTCGCCATGCTTGTCGGTCAGCAGGATCGCCAGGTTCAACCCCTGGTTGCTGATGAACGGAAACGGGTGCTCTGTGTCGACGGCCAGGGGAGTCAGGATCGGCTGGACCGCCCGCTCGAAGTAGTCTCTGAGGTACTCCTGGTCGGTCTCGTTGCAGGCGTCGAACGCGAGGACCGGCCGGTACTGCTCGCCCAGCGCCGGGATCAGCGTGTCGCCAATCAACGAGTTGAGTAGCTTCCCCTGGCTGCGGAGCTCCTCGGAGCAAGCGGCGAGTTGCTCGGCGGGCTTCAGGCCGTCGACCGACTTCCCGCCGGTTCCACGCTTGATCTGCCGCTTCAATCCGCTGATGCGCTTCATGAAGAACTCGTCGTGAAGCATGCCGGTGATCCCGGCAAAGCGAGCGCGCTCGAGCAGCGGGAGATTCGTATCCTCGGCCATCGCCAGCACGCGACGGGCAAACGCGAGCCAGCTCAGCTCACGATTGGCGAACGCCTGGGGGGAATCGACTTCGATCTCGGGCCTGGAGTCTTTACTCACGAGCACCGTCCTGCCGGTTTCTAGGTCGTTTGCGGCCCGGAGTGCCGTTCCGGGCTCTCCCAATCATACGCACAGACGCGCCGGCGTTCCAAGGCGGCCCCGCTTCTACGTTGCAGTTGTAACAATTCCCCGTTGCCGATGCCGGGCAGTCGGCAAGAACCCGCTCAGGCGCGGCCGGGCCCGCTCACAGGGCGGCGATGATCGCGTTGGTCATCCGGCTCGTTTCCGCGGCGCCCCGCTGCAGCACGTCGGCGGTTCCGGGAAGGCGGAGCATGTCGTAGGTCCGGACCAGGCCCTCCCGGACCACGCTGCCGACGGCGTCGCGAACACGTACCGCCCGGTCCTGCTGTCCCAGGTGATCGAGCAGCATCGCGCCGGAGAGGATCGCGGCGATCGGGTTGACGATCGGCGGATCGAAACCGGCCCGGAGCGGTGCCGAGCCGTGGGTCGGCTCGAAGACCGCGACATCGGCGCCGAGGTTGCCCGACGCGGCGAACCCCAGGCCGCCGACGAGCCCGGCAAAGCCGTCGGAGATGATGTCGCCGAACAGATTTCCGGCGACGATCACGCCGAACTCCTCCGGCGTCCGCGTCAGATACATCATCTGCGCGTCGATGTTGGTGGTCGAAAAGCGCAGGTCGGAGAATCCGACCGCGTGGATCGCCTCCGCTTCCTCGACCATCATCCCCGAGGTTTCGCGAAGGACGTTGGGCTTTTCGCAGACGGTCACCGAACGGTAACCGTGCCGGCGAGCGTACTCGAAGGCCGCGGTCAGGATGCGACGGCAGCGGGAGCGTGTGACGATCCGTGTGCTGATCGCGAGGTCCTCATCGGGTACGTCCCGAAACGGTGCGAACCGTGGGTGCTCGGCCAGCGCGGCCCGCACGGAACGCGGAGGCCCGGTCCACTCGACTCCGGCGAACAGCCCCTCGGTGTTCTGCCGGAAGATCACCGCATCGATCGCCGGCTCGTCGACGCTGCCATCGGCGTTGCGGCGGACGAAGTTCAGCGGATTGCCGGTGAAGGAGCGACAGGGTCGGATGCAGACGTCCAGGTCGAAGCGCTGTCGCAGGGCGACGATCGGGCTGTAGTACTCGTGACCCTCGCCGGCCAGCGCCGGTGAGAGTTCCTCGGTCGCTTCTCGCTTCGGCTTGGACGTGACGGCGCCGAGCAAGCCGACCTTGTGCTGCGCGAGGAGCGCCACCGTGCGCTCGGGCAGGGCATTCCCTTCCTCGACCCAGTAACGCCAGCCGATGTCGCCGTGGACCCATCGTGCCTCGAGGCCGACCGCCTCGAGAACCCGGATCGCCTCGGCGAGAACGACCGAGCCGATGCCGTCGCCGGGCATGCTGACGATCGTGGGTCGACTCATCGCGCCTCCTCGTCTCCGGCTGCCGGTCCGTCGGCTCCGCGTTCGAGAATCGATTCGCAGGCGATTCTCCAGGCCCCCGGCGGCGACGAGCTCCTGGGGGACATCGTCGAGGGCGGCAAAGGCGAAACTCCCTCCGCCGTGGAGGATCGTACTCGATGTGAAGTCGATCGTGACCGACCCGTCGACCGGAACACCGCTCTCCCCGCCGGAACCGCCCTCGTGGAATCCGCGAATCAACCGCTCGACGAGGGCCGGGCACTCGATGCAGAGAAAGCCGTTGTTGAACGCGTTTCGCAGGTAGGTCTGGCAGAAGTCGACGGCGACGATCGCCGCCACTCCCGCCGCCTGCAGCGCCGTCACCGCCTGCTCGCGGCTCGAGCCTGTGCCGAAGTTCTCGCCGGCGATCAGGATGTCGCCCGGGCGGATCCGTCCGGCCAGGCCCGGGTCGTGGTTCTCGAAGACGACCGCTGCCATTCGAGCGGGCGTGCGATCGTCTCCGTAGACGTGATCCTTGCCGTAGATACCGTCGGTGTCGAGGTTGTCCACCGGGAGCAGGATGCCGCGCCCTTCGATTCTCTCCGGGAAACCCGCGCGTATGCGCACCGCGACCGGGGCGGCTGCCGGTTGTGGGTTCCGGCGATAGGCCCGGGTCGGTTTGCCGGAGCGCGCGCCTGCGGGACCGTCGATGTAGCCGGCGATCGCCGAGGCGGCGACGACCTCGGGGCTGGCGAGGTAGCAGCGGGCATCCCGGGATCCCATCCGGCCTCGGTAGTTGCGATTCGTCGCCGAGATGCCGGTCTCGCCCGGCATCAGCAGACCGACGCCGAGTCCGATGCAGGGACCGCAGCCCGAGGGCAGCGGACGTGCGCCGGCGTCGAGCAGCGTCTGCCAGTCGCCGGTCCGACGGGCGTGTGCTTCGGTTTCACGACTGGCAGCTGCAATGTAGAACTCGACCCCCGCAGCGACCTGCTTGCCGGCCACCACGCCGGCGGCCCGGGCCAGGTCCTCCCGCCGCGCGTTCATGCAGGAGAGCAGGTAGGCCTTCTGTACCGGGATGCGTTTCGCGGCGACCTCCGTCAGCGGGGAGACGACATGGGTCGTGTCGGGGCCGGCCACGTGGGGCGTGACCTGCGACAGATCGAGCACGATCCTGCCGGCGTAGGTCGCCTCCGGGTCGGCCGTCAGCGGCGAACTGCGCCAGCGATCCAGCCGATCCGGGGTGACCCGCTCGCCTCCGGCGTCGCCGAGGAGATCCCGCCGCTCGGCGACGTAGTCCAGGGTCGCCTCATCGACGGGAAACCAGCCGCACAGAGCGCCCCACTCGGTGGTCATGTTGGCGATCGCCAACCGCTCGTCGATCCCCAGCGTCGCCACGCCGTCGCCGCCGAACTCGACGGCGGCGTTGCGGACCTCCCCCTGATCGTAGAGGCCGCAGAGGGTCAGGATCACGTCCTTGCCCGTGGAACACGGCGGCAGCGCGCCCTCGAGGACCACCTGCACGGTGCTCGGGACTCTCCACCAGAAGGTGCCGGTGGACCAGATGCCCACCGCATCGGTGCGTACCACCGGTGTGCCCAGGCAGCCGATGCCGCCGTACATGTTCGCGTGGGAGTCCGAGGCGACCACCAGCGTCTCCGGTAACGCATGAAGTTGCTCGACCATCACCTGATGACCGATGCCCGATCCGGCCGGGTAGAACGTGACGCCCTGCTCCGCGGCGAAGGCCTCGATCGTGGCGTACTTCGCGAGATTCTCCGGCGCCCGGTTCTGGATGTCATGGTCGAGGGCGAAGATCGCCTGGGTAGGGTCGAACAGATCCGTGCCGCCGAGGGCCCGGAACTTGGCCAGGATCGCCGAACTGTTGTCGTGGGTCAGAACGCGCCGGGGGCGCAGGGTGACGTAGTCGCCTGCGACGGCGTCCCGACGGGGTCGGTCGACCCGGTGGGCGGCGACGATCTTCTCGACGACGGTACGTCCCATGACTTCCCTCGACCCGCTCGTCGGCCGCCCCCTGCGAGGCGCCGCGGCCGTCGGGTGGCGTCGTTTGGTTCGATCAGTTTCGATCAGGAGAGCCGAGGAAACGCAGTCCACCGATCAACAGGCCGGACGCGAGCACCAGGCTGATCCACGGGGACATGCCGTAACCGGCCGGGATGTATCCGACGGCGATCGCGATGACCCCGACGAAGATCGCGTACGGCAGCTGGGTCCGGACGTGGGCGATGTGATCGCAGCCGGACGCCGTCGACGAGAGCACGGTCGTATCGGAGATCGGGCTGCAGTGATCGCCGAAGATCGCGCCGGCGAGGACCGAGGAGACCGAGGCGAGGAGGATCGCCATCGAGGTCGACTCGTCCAGGCCGGCTCCCTGGGCCAGGGCGAAGGCGGTCGGCACCGCCAGCGGGATCAGGATTCCCATCGTGGTCCACGAGGTGCCGGTGGCGAACGAGGTCATCGACGCGAGCAGGAAGATGATCGCCGGCAGGAGCCGGGGATCGAGAGAGTCGCCCAGCGCGGCGACCAGGAACCCCTTGGTGTTGAGCACGCCGCTGACATCGGAGATCGACCAGGCCAGGGTCAGGATCAACACGGCGAACATCATGCTCTTGATCCCCGCGGCCCAGGCCAGCGTCGCCTCGTTCAGGGTCAGGATGCGCTGGACGACGACCAGCACCAGCGCGACGAGGCTCCCGGACAGCGAGGCCCAGAGCAGGGCGTCGTAGGAGCTTCCGGCACCGAGGACGTCGCCGAGATACTTGATGAAGCCCCCGGCCGGCTCGTAACCGTCGGCGGCCAGCGAGGCCTTGCCGGTGCTCCAGATTCCGCCGAAGGCGACGGTGACGACGGTCACGATCGGGATCGCCGCGTTGTACCAGCGACGTGGCTTGTCCTCGATCGCTCCCAGCCCCTCGGAGTCGAAGTCCGATAGCGGCACGTCGCCGTCGTCGAAGATCTTGCCGGTTGCGGCCCGGCGCTCCGCCGCCGCCATCGGGCCCCAGTCGCGCCCGGTCGTGGCGATGGCGAGCCCGAGCACGAGGGAGAGGATCGGGTAGAAGTTGTACGGCAGCGAGCGCAGGAAGACGGAGTAGGGGTCGAGATCGGATCCGATCGAGACCAGCGACTGGCCGATCAGTCCGACCTCGTAGCCGATCCAGGTCGAGACGAGGGCGATGCTGGCGATCGGCGCCGCGGTGGAGTCGACGATGTAGGCCAGCTTCTCCCGGGAGACCTTCAAGCGGTCGGTCACCGGTCGCATCGTGTTGCCGACGAGCAGCGTGTTGGCGTAATCGTCGAAGAAGATCACCAGGCCCAGGACCCAGGCGACGACCTGGCCGCGGCGAGAGTTCGTAGCGTAAGGCTTCAGCGCCTCGACCAGCGCGATCGTTCCGCCGGACCGGGACAGGATCCCGACCATCCCGCCGAGCACCAGGGAGAAGACCAGGATCTTCAAGCGGTCCGAGTCGGTCAGCGCGGGGATGATGTATTGATCCATCGTGCGCCACAGCGCCGTGAATCCATTCCCCAGCACGACCCAGGCGCCGACCCAGACGCCGGCGAACAGCGCCGGGAGTACCTGACGGAAGGCCAGGGCGAGCAGGATCGCGATCACGGCCGGCAGAACCGACAGCCAGGCGGCGACGGCGCGGATCTCGAACGCGGCCGGGTCGCGGTAGTGATCGGGCAGCACGACCCGTAGCGTCACGCTCTCCGGACTCGACACGGTCAGGCTCGTCTCGTCGTGCTCGGCCAGCTCGCCCTGGGCCAGGATCGTTCCCGACGGATCGAGGATCTCCACCCGGCAAACCGGTGCCGGCAGATCGGCCGCGCGCAGCGTGACGTCGAATTCGATGCTGCGCAGCGCCACCGGCGGGGCGTCGATCTCGATCGGCGGCGGCCCATCCAGCAGGCGGTGGGTCAACGCCGGTGGGTCGGGCGTAGGCTCCTGCGCCGCGAGGGGCAGGGCCAGCGCCGCGACGAGGCCGCAGGCGATCAGCAGCGCCCGTGAGAACCGGCGTCGCCTTCCCGTGCTCGTTCCGGCAGGGGGCAAGGCGCTCAGAACCGCAACACCAGAGCGGTGACCAGGGCGGGCAGATAGATCAGTGTGAACAGGAAGAACCGGCGGGCCCAGGCCGAGTCGGCGTCCGGCCGGAGCCCGGCGGCGGCAAGACGGATCTTGTAGAGCCCCAGGCCGAGGGCCACGGCACTGTAGACCCAGCCGGCCAGGCCCAGCGGCTGCGCCAGCAGGCTGAAGCCGACCATCGCCAGGGTGTAGGCGAACAGGTGCCGCCGGGCCCGGACGTCGCCGAGGGCGACCGACAACACCCGGAAACCGGCAGCGGCGAAGTCGGGCTTCAGGTAGAGCGAGATCGCCGCGAAATGTGGCAGCTGCCAGAAGAAGAGGATCCCGAAGACGAACCAGCCGGGCAGGGCCAGGCCGTTCGTCGCCGCGGTGAATCCCATCAGCGGTGGCAACGCTCCCGGCACGGCGCCGACGAACAGCGCAGCCGGCGAGAAGCGCTTGAGCGGGGTGTAGATCAGCACGTAGGACAGCAGGGCGACCAGGCCCAGGCCGGTGGTCAACGGGTTGGTCGTGATCCACAGGACGGAGAGGGAAGCGATCGAGAGCACGAGCCCGGAGACCAGTGCGACCGGCGGATCGAGACGTCCCGCCGGTAGCGGGCGGTTCCGCGTTCGCTGCATCCTGGCGTCGAGCTCCGCCTCGATCCAGCAGTTGAGGGTGTTGGCGGCCGCGACGAGTGCGCTGGTGGCGACGAGGAAGATCAGCGACGGGACCAGCGGCAGGACCTCGGGAGACATCCACAGGCCGATCGCGGCGGTGAACAGGACGAGGATCGAAAGCCGCGGCTTGCCGAGGTCGATCAGGTCGCGAATCCGCGCGACGGCGGGCCTGGCCGCCAGAGCCTGGGACACGGTGATTCTCCTTCGTCCAGGTCGCCGGGGACGGCGCCGGGTCGGCCCCCGGCCGGCCAGCCGGGGAGACCGGCACATGGTAATGGAAAGTCCCGGTTCTGCCTACCCATCGGCTGGCCGGGATCGGCAGGCCGGGCGGATCTCGCGGCGTGAGATCGTGGTCCGGGTTGAAGGGAACGCGCTCAGGCGGTAGTAATGAGGGTTCCCGGAGGAACTCGATCGATGAAACAAACCACGATAGTCCTGGCCCTGCTGCTCCTGTTCACCGGGGCCGGTGCGAAGAATCAAGGCTCCGAGGCGTCGGCGAAGCCCGCCGGCGACGTGAGCCGCTGGGTCGAGCGATTCGAGCCCGAGGACCGCGTCAGCTGGCAGAAGCCGCCGGCGTTGCTGCGGTTGCTGGCCCTCGAGGAGGGAGACGAGGTGGCCGACCTGGGGACCGGCACCGGCTTCCTGCTGCGCTGGCTCTCCCCGATGGTCGGTGCCAGCGGCAAGGTCTACGCGATCGACATCGATCGGGACATGCTGGCCCACGTCGAGCAGCGCACCGACATCAGTATCGACAACGTCGAGACGATCCTCGCCGAGGAGAACGACCCCCGGCTGCCCCAGGGTCGCCTGGCGGCGGTGCTGATCGTAAACACCTGGCACCACATCAAGAACCGCGGCAAGTACATCCCCAAACTGGCCGGTGGCTTGCGGCCGGACGGACGGGTCGTGATCGTCGACTTCCACGAGGGAGATCTTCCCGTCGGTCCCCAGGAAAAGAAGCACAAGGTCTCCCGGGATCAGGTGGTCGCCGAATTCGAAAAGGCAGGCTGGCGCTTCACCGGCGAGAGCATGGCCTTTCCGTACCAGTACTACCTGACCTTCATCCCGCCGGGGACCGATCGACGTCTCGGGGAGTAATCGTCTTCGCCAGGCCCTGCTCCACGAGCTCGGCGACCTCGCCCGGGCTCCTTCCGACGGTATCGATCACCATTTCCGCCTGCCCGTAGACCGGCTCCCGGGCGCGGAGGATCGCCCGGAGCTCGTCCATCGCTGCGGGGTTGTCACGCATCGGTCGTCGATCGCCCTGGGCGATCACCCGCGCCCAGTGTTCCTCGGGCGAGGCGCGCAGCCAGACGACCCTGGCCGAGTCGCAGAGCATCTCCCAGGTCGTCGGCTCGTTGACCACGCCGCCGGCAGCGGCCAGCACGGTGGGTTCGCTGCCGTGAAGGACCCGCTGGAGGATCTCTCGCTCCAGCCGTCGGTAGTAACGCTCGCCGTGAAGCTCGAAGAGCTGATCGAGGGGGAGACCGGACGCTTCGCGGATCCGCGTGTCCATCTCGACGAAGGTGACGCCCCGGCGCCGGGCCAGCAGCGGGCCGACGGTGCTCTTGCCCGCGCCGCGCAGCCCGACCAGCGCGACGATGCGATCCGGGTCGGTCGGTCGACGGACCAGCACGTCGGCGGTCGTCTCCAGAGAGCCGGCCAGCTCGTGAAGGCGCAGGACCGAGATGTTCCCGTCGCCGTTCTCGACACGGGCCAGGAAGCGGACCGACAGCCCCGAGCGACGCGCCAGCTCCGCACGGGTCCAGCCGTGGGCCTCGCGCAGTCGACGGACCCGTCCGGCGAGTCGCTCCAGAACCGGAGACGGGGGCCCGGGGTGAGACACTCTCGTAGCCACCGATGCAATATAGTGCATTCGACTCGCCGGTGGAAGGACCGTTCTGATGCCGTATAATGCCCATCCTCCGCGAGGTACCCCCCCAGATCAGGAGGGTGGCTTCGGGGTGCACCTACACGACAGGAGACCTTGATGGCCACGGATACCGACAGCTCTCCGGTGGTTTCGTTCGAAACTCACCCCGACCGCTACAAGCACTGGAAGCTGACCTTCGACGGCGCGATCGCCACCCTGACGATGGACGTTCAAGAGGAGCTGGGGCTCCGGGAGGGCTATGAGCTCAAGCTGAACTCGTACGACCTCGGCGTCGACATCGAGCTGCAGGATGCGATCCTGCGCCTGCGCTTCGAACATCCCGAGGTGCGTTGCGTGATCGTCACCGGTGCCACCGACCGCGTCTTCTGCGCCGGGGCGAACATCCAGATGCTGCGCAGCTCGAGCCACGGTTTCAAGGTCAACTTCTGCAAGTTCACCAACGAGACCCGGATCGGTATCGAGGATGCTTCCCACAACAGTGGTCAGAAGTACCTCGCCGCGCTGAACGGGACCTGTGCCGGAGGCGGGTACGAACTCGCGCTTGCCTGCGACGACATCGTGCTGATCGACGACGGGAACTCGGCGGTCTCGTTTCCCGAGACGCCGTTGCTGGCCGTGCTCCCCGGCACCGGTGGGCTGACCCGCCTCGTCGACAAGCGCAAGATCCGACGCGATCTGGCCGACGTGTTCTGCACGACCGCCGAGGGCGTGAAAGGGAAACGTGCCCTCGCCTGGGGCTGCGTCGATGCGATCGCGCCCAAGAGCCGGTTCGAGGAGGTCGTCCGGGAGCGGGCCGAGTCCCTCGCCGCCGGTTCCGCGGCACGTTCCGCGACCGGCGTCGAACTGACACCGCTGAACAAGACGATCGACGGCGACCGGATCGACTACGGCCACGTGACTGTCGAGATCGACCGCGGCAAGCGCCACGCGACGTTGACGATCAACGGTCCAGCGTCCGGTCTGCCGACGGACGCCGCCGGGATTCGCAAACTGGGCGCCGCCTGGTGGCCGATGCAGGCCTTCCGGGAGTTCGACGATGCGCTGTGTCACCTGCGGGCCAACGAGGCCGACATCGGACTCATCCTGCTACGGACCGCCGGGAACATCGACGATCTCGTCGCCGTGGACGCCGCATTCGAGGCCGCTGCCGACGACTGGTTCGTGAACGAGGTGCGGCTGCTCATCGCCCGCACCCTGCGGCGCCTCGACCTGACCGCCCGCTCGTTGTTCGCCCTGGTCGAGCCCGGAAGCTGCTTCGCCGGGACCCTGTTCGAGCTGGCCCTGGCGGCGGATCGGACCTACATGCTCGATGATCCGGACCAGCTGAACTGCGTCGCGGTCACCGCGATGAACGGCGGCGCCTACCCGATGACTCACGGTCTGTCGCGGATGGAGGTGCGGTTCCTGGGCACTCCCGGCCGGGCCCGGGAGATCGTCGCCGAGCCGCGAACCTACGACCCGGCGGACGCCGAGGAAGCCGGCCTCGTGACCGTCCTCGCCGACGATATCGACTACGAGGACGAAGTTCGCCTGGCCATCGAGGAGCGCTCGAGTCTGTCGCCCGATGCGCTGACCGGGATGGAGGCGAGCCTGCGCTTCGCCGGTCCGGAGAACTGCGACAGCAAGATCTTCGCCCGGCTGTCGGCCTGGCAGAACTGGATCTTCCAGCGCCCCAACGCCGTCGGCGAAGAGGGCGCGTTGACGATGTACGGTGAACCGGGGCTTCCCCGCTTCGATTTCAGGAGGACTTGATGAACCTGTTCGAGCGGATTCCGAACAACGTAGGACTGTCCGACAACCGCCGCCTACAGCGAGCGCTCGAACGCTGGCAACCCAACTACCTCAAGTGGTGGAAAGACGCCGGCCCGGTCGATTTTCAAGCCGACGATATCTATCTCCGGACGGCGATCTCCGTCGACTCCAAGGGCTGGGCCAACTTCGACTACGTGAAGATGCCGGACTACAAGTGGGGCATCTTCATGGCCCTGCCCGAGAAGGACCGCACGATTCCCTGCGGCGACTCCTTCGGCAAGGAGGCGTGGCAGGAGGTTCCCGGGGAGTTCCGCAACGCGTTGCGTCGCATCATCGTCACCCAGGGCGACACCGAGCCGGCCAGTGTCGAGCAGCAACGCCGCCTTTCGGCGATCGCGCCGAGCATGTACGACTGCCGCAACCTGTTCCAGGTCAACGTCGAGGAGGGGCGACACCTCTGGGCGATGGTCTACCTGCTTCACGCCCACTTCGGCCGGGACGGCAGGGAAGAGGCCGACGAGCTGCTGGAACGCAGCTCCGGCGATTTCGACAAGCCGCGGATCCTGACCACCTTCAACGACCCGGTCGACGACTGGCTCTCGTTCTTCATGTTCACGATGTTCACCGACCGCGACGGCAAGTACCAGCTACTGGCGCTGGCCGAGAGCGCCTTCGATCCGCTGGCCCGCACCACGCGCTTCATGCTGACCGAGGAGGCGCACCACATGTTCGTCGGCGAGACCGGCGTGATGCGGATCGTCAAGCGGGCCTGCGAACTGATGAAACAGGACCCCAACGAAGACGCCCGGGCCCAGGGCGGTATCGACCTCGAGACGGTCCAGCGCTACATCAACTTCTGGTACTCGTCGAGCGTCGACCTGTTCGGCGGCGAGGTCTCCTCCAACGCGGCGAACTACTTTGCCGCCGGGTTGAAGGGGCGGGCCTACGAAGCGAAGAAGTTCGACGATCATCTGGCGGTCACCGGGCACTACAACCTGGAGGTCCACGAGGACGGCAAGCTGGTCAATCGGGAGGTTCCGCTGCGGACGGCGATGAACGAGGTCCTGCGCGACGCGTACATCGACGACAACCAGCGCGGTGTCGATCGCTGGAACAAGGCGATCGCCGACGCGGGAGTGAACTTCGTGCTGAAGCTCCCCAGTCGCCGGTTCAACCGCCGCGTCGGAATCTATTCCGGCCTCCACTTCGACCCGGTAGGTAACCTGATCAGCGAGCAGGAGTTCGAGAAGCGCAAGGACGAGTGGCTGCCCTCGGATACCGACAAGCTCTTCGTCCGTTCGCTGATGAAGCAGGTTCTCGAACCGGGGCAGATGGCGCACTGGATCGCCGCGCCGGCTCGCGGGATCAACGGTCAGCCGATCGAGTTCGAGTACATCCGCAGGGCCTAGCCGTCAGTCGAGGAAGCGGATCGTGACGATCTCGCCGGGGATCAGACCGATCGCCGGGGCGGCGATCACCACCGCGCGGCCGTAGTCCGGAAAGCGCGGGTCGCGCCAGAGCCGCTGGGGCATCGGCTGGATTCCCGGTCCGGTCCGCAGTATCAGGGATTCGGCGGTCCGTTCCGGATGCGTGCGGCTTGCGATCGCGACCCGTTGCAGACCGGGTTCGATCCGCTCCCGGCCCTCGGCCATCCAGGCGACGATCTCCCGGGGTGTCGATTCGGTCACGGTCAGGATCGGTTCGCCGGGCACGATCGCCTGGCCGGCCCGGGCGGGCACGAGACTGACCCTTCCGGCGACCGGGCTGCGCAGCAGCAGTGCCTGGCGCTGGATCTGGATCTCTTCCATCTGCAGTGCTGCGACCTCGATTCCCTGTCGCAGGGGAGCGAGCAGCTCGTCGGAGTCGGGCAAGGCCGGGAGGCTGCCCTGGTAGGCTTCCCGCCGGGACCTGGCGGCCTCGTATTCCGCGCGGGTCTGCTCCAGCAGCTCGGCGTTCTGATCGAGACGAGCCTGGACGCGATTTCGTTCCAGGCGCAGATTGTCGAAATCGCTGTCGCTGAGGAAACCGTCGTTCAGCAGCGGGCGGCTGCGCTTCAACTCGAGGTCCAGGCGCTCCCGTTCCACGCGGTCGTCCTCGATGTCGACACGCAGCGCCAGCATGTCCAGCCGGCGCGACTCCTCGTCGATCTGGAAGCGCCGCAGTTCGCCGATCAGCATCGCCTCGTCGGCGCGGCCTTGCAGCCGCGCGGCCTCCAGTTCGGCGGAGAGTTGCGTCACCGCCGCTTCGGCGGTCGCCAGGCCGGCCCGGACCAGCGAGTCGTCGAGCCGGGCGACGACATCGCCGGCCAGGACCTCCTCGAACAGGCCGACGGTGACCTCGTCGATCCTCCCGGCGGCCGGGGAGGAGATCTCGTAGTCGAGTGCCTCGGCGATGCCGATGTACTCGAAGGACTGCGAGCGGTCGTACATCAGGAGCATGACGGCGATCAGCGCCGCACCCCAGACCAGTAACGGCAGGGTGCGCACCCGGAAGTCCGCCGCACGCTGTGCATACGGCGTGCGGATCGGTGTGTTCGAGTGTGGCATCGCGGTCGGTGGCTCCTCAGACCTCGGAGAGTTCGTCGCGGACGACAAGGGAAACGTGGGTTACATACTCGAGTGCGCGCAACTGTTCCAGCAGCTCATGACCGCGGTCCCGGTCCCGCAAGCCGACCTGGTACACCAGCTCGGCACCGCGTTCGTCACCGGACTGGCGGCGGGAGACCTGCTTGATCGCCCGGCAGAACCGGTTGAGCAGGCCGGAGAAATCTCCGGCGGACTCGGCCGACGAGACTCGGAGCGTCAGGTAACCGTCGTACCGCGAGATCGAGCCGAAGGAGGTCACGTTGAGATAGATCACGACCAGGATCAGGGCCAGCGTGCCCACGATCGCCATCCCGAAGCGCTGGGTCCCGACGGCCATTCCGATCACCAGGGACATGAAGACGAAGACCGTGTCTCGGGTGTCCTTCAGGACGTTGCGGAAGCGGATCAGCGCCAGGGCGCCGAGCAGGCCGAAGGCGGTCACGATGCTGTTGCCGATGATCAGCATCACCAGGGCGACGACCATCGTCATCACGACCAGGGACTGCGTGTACGAGCGGGAGTAGGAGAGGCCGCTGTGGGTCCAGACGTAGGTCCAGGCCATCAACTGCCCCAGTACGAAGGCGAGCAGCAGGGAGAGCGCGATCGAGCCGATCGACGACTCCGCGAACAGCGGCCCCGAGCCCTCCAGGATCCTGGTGAGTTCGTTCACGATCAGATCCCCTGCGGCGGGAGCGTGAAGCCCGCCAGCGCGAGGGACGATTGCCGGCCGGCCAGCATCATGTGATCGACGCTCATGATGTACTTCGGGACCGGTTGCTGGCGCAGCCCCATCAGCCGCACGAGTTCGTGGATCCACGTCGGATAGTTGTCGGTGAACTTGATTTCGAGGATCACGCCGTCGACGGGTGTGGTGACCCAGGGACCGCTGTCGTGGCGGAGGTCGGGCTGCAGCGTGACCGCGTGCATCAGCTCGGTGTCGAGAGTGACCCGGACCGGGTCCTGGGTCTTCGACTCGTAGGCCTCGCGGTTGTACTTCACGCGCACGACCGGTTTGGCGCCGATCCGCGCGGCGTGGTGGTGGAACAGCGCCAGGTCGTCGTCGGTCTTGGCGTCGAGCGGTCTTTCAAGGTCGCCGAGGTTCCCGCCGAGCAGGGCTTGCGCATCGGCCCGGATCAGGCGAGCTCGCTTCTTGCGGACGATGTTGTTGACCTTGCGCTTGACCTCGAAGAACACGTCATCGTCCGGCTCGTCGGAGTAGGTCCGGATCCGCAACTTGAAACGGTTCTTCTCACCGCCGACCGTCTGCTGGTACAGCCGCAGGTCGTCGGAGTCGAGGTAGAGGCTCGAGATCGGGTAGCGGAAGCCGTCGCGCTTCGCGGCGTAGGGGTCGGGGCGCATGAACGGCGCAACGAACCGGCGCACCGAGCCGGCCAGCATCGGGTCGATGAGGTACTTGCACTCGAACCGCGACGAAAGCGTCGGGTCCTCGTGGATGTTGTCTCTTCGAAGCATGTTCGTGCCCACCGGGCCGCTTTGGTGCCGGCGGAGACGGAAGGACCGCGGCGGCGTCGTACCGGGGGGTACGGCAGCGCCGGAGGCGGGGGACCGTCGATCACCGATTCCTGGGACCCGTGGCCCTCTTATATACCGACAGCCGGTCCCCGGTTCTAGGGCTTTCGGCTCCCTGGAGCCTTCCCGTCGGTCCGGGTCGGGGTTGACGCATATGGGGCGAGTCGACCCCGTATCGGATTTCGGGTTCTTCCGGGCCGGCGCCAGGGCGATCGCTTGAAGTCACTGATTTGTAACCACTTGCGAGGGCCGGTCGCTGTCGGGGCATCCTGGCACGTACGCTGCTATAGGAACGCGCGGAGTGAGTCGCTGGCGAGAGCGAAGCGCTCCGTCGAAGCCCCCTCGCCTGACGGTCCGGCTCGGACGGGGACCGAAGAGCCGGTCATGGCGAGGGGGTGTAACGATCCGGTCCCCGGAGGTTTCGCATGAAGAAGACTTTCCTGTGGGGACTGGCCGTCGCGGCCCTGCTCTCGATCCCGTTCGCCGGAGCCGCCCTGGCCGAGAGAGCGATGTTCGTCCACGCGGACAACGACTTCGTCGAGGCCAAGGATCTCTCCGAGATGTACGACGGAGAGACCCGGGTGCTCGGCGAGGGCGAGCACCAGGTCACGATCGTGCGCAGCGGCGACGAGATTCGCATCACGACCGCCGGCGAGAACCGGGTCAAGGAGATCGTCTGTCGGGCCGGGATCGACAGCTGCAAGGCGATCGAGACCGAAGACGGCAAGACGATGCTGCTGGTCTCCCGGAAGTCCGACTGTGACGGCAAGGGCGATTGCGCCTCCCACGAGGTTCGCAACCTGCACTTCGGTCCGGCCGGGGGGCATGGCAACAACTTCGTCTTCCGTGGCTCGGCGATGGGCGCGACGGCCTGCGAAGAGGGCGAGGAGTGCGACGTCGACGTGATCGTCCGGCATGCCGGGGAGATGCTCCACGAGATGCGCCTCGATGGCGACGCGCCCCACGTGATCCGGTGGCACGGGAAGGCCGACAAGGCGCACCTGCGCTGTCCCGAGGGGGACGCGACCCTGACCGTCGAATTGAAAGAGGCCGACGACACCTTTCTCTGCCCGAAGCATGCGGTCCCGCTGGAGAAGGACGATACCCATCAGCGGTTCATGAAGAAGATCGAAGTCCGGAGTCCCTCGGCAAACGAATACTGAACCATCACGACCCCAGTGAGGGAAACCGGAGAAGCCGGGCCATCGTGGCCCGGCTTTTTTTCGCTGGTTGGTCCGGTCCCCCGGGGTGGCGGAACCCGGGGACCGCTCGCAAGGGTGTCCCCGAAACCCCGTTTTGGAAAACGTCCCCTTCAGGAAGGCTGGCAATGGCGGGCGTTCCGTAGCAAGATCGACGGGTCATGTCACTCACCGCCGGACAGCGCCTGGGGGCGTACGAGATCCTGGGAGCCCCGGGTGCCGGCGTCAGGTCGATCGTTGAGCCGCCGGAGTCGGTGACTTGCGGCTGACGTCGTTCGTCGGTCGGCTCCAGGTCGCGCTGCTGGATCGTCCCCGCAGCGTGCTGCTGGTCAGCGCGCTGCTGGTCGTCGTGGCGTTGTTGCTGGGCCTCGGCGTCGAGTTCCGCACCTCGCGCAACGAGCTGGCCGCGGCGGACGATCCCGATCAACGACGCTGGGATGCCCTGCTGGCCGACTACGCCGGCGCCGAGGCGTTCATCGCCTGTGTCGAGACTCTCGACGAGACCGCCGACCCGGCTCGGTTGCGACCGGTCGTCGATCGACTGGCGGCGGCGTTCCGTGCCGATGCGGTCGTCGATCACGTCTTTCATCGGGTCGATGTCGACTGGTTTCTCGAGCGGGCGCTGCACCTCGCCCCGCCGCAGACCCTGCGCGAGGTCGCCGCGACGTTGCGCGACGAGCCGGAGCTGCTCGACGGGCTCGGGTCGCTGCGCGGATTCGCCGACCTGAACGACCAGATCGCAGCGCGCATCGAGCGCGGCCTCGACGAGGGCGGCGCGGTTCCCGAGGAGGGCGACGGCGCGGGAGACTCGCTGCTGCAGCTCCTCGAGGCCGAACACGCTTTCCTCCTCGATCCCGGCGCGACGGTTGACCGCTGGACCGCGGAGCACCCGGTCGTCACCCTCGCCGGAGTCGTGGAAGAAGCGCCGGGAGACGGCTACCTGAAGACCCACGACGGCCGCACCTGGTTCCTGGTGATCTCGCCGGTCGATGCCGACGACAGCCTGGCGACCTATCGCCAGACGTTGCAGCGCTTGCAGGGCCGGGTCGACGAGGTCCGCCGCGAGTTCGACGGGTTTCGGGTCGTCTTCACCGGGCGTCCGGCGATCGTCGTCGAGGAGATGGCGACGATCCGCGGGGACACCTGGCGTACGTCGATCGTCGCCGTGGTCGGCGTCTGCCTGCTGACGTTGCTGGTGTTTCGCTGGAAGTCCCACGCGTTGCTCGTACTTGTGGCCTTGGCGGCGGGACTGGCCTGGTCGTTCGGCGCCGTGCGCCTCGAGCTGGGCTACCTCAACTTGATCACCTCCTCGTTCCTGTCCACGCTGGTCGGCGTCGGTGTTGCGTACAGCATTCATCCACTCTCGGAGTACGAGCTCGCCGGAGCCCACACCGCCGACCCCGGGGCGACGGTGCGCGAGTCCTACCGGCGAACCGGCGCAGCGGTGACCACCGCAGCGGTGACGACCTCGGCCGCCTTCTTCTCGATCTTGTTGATGCAGTTTCCGGGCTTCGCCGAGCTGGGGCTCGTCGCCGGTGTTGGCGTGTTGCTCTGCCTGATGGCCTCGTTGATCGTGCTGCCGGCCCTGCTTCAGCTCTACGGCCAGTGGCGTCGACGCCGCGATCGATCGAGCCGCACGACGACGATCACCTCCGCGATCGATCGTCTGTGGATCGAGCGTATCTCGGGGAACGTCTGTCGCTGGCCGCGGCTGGTTCTGGTGGCCGCGTCGCTGCTGACCGTGGGGCTGGGGTTGGCCGCCAGTCGGACGGAGTTCGAGACGAACTTCTTCAAGCTGCTGCCGCAGAACGCCGACTCGATCCGTTACCAGGAGAAGCTGGCCTTCGAGTCGGACCTCTCGCCGCTGTTCAATCTCGTGGCGGTCGACGATCTCGCCGAGCTGCGGGAGGTCGCCGCCCGCGCCGCCGCCGAACCGGAGATCGCCCGGGTCGAGTCTCTGCTGCGATTGCTGCCGGCGGATCCGGCGGCCTCGGCGTCGGCGATCGAGGAGCTACGACCGCTGATCGATCGTTTCGTCCTTCCCCGGCAGACCCGGGAGATCGATCCGGGCCGCCTGTCGGCCTCGCTGCTCCGGCTGGAAGAGGCGCTGGCCGAGGCCTCCGATGCCGCCTTTGTCGCCGGTCTCGCCGCCGTCGCCGGGCCGCTCGAGTCCGCCCGCGCCGAGGCGGAGCAGGCCCGCGTCGTCGTCGAGTCAGCGGACTTCGCGACGGTCGCCGCATGGAACGCAGGGCAGAGCCGGCTGCTCGACTGGGCCGTCGGCGCCGAGGAGTGGTTGCAACGTGCCGTCCGGCAGCCCGTGCCGACCATCGATCGTCTGCCGGTGGAGATGCGCGACCGCTTCGTCACCCGCAGCGGCCGTCTGCTCGCTTTTCTTTACCCGACCGGTGACGTCTTCGAGCCTGCCGAGTTGACCGGGTTTGTCGAAGCCTCGCGTCGGGTGTCACCGGGGGTCACCGGGTTTCCGATCGTCTTCAGCAAGACGTCGGTGCGCATCGTCGACGGATTCGGTCGGGCCGTCGGCGTCGGGGCGATCCTGGTGTTGCTGATTCTCTTCCTCGACTTCGGCAGCCTCCGCGATTCGATGCTGGCGATCGTCCCGCTGGCCCTCGGCGTCGTCTGGATGCTGGGCTTGATGAATCTCGTCGGCATGTCGTTCAATTTCGCGAACCTCGTGGCGGTCCCGCTGATCATCGGCGTCGGGATCGACAACGGCGTTCACGTCATTCAGCGCGTCCGGCTCGAAGGTCAGGACGGCATGGGCGTGGTGTTGCGCCACACCGGCCGTGGGGTCCTGATCGCCTCGCTGACGACGATGATCGGGTTCGGCAGTCTGGCCCTCGCCTCCCACCGCGGGATGAGCAGTCTGGGCACGCTGTTGCTGCTCGGGGTGGGAGCCTGCCTGGTCACCTCGATGGTCGTGTTGCCGAACCTGCTGGTCTGGTTCGGCCTCGTACGGCGCTGAAGAAAGCGGCGATTCGATCGCCGGCAACACCGGCCCGGCTGCTAAGCTTTCGACGATGCAGCGCCTCGTGAAACTCGTTCTCGCCGGACTGGTGGGGCTGACGACCGCCGCCGCGGGGCCGTCGCCACGGACCCTGGTGGTCTGCGCGCCGGGCTACCCCGGGACGACCGAGTCGGCCCAACCGGTGATGGACGACTTCAGCTCCGCGCTGGCCGCGGCAACGGGCTGGTCACCGGAGCGGACCGCCGCGACGTATCACGAGAAGCTCGAGGACGGGCTGGCCCGGCTGGAGCAGCCCGACGCCGCCTGGTTGATCTCCGCACTGCCGTTCTTCTTAGATTACGAGGAGCGCCTGGACCTGCGGCCGCTGCTGGCGGTGGAGCCGGTCGCCGGCGCCGAAGAGCGCTGGAGTCTCGTCGCCCGCAAGGGGGCGATCGCCGGGCCCGAGGATCTCGCCGGCTGGCGGCTGGCGAGCCTCGCCGGTTACTCGCCGAGGTTCGTCGAGCGAGTCGCGCTCGACGGCTGGGGGCCGCTGCCTGCGGAGGTCGAGATCGTCTTCGCCAAGCGGGTCCTGGGCGAATTGCGCAAGGCCGCCGCGGGGGAGCCGGTGGCGGTGCTGCTGGACCGGGCCCAGGCCGACGCTCTCGACGGCCTGCCCTTTGCCGCCGAACTCGCGGTCGTCTTCACCTCCGCGCCCCATGTCGCCAGTCTGGTGTGTGCGATCGGCGATCGGGCCGACCAGGCGACCTCGGCCAGCCTGACCGAGGCGCTCGAGAGTTTCGGCGGAACCGAGGCACAGCGTGAGGTTCTGGATGCGATGCGCATCCAGCGCTTTCGCAAGCTCGAGGCCGGCGCGTTGAGCCGTGTCGAGCGGGCCCGTGCCGCCGGTGGTTGACCCGCGAGCGGCGGTCGCCCGGCTGGCCTTCGGGGGCAGGACGGCAGCGTTGCTCGTCGTGGCGCTCTCCGTCGGCAGCGCTGGCTGTGCCCGGGCCCTACACGACCCCTCGACCTTGCCCGAGTTGACGACGGCCGGAGAGGTCGACGTCGATCGGCTGCTGGAGCAGGCCGCGGCTGCGTATCGGGAGCGGACGGTCGACGATGTGACCCAGGCGATCGAACTGTGGCAACAGGCGGCCGCGGGAGACGCGGCCGCGACCGACGGGCTGGTCGGTCTGATCCAGGGGCGGATCTGGCTGGCGACCCACCTCGAGGATCGGGAGGGTCGGCGGCAGGCGGCCGTCGATGCGGTCAAGGCCGGGCAGCTCTGCCGGGAGCGCTCGGCCGCCGCGATCGACTGTCGCTACTGGCTGGCGCTGGCCGTCGGGGTGCAGGCGCGAGAACGGCGTTCGACCGGGCTCGACGGCGTGAAACTCGTCATCGAGCTGCTCGAAGGGGTCGTCGTCGAGGCGCCGGACTTCGACAACGCCGGCCCGCACCGGGTGCTGTCGCTGGTGTACCTGCGAGCTCCGGGCTGGCCCGGCGGTCCCGGCGACGTCGATCTGGGCCTCGATCACGGGCAGGCGGCGGTGGCGCTGGCCCCGGACCACGCGCCGAACCAGCTGGCCCTCGGAGAGGCGTGGATCGCCGTCGACGAGGAGGACGCCGGAAGGCAGGCGTATCGTCGTGCCGCCGAGCTGGCCCGGGAGGCCCTGGACCGGGGCGAACCGGACGCGGGGGAGTGGCTCGCCGATGCCGAGGCCGCCCTGGAGCGCTAGTGGCGCGCATCGGAGGTCACGTTGATGACCCGGCGACACTGGTCGCTTGCGGCAACCGGGGCAGCACGGTACTAACAGGTGGTTCGATTCGGCTCATGACGCCAGGCGGCTCGCCCGCCCGGCAGCACAAGGAAGGGTCTCGATGCGACGGATGTTCGTGATGGTTCTCGGTATCGCACTCCTGGGGATCGGCGCCGGCGCCGCGGAGACCGACTCCGTCGACACGGACGAGTCGCGAGAGCTGTGCCGGGCGTCCTGGAAGAGGGTCGTCCTGCGTGCCGACCTGCCCGACGATCTGCTGTCGCCGGAAGGGCGCAACCGCTGGGACCTCCGTGCCGTCGCGACCCACGACGAGTTCGAGCGCTCCCTGGTCGAATCGGGCGACCGGATCCTCGATGACCGGAGTCGGAGCCGTGAGAAAGGTGTCACCCTGCGGTCCGTGGTCAGCTGGTCCGACCCGACCGGCGCCGACGGCGTGAGGCGCTGGCTGCGTCCCCATGAGAACGACGACTTGCTCTCGACTCGGTTCACCCCGACGTTGCGCCTCGATCGGCAGTCCGAAGAGCAACACGCGAGTTTCGACCTTCGTAGCCGGCGGGTCGGCGCGGGCTGGCTGCACCTGCCCTCGGGGCCCCGGGAGGTCGTCCTGCACCGGGTGATCGTCGAGCCGGTCGCGGAAGGTTCCGTGAAGGAGCTGGTTCATCGCTGGATCGATCCACGCTTCGGGGTGGTTGCCGAGGTTCGCGGCCCGCTGGGCTCCGACGGCCGGCGGGTCCGGGTGAGCGACGCGGCGGTCGTCGATCGCATCGCCGCGGGCGCGGTGCCGTTGAAGATCTACTCCTCGACCTTCGACGTTCCGGTCTTCTCCCGGGTGAACTATGGTCTCGACCGCGGCGTCGACACGCCGATCTCGTCGCTGACCCCCGAGGGGCACGCGACGATCGACGATCTGGTCAACGCCGGCCAGTGGGACTTCAGCGGCAACACGATCGCCAACAGCGTCCGGGAGCTGGCCACGACGACCGTGCCGATCAACGAGGAGGAGACCTGCAACCATTTCCGCTGCGGCTTCACCACGCCGGGGCAGAAACTGGGCCGCGACGACAGCAACTTCGAAGATCCGGAGAATCTGGGGATCACGCTGTCGGCGACCGAGCTGGAGCAGCGCGAGAGCGACATCACGATCTGGCTCCGCGGCGGTGTGCGGAACGAGGGCGTCACCGGCGGCGGCCTCGGGGAATCCGAGAGCCGATTCTGTTTCACCGACGAGGTCGGGGCCGAGGTTCCGCTGTGGCGCTTCTCCCACGAGGACGCCGGCGGTTTCTACTATCAGGACGGTGACAGCTGGACCCATGAACCGTTCCAGTGCGAGCTGAACCTGTTCAACCATATCTGCCCGAGCGTCGCGTGCGGCTTCGGCTGCGCGATCTACTCCTACGCCTGTGATGACCTGGCCGGAACCCAGTCCAACGTGGTGCTGGACCAGGGGCCGATCACGTTGCCGTCCGGTCACACCTTCGAGGCCTTGCTCGTACGCAACCTGAATGAGTTCTGCGTCAGCATCTTTGCCAACTGTAGCTTCACCGTGGACAAGGTCCGGACGGTGATTCACCTGTGGACCGTCCCGAACATCGGCACCGTGGCCCGGTTGATGTCGGCGCAATTCTCGCCGGACACGACGAGTTACACGACCGTCGCCGAGACCGATCTGAAGTACGGCCTGTTCCCGCCGGTCTCGATCACCGTCGGCAACGTCGGCTCGGACTCGATCGAGATCTCCTGGAACCCCGGCAACGACGTCCGCCGCATCGACGGGTACAAGGTGTACTGGGATACCGATTCCGGGGTCGATTCGCCCTATGCCTTCAACTCGGTCGATCATTCCGGGCAGGTGGTGATCGACGGAACCTCGGCTACGATCAGCGGCCTGGCGTCGGGCACCGAGTACCACGTGACGGTCACGACACTCTCCGACTACACCGACGTCGCGACGTCGGTGGTCACGAGCTACGAGAGCGCGCTGTTTCCGGTCAACGTCTCACCGACCGGGGATCCGGTCCCGGCCGAGGTCTCGGCAACGACCGAGGCGGGGGGCTGCACCCCCACGGCGGAGGTCACCGGCGTGACCGTCGACCGCTCCGGCGGCGGGATCCAGATCTGCTGGGACGAAATCACCGACCCGTGTGCCGACCGGGCCGAAGTCCTCGGATCGGCCACGGCGACCTCGGATGGCGGGTTTGCGGCCCTGCTGGAGTCCGTCCCGGGAGCGACCTGCGAGACGTTGACTCCCATCGAGACCTTCTTCCTGATAATCTCCAAGGGTTCAGGCGGCAGTGGTCCGTGGGGTCACTACGGCCGTTGACGGTGAGCGGTCGTTCCCCCGGCGGGGCGTGAGCCGCGCCGGGAGGTTTCCGTCTCGCGCAAGCTACTCTGGATCGTGCCGGCCCTGGCCTGGCTACTGGCGGCCCCTGCATCGGCGCAGACCACGTCGGCGTCGCTGAGCGGAGGCGTGAAGACGCAGACCGGCGAGGCTGTCGCGGGGGCCGTCGTGCTGGCCCGTTCCGAGGCGAGCGGCGTCGTGCGTCAGGCGGTCACCGGCGAGGACGGCCGCTACCGCATCGACCTCCTCGAGCCCGGCACCTGGACCGTGGTCGCACGCCTCGCCGACGGCCGGGCTGGAGAGTCCCGGGTGATCCGCCTCGGGCTGCAGGAGGCGATCAAGCTCGACTTCCGGGTCGGCGGGGGCCTCGAAGAGAAGGTCACGGTCACCGCCGAGCGTCCCCTCGTCGATCCCCTCGAGACGTCGGGCAAGCTGCGGGTCAGCGGCGATCAGGCCGACGTGCTGCCGCTATCGGGACGGGTCTTCACCGACCTGGCGAAGCTCGACTCCTCGGTCGGCGCAGCGGCCCCCGGCAACTTCTTCGGCGAGCGAGGCTCCGTTTTCGTCGTCAACGGACAGTCCGGTCGATCGAACACGTTCCTCGTCGACGGACTGGACAACAACGATCAGGTGAGCGGTTCCGCGCCGAACAGCTTCTACACCCAGCAGGCGATCGCCGAGTTCGTCCTGCTGACCAACCAGTATGCGCCGGAGTTCGGTCGAGCCTCCGGCGGCGTCCTCAACGTCGTCACCCGCCAGGGATCGAACGAACCCTCGTGGGAGGCGTTCGCCCAGGGCTCGGCGGACTCCTGGAACAGTTCGGGAGAGTTCGTCGATTCGTTGCCGGACCTGGGCTCGTCGCGGGACTCCGCGTCGCGGTTTCAGGGTGGCTTCAACCTCTCCGGGCCGATGAAGCGCGACAAGTCGTTCTACTTCGTGGCCTACGAGCACCAGGAGCTGCGCGACGTCGTCGGCTTCACCGGGGTCACCCGGGACGGCGTGCCCGGCGGCAGCATCGTCACTCCCGGCGACGACGACAACCTGTTCGTCCGGACCGACTTCAACCTGAACGGAGCGAACCGGTTGATGCTGCGGTTCACCGCCGACGATCGCAGCACCGAGGGCGTCAACGTCGGCGGGGTCTACACGCCGGACTCGGGGTTCTCGATCGACGAGAAGGACTTCAGCCTGGCCGGTACCTGGACCACGGTGATCTCCTCCACGCTGATCAACGAGGCCCGGGCGATGGTCGGCACCTCGTCGTTCGATCAGACCGCCAACTCGGAGCTGTCCGGTGTGACCCGGCCGTCGGGGATCTTCGGCGGCAACAGCCTCAACGGACAGGCGCGGGACGAGACGCGATTCCAGTTCGTCGAGAACCTGACCTGGCGCAAGGGCGATCACACCTGGAAGTTCGGCGTCGACGTGACCCACTCGCGGACCGAGGTCGCCACACGGTTCAATCCCAACGGCAACTTCATCTACAACTCCGACTTCGCCTTCGATCCCGGCGATTGCGGGGATCTGCTGCTCAGTCACGTGATCAGTGCCGGGGACGGACCGCTGGTCGACTGCCCGGGGGTGATCGGCGTCGACGACGACGGTGACGGCCTGATCGACGAACCGGGCAACATCGATTCGTACCCGGTGGTCTTCACGCTGATCACCGGCTCGCCGCAAGCGGAACTGGACGACACCCGGTTCGCGTTCTTCGTCCAGGATCGCTTCCAGGTGAACGATCGACTGCTGTTCGACTACGGGCTGCGCTACGACCTGAGCACCTTCACCCTCGACGAGTCGGCCCGGGTCGATTCGACGATCCCCAACGGTGGCGCCGATCGTGACACCGATAACCTGGCGCCGCGTTTCGGCTTCACCTACACCCCGGGGAAGGACGCCAGGACGGTGATCCGTGGCGGGGCGGGGATCTTCTACGACAAGCTGGTGCTCGGCTTTCCTGCGGTGGCCGCGATCACGTCGGGCACCGAGATCGGTCTCACGTTCCCCCAGGGGCTGACGCTGGAGATCACCGAGGACTTCGTCGAAGAGGAGGGGATCGACGCGGTCCTGCCCGGTGTCGTCTTCCCGCCGGAACTGACCCTGCGGTTCTCGACGGGAACCGAGCTCGAAACGCCGTACACGATCCAGGCCAACCTCGGTGGCGATCGTTCCCTGGGTCGCAACTCGGCGCTGCACCTGGGGGCAACCTACGCCGAGGGCCACGACCTGGCGATCATGCGCGACCTCAACCCGGTCACCTGCATCCCCAGCGAGAATCCCAGCGAGTGCTTCCTGCTGCCGGTGCACCGGGACCCGATGAACGGTTCCATCGCCGCGATCACGACCGAGGGGCGAAGCTGGTACACCGCCTTCGACGTCGGCTGGAAATGGCGCAAGGAGACGAGCTTCCTCTCGGCCTCCTACACCTGGTCGGAGGCGGAGGACCTGGGTTTCGACCCGCTGAAGGGGGGCATCTCGCTGCCGCCGGATTCCGACAACATCGCGGCCGAACGAGGTCGTTCCGATGGGAACCGTCGGCACCGTTTCGTCTTCTCCGGCGCGTTCGCCTTGCCCTGGATGGAGCTCAACCTCTCGACGGTGGTGCAGCTGGCCTCGGGGCTGCCGTTCAACGTCACCACCGGACAGGATGAGAACCTCGACGGGATCCTGAGCGAGCGGCCCGAGGGCGTCGGCCGCAATAGCGGTGCCGACACGCCCCTGGCCGCGGTCAACGCGCTGCGAATCGAGCAGAACGATCGCCTGATGCAGGTCGACCCCGATGGCGAGTTGCTGCCGATGATCGAATCCCTCGACGAACCCTCCTTTTCCCAGGTCGACCTGCGGATCTACCGGCCCTTCGCCTTCGGCGAGAAGGGGCAGGCCGAGTTCTTTCTCCAGGTCAACAACCTGTTCGACACCAACAACGTCGGGCTGATCGAGGGCCGGGCGATCTCGAAGAACTTCGGCCGCGCGATCGGGGTGGCCGGCCCACCGCGAATCATCGAGCTCGGTCTCAAGTTCCGCCGCTGAGCCCTCCTGCGCCTGCGTCCTGCGAGGGGGTGCTACCATGATCGCCAGTCTCCCGGACGGGAAGGAATCTGATGCCGACATTGATCTGGGACCGCGAAGAGCTGGTCGCCCTGACGAAATCCGGAGAGCCCGAGGTTCGCTTCTGGGCGATCGATCGTCTGGTGCGTCATTACCCCGAACAGAGCTGCGACGATGTCGCGGAGTTCATCCTCGACGACCACGACGCGACACCGGCGATCGTCGCCCGGCAACTCGGTGAGCACGGCTCCGCCCGGCACCACGCGGTGCTGGTCCGCGGCTTCCGGCTGCTCCGTGGGCTGACCCCCGGGTACTGCCTGCAGGCGCTGGCCTCGCTGGGCTATCCCGGCGTCGTCGGCCTCGCCGCCGATGCACTCAAGCGCGGCGATCTGACCCGCCCGGCCCAGGCGATCATCGTCGATTCCCTGGCGCGACTCGGCACCCCCGAGGCCCAGGAGAAGCTGCGGGAGTTCGTCTCGCGCAAGCCGGAGATTCTCTCCGAGCCGGCCGCGCTGCGCGGGGTCCTGTCGGTCATCGACCTCGACGAGCTGTCCCAGACTCTCCAGCGCCTGATCTCCGGCTTCGAGCGGCACGGCAGCCATCACGCCAGCGAGGCCTTTCGCACCGTGATGGACGTCCTCAAGATCGACGACGCCGCCTGGTGCTTCCGGACCGGTCCGTCGGGACACCTCGAGTTGCGCAAGACGATCAAGGCGGTCGAGTCCGGCTACGACTGCGACATCCTGGCCACGATGGGTGAGGGCACGATCCGGCACCTCGGGCAGCGGTTCCGCGCGGCGAACCCCGCCGAGGTGATCCGCGCCCTCGCCGAGTGGACCGCACCGGCGACCCGGGGCATGCACACCGAACCCGGTAGCGATCGGCCGGAGCGGATCGCCGCGGCGGTCGGCGCCCTCGCCTCACCGCCGATGCTCGACGAGGTCGAGCGGCTCGGTCAGCAGTTCCAGCAGTGGCTGCTCGGGTTCCACCTGTCGGCGGCGTTCGCCGTCGCCCGGGCGCAGTCGGTCCCGCTCTCGCTCAAGGAGGCTCGCGGGGATCTGAGCAAGCTGTTGCAGCTGGCCGAGGTCGAGACCGCCTTCTACGTCGATGATCTTCCGGCGGCGATCGCCGTCGTCTCCCGCGAGGACGAGGCGCTGGCCCGGCGCGCACAGACCTGGTGCCTGCGGATGCTCGAGGCCCAGGGCCCGTTCTTCCCCAAGGTGGTCGCGCTGGAGACCCTGGGCGAGTTGCGGGCGATGCACTTCATCCCCGAGGTGATGGACTATCTCGCCGACGAGAACTCGTACATCTACGGTGCCGCCGAGCGGGCGCTGTCGAAGATGGGCGAGGCGATCATCGCGCCCGCGGTCGACCGGATCGATCCGGCACGCTCGACCCCGACGCGGCCCACAGCCTGCTGGTGTTGCTGTGCGATCTGGGCACCCGCGCGCCTACGACGTCGTCATGCGGCACCTCGACTGGTTCATGGATACGGTCGGACCCGGGCACCACCGCCGAGTGGGTCAGCCTGTTCGGTATGGAGGAGCTGATCGAGCCGCTGCGCGACTGGATCGACGAGGACCCCGCGCTGGTCGGTCAGGGTTTGCTGCTGCTCGGTGCGATCCACAACGTGCGCATTCCCGAGGAGGACGAGATCCTGCGGGCCATCGAGGACGAGCGCGCCCGGCAGGCCGAAGGGCCCGAAGACGACGGCTCCTACCTCATGTGATTCCCCGTTTCGGGGCCTTGACAATCTTATAGGTCCCGGGCGATCCCAACACAGCGTTGCCGCCGGATGCTTTCGATGATCCGGAGCATGGAGGTAACGCCAATGAAACTCGTCAACTGGGATCCTTTCAACAGCCAGATCGCCGCATACCCCGTCGACATCTTCGAGCGTGACGACGACCTGGTCATTCGTGCCGAGCTCCCGGGCATCGAAGAAGGACGAGATCAAGATCGACGTCGTGAATTCGCTGCTCGTGATCGAAGGTGAGCGCACCCGCGAAGAGGAGATCCGTGAAGACAACGCCTATCGACTCGAGCGTGTCTACGGTCAGTTCTCGCGACGCTTCCGTCTGCCCAAGGGCATCGACGTCGACGGAATCCGAGCCAGCTACAAGGACGGTATTCTCGAAGTAACCCTGCCGCGAGCTGAGGAATCGAAGCCGCGCAAGATCGAGATCCAGGCCGCCTGATCGCCAACGAGAATCCCTGCCCCCGGTTCGGCCTCGGCTACGGCTCGGGGCCGAGCCACTTTCGGGGCTGTTTCGGCTCGGAGCATCGAGTGCGGAACCGGACGGGCTTCCGCCGATCCGGGGCACTATACTCGGCGATGGGCCAGCGGGACAGCGAACCGCGGAAGTCGAAAGGAACCAGAACTGATGGATAACGTCAAGCTCCCGACGGAAATCGGGGTTCTTCCGCTTCGCAATAGCGTGCTCTTCCCTCACGCGATCATGCCGATCTCGGTCGGGCGTCGCAAGACGCTCAACCTGCTCGACGCGGTCGTCAAGGAAAGCAAGCTGATCGCCGTGGTTTCCCAGCGAAACCCCGCCGAGGACGACCCGGATCCGAACGCGATGTACCGGGTCGGAACCGTCGCCCGCATCCTCAAGGTCGTCAAGCTCAGCGGCAACAACGTCAACCTGATCATCCGGGGATTGAAGCGTATCCGGGTGGATCGTTTCATTTCCACCGAGCCGTTCATGAAGGCCTCGGTCATCGCCCTCGACGAGATCGTCGAGGAGAACGTCGAACTGGAGGCCCTGGTGCGAAGCCTGGTCAACCAGTTCCAGCGCCTGGTCCAGGTCTCGCAGAACATCTCCAGCGACCTCGGCGAGATGGTGCTGTCGGCCGGCGCCGGCGATCCGGCTCGCCTGAGCGACCTCGCCGCCTCGGTGCTCAACATCTCCACCGAAGAGAAGATCGGCCTGCTCGAGCGGGCCAACGTCAAGGATCGCTGCCAGAAGCTGGTCGAGATCGTCACCCGCGAGCTCGAACTGCAGGACATCTCCAGCAAGATCCAGTCCCAGGTCGCCGACGAGGTCGGCAAGACCCAGCGTCAGTACTACCTGCGCGAGCAGATGAAGGCGATCCAGCGCGAGCTCGGCGAGGACGACGATCGCGCCGCCGAGGTCGACGAACTCCGCGAGAAGATCGTCGAGGCCAAGATGCCCGAAGAGGCACAGAAGGCCGCCGAAAAGGAGCTCGACCGGCTGCAGAAGATGCCGCCCCAGGCCGCGGAGTACACCGTGGCGCGGACCTACCTGGACTGGCTGGTCAACGCTACCCTGGTCGATCGAGACCGAGGACAAGCTCGACACCAAGGAAGCCAAGGAAGTCCTGGACCGTGAGCACTTCGACCTGGAGAAGGTCAAGGACCGGATCCTGGAGTACCTCGCCGTGCGCAGCCTGAAGAAGGATCTCAAGGGGCCGATCCTCTGCCTGGCGGGCCCTCCCGGAGTGGGCAAGACCTCGCTGGGCAAGTCGATCGCCAAGGCGATGGGGCGCGAGTTCGTCCGTCAGTCCCTCGGTGGGGTGCGTGACGAGGCGGAGATCCGCGGTCACCGCCGGACCTACATCGGCTCGCTGCCGGGCCGGATCATCCAGGGCATCAAGCGCGCCGGCACCAACAACCCGGTCTTCATGCTCGACGAGATCGACAAGGTCGGCACCGACTTCCGCGGCGATCCGTCGTCGGCGCTGCTCGAGGTCCTCGACCCGGCTCAGAACTACGCCTTCTCGGATCACTACCTCGAGGTGCCCTACGACCTGAGCAAGGTCTTCTTCATCTGCACGGCGAACGTCCTCGACACCATCCCGCCGGCGCTGCGCGACCGGATGGAGGTGCTGACGATCCCCGGCTACACCGAAGAAGAGAAGAGCGAGATCGCCCGGGCCCACCTGGTGCCGAGGCAGCAGGAAGAGCACGGCCTGACCGACGAGAACATCGAGTTCGACGAGACGGCGATCCGCTCCGTGATCAATCAGTACACCCGCGAGGCCGGAGTCCGGAACCTCGATCGCGAGATCGCCAACATCTGCCGCAAGGTGGCCCGGCGCATCGTCGAGGGCGAGTCGGAGAAGGCGGTCGTCAACGCCGACACCGTGACCGAACTCCTCGGGCCGGTTCGTTTCTTCCGCGAGGTCTCGGAGCGCACCGATCAGCCGGGCATCAGCGTCGGACTGGCCTGGACCCAGGTCGGCGGCGAGATCCTGTTCGTCGAGTCGTCGCGGATGCGCGGCAAGGGCAAGCTGACGATCACCGGGCGGCTGGGTGACGTGATGAAGGAATCGGCGCTGGCGGCGCTGACCTGGATCCGGTCCAACGCCGCACAACTGGGATCGACGACAACATCTTCGAGAAGAGCGATTTCCATATTCACATCCCGGCGGGCGCGATCCCCAAGGACGGTCCGTCGGCCGGCGTCACGATGGCCTCGGCCATCACGTCGCGGCTGACCGGCCGACCTGTCCGCGGCGGACGTGGCGATGACCGGCGAGATCACCCTGCGCGGCAAGGTCCTGCCGGTCGGCGGCGTCAAGGAGAAGGTCATCGCGGCCAAGTCCGCGGGGATCAAGCACGTCATCCTTCCGGCGAAGAACGAGAAGGATCTCGAGGACGTCTCGGACAACGTGCGCAACGCCCTGACGTTCGAGTTCGTCGAGGAAGTCGGGCAGGTGCTCGAGCTGGCCTTCGGCGACGCCCTGAAGAATCGACCGATCATCGACGATGGCGGCGGACTCGAGGCGGAGATCCAGGTCAACATGCCGGACGACGTCACGGGGAATCACCCCGAGGCCTGATCGGCCGCTGCAAGCGAGGTTGCGATGACGCGGTCGGGGGGCCGCAGCACGGTGGTTCCGGGTGACCTCGCCGACGGTGGCGGGGATCCGGTGGCGGTCCTGGCGCTCCACGGTGCCCGGGTTGTCGAGCTGCGCCGCGCCCTGCGCTACGCCGCGTCCCTGTCGAATCACGTACGAAAGGTCGCTATCGATGGCGGCCTCTTGTCGTTCCGGGAAGCCGAGGTTCCGCCGGATCTGCTGATCGGAGACCTCGATTCCGTCGGTCGCTCGCCCGCACGACGCTTGCCGACGATCCGCTTTCCCCGGGACAAGGATTACAGCGACCTGGCCGGTGGGCTGCGCGAGGTCGCCCGGCTGGGCGATCGCGCGGTCGTCGTCGCCGGGCTGGTCGGTGGGCGGCTGGACCACGAGTGGGCCAACCTGCTCGAGCTCGCCGCTGCGGCACCCGGGTTCGCCGGGATCGTCGCGCCGACCTCACGGGGTCGAGTCGTCGTGACGGCGGTCGGCGCCGACGTGGCGACCGTCCCCGGCAAGACGTTGTCGCTGTTCGCCCTGTCCGCGGACTCGGTCGTGAGCCTGCGGGGTCCCGGGTGGGAGTTGAAACGACGTCGCCTGCGGCCGGGCTCCCACGGATTGAGCAACGTCGCCGGAACGGAGCTCCGGCTGTCGGTTCACACCGGAGTCGCCGCTCTCGTGCTACCTCCCGGTTCGGTTGCGCGCCGTCGCCGCTGATTCGCCTGGCGTGGTCGCCTGCGGCTCGATCGAGAGCGGCCAGCTGCTGCGGATCACCTGTTTCATCTCGGGCGTTGCCAGGCGGAAGTTACGGCCGACCGGATGCGGTTCGGGAAACCACTTCCAGAGGAAAGCCCCGACGACCGAGGGTTCGTCGCGGATCGACTCCAGGGCGATGCGCATGCAGGTTCGCTGCGTCTCCTCGGCCTCGACGCCGTCGGTGTCGTGGGCCCAGGGTTCCACCGCCGCCCGGAAGGAACGCGAGTAGCCCAGCTCGGTGAACAGGATCGGTCGGCCGAGCTTGACCGAAAACGAATGCATCTCCTGCATGACCCGGGACCAGCCGTCACGGATCGTCCCCGGGTCGAGGGTCGCTTCCTCGGCGAGGGGGAAGTAGGCCTGGATCCCGATCGCATCGAGGGCATCCCAGAACGGAACCCGCGTATACCCGTCCCAGTTCGCGCCGTAGGTCAACGGGACGGCGGTCCGTTCCCGCACCTGGGCGATCAGGGCACGCCAGGCGTCCTCGTGGGAGATCGTGCGTTCGAGTTCGGTGCCGACGACCAGCCCGTCGGCCGCGCGGGTGGCCGCTGCCAGTTGCCGGATCCATTCGCCGTAGCCCGCGAAGAAGCGTCGCCAGGCCTCGTCGTCGTCGAACTCGATCTCCCCGCGCCAGCCGAAGCCCGATCGCCAGTAGGCGAGATGCGGCTTGATCAGGATGCGCAGTCCGAGGGCGTGGGCCTCGCGGATCGGCACGGCGAGGTAGGCCGGAGGATCGTCCGCCGGGATCGGCCGGAAGCGGACCTCGCCCTCACGGGTCACCGAGGCATAGGGATGGATCGCGACCCAGCCGGCGCCGATCTCGCGCATCGCGGTGAAGGCCGGCCGGATCGCCTCGACCGAGCCCCATTCCTGTCCACCGCGGTGGGTCGAGAGCGTGATCCCGCGTACCTCTGCGTCGCCGAAGCTCGGGAGTGTCCGGACCGACGGCACGTCGTCGGCGGCGAAGCCGAGCGAGGCCGCGAGTCCCGCGCCGAGGAGCAAACCGGAAAGGACCACGGCCCAGAAGTTACGACGCGGTGGCTGGCGGTCTGGTTCGGACACGGGGTTCCCTGGTGGGCGCGTCTGGCAGACCCGGCCGCTCAGTCCCGGGCGACCGCACCCGTTTCCGGAAGCGCTGCGTAAGCATCCAGGGTAGCCGAAGCCGCCCGGACCCGGTCCCACTGGGCCCGGGCCAGGTCGTAGTTGACCGCCTCCCGGGCGCCGATCTCGGCGCGCTGTTCGAAGTGACGCTGGCAGGCGGTCACGCAGGCGACGAGCCGGGCCGGCCACGGTTCGCCGTCGAGCTCGGGGGCGAGCCCCCGGGAGATCGAGGCGGCGACGGCGTCGAGCGTCGCGTGAATCGACTCCAGGTGCGACCGGCGGGCCCGGGTCCACGCCCGGTAGAGCGACCGATCCTCCGGCGCCGGGCCGGCCAGGATCGGGTCGGCCGGGTCCTGCAGCGCGTTGACCCGGTCGATCGCCTCGACGATCTGCTCCAGGGCGCGGCGGGTCTCCGGAAGGGGAGATCCACCCGCCTCCAGCAGATCGAGTCGGCTGTCGACCCACTGACGGAACTCCTCCTGCCAGCGGCAGGAGTCCGGCTCCGGCGTCTCGTCGAGGAGCCGGTCGAAGCCACGAACAGCCCGATCGAGTGGACGCCACTCGAGACGCAGGGTCGAGGGCGACGCGTCCGGGTGCCGGGCCACGTCCGGCTCGGGCAGGATCACCTGGGGTTCGGGAAGTGCTTCGGCCTCCGGTGCCGGCAGTTTCACCAGCAACCGTCCCTCGCCGCCGCCGCGGCCCGGATTGCCGCGAATCGAGAGGGTCCAGCGCCCCGAGGCGCCGGGCCGGTCATCGGCGTCGATCCAGGCTTCGATGCGCTGGGGCGAGGGGCCCGAGCGACGAAGCTCGGAAGCCGTGGAGCCGGCCGGTGGCTCCAGGCGGAACGAGAGAATGCGGGCGCCGGGCCAGCTGGCGTCGATCGTCAGGTTGCCCGGGCTGTCGACGGCGATCGGAACCGCGTAGGAGATCGCCTCGCCGGGAAGAACCTCGAGGACGTACTGCAGATCGACCGCCTCGGCAGCCGCGGGAGGTGAGACCGGGGCGCTCGCGATCGCCGCCAGCAGGGCGGCCGCTCGTAGAAGACCCGTTCTCGATCGTTGTCGACGCATGCTCTCCGTCGGTGGCCTCCGACCAGACGCACCTATCGGCGAATATAATCCCCGACCGTGAGGGAGCAACGAGCAGGGAGCCGGTCGTGATCCAGCTGCGAGGCGTCCGCCGGCAATACGGCCCGCAGGTCCTGTTCGAAGGGCTGGACTGGCGCATCTTGCCCGGCGCCCGGTGCGCCCTCGTCGGCCCCAACGGTGCCGGCAAGACGACCTTGCTGCGGATGCTCGTCGGCTCCGATCCACCCGACGCCGGTCAGGTGCAGACCATCCGGGGGCTGCGGATCGGCTATTTGCCCCAGGAGGTCGAGGCCGTTCCCGGCGGGAGCGTGATCGAGGTCGCCCTGGGCGGCGTCGGCGAGGCGAACCGGATCGAAGGGCGGCTACGGGAGCTCGAAACGGCGATGGCCGCTGCCGGCACCGCAGAGGCCGAGCTGGCCTCCCTGGCGTCGGAATACGGTGAGCTGCGCCAGCGCTTCGAGCAGCTCGACGGCGATCGTTCCCGCTCTCGTGCCGAGAGCGTCCTGTCGGGACTGGGCATTCCCGTCGAGGCGTTCGACCGCCCGGCGACCGAACTGTCCGGCGGCTGGCGCATGCGGGTCGTGCTGGCCCGGCTGCTGCTGTCGACGCCCCAGCTGCTGCTGCTCGACGAGCCGACGAATCATCTCGACCTGGAGGCGATCGACTGGCTGGAGGAGTTTCTCCGGGCGCACGAAGGGGCGATCGTCATCGTCTCTCACGATCGCTACTTCCTCAATCGCATGGTCGACCGGATCGTCGAGCTGGCCGACGGCAAGTTGACGGAGCTCGTCGGCAACTACGACGGATATCTGACGGAGAAGCAGGCCCGGGCCGAGTTGCTCGAACAGCAGGCGCAGCAGCAGGCGAAGGAGATCGCCAAGGTCGAGCGGTTCATCGAGCGCTTTCGCTACAAGAACACCAAGGCGCGACAGGTGCAATCCCGGGTCAAGGCGCTGGAGAAGGTCGAACGGATCCAGACCTCGCGGCGGGGCCGGTCGGTGCATTTCGGCTTCCGGGACGCGCCCCGGTCCGGCGACATCGTTCTGCGAGCCCAGGGCGTGAACAAGAGCTTCGGGGCGACCGTCGTCTACGACGACCTCGAGCTCTGGTTGCGCCGGGGAGATCGCCTGGCCCTCGTCGGCCCGAACGGTGCAGGAAAGTCGACGCTGCTCAAGCTGATCTCGGGGCGCGAGTCGATCGACGCCGGCGAGCTGGAGCTGGGGCACAACGTCGGCATTCACTACTACGCCCAGCACCAGCTCGACGCCCTCGATCCCGGCCGGACCGTCCTGCAGCAGGTGGAGGAGGTCGCCGACCCGGAGGATCGCCCGCGCCTGCGTAGCATGCTCGGTGGATTCCTGTTCAAGGCCGAGGATATCGACAAGCCGGTGTCCGTCCTCTCCGGTGGTGAGAAGGCGCGCCTCGCCCTGGCGCGGATGCTGGTGCGGCCGGCGAATCTGCTGTTGCTCGACGAGCCGACGAACCACCTGGACCTGGCCAGTGTCGAGGTGCTGGAAAACGCGCTCAATCGATACGACGGGAGCTTCGTGCTGGTCTCCCACGACCGGTACTTCATCAATCGCGTGGCGACCTCGATCGGTCTGGTCGGCAACGGTGCGATCGAGCGCATCGATGGCGACTACGACGAGTACCTGGCCTGGAAGAAGCAGTCGGCCGAATCCAGCGGCGAAGGGGCGGACGGCGGGTCCGGAGAGGTGACTGCCGAGCCGTCCTCGGCGGCCGATCGACGGGAGGCGAAGCGGGTCGCCGCCGATGAGCGAAACCGGCAGTACCAGCAGCGGAAGGCGGCCGAGGCGAAGATCGGGCCTGTCGAAACACGGATCGCCGAGCTGGAGGCGAGGTTGCGGGAGCTGGAGCAGCGGCAGGCGGATCCCGCCGTCTACTCCGACCCCGAGCAGTCGGCGCGCTGCGGCAAGGAGAAGTCGAAGGTGGAGGCCGAACTGGATCAGGCCTACGCCGAGTGGGAGCGGCTCTCCGCCGACGAATCCCCGGCGTAGTGTCGCGCGACCCTAGAGCTTGCGCGACCTCTCGAGCACCGTCTTGAGGTTCGTGATCGTCTTGTCCCGGTGCTTGTCGTTGAAACCGAGAATCTCCTGGAGCGCCTCGCCGATCGTCGGGATGTACTTCTCGATGTAGGAGCGTTTTTTCAACTCGTCGGCCTCGCGACGCCGCCGGCGCACGAAGACGCCGAGGCGGCGGCCGGCCTCCTGCAGCGCCAGGCGCATCTCTTTCATGATCTCGGGGTACGAGGCGACCGCCTCCTTGGACTCCGAGGTGAACGGGACCCAGACCGAGGCGATGTGAACGAAGATCGCCGCAGGTCCGCTGGGCAGCGCGCCCCGGGACTGCTGGATGCCGTACTTGCGCCAGTCCACCGACAGCACCGACTTGGAGATCGCGCAGGCCGAGCGCTGGTACTGCAGCGGGACACGGTTGGCCAGCCGGTACAGTTCGATCGGCTCGTCGGCGGGGAGGTTGCCGCCGTAGCCGATGGCGACCTCGATCTGGAACGGGTTGCCGCGATAGACCGCCGGCGGACGGGTCACCGCCGAGAAGTAATCGGCCTCGACCCGCTGCTCCATGCCGCGCCGGAACAGCTCCTCGCCGATCGGCGAGAGACAGGAGGTCGGCGGGGCCATGATCTTGACCTTGGGGATCGCCTTGAAGATCTCCTCGACCTGCGCGCCGGAGAGGCGGCGTGGCTTCGCTCCGGGTGCGATCCCGGCGCTCTGGCAGATCTTGCCGGCGACGGCGGAGCTGACACGGCTGAACTCGGCCGCGAGCATGCCGGCGACCGTGCGCGACTTCGTCTCCTTCATCATCCGCAGCAGGATGCCCAGCTCGACACCGTAGGGGTGCGGCTGGATCTCGATCGTCTCGATCGGCATCTCCGTGGTCACCCTGGGGAACTCACGGGGTTCGTCCTTGGGCGGCAGGTAGCGCAGCTGAACGTGGGGGTTGGCGACGGCGGTCGCCTCGATGTACGCGTCGACCGACCGAGGTCCTTTCTTGTAGACCGCCTCGAGTTCGATCGCCACGCGGGTTCCGTGATCGACCTCCCACTCGGTCTCCCGCTCCTTCCAGACCGGAGCGTTCTTCTTCGTGTCCATCGTGATCGAGAAATGCTGTGCCGGCTTCTTCTTGCCGATGCGGGAGGTGATCTCGACCGGCCGACCGGTCGTCAGCTGACCGTACATACCCGCCGCCGAGATGCCGATGCCCTGCTGGCCGCGCTGTTGCTTCATCCGGTGGAACTTCGAACCGTAGAGCAGCTTGCCGAAGATCTTCGGGATCTGGGCCTTGACGATGCCCGGGCCGTTGTCCTGGATCGCGACCCGGAACCGGCTGTCGCCGACCTCCTCGATCGAGACCTCGATGTCGGGCAGGATTCCGGCCTCTTCGCAGGCATCGAGGGAGTTGTCGACCGCCTCCTTGACCGTCGTCAGCAGCGCCTTCTGGGGGTTGTCGAAACCGAGTAGATGGCGGTTCTTGGTGAAGAACTCCGAGACGGAGATCTCGCGCTGGCGCGACGCCATGCTATGGGCGTCTTCTCGACGTGGCTTCTTCTTGCGGCCTGCGGCGCCGGTCCGCGCGGGACTGCGTCCAGCCAGGCTTCGGCCAGGGGCACCCTGTGGCATCGGCTCGGGCCTCCGAAGGGAACGTGCGGACCGTAGCGTACGATCAGCGGCGCCATTCTAACCCCGACCGGTGCCGGGAGTTCCCCGTATTCGGGGTAGAATCGACGGCGATGCAGCGTTCCGACGAGCACCGGGCGAGTTCCCGATCGCCACGATGGGCGATCGCCCTGGTCACCATTCTCGCGATCGTCTTCGTCGCGGGGATCGTCGCGGCGCCGTTGCTGGAGAGTTCGGGGCACGCCGCAGGGGACTGGCTGCGCTTCGCCTATTCGCCGACCTGCCACCAGATGCCCGAGCGTAGCCTGTCCGTCGCCGAGCAGCCGATGGCCGTCTGCGCGCGCTGCAGCGGCCTGTACCTCGGTGGTCTGATCGGGCTGCTGGCGGCGTTGCCGTGGATCCAGCGGATTCGTCCGCGATTGACCCGCTGGCTTTTCTTCGCCGCCGTCGTTCCGACGCTCATCGATGCGCTGCTGCCGTGGATCGGTCTACCTGGTCTCTCGAACGTTCCCCGGCTGGTGCTGGCCGTTCCGGCGGGCCTGGTCGCCGGCCTGTTCCTCGCAGCCGGAATCGTCGATCTGGTAACCCGCGACCGTTCGCAAACCGCTGGCCGAGCCACGCCGACAAACGAACCCCTGGAGGTTTCCGATGGATAACCGTTCCCCCTCGATGCTCAAGGCGGCCGCGATCGGCGGCAGCGTCTCGGCGCTGGCCTCGAGCGTTCCGTTCTTCAACCTGCTGAACTGCGCGTGCTGTGCCCTGGTCGTCTCGGGCGGTTTCCTCGCCGCCTACCTGCAGGCGAAGGAGGCCGCGCCGCCGGCGCCGGCTTCACCACCGGCACCGGAACGGTCACCGGCCTCGTCGCCGCTCCGTTTTACGCCGTGGTCAACGCGATCCTGTTCGCCGTGCTCTACCGGCCGGGTGGCGACGCCTGGTACGAGGAACGCGCTGCCGCCAACGAACAGTCGTTGTCGGCGATGGAGGGGATGGGGATCGACATCCCGCCGGAGACGCTGGACATGATGGACGCGATGACCGACTGGGGCGCGGGCCGATGGATCCTGATCATCTTCTGCCTGCAGCTGATCGCCGGCGGGATCTTCTCGACCCTCGGCGGATTGATCGGCGGCTCGGTCTTCTCCCGCAACAACGATGCCGGCGACGGCCCGTCGGCGGACTACGTACAGCCGGATCGCGTCATGCCGCCGCCGCCGCCGCCGCCCCTGGACGCGCCGCCGCCGCCGCCGCCGGCGCCGCCCGGGGACAGCTCCGGAGACGACGAACCGCAGCGATAGCCCGACGGTCGATGAACCTGTCCGGGGCGGACACCCGACTGTCCGCCCGCGGACAGGTTTCTCCAGGGCAACATCCAATCCCCCTGAGTTCCCGACGGAACGGTCGTGGCCCGTGCCTTGCAATCCAGTCCCGGCGCGGAGGAGGCAGCAGCTTCCAGCCGCCCGAGGCGGGAACGGGACCCTCGCTCCGGGCGGAGTTCACCGCCGGGTGAGGGGTCGGAGTACATCGAGGAGGCGACTCCGGCCCCTTGCTCGTATTTGCCCGCGTCTATAATCCGCCGGCATGGAACACGACGAGCCCACACCGGCCTTCCTCGGCGACGAGGCGGCCCAGCCCGACTACGCCGCCGCAAGCGTCGCCGTCTTGCCCGTCCCGTACGAGGAGACGGTCAGCTGGGGCGGAGGCACCTCCCGGGGTCCCGAGATGATTCTCCGGGCGTCGCCGTACCTCGAGTTCTACGACGAGCAGATGGATCACGAACCCTGGCGCAGCGGGATCTGGACCGACCGACCCCTCGCCGTCGAAGGGTTGCGGCCGGAACAGGCGGTCGAGCGGATCGCGGCGCGGTTCGGGGAGCTGCTCGACGACGGAAAGTGGGTCGTGATGCTCGGCGGCGAGCACTCGATCACGCCGGGAGGGGTGCGGGCCGCGGCCGAGCGGTTCGAGGGGCTACACCTGGTCCAGTTCGACGCCCACGCGGACCTGCGGCAGAGCTACCACGGATCGAAGTGGAACCACGCCTGCGCGATGGCTCGCTGTGTCGACCAGGTCGCTTCCCTGCGCGCCGTCGGGATCCGCAGCTACACGATCGAGGAGTCCCGCTGGATGAAGCGCGGGATCCCCGGCCATCGAATCGTGCATTCATGGGAGATGTCCGACCCGGACTGGGAGCAGCGGATCCTCGACGGGCTCGACGATCGCCCGGTCTACGTCACCTTCGACCTGGACTACTTCGACCCCTCGTTCCTGCCGGCCACGGGTACCCCCGAGCCCGGCGGGGGAAGCTGGTTCCCCACGCTGGCGTTTCTCGAGAGGCTGTTCGACCGCGGCAACGTCGTCGCCTGCGACGTCGTCGAGCTCGCCCCGTCGCCGGAGCTGCACCACGCCGACTTCAGCGCGGCACGCCTGGTGCACAAGATGATCGGGATGCACTCCGGCGGTCGCGGCCACGCTCGCTGATTCCGGTCGGCGACGACGGCCCGCTCAGTCGGCGGACTGCCGGGCCCAGCGCATGATCTCGCCGATCGTCGGACGTTTCCCGTACATCAACGTGCCGACCCGGAAGATCCGCGCCGCGAAGCGGAACATGATCCAGATCGCGCCCAGCATCAGCACGATCGACAGCAGGATTTGCCAGGCCGGCGGCGTGAGAACCGCGATGCGCATGAACATCAGCATCGGCGTGAACAGCGGGATCAGCGACAGCACGACCGCGGCCGGCGCGTCGGGGTGCTGGACGAAGAAGATCGTCGACATCATCGGGATCAGCAGGGCCATCACCACCGGCATCTGGAAGTTCTGCGCCTCCTGTTCGGTGTTGCAGGCGGCGCCGATGATCGCGAACAGGGTCACGAACAGGAAGTACCCCAGGACGAAGTAGAGCAGGAAGAACAGCAGCTTGTCCGGGGAGATCGCGTCGATCACCGCGCCGGCCTCCTCGGCGTGGACGAAGGCGATGATGCCGATGCGCAACGCACCGACGGTGACCATGTAGATCGCCATCTGGGTCAGACCGACCGAACCGATGCCGAGGATCTTGCCGGTCATCAACTGCTCCGGCGAGACCGAGCCGAGGATCATCTCCATCACCCGCCGGGACTTCTCTTCGAGCACTCCACGTGTCACCGCGAAGCCGTAGAAGTAGAGCATGAAGTACAGCATCATCACGAAGACGTAGGTGGAGAAGTACGAGGCGAGGAAACCCTTCTTCTTGGAGCCGCCGCTTTCGCTGACCTGGAAGCTCTCCAGCTGGACCGGATCGGTCAACCGTTCCAGCTCCGCCTTGTCGACGGCGAGGTCGCTGCGGGCGAGTCTCAGGTCGACCACGGCGTCGCGCAGCGCCCGGCGGACGGTCGACGAGGTCTGCTGGTCGCCGACGTTCTTGCGGTAGAAGCGGAAGCTCTCGTCGCTGTCCAGGGCATCCTCGATCGTCAGCACGCCGTAGATCTCGCCGGACCAGACCGCCTGTTCGTACGCCTCGCGGGCGGCTTCGAGGCCGTCGTCGAGCCGACCCTCCTCGATGACGTATTCCGGTTCTCCGCTCTTGAGGGTGTTCTCGACGAGGGCCCGACGTACCGGCTCGACCAGTGCACGGGTCTCATCGAGGAACACGATCGTCTTCTGGTTCTCGGGATTGATCAGCGACAGCCCGATCGGGACGACGAACAGCAGGCCCATCAACAGCGGAAAGGCCAGCGTGCCGATCCAGAATCCCTTGCGCTTGATCGCCTGCAGGTACTCACGTCGGGCGATCATCAGGATCTTACGCATGGGCCTTCTCCGTGGTCTTGGCATCGTCGCCGTCGGCGAGGCCGTCGCCGCCCGAGGGTTGGCTGCCGACCTGCTGGACGAAGATGTTGTGCAACGTCGGCGAGACGATCTCGAAGCGGCGGATACGCAGGCGTCCGACGATCGCCTGGAGCAGCGCCTGGGCATCGCCGGCGTCGGACAGCTTCAGTTCGGCGAAGCGAGCGTGGAGATCGACTCCCTTGACCTGAGGCAGCTCGCGCAGGAACGAGCCGTCGCCGTCGAATTCGATCTGCACCGTGTTCCTGCCGAACTTCTGCTTGATTCCGTCGAGGCTCCCGTTGAGCACGACCCGACCCTTGTCGATCAGCGCGATCTCCTGGCAGAGCTTCTCCGCCGACTCCATCACATGGGTCGAGAGGACGATCGTCGTGCCTCCGGCGTTGACCTCGAGCAGCAGGTCCTTGAACAGATCCTGATTGACCGGATCCATGCCGGAGAACGGTTCGTCGAGGATCAGCAGGTCCGGCGCGGCGATCACCGCGGCGACGAACTGCACCTTCTGCTGCATCCCCTTGGAGAGCTCGTCGACCTTCTTGTCCAGCCACTCGCCGAGCTCGAGGCGAGTCAACCAGGCCTGCCCGCGGGAGCGGGCGTCGGCCGGAGCCAGACCCTTGATCGACCCGAGGTACTCGACGAGGTCGAGGACCTTCATCTTCGGGTACAGGCCGCGCTCCTCGGGGAGGTAGCCGATCCGGTCCTTCATCTCGTTGCCCATTCGCTTGCCGAGGATGAACACCTGGCCGGAGTCGGGGCGGATGATGTCCATGATCATCCGGATCGTCGTCGTCTTGCCGGCCCCGTTGCGGCCGAGGATCCCGAAGATCGCCCCGGCGGGGACCTCGAAGGAGACGCCGTCCACGGCACGGTGTTTCTCGAACTGCTTGACCAGTCGGTCGAGAGAGATCGCCGAGTCCATGCTTCCTCCGGAGGTTCGTGACCGGGCTATCCTACGTCACGAATCCGGGGGAAACAGGAGGGAAGACTCGAGTGGTCGGATCCCGGCCCTGAACGGTCCCCGTCCCTTGACCGGCGCATCTCCGGTCCCTAGATTCTGAGTCATGATCACCGGCTTCAACACCGACGTCGAGCACGGCGGCCGGGTCTACCACGTCCAGACCGAGGACAAGGGGCTGGACAACCCGGTCGTGGAGAGTCTGATCTACACCCGCGGTGAGATCGTGACCTCCCGCCGCGTGCCCTACAGCGACCTGATCGCCGACGGAGAGTTCTCCGAGGCGACGATCCAGGCGCGCATGGAAGAGCAGCACCAGCAGCTGGTCCGCGAGATCAAGCTGGGAAAGTTCGACGAGAACAACCACCTGCCCTTCGGTCACAACTTCGTCACCAACCGGCCCTTCGACGAGGTCGTCGAGAGCTACCTGACCGGGGAAGACGGCCAGGACGAACCGCTGAAGGTCCGGCTGATGGACTGGTTGATGCTGGAGGAAGGCACGCGGCCGACGCTGCGGCTGACGGTCACCAGCAAGGAAGGAGACTCGCCGGTTGCCGACGCGCGGGTCTGCATCCGGATCGAGGCCGAGGGTCGCGAGCCCGTCGAGCTGTTCTCCGCCGATACCGACGCGCAGGGCTTCGTCGAGGCTTCCTTCGAGATCCCGGACGAGCCGGGGGACTCGCCGTTCCTGGTCTGCGAGGCGATGACCGACCGGGGTCGCGATCAGTGTCGACAGAAGATCAAGACGACCCGCCGCTCATCGTAGCTCCCGGGAACCCGTCTCCCGGCGCATCTCCCGGTCCGCGTCCCGCCGCTTCATCGACTCGCGCTTGTCGTGCTGCTTCTTGCCCCGGGCCACCGCGATCTCGAGCTTGATCCGCCCCTGCTTCAGGTAGAGCTTGGTCGGCACGATCGTCAATCCGGTCCCGTCGAGCTCCTTGGCCAGCTTGCGGATCTCCTGGGCGTGAAGCAGCAGCTTGCGCGGGCGGACCGGATCGACCGCTTCCCGGACCGCGTGGGTGTACGGGCTGAAATGGGCACCGACCAGCCAGACCTCGCCCTTCTGGATCCGGCAGTGGGATTCCTTCAGGTTGACCCGACCCTCACGGGCGCTCTTGACCTCGGGCCCCAGCAGCACCAGTCCGGCCTCGAGGCGCCGCTCGAGGTGGAACTCGTGGGAGGCCTTCCGGTTCGTCGCCAGAACCGGACCGCCGGTAGATTTCTTGGACTTGCGGGCCATGTCAGGGTTTCCGGACTGCAACCGGACGGAGACCGCGGTTCGCGGGACGGCGCAGCGAGGCGGCAGTATAGCGCCGCCATGGGTCGGCTTCAGGGGGCTCGCTCGAGGGCGCCCAGCTCGACGAGCCGTCGGTAGAGCTCGGCGCGCTTGATCCCCAGGCTTCGTGCGGTCTCCCGGAGCGCGGCCCGTTGATCGCCGTCCCGGCCGGCGCCGGCGGCCTGCCAGGCGTCGAGTAGACGCCGGCTTTCGGGGTCGGTCCGCTCCAGCGCCTCGTTCTCGTCGGCGCCGGCGATGGCGATGCTGATCTCACTCCGGATCGTCGCGCCGAGGGCGTCGCGAATCTCGGCCGCCGATCCCCGGAGCAGCGTCTCGTGGAGCTTGGTCAGTTCGCGGCCCAGGACGAGCCCGCGTCCGCCGAAGATCGCGGCGATGTCGGTCAGCGTATCGAGAATCCGATGGGGCGCCTCGAAGACGACGACGGTCCGGGTCTCCCGGCGGAGCTCACGCAGGCGCCGCCGGCGTTCACCGCCGCGATGGGGGAGGAAGCCCTCGAATACGTAGCGGTCCGCCGGAAAGCCGCAGACGCTGAGCAAGGTCGTGACGGCCGAGGGGCCGGGGATCGGCACCACCTCGACGCCGGCCGCCAGGGCCGCGGCGACGAAGCGAGATCCGGGGTCGGAGATCGCCGGGGTGCCTCCGTCGGAGACGAGGACGATCGACTCACCGGCACCCAGACGCGCGAGCAGCGACTCGAGCCGGCGTGACTCGTTGAACTTGTGGCAGGAGACCGTCGGCGTCTTCAAGGCGTGCCGTGACAGCAGGGTGGCGGTTCTCCGGGTGTCCTCGCAGGCGACGAGATCGGCGTCTCGCAACGCCTCGACGGCGCGAGGGGAGAGGTCGTCGAGGTTACCCAGCGGCGTGGCGACGACGAGCAGGCGACCGCGGGACACCTAGCTGTTCCAGTCCCGGGGGTAACGGAAGTCCCAGCCGATCGAGCGCAGCGAGACCTTGGCCACCAGCGGCGGCCGGCGCTTGAACTGGGAGCGTTGGATCATCCGTTCGACCCGCTCGACCAGATCACGGGGGAAGCCGGCTTCGATCACCGCCTCGGCGTCGATCCGGGCATCGACAAGCAGGGCCAGCAGCCGGTCGACCTCGTCGTACTTGAGGCCCATGTCTTCCTCGTCGGACTGGTCGGGATAGAGGTCGGCGGAGGGCGGCTTGACCACGATCGACGGCGGAACGCCCAGGTGCCGGGAGAGCTGGCGGACCTGGGTCTTGTAGAGGTCGCCGATCGGGTTCATCGCCGACGCCAGGTCGCCGTGCTGGGTGCCGTAGCCCAGGAGCAGTTCGGTCTTGTTCGACGTGCCGAGGACCAGACCTCCCTCGCGCATCGAGCGATCGTAGAGCAGGAGCATCCTGCAGCGGGCCATCACGTTGCCCAGGCGGTGGCGGTCGCCTCCGTCGGGGGTCGAGGCGAGGAAGCCATCGACCATCGGTGAGATCTCGGCGATCTCCGATCGGATCCCCAGGTCATCGATGACGGCCTGGGCGTCGGTCAGCGACGAGGCGCTGCTGGTCCGGTAGGGCATCAACACGGCCAGGACGTTCCGGGGGGCGATCGCCCGGGCCGCCAGATAGGTGACGAGCGCGGAATCGATCCCGCCCGACAGCCCGAGCACGAACTTCTGGAAGCCGGTCCGGTGGAGCTCCCGGGACAGGAACTCCACCAGGATCCGCGTGGTCCACTCGGGGTCGATCTGCAACGAACCGAACGGGGCACTCTCCAGTCGCGGGTCGCTGGCCAGGGTCTTCACGACGAGGGCTCTCCTTCCCGTCCGGCCGCCGCATCGGCGGTCTCGGCGACGGGCTTCGCCGGAGATCCGTTTCCGGCGTCGGCCTCCCGGCCCGGCTCGGCGGACTGCAATCGTTCGAGCTCTCGTCGCACGACGTCGAGACGGGAGTCACGGAGCAGGGGGTAGGAGATGCGGGCTCGCCGGAGGACGTCCGCCTCGAGCTGGACCGGCAGCAGACCCTCGGCGATCGGGTCCAGCGCGGCGGTGACGCGACCGAACGGGTCGACGACCATCGAGCCGCCGCCGTACACCAGTCCGTCCTCGCAGCCCACACGGTTGACGAACACGACCCACGAGGTCAGGAACTGGGCCGTCGTCTGCAGGAGCTGGCGCCAGACGCCGACGCTGGTCACACCCTCGTCGGGGCGGGCGCCACGGGTCGGGCCCGCAGAGATGCCGTAGAGGATCTCGGCACCGTCCTGGGCCAGCAACCAGGCGCAGGTCTGGTGCCACAGATCCTCGCAGACCAGCATGCCGGCCGGTCCCGCCGGGGTGTCGAACGCGCGTACCCGGTCGCCGGCGGCGAACTCGCGCCCCTCGAGGAACAGGCCATAGGTCGGCAAGAACAACTTGCGATGGAGGTGGGTCAGCGCTCCCCGGGAGAAGTAGGCGGCGCAGTTGTGAAAGCGGTGCCCGGGACCGTCCTCGACGAAGCCGACGACGAGGTCGACATCCCGGGAGGCCTCGGCGAGCTTCGTCAGCGTCGGATGGCCCAGGGGCAGGGCCACGTCGGGCGTGAGATCCCGCAGCAGGTAGCCGGTGAGGGAGAGTTCCGGAAAGACCACGAGATCGCAGCGTTCCTTGCGGGCGCTCTCGATCGCCTCCCGATGGAGTTCGAGATTGGCGGCGACGTCGCCGAGGCGTGGTGCGATCTGGGCCAGGCCCACCCGGAGGTCATGCATCCGTCATCTCCTGCAACTTTCCCCTGAATCGGTGGGTGATTCGGTGTACCACAAGGGGCTGCCTCCGGCCACCCCCTGTCCGCGGCAGGATACGCCGAAACGGCGGGGTTAGGTCAGATCCAGATTAAATGCGTCATAATGACCGGCATTGAATCGGCTCTGGTGGCGCCAGATCGGCGCGAGATAAGCCTCTCGGGGATTTTTTCGCCGCAACAAAGCGCCGGAATCGCCTGAAAACGACAGTTTTCGACACCCGGTACGGATTGTCGTGATTTCCCATCCGACTTGGCCCGTTTCTTCCTTAGGGAAAGGGCGTCGCTCGAACGGGGTCGTGACAGCGGCAGCAATCAAACAACCGGCGCCCGGCTCCGGGTATCGAGGGATGACATGGCTCGCAAGGCGACTTACAGCAACACCACCGAAGTGGACGTGAGGGAAAGCGAAGAGACCGCCGAGGTCGTGGTCCGGCACATGCCGGGCGAGATCGAAGTGGACACTCCGCGGGCGAAGCTGAAGCCGATTCCGGCCACACCGGAAAAGCCTTCCGCCGCGATCCTGCCGATCTACCTCCGGGAGATGGGTGCCACGCCGCTGATCGGCGAATCCGAAGAGGTCGCGCTGGCCCGGGAGCTCCAGGAAGCCCGCCAGGCGATCGCCAAGATCGCCCTCAAGCTGCCGGCGGCCTGCCGCAACTACACCCTCGAAGGCGACGAGGAAGGTCCGAAGCGTGGCCGTGAGTGGCCGCTGGACGGTCTCGAAACGTTCTACGGCAAGCTGCTCAAGTTCAGCCGGGAGCAGAAGCCGGAGGGCCGCCAGGCCGTGTTGATCAAGCAGGCCAAGGGGCACATGTGGCACGTCAACCATGCACGTGACGCCCTGATCCTGGCCAACCTGCGGCTGGTGGTTCACATCGCCAAGAAGTACCTGAATCACGGCATCTCGTTCATGGACCTGATCCAGGAAGGCAACATCGGCCTGATGAAGGCGGTGGAGAAGTTCGAGTACGAGCGCGGCAACAAGTTCTCGACCTACGCCTACTGGTGGATCAAGCAGGCGATCGAGCGTGCCATCGCGGACAAGGGTCGCGTGATCCGCATCCCGGTGCACGTCAACGAGAAGATCAAGAAGATCTCGCGGATCTCGAAGGAGCTCTCCGAGACCCTCGGGCGGCGGCCGACGCCGGCAGAGGTAGCGCGGAAGCTCAGCATGCCGCTGGCCAAGGTCGAGGAGATCCTCGGCGTCGTGCCGGATCCCCAGGCCCTGGACGACGTCTCCGGTGACGACGACAGCCCGGGCCTGATGCGCTTCATCGCGGACCCGAACGCTCCTTGCCCGCTGGAGCGCACGGTCACCCGTGAGCTGCGTGAGAAGGTCGAGCGCACCCTGAAGGTGCTGACCGATCGCGAGGAGGAGATCATCCGCCTGCGCTTCGGAATCGGCCGGGACATGCCCTACACCCTCGAAGAGATCGGTCGCGTGATGGGACTCTCTCGCGAGCGTGTCCGGCAGATCGAGGCGACCGCGCTGAAGAAGGTGCAGGCGGCCGAATCGGCCCAGCAGCTGAAGGAATTCCTGGCCTGATCATCCGTCCGGCGGGTGGCCCTCTCGACCCCCCTCGAGAGGCCACCCGCCGGGTTCGCTCCACATATCCGTCGCGGCCGCCGTCCGACCCTGTGGAAAACCGGCCTGCTCCGGCGCCCTCCGCCGCTCCCACCTGCACTACCCCGGCCAAAACCCCTCAAGTCCCTGCACTGCAACGAGTTGAGTTGCGTACCCGTCGGTCGCCTCCGCTGGATTCGTCCCGCCGAACCCCGACGTCGGCCGCTCCGGCATACACAGCTTTTCCACAGAGCCACGCCGTTCAGCGCCCGGAACCGGCCGTTCGCTGAGGCTTCACCGCAATCGGCGGAGCAACCACTGGCGTGAGCACTTCGGACCGGAGTATTTTCATGGGGCAAGGGGAGTTCTTGCCTGGAGCTTTGGTTCCGATGAGTATCTTCGATTTGCGGCGGGCCTACCACGACTCGCTCCACAACATGCGCTGGTGGCTCGGCGACAACGCGATCTCGGGCGGACTGACGGTGATCGACCGGCTCTCGATTCTCGACGCCTGGCAGCAGGAGATGGTCGAGTTCTTCGAGCGGAACGATCACTGCTTCGCCTGTAGCCGACGTCTGTCGCGCTGTCGTTGCCCCCAGGACAATTGAGCCGGACCGGCTAGAATCACGGCGTATGCGCCGTATTCAGCCAGCCGATGGTGCGCAGATCGCCACCATCTACCGCGAGTCCTATCCGCTCTGGGGCATCGGCCTGTCCCGGGATTCCTACCTCGAACTCTGGAACGACATCCGGCGCACCCGCTGGGCCGAGGCGCACGCCCGGTTTCTCGTGCGTGCCGACGAGGACGGGTCCGTCCTCTCCAGCCTCAAGTGCTACCGACCGTCGATCCGGCTGGACGGCCAGCCGTTCAGGGCGACGGTTCTCGGCGCGATCTTCACGCCCCGGTCCCGGCGTCGCCAGGGGCACGCCGCGGCGTTGATCCGGGCGCTGATCGAGGACGGAAGGGCAGCCGGAGATCCGGTCGCGATGCTGTTCTCGGATATCCACACCGGGTACTACGAGGCGTTCGGTTTCCTGCCGGTCCCGGCCACCGAGCACTGGGGGCCGCTCCCGAGACGGGACCTGCCCCGGGGGTGGTCGATCTCCGAGGCGACGCCGGCGGACTCGCCCTCCATCCGGCAGGCCCACCTGGAATCCCAGGCGCATCGGCGACTGGCCTTCGTTCGGGATGCTGCCCACTGGGACTTCCTGACCGCCCGCACCGCCGCCTACTGTCGTCGTACCCACGATCCCGACGTCGAGCATCGAACCGAGGTCGTCCGCCACGAAGGGAGCTTCGTCGGTTACGTCACTTCGGTGGCGGGACGCGGCGAGTGGAATGTCCGTGAGGTGGCCGCTCGGCGAGGCGACGGAGCCAGCGTCGCCGAGGTCCTCAGCTGTGCCGCCGACTCGGCGCGCCGGCGAGGCCTGCGGCGGTACTACGGTTGGCTTCCGCCGGAAGCGCTGCCGCACCTGGACGGCTGGAAGCTACGGGGCGGGCCGAGGCGCAGGGCGATTCCGATGATCTGTGTCCTCGACCCGACCGTCGATGCCCAGGCCCTGGTCGGGGACCCCTCGTTGTACTTCCCGTATCAGGACCAGTTCTGAAGCATCACGTCGCGGTCCGGGGCGAAAACCTTGCTAAACTCCCATGAGCGGCCGCAGGCGTTCATGGCCGCTTCACGTTGCCGATCTGTCGTCGCCGCCCGGAGGGACGACCGGCCCGGAGAAGATGCCGAGCCTCACACCGGCCGTAGAGCTGCGGACCAGGAGCCCTGCGCGCGGACTCGTCGCCGCCGTGATGCTCGGTCTTGTCGCGTGGTGCTGGGCTCCGGACGCCCTGGCTGCGCCGCTGCAGTCCAGCGATCCGGACGAGGTGACCTCGAGCCTGCCACCGGGCATCGACATCAAGTTCGAGGGGCAGGCCAGGGTGACCGAGGACGGTGAGTACGTCTTCACCGGCCCGGTGACGATCGTCTGGCGCAACTCCCGCCTCCAGGCCGATCGACTCTCGATGCGCGAAGAGCGCTACATCGAGGCCGAGGGGAACGTCCTCGTGGTCTGGGAGGGGAACCGGATCTACGGCACGCGGATGGCCTACGACCTGCACACCGAATCCGGTGTCTTCGAGAACGCGATCGGTCACGTCAAGGGCGACTACCTGTTCTGGGCCGAAAGCGCCGAGAAGGTCGGCGACAAGACGGTCCGGGTGAAGACCGCGACGGTGACGACCTGTACCCAGCCTGCGCCTTACTGGTCGTTCGCGGTCTCCACGGCGACGATCACGGTCGACAAGTACGCGCACATGTGGAACGTGCGCCTCAAGAGCAGCAACGTCCCGTTCTTCTACATGCCGTACCTGGTCTGGCCGGTCAAGAAGGACCGCGCCGCGGGGCTGCTGTTCCCCGAGTTCCAGAACACGGAGCAACGGGGCCGGGCCTTCTCCCAGGAGCTGTTCGTCCCTCTCGGACCGAGTGCGGATGTGACGCTGCTCGCTCGCTACTACACCGAGGCCGGTCTTGGCGGCGGTGGTGAGCTGCGGTTCCTGCCCAACCAGAACGGTGCGGCCACCTTCAACGGCTTCTACATCGACGACAAGGTGACCGACAGCGGTCGCTACCGCGCGACTTACAAGCAGACACAGCAGTTCCGGAACGGCTTCCGCATGGTCGCCGACATCAACCTGGTCAGCGACTTCGACTACTTCGCTGATTTCGAGCGGGATCTGGAGCTGGTCAGCTCGCCGACGATCCTGGCCCGAGTCGAGTTCTCGCGCAACGGCGCCTGGACCAGTCTCAACGCCCGGGATCAGCGGCGCGAGCAGCTGTTCTCCGATGGGACCGAGCTGGTCCAGTCGACACTGCCGGAGATCGAGTTCCGCGGCCGTTCGCGCCGGATCGGCCGGACGCCGTTCTACTTCGAGTTCCAGTCCTCGGCGGCGAGCATCTCCCAGCACGGTAACCAGACCGGGAGGCCGATCGACGCCGACTATCTGCGCGGTGATTTCTTCACGACCGTTTCGATGCCGCTCTCCTCGATTCCCTGGCTCCAGGCGACGCCGCTGGTGCGCTATCGCTTCACTCGCTGGACGCAGCATCAAGAGCAGATCAGCAACCCGATCACCGGAGCCACGTCGACCCACGTCGTCGACGACCCGCTGACCCGGACGCTCTGGGGGGCCGGCCTCGATATCATCGGCCCGAAGTTTCAGCGCATCTTCGACGGCGGCGGTCGCGAGGGCGCGATCCGCTACAAGAACCTGATCGAGCCACGTGTCGTCTACGGTTTTCAGGAGGAGGATCTCGAGCGGGACCGGATCATCCTGTTCGACGAGGTGGACCGATTCTCCGGCGCGGGAAACCAGATCGCCTACTCGTTGACCTCCAGGCTGTTCGTCCAGCGCCCCCGAGCTCGCCTGCAATCCGGCGAGCCGCGGACGATGGACGACCTGCTGCAGTCGGCGACCTCGACCTCTCAGGTCCTGACCGCGGACTCCGACGAGGAGCAGTTTTTGCCCGAGGCCGCTCCGCTGGAATACGACACCAGCGCCGGCTCCGAACCGGTCGAGATCGCCAGCGTCGAGGTGCGGCAGCAACGCTCCTTCGACACCGATCTCAGTTTCGCCGATCTCGACGGCGACGGCATCAACGACGCGGCCAGCTCGACCAGCGACATCCAGCTGGTGGGACGCTACAACCCCTCACCCCTGGTCAGCCTCGATCTGCGGAGCAACTATCACGTGCTCTACAATCGCGTCAGTTCGGTCAACTTCTCCGGGTCGGTTTCCAACGCCCTCGCCCGGCTGCGGTTCTCGGTGTTCCGGCGTAACGGGCTCGGAGTACAGAACACGGGGACCGGATTCGAACCGATCCCCGACGACACCCAGCTCCGGCTGACCACCGGAATCAACATGTTCAGCGGGCGCCTGAGGCTGGACCTCGACGGGTCGATCGATTTCGATCCGCAGCCGGGCCAGCGAACGGTCCCCGATCGACGGATCCGGCTGACCTGGGCCAGCCAGTGCTGCACGATCATGGTCGAGCAGCTCGTCCGCACGTTCCCCGGAGCGCCGGACCGGGACGACCTCTACTTCCGCGTCGATCTGACCGGCATCGGCAAGATCTTCGACGTCAGTTACTGACCAGCGGTCCCGGCTCAGCCGCCGCCTTTCTGCAGACGACCGACCGCGACACGAGCGGGCCGGATCAGGGTGTCCCCCAGTCGGTACCCGGCCTGCATCGTCTCGGTGACCCGTCCGTCGCGCTCGGGGTCGGTGACCGGGTCGAGTCGAAGCGCCTCGGCGATGTTCGGATCGAAGGTCTCCCCGTCGGGGGTGACCCGTTCGACGCCGGCCCGGTCGAGGGTCGCCAGGAATCCGTCGAGGGCCAGCCGGACTCCGTCGGCGAGCGGCTTCGCATCGGGGACGTCGGCCACGTGGGACAGCGCCAGGGTCAGGTGGTCGACGGTCTCGAGCAACTGTTCGACCAGGCCGCCGAACTGGAGTTCGACGCGCCGGTCGATGTCGCGCTTCAGCCGTCCGCGGACCTGCTCCTGCTCCTGCCGGAAGGACTTGAAGGCTTCGATGTACTCCTGCAGCTTCTGTTCGGCCTGCTCGGTCCGCTCGCGGTACTCGTCGATGATCGACGGGCGCGGGGGGTCCGGCGTCGGCGCAGCTTCACCATCCGCTGCGGTGTCGCCGTCGTCGTCGTTGCCCTCGACCCAGTGACGCCTGTCCCTGACCTTGATCTCCTCCTCCTCGGCGGGGGGGGAGTCCTTCTTCTTTTTCTTTTCCGGTTTCTGCATATTCGATCATCACCATTGCGTGGCCGATCCCGGCCGCGAGAGTGTGCGGAGAAAGTACTTTGGGGTCAGTTCGTGGTGATCTCGACACGGCTCGGCTGCTCGGCTGCCTTCTTCGGCAGCACGATCTCGACCACGCCGTTCCGGTGGGTCGCCTTGACCGAGCGGCTGTCGACGCTCGGAGCGAGGGCGATCTTCAACGAGAACGAACCGTGAGGTCGCTCGACCCGTAGAAACGCCCGTCCGTTGCCGTCGGCGTCGATCTTCCGCTCACCGCTGACGTGCAGGTAGCCGCCTTCGATGCGGATGGCCACGTCGGCCGGGACGACGCCGGGTAGATCGGCGCGGAGCAGGTAGCGGTCGGGCTCCTCGACGAGGTCGGTCGGGGGCTGCCAGCCGCTGGCGGTCGCACTCTCGCCGTCGCCGCTCCGGGTGGAACGGGAGAAAACCTCGTCGAACAGACGGTTGATCCGTTGCTGGATCTCGTTCATTTCCCTGAGGGGATCCCAGCGTTGAATCGCCATGGGCACTCCTTTCCTCGACTCGAGGGGAGGGGGCGCTGATCAAAATACCTCATCCGGCGCCCCCTGTGCCTCACTTCAGGCCGTCGCCGCCGGCGTGGCGGGCCGGAGCGTCAACTCCTCGCCGGCCACGTCGACGAGCACCCGGTCCCCCTCGGCGAACCGGCCCTCGAGCAGCCCGATCGCCAGCGGGTCCTGGATCCGACTCTGGATCGCACGGCGCAACGGCCGGGCACCGTATGCCGGGTCGTATCCCAGCACCGCCAGGCGCTCTCTCGCCGCCCGGGTCACCTCCAGCTCCAGTCCGCGGTCCCGCAGGCGACCGTTGAGCTGGACGATCTGGAGATCGACGATCTTCTGCAGCGCCGCGATGTCCAGCGCATGGAACAGCACCGTGTCATCGATCCGGTTCAAGAACTCGGGCCGGAACAGACGGTGCAGCTCGGTCTCGACCTGAGCCCGCAGATCCTCGATCGGCTCTGCCGCGTGGGCCAGGATGTAGTCCGAAGCGACGTTGGAGGTCATGATCAGGATCGTGTTCCTGAAATCGATGGTGCGTCCCTTGCCGTCGGTCAGACGGCCGTCGTCCAGCACCTGGAGCAGCGTGTTGAACACCTCGGGATGCGCCTTCTCGATCTCGTCGAACAGCACGACCGAATAGGGCCGGCGGCGGACCGCCTCGGTCAGCTGACCGCCCTCCTCGTGGCCGACATATCCAGGGGGCGAGCCGATCATCCGCGAGACGGCGTGGCGTTCCGAGTATTCGGACATGTCCAGGCGGACCATCGCGCGCTCGTCGTCGAACAGCGTCCGGGCGACGGTCTTGGCCAGCTCGGTCTTGCCGACGCCGGTCGGTCCGAGGAACAGGAAGGTCCCGACCGGACGATCGGGGTCCTTCAGTCCGGCCCGGGCCCGCCGAACCGCCGTCGCCACCGCGGTGACCGCCTCGTCCTGACCGACGACGCGATCGTGCAGCGTGTCCTCCAGATGGACAAGGCGCTGGGCCTCACCCTCGAGCAGACGCGTGACGGGGACGCCGGACCACTTGGCGACGATCGCGGCGATCTCTTCGTCGCCGACTTCCTCGCGAAGCATCGCGCCGTCCCGTTGCAGGTCGTTGAGCTGTGCGTTCGCCTGTTCCAGTTCGGACTCGAGGGCCGGGATCTCGCCGAAGCGCAACTCCGCAGCACGCTCCAGGGAAGCCGATTGCTTCTCGGAGCGCTCCAGCTCGGCCCGGGCCTGCTCGATCTTCTCCTTGACCTCACGAATCCGGGCGATGGAGCTCTTCTCGTTCTCCCAGCGCTGCTTCATGACCGCGTGCTGCTCCTGGAGGTCGGCCAGCTCGCGTTCGACCCCCTCCAGGCGCATCCGCGATCCGGAGTCCTTCTCCCTGGCCAGCGCCTGCTTCTCGATCTGCAGTTGCAGGATCTTGCGCTGCACCTCGTCGATCTCGGTCGGGACCGAGTCGATCTGCAGGCGCAACTGGGCCGCGGCCTCGTCGATCAGGTCGATCGCCTTGTCCGGCAGGAAGCGGTCGGTGATGTACCGGCTCGAGAGTGTCGCCGCGGCGATCAACGCGGTGTCCTGGATGCGGACGCCGTGATGGACTTCGTATCGCTCGCTCAGGCCACGGAGGATCGAGATCGTGTCCGACACCGAGGGCTCGCCGACCATCACCGGCTGGAACCTCCGCTCGAGGGCCGCGTCCTTCTCGACGTACTTGCGATACTCGGCGATCGTCGTCGCGCCGATGCAGCGCAGCTCGCCCCGTGCCAGGGCGGGCTTCAGCAGGTTCGCGGCGTCGACCGCACCTTCGGCTCCGCCGGCGCCGACCAGCGTGTGCAGTTCGTCGATGAAGAGGACGATCCGGCCGTCGGACTCCTCGACCTCCTTGAGCACCGCCTTCAGACGGTCCTCGAACTCGCCCCGATACTTCGACCCCGCCAGCAGGGCACCGAGGTCGAGGGCGACGACGGCGCGGTCCTTGAGGGTTTCGGGGACGTCGCCGTCGGCGATGCGTCGGGCCAGGCCCTCGACGATCGCGGTCTTGCCGACGCCGGGGTCGCCGATCAGTACCGGGTTGTTCTTGGTGCGTCGGCTGAGGACCTGCATCGCGCGACGGATCTCGTCGTCCCGGCCGATCACCGGGTCGAGCTTGCCCTTGCGGGCCGCCTCGGTGAGGTCACGGGCGTAGCGCTGCAGCGCCTGGAATTTCTCCTCGGGGCGATCGTCGGTCACTCGACCGCTTCCGCGAAGTTCGCGGAGGGCGGCGAGGATGCCGTCCGGTGTCGCACCGAGGCGACGCAGCAGATCGGAGGCCTCGCCCTTGCCCCGGGCGATCGCCAGCAGCAGATGCTCGGTCGACAGGTACTCGTCGCCGAACTCGGCGGAGATCTTCTCGGCTTGCTTGAGCAGGGTTTCCAGGGAACGCGCCAGCCGCACTTCGGCGTCGCCCTGGACCTTGGGGGCGCGGTCGAGTTCGGCGCGAGCGGCGGCGAGGACGGCGTCCGGACTCGCCCCCAGTCGCTGCAGGGTCGGAACGACGATGCCCTCGCCCTGGGAGGCCAGTGTCGCCAGCAGATGCATCGGACGCACCTCGGGATGCCGCGCCTGTTCCGCCAGTTCGACGGCGCCTCGCAGCGCTTCCTGGGTCTTGATCGTGAATCGTTCGTTTCTCATCGGCACACCTGTCCGATCGCTGCCCGGGTGGGGCGTAGATCAGCCTTTCTCTCGGGAGTCTCGCTGTTATTTCGGGAGCGGCCCAGCCGCTCCCGGGGAGCGCCGGGGGCCCATCCGGCGTCGCAGCCGGTTGTTGGGATCGGAGAGCGACCCTGTCAAGGTCGGCCCCCCTGCGTGGCCCCGATGCGGATCAGGAAGCGTCGAAACGGCAGGGGAAAAGCAGTCCCGGTGTGTGCTCGCCGGGAAAACGGACCCGGACGAGGTCGGCGTTCCGGAGCATGTCGAACAGGTTCCCCGAGATCGTCCCGCGCAGTCTTCCGGCGGGCTTTCCGCCGCGCAGGCCGAGGACCTGGGGCGCCGAGAGCGAAAAGTCGCCACTGGCGCTGTCCTGGGTGTGGACGCCGAGCACCGACAGGACGACGATGCCGCCCTCGGCCCGCCGGTATCCGGCCTCGAGGTCGAGCTGTTCCGGACCGGTCAGGTGCACCGTGTCCATCGAGTAGGGGAGCGGGGTCGCGGGGCGCTTCAATCGTCGCGAGTACTTCAGGTCGAGGACCGGCTGGAGCAGTCGGCCGTTCTCGAGAAAGACGCACTTCGCGGCGGGGACACCCTCGGCGGTGAAGCGATAGGAGCCCGAGCGGAGCGGCTCGAGGGGGTCCAGGGACAGTCCGAGGTCCTCCCGCAGGACCGGGTTGCCGGAGCCGAACTCCGCGATCGGGAAGAGCCCCTCACCGTGAGCCACCGTGGCGCCGTCGAGATGATGGAGCAACGTGCTCATGACGTACGACTCGACGACCTTGGGGTGCAGGATGACCGGCACGAGGCCGCCGGGGGCGCCATCGACCTCTCGTCCCAGCTCGTCGGCGAGGTCGGCGATGCCCTCGAGGCGAGCATCGAACTCGTCGTCGCCTTCGAAACATCGAGCCGAGTGTCCGCCCCCGATCTCGCCGTTGACGGTCACGAACCACCCGGTGCTCGTTCCCGAACCCGTCACATCGAGCCCCGCCGAGGTCTGCAGGTGCGCATCGGTCTCCGCAGCCGAGAACGAAGCGCTCCAGGTCTCCAGGCCCCTCCGGGAGATCAGCTCCCGGGTTCGTCCGAGACGGTCTTCCAGTCGCCGGGAGTCGCCCCGTGCAAACGCGGCGGCGAGGGGGTCGTGGAGCGGTACCTCGGGGAACGTGTCGGGTCCGAGGACGGCCGCCGCATCGGGGTCGTCGATCGCCGCCGAGCGCGCCGCGGCGAGGGTCTGCTGCAGCCCGTGCTCGAGCTGCCGCCGCTCGAGTCCTCCGCGGCTCACCCGGCCGTCGTTCCAGACGAAGACGTAGCGCGCGCCGAGGGACTCCGACATGGTCAACGGGGCGTGGGCGTTGCCGGTCTCGCGATCCTTGACGCCCAGGGCGAAGCGCCGCGATCGACTGGCGTAGATCGACCAGTCGACGATCGCCGCGCCACCCGTATCGAACCGGCGCATGGCGTCCAGCAAGAGATCCAGCTTCACGTCAGCTCCCGCCGAGTCGGACCGTCGGGTCCGGGTCCAGGACGAGGAAGTAGTGACTCCCACCGCTCGACGGCACGCTCTGTCCCCACTTCCCGCAGTAGCCGGTTGCGTCGAGCTTCAGTGGGCCGAACGCCTCGCGCAGCGATTGCAGCGCTCCGAACATCGAGCCGGAGAAGATCGCCGGCTTGTGGATCTTCGAACCCCGGGAGTCCAGGTCGTAGATCGCCTTGCAGTTGAAGACGAAATCCCCGGTGGCGGTATTGACCTGTCCGCCGCTGTAGCCCGAGAGGAACACGACCTTGGGGTGACGCCGGAAGACGCCGGCTTCTCCGAGAAGCTCGCGCACCTCGTCGGGTCCGTAGTCCTCGAATTCACCCGGCGCGGGGAGGGGATCGGCGGTCTCGATGCGGATGTTCGTCATCCGCGGTTGCGGTGCATCGCGAAAGGACTCGGAGCGGGCGGCGCCGGTGATCGGCACACCCCCGGCCGCGGCGGACCAGGGGTCGGACAGACCGTGCTTCAGCCGCCCGTTCTCGACGAGGGTCGCCCGCTCCCGGCGCAGGCCGTTGGCGCTGAACGGTTGCCAGGCGTGATCGTCCTCGATCGGCTCGTCGATGATCGAGAACGACTCGGCTCCGACGAGTTCACCGCTGCGGAAACGTCCCTGGTCGGCGAGGATCGAGGAGCGAAATCCGTCGGCCTCCGAGGCGTGGCCGAACGCCTCGTGGGCCAGCCCCTTCGCCAGGGCGTAGTCGATGACCAGGGGAAAGCTCCCGGCGGGATGATTCGGTGCGTCGGGTAGTTCCAGAGCGAGGCGCGCCGCCTGCTGCGCTCGTTTGAGGAAACAGTCGACCGTCGCCTCGTCGTCGAGCATGTCGGGATGGGGGAAGAAGACGGTCGCGATCACGCCGTGTCGCGACGAGGCCCCGGTCGAGGTGGCGCGCATGCCCAGGGTGCAACGGGGAATCACGAACAGCACATCGGTCCCGTCGGAGCGGCCGATGCGCCAGCCTTCCCGCTCGCTGCGGAAACTCATCTGGATGCTCGTCCCGGGTACCGCACCGTTGATGCTCCGCTCCAGGGCCATCAACCGCTTGCCGACCTGATCGAGCTGGACCGAGTCGGGGCCAGGGCGGTCGCCGGGTAGTCGCCGGGCCCGGACCGGTTCAAGTCCGGCGGGCCAGGCGGAGGTCTGCAGGCCGAGGGCCTGCCCCCGTCCGGCGGTCTCGATCAGGCGATCGAGGAGCGCCAGCGTGGGCTCCGGCGTGAAGTCGTCCCGGCTGCCGAGTACGCTCCGTCCTTCGGCGGTGATTACCTGTAGACCCTGGCCGGCGATCGAACCGACGGCGGCGGACTCGACCTTGCCGCCCCGGACGAAGACGCGGCGCGAGGAACGAACCTGGGCCCGGGAGATCACCTCCACTCCGGCGGCGCGAGCACGCTGTCCGACCTCGGCCATCAGACCGGTCAGGTTTTCGAGTTCGTCGATCATGGCCCCCCGCCGAGGTTCGCGATTATGAGGGCCGGTGTGCGGCCTGGCAACCGTGAAGCGGGCCGGGTGGCCCTCGATGCGGCATCGCGACCGCGTCCGTCGGCGATCAGTCGATGTTGATCGCTCCGCCGATGCAGTTGTCGACGCAGATCCAGCAGTTGGTGCAGGCCGGGGCGTTGACGACGATCGTGCGCTTCTGACCTTGCTCGAAGACGTCTTCCGGACAGACGTCGACGCAACAAGCGGTGTTTTCGCAGAGATTCTCATCGATCAGTACACGCATGGGGCTCTCTCCTGTTGCCCCGAATGTAGGTCCTTGCCGCTCTCTCGGCCAGCGGTGTAGCATTCGCCCTTTCCCGGGCAAGCTCATGGCACGATCGATGCGTCGGCGTCTCGAAGAGGCGGAAGAAGTGGGGCTGGCACCCGGCGCTGCGCGTTCCGCGACGGCGACTCGCCAGTTTCCCGTCGAGGACGACGGACGCGCCTTCGGCTATCGGTCCGCCTTCCAGCGCGACCGGGACCGGATCGTCTACAGCCGGGCCTTCCGCAGGCTGCGGCAGAAGGCCGTCGCGGGAATCCTGCCGGCCTACGAGGACCACCGGCGCAACCGGCTGACCCACACTCTCGAGGTCGCACAGCTCGCCCGGACGATCGGTCGTGCGCTGTGCCTCAACGAGGATCTGATCGAGGCGGTGGCCCTGGGGCACGACCTGGGGCAGCCGCCGTTCGGACCGGCCGGTTCCGGGGCGCTGGACGAGCTGCTCCGGGGCGCCCGGGACGGCCACGGCGGCCCGGGTCTCGGCGACTGCGGAGGATTCGACCCCGCCTGGCAGGCGCTACGGGTGGTCGATCGCCTGGAGAAGCGATACGACCGGGCCGGGTTGAACCTCACCGACGCAACCCGGGAGGGGATCGCCAAGTCCGGTGGTCGCCGGACTCCGCCGCGAGGCGAAGTGAGCGGGGTCCGGGCGGGGGCGCCGCCACGTCTCGAGGGGCAGGTGGTCGCGCTCACCGACCGCGTCTCCACGGCGCTGAGCGACCTGGACGATGCGCTGCAATCCGGCGTGGTCGATCCGCCGCGAGTCGAGCGGCTCCAGGCGGTCCGACTGTTGAAGGAGAAGCTCGGTTCGCGCTTCCCGGCTCGTGGAGGCAAGTTCATCAAGGCGAACGTGATCCACCGGGGTCTGACTCATCTGATGGTCACGGGCATCGTGGTGACCAGCGGTCGCCACCTGTCTCGCTGGGCCGCGACCCACGGAATCGGAGACGCCTCCGGCTCGACCGAACCCTCCGCCGACACCCTGGCCGGCGACGAGATTCGCCTGGGCCCGAAGACCACGACGCTGCTCGTCGACCTCGAGGGCTTCCTGGAGTCGGCGGCCCGGCGCGGGTACGAGGCCGACCGGGTGGACGGACGAGGCCGACGGGTGATCCTCGGCCTGTTCGCGGCCTACCATGCCGACCCGGTGCTTCTCGAGGATCACGTGTTGCTGCGCTTCAAGGAGCGCTCCGGTCGCCGGTTTCTCCGGGATCTGCCCCGTGACGAACGAGAGCAGGAGATCGTCGCCCACTATCGCCGCGAGCCCGGGTTCGTACGGCTGCTCGCGGATCACCTCGCCGGGATGACCGATGGTTATGCACTGCGGGAACACGCCCGGCTGATGGAGATGGGCGCGGTGCCGATCCCCAGCGGGGAGCAGCTGCGCCGGGAACGCTGAAGCGCTGCCGGCTTCCCGGCGGGTTGCGTCTGCTCAACGAGCCTTTGCCTCCCGCTTGCGGCGATCGTCGCCCTTGGCATACCGTAGCGGCTGCGGAGATCCCGCCAGGAGTGAGCCGATGCCGAACCCGACTCTGCGCGAGGTCGACCCCGACGTCGCCACTGCGATCGACGACGAAACCCGACGACAGTCCGAGGGCCTGGAGCTGATCGCATCGGAGAACTTCGTCAGCGAGGCGGTCCTCGAGGCGATGGGCTCGGTCTTCACGAACAAGTATGCCGAGGGATACCCCGGGCGCCGCTACTACGGCGGTTGTGAGTACGCCGACGTCGTCGAACGCCTCGCCCGGACCCGGGCGCTGGAGATCTTCGGCGCCGAGTCGGCCAACGTGCAGCCGCACTCGGGCAGCCAGGCCAATCAAGCGGTCTACGTGACCGCGCTCGAACCCGGCGACACGGTGCTGGGAATGGACCTGACCCACGGCGGCCATCTGACCCACGGGCACCCGCTGAACCTGTCCGGCATCCTCTACAACTTCGTGGCCTACGGCGTGCGCCGCGACGACGAGCGAATCGACTACGACGCGATGGCCGCCCTCGCCGAGCAGCACCGACCGAAGCTGATCGTCTGCGGTGCCTCGGCCTACTCGCGCACGATCGAGTTCGATCGCATCGCTGCGATCGCTGCGTCGGTCGGTGCGAAGGTGATGGCGGACATGGCCCACATCGCCGGCATCGTCGCGGTCGGGCGTCACCCCAGTCCGGTGCCGAGCTGCGACTTCGTCACGACGACGACCCACAAGACCCTGCGAGGCCCACGGGGCGGTCTGGTGCTGTGCAAGAAGAAGTACGCCAAGGATATCAACCGCACGGTCTTTCCGGCCTTGCAGGGCGGTCCGTTCATGCACATCATCGCTGCCAAGGCGGTCGCCTTCGGCGAGAACCTGCAGCCGGCGTACGCCGCCTACATCGACCAGGTGCTGGCCAACGCCAAGCGGCTCGCGGCGCGGGTCGAGGGGCACGGGTATCGCGTCGTCTCCGGCGGTACCGACAATCACCTGTTCCTCGCCGATGTGTTCTCGAAGGGAATCACCGGCAAGGACGGCGAGATCGCCCTGGACAAGGCCGGGATCACGGTCAACAAGAACACGATCCCGTTCGACGAGAACTCGCCGATGGTCGCCAGCGGGCTGCGCATCGGAACCCCGGCGCTCACGACTCGCGGGATGGGGCTCGACGAGATGGACCGGGTCGGCGACCTGATCGCTCGCGCCCTCGATGCCCGGGACAACGACGACGAACTGGCCGCGATCCGCGAGCAGGTCGCCGAGTTGACCGCCGGATTCCCGCTCTACCCGTCGCGCCTCTCGCCGGCCTGACCGGCGTTGGTTTCGGTCGAGTCGTTCTTCGCCCCCGGCGGGAAACTGGCCCACTCGCACCCGGGGTACGAATACCGCCGCGGTCAACACGAGATGGCCCGCAACGTCGAGTCGATCCTCGAGGAGGGCGGCTCGCTGATGGTCGAGGCCGGTACCGGCACCGGCAAGACGCTGGCCTACCTCGTCCCTGCGGTTCTCTCCGGCCGCCGGGTGATCGTCTCGACAGGGACCCGGAACCTGCAGGATCAGATCTTCCGCAAGGACATCCCGTTTCTGCGGAAGGTCGCCGGGCTCGATTTCCGGGCGACGCTGATGAAGGGGCGGGACAACTACGTTTGCCGTTACCGGATGGATCAGTTCGCCCGGGAGCCGATGCTGCAGGACATCGGCGAGATGGAATGGGTCGAGCGGATCGCGACCTGGAGCGAGCAGACGACCAGCGGCGACCGGGCCGAGATCGCCGACCTTCCGGACAACCTCAAGCTCTGGCGCGATGTCAACGCCCGTAGCGAAACCTGCGGCGGGACCCGCTGTCCGGAGTTCGAGAACTGCTGGCTCACACGGTTGAAGCGCGAATCCCAGCAGGCCCAGATCGTCGTCGTCAACCACCACCTGTTCTTTGCCGACCTGTCGCTGCGCAGCTCCTTCGGTTCGGTGCTGCCGGACTACGACTCGGTCATCTTCGACGAGGCGCATCTTCTCGAGGAGATCGCCACGCTCTATTTCGGTGCCCGGGTCTCGTCGGCCGGTATCGAGGAGGTCGCCCGCAGCGCCGAGCGGCTCGCCGCGAAACAGGGCGGGCCGGTGAAGGGTGGCGGAGGGGCCGCCGGACTGCGGGAGGCGTCGGCGGAGTTCTTTCTCCCGTTGCGCGAGCGTCTGCGCGGCGACATGGGACGGGCGCGATTCGACCCGGCGGACCGGGGCGGTCCCGACCTGGAGGGTGAGTGGGCCGTTCTCAGCCACGCCCTGGACGAGGTCGTCCGGGAGTCGGCCGAGTCTCACGGGGACGAGCAGGCCGATACGATCGCCCAGCGTGCCGAAGAGCTCCGGGACGGATTCGACCGCGTGCTCGAGCGCACCGACCCCGCGTTCGTCTACGGCATGGAACTCCGCGGCCGGGGCAGCGTGACCTTGTCGGCGGCGCCGATCGATGTCTCGGAGCCGTTGCGGGAGTCGCTGTTCGATCGTCTCCACGCCTGCGTGTTGACCTCGGCGACCCTCGCCGTGGGGCAGAAGATGGACTTCTTTCTCGAGCGACTGGGCCTGGTCGAGCCCCAGACGAGGGTGGTCGATTCGTCCTTCGATCACCGCAACCAGGCCGCGCTCTACCTTCCGCGACGCATGCCCGAACCCCGGGACCACGACTTCATCGATCGCTCCGTCGAAGAGATCGAGAGGTTGCTGGAGGTTACCGAGGGTCGCGCCTTCCTGCTCTTCACCTCGTACCACAACATGCAGCGGGTCCATCAACGCCTGGAGGACGACGATCGCTGGCCGTTGCTGATGCAGGGTGAGGGCAGCAAGGTCTCCCTCGTCGAGTCGTTCTGCGAGACGCCCCGGGCGGTGCTGCTGGGGACCGCCTCGTTCTGGCACGGCGTCGATGTTCCCGGCGCAGCGCTCTCGCTGGTCGTCGTCGACAAGTTGCCCTTCGACGTGCCCAGCGACCCGCTGATCGCCGCGCGGATCGATCGCATCCGCGAGCGCGGCGGGAATCCGTTCTACGAGTACCAGACACCGCTGGCGGTGCTGCAGCTGAAGCAGGGGCTCGGCCGGCTGATTCGCAGCGGCGGGGACCGCGGGATCCTCTCGGTCCTCGACCCGCGCCTGACGACCCGGCGCTACGGAAAACTGTTCCTGGACTCGCTGCCACCGTACCGGCAGGTGCGATCGGTCGAGGACGCGGCCGCCTTCTTTCTGGACGACGGGCCGCCGTGACCTCGGACTGGTTCTTCAACCCGGAGGCGCAGCCGGCCCTCGATCGGCCGTCTCCCGGCGATGAAGCCCGTCAGTTCCACCGGCGACTGCCGGGATACGCGCCGACTCGTTGCTGCCCGGTGACGCTGCCGGGACTCGACGCGGTGGTCCACGTCAAGGACGAGTCGTCGCGTTTCGGGCTCCCGGCGTTCAAGATCCTCGGCGCCTCCTGGGCCGCTTGGCGCTTGCTGCGCCACGAGTTCGGTCCGGCCCTCGATGGCTGGTCAGACATCACCGAGCTGCGGGACAGGATTCGAGCACTCGGTACCTTCGAACTCGTCGCCGCGACCGCCGGAAATCACGGCCGGGCGGTGGCCCGGGCCGCATCGTGGTTCGGTCTCGGTGCCCGGATCTTCGTACCGCGCCACGCCGCCGGTCCGCGGGTCGATGCCATCGCCGCCGAGGGCGCCACCGTCGTTCGATCCTCCGGCGACTACGATCGAGCCGTCGCCGACTCGAGGGCCTATCGCGGAGAAGGCGCATTCCTCCTGCAGGACACCAGCGAGACCGGCGACGAGCAGACCGCGGAGTGGGTGATCGAGGGTTACTCCACTCTCGGCTGGGAGATCGACGATTTCCGTCGGGAATCCGGGCTCGGCGGACCGGAGCTGGTGATCGTACCGGCGGGAGTCGGTTCACTGGCGACGGCGATCGTCCTTCACTACAAGGGCGCCGATCGCCGGTCGCCTCCGCAGATCCTGGTCGTCGAACCGTCGGGGTCGGCCTGTGTCCGCGCGGCGCTGCGAGCCGGTCGTCCGGTTCACGTACCGGGCCCTCACGATTCCCCGATGGCCGGCCTGGCCTGCGGACGGATCGCCTCGGTGGCCTGGGGAACGCTCTCCGCGGGAGTCGACGCGACGGTCACAGTGACCGATGACGAGGCCGACCGGGCCAGTGTCCGGCTGGCCGCGGCCGGGATCGAGTCCGGCGAGTCGGGTGCCGCGACCTACGCCGCCCTCTGCAAGGCGGCCGAGGAGGGGCTGCTCGCCTCGAACGAACCGGGTTCGCTGGGTCTCGGTCCGGGCGCCCGGATCCAGCTGCTGTCGACCGAGGGGGCGACGGACCCCGGACGCTATCGGGCGATCGTCGACCGCTGCTAGAATCGTCGGTCACCCCCCGGAGCCGCCGTCGCCGGTGAGCTGTGGGCAAGGACGACACGAGATGCTTCGAAGACGACCCGTAGCCTGGGGCTGGATTCTCGCCCTGCCGATCGCCGCCCTGTCCTGTGCTCCTGCCGAGGAGTTGGCGACGCCGGGTCCCGCGGCGACCCTCGAGCAGGCCCGGGAGCTGGCCGCCCGGATCGCGATCGTCGACACCCACATCGACGTGCCGTACCGACTCGTGGAAAAGTACGAGGACGTCGGTGAGGCGACGGACGGAGGAGACTTCGATTACCCCCGCGCCGTCGCCGGTGGCCTCGACGTGCCGTTCCTGTCGATCTACGTACCCGCTTCCTATCAGGAGAGCGGTGGAGCGAAGGCCTACGCCGACGAGTTGATCGACCTCGTCGAGGGAATCGCCCAGGCGCATCCCGACAAGTTCGGCGTGGCCCGTTCCCTGGACGACGCCCGCGAGGTTCGCGGCGCCGGCAAGATCGCCCTGGCGCTGGGCATGGAGAACGGCGCGCCGATCGAGGACGACCTGGCCAACGTCGTCCACTTTCGCGACCGGGGCATTCGCTACATCACGTTGACCCACTCGAAGGACAATCAGATCTGCGACTCCTCCTACGACAGCTCTGCGACGTGGGGTGGGTTGAGTGAGTTCGGCGAACAGGTCGTCGCAGCGATGAACCGTGCCGGCGTGATGATCGACGTCTCCCACGTTTCCGATGCCGCATTCGAGCAGGTGATCGGATTGACGAAGGCGCCGGTGATCGCGTCCCACTCGTCCTGCCGGCACTACACGCCGGGCTGGCAGCGGAACATGAGCGACGAGATGATCCGGGCGCTGGCCGAAAACGGCGGCGTGATCGGGATCAACTTCGGCTCGGACTTCATCGACGACGACTACCGACAGGCCCGGGCCACGCACCGAACAGCGGTTGCGGCCTATCTTGAAGAGCACGGCATCGAAGAGGACTCGGAAGAGGCGTCGGCCTATCGAGATGAGTACATGGCGGCTCGTCCGGTCCCGTTCGCCGACGTCAAGGATGTGGCCGATCACATCGATCATGTCGTCGAGCTGGTCGGGGTCGACCACGTCGGCTTCGGTTCCGACTACGACGGCGTGGGTGACTCGCTACCCACCGGCCTGAAGGATGTCTCCGGCTACCCGAACCTGATCGCCGAGCTGCTCGCGCGTGGCTACTCCGAGGAGCAGATCGAGAAGATCGCATCGGGCAACTTCTTCCGGGTCTGGGCCGCGGTGGAAGCGCTGGCAAGCGAGTAGCCGATGGGCAAGAAACACTGTTGCCGCAAGTATCTGCGCAAGCCCAAGGCCTGCAAGAGCTGTCCGCTGATGGCCGGCCTGTCGAAGAAGAAGCGCAGGAAGGTCGCCGAACTCTCCCGCAAGCTACGCAAGATCGAGAAGGCCGCCTGATTCGCTTCAGCGCAGGCGGATCACCTGGAGCCGGGCGTTGCCGCTGTCGGCGACGATCCAGCGCCCCAGACGGTCCCGTCCGGCGGCCAGGGGATTGCGAAACTCACCCGGCGAGGCGCCGCGACGGCCGAAGGTGCCGACCGGACTCCCGTCGCGGGAAAACCACTGGAGCCGGTGGTTTCCGCTGTCGACGGCCACCCACCCTCCGTCGTCGAGAATCGTCACCGATTCCGGTCGCTGGAACTGGCCTCGGCCGCTGCCCCGACTGCCGATGACTTCGAGCAGGTTGCCCCGGGCGTCGAACCACTGCAGCCGATCGTTCCCGGTGTCGGCGACGAGAATGCGGCCCGTCGAGTCAACGCCGACCCCTGACGGAGTCCGGAACCGACCTGGCCCTTGCCCGGTCCCACCGACGATCGTCCGGGGCGAACCGTCGGCGTTGAGGATCTGGATCCGGTCGTTCCCGGTGTCGGCGACGAGGATCGCGCCGTCGGGGGCGATCGCCACCGCCGCGGGAGCGAGGAACTCACCGGCCGCGGATCCCGCAGCCCCGATCGTCGCGATGTGACCACCTGCCGGATCGAAGCGCTGGATACGATGATTGAAGGTGTCGGCGACGAGGAAGCCTCCGCCGGGGGTGAAGGCGAGCCCTCGAGGAGAGGCGAACTCGCCGGCACCCGACCCCGGGCGGCCGAAGCGGAAGACCGGCTCGCCGTCCAGGTCCAGGACACGCACCGAACCGGTGCCAGGATCGACGACCGCCATCCGGCGACCCTCCTCGATCGCGATCGCCGAAGGTCTCGTCAGCGGCGCCTCCCGGGCCAGGGGCGCTCGGGGAAGCGCGATGGTCCGTGCATCCTTGCGGGCCGCCGGATCGATGACACGGAGTCGACCGTGATGGGTATCGGCGACGACGATCCGACCGTCCGGCGCGATGGCGACTCCGTCGGGCAGCCGCAGGTCATCGGTGTGGAATCGCAGCGATCGCTCGGGGGAAACCTCGACGATTCGATCATGTGCGGAATCGGCGATCCACAGGGTTCCGTCGCCGGCCAGGGCCAGGTCCCGCGGTACGACCGAGGTCGCGCCGATCCGGGAGAGGTCGATCGTCTCCTGATGCCGGCCCTGTGGACCGAAGATCTGGACCCGGCGGTTTCCGGCGTCGGCGACGGCGATCCGGCCCGCGGCATCGACCGCCAGCCCGAGGGGCGAGCGGAAGCGACCCGGCTCGTCACCGGATCCACCGAACCAGCCGAGGGAGCGGCCCTCGGGCGAGAACAGTCGGACCCGGTCGTGGCCGGTGTCGGAGACGACGATCCGGCCCCAGGGGTCGATCTCGATCCCCGACGGGTCGGAGAGCGCGGGAAGCCCCTCGGCGGTGCCGTCGATCGTCAGCAGGTGAGTTCCGTCGGGCAGGAGCAGCTGGACCCGGTCGTTGAAGCGGTCGGCGACCGCGACGCGGCCCTCGGGGTCCCAGGCGACGGCCACGGGAGTATCGAAACTTCCCGGCGCGACGCCCAGGCCGCCGATCGTCGCCAACGGCGTTCCCGATGCCGAGAAGAGCTGGATGCGATGGTTCGCCTCGTCGGCGACCCAGATGCGACCCTCACCGTCGACCGCCAGGCCCCGGGGACGGGCCAGGGGGCCGGGATCGCCCGGGCCCGCGGGGATCGACGGCGTCGAGGCGCGCACTTCCGGGGCCGCGAGCAGGCTCAGCAGCAGAGCGATCGTCAGCCAGGGTGTCTTCGTTGAACGCATACGACGAGTTCCGGAAATCGCTGGTCGCGGCGGGTCGGTTCCCGGGCGACTTTCCCGGAGGGTACGCAGCGCCGAGGGGAGATCAGCGACGGTTTCCGTAACCGAGTCCGATTCCGACGGGGGCAGGACGAGAACGGAGATCGGCCCGGAAACCGCCGAGCTGCTCAGCGGCGACGTCCGAGCTTGTCGAGCAGGCGGTTCAGGGAGTCGCCGGGGCGAAGTCCGGGAATCTCAGCGGAGCGCATCCATCTGGCTTCCCGGGCATCCGAAGCCGGTGTCAGTTCCGTGGCGGGCGCTCGAAAGAGGAACCGGACGTCGAAGTGGAAGTGCTCCGGCTGTCCTCCCGACGCCGGGATGCCGTGCACGTCGATATCGAACGGTGGCGCCCCGTCCTCCGGCCGCGGGAGGTCTGTCAGTCCGACCTCCTCGGCAACTTCGCGCAGAGCCGCATCGACCACGTCGGCATCCTGCGGTTCGACGTGCCCTCCCGGCTGAAGCCAGCGATCGAGACGGGTGTGGAGGATCAGGGCGATCGATCTCCGATCCGGAGTGACGACGACGGCGCTTGCCGTGACGTGGCCGGGGTCGAAGCGTCCGCGGTCGAAGGGGTCCCCCGGACTCTCCAGCAGCCGCCGAAGACTCTCCAGGTGGACCGCCTCGTCGTCGTCCCACGGCCGATAGCGTTCCAGGCGCGCCAAAAGTCTTGTATTCCGCTCCATTCGCCCTCTTCCTCCGGCGACCATTGTCGGCGAAAAAGCGCTCTGCCGGTGCTAACCTTTTCAGGATTCCCCGTGTCCTACTCCACGAGGGACGGAAGTTGGAAGCGACAGACGATGCCCTGGTGGCCAAGGCCCTGGGCGGCAATACGAGAGCGTTCGACCAGTTGATGGTCCGGTACGAGCGACTCGTATGCAAGGTCGCGATGAAGTACGTCAAGGACCGCCAGAGTGGACTGGACGTGACCCAGAACGTGTTTCTCAAGGTTTTTCGCAAGCTGGACAGCGTGAAGGCGGAGGGGAATGTTCAAGCCCTGGCTCCTTCGCATCACCTACAACGAGAGCATCAATTTCCTGCGCAAGAAGAAGGACCACGATGAGTTCGAGGAACTGGGCGAACACGATGTCAACGCCACGGAGGTCAACTCCCAGGAGGACCGTGTGTTGCTCCACGAAGACCAGAGCCTGCTGCTCCGGGGACTCGAGACGTTGAACCCGAAGTACAAGCTCGCCGTCGCCTTGCGCTACGCCGAGGGAATGAGAATCAAGGAGATCGCCGACGTGATGGACTGCAGCGAGGGAATGGTCAAGAGCCTGCTGTTTCGCGGCGTCCGCCAGATCCGCAATCGCGTCGCCCGTTCCGCCTAGGAGACTGATCATGGGTTGCCGAGAATACGAACCGTTGATCGAACGCATGCTCGCCGAGGAGATCGGCCGGGCCGAGCGGGACCGCCTGCTCGAGCACACCGAGGAGTGCCCCGGATGCCGGGAGTTCGTCGACCTGCATCACCGCCTGATGGAGCCGGACGAGAACGGCGACCTCCCCACCGACGCCGAGTTCGCGCGGATGCGCGAGAGCGTCCTGGCGACGGTGCGGCAAGAGCGAACTTCCACACCGCCGGCCCGGGTCGCCTGGTCCGACCGCCGCTCCGCCTGGTCCGACCTGTTCGGGCTGTTCGCGATGCGCCCGGCGCTGGCCGGCGGATTCGCCGCTGCGCTGCTGGTGATGCTGGTCGGTGGGATCGCCGTCGGCCGCGGGCTCGGCTTCGGCGGCATGACCCTCGACGGTGGCTCCGCCGACGCCTTCGCGCGGCAGATCGGCAACGCGGCGAGCGAGCGACGGGGCATCGACGACATCGCCGAGTCGCCCTACCTCTACTCGAACGTTCGCTTCGACGAGCAGTCGGACGGAAAAATGGCCTTGAGTTTCGACGTGACGCGTCACCTGCAGATCCAGCGGGACGCCGGCGATCCGCTGGTCCGTGAGGTGATGGCCCAGTCGTTGCTGAACCCGGAGCCGCTGGCGACCCGTCTCGAGGCGGTCGCGTTCGCCGGGCGTGCGCCCGACCCGCTGCTGGAGCAGGTACTGATTCACGCGATGCTCAATGACCCGGATCTCGCGGTGCGGCTCAAGGCGCTCAAGATCCTCTCGACCTATCCGCCGGACGAGCAGCTCGCCGCGGCGTTCATCATGGTGCTGAGCGGCGAAGAGGCGGTCCGGATGCGGATGCTGGCCCTCGACTACCTCGCCGCCAGTCAGTCGATCTCCGCCGAACGACTCGACGGCGTGATGCAGAATCTCCAGAACGAAGACGATCGCGCGCTGATGGTGCGCTACGTGGATGAGTTGAACGGATCATGAACCCGACCCACACCAGCTGGCTCCTGCGAATCGCTCCGGGGATCTCCCTCGTCGCCTTGCTGCTCCTGTCCGCGCCTCCGGCCCGGGCCGATCGTGATTTCCGGGAGGAGTTCGAGGTCGGGAATGCGACTTCGCTCAACGTCCGCCTCGAGACCGGGGGTTCGATCCGCGTCGAACAGGCGAAGGGGGCGACGATCACGGTCGAGGCCCGCTTCACCGGAAAGGATCAGGACAACGTCGAGTTCTCGGCGAAGCGGATCGGCACGACGATCGAGGTCTGGAGCGGATTCCGCGAGAATCGCCGGCAGAACCGCAGCGGGGGAGAGGTGACGATCAGGCTTCCGGGCCGCTTCGATGTCGACCTCGAGACCCGCGGGGGAGAAGTCGCGGTCCACGGGATCGAGGGCCAGATCGAGATCGACACGCTGGGTGGCGAGATCTCCCTGGAGAACGTGAGCGGTGAGATCGACGCGAAGACGATGGGCGGTGACGTCCGGCTGAGCGACTCCGAGGCCGACGGCAAGCTGGTCACGATGGGCGGCAACATCACCCTGCGTAACGTCTGCGGCGCGGTCGGCGCCGAGACGATGGGCGGCAACGTCATCTATGACAACGTCGACGAGGCCTGCGCCGGTTCCTGCCGCGAAGTACGGATCTCGACGATGGGCGGCAACGTCGAAGCCCCCGACGCTCCCTGCGGTGCCGACCTCGAGACGATGGGCGGCAACATCCGGATCGACAAGGCCGGGGAGCACGTCAAGGCGACGACGATGGGCGGCAGCATCGTCATCGGCGCCGTCGACGGCTGGGTCCGGGCGACGACGATGGGCGGCACCATCGAGGTGACGATGGTCGGCGACCCGACAGCCGGCCGCCGGGACGTGCGGCTGGAGTCCAAGGGGGGCGACGTCGTGCTGACACTGCCCGACGGCATCTCCGCCGAGTTCGAGGTGACGCTGGCCTACACCCAGCGCGCCCGGCGAACCTACGAGATCAAGAGCGACTTCGAGCTGCAGCAGCGCCGTTCCGACGACTGGAGTCGGTCCGGAGGAACCCCGCGCAAGTACATCTACGGCCGCGGCGAGGTCGGCGCCGGGCAGCACAAGATCCGTATCGAGACCGTCGACGGGGACGTCCGGATCATCCGCCGCTGATTCCTTTCTCTTGGCTTTCTCCGTGGAATCTGCTGGGATTCCCGCGGAGGGTGCCGTGAAAAACCGAATTCGCCTCTGGCCGCTGCTCGTGATCCTCTCCGGATTCGGTCTGGCCCTCGGCTGGATCTGGCTCTCGGACGCCGACCAGCGGCAGGACCGCGTCCTGGCGTCCGTGCTGGCCCTGGTCGTGGCGACGTTGCTGTCGCTGATCTGGCTCGCCGCGTTCTCGCGCCTGGGCTGGCGGCGGCGCCTGCTGTCCCTGGCCGCCGTCGCCGGGGTCGGCCTGCTGCTGGCGTTCTCGATCCGCGTCGAGGGCACCACCGGCGACGTCGCACCGATTCTCGGCTGGCGCTTCGCGCCACGTCCCGCGCCGGCCACCGAGGCGGACTTCGCGACGGAGTCGTCGACGGTCGTTTCAGCGGAGCGACAGATCCGCGCCGAGGCGCCCTATCCCGGATTCCGCGGACCCGACGGCGACGGGGTGATCCGCTCGGGCCCTGTGCCGCGCCGGGACTGGGGCGCCGCTCCGCCGGTCGAGGTCTGGCGCGTTCCGGTCGGAGCCGGGTGGTCGGGGTTCGTCGTCGAAGGCGGTGACGCCGTGACCCAGGAACAGGACGGTGCGTTCGAGCGGGTCACCTGCTTCGATCTGGCCAGCGGCCGCCGCCGCTGGAGCGACTCCGCCGAGGCCCGCTTCGAGGACCCTCTGGGCGGCCCTGGCCCGCGATCCACGCCGACGATCGTCGACGGTACGGTCTACGCCTTCGGCGGCACAGGGCTGCTGCGGGCGATCGATCTCGAGTCGGGGGAGCTCCGCTGGAGTCGCGACGCGATCGCCGAGAACGGCGGATCGGTGCCGACCTACGGTGCCAGCGCCTCGCCGGTCGTGATCGACTCGGTCGTGATCGTGGTCGCCGGAGGTCCCGGGGCTCTGCTGGCGGCCTACGACACCGCGACCGGCGAGGCGCGATGGACTGCGGGAACGGGCGCGGCGGCCTACAGCACTCCGGTCCTGGCGACCCTGGACGGGGTCATCCAGCTCGTCGTCTTCTCCGAGGCCCGGCTCGCCGGATACCCGGTCGATGGAGGCGCGGCGCTGTGGGTCCACCCCTGGACCCTGGAGACCCAGGTCGCGGCCCAGCCGCAACCGCTGGCGCCCGCGGGCCTGGTGATCGCCAGTGGATACGGCGCCGGAGCGGAGCGCATCGAGGTGCGAACGGCGGCAGATGGGACCCAGCGGGTCGAGTCGGTCTGGTCGTCCCGGGCGCTGAAGGCGAAGTTCAGCGACTACGTGCTCCGCTCCGGTGTGCTGTACGGCCTCGACGACGGGATCCTCGCCGCGGTCGACGCGAGTACCGGCCAGCGGCGCTGGAAGGGGGGACGCTACGGACACGGACAGCTGATCCTCGTCGACGATCTGCTCGTGATCCAGGCCGAGAACGGTGACATCGCGCTGGCGCAGGCTTCTCCCGAGGGCCACGAGGAGCTGGGGCGGCGAGAGGCCCTCGACGGCAAGACCTGGAATCATCCGGCCCTCGCCGGCAGCTGGCTGCTGGTGCGCAACGACCGGACGGCGGTCGCCTTTCGACTCGAGCTCGAATCGGTCGAGTGACCCCGGGCGACCCGGATTCGCTATAGTGTGCCGCCGTCGGGTCGATCGTTGCGCAGATCACGGAGAACCACTGGATGAGCAAGGGCAAGAACCACCGCAAGGGCACCAAGATCGTCAAGGACAAGCACCTGCTGTACTCGGCGGCGGTGCAGTCGACGGACGCCGACATCGATTTCTTCAAGCGCGTCTACAAGCGCCGGCGCGGCGAGAAGTTCGAGTTCTTCCGCGAGGATTTCTGCGGGACCGCGGCTCTGGCCTGTGACTGGGTCTCGCGGAACAAGAAGAACCGGGCGATCGCGATCGATCTCGACGAGCCCACGCTGGAGTACGGACGGCGCCGTTACCTGCCGAAGCTCGGGGAAGCGGCCGACCGCGTGGAGCTGATCTGCAAGAACGTCCTCGACGTCACCGAGCCCAAGGTCGACGTGATCGCGGCGCAGAACTTCTCGTTCTGTGTCTTCAAGTCCCGTGAGCTCCTCGGCCGCTACTTCCGCACGGCGCGGGAGTCCCTGCGCCCCGGCGGAATCCTGTTCACCGACATTCTCGGCGGTACCGAGGCGATGGACGAGATGAAGGAGAAGCGGAAGATCCCGGCGTCGAAAGCGTTCGACGGCACGAAGGTTCCTGCGTTTACCTACGTCTGGGAACAGGCCAGCTTCAACCCCGTTGACCACGACTTCAAGTGCAATATCCACTTCCGGCTGAGCGACGGGACGAAGATGAAGAACGCCTTCCGCTACGACTGGCGTCTGTGGACGTTGCCGGAGATCCAGGAGTTGATGCTCGAGGCCGGTTTCGCGTCGACCGAAGTCTACGTCGAGGGCTGGGACGAGGACGCCGACGACACGGACGGTATTTTCCGCCGTCGGAAGAAGTTCGAGAACCAGAACGCCTGGGTCGCTTACGTCGTCGGACTCGCGTAGACCCCTCCTCCCACCGTCACCGCAAAACAGAGCGGGCCGCCTCGTGAGAGAGGCGGCCCGATCTGCACACACGGACGGGGGGAAAAGAACGTAGACAATCAGTCGCCGGCACCCATGATGCCGTCCCAGAGGACGCCATCCCAGCACGCCGCACGCCGTCCCACAGAACGCCGTCCCAGAGGACGCCGTCGGTCCACAGGGCGCCGTCGGTCCACAGGGCACCGTCGGTCCACAGGGCACCGTCGGTCCACAGGGCACCGTCGGTCCACAGGGCGCCGTCGGTCCACAGGGCGCCGTCGGTCCACAGGGCGCCGTCGGTCCACAGGGCGCCGCTGGCGTCCAGCGCGTGGTCGCTCCAGAGGGCACCGTCGGTCCACAGCGCACCGTCGGTCCAGAGGGCGCCATCGGTCCACAGCGCGCCGTCGGTCCAGAGGGCGCCGTCCCAGAGGACGCCGTCGGTCCAGAGGGCGCCATCGGTCCACAGCGCACCGTCGGTCCAGAGGGCGCCGTCGTTGAAGATGGCCATGCCGTCGAGCAGGTCCGCGTCGCTCCAGAGGGCACCGTCGGTCCACAGGGCGCCGTCGGTCCAGAGCGCACCATCGGTCCAGAGGGCGCCGTGGCTGGCGATCGCGTTCTGCAGCGAGGCCGGCACCGTCACGTAGAACTCGCCGTTCTCGTCCATCGCGAAGCTGGGGGAGGCGGTGTTGAAGCGAACCGGGCGGAAGGGTCCGGTCAGCGAGAGCGCCCGGACGAGATCGACGTAGCCGGCGCCGGCGGTGAGGATGTCCTCGGTCTCGCGCTTTTCGGCGGAGAACATCACGAGCATCTTGATCTGGTCGGGGGTCAGGTTGGGGTTGACCTGGTTCATCACCGCCGCCATTCCGGTGACCATGCCGGTCGCCATGCTGGTGCCGGAGAGCTCGATGTTCTGTCCGTCCTGGCTGACGCGATCCCGGAAGATGTCGGCGATCGCCGCGTTCGGGGCCAGGGTGGATTCGATGCGGTTGCCCGGGGCCAGGACGTCGGGCTTCATGATGAACTGCCGGTTGATCGCGTCGACGGCCGGGCCGCGTCCGCTGTAGGTGGCGGCGATGTCGTCGTTGCGGTTGTCGGTGTTCAGGTCGTTCATCGCGCCGACTGTCAGCACGTACGGATCGCTTCCGGGGGTGTTGATCGGCATGTAGCCGTCGCGGCCGTGGTTGCCGGCCGAGGCGACGACGGTGATGCCGGCGGCCCAGGCGCGCTCGACGGCCTGCGCCAGCGGATCGGTCTGATGCGACTCGCGCTGGGGGTGGCCGAAGGAGAGGTTCATGATCCGGATGCCGTACTCGAGGCGGTGCTCGATCGACCAGTCGATCGCCCGGACGGCGTCGCTGACGAAGCCGGCGCCCTTGCCGTCGAGTACCCGCAGGTTGATGAAGTTGACGCCCGGCGCGACGCCGCGGACGGAACCGTTGTTCCCCGAACCACCGATGATGCCGGCGATGTGGGTGCCGTGGCCGAACTCGTCCAGGCCGCTGGCGCGGGCGCCCTGGTCGCCGGTGAACATGACGTCGACGGCGCCGGTGCTTCCTGCGCGCACCTTGCGGGCGGCGAAGGAGTGGTTCGTCGTGCGGAAGTCGATGCTGGCGAGGATGCGATCGGCGGCGACGGCATCGCTCGGCGTGAGGCCGGAGTCGATCAGGACGACGGTCACGCCCTCGCCGGTCAGTCCGAGGTTCTGGTGGATCAGGTCGGCGCCGATCGACTGGGCTGCGTGATCCATCGTGGCGCGGATCACTCGATCAGGCGAGATCGAGGAGACGCGAGGATCGGCGGCCAGGGTGCGGATGTCGCCCCGCTGGAGCGTCGCGGCGACGGCCGGGATCGAGGTGAACTCGACCGCGGCGGTCCGGGACTTCAGCTGATCGCCGAACGTGTCGTCGTTATAGGTGACGATCACGCGAGTCTCACCGGCGACCCGGAGCTCTTCCTGAAGATCCTTGGCGATCTTCGCCGGCTTGGCGGCCATCACGGCGGTGCTGGCGAGTACGGCCAGGATCACCAGGCTGGTCAGCGTCTTGTGCGTGTAGTTCATGTTCATCCCGAACCCCCTTGTGCTGTGTGCGCCCCTTCCTAGAGCAATCCCGGGGCCGGGTCGTGCCATCGGTCGACCATGCGATGTAAGTCACCATGTGTGAGTAAGTTGCGGGAGTTGACGCTACGAAAGAGTCGCAGGGAGAGGCTGTCTCAGTCTGATACGTCTCACGAGGGTCAGAGAGTTCAAACTACTGTGAACGAACAGGTTACGGCCATGAGTGTCAGGATGTGTAACACCGTCTCAGGATGGAACAGTTTTCGGGGTTTGAGGGAATTTCCACGGCCAGAGCTTGCAATCCTCGACCTCGAACGTCATAGTGTCCTAGGACGCTATGACAATATTCAACATCGATCCAGCGGAACCGATCCCTCTGTACCTTCAGATCGATCGTGAGGTCCGTCGTCTGATCCGCATCGGCGCCCTTCGCGCCGGAGACCGGCTGCCGCCGGTCCGGGAGCTGGCCACTCGCGCCCGGGTCAACCGGAACACCGCGGCCCGGGCGATCCAGCATCTGGAGACCGCGGGCGTCGTCCGGACCGAGGTCGGACGGGGCACCTTCGTCCAGGATGGGCAAGGCGAGGAGCGAGGGCCTGGCGCAGATCCCGCGCTGGCCGTCTGGGTCGACGGCTGGATCGACCGGGCCCGCCGCCGTGGACTGTCTCCGGGCGAACTGCTCGAGCTGCTCCAGCGGCGCATCGATGAGCGCAGCCGGACCGAATGGTCCGACCGTGGGGACACAGCTCCCGGGGAGAAGCCATGAGCGATACTGCTGTTCGCTTCGAGGCGGTGACCCGTCGGTTCGGCCGCAAGGTCGCCCTCGACGGGCTGGACCTCGCCGTCCCGGCCGGGGAGGTCGTCGGACTCGTTGGCCGGAACGCCGCCGGTAAGACCACCGCGTTGCGGCTGGCTCACGGCCTGCTCCACCCCGATGCCGGGACGATCCGGGTTCTCGGGCTGGACCCGGTCGCCGACGGTGCCGAGGTTCGGAGCCGGGTCGGCTTCCTGTCCGAGGAGTCGGCGCTCTACGGCTGGATGCGGGTCGAGGAGATCCTGGCCTTTGCCGCAAAGCTTCATCCTGGCTGGGATTCCCAGCTCGCCGGGGAACTGGTCGAGCGCCTCGAGCTCGAACCGGGTGCCCGGATCGATACCCTCTCCCGCGGATCGAAAGCCAAGGTTTCGCTGGCCCTGACCGCCGCGACGCGGCCGGATCTGCTGTTCCTCGACGACCCGACCGCCGGTCTGGATCCGCTGGTTCGCCGCGAGGTGCTCGCCGGCGTACTCGAATCGGTCTCCGAGCGTGGCGGGGCGGTGCTGTACGCATCGCATCTGATCCAGGACCTGGAGCGGGTCGCCGATCGGGTCGTGGTCCTCGACGCCGGCCGGGTGGTCATCGGCGACTCCCTCGAAGGGCTGAAGGCCCGGGTCCTCCGGGCCCGGGCGGTCTTCCCCGAGGGTGCCCCGGACGTGGCGGCGCAGATCGCAGGAAGGCTGGACAGCAGCGTGGACGGGCGTCTGCTGTCGGTGGTCGTCGACGGAGCGGAGGGGCCCCTCGCCGCCACGCTCCGCGAGCTGGGCGCCAGCCAGGTCGAGATCGATCCGCTCTCCCTGGAAGAGATCCTCGTCGCCTGTCTGCGGCGCAGTGGCCGGAAGGAGGTCGCCCGTGTTTAGTGCACTCTTCGTCAAGGAGTGGCGGCAGTTGCGCACGCTTCGGATGGGAGGGCTCGCCCTGGGGCTGTGCTTGCCCTGGGGGATCTTCCTGATCACGGAACTCTCCCGACAGAGCTGGTTTCCGGGTCTGCAGGCCGGCCACTACTCGGTCGGGGAGTTGATCCGGGGCGTCACGCCCCAGGCGCTGATCGCGCTGTGGGCGCTGCTGGCGCTGCTCGTGACGGCCCAGTCCTTCTCCGCTGACCGGGCCAGCGGAACCGAGACCTTCCTCCTCGAGCGGCCGGTGCCGCGCCGGACGATCTGGAACGCCCGGGCGGCGGCGGCCGGTGCGACCCTGGTGCTCCAGATCGGTCTGCTGGTCGGGTATCAGCTCCTGCTCGACGCGACCCTGGGTGAGGGTCCAGCAGCGGCTCCCTGGATCTTGCTCGGGGCGATCGCCGGGGTCGTGGTCTTGACGTCCTTCGCCGCAGGGCTGCTCGCCGCCTCGGTCGTCGTCTCCCTGCAGGCCGTCCTGCTGGCCCTGGTGTTGACGGCGCTGCCCGTCGGAGCGACGGTCCTCCTCGTGCGGATGTTCCCCCACGCAAACTACCGCAGCGCGCCGGTGGGACTGTTGATCGGCGGGCTGATTCTGGTGGCGTTCGTGCTGGCGTCGCACCGCATCTGCTGCTTCGGCGAACCGGCCGGGCGCGGGCGGATCCGCCGCGGAGCCGTGCTGCTCGGCAGCGTCCTGCTCGGCTCTCCGTTCCTGTTCGCCGTCGTCGCACCGGTGGCGATCCGGGCCAACGTCCGTTTCGCTCCGGAGCAGGCGATGTTCCTTCCCTCCCCATCGGGGAACTCGGGGATGCTGTTCGACAGGCGGTCCGGAGGTGGCTGGCTGGTCGGCCTCGCCGACGGCGAACGCAGGCAACTCCTGCGGCCGGCGATCGAGCACGGGCTCTGGAATGCCGACGGCACGCGCTTCGCGCTGGTGACGAGTTCCACGGCACTCGGCGGGATCGGCGAGACCCGTGTCGAGGTCCGGGACGAGTCCGGCGACCTCCTGCGCAGCCATACCTTCGACGATCGGGAGACCCAGATCGTCTCCGGGGCGTTCCTCTGGGCCGGCGACCGGCTCATCGACAGGGAGTTCAACTACCACACCGGGGCACAGGCGATCCTCGTCGGCGAGCCCGACGGCTCCTTTCGCAGGATCGCCTTCGGGTCCGAAACGTCGATCGGAAAGATCCTCGGTCCGACCGATTCCGGCGAAGTGTTCCTCTGTTATTTCCCCGGTGCCGAGGCGCGGCAACCCGTGCTCCGACGGATCGATCTCGAGCGTGGGGTGCTGGACGAACCCCGGGTCATCCCCCGGGGAGCGGATCAGCTGAGCGCCTACGGCTTCACCTTCGATCTCCGTCTCTCCCCCAGTGGGCGATACCTGACGAACCGCGGGGCCACGACGGACCTCGAGACCGGCGAACCGGTCAGCGCCGCGGGGGTCGTGAACTCGATCTGGCTGGCCGGGGATCGCCTCGTGAGGGTCGTGATCCAGGAGAGTCAGGCGATCCTGACGATCGGCCATCCCGACGAGGCGGCGACGGAGATCGGGCGCTGGCCGTCGACGTCCGCCGTCCTGCTCCACCCGTCCGCCGATCGGGCCCGGCTGCTGATCACGGTGCGCGAGGGGGCCGGGGACGATATCGCGCACGCCTGGTTCGCCCAGGGGCAGCGGGTCCTGCGGAACGGCCGCATCCTGGAGTTGATCGTCCACGATCCGTCGGACGGCTCCGTGGTCTCGTACGCGCCGGATTCGCGCTGGCTCGGCGAGGAGATACGGCTCGACTGGGCCGGCCGGGAGACCCTGGCGGCCCACGGCGACGTCGGAGTGGCCCTGCGGAACGTGCAGCCCGGCGGCGACTGGAGATACCTCGTCGGCCCTCGCTGAGCGGTAGACCTCCGCCTACCGATCCGCGTTCGCCCACGTGTCGGCCGTCGGGCTAGAATGCCCCCTCGCCGCCGGTGACCACGCCGGCCTCCTCCACGGGCACTCGACGAATGAACAAACCTCACGGCGCCGGCCGCACCCTGTATCTCGTCGACGGCACCTCCCAGCTGTTCCGGGCCTACTTCGCGTTGCCGCCGATGAACAACGCAGACGGGATGCCGACCAACGCGCTGTACGGCTTCACCAACATGCTGCGCAAGTTGCTGAACGAGCATTCGCCGACGTCGATGGCCGTTGTCTTCGACCCGCCGGGTCGGAGCTTCCGCGTGGAGAAGTTCGCCGACTACAAGGCGAACCGTCCTCCGACTCCGCCGGATCTCAAGGTTCAGGCGCCGCTGGCCCGGGACGTCTGCCGCGTGCTGGGAATCCCGGTCGCGGAACTGGAGGGCTTCGAGGCCGACGATGTGATCGCGACCTTTGCCGCCCGGGGCAAGGCCGATGGATACGAGGTCGCGATCGTCGGGTCGGACAAGGATCTGTTCCAGCTGGTGGGGGAGGGGATCCGGGTCTACAACCCGACCAAGGAGGTCTGGCTCGACGCCGAGGGCGTGTGTGAGACCTTCGGCGTGGTGCCCGATCGGGTCCTCGACGTCCAGGCACTCTCCGGGGACTCGGTCGACAACATCCCCGGTGTCCCCGGTGTGGGCGAGAAATCGTCGGTCGCCATCGTCTCCGCGTACGACGACCTCGACGCGATCGTCCTGCGGGCCGAGCGGTTCGTGGCGCTCCTCGCCGCCCGGGACTCGGTGATCGGGGCGATCGATACGCTGGATCAGGCCGAGACCGTCAGCGAGGCGGGAGCGGCGGAGCTCGTGGACAGCTGCTGGAAGCTGGACGAGGCACTCGCCGAGCTGGCTCCGGTCGAGCGGGCGGAGACCCTGGCCGAACGATGGACGGCGACCCGGGAGCTGCTCGCCGGCAGCGAGGTGGAAGAGCTCGCGACGAAGATCGGCCAACCGGGGCGCAAGTCGGCGCGATCGCTGAAGCCGTTGAAGCGCGACTTGAAGGCCCTCGACAAGGGGACCGCGAAGAAGCAGTGGATGGCGATCCACGAGAACGCGGACTCGGCCCGGCTCAGCCGGGAGCTGGCGAAGCTGCGGATCGACGTTCCCCTCGAGCCGTCGGTCGCCGATCTGGCCGTTCGCGAACCCTCGAACGAGGAGGCCTACGAGCTGTTCCGGCGACTCGACTTCCGGGCCTGGATCGCGGAGTTCAAGGAAGGCGGGAGCAAGCCGTCGGCTTCAACCGATGAAACGCCGGTCGAGTCGGTCGAGCACGAGACGATCCTGAACGCCGACGCCCTCGAGGCGTTCGTCCTGCAGATGCGTGCCGCCGGGCGAGTCACGGTCGAGGCCTACGGAAACGACGGGGACCCGCTGCGCGGCGGGCTGCTGGGGCTGGGGCTGTCCGCCGGTCCGTCCCGTTCCGCGTATCTGCCCCTGCGGCACGAGTATCTCGGTGCCCCCGACGGTCTGCCGGCGGCGGTCCTGCAGGAGTCGCTGGGCGCGTTGCTCGGCGATGCCGAGCTGCCGAAGGACGGACACGACCTGAAGACCACGGTGCACCGGCTGCACCGCGCCGGCTTCGGCTTCGCCGGCTGGGGGCTGGACACGATGCTCGCCGGCTTCCTGATCGATGCCAGCCGGCCGGACTACTCCCGCCAGAGGCTCGCCCGGGAGCACCTCGGAATCGAACTGGACGGCCTGGACGTCGTGACCGGCAGCGGCGCGAAGCGGATCCCGACTCCCGAGGTCGAGGTCGAACGCTTCTCCTCCCATGTCGGCGAGACCCTCGTGGTCACGTCCCGCCTGGTCGATCACCTCGGCGCCGAACTCGATCGGCTGGAGCTGCGGGAACTCTACCGCTCGATCGACGGGCCGTTGCTCCCGTTACTCGTCGAGATGGAGGAGCACGGCATCCTCGTCGACACCGGCGTGCTGAAGGCGATGTCGGCCGAGATGGAGAGCACGATCGATGGGCTACGCGTGCGGATCCACCAGCTGGCCGGTGAGGAGTTCAACGTCGACTCGCCGAAGCAGCTCCGCGAGGTCCTGTTCGAGAAGCTCGCTCTCAAGTCTCGACGCAAGACGGCCAAGAGCAAGGTCGCCTCGACCGACGCCCAGACGCTCGAGGAGCTCGTCGATCAGCACGAGATCGCCGGCGAGCTGCTGGAGTATCGCGAGTTGACCAAGCTCAAGAGCACCTACGTCGACAGCCTGCCCCGGCTCGTTCACCCGGAGACCGGCCGGGTCCACACCAGTTTCCATCCGACCGGTGCCGCCACCGGCCGGCTGTCCTCGTCGGATCCGAACCTGCAGAACATTCCCGTGCGCAGCGAGGCCGGGCGCAAGATCCGGCGCGCCTTCGTGGCGGGCCCCGGCCATCAGTTCCTGGCCTCGGACTACTCCCAGGTCGAGTTGCGGGTGCTGGCACACCTCTGTGACGATCCCGGACTGAAGGCGGCCTTCGCCGCCGGCGAGGACATTCACCGCTACACCGCCTCTCGCGTGTCCGGCCTCGCCCCCGAGCGGATCACCGCGACGATGCGGCGGCGGGCCAAGGCGGTCAACTTCGGCATCCTCTACGGCATGTCCGAGACCCGGCTGGCCCGGGAGCAGGGGATGCGCCGCTCCGAGGCGAAGCAGTTCATCCAGGCCTACTTCGAGCGCTTCGCCAACGTGCGTGACTACATCGACCGCGTCCGGGAGCAGGCGCTGCGCGACGGGGCGGGTGCGCACGCTGTTCGGTCGGGTGCGCTACTTCCCGCAGCTGCACCAGAAGTCCAACGCGCGGAATTCAGGAGCAGGCGCTGCGCGGCGGCGGTGAACACGACGATTCAGGGCACGGCGGCGGACCTGATGAAGCTGGCGATGCTGCGGGTCGACGAGGCCCTGGCCGAGCAGGGGCTCGGGGCCCGGATCCTGCTCCAGGTGCACGACGAGCTGCTCCTGGAAGTCCCCGAAGGCGAGCTCGAGGCGACCCGACACACGGTTCGCGAGGCGATGGAGGGGGTGCACCCGCTCTCGGTGCCCCTCGCCGTCGACCAGAAGGCCGGCCCCAACTGGTACGAGATGGCCTGATCGGGGCAGACTTGCGCTTTTTCCGGCCAGGGGACATCTTTTCAGGACGTGGGAATCCCCACCCGGGCGCTGTACTATTTGCGTCTCGGGAAGAGTTGTAGTTGCCGATGCTGAACGATAAACCGGAAAAGCAGATACTCGTCGTCGACGACGAGCGTTCCGTGCGCGAGATCCTCTCCGAGGGGCTCGACTGCATGGGCTACTCCGTGGTCACCGCGAGCAGTGCCGCCGAAGCCTACGAGATGATCCTGGCCGACCGGCCGCGACTCGTGCTGAGCGACATCGAGATGCCGGAACAGAACGGCCTCCAGCTCCTCGAGAAGATCAAGGCCAACGATCCCGAACTCGACGTGATCATGGTCACCGGCGTGGTCGACGCGGAGACCGCCGTCGGCGCGATTCGCAAGGGCGCCGCCGACTACGTCACGAAGCCGTTCAATCTCGAAGAGGTCCAGATCATCGTCGAGCGTACCCTCGAGGCGCGCCGTCTGATCACCGAGAACAAGACCTACCAGACGCATCTCGAAGAGCTGGTGGCCCAGCGCACCGAAGAGCTGGAGAACTCCTACGAGAGCACACTGCAGGCGCTGGTGACCGCCCTCGACTTCCGCGACAACGAGACCCAGGGGCACTCCTTCCGGGTCGTGCAGTACGCCGTGATCGTCGCGGAGAAGATGGGGATCTGCGGGGAAGAGCTGGACTGGATCCGGCGGGGGGCGATCCTCCACGACGTCGGCAAGATCGGCATCACCGACTCGATCCTGCGCAAGCCCGGCAAGCTCGATCCCGACGAGTGGGAAGAGATGAAGAAGCACCCCGAGATGGGGTTCCGGATGCTGGAGCACATCAAGTTCCTGGAGCCCGCCCTGGATATCGTGCTCTCGCACCAGGAACGCTACGACGGCAGCGGTTACCCGCGTGGACTGGCCGGCGAGCAGATCCCGATCGGTGCCCGGATCTTCTCGGTGGTCGACACGTTCGACGCGATGACCTCCGACCGCCCCTACCGGGCCGCCCGGCCGATCGCCGAGGCCTGCCAGGAACTCCGCGAATGGAGCGGGCGCCAGTTCGACCCCGAGGTCGTCGACGCGTTCCTGTCCATCGACGAGAGTGCCTGGCTCGAGGTTCGCGAGCGGGTCCACGACGAGGTCGTGGCCCTCGAAGAGCAGGTCCGCCGCGTCTTCAGCTGATCCGCTTGACGGGTCAGGGTGCCGTTGTTACCTTGGGGAATCCGGCTGTACGGAGGATCCCCGAACATGAACCACGCGACGCTCAGGCGTACCGGTCTGTCTTTTCTCATCGCGATCTGCGCCGCTGCCGTTCCCGCCGTCGCCGACGAGCTGGACGACGTGCTCGCCCGGTTCGACGTGGTGCAGAACTCCGTGTTGACCCTCAGGGCCGAGTTCACCGAGACGACGATCAACCAGCTGCTCAAGGACCCTCTCGTCGCCGAGGGCTTGTTCTACATGACGAAGCCCGACGCGATCCGCTGGGAGTACGCGACACCCGAGGAGATGAAGTTCGTCATCGCCCAGGATCGCTATACCGGCTACTACCCGAGTCAGCAACGTGCCGAGCAACGCAGCGTCAAGCGCTGGAGCGAGCGGATCTTCCGCTTCATAGGGCTGGGCCAGGGTTCCCAGGAGCTGCGCAAGTTCTACGACATCACCCTCGTCGCCCCGGTGGACGGTTCGCCCCTGCACCACCTGCTGCTCTCACCGAAGAAGAAGCGCGTGCGGCGGCTCGTCGACGAGGTGCACTTCTTCGTCGACCCGCAGACGTTCTTGCCGGCGCGGGTCGAATACCTGACCGACACCGGATCCCGGGTCATCGAATTCCAGGTGATCCAGCTCAACCCCGATCTGGCGGCTTCCCTGTACGAGGTGGAGTTGCCCGCCGGGATCAAGATCACCGAGGGCTTCGGCGGGCTCCCCGGCCTCGGCGCGCCGGAGGCGGCCCACTAGCCAGGACTAGTGGAGCCGCTCGGGCGCCGGCCCGATCTCGAGCGGTTCATCCGACCGATCGCGCCGGAACAGGACTCCCGACATCACGGCACCGATCACCATTCCGGTGAGCATCCCGCCGACGTGACTCGACACGCTGATCGGTTGCCCGTCCGCGCTGACCGGCGAAAGCAGGCTCGGCATCACCAGCAGCGCGACTCCGAGGGTCCGGATATACCCGCGCCAGCCCAGCCGCTCCTGCCGGGAGCGGCCCCAGGTCAGGGCGACCCAGGCGCCGAACAGGCCGGCGACCGCACCCGACGAGCCGACGACCCAGCTCCCCGGCGCCGATAGCCAGGAGCTGACCAGCGCGCCGCCGACCCCCGAAGCGAGGTACAGCGCGACGGTCCGCGATCGTCCCAGCCAGCCCAGCAACGGGACCGCGAAGACGAGCATCGCCAGTCCGTTCCACAGGACGTGGGACAGATCGGAATGCAGGAAGATCGAGGTCAACAAGCGCCAGGGTTCGGCGAAGGCCTGGTCGGTCTGCAGCGCACCCAGCCGGAACATCCGCTCCCCCGAGGGGAAACTGCCGGCCCAGAAGAGCAGTCCGGAGTGGAGCAGGACCGTCATCGCAACGATCTGGAGCTGCTGCGCAGGGAAGTGCTGGGGCAGATCGGGCGGTGTCGCCACGGGTCGCTCGTCGTCGTCATCGGGAACGAATCCGTCGGGGGAGCGCACGCCGACGAGATAGCTCGCGGCGACCCGGTGCGCGTCGGCCATCCGCTCCCAGGGTACGAGGAACGCCACGCGGTTGATCGTCGGACCGTCGGGATGGAGCGTCTGGTAGGGAATGCCGGCGCCGGTCAGCGCGTGGGACAGCGCGGAGACCACCTCGGGGTTGTCGGTCTCGAGCAAGAAGCGATTGGTTTCCCCGCTCATCCAGGCTCCATTCGTCTCGGACCTGATGAATCTACTGCGGATCGTCCGGCGCGACCAACCCGGCGGCCGGCGACGACCCGTCTGCTATCGTCGCCCACGGAGGAGACCATGGCTGACGTCGGACTCGTGCTCGACCCGATCTTCGAAACTCACGACACCGGTCCTGACCACCCCGAACGGCCCCAGCGCCTGGCGGCGATTCGCGAACGACTGTCCCGGGACCGGCTGATCGAACGCTGCCGTGTGGTCGCGCCGGTCACCGCGGAAACGAGCTGGATCACGGCGGTCCACGACGCGAGCTACGTGCGCCGAGTCGACGAGGCCTGTGCCGCCGGAGACGACCATATCGACACCCTCGACGTCGCCATCTCACCCGAGAGTGCCCGGGTCGCTCGAGTTGCTGCCGGGAGTCTCGTGACCCTTTGCGAGGGTGTGGCCGAGGGGCGGTTCGACCGCGGCTTGGCGATCGTGAGGCCGCCGGGGCACCACGCCGAGCGCAACATGGCGATGGGTTTCTGCCTTTTCAACAACATTGCCATCGCCGCCCGTCACCTGATCGAGGCCCACGGACGGAAGCGCGTGTTGATCGTGGACTGGGACGTGCATCATGGCAACGGCACCCAGCATCTGTTCGAAGACCGGGCCGACGTCTTCTACTTCTCCCTGCACCAGTACCCGCTCTATCCGGGGACCGGCAGGGCCAGCGAGACCGGCCGTGGGGCGGGGGAGGGCACGACCCTGAACTGTCCGCTGCCCCCGGGCGCAGGCGACGCGGAGTTCCTCGGTGCTCTGCGCGAGCGGATGGTCCCGGCTGCCGACGCCTTCCAGCCCGAGTTCGTCCTCGTGTCCGCCGGCTTCGACGCGCACCGGGACGATCCGCTGGGCGGGATGGTCGTCTCCACCGGCGCCTTCGCCGAGGCGACGAAGATCGTGCTCGACGTGGCGGTGCGCCACGCCGGCGGCAAGCTGGTCGCGAGCCTCGAGGGCGGCTACGACCTGGAAGCGCTGGCCGCATCGACCTCCGCCGTCCTGACGACGCTGCTCGACGAACCCTGACCGGCTACCAGCCGCAGGTGCGACCCTCGTTCTGCTGGTCGAGCCACTGCTGCAGCGGGGCGAAGTAAGCCAGGATCGCGGTCGCGTCCATCTCTCGCTGGCCGGTGACCGCCTCGAGGGCGTCGGGCCACGGTTTGCTGGCACCCATCTCGAGCATCGCGTTCAACTTCCGACCGACCTCCTCGTTGCCGTAGATCGAGCAGCGATGGAGCGGTCCGTCGAATCCGGCGGTCTCGCAGAGCGCGCGGTGGAACTGGAACTGGAGGATGTGCGCGAGGAAGTAACGGGTGTACGGCGTGTTCGCCGGCACGTGGTACTTCGCACCGGGGTCGAAGTCCGACTCCGACCGTGCCACCGGCGACTGGACGCCCTGGTACTTCTCCCGCAACTCCCACCAGCCGGCGTTGTAGTTCGATTCGTCGATCTCTCCGGCGAAGACCTTCCAGCGCCACTGGTCGACGAGCAGACCCCAGGGGAGGAAGGCGACTCGGTCCAGGGCCATCTTCATCAGCAGGCCCAGGTCGCCCGCGGCCGACGGGGCGCGATCGAGGAGCCCGATCTCGACGAGGTAGTCCGGCGTGATCGACAGCGCCAGGGTGTCGCCGATGCCCTCGTGGAATCCGTCGTTGGCGCCGGTGCGGTACAGCGGATCCTGATTCTTGTAGGCCCGCTGGTAGTAGTTGTGCCCCAGCTCGTGATGGATCGTGACGAAGTCCTCGTCGTTGACCTCGATGCACATCTTGATCCGCAGGTCGTCCTCGTAGTCGAGATCCCAGGCGCTCGCATGACAGACGACCTCCCGATCCTGGGGCTTCGTGAACAGCGACCGCTCCCAGAACGTCTCGGGCAGCTCCTCGAGCCCCAGCGAGGAGAAGAACCGTTCGCCGATCCGGACCATCTCGACCGCATCGACCCCCTTCTTCTCCAGCAGCGAGGTCAGGTCGTAGCCCGGGTCACCACCGGGAGGGGCGACGAGGTCGTAGATGTTGGACCAGCTCTGGCTCCACATGTTGCCGAGCAGGTGAGCCGGGATCGGCCCGTCGGCGGGGACGATCTCGTCGCCGTAGACCTCGGCCAGGCGCGCGCGCACGTGACAGTGCAGCGCCTCGTAGAGCGGACGCACCTGCTCGAACAGCCGGTCGAGCTCGGCGGCGAAGTCGTCGGCGGGCATGTCGTAGCCCGAGCGCCAGAGCTGGCCGAGGTCGTCGAACCCCAGGTCCCGGGCGCCGGCGTTGCCCAGCTCCACGAAACGGGTGTAGTCGTCGCGCATCACCGGAGAGATCGCCCGCCAGCCTTTCCAGACCTCGAGCAGTCTCGCCGGGTTGCGCTCCCTGGCGAGGATTCCGGAGAGATCGGAGAGGACGAGACAGTCACCGTCGTCGCCATCGGGGCAGTACTTGCCCTTGCCGTAGGTGCTCTCCATCGACGTCGTGATGTTCGATAGCTCGGTTTGCAGCGCGGCGTCCCGAGGCGCGGCCAGGGACATCGAGGTCTTGATCATCATCAGCTTGCGCCGGGTCTCCTCGGGGAGCTCCGCGCCATCGAATCTCGCGGCCTCGGCGGCCAGGTCCATCGTCGTGCCGATCCTCTTCGCGGCGGCGGCGGCGGCGATCGCCTCGGTATCGTCGGTGATGAAGTTCGACTGGACCCATGCGGCGCGCTCGGACTCGATCCAGGCGTCGAGCAGGCGGCTCTCGGCGTCGGCCAGGAAGGCGTCGGCGTCGGCGGGGCTGGTTCCTCCGCCGGGAGCGGCGCAGGAGACGATCAGGGCGAGGCACAACGCGGTGGTGCAGGCGAGAACGGATTTCATCGGTCGACTCCGGGCGTTGGGGCAACGGACGGCGCCGTCGCGGGTTCGTGGCGGGAGGAGTATATCCGGGGTAGTCGGATCAGTCGGTACGGGGAAGCTCGAACGGTGGACGGATCAGTCTGGCGTCGGGGCCGTCGGCGGATCCGCAGCGGAGGCTGTCCCCGGGACCGGCCTCGCGCTTCTTGACGTAGGCCAGCCCGATCGCCGCCGGGGCGCCAGGCGGACGGAGCGCGCTGGTCGCCTGTCCGGCGACCTTGTCTCCGGCGAACAGGGGAGTGCCGAGCTGCGGGACCCCGGACTCGACGGAGTAGAGCACGCCCAGGAGCTCCCGGGAGACCTTGTCGTAGGTGTTCAGCCGGGCCACGACCTCCTGACCGACGTAGCAGCCCTTGGTGAACGAGACCGCCTCGGCCAGGCCCGCCTCGAGGGGGTTGAACTCCTCGCTCCACTCTCGTCCGGAGCTGCCGGATCCCGAGAGGATCCGCCGGGTCTCGAGGGCCAGTCGCCCGGCGGCACATCCGCCGACCGCCTCGGTGCTGAGAAGCAAGCGTCGCCAGGTCTCCCCGGCGCGCTCGGCGTCGACGAGGAACGAGACACCGGTGCAACCCCGGCCGTCGTGGCCCAGCAGGTGGACCGGGAGATCCCCCAGCGTCGCCGGGACCGCGGCCCAGGGGTCGGGACGTCGCAGGCCGGCGTGTTCCAGAGCGCTGTCGGCCAGGGGACCGACCAGGGCCAGCAGGCGGGTCGCCGCCGTGATCTCGCTCAGCCCGGTCTGTTCGGCGAAGGTGAACTTCTTCAGGTGGTCGATCACCGCGGGCCCACGCCCCGGGCCGCCGATCAGCAGTCCACCGGTGGCGAGTCGCTGGGCGATCAACCGCTCGACGATCCGTCCTTTCGCCGTCGTCAGGACCGTCGGTCGCCCCTGTCCCTCGGCGAGGGATTCGACGTCGCCGGTGGAGAGTCGGTGCAGGAGCGACAGCAGGTCGGGCCCCGTTCCTAGCAGGCGGCTACCCTCGGAGATGTCGGCGAGGGCGCAGCGCTGGAGCGCCGCTTCGAGCTCGGCCGCCGCGTCGCCGAAATGTTCCGGCACCCCCTCGTCGAGACCGGGAACCGCGCCACTGTCGTCGAGGTAGTCGCGCAACGCGGCCGGCCTCAGCCGACGAACTCGATCGGGCCGGGGTCCTCGATGATGCCCGCCGCGACGCCCTCCGCGAGGAAGCGCTCGATCGCCTTGCGGCCGCGCTCGCCGTAGTCGAGGGTCAGGTCGTTGACGTACATGCCGACGAAGCGGTCGGTGAGTTCCGGGTCAAGGCCACGACCGAAGTCCTCGGCGTAGACCAGCGCCTCTTTCCGGCGCTCGAGACCGTAGTCGATGCTCTCCCGGAGGATGCGGGTCAAGGTCTGCATCGTCTCGGCGCCGAGGTCCTTCCGAACCACGTTGCCGCCGAGGGGCAGGGGCAGTCCATCGGTCCGGTCGCGCCACCAGATGCCCAGGTCGGTCACCAGGTGAAATCCGAGGCCGGAGTAGGTCAGCTGTCCCTCGTGGATGATCAACCCGGCGTCGGCGCCGCCGTCCTTGACGACGTCGAGGATCTCGTCGAACGGTACGACCTTGTACGCGAAGTCCGTCCCGAGGAAGAGCCGCAGGGCCAGGTAGGCCGAGGTCATCGTGCCGGGAATCGCGATCGTCTTCGATGCCAGCTCCTCGGCGGTCATCGCCTCGCGAGCGACGACGCAGGGACCGTAGCCGTCGCCCATGCTCGCGCCGCAGGACATCAGAGCATAGCGATCGGCGAGCTTCGTGTAGGCGTGGATGCTGACGGCGCTGACCTCGAGTTCGCCGACGAGGGCCCGTCGGTTGAGGGACTCGATATCCTCGAGCACCTGCTCGATCTCGAACCCGGCCGTATCGACATGGCCGCAGGCGATGCCGTAGAACATGAAAGCGTCGTCAGGGTCGGGGCTGTGTCCTACCCGCGCGCGGCGGAGCGTGGTCTCCGTCAAGGCTGCCTCCTCGTGGTATCGGGGTCGATCGGAAGACCCGCATTATATCGCCCGAGGGGCGCCTCGCCAGCGGGGTTGCCAGCCGGGGCGCTACGGAGCAGAATGACGCCATTCCAGCTCAACAATCGGGAGGGGCGGCATGCTTCGACAGGCTAGGTTTCTGGTAGTACTCGTGGCTCTGGCAGCTGCGCTGGTCCCTTCGCTCCAGGCGAAGGAGCCGGAGCATATCGTCGTCCAGCACATCCTGATCAGTTTCAAGGGCAAGGTTGATGAGTCCAAGGGGGTCACCCGGGACAAGAAGGCCGCCAAGGAGCTCGCCTTCGAACTGCTCGATCGGGCCGAGGCCGGAGAGGACTTCGATGCGATGGTCCTGGAGTACTCCAACGACCGTCACCCCGGCATCCTGGCGCTGGCGAACATCAACGAGCCGGTCCTCAAGGACGAACGCGGCCGCAAGGAGATGGTCGCCAAGTTCGGCGACATCGCCTTCCGGCTGGAGGTCGGTGAGGTCGGTATCGCGACCTACAACTCGATGACCAGCCCGTACGGTTGGCACATCATCAAGCGATTGGAGTGAGACCGATGACCGACACGCTCAAGCAGGCCGCCTCCGATCTCGCCGAGGAACTCGTCGAGACACGGCGGACGTTGCACCGCCAGCCCGAACTCGGCTTCCAGGAGCACAAGACCTCGGCGCTCGTCGAGGGGCGGCTCCGGGCGCTGGATCTCGAGGTCAAGACCGGCATCGCCGGGACCGGCGTCGTCGGCATCCTGCGGGCCAAGTCGCCGACCCAGCCGGGCGTGTTGCTGCGGGCCGACATGGATGCGCTGCCGATCCAGGAGGTCGCCGGGCGGGAGTACGGTTCCCAGGTCGACGGCTGCATGCACGCCTGCGGTCATGACGGCCACACTTCGATGCTGCTCGGTGCGGCGAAGATGCTGGCCGAGCGCAGGTCCGAGCTGAAACGCGATGTCCTGTTCTGCTTCCAGCCCGCCGAAGAAGGCGGTGGCGGGGGTGAGAAGATGGTCGCCGCCGGGGTACTCGACCTCGTCGAGACCGGCGAGGTCTACGGACTGCACCTCTGGAGCCCGGAGCCTGTCGGGACGGTGCTGGTTCGTCCCGGTGCGTTCATGGCGGCGGTCGACGAGTTCACGGCGCGGATCGTCGGTCGTGGCGGGCACGGCGCGATGCCCCACTGCAACGTCGATCCGATCGTCGCCGGCGCCCAGGCGGTCAGCGCGCTGCAGTCGATCGTCTCGCGCAACGTCGATCCGATCCAGCCGGCGGTCGTCACCGTCGGTGCGTTCCAGTCCGGCACCGCGGGCAACATCATTCCGGAAGATGCGACCCTCAAGGGAACGATGCGTTCCTTCGACGAGGGCGTGCGGGCGATGCTGCGGGAGAGGGTGCCGGCAATCCTCGAACAGGTCGCCGGCGCCTACGGTTGCACCGTCGAGTTCCAGTTGACCTGTGGCTACCCGGCGGTGATCAACGACGCCGCCTCGGCCGGGACCGCCCGGGCCGCGGCGATCGACGTCGTCGGCGAGGCCAATGTCGTCACGCCGGATCCGCTGGCCTGTGCCGAGGACTTCTCGTACTTCCTCAACGAGCGGCCCGGGGCGTTCATTTTCGTCGGCGCCGGCAACGAGGCTCGAGGCATCACCGCTCCGCACCACTCGCCGTTCTTCGACATCGACGAGGCGGCCCTTCCGACCGGGGCCGAGTTGCTGGCGCGGCTGGCGTTGCGCTGACGGTGAACGCCTGGCTCGCGAAGCAGCCGTTCGAAAAACTGAGCGTGTCCCGGGAGACCCTCAGCGTCGACGGGCAGACCCGGAAGTACCTGTTGCGGCTCGAGGACGGCCTGGAGGTCGAGGCGGTCCTGCTGGAGTTCGCCGGTCGGACGACCGCCTGCCTGAGCAGCCAGGTCGGTTGCGCGATGGGCTGCGTGTTCTGCGCCACGGGAGCCATGGGGTTGCAGCGTCACCTGCGTGCCGGCGAGATCGTGGCCCAGGCCTACCACGTCGCCGAGATCGCCCGTGGGCGAGCCGGCCGGCGGCTGCGCAACGTCGTGATGATGGGTATGGGGGAGCCGCTGCACAACCTCGACGAGCTGCTGCCCGCGATGGCCGTGCTGACCGACACCCGTGGGTTGAGTGTCGCCCAGTCCCGTGTCGGGATCAGCACCGTCGGCCACGTCCCCGGAATCTACCGGCTGGCCGAACAACCGCAGAACTACACGCTGTCGGTCAGCCTCCACGGCGCGTCGGACGAGGAACGTGAGCCGCTGGTTCCGCTGAACCGTCGCTGGCCGCTGGCCGAGTTGCTCGAGGCCTGTCGCGCCTATGTGCGGATCAAGCAGCGCAAGATCTACTTCTCGTGGACGTTGATCGCCGGCGTCAACGACTCCGACGACCACGCCGAGCGGCTGAGTCGCCTGTTGCAGGGGATGCACGCGCACATCAACGTGATCCCGCTCAACGCCATCGACGCGTACGATGGCCGGACGCCGGATGCCGATCGAGTCGATCGATTCCACGCGATCCTGCAGGAGCGCAGCGGACTGCCGGTGACCCTGCGTCGCAGGCGCGGTGTCGACGTCCAGGCCGGCTGCGGCCAGCTGGCGACAGCGGCGAAGCTCGCGTACGACAAAAGGCCCGACCCCCGGTGAAGGGGATCGGGCCTTTTGTCAGACTCGAACGGTCGGAGGGAAGAGCTTAGAAGCCCATCCCGCCGCCCATGCCGCCCATGCCGCCGTCGGGCATCGACGGTGCCTTGGCGTCTTCCTCGGGGACATCGGAGATCATCGCCTCGGTGGTCAGCATCAGCCCGGCGATCGACGCGGCGTTCTGCAGCGCCGAGCGCACGACCTTGGTCGGATCGATGATGCCGGCCTTGACCATGTCCTGGTACTTCTCGTCCTGGGCGTTGAAGCCCTCGGTGACGGGCAGGTCACGGACCTTGTTCACGACCACCGAGCCCTCGTGGCCCGCGTTGTTCGCGATCTGCCGCAGCGGCTCTTCGAGAGCGCGGCGCACGATGCGGATGCCGATCGCCTGATCGTCGTTCTTCTCGTTCTTGGCCAGGCTGTCCAGCGCCTTCTGTCCGCGAAGCAGCGCAACGCCGCCGCCGGGCACGATGCCCTCTTCGACCGCGGCCTTCGTCGCGTGCATCGCGTCTTCGACACGAGCCTTCTTTTCCTTCATCTCGGACTCGGTCGCCGCACCGACCCGGATCACCGCGACGCCACCGACCAGCTTGGCCAGCCGCTCCTGCAGCTTCTCCCGATCGTAGTCCGACGTCGTCTCCTCGATCTGGGTCCGGATCTGGTTCACGCGACCGGCGATCTCCTTACCCTTGCCCTGACCTTCGACGATCGTCGTGTTGTCCTTGTCGATCACCATCTTCTTCGCACGGCCCAGGTCGGTCAGCTTCAGGCTGTCCAGCTTGATCCCCAGGTCCTCGGTGATGCAGGTGCCGCCGGTCAGCGTCGCGATGTCGTCGAGCATCGCCTTGCGACGATCGCCGAATCCCGGAGCCTTGACCGCAGCCACGTGCAGCGTGCCGCGAAGCTTGTTCACCACCAGCGTGGCCAGCGCCTCGCCCTCGATGTCCTCGGCGATGATCACCAGCGGCTTGCCGGTCTTCGCCACCTGCTCCAGCACCGGAAGCAGATCGCGCATGTTCGAGATCTTCTTCTCGTGGATCAGCAGGTAGGCGTCCTCGAGCACGACCTCCATCCGCTCGGAGTCGGTCACGAAGTACGGCGAGAGGTAGCCCCGGTCGAACTGCATGCCCTCGACGACCTCCAGCGAGGTCTCCAGGCCACGAGCTTCCTCGACCGTGATCACGCCGTCCTTGCCGACCTTGTCCATCGCCTCGGCGATGATCTTGCCCACCGTCATGTCGCTGTTGGCCGAGATGCTGCCGACCTGCGAGATCGCCTTCCCTTGCACCGGACGCGACAGCTTGTGGATCGACTCGATCGCCGCCTCCGTCGCCTTCTCGATCCCGCGCTTGATATCCATCGGGTTCGAACCGGCCGTCACCGCCTTCACGCCCTCGCGGAAGATCGCCTGGGCCAGCACCGTCGCCGTCGTCGTGCCGTCGCCGGCGACGTCCGACGTCTTGCTCGAAACCTCGCGCACCAGCTGCGCGCCCATGTTCTCGGCAGGATCGGCGAGCTCGATCTCCTTCGCCACCGACACACCGTCTTTCGTCGAAACCGGCGAACCGAACTTCTTGTCCAGCACGACGTTGCGGCCCTTCGGGCCCAGGGTGATCTTGACCGCGTCCGCCAGGCGGTTCACGCCGCGGAGCATCGACTGACGCGCGTCATCGGAATACGTAATGTTCTTGGCCATGCTGTTCACACTCCTCAGCTGATGATGCCGAGCACTTCGTCTTCCTTGAGGATGATGTGCTCCTTGTCGTCGATCTTGATTTCCGTACCGGCGTACTTACCGATCAGGACGCGGTCACCGACCTTCACCTCGAGAGACGTGCGCTTGCCGTCCTTCTCGATGCGGCCGCTGCCGACTGCGATCACCTTGCCCTCCATGGGCTTTTCCTTGGCCGAGTCGGGAATGATGATCCCACCCCGAACCTGTTCCTTGTCCTCGACGCGCCGGATCAGGATGCGGTCGTAGAGAGGCTTGACCTTCATCTTCTGTATTCCTCCAGAAAACAGTGTAAAAGACTGAAAACAATAGCGGTTAGAGGCCGTTATTGGCACTCTCGAACGCGGAGTGCCAACACTATAAGACAGCCCCAAAAGGGTGTCAAGGTGACGCGGTTGGCACTCGGGATGACCGCGCGGCTCGCCCATCACCGGACCGTCCGGGGACGATTTCGGCCGGCGGAGACGCTTCCGGAAGGGACCCCAGGCGTCACGAAACGCGGCGAAGTGACACTCGGTGTCCACGGATTGCTGCGGTTCGGTGTTGTTTCCAGAGATTTCACTTCCGATACGGCGGCACGATTCTTGTTCTGTATATGGGTACTACGGGGTTGGTCCGGCCCTCGGGCAAACCCCGCCGGGGAGGCGAGGTGCACCATGGGAACGCCCTTAGACCCGACGAGTCGAATCGAGAGTCTGGATCAGGATGTCCTGGAAGAGCGTCTGCGTGACGCCGCGCGGGGTACCGGCCGCCCGGGTCTGGTCGACGACCTGGAGGTCCGTCACCTGGTCCGGGTGATCACCGAGTGCTCGCTGCTGCTCTCCGATGTCTACTCCGACGAGCGCATCGCCCGGATCATGCACCCGGAGCGCGGTTTCCTCAGCCGGCTGGTCGATCAGTTGATCTCCCAGCAGCGGCGCGGTGAGGGCGAGGTGCTGTACCGCGTCCGCCGGCTCCCCGACGACGTCCGGATGATCGGCGACAAGGCGCTGTTCGACATGGGAATCTCGGGCCGCCGCAGCGTCCGGGGTTACGACCTCGAGGAGCTGGGTGGCCGGGCGTACCAGATGGCCGGCGAGGTGCTCGAAGCGCTGGCCGAGGATCGCCGCCTCAAGCGCTTCTTCGATCAGAACCGTCTGCTGACCCTGCCCCTCGAGGACGAGGTCATCTTCCTGCACCAGTGCGCGGAGCGCTTCAAGGACTACGCCGAGATCCTCCAGCGTTGCCACGTCCGCCCCGCCCAGCCGGATCTGACCGTCGGCGATCCGAGCTTCGCCCTGCTGACCCCGCCGACCCTGCTGCCGGGGGCGGCGTCGGTCTTGACCGACGAGGCCGAACCGGCCGCCGACGACCCCTACGTCTCGGCGGCCCGGGGAGTCGGCGAGGTCGAAGTCGGGCTGTCCAGGGAGCAGCAGATCTCGTCGTACGAGAGAATCCTGCTCTTCTCCGCCCTCGACCTGGGACGGCTGCGTTCGGCTCTCGACGCGACCGTGATCGATCAACAGCCGGCGGTCGAGACCCTCTGCGACGAGTTCAGCCTGTTCGCCGCGGGAACCCGCGACCCGCGCAAGCCGCCGGCCTACTTCCTGTGCGGCCCGACCGGTGTCGGCAAGAACCACCTCGTCGAAAGCCTCTGTCGCACGATGGAGGGGATCTGGAAGCTCGAGATCCCGATGTTGACGATCGAAGGACCGAACTACACCTACCCGTCGGACATCAACGAACTTCGTGGGGCGACCCGCGGTTTCATCCGCTCCGACGAAGAGGGGATCCTCACCTCGTTCCACGAGAAGTCCTCGCGTTCGCCGCTGTCGATCATCCTCGTCGACGAGGTCGAGAAGGCGCACCCGCAGTTACTGACCTTCTTCCTGTCGATCCTCGATCGTGGCACGACCACCGACAACCGCGGCAACGTGCTGAACTTCGCCAACTGCATGCTGTTCTTCACGTCGAACCTGGGCTACAGCGACGCCCAGCAACGCTCGGCGCCGGTCGGTTTCCTCGACGAGCTGGCGCGCCAGGACTCGACCGACACCGATATCCGCCGCGACCTGCGCAAGCAGCTCAAGCCGGAGTTCGTCAACCGGGTTCGTCTGGTGCACTTCAACCGGTTGACCCAGGCGAGTGCCGAACGGATCCTGACCCTCGAACTGGAGAAGATCGCGCGACGCTACCGCGAACTCCACGACCTGGAGCTCGAGCTCGACCCGTCGGCTACGGCCGAGCTGATCCAGCGCGGCTTCTCGCCGATCTTCGGGGCCCGGCATCTGGCCAAGACGCTGGACTCCGTCTGTAACGTCGAGGTCGCCAAGCGCATACGCATCGACGATGGTGGCGCCGGCGGCGACCGGGACGAGCTGATCAGCTGGCTGCGCGAGATGCGAGCCGGCGACCGGCCGTTCGCCGAGGACGAGGTGCGGCGCAAGGTGCTCGAGAGTGCCGGCGCGCGGCTGGATTACCGTCGGCTTCGCGTGGTCTTCCGCGACGGTGCGTTCCACTACGAACCGGTCGAGGAAGCGGTCCAGTGACCTCCGGTCGCAGCCTGATCGAGCACGTCTGCGGCCTGCTGGAGCGGACCTACGATCTCGAGCCGCTGGAGCAGGCTCTCGGCAGCTTCATCATCGGCGACCGCGGCTACCGCGAGCTGTACGACGAGGGACAGATCGTTCGTTACGTCGATTCCGCCGACGGACAGGGGGCGCGGACGCTGGTGCGCTCGACACCCCACGCGCTGCGTCTGGCGATCTACCTGCCGGATGCGATGGTGCAGCAGCTCGAGCACTACTCGCCGTTGCGTGGCCTGAGCGCTGCGAATCTGCAGCCGTTCGCCACCCTCGTCGAGGAGCTCGATCACCTGCTGACGATCGTCGAACGCGAGCGCCGCGGTCGCGGCATCAGCCTGTTCGAGCTGGAGTTGCACGCCAACGTCAGCAAGTTCCTGGTCCTTTCGCGCTTCGCGGCCGGCAACAGCCGGAAGCTCGACGAGGTGCGTCGGCGCTGGTTGCTCCACCAGCTCTTCGACGGCGTCGACTACACCGATCAGGACCCTGCGGTGTGCCTGCGCTATCGCGACGCGGCCCGCTGGGCGATCCGTTTCCTGAACGGGATGCAACAGCTCAAGCCGGCCCGGCGGTTGATCACCCTGCGGCGCTTCCACCACATGCCGGCTGCCGACAAGTTGCGTCTGATCGATCGCTACGCCGCCTGAGCGGCGAACCGGGACGCTACAGCGAAGAGCCCGACGGCTTCGTCACCGGCTGGGATTCGAGCTGGGCCAGCGACGCGGCCTCGTCGAACAGCTCGAGAGCGGCCTGGATCTGCGGGTCGGCTTCGGCCAGCACCCGGCCTTCTTCGATCTGATCCCACTTCACCCGGGCGATCTGGGCCCGGAGGCGAAGGTCGATCGACTCCCTGGCTTCGACGTACTGCTCGTCTTCGAAGGTCTGTTCGCGGCTCTTCAGGTAGGCCTTGAACTGCTCGGTGAGGGTCTCGTCCTTCCATCCGAGCTCCAGCTCGGGGTGGTCGTTGACGTAAAGGACGGCGAAATCGAAGATCAGGTTTTCGCGGATCAGCTTCATCAGCAGGCGAGGCGCCGGTACGGCCTCGACGGTGTAGTCCGGGTGAATGCCGCCGCCGCCGTAGACCTTCCGACCGGAGTCGGTGTAGTAGACCTCCCGCTCGTCGGGGATCTCCTTGCCGTTGTCGTCGAGTATCGGCTCGGCGTCGTCGCCGCGGGTCAGGTAGTACTCCTCGAGGTCCGAGTAATCTCGCTGGATCAGCCGTCCGGCGGGGGTGTAGTACTTCGCAGTCGTGACGGCGAGGGCGCCGCCGTCCCGCAGCGGAACGACTCGCTGGACCAGCCCCTTGCCGAAGGTGCTCTGGCCCACGACGAGACCGCGGTCGTGATCCTGGATCGCGCCCGAGACGATCTCGCTGGCCGAGGCGGAGCTGTTGTCGACGAGCACGACCAGCGGAACCGCGACACGGGGTACGCCGCGCTTGGCCAGGAAGTCCTGGTTCGATCCGGGAATCCGCCCGCGGGTGTAGACGATCTTCTGCCCCGCGGGCAGGAAGCGCTCGCTGACCTGGACCGCCTGATCGAGCAGCCCGCCGGGATTGCCACGGAGGTCGAGGATCAACTTGGTCATCCCCTCGCCCTTGAGTCCGGTCAACGCCTGATCGAGTTCGTCGGAGGTCGTCGAGGTGAAGTTCGACACCCGGACGAAGCCGACGCCCGGTGCGAGCATGTACGCCAGCCGGATGCTCTCGATCGGGATCACGTCACGTTCGATCTTGACCTCGAACGGCTCGTCGGTGCCGGGACGCTCCACGGTGATCGTGACCTCGGTGCCGCGGTCACCTTTCAGCTTGCGGACCGCTTCCTGGACGGTCAGGTCGATGGTCGGCTCACCCTCGATCTCGGCAATGATGTCGCCGGACTGCAGCCCGGCCCGGGAGGCCGGAGTGCCGTCGATCGGCGCGATGATCGTCAGCGGCCGGTCGGCGCCGCGCTTGGTGATCTGGATTCCGAGCCCGTGGAACTTGCCGCGCTGCTCGTCGCGCATCTCCGAGAAGCTCTCGGCGCTGAGGTAGTTGCTGTGGGGGTCGAGAGTCTGGAGCAGGCCGGAGATGGCGTCCTCGACCATCTGGGTCGAGTCGACCTCGCCGATGTAGCGATCCTCGATGAGGGCCAGCACCTGGCCGAAGGTGAACAGCTGATCCTCGGGCCGCTCGGAATCCGCCCGGGCGCGGTTGCCGGCGAGGCCCCCGAGCAGGGCACAGGAGGCGAGGATCGTGATCGCTACGAGCGAGGTGCGGCGGCCGGAGTTGCTCATGGTGTCTCCCGAGGGTGTTCAGTGGTCAGCCACTTTAATTATAAGATCAACTTCGGGCGTCGGCAATCGACGAAAACCCCGTTTCCTTGACACTTCTCGCGCCCCGCCGGTACTCTGCGTGATCGGCCGAAGCCGTGTCTCCCCGGGCAGCGGCGCCCGCCTTACGGCTTCCCTCAGGTCCCAGATGTTCGGATCCCTCGGCGGAGCCGAGATCCTGATGGTTCTCGTTCTCGCATTGCTGCTGTTCGGGCCGCGTAAGCTCCCGCAGATCGGGCGCACGATGGGCAAGGCGATGTCCGAGTTCCGCAAGGCGACCCACGACCTGAGGAGCAACCTCGAGCAGGAGGTTCACGCCGAGGAGGTCAAGGAAGTCCGGGCCGGGATCGAGTCGGTCCGGGAAGAGATCTCTCACACCGTGCAGCAGGTCGATCCGCGCCGGGTCCTGGACGAGGCCGTGCGCGCAGACGAGACCCATGACGGCGACACCGAAAAGTCCTGACGCCACGATGTCGCTGCTCGAGCACCTCGACGAGCTGCGGTCGAGGCTGTTCCGCAGCGCGATCGTCTTCGTGGTCGCCTTCGGGGTCTGCTGGGCCTTCAGCGACCGGATCCTCGCCTTCATCGTGCAGCCGATCCAGACCCACCTGTTCGAAGGTGACCAGATCGTCTTCATCAACATCGTCGAGCCGTTCATGATCTACATGAAGGCATCGGCGCTGGTGGCGATCTTCGTCGTCTCGCCTTATCTGCTCTACCAGCTCTGGGCCTTCGTCGCCCCCGGTCTTCACGACCATGAGAACCGGCTCGTCGTCCCGTTCCTCTTCTTCGGGACGGCGTTCTTCGTCGCCGGCGGTGCTTTCGGCTACTACGTCGCCACGCCGACCGCGGCGCGCTGGTTGATCCAGCTCGGCCAGCCGTTCCATGCATCGATCACCCTGCGGTCGGCCTTCTCGTTCGAGTCCTGGATCATCCTCGGGATGGGTGCGGTCTGGGAGATGCCGGTCCTGATCTTCTTCCTGTCGCGCATCGGCGTCGTGACTCCGGCCTTCCTGATGAAGCACTTCCGTGTCGCCGTGCTGGTCATGGCGATCCTCTCGGCGGTGCTCACGCCGACCGGCGACGTGATGACGATGACGATCTTCGCCGGCCCGATGATCCTGCTCTACTTGCTGGGCGTCGGCGTCGCGTGGGTCTCGGAGAAGCGCCGGGGCAAGAAGAAGAGCCAGGACGAGAGTCCGGACAAGGGTTCCGGGGAGAGCGGATAGCGTGGCGGTCCCGAGAGGGTTCGTCGCCGCCGGCGAGCGGGGCCGACTGCTCGTCCGTGAAGAGCTGCGCGACGAACTCCTGGAGCAGGGATTCGATCGACCCGGGAGCTGGATCGATCGCCTCGCGGGTGAACAGCAGTCGGCTGGGCGCGGCACCAGCGCGGTTCTCCCGACGAGCGCCGGCGGCCCGATCCGTCTCAAGCAACTGCGTCGCGGCGGACTGCTGGCGAAGTTGTGGCGCGAGCGGTTCCTCGGTGCGCGACGGTTGCGAGAGAACCTGACGATCCCGGTGGCGATGCGAGAGCGCGGTGTGCCGACGCCGGCTCCGGCGGCGCTGCTGACGTTACCCGGCCCCCCGGGTTTCTACCGCGGCTGGGTTGCGTTCGACGAGATCGAGGGTGCCACCGATCTGGCCGCCCTCTTCGCCGCAGGGGCGCGACCCGCCGAGGATCGGCTCCGCGCCGCGATGCACGCGGTCTGGCTGATGCACGGCGCGGGGCTCGAACACCGCGACCTGAACCTCGGCAATCTGCTGGTCCGCGGCGAGGGAGTGGCGACCGAGGCCTGGGTCATCGACCTCGACGGCGCCCGCTGGCGGCCCGACGGACTCGGCCGTGCCGTCCGGGACCGGGGGCTGCGGCGTCTCGAGCGCTCCCTCGAGAAGGTCAGCGGCGGAACCGGGGATCCGGCGTGGATCCGCCGGGGCTACGCGTCCGCCTGAGTCTCGATCTCGGAGATCAACTCGTCGATCGCCGAGGTCACGTCGACCGATCGCAGACCTTCGAAGGCTCGCTGTCGATCGATGCGCTTGATGCCGGTGTACTCCCGTCCTGGCGGCGAGACCGAGCGATGCGGCACGCCCCACGGGCGGTTGACCAGCGGATCGGTCGGGCCGTAGATCCCCAGCGCCGGACAGCCCACCGCACAGGCCAGGTGCAGCGGCCCGCTGTCCGCACCGACGAACAGCCGCCCGCGGGCGATCAACGCGGCCAGCGCCGGAATGGTGGTCGGCGGGGCCACCTTCGCCGCTCCCTCGATCGCCGATGCGACGACCTGCCGGGCCTGCTCCTCCTCCCCCGGACCCCAGACGACGAGGGTGCGCAGACCGCGGATCGCCGCACGATCGCAGGCGGCGGCAAAGATCTCCGGCGGTGGGATCTTGTAGGCCTGACTGACGCTGGCGGACGGGGAGAGCACCGCGAAGCGCTCGGGGTCCAGACCGGTTACCGAGAGCACCCCGGCGGCCGCCTCGGCACCACGGTCGACGAGGGGGAGATCGCAGCTCGGCAGCGGCTCGACGGCGATCCCCAGGGTCTCGACGAGGGCGAGGTTCCGTAGCACTCTGGGGGTCCGCCGTTCACCCTCTGGGATCCGGTGGGTCGTCAGCCATCGGTTGCCTTCCTTCTGTTGATGTCCCGCGTAGCCCAGCCGGACCGGTGCCGCGCTGAGGCGTGCCGCGATGCCGCTGCGCAGGTTGCCGTGGAAGTCGATCGCCAGGTCGCTCCCCGTGGCACGCAGCGCGGAGCGGAACTCACCGATGGCCCGCAGGCTGTCCGGCCAGGTTCCCGGATTCGCCGAGCAGCGGCTGATCCGTTTCCGGGGTAGCGGGATCAAACCGTCGAGGTCCGGGTGGCCGTCGAGCAGGCCGAGCCAGCCCTCGTCGAGGACCCAGCGGATCTTCGCCGCCGGAAGGCCGCGCCGCAGCGCCCGCAGCGCAGGCACGGTCCGCAGGATGTCCCCCATGGCGCCGAGTCGCACGACGAGGAGTTGGAGACCGTCTCCATTTCGCTCGATCGCCTGGGAGATGGAAGAAGGCAGGGGCCGCACCGGCGCAGTATAGACCTCGCACCCCCCTTGAATACGGGGAGTTTTGACAGATCGACGCAGCTCGTGACACACTCGCGATACGGGGCCGCGGAGGCCCGGAAGGAATCGGGGGGCCGGACGTGGCGATCGACAAGAGACTCGTGGAAATCCTCGTTTGTCCGGCATGTCGCGAGGATGTCGTCTTGCTGCAGGACGAAACCGGCCTCGAATGCTCCGGTTGCCGCCGGGTTTACCCGATTCGGGACGAGATCCCGGTCATGCTCGTGGACGAGGCCAGCGGGCCCGCGGCCGACGGACCGGCTTGACTGGATTTCGACCGGGAATAACTTAAAACTCGTCGGATCCCCCCGTCGGGCGTCCCGCAAAGGGTGCGTCCGTCGTCGGTGGGTATGTGTCCGGGGCTACCGGACGTGCGAGGCCAGTGCAGCATGCAGGATCGAGGGCCGAACCCCATTCCGAACTCCGGTTCACCGGCAGGCAGGCTCGAGGGAATCTCCTTCCCCGAACTCCTCTGGTCGCTGAGCATCTCGCGGCGTACCGGTGCCTTGCGCATCGGTGATCCCGGTGCGGTTCGCACCCTGTTCTTCGAGGACGGCCGGATCGTACAGGCCTCCTCGGATCTGGCCGACGATCGCATCGGCCCCCGGCTGCTGCAACGGGGCCTCGTCACCCTCGATCAACTCGAACAGGCGGTGAATCGCCAGAACGTCGGCCGCCGGCTGGACTCGTTGCTCGTCGACGCCGGTCACCTGACGCCGGAGCAGCTCGTCGAAGGACTGCAGGATCAGATCCGCGCGATCGTGCTCGACCTGTTCGACCGTCACAAGGGGACCTATCGGTTCGATGAGGGACCGGTGCCGATCTTCGAGGCCGCGGTCGACGTCGATCCTCGTGACCTGATCCTCGAGGGCACGCGGTCGGTCCGCTCCCTCCGCCGGCTGCAGGAGCATGTGGGTTCCTCGGAATCGGTCTTCGCCATCGCCGAGAACGTCGACCGTTCCGGCCTCGGGGACACCGAACGACAGATCGTCGAGCGCCTGTTCGACGGGCCGGCGATGCTCGAGGTGCTCTTCGACGACCTCTACCTCTCCAACTTCGAGATCTATCGGGGCATCTGGGCGCTGCAGGTTCTGGGCATCGTCGTGCCCTACGGCCGCCAGGGCGCATCCGACGGTGCGACCGATGCCACCGTCGGTTGCTTCCCCGAACAGCTGGTGCAGATTTGCCGTGACGGGGCGACAGGTCGCCTCTGGGTCTGGCACGAAGGGGTCGAGCGGAGCTTTCATATCCTCGAAGGCCGCTGCGTGTTCGCGACCAGCAGCGACCCCGACGATGGGCTCGTGGCCTATCTGCTGCGACGGGGTGTGATCTCCGTCCGCGATGCCGACGACGCGACGCGACGGATGTTGAGCAACAAACGCCTCGGCACGATCCTGCTGGAGCAGGGCGTGATCGACGAGGCGGATCTCCAGGCGACGGTGCGCGAACAGGTGACCGAGATCGTCGCCGACACGTTCGGCTGGGATCCGGTCGAGATGCGTTTCGACGCGGGCCCGCTGCCGTCCGCCGAGCCGATCACGATCGAGCTCGAGGTCGAGGCGCTGGTGATGAAGGGAATCCGCCGGGTCTCGTCATGGGCTCGGATCCGCAACGGAATCGGCGGACTGAACGCCACCCTCGGTCTGACGCGAAGCTACCTCGACGTCCTGGATCGGATGCTCGCCGGCGAAGAGGAGTGGGGTGTCATCACGTCGTTGAAGAATACTCCGACCGCCCGGGAGGCCTGCAGGGCCGGAGATCTGGGCGACTTCCGGACGTGCCGCATCCTCTGGGGCCTGTTGCTGCTCGGCGCCGTGGAGGCCGGCTCAGCTGCGGAGACCGACGAAACCCTCGCCGAGCGGATCGAGGGCGAGCCGCCGATCCCGACCGCCGTCGAGGTCCCGGTAACCGATCTCGACGAACGCTTCGCCGATGACGAAGACGACGATCAGCAGCCGGTCGAGCTTCCGGTGGAGACGGTCGCCGGCGAGCAGCCGAGCGCCCGGCAGCTGGAGGCCGGCGCGTCCTCGGTCTGGGATCTGGAGCGCGCGAGCCGCACCGTTCGCCTGACCGAGGAGGAACTGGCCCGGGCCATCGAAGAGGATGACCGGGCGCGAGCCGAGATGTCGGCGAGTTCCGCAGAGGCGACGGTCGAGAGCGCCGAGCCGGTCGCGGTGCCGCTGATCGAGGAGCAGGCCGACGATTCCGAGTTCGAGATCGAGAGCGCCGCGGTGGCCGCGGGCCGGGTCGACGTGGAGCCGCCGATCCGGATCGAGATCACGGCGACCGCAGAGGATGAGACGTTCGTGCTCGATAACCGTGAGATGGTCGAGGAAGAGGAGCAACTCTCCGCGACGCAAACCGAGGAACTCGAAGCCGACATGACGCCTCCGACCCTCGCCGAGCGGGAAGAGGCGGAGATCGAGGCGGCGCTGGAACACGAAGCTTCCTTGCCTTTGCAGACCGACGCGGCATCCGCCGAGTGGACAGCGGAAGCGGACGGCGAGGCCGAGGAGGCCCCGGATCCGTCGCCGCTGGAGCTCGACCGCTCCGGCACGTATGTGACCGAGGCCCAGGCGATCGGCATGGACGCCGACGCCGACGAGATCGACAGCGACGGGGCCGAGGAGCCGACGACGCTGTTGAACGTCGAGCTGTCGTCAGCCGACGACCCGGAGGTCGAGGCCGCCGATCCGGAGCAGATCGACACGGACATGCACGACAGCCGGGCCGAGGCGGCAATGCCGGAGGAGGCGCCGGAGTCCCATGACGACGCCGAGACCGAGGTCGACATCGAGCCGGAGGCAACGAGCCAGCCTTCGTGGACACCGCCGGAGCAGCTCGACGAGATGATCGCCTCGTTCAACACCCTGCAGCGAGTGATCCACCGCGTCGTCCGCACCGAGGTCGGTGCCGGCGCCGGCAACTTCATTCGCTCCTGCTGTTCGCTGGTGGCGAGCGCGGAGCTCGTCGATGGCGTCGAACTGCATACCGACGGTACCTGGGACGCGAAGGAACTCCGCGCGGCGGTGATCGAGCACCGCATCGAGTCTCCCCAGGAGGACTACGACGGGCTCATCGACGCCCAGACCGTCCGTCTCGAGGAGTTGATCGGCAAGGATCGCGCCGACGACTTGCAGCGCCGCCTGGAACGCGTGAAGGAAGCCGGCGAGAGCTAGTCAGACCGCTCGCCCGCCGGTGTAGATGTCGTCGTCCGCGTCGTCGTCGCTCTGGTCGGGCTCGTAGACCGGAGCGCTCGGTGGAGTGCTGCCGGTCAAGCGCGTCGGCTTGGCGCTCGGGAGCGCTGTCGGAGTCTTCTTGATGTCGGGCTTCGGCTGCTGCAGCGAAGGCTGGGTCCGCAAGAAGTTCAGTTCGGTCTCCAGGCGATGAACCTCACGCCGCAGTCGATGGTTGTCGAAGCGGGTCTTGGTTCCCTCGGCCACGGCGATGACCGACGTCGCGACGACACCGATCAGTACCGAGAAGACGACGACTTCCCACAGCCGGAACTGCGTCGTCGAGTTCAACAGCGTGACCGATACGGTAGTCCCCAGGTTGTTCATGCTGAACGCCAGGAGTCCAAGTGCCATCACGATGATCGTCAACGCGAGAAGGATCCGCATCTGTTCACCTATTCCCGGTACCGGGCCGTGATCTCATCCCAGTGTCCGCCACTCTTCAACAGCAAGTCGATCGTTTCCCGAACGGCACCACGGCCGCCGTCCCGGCTGGTCACCCAGTCGGCGGTCTCGAGGGCCTCGGGCAGCGCGTCGGCCGGGGCGACGGAGAAGCCGACCCGGCGCATCACCGTGAGGTCGATCAGGTCGTCACCGATGTAGCAGACCGACGCCGGGTCGATCGACCGCCGCTGGAGAATCTCGTTCATGCAGGCGAGTTTGTCATGAATGCCCTGGTGAACCTCGACAAAATCGAGTTCCTTGGCTCGCAGCGCCAGAGCCCCCGAACGCCGGCCCGAGATGACGCCGAACTGCATGCCGGCCTGCTGGCCCATACGGATGCCGTGGCCGTCCTTCACGTCGAAGCAGCGCAGGTCGGTCCCGTCGGGTCCGATGATCAACCGACCGTCGGTCAGGACTCCGTCGGAGTCCATCAGCACGAAGCGAATCGCGCCGGCGCGTTCGCGGGTCTCGGGGGTGAGGGCCTTCATATCAGAAGAGTTCCGTACGCCAGAGGTCGTGAATCTGGATCACACCCTCGAGTCGTGTGTCTTCGCTGACCACGGCCAGGGATGTGATCTGGGACTCCTCCATCAGCCGCAGCGCCTCGGAGGCAAGAGCCGTCGGCAGGATGGTGCGAGGAGTCCGCGTCATCACCTCGTCGATGGTGCCGGCCATCGGCGAATCGACGCTGAGCATTCGCCGGCGCAAATCGCCGTCGGTGACGATTCCCCGTAGCTTGCCGTCGTCCTCGACGACGCAGGTCATGCCGAGGTGTTTCGCGTCGATCTCCCGGGCGGCCTCCTTGATCGTGGCCGTCGCCGACACCCGGGGGAGTTCGGCTCCGTGGTGCATCAGTGACCGCACCTGCAGCAGGCGTCGGCCGAGGCGTCCGCCGGGATGGAAGCGGGCGAAGTCCTGGGCCGAGAAGCCCCGCTGCTCGTAGGTCGCGACGGCGAGAGCGTCGCCCATCGCCAGCGCGGCGGTACTCGACGCGGTCGGCACCAGGTCCCAGGGGCAGGCTTCCTGGTCGACGCCGACGTCGAGGTGCACGTCGGCAAACCGGGCCAGCGTCGAATCGGGCTTGCCGCTGACGCCGATGATCTTGACGCCGAGCCGACGGACCAGTTCGAGCAGCCGGACGATCTCCTCGGTCTCGCCGGAATTCGACAGCGCCAGCAGCACGTCGCCGGAGACGATCATGCCCAGGTCGCCATGGACCGCCTCGGCGGGGTGCATGAAGTAGGCCGGGCAGCCGGTCGAGGAGAAGGTCGCCGCCAGCTTCTGGCAGATGATCCCCGACTTGCCCATCCCGGTGACGACGATGCGTCCCTTGCAGGCGGTGAGGATCGCGACCGCCTCGTCGAAGCTCTCATCGAGCCGGTCCGCCAGCGCCCCGACGGCGTCGGACTCGATCTGTAGTACTCGACGCGCGGTCTCGCGGGGGGACTCGGGACGGCTGGATTCAGGCGACGACATGACCGGGATTCTAGCAGTACGGCGGACAGAAACGGGACGTCCAGCGTGGAGCGTCCCGGGAACTCACTCCGGTGGGGCCGAGGAGCTGATTCCGTCGCCGCTCCCGGCCCGGGAGACCGGCCACTCGAGTCCAGGCCCCCGAAACCAGGTGATCGAGTAGCGCTCGACGTCGTCGAGCGGCTCCATCCGCACCGAATAGAGCCCCGCTCCGCCTCCTGGCAGGTCGGCCTCGAGGTCGACGGAGACGGCCTCGATCTCGTCCAGCGACAGCAGGCCCTCGACCCGCGGGTTCGACGCCTCGGCGAGGGCGGCGAGGGCATCGAACAGCTGCGCGCGGAGGTCGGCGTCGGTCGTATCCGGGAAGAGGATCCGGATCGCCTCGTCGGTGGGATCCGGCTCGTCGGCCAGTTCGAACAGGGACAGCGCCGTCGCCTCGGGTCCGATGGGCGGGGTGGCCTCGCCGCCGCAGCCGGCGAAGCACGCCAGGGCAGCGCCGATGAGCAGCGAGGCCCGGAATCGAAATCGTATTGAGCCGTTCTGCTTCATCAGTCGTGGAACCGCCGCAGATACAGCCGCTCGACCTTCTCCCTGGCCCAGGGTGTCTTGCGCAGGAACTTCAGGCTCGAGGATACGCTCGGGTTGTCCGTGAAGCAGCGGATCTTGATCCGGCGGCCCATCTCTTCCCAGCCGACCCGTTCGACGAGCCGCTCGAGCATCGTCTCCAGCGTGACGCCGTGCAGCGGGTCCTTCGACACTCGCGTCGAGCGCCAGACCTGTTCGCCGGGTTTGTCCTGTTCGTCCACGAATACTCCGCGCGCGCCGGCTACGGGAGGGAAGCGCTCTGGTGCCAGTTCTGCAGCAGGGTGAGCGCCCGGACCTCGGGGTCGATCGGAGCGATGATCAGGAAGCGCTGGCCGTCGGCGGAGACGTCGAAGTAACTACGGCGCAGCGAAACGGAGAAGAGCCGATCCGGCGGGCTTACCGGATCCCGATCCGAATCCATGTCGAGAGTGACGATCATCAGGTCGCGGGTGCTGGAGTAGAAGTAGAGCTCCTTTCCGTCGGGACCCCAGACCGGCCAGCTTCCGCCATCCCGTGAGATCCGGAAGCGCTCGCCGCGGAGCGGAAAGCGATCGATGTAGACTTCCAGCTGTCCGTTCTCCTCCGACTCGTAGGCGACCCATGCGCCGTCCGGCGAGAACGCTGCGTTGGTCTCGGAGCGGTTCGACGCGAGCCATTCCTTCACGTCGCCGCTTTCGATCTCCCTGACGAAGATGTCGAACTGACCGTCGATGCTCTCGCCGAACAGCATCTGTCGTCCGTCGGGCGAAACGTCGAACGGGATCTTCTGGTGTGGGGAAGTCTGGAGCGCGACCGCCTCTTGCGAACCGCCGGCCTCGATGCGAAACAGATCCGGGAACCGGAAGAAGAAGATCTCCGACCCGTCCCTCGACCAGAGCGGATGGGACTCGTCGATCGGGTCGCTGGTCAACCTGCGCGAGGAGCCCCGCGCCAGGTCGAAGATCCAGATGTCGCCGTGGGTCTCCTGCGTCGACACATCGATCGCGAGCCGGCGATCGTCCGCGGACAGCCGGGGATTGTAGAGGTCGCCGACGATGCCGGTCCGCTCCAGTTCGGCGCCGGCGCGGTCGACCCAGATCGCCTCGGCCCCGCCGGCGGTCTGGGTTCCCTCCAGCAGAGCGATCCGGCCGCCGGTCGATGACACGGAAAAGAAACCGTGGAAGGGGTAGTTGAGCTTGACGATCGTGTCCGCGACAGGGAACGGTTCGCCGGTCAGCCGCGCGGCGCCGACATCGAGCGGCTGGGCGACCAGGACGTCGTCTCGAAAGTAAAGCAGATGTCCCTCGGCGTAGGCGGCGTTCCACAGCCCGTCCACGAGTCGCGTCGTCTCGGTCGAGCCACGTCGGGCGAGGTAGATCCCGCTCCGGTCGCCGCTCCGGTCCTCGACCTGGAAGATGAAGTGTCGACCGTCGGGGAGAAACTGGGGCGTCAGCGGGTGGGAGCTGGGGCCGAAGCCGGTGCCGGGAACCGCCTCCGGAGTGCCCCCGTCGGCGGAGACCTCGAGCAGAGACGTTCCCCGGGAGTCCTCGCTGAACAGGATCGTGCCGTCGGGGTGCCAGGTGCCGTCCCGTCCGACCACGTCGGCGATCACCCTGAGCGTTCCGCCGTCCAGGGCGACCCGCATCAACTGGTTGTGCCGGTGAAAGCCGATCTCCCGGCCGTCCGGGGACCAGAAGGGCGTGATCGCGTCCGCCGTTCCGTCGATCGCCCGGGTCTCGCGACCGTCGAGGTTTCGCACGTAGATCTGACTCTTCTCCTGCTCGTCGATCCCGACGAAGGCGACCCGTTCTCCCTCTGGAGAAATCGCGACGGACAGCTCGGTCAGCTCGGCCCGCACTCCCTGGGGCAGCAGAAGCGAGGAGACGACCTTTCCGGCCGGCGCGGCGACCTCGCCGGAATCGCCACGCAGCAGGAAGCCGGCCAGCGCCGCCGCGATCAACGCGGTTGCACCCAGTGCGATCCGGAGCGGCCCGGGCCACGCGGAGCCGCGCACGACCGGCGGCTGCCCCGGCATCTCGTCATCGAATGCGTGCTCGAGCTCCACGCGGAGGTCCGCGGCATCGTGGATGCGATGCCTGGGGTTGCGGCTGAGGCAACGCATGAGGACCCGCCGAACCGCGGGCGGTGTATTCGGGGGCAGGGCGCTCCAGTCCGGATCGCTCTTGAGCACCGAGGCCAGCGTATCGGTGACCGTCTCGCCGCCGAACGGCGGGCGACCGGTCAGCATCTGGTAGAGCACGGCGCCGAGCGCCCAGATATCGGTCCGGCGGTCGACCGGGCGGCCCCGGGCCTGCTCGGGACTCATGTAGGCGGCGGTTCCCAGGATGACTCCGGCCACGGTGCCGAACGAGGTCACGGTCGGGGAGAGTTCGGCCGCGCTGGACGCAGAGCCGGAGGACGTTCCTTCGGGAGCGATCGCCTTGGCCAGGCCGAAGTCGAGCACCTTGGGCGTTCCCTCGCCGTCGATGACGATGTTCGCCGGTTTGAGATCACGATGGATCACGCCGCCGGAGTGCGCCGCCGCGAGGGCGTCGGCGACGGCGGTCGCGATCGACAGGGCCTCTTCGAGGGGCAACGCGCCTCGCTCGAGGCGGCGCGCCAGGTCCTCTCCGTCGACGAACTCCATCGCGATGAAGCGCTCGTCGCCGGATCGATGAAAGCCGTAGATGCCGGCGATGTGCGGGTGATTCAGCGCCGCCAGCGACTTCGCCTCGCGCTCGAAACGGCCGAGCCGCTCCGGGTCCTCCGAGAAGGTGCCGGGAAGAAGCTTCAGCGCCACGGTGCGGTCGAGGGTCGTGTCGACCGCCCGCCAGACCTCTCCCATGCCACCCTCGCCGAGCTTGTCGACGACCCGGTAGTGCAGCAGGGTCTGGTCGGGTTTCATCTCGCGTCCTTCCGTGGTTGGCCGCCGAGCACCGGCGGGATTCCTAGGCTTCGACGCTACGAACGACGCGGTCGATCGCCAGCAACTCGTCGAGCAGGGCGCCGAACTGCTCCAGGGGGATCTGGTTCGGACCGTCGCAGGGGGCGTTCGTCGGATCGTCGTGGACCTCGAAGAACAGCGCATCCACGCCGGTGGCGACGGCGGCCCGGGCCAGCGATGCGATGAACTGTCGCTCGCCGCCGCTCCGGTCGCCCGAGGCTCCCGGCAACTGCACCGAGTGGGTCGCGTCGAAGCAGACCGGGAAGCCCATCTCCCGCATCCGTGGCAGCGAGCGAAAATCGACGACGAGGTTGCCGTAACCGAATGTGCTGCCGCGCTCGGTCGCCATCACCGAGTCGTTGCCGGTGGAGCGGACCTTCTCGACGGCGTGGTGCATCGACTCGGGCGCCAGGAACTGGCCCTTCTTGATGTTGACGACCCGACCGGTCAGGCCCGCGGCGACCAGCACGTCGGTCTGGCGACAGAGAAACGCCGGCACCTGGAGAATGTCCGCCACCTCGGCCACCGCGGCCGCCTGGTCCGGGGTGTGGAAATCGGTGGTGATCGCCAGGCCGGTCTCGGCCTTGACCCGGGCGAGGATGCGCAGCCCCTCGTCGAGTCCGGGACCACGGGCAGAGCGGACCGAGGTCCGGTTGGCCTTGTCGAACGAACTCTTGTAGACCAGCGGGACGCTGCGGCTCGAGGTGATCTCGGCCAGCGCCGTCGCCATGCGCAGCGCGTGGACCTCGTCCTCGATCAGGTCAGGCCCCGCGATCAGCAGCAGCGGGGCGTTTCCGCCGACATCGAGATGCTCAGCGACGCGAATCCGAGGCGTAGACATTGCTTGCATCCAGGTCGGAGGCGCCCCGGAGGGAGCGCTTGCGCTTGTAGGCCGCCGCGATGAACTCCCGGAACAGCGGGTGCGGGTCGAGGGGGCGGGATTTGTACTCGGGATGGAACTGGCATCCGAGGAACCACGGATGATCCGGGACCTCGACGATCTCGACGAACTTCTTGTCCGGCGACAGACCGGTGCACTTCAGGCCGCCGGCTTCGAGCTGGGGCAGGTACTCCTGGTTGACCTCGAACCGATGCCGGTGGCGTTCGGAGATGTGGTCGGTCCCGTAGGCCTTCTCGGCGAAGGAGCCCCTGGTCAACACGGTGGGGTAGGCTCCCAGCCGCATCGTCCCCCCCAGGTCGTCAACGCCGAGCAGGTCGCGCAGCTTGTAGATCACCCGGTGTGGTGTCGATTCGGTGAACTCGGTCGAGTCCGCGTGGTCCAGGCCGCACAGGTTTCGCGCCGCCTCGATCACCGCGCACTGGAGGCCGAGGCAGATCCCGAAGAACGGGAGCTTCTGTTCCCGGGCGTAGCGAACGGCCTCGATCATGCCCGGCACACCTCGGTGGCCGAAACCGCCGGGGATCAGCAAGCCGTCGACGGCGGCCAGGTCGGCCTCGAGCTTGTCGCCGACCATTCCCTCGGATTCGATCCACTTCAGGTTGACGTGAACGTCCGAGGCGACGCCACCGTGGAGCAACGCTTCGTTCAGGGACTTGTAGGAATCCTCGTAGGATACGTACTTACCGACGATGCCGATGGTGACCTCGTCGCTGGGGTGCTTGATCTTGTGGACCAGCGCCTTCCACTTGCTCATGTCCTTCTTGCGGTAGGGGAGGTCGAGCAATTTGCAGACGATCTCGTCGATGCCTTGAGCCGACAGCTGCAGTGGGACGTCGTAGATCGTGTCGACATCCTTTGCCGTGATCACCGCGTCCTCGCCGATGTTGCAGAACAGGCCGATCTTGCGTTTCATGTCCGACGGCAGGTCGCGATCGCAGCGACAGAGCAAGATGTCCGGCTGGATACCGATCGCCCGCAACTCACGGACGGAGTGCTGGGTCGGCTTGGTCTTCAATTCGCCGGCGGCGGCGATGTAGGGCACCAGGGTCAGGTGCATGAAGATCGCGTTGTCCTTGCCGACGTCGAGCCAGAACTGCCGGATCGCCTCGAGGAACGGCAGGGACTCGATGTCGCCGACGGTTCCGCCGATCTCGACGAGCTGGATGTCGATCCCCTCCGAGGCCTTGAGGATCGACTCCTTGATCTCGTCGGTGATGTGGGGGATGACCTGAACGGTGGCGCCAAGGTAGTCTCCGCGGCGCTCTTTCTCGATCACCGTGCTGTAAATCTTACCGGTGGTGAAGTTCGTATCTTTCGATGCGGTCATCGACGTGAAGCGTTCGTAGTGGCCGAGGTCGAGGTCCGTCTCGGTGCCGTCGTCGGTAACGAAGCACTCGCCGTGCTGGAACGGACTCATCGTTCCCGGGTCGACGTTCAGGTAGGGGTCGAGCTTCTGCAAGGTGACCTTGAACCCCCGGTCCTCGAGGATCCGGCCGAGGGAGGCCGCGGCGAGCCCTTTGCCGAGTGAAGAGACCACTCCCCCCGTCACGAAGATGTACTTCGTGGTCCTTTTTCTTCGCCTCATCGGTCGGCCTCCGTGTCGTCGCGCAAGGAAGTCCCTGGAACGCCCGCGCACCGCATCGCAACGATGACGGCGATCCTGGGTTTGAGAGAGGGGAGTCGGGTGTCCGGCCCGGGAATCCGGGAGCCTGAAATGCGGGTTGCTGAACCCGGGTAGGCCAAGGGCATCCGACCTCGTAGCAGAGTCGCACGCGGAACCGCCCGTGGCGACGCTGCATGTTAGCGCAGTCGCCTCCGCCATACAAGAGCCACTCTTGAACCCCCGGCGGCGCCGAGGTAGCCTGCGCGGCATGAGCGATACGAACTACGAAACCAGTTGTGTGGACCGTTTTCTCCGATACGTGACGATCGACACGCAATCGAAAGAGGGCTCGGATACCTATCCGAGCACCGACAAGCAGCTGATCCTGCTCGACCTGCTCGTCGAGGAGCTGCGCGGGCTGGGGCTCGACGATGCGGTACGTGACGAACACGGCTACGTATTCGCGACGATTCCGGCGACGACGAACAAACGCGACGTTCCGGTGATCGGCTTCATCGCCCACGTCGACACTTCGCCGGAGATGCCCGGTGACGGCGTCAAGCCGATCGTTCATCGGAACTACCAGGGCCAGGATCTGGTCTTGCCCGACGATCCGACGGCGATCATCCGGCTCGCCGACAACCCGCATCTTCAGGAGCAGCTGGGCAACGACATCATCACCGCGTCGGGCAAGACGCTGCTGGGTGCCGACAACAAGGCCGGCGTGGCGGAGATCGTCGGCGCCGCCGAGTACCTGATGGCGCACCCGGAGATTCCCCACGGACCGATCCGTCTCGGCTTCACGCCGGACGAGGAGATCGGGCAGGGCACGCGGTACTTCGACGTGAAGCGTTTCGGGGCCCGCTACGCCTACACGATGGACGGCGAAACCCTGGGGCAGATCGAGACCGAGACCTTCTCCGCCGACGGAATGACGGTGACGTTCAAGGGGTTCAACACCCACCCCGGTTTCGCCATCGGCAAGATGGTCAGCGCGATCAAGGTGGCCGCGGATTTCATCGGTCGGCTTCCCCGGGAGTGTGCGCCGGAGAACACCGCCGGCTACGACGGTTTCGTCCACCCCTACGTGCTCGACGCCGGTGTGGAGCAAACCTCCGTGCGCTTCATCGTCCGCGACTTCGTCACCGCCAGGCTGGCCGAGCTGGAGGCGATGGTCGAGAAGCTGGCCCGCGAGACCGTCGCGGACTGGCCCGGCGCCTCCTACGAGTCCGTGATCGAGGAGCAGTACCGGAACATGAAGGAGGTCATCGACGCCCACCCCGACGTCGAGGCTCACGCCCGGAGCGCGATCGCCCGGGCGGGACTCGAGGTGCGGTCGAGCCCGATCCGGGGAGGGACCGACGGCTCCCGTCTGTCGTTCATGGGCTTGCCGACGCCGAACATCTTCGCCGGCGAACACAACTTCCATTCGCGCTACGAGTGGGTCTCGGCGCAGGACATGCACAAGGCGGTCGAGGTGATCGTCGAACTGTGCCGGGTCTGGGAAGAGGCGTCCGACGGCTGAGCGACCGTCGGTCGGAGCGCGGTCAACCGCGCTTGACCTCGGCGATCTTCGACTCCAGCCACGACGCGACCCGGCGCAGATCGGTCTGCCGGTGCTCTTCTTCCTCGGCCCGCTTCGCCGGGTCCTGGATCTCCTCGAGCGACTTGCGATGCAGGATCTCGATCTCCGCACGCTTGGCCTCGGCCTCCTTGCGTAGCTTGGCGATCTTCCGCTTCTGGGCCTCGCTGAGCTGCTGGCGCTTGACGCCCCGCTTTCGATCGCTGGCGTCGAGGCGCTCCATCGCCAGTTCGAATGCGGACTTCAACTTGTCGGCCATCGTGGATTCCTCCAGTCAGCGCAGGGATGATTCGAGCAGCAGGCAGGATATCGCCCGCGGGTCGGGTGGGACACCGGGGTCGAGCTGTCCGCACTCGTCGGTGAGCTGCTGCAGACAGTAGCGGCCGAACGCATCGAGGACGGCGGTCTCCCGTGCCGTCAGCGTGGCTCGGCGGGTCAACGCGGCGTTGAGGTCGCGAAACGCCCGCGCGCCGGCTTCGGGGTCCGCGGTGCGGCGGGAGGCGACGGTGCGCAGGAACTCGGCCACGACGTCGTCGGGAAGCGGCGCGCCGGAGAGTTCCCCCCGGGTGGCATTCCAGGCCATCGCGGTCAGCAGAAACGTGCTGAAGAAGGGACCGCGGGTGTCCGTCCGTGCGGCGCGCATCGCCGTGTCGAGGTCGAGTCCCAGGCTGTTGACGAGGATGCGGCCGAACAGCTCGCCGACCTCGATCGCCACCCGGGACTCCTCGAACTCGGCGAGGTTGCGGAAATCGCGCATCCCGGCGAGGCCGGTCCCGTCGTCGGCGTCGGGGTCGAAGTACAGCGGTCGAGGCTCGAGCAGCGCGGCCACCCGTTCCCGTACCGGGGAGTCCAGCAGCAGGAGTGCTTCGAGGGTTCCCTGGGGCCAGGATCGGGACAGCAGGCGATGGGCGCTGCGCTGCAGGGCGGCCGCCTCGGCGTAGCCCTCGCGGAACCACTCCAGCACCGAGCGTTGTTCGAGGAGCCGGGCCATCGACGTCGGCTCGGATCCGCCGTGAATCTTCAGACCGATCTCCATGTAGCCGATCGCACGCTCCATCGCCGCGGAGTGCGCCTCCGGGTCGCCGGTGTCGGCGTGGTCGGCGATCAGCAGGCGGTTGGCCAGGGCGATGCACTCGATCAGCACGCGTTCCCGCAGCCGATCGTTCAGCCGGTCCAGCGCCGGCACCAGGCCGCTCTTGGCGCATTCCACCCGCAACGGACTGCGGGCGGCGGAGATCGCATCGGCGTCGATCGGTCCTCCGACCATCGGCTCGCGGCTGGAGCCGTCCGGCGGTTCGAACACGCGCAACGCTTCCTCGTGGGAGGGGAAGCCGTGCTGCTCGAGCCGGTCGTTGCGCCAGTGCAGCGCCTGCTCCTCAAGCTCGGAGGGCAACTCCCAGCGCGAGGCCCAGAGGAGTCGGGAGTAGCGTTCGGGGTTCTCCTCGAACAGCAGCACCAGCAGACGCCGGATCGCCGGAGCGTGCTCGGGGATCGTCGGCAGGAATCGGTGCTCGCCGTCCGGGGTCAGCAGCCCCTCGGCGGTGCCGGCGTCGCCCTGGCCATGCCCGTGCACCTCCGGACGGTCCTCGTACTCGAGCTGGGAGATTCTGGCCCAGCGTGCCAGGAGCAACGCGAGCACCTCGTCGTCGGTGTTCTGCAGCAAGCGGCGCAGTGCGGGCTCGCCGGACTCGAGGATCGTGGCGACCCACGCGCCGGTGCGATCGGCGTCGAGCTGATCCTTGCGCCACGCTTCGAGATCGATCAGGTGGCGCAGTTGCTGTCCCGACGCGAGTTTCAGCAGGGGTAACGCCTCGGCCGGTCCGACCTCTCGAACCGTGAGGTACAGCTCCGAATTCGGCAGCGCCCGCACGAGCTTCAGCGGCGTGGGCGAGTGGAGCAGCAGCGCGAGGCGCTGCGGAGCCGGGAGGCGCAGCGCCAGCTCGGCTTGCTCGCGAACCGTCAACTCGGCGATCCGGTCCGCGAGCCCGTCGGGGTCGGTGCGGGCCAGGCGCATCAGCTCGTCGGCCAGGCCGGCGAGTCTGCTGGAGTCGGCGTGGGGCCCGTCGGGCCGGGCCGACGAGGGGTCGATGGCGTCGGTCATACGTCGGTTCTCGTGTGTCTGGGCGATGCCGGGAGTCTGGAGATAAGCTCGCGGGAGGGGGCGCCGCCGACCGGAACCGATGATAGCACCTGCCGGTCCGGCCTTGCGCCGGGTGCGCGAGTGGGGTACCCATCGTACGTTGACTTCCGGAGGTAGACATGTCGCTCCCGCACCGAAAACTGCTCGCCGTCCTCCTTGTCGGCTGCCTGGCCGCCGTCGGTGGGGTCGCCGTGGCCGAAGAGCCGAAGCCTCCGCTGTCGCCGATCGACAAGGAGCTGGAGACGATCCGCAAGATGCTGTTCAACGCCGCGACGAAGGTTCGCAAGGGTGTCGTCGATATCGGTGCCGCCGGCACGTCGGACAAGGCGCTGACCCGGGCTCGCGCCTGCTGCAGCGGAAACCTGGAACACATCGCGGCCAGCATGGACCAGCTGCGCAAGCTGGTCCGGGATCGCACGACCTGCTTCGAGGGCCGGCGGGACCTGGCCGGTGTCGAGACCGCCAACTTCACCGTCCGCAGCATGCGCATCATGGACAGCTCCCTGACCCTGTTCGAGGAGGCCGAGTCTCCGATGGATGTCCAGGGCGGCCTCGATTCCTGCACGCGCTCCTACCTGCAGATGAAGGACGCGCTGGACGCCCTCCCCAGCTGCGGCACCGCGCAGTCCGACTGATCCGCCCGTGGAGGGGTCGTCGGTTCCCGGTGGAGTCGTGATCGAGCTGCACGCGGACGTGCGGGAGCGGGTGCGCGCGGTGTCGATCCACGGTGGTTCCCACGTCTCGGGCCCGTCGTCGACGGAGCTGGAGCGCGAGATCGAGCGGACCTGCGCGTCGATGCGAGAGCGTCACGCCGGGCGCAAGCCGTCGGAGATCGCGGAGCTCGCCCCGGCACGCACGCTCTACAAGAGCTTCGGAATCGACCCGACCCGCACCCGCCCGTCGTCGGAGTCGTTGCTGCGCCGCGTCCTCAAGGGTGAATCGCTTCCGCGGATCTCCAGCGCCGTCGATCTCTCCAACCTCCTGGCCCTGCGGTTTCTCCTGCCGATCGGCCTGTACGACACGGCGGCGATCGCCGGTCGGGTCGTGTTGCGCGCCGGAACTCCCGGCGAGAGCTACGCCGGCATTCGCAAGTCCGAGGTTCACCTGGCGGGGCGCCCGGTGCTGGCCGACGAAACAGGGCCGTTCGGCAATCCAACCTCCGATTCTGCGCGGACCTGCGTGACGACATCGACGTCGGCGTTGTTGCTGGTCGTCTTCGCCCCGACGACTCTCGAGCGCGAGCGAGTCTGCCGGATGCGGGATGACGCGGTGATTGCCGCCGGCGAACTGCTCGGGTTGACCGGTGTCACCGGCGCCGTGATCGAGTAGCCGTACCGGCAGGGGTCAGTAGGCCGCGAGTAGTCGTGCGGCGCGGAGGATCCGCTCCCGGCCGGGCAGGAAGGCGGCTTCGAGGGAGGGAGCGTAGGGGACCGGCGTGTCGAGGGCACCGACGATCCGGATCGGCGCATCCAGATCCTCGAAGGCCTCTTCCTGGAGAATCGCCGCGAGGCTCTCGCCGATGCCTCCGGTTCGCGAGTCCTCGTGGGTGATCAGCACCTTGCCGCAGTGCCGGGCGACGGCGAACAACCGTTCCCGGTCGAGGGGTACCAGGCTCCGGAGGTCGAGCACCGAGGCCTCGATCCCGTCGGCGGAGAGGGCCTCGGCGACCTCCATCGCGGTGTGGACGAACGCGCCGTAGGTGACGATCGCCAGGTCGCTTCCCGCCCGGCGCAGAGCCGCCCGTCCGATCGGGATCGGCTCGGTCGTCCCGGCGAGCTCCTGCTTGATCTTCGGCTCGCGGTAGAGCGCGATGTGCTCGTAGTACAGCACCGGGTCCGGGTCGGCGACCGCCGAGGCCATCAGCCCCCGGGCGTCGTGAGGGGTTGACGGAACGACGATCTTGAGTCCGGGCGTACGGTAGAACCAGGGCTCGGTGTTCTGGCTGTGGTACGGGCCGGCCTTGCGTAGCCCGCCCCAGGGCATCCGCACGACCATCGGAACCGATCCGCCCCAGCGATATCGGGTCTTGGCCGCGTTGTTCACGAGCTGGTTGAAGCCGGTCGCCACGAAGTCGTTGAACTGGATCTCGCCGATCGGGCGACGGCCGGCGAGCGCCGAGCCGACGCAGACGCCGAGGATGCCGCCCTCGGCCAGGGTCGAGTTGAGGATCCGGTCGCCGAACTCCTCGAGGAGCGGTCGCAGCAACAGGAACGCGTTGCCGTAGCGGCCGCCCACATCCTGGCCGTAGACGAAGACCCGCGGGTCGGCCCGCAGGGCATCGCCGACGCCGAGCATCACTCCTTCCAGGAGCGTCCGTCCCCGGGCGGAGAACTCCGGCCCGGTCTCCAGCTCCGGTAGCGCCACGCGCGGACGAACCGTGTGGCGATCGGCGAGCACCTCACGGTGCTCCCGGGGCGCCTCGTCGGCGAAGACACCGACGCCGACCGTTGCCGGGTCGGGCCACGGCGCGTCGATCACCCGGGCGGCGGCGGCATCGACGATCTCCTTGACCTCCTGCTTCATCCGGTCGAGGCCGTCCGCATCGAGCAGCCCCGACGCCTCCAGCCTGGCGGCGTAGGTCGCGATCGGGTCGCGCTGCGACCAGTAGGCGAAGGCCGCAGGATCGGCGTAACCGTTCTCGTCGAGGGTCGGGTACTCCCAGCCCGGTTCCTGCTCCTTACCGAGATAGAGCATGTCGTCGTGGTGAGCGTGGCCACAGATGCGCATCGCGATCAGCTCGATCAGCGCCGGGCCCTCGCCGTTCCGCGCGCGCTCGGCGGCCCAGCCGAAGGCGGCGGCGATCGCCTCGGGGTCGGTGCCGTCGATCGTCAGGCCGGGGATGCCGTACCCCGCGGCCTTGTCGGCGAACGTGCGGACCGCGGATTGATCCGGGACCGGCGTGGCCAGGGCCGTCTGGTTGTTCTCGATGCAGAACACCGCCGGCAGCTTGCGCGCGGCGCAGAGGTTGATCGCCTCGTGCCACTCTCCGAGGGAGCTGCCGCCCTCGCCGATGAAGCAGACCGAGACCCGCTCCGAATCGTCCTGGGAAAATGCCATCGCCATTCCGGCGGCGGTCAGCGACGAGATGCTCAGCGGCGCGGTCGCCGGCAGCACTCCACGGGAGAGGTTGCCGATGTGCAGGTCGCGTCCCTCCATCGGCGATCCGGCCTTGGCCATCTGGGCGCCGAGCACCAGCTCGACCGCGGCGGGGGAGGAGTCCATGCCGAAAGCGGCGCCGAGGTCACGGATCAGCGGCGCCACGACATCGCCGTTCCAGCTGCCGTCCTCGCCGATCCAGGCCTCGCCCCGTCGCAGTCGTAGCGGTACGCCGTAGATCGCCTCCTGCCCCAGCGAACGGAAACCCTTTCCCTGGAACGGGAGATTCTCGAAGCGGACGTGGCCCCCGAGGTAGAAGTTCTTGAGCTGGATGTCGGTTGCCCGGGTCAGCAGCATGCCGCGCAGCAGCTCCCGGCGCTCGTCATCGCGGATCGAGGCGGCGATCTCCTCGCGGTGCAGGAACCCATCGACCTCGCCGACGAGCTGTCCGATCGCCTGCCCCATGCGCTGGTCTCCGCCGATTCCAGGTGCGGTCTCCGGAGTTCCGGCGGGAGCCGAAGCCGGGAAGGCTGCCGGGAGTGCCGATCGCGCGGCGGCGCGGATCGCCGAAGGCCGCTCCGGCTCCGCTTTCAGAACGCTGCCCAGGGCCGCAAGGGCGGTCGCAGCGGCGAAGGGAAAGCGCTCGACCAGGAAGGCCGCCAGGCGTTCCTCGAGGGTCGAGCGGTGGCTTGCGGACGGTCTCGTTGCAGGTGGCTTGCCCATGTCGACGACAGGATAGCCGATCGCAAAAAAGCCCGCAGTTGGCCGTGCGGATTGATTCGGTCCGACGAAGTGGTGCAGACTAACGGGTTCCACGACCACTTTCGCCGGAGAAACGGTGCCTCGATCTCAACCAGGTTCCGACCCAGATGCGCGGCCGACGGTTCCCGCCGACCCGGCGCTGCTCGAAGTCGATCTGTCGGCGTGGGCCGGAAAACGGATCGCCTCCGGCGGTCGCAAGGATGCGTTGCTCGGCCGTGTCGAGCGACTGCACGTCGCGCTGGACGGTCGCTCGATCGAGGCCCGGGTCCGTGGCAACCGTCCGCTCCCGTACCGGGTCGAGGTGCACGCCGGCGACCCCGGGCCGACCGTCGAGTGCACCTGCGCGGGGGGCGCTGCCCGACCCTGCCGTCACGCGGTCGCGGCGCTGGAGGCGTTGCGCTTCCCCCAGCGTCCACCGCGGGTCGCGCAGGGAGGGTCGCGATCCGGATCGTCGGGCCGGGCGTCGCGAAGTCGCGGTCGCATCGTCCAGCCGGCCACCGACGTTGCCGGTTTCATGGTCGTCGGCGGCCCCGAGCGAACCCTCACCCGGGACGAACGGCTCGCTCTGGCCCGGAACGACGAGCGACTCTCTCGACGGCAGACATTCCGGCGAGAGAAGTGGTCGGTCGTCGCGGATGGCGACGCCAGGGGGCCGGCACGTTTCCGGGTCGAACGCGCCGGTGAAACCGAGCGAGTCACCCTGCGTGATCCCCGGGCGGAGGTGGCCTCGTGCAGCTGTGCCGACTTCGCGGAGAACGAGCTCGGTACCTGTCTGCACATCGAACGGATCCGGACCTGGATTCTTCGCAAGCCCAAGCCTCCGTTCGTCGACCTGCTCTCGGTCTGGTGGCAACCCAAGGTCTGGATCGATCGGACCCCCGATCCCCTGCGGGAGATCCGGACCTCCGTCCACGACGCGACCTTGCCGGCGGAGCTGGCCGAGCACTTCGATGCCGAGGGCTGGATCCGTCCCGCCCCCGACGGACAGGTGCCGAGTCGCTGGGTCCGGGACGCGGTTCGCGCGGCGCGAGCGGTGGCGACGGACGCCGATCGTCGTTTCGAGCTCGATCCGCTGGTCGAGCGCCGGTTGCGTTCCGCCGAGGACGACGAGGAACGCCGTCAGCGTCTGTCGGGGATCGCCGAGAGCAGTCCGTCATGGATCGGGATTCGCGACCGCCTGGGCTTGCGCCTGCACCCCTACCAGGAACGCGGTGCGCTGTTCCTGGCCCGGCGCGGGCGTGGATTTCTCGCCGACGACATGGGGCTGGGCAAGACGGTGCAGGCGATCGCCGCCGCGCTGCTCCTGCGGGAGATGGCCGGTGCCCGACGCGCGCTGATCGTCTGCCCGGCATCCCTCAAGCATCAGTGGCGTCGCGAGATCGAGAAGGTCTGTGGCGAGAATGCGGTCGTCGTCGAGGGGACGCGCAAGTCCCGTCTGGCGCGATACCGCGGCTGGACCGACGGGTTCCTGATCCTGAACTACGAGATCGTGTTGCGAGACCTGGAGGCGATCCGCTCCACCGGGGCCGAGCTCGTCGTTCTCGACGAGGCGCAGCGGATCAAGAACCAGGACACCCGGACGGCGCGGGAAGTCAAGCGACTGAACAGCCGCTTCGCCTTCGTCCTCACCGGTACGCCGCTGGAGAATCGACTGCTCGAGTTGCACTCCCTGGCCGAGTTCCTGCATCCCCGAGCCCTCGGCCCGCGCTGGCGACTGGTTCCGTTCCACGCGGTGAGCGAGCCGGGAGGCCGGATCATCGCCTACGAGAGCCTCGGGATTCTTCGTCGGCGACTGAAGGGCTTCTTCCTGCGGCGAGAGCGTCGGGAGGTCCTCGATCAGCTGCCGCCACGAACCGACAACACGTTCTGGACCGGCATGACCCCGAAGCAGCGCCGGATCTACCGGCAGCAGGCGTCGCGACTGGCCTCGCTGCTGTCGAATCGCGGCCAGCTGCAACCTCATGAAGTGCGCCGGATGCTGCAGGCGCTCACCTCGATGCGCATCCTGTGTAACTCGCTGGCGCAGTTCGAATGGCCCGACTTCGAACGTCGCATTCGCGACCCGGAGCCGGCGTCGCCCCAGGAGATCCGCGCGCTGAACTCACCCAAGCTCGAAGAGTTTGCCCGGGTCCTGGAGGACCTGCTCGACGAGTCATCGACCAAGATCGTCGTCTTCAGTCAGTGGGAGCGGATGCTCCGCCTGGCCCACTTCGTCGTCGGCGGATTGCTGGAGGCCCGGGACCTGCGGGCCGAGGTGTTTCACGGCGGCCTGACGAGCAAGGCGCGGGACGAGGTGCTGCTGGCCTTCCGGGACGATCCGGAGCTGCGTGTCCTGTTCGCCACCGATGCCGGAGGGCTGGGGTTGAACCTCCAGGACTCGGCGTCGATCGTCGTCAACCTCGAGGTCCCCTGGAACCCGGCGGTGCTGGCCCAGCGTGCCGGACGCGTGCACCGGATGGGACAGAAACACAGCGTTCAGGTTCTGCACTTCGTCACCGGCGGCGCGATGGAGGAGCGGGTGCGTCAGGTCGTCGAGAGCAAGCGCGCGCTGTTCGACGGCCTGCTCGTCGACGACGCGGATCGGGTTGTGTTCGACGACCAGCGTCGAGATTCGTTCGTCGATCGCGTGCGAACGCTGATCGGAGACTCGGACGAAGAGGCCGGCGCCGAGTCTCCGGCCTGAGGGCTACCAGAGCTCGAACTCACGCTCCAGCTTCACGCCGAAGCGCTCCTGCACCGCCGCCTCGACGCGCTCGACCAGTTCCAGGACATCCCGCGCCGTACCCCCGCCGGTGTTGACGAAGAAGTTCGCGTGCTTGGGAGATACTTGCAGTCCACCGACTTGCAGCCCCTTCAGCCCGGCGGCTTCGATCAGCCTTCCGGCAAAGTCGTCCTTCGGTTTCAGGAAGACGGAACCGCACGAGGCGAGCTCGGTGGGCTGGTTGCGTTTCCGTGACTCGGCGAAGCCCTCCATCCTCGTCGTGATCTCCTCGGGGTCACCGGCTTCGAGTCGCAGTGTGGCTCCGACGACGATCTCCTCGCCCCCGCGGAACCGACTGTTGCGGTAGTGGAACTCGCACTCCGCAGCGGCTAGCTGCCGGCGTCGTCCGCTGCGATCGATCGTCTCCACCGACTCGACGTGGCGGCCGATCTCGAACTCGTGCCAGCCGGCGTTCATCACGATCGCGCCGCCGAGCGTCCCGGGGATACCCGCCGCGAATTCGAGACCGGCGTGCCCGGCCCGGGCGGCCCGACGCGCCAGGTTGGGAAACGAGATGCCGGCGCCGACGCGCCAGATCGGACCGTCTTGCACGACGTCGTCGAGCACTCGTCGCAGCCGGATGACGACTCCGTGCACGCCTTCGTCGCGGACCAGCAGGTTGGAACCGTTGCCGAGGATCCGCTGGGGCAGGTCGATCGACGATGCCCAGGCGACGGCGAGGCGCAGATCCTCGACGTCGACCGGCGCGACGATCAACTCCGCAGGGCCGCCGATGCGCCAGGTGGTCAACGGGCCGAGGGGCGCGTTCGCCTGGGCCACGCCTCGAAAGCCGGCCGAGCGCAACGCTGCGATTCTCGCGTTCAAGATCGATCTCCGTCGCAGGTGAGCACGATCTTGCCGAAGTTCTCGTTGCGCTCCATGCGTGCATGCGCCTCCGCCGCGCGGTCGAGAGGAAAGCTGCTGTCGACCACCGCGGTCAGTTCCCCGCGGGCCAGCATCGGGGAGATGCGCCGTTCGAACTGGCCGACCAGCGCGATCTTCTCCTCGATCGTCCGGGTGCGCAGTACGCTGCCGGAGACGGTCAGTCGCCGGGTCAGGATCCGACCGAGAGGGATCTCCGCTCGCGCGCCGCCGAGGAGGCCGATCATCACCAGCCGGCCTCGTTCCCGGAGCAGGGAGAGGTTGGTCTCCAGCGCCGGCCCTCCGATCAGATCCAGGATCACGTCGAAACCGTCGGGAGCGTGGGCTCGAAGCCTGGTCTCGGTCTCGCCGCTTCCGTCCGCGAGGACCGCCCGGCAGCCGAGCGCCGAGAGACGTTCACACTTCGCCTCGCTCCTGGAGGTACCGACGACGTGGGCTCCCGCCACGCTGCCGAGCTGGATCGCGGCGGTGCCGATTCCGGAACCCGCGGCGTGTACGAGCAGCGACTCTCCTGCGGCCAGACCGGCGTTGCGGAACAAGCCGTCGTAGGCGGTCAGGAACGCTTCAGGGATCGCCGCCGCCTGCGTCCAGGTCAGGGCACGTGGAACGGGAAGGCAGAGCCGCTCGTGCACGCGAATCGTCTCGGCATACCCACCTCCGCCGAGGATTCCCATCACCCGGTCCCCCGGTCTCCAGCTATTCGCGTTCTCGCCGGTCGCCGTGACGACTCCGGCGAACTCGAGCCCGGGAATATCGGCGGGGGAGTCGGCCGGGGCCGGGTAGCGGCCCCGGCGCTGCAGCAGATCCGCGCGATTCACCGCGGTCGCTCGCACGTCGACGAGCACTTCCTGAGCGCCGGGCCGTGGGGCGTCGACCTGTCGGATCTCCAGCACCTCCGGTCCACCGGGGCGCGAAATGACGATTGCCCGCATCGAAAGGCAGAATGCCACAGGCCACCACGGGTGTCAGTCAGCCTGTTGACGATTCATCCGCAGAAATCCCCGCCACCGGAGGTTGCCCGGCAGTTTTCGGCGCAATATGCGTTCAGGGCCGGGGCGTCGATACCCCCGCGAAAAGCGGCATGACTCCCGCGGACCCCTGATTTGTGTGGCAATATGGAACAGTTCACGGCATATCAACGGCAGGGGTCAGACACATCACACCAACCGGAAACGGTTGCCCGCGTTACGCGTGGAAGGCAGGATTGTGAGCGAACCAATCAAAGAACAGACGACGACGGAAGAGAAGCCCGAAGCTCCGAGCCCGAAGCTCGAAGGTAGTACGGCAGACGGTTCCTCCAGTTCTCCCGCGGCGGAAGCCGCGCCACCGGCGACCGGTGACGACGAACCCGCAGCGGCTTCGACCGACGAGAGCGCGACCGAGACGGCCCCCGTGGAAACGGGCGATGCCGATGTCGAAGCGGCACCGGTCGAAGAGGCCGTGTTGGACACGGCTCCTGTCGACAACTCCTCTCCCGAGGCGACTGCGGCCGAGGCGAAGGCGGCCGACGGCAACGACGCAAAGCCGACCGAGGCCGATGCTGCCGGCGCGAAGAAAGACGCCGGGGACGGCAAGGAGGCCAAGAAGGACTCCCGGCCGCGACCGGTCGCAAACGCCGCGACGCTGTACCGCGCGTTCCGCTCGAAGCGCGCCATCGAGGGTCGCGTCGAGGGTGTGATCAAGGGCGGCTTCGAGATCAAGATCGGGCCTGCCCGCGGGTTCTGTCCGCAGTCGCAGATCGACGTCGACCGGGTAACGGCTCCCGAAAGCTACGTCGGAAAGAGTCTTCATTTCCAGATCGTGCAGGTGCGTCGTGGCGGTGCGGACGTGGTCGTCTCCCGTCGCCTGGTGATGGAAGAGGAACGCAGTGAAGAGGCCAAGGCGGTCCGCGCCACCCTGATCGAGGGTTCCGTGATGCTCGGAAAGGTGACCGGTATGGCTGCCTTCGGAGTGTTCGTCGATCTGGGCGCCGGAGTCTCCGGACTCGTTCACGTTTCCGAGGTTTCTCACACCCGGATCAAGCAGGCCTCCGACGTGCTGAAGGTCGGCGACCCGGTCACGGTCAAGGTGCTCAAGCTCGACGACAAGCGCGGAAGGATCTCGCTCAGTATTCGCGGTGCCCAGGAAGACCCCTGGGCCTCGGCGTCGAAGAACTACGAGGTCGGCCAGACCTACAAGGGCACGGTTCGCCGGCAGACCGACTTCGGTGTCTTCGTCGAACTCGCCGCCGGCGTCGAAGCGCTGGCCCCGGCCAGCGAACTGCCGCCGGCCAAGGGCGGCTGGCGCGATGTGCTCACCGTCGGTTCGGAGCACGAGTGGCTCGTACTCTCCGTCGATCCGAAGCGGCACCGGATCTCATTGACCGTACCCGTCGAGGGTGCGTCCATGGAGGATGCCGCCGGTATCGAGGCCGGCGCCAAGGTCAAGGCCCGGGTGCAGCGCATCGAACGCTTCGGCGTCTTCCTCTGGCTCGGTCCCGGTCGTGTCGGTCTGATGCCCAACGAACTGTCGGGCTCGCCGCGGGGTGCGGACCTCTCGCGCCGATATCCGGTCGGAGAGGAGATCGAGGTCGAGGTGGTCGAGGTCGGCGAGGACGGTCATCGGATTCGACTGGCGGCTCCGGGTGCGAAGGAAGCACGCGCTGCCGATCGCGCTGCCGCACCGGGGAGAGGCCCGCGTAAGCCGAGAGCCGAGGGCGGCCGAGGGCCGCGTCGCAAGGCGCCGGCCGGTCCGACGGCCTCGGACGATCCGGCCGGGTTCGGCCAGAGTCTCGCGGAGAAGCTCCGCGCTGCGCTCGGTGATTCCTCGACGCCGCAACCCTGAGGCGGCGTCAGGAGTTCTTGCTGACGGGGTCCGGCTCGGCCCGGTCCTGGGTCAACGCGTCGTGAACCAGCGCGGCCTGCTCCTTGAGGTGACGCCGGTGGGAGCCGGTCGCGGGGCTCGCACTCCGATGTCTGCCCGCGTATCGCAGCTTCGTCCCATCGGGCAGCAACTCGCGTAGCCGCTCGTGGACATAGCTCCAGGCTCCCATGTTCTGGGACTCTTCCTGGGCCCAGACGATCTCCTCGAGGGCCGGATGCTTCGTGAGCAGGTCGCGGATCGCGTCCTTCGGGAACGGGTAGATCAACTCGAGCCGTGCGACCGCCACGTCGTCGGCGTCCAGCTCGTCGCGGGCTTCCAGGAGATCGTAGTAGACCTTGCCGCTGCACAGGACCAGTCGGCGTGCGCCGGAGGCCCGTCGTTCGTCTGCGAGCACGGCACAGAACGATCCTCCGCTCAGCTCCGCGGCAGACGAGACACAGGCCGGTAGCCGGAGCAAGCTCTTCGGTGTCATGACGATCAGGGGCCGGCGGTCGTCATGGCTGGCCTGGGCCCGCAACATGTGAAAGTACTGGGCCGGAGTGCTCGGGTAGGCGACCCGCAGGTTGCCCCGGGCGGCAAGCTGCAGGAACCGTTCCAGGCGCGCCGACGAGTGCTCGGGCCCCTGTCCCTCGTAGCCGTGGGGCAGCAGCATGACCAGACTGCTCAGCTGCCCCCACTTGGACTCGGCACTGGCGATGAACTGATCGATGATCACCTGAGCGCCGTTGTTGAAGTCGCCGAACTGGGCCTCCCACATCACCAGCGCCTCGGGGTAGTTCACCGAGTAGCCGTACTCGAAGCCGAGCACCGCAAACTCACTGAGGAGGCTGTCGTAGACGTGGAAGGGTGCCTGGTCCGGAGCGAGGTTGGCCAGCGGGATCCAGCTCTTCGCGGTGGAGCGGTCGTGCAGGACCGCGTGCCGTTGACTGAACGTCCCGCGGCCGCTGTCCTCGCCACTGAGTCGTACCGGGACTCCGTCGAGCACGAGGGATCCGAAGGCCAGCGCCTCGGCCAGGGCCCAGTCGATCTGGTCCTTGTCGTAGCGGGTCCGGCGCTGCTCGAGTTGTCGTCCCAGCTTGGGATGGGTCTCGAAGCCCTCGGGCGTGCGCTGGAGACCGGCGAGGATCTCCCGCAACGCCTCGTCGGAGGGAGTTGCCAGGTCCGGAGCCTCACCGGCGTTCTCGAATTCCTCGCCGAACGATTCGATCGTCGGCGGCTCGAGTTGCACGGCCCGGACCTCGTCGTGAACCTCGCGGAGCCGCTTGCGGAAATCCTCCAGCGCCTTCTCGGCGGTCTCGAGGTCGAAGTCCCCCCGGCGCAGGAGGTGCTCGGTGTATCGCTTGCGCACGGAGCGATGTTTCGAGATCAGGTCGTAAAGGATCGGACTCGTGTACGAGGGGTCGTCACCCTCGTTGTGGCCCCAGCGGCGGTAGCAGACGAGATCGACGACGACGTCCCGCTTGAACTTCTGGCGGAAGGCGAGGGCGTGTCGCATCACCCGCACGGCCTCTTCGGGGTGGTCGCCGTTCACGTGGAAGATCGGCGACCGGACCATCTTGGCCACGTCGGTCGTGTAGAGCGAGGAGCGCAGATCGTCGGGGCGCGTCGTGAATCCGATCTGGTTGTTGATGATCAGATGAACGGTTCCGCCGGTGCGATAGCCTTCGAGCAGGGAGAGGTTGAGGGTCTCCGCGACCACTCCCTGGCCCGAGAACGAGGCGTCTCCATGGAGCAGAACCGGGAGGATCTTCTCGCGCTCGGTGTCGCCGGAACGATCCTGCAGCGCGCGGACCATGCCCTCGACCACCGGGTTGACCGCCTCGAGGTGGCTGGGGTTCGAGGCGACCCTGACGGCGAGCTTCTTGCCGTCGTCGGTCTCGTACTCGCCGTGGGCACCGAGGTGATACTTGACGTCGCCGGAGCCGAGGGTCGAACTCGGGTCGACCTCCTCGAACTCGCCGAAGATCTGCCCGTAGGACTTGCCGACGATGTGGGCCAGCACGTTGAGCCGGCCGCGATGGGCCATGCCGATGACGACCTCGGTCATATCCTCGTCGGCCGCGTCCCGCAGCAGCGTCTCCAGCATCGGCAGTGCGGTCTCGGCGCCCTCGAGGGAGAAGCGCTTCTGACCGATGTAGCTGGTGTGCAGGAAGGTCTCGAACGCCTCGCCGCGATTGAGCATCTTCAGGATGCGGATCTGCTCGTCCCGGGGGAGTGGATCGCGCTGGGCGGGATCCTCCAGCTGCTCCTGCAGCCAGGCGCGCGGTTCGGGCTCGGGGATGTGGTAGTACTCGACGCCGATGTGGCGGCAGTAGGTGTCCTGCAGCGTGTCGAGGATCCGTCGCAGTTCTACCGGCTCGTCGATTCCGCTCAACCCGTTGGCGACGAACTTGCGGTCGAGATCCCAGGTCGTCAGTCCGTAGGTCGCCAGCTCGAGCTCGTGGTGCGGCTCGGGAGCGTAGGCCAGCGGATCGAGGTCGGCCCAGAGATGCCCGCGGACGCGATAGGCGCGGATCAGCTGAACGACGCCGGCCTGCTTGGCGCCGCCGTCGTCGCCCCGGTCGCCACCGATCCTCGAAGAGCGGTTGTCACGGCCCCAGGCGAACGGTTCGCGCGGTACACCGAGCTGGGAGAAGAGCGCCTCGTAGAAGCCGTGCTCGCCCTGCAGCAGCTTCTCGACGGTGGCCAGGAACCTGCCCGACGCGGCGCCCTGGATCACGCGGTGATCGTAGGTACTGGTGATCGTCATCACCTTGGACAGGCCGAGCTCGGCGATCGTTCCCGGTGACATCCCGGCGAACTCCGGCGGGAAGCCGATCGAACCGGTGCCGATGATCGCGCCCTGTCCTTGCATCAGCCGGGGCACCGACAGCGCGGTTCCGAGCATGCCCGGGTTGGTCAGCGTCATCGTCGTCCCGTCGAAATCGTCCACGGTGAGCTGGTTCTTCCGGGAACGCTGGACGAGGTCTTCGTAGGCCGCGAGGAACTCCGGGAAGCTCAGCGCACCGGCGTTCTTGATGTTCGGCACGAGGAGGATTCGCTCGCCGTTCTTCTCGATGTCGATCGCCAGGCCGAGGCGGATCTCGTCGCCGGGAAGGAGATAGGGCTTGCCGTCGGATTCCATGTAGCTCACGCCGAGTTCCGGGTGCTGCTCGATCGCCCGGATCAAGCTCCAGGCGATCAGGTGGGTGAACGAGATCTTCGGGTTCGCCGCGATCGCCTGATGCCGGTTGAGGATTCGCCGGTTCTCGTCGAGGATCTTGACCGGGATGGTCCGCGCCGACGTGGCGGTCGGGACCTCGAGGCTCTCGGTCATGTTCTCGACGATCCGGGCCGAGACGCCGCGCAGGGGGCGCGCGTTCTCCGGCAGGGGCGGCTCAGGCTTCGAAGGAGTCGCCGGCGGCCCGGCTGCCGGCGCCGCCGGGGGGGGAAGAGGCCCAGCTCCCGCCGGAGGACGGTAATCCTTGAAGAACTCCTGCCAGGCATCACTGACGCTCGACGCGTCGCTGCAGTAGCGCCGGTAGAGTTCGTCGATGTAGCCTAGGTTTTCACCAGATCCAGACATGGGGCGACCATGGTAGTGCTACCCACCCAGCGCAGCAATGCACGATTCGTCTTTCGGCCCGTCACCGCGGCTGCGGCCGGCCTCGTGCTGATCGGCCTGCTCGCCGGCTGCGGCGAGCCGGTGGAGACGAGCGGAAGCTGGGAGGCCTTCGGTCGCCCGGTCGAGGTCGAGGTCTGGACCTCCGGCGAACGCGAGGGGCGCGAAGCCGTCGAGGCGATCCGGGAGCAGATCGGCGTCGTCGAATCGGCGATGATCTGGAATCGAGAGGGCAACCGGCTGGCCCGGCTCAACGAGGGGGCCGTCGACGGTTTCGTGGCCATCGAGGACCGGGACTTCTATCGAGTGCTCACCCTGGCCCTGGACTACGCGCAGTTCAGCAAGGGCGCCTACGACCCGACGATCGCGCCGCTGGAGCGACTGTACTCGCGTTCTTCGGGGCGGATCCCGTCGCCGTCGGAGCTCGAGGTCACCCTGGGGCGTGTCGGCTGGGACAAGGTCACCATCGCCCGGGAGGCCCGGGCCTTCCGTTACCTGCACCCCGGCCTGGAGCTGGACCTGGGCGTCGTCGCCCGGGGTTTCGCCCTCGACGCCGGGGCGCGGAGCTTCGCCAGGGCGGGGAGCCAGGGGGCGCTGTTGCGCCTCGACGACGCGATGCTGGTCTGGGGCAGTCCTCCGGGGGGTGTCGGAGTGGCAGGTCCCGATCTCCGACCCGCGCCGGCTCGAGGGAGTCCTGCTGGAACTGCGCACCTCGAACCGCGGCATCGGAGTCACCGGGCACCGGGAGGCCGACGTACGGCTGGTGCTCGACCCCCGGAACGGTCTGCCGGCCTCCAGCGACATCCTGGCCGCGGTCGCCCTCGCCGACAGTGCGGCGGATGCCAACGCCCTCGCCTCGGCGCTGTTCGTCATGGGCTCTCACGCTGCCGGCGACGTGCTGGGAAAGATGATCCGCGCCGAGGCGATCCTGCTCGCTGCCGGCAACGGGGAGCCGTACCTGCTCGCCTCGGTCTCGCTGAAGGGGCGGCTGACGCTCTCGCCGGAGCTCGAAGCGGAGGTCGGCGGCAGGGTGCGTTATCTCCTGCCGCCGGAAACGATCTCGATCGAGCTCCCGGATCGCTGACCCCCGGCGGGTCTGGTACACTGACGCCTTCCACGCCGCATCCCGCAGGACGGCGTTTTCCCGCAGAAAACCGGCCTGAAACGGAGGCGAAGCATGTCATCGGAAGTCCTTGCCGCACTCAACCTGAAGCCGGTCAACTCCGGCGCCTGCACCGGTGAATGGATCGAGACCGACGGACGTGAGGTCGCCTCGATCAACCCGGCGACCGGCGAGACCCTCGGTTCGGTTCGCCTCGCGAGTACCGCGGACTACGAGACCGTTGTCGCCGCCGCCCAGCGTTCGTTCTCGACCTGGCGGATGATGCCTGCGCCGCGACGAGGCGAGGTCGTCCGGCAGCTCGGCGACGAGCTGCGCAAGCACAAGGAGCCGCTGGGCCGGCTCGTCTCGCTGGAGATGGGGAAGATCCTCTCCGAAGGGCTCGGCGAGGTCCAGGAGATGATCGACATCTGCGACTTCGCGGTCGGTCTCTCGCGTCAGCTCTACGGCCTGACGATGCACTCCGAGCGTCCCGGGCACCGGATGTACGAGCAGTGGCACCCGCTCGGCACCGATCGGCATCATCACCGCCTTCAACTTCCCGGTCGCCGTCTGGGCCTGGAACGCCGCCATCGCGGCAGTCTGCGGCGACACGATGATCTGGAAGCCGTCGCTCAAGACGCCGCTCACGGCGATCGCGGTCCAGCACATCGCCAACCGGGTCATGGAGAACAACGGCCTCGAGGGACTGTTCAATCTGGTGATCGGCGAAGACGCCGGAGTCGGCGAGGCGATGCTGGCCGACCGCCGCTTGCCGTTGATCTCGGCCACCGGTTCCTGCCGGATGGGCAAGCGGGTCTCGACCGTCGTCGGCGAACGTCTGGGCCGCTCGCTGCTCGAGCTCGGTGGCAACAACGCGATCATCGTGATGGACGACGCCGACCTCGACCTTGCGGTGAGCGGTGTGCTGTTCGGTGCCGTCGGTACCGCCGGGCAACGTTGCACCAGCACACGGCGCGTCTTCCTGCAGAAGGGGATCGCCGGTGCCTTCATCGACAAGCTGCTCGCCGGCTACAAGCAGATCCGTGTCGGTGACCCTCTCGACGAGAACACGCTGATGGGACCGCTGATCGACGGCGACGCGATCGAGGGCATGATGGCTTCCTTGCGCGCGGTGGCCGAGCAGGGCGGCGAACTGCTCTGCGGCGGCAATCGGATCGACCGACCGGGCTTTTTCGTCGAGCCGACCGTGGTCAAGGCCAACCCCGACATGGCGATCGTCCAGGACGAGACCTTCGCGCCGATCCTCTACGTTTTCGAGGTCGACGACGTCGAGGAAGCGCTGAAGATCCACAACGACGTGCCGCAGGGCCTCTCGTCGGCGATCTTCACCGACCAACCTGCACGCCGAGACGTTCCTCTCGCACCTCGGGCAGCGACTGCGGGATCGCCAACGTCAACATCGGCACCTCCGGCGCCGAGATCGGCGGCGCCTTCGGCGGCGAGAAGGAGACCGGCGGCGGCCGCGAGTCCGGCTCCGACGCCTGGAAGGCCTACATGCGGCGCCAGACCAACACGATCAACTGGACCACGGAGCTCCCGCTGGCCCAGGGCGTCAAGTTCGACCTCTAGGCCGGGGCGGCCGGCCGAAAAATGCCGCCGTCGCCAGATTCCCGGGAACCCGGGGCCGGTGCCGGTCGTATTCCAGTCGGGAAGCAGGGAACGTGCGACATCCGGTGCGTTTCGGCTTCCGGGAGGTGCTGATGCATGGAGCTTCGTCGTGGTTCCATGGGTCTGACGGTCGGTGGCGCGCTGCTGCTGGTCGTCGGGGTCGTGGTCCTGCCGCTCCTGGCGATCGGATTCCTGCTGAAGGCGCTGGTTTTCCTGATCGTCCTGCCGATTCGCCTGGTCCTGGGGGTCCTCGGGGCGGTCGTCGGCCTCGTGGCCGGCCTGTTCGGGGCGGTCGTCGGCATCGCGGCGATCGGGGCCAAATTGCTGGTTTTCCTGATGCTGGGGGCGATCGGTCTCGTCGTCATGGTCGGCAGTCTGATCGCCTTGCCGCTGATTCCGCTGGTACTGCTGTTCGTCGGCGCCCTCTTCGTCGTGAAGTCTCTCCGCGGGCGTCAGGCCGCGGCTTCTTGACGCTACGCCGGGACGGGCCGTAACGTGAACCAGGGTGAGCCGCTGGTCGAGTGAGCTCCCGGCGGAGGCTCCTGGTGTCACGATTCCTGATTCATGGCCAACGGCTGCCCGAGGTGCGGCCGCCGGAGATCGTCGAGGATCCGCGCATCCTCTCGGCCTACCTCGACGACGCATCGGGGATGCCGTCGGGCAACGCCTCGGGCCTCGTCCGTCTCGAGAGCGAGGCCGAAGCGGCGGCGCTGCTCCGGGCCACCGGAGACCGCTCGATCCTGGTTCAGGCCGCTCGCTCCTCGTTGACCGGCGGCGCCGTACCCCGCGGAGAGTTGTTGCTCTCGGTCGAGGGTATGGCCGACCGGGGCCCGATCGTTTCCGGAGGTCGCGTGACCGTCCAGCCCGGGGTTCGCCTCGAGGATCTCCAGGCCAGCGTCGCCGGCGAGGGTTTCTACTACCCGCCGGTGCCGACGTACCAGCAGGCGATGCTCGGCGGAACCGTCGCCACCAACGCCGGTGGTGCGGCGACGTTCAAGTACGGCGTCACCCGGCAGTGGGTCCACGGCCTGCGGGTCGTGCTGTTCAACGGCGAGCTGCTCCAGTTCGAGCGTGGTCAGTGCGTCGCCCGCCGCGGCGAGAGTTTTCACGTCGCCCTGTCCGACGGCACGCGGCTGGAGATCCCGGTTCCGGACTATCGACTGCCGGAGCTGAAGAAGGTCTCCGCCGGCTACCACTCGTCGGAAGAGCTGGACCTGGTGGACCTGTTCGTCGGCTCCGAGGGAACGCTGGGACTGATCACCGCGATCACGCGTCCGACCTGTGCCGGCTGCCCCGTCGGTCCTGACCGGGCTGGTGTTTCTCGATGACGAACGACTGGCGCAGCTTCTCGCGGCCTCGCTCCGGGATCAGGCCCAGCAGGCGCGAGAGCGCGGCGACGAACTGGGTCCCGACATCCGCGCGATCGAGTGGCTCGACGGGCCTTCCCTGGCCTTGCTTCGTCGGAACGTGGGTGCGGCCCGGGCGCCGAGGTTGCCGGTCCCACCGTCCGCGCGGGCGGCGTCTGCTGTTCGAGATGGAGCTGCCGGAGAACACTCCGACGACGCGGTCCAGCAGCTCCTCGAGCACTTCGGTCGAACACGAGCCGACGTCGGCGATCTGCCGCTGGTCCGGCTGTTCCGGATTCTCGAGGACCACGGGGCGCTGGAGCCCCTCGAGCTCGCGTTTCCCGGGAAACGACCGGCGGAGCGCGCTCTCGCGAGCTGCGGGAGGCGGTGCCGACCCGGGTCAACGAGCTGCTGGCCCAGCGCCGGCGGGAACATCCCCGGGTCTGCAAGGTCGGCGGTGACCTGATCGTCCCGGTGGGCGAGCTGGCGGCGATGATCGAGACCTACGTCCGCGAGTTCGAGCGCTCCGGTCTCGAGTACGCGATCTGGGGGCATCTGTCCGACGGAAACCTGCACCCCAACGCGCTGGCGCGTAACGAGTCCGAGGTCGCCGCGGCGACCGAGCTCCAGTTTCGCTTTGCCGACGAGGCGGCGCGCCGGGGCGGCTGCCCGCTCTCCGAGCACGGCGTCGGCCGCAACCCGATCAAGCAGGAGATGCTGCGGCGTTTCCTGGGCGACGACGCGATCGCCGCGATGCGGGCGGTCAAGGGCGCGCTCGATCCCGCAGGACGATTCGCGCCGGGCGTTCTCTTTCCCGCGTGACCCGCTCCCGCTGACCCGTCTCCAAGAAATCACCTGAAGCCGCCGATTGTGGATAGAATCGACAGGCCCGCACAACTCCGAGGAGAGTCGCTTGTCCCTCGTGCTCCTACTGCTCGTCCTGGCGGCGATTCTCCTCGCCAGCGAACGCGTGCGCGCCGATCTCGTCGCGATGATGGTCCTCGCCGCGCTGATCTTCACGGGCATCCTGGACGTCGATCAGGCCCTCTCCGGTTTCTCGAACCCGGCCACGATCACCGTGGCCTGCATGTTTGTGCTCAGCGCCGGGCTGCAGGGGAGCGGGGTGGTGCAGGTGCTGGGCGATCGGCTGCTGCGGCACGGCCCGTCGTCCGGAAGCGCGCTGATGCTGGTCTCCGGGCTCGTGGTGGCGCCGGTGTCGGCGTTCATCAACAACACGGCGGCGGTGGCGATCTTCCTGCCGATCACGTTGCGGGCCAGCCACGGCAATCACATCAGTCCGAGCCGGTTGATGATGCCGCTCTCGTTCTTCGCCATGATGGGCGGCTGCTGCACGCTGATCGGTACGTCGACGAACATCCTGGTCAGTTCGATCGCCGTCGGGCACGGACTGGAGCCGTTCGGCATGTTCGAGTTGACCCGGGTCGGCCTGGTCCTGTTCGTCGCCGGTGCCGTCTACCTGCTGGTCTTCGGCCGCAAGGTGATTCCCGTACGTATCCAGGCCGAGACGCTGACCGAGGGATTCCATCTCAACCGTTACCTGAGCGAGGTGATCATCCTCCCCGGCTCGACGCTGATCGGGCAGACCCTGCTCGACGCGAAGCTCGGCGAAAAGCATGATCTCGAGGTTCTCGGTCACGTGCGCCGGAAGGTGATGCGGTCGATCGCCGTCGACGAGCAACTCGAAGAAGACGACATCCTGCTGGTCAAGGCGCCGGCCGCCGCGCTGGTCCAGCTCAGCCAGGCGGCGGGGATCCGTGTTCGCTCCGGCTCCAGCCCGGGAGACGCGACGCTCCGGTCTCACGACAGCGCGCTGCTGGAAGCGGTCGTCACGCCGAACTCGGATCTCGAAGGCCGCAGCATGAAGGCGGTCGACTTCCGCAACCGCTACGGAGCGACGGCGCTGGCGATCCGTCGTCACGGCGAGGACATCCGCGAGAAGATCGGCCACGTCCGGCTGCGGATCGGCGACGAGTTGTTGATCCTCGCACCGCGGCGAAGCCTGGAGCGGCTGCGCCGTCAGCGTAGCTTCGTGATCCTCGAGGAGCTCGAGGTGCCGGTCGTGAAGCCGCTGATGGCTGCGATCTCGACGGGGATCGTCGCCGGCGTCGTGCTCATCGCGGCGGTGGGCTGGTTCGGCATCGCCGAAGCGGCGGTCGCCGGGGCGGTGGCGATGGTGTTGAGCGGCTGCGTGCCGGTGCGCCGGGTCTACGAGCAGATCGAATGGAGCGTGATCATCCTGCTCGCGGGGTTGATCCCTCTCGGCGTGGCGCTGGAGACGAGCGGAGTCGCCGCCCGTGCCGGAGAACTGCTGATCTCCGTCGCCGGGGACTACGGGCCGGTCGCCGTACTGTCGTTCCTGTTCTTGCTTGCGGCGCTGCTCACCGGCGTGATGTCCAACACGGCGACGGCAGCGCTGCTGGCGCCGCTGGCGCTGAACTGTGCCCACGCGCTGAACGTCGACTCGCGGCCGTTCCTGATCGCCGTGGCGATCGCGTCGTCGGCCGCCTTCTACACTCCGATCGGGTACCAGACCAATCTGCTGGTCTACGGTCCGGGGGGCTACCGCTTCCGGGACTTCGTCCAGGCCGGATTGCCGCTGACCCTGCTCTACTGGATCGGCGCCAGTATCCTGATCCCCAGGTTCTATCCCTTCTAGCCCGCCGGGGTCAGTCGCTGGAGGGCTCGGTCATCGCGAAGGGGTCGAGGCCGTGGTCGAGTTGTTCGGGAGTCAGGTCGGTCATCTCCTCGGCAACCTCGCGCACGGTCTGTCCGGTGTGGGCGGCCTTGTGGGCGATCGCCGCGGAGAGATCGTAGCCGATCAGCGGGACCAGACCGGTCACGATGGCCAGGCCCTGATCGACCATCGCCGGACCTCGATCGGTGACCGTGGTGCCGTCGATGCACTTCTCGGCGAAGTTGCGCGAGGCGTTGCCGAGCAGCTCGATCGACTGGATCAGGTTATGTCCGGCCACGGGCAGCATCGTGTTCAGCTCGAAGAAGCTCCACTCGCCGGCCTGGACGATCGCCTGATCGTTGGCCAGTACCTGCGCCGCGACCTGGATCACAGATTCGGCGATGACAGGGTTGACCTTGCCCGGCATGATCGAACTCCCGGGCTGGACCTCGGGGATCGCCAGCTCGCCCAGGCCGGTCCGCGGGCCACTGGAGAGCAGGCGGATGTCGTTGGCGATCTTGAGCAAGGCGACCGCCATCGTGCGCATCGCGCCGGAGGCGGCGACGACCGCGTCGAGGGTCGCCTGAGCGTGGAAGTGGTTCTCGGACTCGTGAATCGTGACGCCGGCCTTCTTGCTGACCGCTTCGCACACCCGGCGGGAGAACTCCGGATGGGTGTTCAGGCCGGTGCCGACCGCGGTGCCGCCCAGGGCGACGCCGGCGAGCTCCTCCCGGGCCTGGGCGATGCGCTTCTCGCAGCGCTCGATCTGGCCGGCGTAGCCCCGGAAGACCTGGCCGACGCGGATCGGCGTCGCGTCCTGGAGGTGGGTCCGGCCGGTCTTGATCGTGCCCCAGAACTCGTCGGCCTTGGCGGTCAGACTCTCCCGTAGCTGGCGCGCCGACGGCTCGAGAACCTCGGCGATCGACAGCAGCGCGGCGAGATGGACCGCCGACGGGATGATGTCGTTGGACGACTGCCCGGTGTTGACGTGGTCGTTCGGATGCACGAGGTCGCGGGCCCCGCGCTGGCCGCCGAGCAACTCGGCCGCGCGATTGGCGATCACCTCGTTGGCGTTCATGTTCGAGGAGGTGCCGGAGCCGGTCTGGAAGATGTCGACGACGAACTGGTCGTCGTGGCGTCCCTCGGCGACCTCGAGGGCGGCGGCCCGGATCGCGTCGGCCAGCTTGTCGTCCAGCCGGCCGAGCTCCTGGTTCGCGCCGGCGGCACCCCACTTGAGCAGGCCCAGGGCCCGGATCATCCGGCGGGGCAGCCGTAGACCGCTGATCGGGAAGTTGAGAACCGCCCGCTGGGTCGTCGCTCCGTAGTAGGCCTGACCCGGAACTTCCATCTCACCCATCGAGTCTTTCTCGATTCGTTTCCCTGTGTCGCTCATCGCTGCTCCTCCGACGGAGGATGATAGCCCAGCGGCCGGTCTTACGCCTCGAAGCCCGTTCTGCTATGCTCCGGCTCCTGCGGAACCAGGCTGGTCCGCTGGATTTCCGGGCGGCTTTGCAGCCGCTCGCGACGAAGGTGACACGTGTCTCTGGCAAGCTTCAAGGCCTACGACATTCGCGGTCGCGTTCCCGATGAGCTGAACCCCGACCTGGCCTACAAGATCGGCCGGGCCTTCGCGACGTTTCTCGGTGGAGGCACGGTCGCGGTCGGTCACGACATCCGGCTCTCCAGCCCGGAGATGGCCGAGGCGGTCTGCCGCGGTCTCAACGAAGCCGGCGTCGACGTCGTCGACATCGGGCAGTGCGGCACCGAGCAGGTCTACCACGCCACCTTCGATCTGGGCTCTCGACGGCGGGATCATGGTCACCGCCAGCCACAACCCGAAGGACTACAACGGGCTGAAGCTCGTGCGCGAGCAGGCCCGTCCGGTCTCCTCGGACACCGGCCTGAACGAGATCGAGCGACGGATTCTCGAGGACGACCTGGGCCCGGCGCCCGGTGGCGGAACCCGCGAGTCCCGACGACTGTCGAAGCCGTACATCGAGCACCTGCTGGGCTACGTCGACGGACCGGCTGCCGAAGCCGCTGAAGGTCGTGGTCAACGCCGGCAACGGCGGCGCGGGACGGGTGATCGACCTGCTCGAGCCGCACCTGCCGTTCGAGTTGGATCAAGCTGCTCCACGAGCCGGACGGCACCTTCCCCAACGGCGTTGCCCAACCCGCTGCTGCCGGAGAACCGCAGCGCCACGGCCGAGGCGGTGCGCACCCACGGCGCCGACCTGGGCATCGCCTGGGACGGCGACTTCGACCGCTGTTTCCTGTTCGACGAGAAGGGAGTTCATCGAGGGCTACTACATCGTCGGCCTGCTGGCCTCGCGCATCCTGAGCAAAGAAGCCCGGCTCGAAGGTGATCCACGATCCCCGGCTGACCTGGAACACGATCGAGATGGTGAGAGACGCGGGCGGGATCCCGGTCCAGTGCAAGAGCGGCCACGCCTTCCTCAAGGAAGTGATGCGCAACGAAGACGCCGCCTACGGCGGTGAGATGTCGGCGCACCACTTCTTCCGTGGCTTCTCCTACTGCGACAGCGGGATGATCCCCTGGATGCTCGTCGCCGAGCTGATCGGTGTCAGCGGGACGCCGCTCAGCGAACTGGTCGGCAGCCGCGTCGCCGCGTTCCCGGCCAGCGGCGAGATCAACCGCAAGGTCGACGATGCGAAGGCGGTGATGGCACGGGTCCGGGAGCGCTACGCCCCGGAGGCCAACCTCGTCGACGAGACCGACGGCCTCGGTTTCGACTTCGACGACTGGCGTTTCAACCTGCGGATGTCGAACACCGAACCGCTGATCAGGCTCAACGTCGAGTCCCGGGGTGATCGTGCCCTGATGGAACGGAAGACCGAAGAGGTCCTGGCGCTGCTCACCTGAGTGCTCCCCTCGAGGAACGATCTTGGAACTGACTGACCGTCAAGCGATCTTCGTCGGCCTTCGTATGGACGGAAGCCTGAAGCACCAGCTCGAGTCCCTCGAGGGACCGGACGCCAAGTACGTCTCCCGGGACGAGACCGACTTCCTGACGATCTGCACGAAGGGTGGCGACCTCTATGTCGGCAAGGTGATCGAGGAGCGGATCGCCACCGACCGGATCGACGACATCAAGCGGAACGTCCTGAGCATCGTCGGGCGGCTCTGCCCCGAGGTGCGCCTGCCCCAGACCCTCGAGATCTGGGTCGTCGAAGAGGATCCGGGGCTGGGCTGGCGTGACCCGGTCGATGGGGTCTGATCGCCGCTCACCCGGACCCGGAGGGTGAACCCCGAGCAGGGCAGGGGAAAAAAGAAAGGCCCTGCCGCTTCTCGCCGGCAGGGCCCTTCCGATGTCTTGGTAGCGCTACGGGGAATCGAACCCCGGTTTGATGGCTGAGAACCACCCGTCCTAACCCCTAGACGATAGCGCCACGGGCAGGATTATAGGGAGCTTTTCGGCCTCGGGCAAGGCTCCTTGCCCGGCGACTCCACGGGAACCCATATTCGACCCCGCCTCCGGCCCGTTCGGGCCCGGAGAGCCAGGGAGGTGGGGTCTTGGAGCGCTTTGGAAGCGGCGGTCGGTCCTTTGTCATCGGCCGCTGGGCCTTCGTCGCCGCCACGGCGTTCATGGTGGCCCTCCGGGCCCCCACGGCCGGCTGGGCTGCCGCGGTCTGTCTGCCGCTGATCACGGCCTCGGTCGTGTTGCACCTCTTCGAACGGGGTGTCTTCGAGAACTGGTGTCGCCGGGGCTGGCTACTGGTCAGTGATTCGCTGATGGCGGTCCTGGCCCTCACGGCCATCGGCCGCCCCGCGATCGAGTTCGCCGCGTTCCTCGTCGATCGTGCTGATCGCCACCATGTCGGCCAGCCGCCTGCGCACCCTCGTCGGTACGATGACGATGCTGGCCTTCTCCCTCGCCCTGGCCGGTTCGGTGCCGGCCCTGCAGGTCGTCGCGCTGGACTGGGCGCTGCTACCGCTGCTCTGCGCCGCTGCGTTCCACCTTGGCGGACTCGGGGAGCGCCTGCCGTCGACCGCCCTCGGCGCCGAGCAGGCCCGCCGTGAGAACGACGAGCTGCGAGCCTTGCTCGACATCACCGAGACGATCGGCCGAACCCTGGAGCCGCGGGAGGTGATGCACACCATCGCGAGGCTCGTCGGTGAGTACGTCGGAACCGACAGCTGTTCGATCGTCCGGGCCGACCCACAGCGTGGTTGCCTCGAGGTCGTCGCCTCGAAGGGACATCCCGAAGCGGACTCGCTGGAGCTGGCCCTCGAGGACTATCCCGAGATTCGCCGGGCGATCGAGACCCGGCAACCGGTCGTCGTCGACGTGACGACGGACCCGCTGGTCGAACCGGCTCGCGAGATGCTGCTCGAGCAGGGCTACCGCTCGACCCTCGTCCTGCCCTTGCTGTACGGCGAGGAGGTGCTGGGGACGCTCTTCGTGCGCACGCGCCAGGACCGGCCCTTCGGCCGGGAGACGCTGCACTTCTGCCAGGTCGCGGCCGGTGCCTCGGCCAACTCGCTCAAGAATGCGCTGCTGTTCAAGCAGGTGAGTCGGGAGTCCGAGCGCAATCGAGCGACCGGCGAGAAGCTGCGACGAGTACTCGACGCCACCCCGGACATGATCGTCGCCACCGACGATGCCGGCCGGATCACCGAGTGCAACCGGGGCGCGAGCCGGCTGATCGGCCGCGGAGTGCAGGAGCTGGTCGGTCAGGAGATCGCCGGATTGCTCGAGGACGATCTGGAGGTGCCCGACGTCGGGGCCCCGGATGCGGAGCCGCGGGCCGTTTCGTTCCGCCGGGCCAGCGACGGAGAGAACATCGAGCTGAGCCTGATCGGCGCCCCGATCCACGACGCCGACGATCGCGCGACGGGCCGGGTTTGGATCGGTCGCGATGTCACCCGGCTGCGTCGGGTCGAGAAGAGCCTGGCCCAGGCCGAACGGCTCTCCAGCCTCGGCGAGGTCGTCGCCGGCGTGGCTCACGAGCTGAACAATCCGCTCTCCGGCGTGGTGGGGTATGCGGAGTTGCTGCGGGTGAATGCGACCGACGATGCCCAGATCCGCGATCTGGATCGGATCGTCGAGTCGGCGCTGCGCTGCCAGAAGATCGTACTCAAGCTGCTCTCCTTTGCCCGCAAGCACAAGCCGGAGAAGCGCTACCAGAACGTCAACGACTGCGTGATGAAGGTGCTCGACCTGAAGGGCTATCACCTGAAGTCATCCCAGGTGACCACCGAGCTGCAACTCGACGAACAGTTGCCGTCGACCAGCTTCGACTTCCACCAGCTGGAGCAGGTGATCCTCAACCTGCTGAACAACGCCGAGCATGCCCTCGCTTCGCTGCGGCGGCCCGGACGGATCGTGGTCGCCACCGGTGTCGAGGAGGGAAGCGTGTTCGTCCGGGTGACCGACGACGGGCCAGGTGTCCCGAGCTCGGTCCGCGATCGTGTGTTCGATCCGTTCTTCACGACGAAGGAGCTGGGAATGGGCACCGGGCTCGGCCTGTCGGTCTCCTACGGCATCGTCGAGGAACACGGCGGTCGGCTCGAACTGGACGAGAACGTCGACGGCGAGGGTGCCTGCTTCACGATTCGCCTCCCGCTGGTCGATGAGGCCGATGTCGCCTCCCAGGCAGCGCTGGAGCCACTGGAAGAGCTCGCGGCACGCCCCCTCGGTGGCTGCCGGATCCTCGTCGCCGAGGACGAGGAGATGATCCTCGAACTGCTCTCCCGGGTCCTCGAAGACGCCGGCGCCGAGGTCACGCTGACCCGCGACGGCGAGGAGGCCTGGACGCGACTGGAGCAGCGCGAGTTCGACCTGATCGTCGCCGATCTGTGCATGCCCCGACTCAGCGGTCAGGGGCTGTATCAGCGGGCGACCGAGGAGCGACCGGACCTGCTGCGGCGCTTCGTGTTCGCGACCGGTGACCTGGCCCGGGAAGAGACGATGGAGTTCCTGGAGCAGCTACCGAACCGGATCCTCTACAAGCCGCTCGAGGTCGAGACGCTGCGCCGGGTGCTGGGCCAGGCGATGGAAGGCGCGGCCCAGACCGGCTGATCGCGACCTTCGACGGCCCGCTCGACGGAATACGGTTGTAGAATGGGCGGCGATGGACAACGCCCAGGATCCGACGTCCCGCGGTGCACGCTTCGAGGACTACCCGCTCACGCGTCAGGAATACATGACCGTGATGGTGCACTTCTATCGCGGAGAGGTGAATCGCTCGACCGCGTGGCGCCAGCGTCTCGATGCAACGACGAACTGGGCGGTGCTGACGACGGCGGGCATGCTCTCGTTCGCCCTGGGTAACCCGGACAACTCCCACTTCGCCTTGCTGCTGTCGAACCTGATCATCGTCGCGTACATGTTGATCGAGGCCCGGCGCTACCGCTACTTCGAGGTCTACCGCGCCCGGGTACGGATGATCGAGGAGAACTTCCTGATCCCGGTGATCACCCGGCAGCTCGAGTCCCCGATGCTGAGCTGGCGCGAGATGATCGCGATGGACCTGGACCTGCCGAAGTACAAGACGACGATGCTCGAGGCGGTCGGTTTCCGTCTGCGCCGGAACTACATCTACATCTACTCGATCGTCCTCGGGACCTGGATCGTGAAGATCATGATCCACCCGCTGCCGTTCGAGTCGGTCGACGACCTCTGGCCCCGGATCGGCGTGGGCGCGATCTCACCATGGGTCGTCGTGATCGGTGGACTGACGTTCTACACCTTGCTGATCGCCCTGGGCTACGCCGCGCGCCACATCCACGGCGGCGAACCGGAGGATGAGATCGCCGGTCTCGAGCGAAACCTCGAGCACTGGAAGCTCTGAGCGATCAGTCCTCGCCTGCGCCGGCGTGGCGTTTGCGGAGCGCCGGAAGCAGGTAGTCCTGTAACGCCTCGGCCAGTCCGTGCTCCGGGGCCAGGCCCCAATCGGCCCGGGCCTTCGAGTCGTCGACGTCGGCGGGCCAGCTGTCGGCCAGCGCCTGCTTGACCGGGTCCGGGGCGAAGGTCACCGCGAACCCGGGGTAGATCTCCTGTACCGCGTCGCGAATCTCACCGGCCGACGCGCTGAAGCCACGGATGTTGTAGGCCCGGGTGGTCAGCGAGCCGCGGTCGGCGTCGATCAACCGCAGCATGGCGGTGATCGCGTCGGGCATCGTCATGAAGGGCAGCCGCGTGTCCTCCCGGACGAAGCAGGTGTAGGGTTCGCCCGCCGCGGCGGCGTGGATCATCGCCGGCGCGTAGTCGGTGGTGCCGCTGGTGGGCAGCGTATCGGCGCTGATCAACCCCGGAAAACGGATCGAGCGGAAGTCGAGGGGAGAGACCGAACCGTCGACTTTCCGATGAGTCAGGAAGGCGCCGATCATCTCGCCGTAAAGCTTGTTGCAGCCGTACATGCCGGTCGGCACGTTCCAGTCGGACTCGCAGACGGCGCCGTGACGGTCCTTGGTCTTCGCGTCGGGCAGCCCGTAGATCGCGATGCTGCTGGGGAACAGGAAGCGAATCGTCGTGCCCCACTCCTTGCCGTAACGCAGGCAGGTCCGAAAGAGCGCGAAGGTCCCGTCCACATTGACCTCGTGGGCCAGACCGGGCTCCTTCTCCGCCTTGGCCGAGAGGACCGCGGCGAGGTGGAACACGACGCTCAGGCGATGGCGCTCCATCAGTCCGTCGATCGCCTCTCGATCGAGGACACTGGCGACGATCGACTCCCGGGTGATCCTGGCGATCTCCGGTGATGCCGGAACCAGGTCGAGGGTGACGACGTCGAATCCTCGCTTGACGAGTGCGGGGGCGAGCAGGGTCCCCATTTCCCCGCCGGCACCGGTGACCATGGCTACGGGTCGACTCAAGGTTCTCGTCTCCATCCACCGCCGGCTGCTGCCGTCGATTTGGCTGTTCTGCCTCTTCGAACCGGTGCAGGATAGCAAACGAGCCCGATTCCGGGATGGGAGGTCCGATGTCCGAACCGGTCACCCGTGCCGAGCGGCGAGTCTGGCTGCTGCCGACTCTCGGGCACTGGACGATTCAGGACGAGCGGATCGATTTCCGTAGCGAAGCCTACGCGGTGCGACACGGCGGCACCGAGGTCTGGATCGACCCGCTGCCGCTGGCCGACGGGCTGCTGCCGCCGGACGGGGGGCTGACGGCGATCGTGCTCACAGGAGCGTTTCACCAGCGATCCGCCTGGAGTCTCCGTCGCCGGCTCGGGGCTCCGGTCCTGGCTCCCCGCGGCGCCGCGAACCTCGACGAGGCGGCCGACCGGGAGTACGAGGATTCCGATCGGCTCCCCGGCGGACTGCGGGCGATCGAGGCACCGGGGCCGCGTTCCCCGCATTTCGCGTTGATCGCGGAGGCCGACGGGGCCCGTATCCTCTTCTGCGGGGATCTGCTGATGCGTGACGGGGATGGGCCGTTCGCCTTCGTTCCCGACGAGCACCACGACGATCCGGCCCGGGCCCGGGTCAGTCTGCAGCGACTGGCGGGGGAGCGACCGCGGCACCTGTGTCCGGCCCACGGAGCACCGTCCCTGGGAGATGCGGAACGCAGGATCCGCGAGGCGCTGGCATCCGATCGCGGCGGCTAGGGTCGAGAGCGGTCCGACGTGCGCGTCGAACTGGCTGGGGAGCAGGGATTCGAACCCCGATTCCACGGTCCAGAGCCGTGTGTCCTGCCATTGGACGACTCCCCAGCACACCGGCCCCGGATTATAGCAAGGCGGCGGACCACCTCGCTCTGGCGGAGAGGGGGGGATTCGAACCCCCGGTAGGTGTGACCCTACGCAGGTTTAGCAAACCTGTGCCTTAAGCCACTCGGCCACCTCTCCTGACCCGATCCGGGACCGCGGGATTGTAGCGCAGGAGGCCCCTTCGTCAAGAGCGGCAAGGACCCTCGGGGGTAGCGGCGAGTCGTTCGTCGACGGTGTGGCGGAGGGAGCGGGATTCGAACCCGCGGAACCTTGCGGCTCTCCAGTTTTCAAGACTGGCGGTTTCAACCACTCACCCATCCCTCCGGGGCGAGAACATGCCAAACTATGCTCGGCGCGCATAGTAGACCGGGAGCGGTCTTCACTCAACGGAGCACCGGGGATGAGCCGCGAAGACGAGATCGCCGCAGGGATGAAACGTCTCGAGCCGCTGCTCGGGGTCTGGGAGGGCCGCGGAGACGGCGACTATCCGACGATCGAGGCGTTCGGGTACTCCGAGCGGACCTCCTTCGTCAGCAACGGCGTCGAGCCGCTGATCGCCTACGAGCAGAAGACCTGGTTCGCCGGCGGCGACAACGACGGTTCCCCGCTGCACTGGGAATCCGGTTTCTTCGCGCCGACGGGTGCCGACAAGGTCGAGATCTCCAACGCCCAGAACGGCGTGCGCGTCGAGGTGCTGACCGGTTCGATCGCGACCGACGACCGGGGGTTGCGCCTGGCCCTCGACAGCGTGGTGCACGGTCACGATCCACGGGTGCGCTCCACCCGCCGGCTGTTTCGTCTGGAAGGGGAGCGGCTGCGTTACGAAGTATTCATGGCCACATCCCGTCACGAGGCGCTGGTCCGGCACCTCACCGCGGAGCTGCGGCGCGTCAGGGGTTGAACTGACTCAGGAATTCCTCGGGAGTGGTGCGGCCCTCCTTGATCCGGGTGCGGGCGCGCTGAGCGATCGTCTGCATGCCGCCGCGGATCGCCGCGTCCTGGAGTTCCGCTTCGCTCGCCTGGCGCCGGATCAACTGCCGCACCGGGTCGTCGACCGGCAGGACCTCGAAGATCGCGGACATGCCGCGGTGACCGGTGCCCAGGCAGCTCGCGCATCCGCGACCACGCCGGAACTCGACGCGCTCGGCCGCGATCCCAGTGATGCCGAGCTCGTCGAGTAGCGCCGGGTAGGGTGGGTAGCTCTCGGCGCAGTCGCCGCAGACCCGGCGGACCAGCCTCTGGGCGACGGTTGCCAGCAGACAGTTGCCGACCAGATGGGGCGAGACCTCAAGGCTCAGCAGGGCGTCGATCGCCCCCGCCGCGCTGTTCGCGTGGATGCTGCTCAGCACGAGGACTCCGGACATCGACAGACGGACCGCGGTGCGGGCGCTCTCGACATCGCGGATCTCGCCGAGCATCACGACGTCCGGGTCCTGTCGCGAGATCGCCTTCAGGCCGTCGTGCAGAGACAGTCCGCCTCTGTCGCGGATCTCGATCTGGTTGACGCCGGGAAGCTCGCGTTCGACGGGGTCCTCGAGGGTGACGATGCTCCGCCGGGAGTCCTGCATCTGATCGAGGGCGCTGTAGAGCGTGGTGGTCTTTCCGCAGCCTACCGGTCCGGCGCAAAGCAGCAGGCCGTGTGGCCGGCGCAGAAGGCCCTGGCATTGCTCGACCTGATCGGTGGTCATTCCCAGCTCGGCGAAGCCGGTGCTGAACTCGGCGGGCTGGAGCAGTTTGAGCACGGTCTTCTCGCCGTGACGAGTCGGGACCGTGGCGATGCGCATCTCCGAGAGTTCGGTGCCGACGTGGGCCACGAGCTGTCCGTCGTGGGCGTGGCGATGGTCGGCGATGTCGAGGTTGGCCAGCGCCTTGAGGCGCGAGACGACCTCGACGCCCTTCTCGGGGCCGACGATCGCCAGGTCATGCAGGGCGCCGTCGACGCGCAGGCGGATGCGGAATCGGTCGCCGCCGGGATCGAAGTGCAGGTCGGTGCCCCGGTTGGCCAGCGCCTCGCGCAGCACTCCGTCGACGATCTCGGCCGCGCTGCCGTCGGGGTCGATCGCCGCCTGTTCCCGCAAGGTCGCTGCGGAACTGCCGTCGTCGACGCCGCGCTCCCGCGCCTCGCGGATCTTGGTCAGGATCTGGTCGATCGGGGCGACGACAGGCTTGATGCGAGTCGCGCCTGCAGGCCACAACCCTCTCAGCTTCGCGATGTGGCAGGGATTGCCCAGGGCGACGGTGAGCAGGCCTCCGTCGAGCTGGATCGGAAAGATCAGGTGCTCGGACAGCTGCTCCGGCTGGAAGCGCGTGAGCAGCTCCCGGGGGGGTGCGACGTGACGGATCTCCCGGAGCGGGAGGTTGTACAGCTCGCACCAGCATTCGGCGACCGCCTTCGACTCGATCTTCCCGTCGTCGACGAGCAGCCGGGCCATCGGGCGATGGCCGTGGGTGGCCTTGTCGAGGTAGTCCTGCAGGGTCTTGACGTCGAGGTGACCCTGGGTGACCAGCATCTGCCCGAGGAGTCGCTCTTCGATCTTCAACGCATCGCAGATCTGCATCAGATCGACGAGGCCGGTGTTGACGAGGACCCGCCAGAGCGATCGTCTCTGCCCGTTCTGTCGCTCGAGGGCGGTCTGCAGTTGCTCTTCGGTGAGGAGTCCTTCCTGAAGCAGCCGCTGTCCGAGTCCCTCGCCGTACTGATCGATCGCTTCGAGCACGAGGCCGATCTGTTCCGCGGAGACCCAGCCCGCTTTCTCGAGGACCTCCTGGAGGGCTCGTCCGTCCTTCCTGCCGCCGGCTCCGGCCAGCAGGTCGGTCTTGAGGAGCTGCTTGAACGAACTCCAGGTTGCCTCCTTCCGTACGACCTCGGCGATCGAGGTGTCCCGGTTCGCCTCGTCGATCGCGCGTTCCAGGTCCTCGACGGAGAAGATATCGGCGTCCCGAAGCATCTGACCCAGGTTGAATTCTTCGCCCTGCAGCACCGCTGACTCCTGCGACCCCCGGCTGGACAGACCTGACCCCGCCCGGTCGGCGTCCGCAGTTCGAGCCCTGCGGAGACGCGTTGCACCGGTGGGTATATCGATAAGTTCCCGGAGGCCAGGAGTCCAGAACCGGGGCTCGCAGAGGGTCAGGAGGAGGAGATCCGCTCGACTCCGCCCATGTAGGGCCGCAGCGCCTCGGGAATCACGACCGAGCCGTCGGCCTGCTGATAGTTCTCGAGGATTGCGATCACCGTCCTGCCGACGGCAAGGCCCGAACCGTTCAGGGTGTGGGCCAGCCGAGGCTTCTCGCCGACCGCGGGCCGATAGCGGATCTTGGCCCGCCGGGCCTGAAAGTCCTCGAAGTTCGAGCAGGAGGAGATCTCGCGGTAGGCCTGCTGGGACGGCAACCAGACTTCGAGGTCGTAGGTCTTGGCCGATCCGAAACCGGTGTCGCCGGTGCACAGCGTCGCCACGCGGTAGGGGAGTCCGAGCCGCTTCAGCACCGTCTCGGCGTGGCCGGTCAGCGCCTCCAGGGCCTCGTAGGAGTGCTCGGGTTCGCAGACCCGCACCAGCTCGACCTTGTTGAACTGATGCTGCCGGAACAGACCGCGGACGTCCTTGCCGTAGGAGCCGGCCTCGCTCCGGAAGCACGGCGTGTAGGCGCAGTACAGGATCGGCAGCGTTCCGGGGTCGAGGATCTCCCCGGCGTGAAGGTTCGTCACCGGGACCTCGGCGGTCGGGATCAGATACAGGTCGTTGGCCTCGATCTTGAACAGGTCCTCGGCAAACTTGGGCAGCTGGCTCGTTCCGAACAGCGCTTCGGCGTTGACGAGGAACGGAGTCATCACCTCGGTGTAGCCGTGCTCGACGGTGTGCAGATCGAGCATGAACTGGATCAGGGCCCGTTCGAGGCGCGCTCCGGCACCGAAGTAGACCGCGAAGCGTGCCCCGGCGATCTTGGCCGAGCGCTCGAAGTCGAGGATCCCGAGCCGGGTGCCGATGTCGTAGTGGGCTTCGGGTTCGAAATCGAAGACCGGCGGCTCGCCCCAGCTCCGCTCGATCCGGTTGTCGGCGTCGGACTTGCCCTCGGGGACGCTCTCGTGGGTCGGGTTGGGCATTCCGACCATCAACTCGCGAAGCCTGGCCTCGCTCTGCTCGAGTTCGCTGTCCAGCGTGGTGATCCGGGCGCCGAGGTCCTTCATCTCCTGACGCAGCTCATCGGCGTTGCCGCCGCTGCGCATGATCTCGCCGATCTTCTTCGAGTCCTCGTTGCGAGTCCGCTTGAGCGCCTCGATCTCGGTCAGGTGATCACGCCGCTGCCGATCGACTGCGATGATCTCGTCGACCGGCGACTCGATGCCCCGACGGCGCATCGCCTCGGTGACGAGATCGGCGTTCTGGCGGATGAAGGACAGGTCGAGCATGGCTTCTCTCCGGTATCCCCGGGACGGACGGGGATTGCGCATTCTAGAAGAATCCGGGAGAAGTTCCCAAGGCAGGGGTCGGAGCTGCTGGACGAGAGCGGGAGAGATCCCGCCGGGCGGAGGGACCCGGACGGGAGCTCTCCCTTCTTGGAGGGTGTCTGGGCTAGATCAAGGGCAGTGCTCGGCCAGGCAGTTCGCCGTGGCCTCCTGCCCGCGGGCGGCACAATCGGCGTCCGTGCCGCCGCTGGCCAGGCAGTGGCGGGTCACCAGCTCTCCTGCGGTCTCGCAGCGCTCGTCGCAGGTCGGTGGCTCGCAGTTCTCGTCGACACAGTCCCGGAACGCCGCCTGGGCTCGCTCGCGGCATTCCTCGGGGGCGCCACCGGCTTCGGTGCAGTCCCGGAAGACCTCTCCGGCGACCTCATCACACGGATCGGTGCAGGAGGGTCGGTCGGTGCAGTTCTCGTGGATGCACCGGGCCACGGCGCGATGGGCGCGTTCGGCGCACTCGTCCTGGCCTCCGCCGGCCTCGATGCACTCGGCATGCACCCGGCGGCCGGCCTCGGCGCAGCGTTCGTTGCAGTCCGGAGGCTGGCAGTTGTCGGCCAGGCAGATGTCCGCGGCGTCGCGGGCGCGCATCGCGCACTCCTGCTCGTCGCCACCGTCCTCGAGGCAATCCCGGAGGACCTGGCCGGCCACGTGCCGGCAGCGATCGGAGCAAGTTCCGCTGTCACAGTTCTCGGTGACGCAACGCAGCGCGGCGGCGGCACCCTGGGCCCGGCAGTGCTCCGGTTCGCCGCCGTTCTCGACGCACTCGGTGAACACGTTGTGGCCGACACGGGCGCAACGGTCGCGGCAGGTCGGCTGATCCGGACAATCACGCGGGCACTCGGAAAGGCAGTTGCGGAACAGATGACGCCCCAGTTCGCGGCAGGTCGCCGGCTCCTGCCCGGCGTCCAGGCAACGCTCGACCGCCTTCTTTGCCTTGACCCGGCAGATGCCGGCGCAGTCCCCGGGCCGGTCGCAACGATCGAGACAGCCGTCGCGAAGGTCGCTGGCGCGCATGCGGCATTCTTCCTGTTCTCCGCCATGGTCGACGCAGCGGTGGAAGGCGTGCTTGGCCGCGGCGTTACAGCGATCGTGGCAGGGGGCGTCGGTGTCGTGACAGCGGCGGACACAGCCGGCGAGGGCGTCCCGTGCATGTTCCTCGCACTCGTCTTCGGTGTGGGTGCCGGCGGCAACGCACTCGGCGAACAGTCGCCGTGCGCGTTCGGCGCAGAGGGTCGTGCAGCCGGCAGCGGCGCCGTCGAGGGAGGACTCCCCGGCGGTCTGCTTTCCGCGAGTGGTCGGCTCGAACTCGATCGACTGACCCAGCGGCGTGTCGGCGAGGGCGACCATGCCGAGGGCCATCCAACACAAGCAGGCGGTCATCAAGAATCTTCTCATTCGTTCCTCCTCGGATGTCCGGCACGCAGCCATCTGCCGGAGTTTCCGTGGTCGGTTGTGTGCGGTACGTCGTATGGACCCGGTGGAAGGACTTGGGGTTTAGCCCGCCGGTGCAATTCGCGTGTCGCGATCTGCGCCACCCCCTCCCCGGGGTTCACGGCGGGAATGTACCGAGAGTCGACGGGAGCGGGGAGCGTCAAGGGCCGGTCGGGTGACAGGATGCTGCCGCGCCCCGTGGTATGCTGAGATTTCTGCTCTATTCCAGGCGAAAACATGGACAAACTCAGAATCCAGGGAGGTCGCCGTCTGTCGGGTACGGTGACCGTCGGCGGCGCGAAGAACGCGGCGCTGCCGGCGCTTGCCGCATGCCTGCTGACCGGCGACTCCGTCCGGCTGCAGCGCGTGCCCCGGGTCCGCGATGTGCGGACGATGTTCCGGGTCCTCGAACAGCTCGGTGCAACCGTCGACAGCGACGAACGCGGTGTGAGCGTCGAGATTGCGCGCATCGGTTCCCACGAAGCACCCTACGATCTCGTCAAGACGATGCGCGCGTCGATCCTCGTGCTGGGCCCGTTGCTGGCCCGCGAGGGGCGGGCGCG
>CALNYP010000035.1:0-52311 GCA_942490715.1 uncultured bacterium
GCATGCCCATGAAGTCGGTTTCGCGTCCGGCGATGAAATGGCTGTTGTCTGACTTCGCAGGCGATCAGCCGTTGACGGGAGCGGGGTTCATCGCCCTGGTAGTTGGCGGTCACCAGGATCAGGTCGGCGTGGTCGATGTACGAGATATTCGGACTCTGCTTGTTCACGGCCAGCGAGCCGTCAGGGCATTCTTCGACGGAACATAGCGATGTGAGAATATCGCCGCCGGGTCCCTTCTCCGATGTTCCGGACGCGATGAGGAGCTGGTCTTCGACCATTCGCCGTTGCAGTTGATCGAAGAAGGGGCCGGAGCCTCCCGCGACCACCGAGAAAGCCTGGCTCATGTGCATGGCATAGATCAAGCCGGCCGATCCGGATTGCCTGGCGATCTCGAAGGTGATCTGCGAGACGTCCGACACTCCAAGCCCCGGTCCGCCGTGCGAGGGCGGCACGCATACGGCCAGGAGCTTGTCGGCGCGCATCTGCCGAACCAGCGCATCGCAATGCTCTCGCTGGTTGTCCGGTCCGGGCTTGCTGCCGGACCGTTCCTGAAGACGCTGTGCCAGCGCAATGAAGTCGTGGGACATCGAGTCTCTCCGCTTGTGATTCGGGTCTAGTTCGTTTCCTGGGGTTCAAGCATCCGGCGTTTCATCTGGGCCGCCATCGCGAACTGCCGCACGGCGACTTCACGTTCCGGAACGGCGGGGGCCTTGGGGGGCGCGTAGCCGAGACTCTCCATCTCGGCGATCAGATGCGGCAGCACTCTGGATACGCTGGTGCGAGGCAGTCGCTTGCGCCAGGCGTCCTTCGCCGGCGGGCGGATCTCGCTCATCTCGTTGATGCGGAAATCGCCCAGCCCGATGCGAGCCTGATGTTGAAACACTTCCCGGAGTACCTGCTCGGCGCTGTCGCGACCCATGTCCATGAACTCCAGCAGGCCGGAGAGCGTGGAGTGGGGGTCGCTGGTCAACTCCTCGTAGGTCAGCGAAAAGCAATCGTCGGCCTGCCGCCGGGTGAAATCGTTCAGCGCACGGGTCCGATCGGCCCAGGATTTCGCGATTCCCTCGTAGGGACAGTTCTCATCGCGAATCGCCTGCCACAGGTCGGTCAGCGGCGCGCCCATCACGTTGGCCAGTTCGATGTTGGAAGCGATCACGTCCAGCGGGTTTCGGTGAATCACGATGAAGCGGACGTGGCCCGAGAGCAGGGACTCCAGTGTCTCGAGATGAAAGACATCGACGCCGGTCTTTTCCACCCAGCACGCTGCGCCTGCGGCGATCCTCTCATGGAAGCCGAAGACCATCTCCCGCAGGGGAGTCATGACTTCGTCGGTCTCGATTCCCAGAAAAGTCAGCCCCGACAGCACTCCGATCGGCGGACCCTCGACGTTCCTTTGCTCCGAGAGAAACCGTGCGGCGGCGGTGAGTAGATGAGTCTCGGGCGGGCACGAGATATCGGCGTGGGTATCCAGCAGGCGTGACAGCAACGTCGTGCCCGAGCGGGGGAAGCCGACGATGGCATAACGGCGGTACTTGGGGTTCCGTGGCGAAGTCATCGGGTCGTCTCCTGGATCAGGACTACCTCGTCGATTACGTTTGTGTTCAACAATGGCGTCATGCTCACCGGCGGCGCGGCGGCGCCTTGCGGTGCAGAAGGGATAAGCTCAGTTCCGAGGGGAACATTGTCAATAAAGCGCGGATTTGCCAGCGATCGAGCCCGGCCTGGTAGCTCCACTGGCCCAGGGACAGGTTGACTGATCCAGGTCGAGTTCCTCGCGATCCTCGTCGTCCTCGTCCTCGCCGTCTTCGAGGCCGAGTCGCTCGCGGAGTTCCTCCTCGGTGCAACCGAACTGGTCCATGTACTCGACGAGGGGCATCGGAGGAGGTTCGGCGTTGTTGTCCAGTCGTTGTCGCGGGCAGGGCTGGGGCGTCGGGCAGGGCTGGGCGTCGATCACTCGACGAACGATGTGGCATTCAGCTGGTTCGGTGGCGGCCAGCCCTTCGCCGTCTATCGGGCGGGCGTGGCACACTGTGGCGACAGCATCCTCGACCCGGGCGAGGAGTGTCCGAAACCTGGGCCGGCACGCTGATGGTCTCGTGCACCTGCGCTTCCGCGCGCCGGCCCGCTTTTCGATGTGGATCGCCGCAACCTGCCCGGCAGGGCGGATCAACCCGTGCTCAGACTCAGCTGCCGGTCCGGTCCGTCAACACCTCGCGGTCGTTGAGGGCCTGCGTGGGGCGGTTGTTCCCCGTGAACACCTCGCGAAACGCGTTGATCTGATCGCTGTCGAGCTGGATCGGGTCGGTCATCACCATCCAGCGCACACTCTCGCTGCATGGCGGAGTGGTCAACGAGCCGTGATAGCGGTAACTGGTCGACCCGGCGGGCAACAGGCTGTCGATGTCGGTCTGGACACCCTCGACGTGGACCGAGTCACCCTTGGTCTGCGGCAGGTTGCTCCAGATCGCGTCAAAGCCGGCGTGGTGCGCGCCTTCCTCGATGAAGACGCCGATCACGGCCAGGTTGCCCGCGTCGCTCTTGTGCACCAGGTGCATTTCCATCGGGTAGTGCTCGCCGTTGACCGTGTGCTCGCTGGGCGAGTGGAAGTGATACTGCAGAAGCTTGAAGCTCTCGTCGCCGAAGTTCAGCGTCTCGCCGCCATCGTAGTTGACCTGGATCGTGTGGCCGTTGTCCAGGGCGTCGAGAACGTGCTCTTGATGAGCGATGTGCAGTTGCACCGGCGGGAAGTTCATCGCTGCCGCCGGCACGTCGCCGGAAATGCCGCCACCGAGATCGATCGGGGACTGGCTGCTACCGCTGGCGCAGGTCGCCCATTCATCGTTCATCTGGGCCCAGTTCGACGGGCCGTTGTCCGCTGCGTATCCCCAGTGTGGGGCGGCTTCGTGGGCCTCGGTGGTTCCGGCCGCGTCGGCCGAGCTGTCGTCGTTGCCGCCGCCACAGCCGACGACGAGGAATACCAGCGCGATGGGTACGAGGATTGCTTTCATTTCGATTCTCCTGATTTCGTTCGGATCCTACCGGAACTTGTACTGAATGGAGATCTGCAAGCGGAGCGCGTCGCCGCTGGCACCGTTCTTGTTCTCCCGTTCGCCCCACATCAGCTCGCCGCCGATGTTGAACAGCCTGTTGGCCGCGTAGACCAGATTGACGTGGGACGATCGGGTGGTATTGATCGCGTCGTCCGGCTGGTTCGGGTCGTTGTCGATTTCCGCCACGGACCCGCTCAGGGTCGAGTTGAAGCGGTCGCTCCAGCGGTGGGTGTACCCGAGGACGACCGCCGTTGCATCCAGCGCCTCGAGCTGGCCCGCCGGAGTCAGCACCGCATCCGAGCCGGTCCCTCCGAACGATTCGATGTAGCGGCCGATGCCGCTTCCGAGACCGACGTGTCCCATGATCGCGTCGTGCTTGCCGACCTTGCGCTTGCCCGAGAGGTTGAGGCCGTATCCGGTCGTGGTCTCGTCGATCACGCCGCCATCGCTGACGAAGCGCAGTTGCCGCAGCATGCCGGCGACCTGGATGTGTCCCCAGTCGCGCTTGATCCGTACACGTGCCGGAAGATCGAAGAACTCGCTGCGACCTGATCCCGAGACACCGCCGGTAGCGGTGACCTGGCTGTCCGGGTCCTCCAGCGCTACCGACCACTCGAGTCCGTCCGAGGGATTGCCGGTGTACCGGATCATCGGCTGGCGTACGAAGAACTCTCCATCGGGGCCCTCGTAGTCCAGGGTAAACGGGCGGGCTGTGATGTCCTGGAACGTGCTCCACGTCTGTCCGCCCAGAACCCCTTTCCACTCGCCGTACGCATGGCGCACCCGGAAGGCGCCGCTGGTGCCGAAGAAGTCTCCCTCGACGTAGCCACGAACCACTCCGGCCGACGTGTCGCCTCGAACGTCCACGGTGAAGCGGGTCTGCTTGGCGGAGACGTTGCTGCTTCCGCCGAGCTCGGCGTCCGGGTCACCCTCGACCGGGATCGAGTTCACCTTGAACTGGTCGGCATTCCCGACCGTTTTCGAAGTCCTGGATCAGATCGACCTTGGCGAACCCTCCGAACTGGATCGTGATACCGGTTCCCTTGACCTTGACCTCCTTGTCCAGAACGCCCTTCGGTTCGGACTTCTCCTTCTTCGAATCCTGCCGAGCTTCCGCCGCGGTTACCTGCAGCGGGAGCGCGATGAGCGCAGCAATGACCAGCGCTCGCGATATGCGGCTCATGAACCCATCCTCCATGTCGGTAGCGCTCGCTCGCCCGGCCGACAACCTGTCTTGATGTTTCGATCCGTGTCCCGCGAAGGCCGCATCGTAGCGCATCTACCCAAGGGGACGTGTACCAAAACGGGGTTTCGGGGACACCCTTGCACGGTCATGCCACCCCCGGTGCTCCCCGAACGTCGTACTCGCAGACGGATCCCGATCTCTCCGCCCCCCGATACCGCGACGACGCCCCGGACGACGTCACGATGGACCCCTTTCCCGGTTCAAGATAAAGCGATCCTGGAGGAAATAAAGGCTGCCGGAACGAAGGGGGCGAGACCTGCCGACTCCGGCGGCGGCTACGACCCGCGCGCGGCAGTGCTGACGCCGTAGAAGTCTCGTCTCGAGATCGGAGCCCGTCGAGCCAGCTCGTCGGCCAGCCAGTCCGAAGCCTCCGTGGTGGGCGGCTGGTGCGCCGATGAGACGGCGATGCCAAGGGCCACGTTGCCGACGTCCAGTTTCCCGAGTCGATGCCGCACCGCGATGTTCCCGGACCGCTCCACCTGCAGATGAGCATGCTCAACTCGTGGTCCCTGTCCCGCGATCCGGAACGCGAATGCGAGAAGTCACCGAGTTGACGGGGCTGCGCGGCCGGGGCCGCTCGAGAGGTGAGCGCGGACTGACTGAGGAGTTGTGTGGGGTCAGCGTCGCGCTGAGGGGAGCTTAGCACGGGCGCTTCTCCGCCCCGTCCCGGAGTCTCTTGCATCGGAGCAGCGACCTGCGTATATCGGTCCAAGATCAGTACGACCTGGAGGCCACGTGCAACAGGACAGATTCCTTCGAAGCCCGACGATCCTGCGCAGAGTCGGATGCGTTGTCCTGACCCTCGGGATCGCCATCTCGTTGCCGGCCGCAGCCGAGATCGCGCCGGGCACATGCAATACGGCTACTCCAGGAGACCTCGACGGCGACGGCTTCTCACCGCAGACCGGCGACTGTAACGAAGACTCCGCGCTTCAGTCGCCGGGCAACCTCGAGCAGTGCGACGGCTACGACAACGATTGCGACGGGCGGATCGACGAATTGCCGGAGTGCCACCCGGTCTGCAACGCGCTGGACACCACGGAGCCGATCGTATTGACCGAGCCGGTCCTCGGGTTGCTCCCGGCGAGCCACCGGATCCAGGTGGTCGAATCCCGGCTCGGCGCCTGGAACACGACGGATCCCGGCGGACGAAACAGGAACTACTACCTGACCGTCTTCGATCGCGACGGCAGCAACGTGGTCCAGTTCTACGCCGCCAGCTCGAGCGGGAACTTCGAGATGGCCTGGACCGGTTCGCAGTTCGGTGTGCTCAATGCTCTGGCGCTGAGCGGCGGTGCGGCGAGGATGGACCTGCGGCTCCTCGACCCGGCTGGCCAGCTCACCCGTCAGATCCCCCTCGACTGTCCGTTCTGTCACACCAACACTCGGGTCGCTCTCGTCTGGACCGGACAGGAGTTCGTCGCCATCTACGGTTCGAACCGCGAGTTCCATCGCCTGGATCGCAACGGGGACCCCCTCACGCCCCCGATCCCGTACCCGGGCGGTGACCTGGAACGGATGCTCGCGGTCGGCGACCATCTGGCGCTGTTGACCCGCTCGGGCAACACGATCACGTTCAGTCGGCTGCGCCTCGACGGGACACTGATCGGGCCACCCCAGTCCTTCGCGGCTCCCGCGATCTCCCGGATCGACATTCCCGAGTTCGTCTGGACCGGTGATCACTATGTCGCCGTCTGGCGAAATCGCGAGACGGATTCTCCGATTCAGTTCGGCTGGTTCGATGCGAATGGGCTCCTTGTTTCCGAGGAGGCGATCGCGCCGCCCGAGGGCGAGTCCACGCTGCGCGACCTGTCCTGGACCGGAAGTCGCCTCGCGATCTCGTTCCGGGACACGCTCTGGCTGCGCGAAGGTCCGGGTGATCCGGGCCAGCTCTTTGCGCAGAGTCGTCCGGTCGTCTGGGACGGGACGGGCTGGGCCGAGGCGTACGTCATCCGGCCCGCGGAGGACCCGTTCGAGACCTGGCGCATGGCGTACAGTCGCCGGACCTGCATCTGCACCGACGGCGACGGCGATGGCGAATCCGATTGTTTCGACTGTGACGATACGGAGGCGTCGATCTACACCGGAGCGCCGCAGATCTGCGATGGACTCAACAACGACTGTGCCGATCCTGGCTGGCCCTCGCTCGCCGGCAATCCCGAGGGCGTTGACGACGACGGGGACGGGATGAACGAGTGCGAAGGCGATTGCGACGACACCGACGCAGATACCCATCCAGGGGCGATGCAGCAGTGTGACGGCACGAACAACGACTGCGACGACCCCGACTGGCCCCAGCTCCCTGCCGACGAGGTCGATGGCGATGCCGACGGGGCGCCGCAATGCGCGGACTGCGACGACGGCGACCCCCGGGTCTATCCCGGTGCGAGTGAAGCGTGCGACGGCGTGCGGAACGACTGCGATCATCCGGAGTGGCCGGTTGCCGACCTGGACGAGGTCGATTCCGACGGGGACGGCTTCGCGATCTGCGCAGCCGATTGCGACGACGGGAACGCCGCGATTCATCCCTGTGCCGAGGAGACCTGCAACGCGATCGACGACGATTGCGACTCGTTGATCGACGAGGATGCGATCGGCGAAGACAGCGACGGTGACGGCGCGCGCAACCTCTGCGACAACTGTCCCTCCGACTTCAACCCGGGGCAGGAGGATGCCGACACCGATGCCACCGGCGATCCGTGTGACAACTGCCCCGACGACGCGAACGCGGACCAGTCCGACGAGGACGGAGACACGATCGGCGACGTCTGCGATGCGTGCCTCGCCGATCCCGTGAACGACCCCGACGTCGATATGGTCTGCCACACGGTCGACAACTGCCCCGGCGACACGAACCCGCAACAGGAAGACGCGGACGGCGATTCCGTCGGAGATATCTGCGACCCGTGCCCCTTCGACGCCACGAACGACGGCGACGCCGATGGAACCTGCGAGGATGTCGATAACTGTCCCGGCGCACACAACGCCGACCAGTCCGACCTCGACGCCGACACTCTCGGAGACGTTTGCGACAACTGCCCGGCAGACCACGATCCCACCCAGGCCGACTCGGACGCGGACGGCACTGGAGATGCGTGCGACACCTGCACCGACCCCGACGGTGACGGCTTCGGCGACCCCGCATTCCCGGCCACGATCTGTACGGCCGACAATTGCCCCGGGCTGTTCAATGAATTGCAGGCGGACGCCGACGGCGATCTCGTCGGGGATGTCTGCGACAACTGTCCCGCCGACCCGAACAGCTCGCAATCGGATATCGACCTGGATACCCTCGGCGACCCGTGCGACAGCTGTCCCGAGCAGTTCAACATCGAACAGCTCGACAGCGACGGCGACGGAGCCGGCAACGTCTGCGACAACTGTCCGGCAATCCCCAACGGCTCCCAGGCCGACCTCGACGGGGACGACGTCGGCGATATCTGCGATGCCGACGATGGGTTGATCTATCCGCGGTTCGACGGAGCCCAGCTGCTGGTCTGGCCCGCCGAGACGGGATTCAGCGCCTGGAACGTCTACCGCTTCGACCTGGCCATCGTGCGCAGCGGCGGCGAATACACCCAGGTGCCGGGTTCCAACCCGATCGCAGCTCGCGGATGCGGGTTGCTCGCCTCCAGCTGGACCGACACCGGGCCGGTGCCCCCGCCAGGCGGCGTCGCCGGCTACCTGATCACCGGCCGAAACCTGCAGGGGGAGAGCACCCTCGGGAACGCGAGCTCCGGAGCCCTACGGCCCAACGACAACCCTTGCCCCTGATCTAGCGCTGGACAAGAACGAGTGGAAGGACGGTCCGGCCTGGAGGGAACCCCTCGTCCGTGACACGCGGCTCGTCGACTTCGAGGTGGTGCAGACCGGCCGCGCCCGCCGTCTCGACGGTGAAGCGGAACGGTTCGGCACCGCCGGAGCCCCCGCCGGAGGTGTGACCTTCGGCAACGATGGCACCGTTTCGAGCCAGCAAGCGCCAGGTGACCGTGCCCTCGAAGGTCCGCGAGCAGCCGGCCACCTCGAAGGACGATCCGACGGTCGCACCCGCACTCGGCGTCGTGACCACGACAAAGCCGGCATCGGTCGGCAACCCCTGACAGGGAGATGCCTCCGCCTTGCGGGAAGGAACCTTCGAGCAGGTCGTCTCGTCGTTCATCCATTCGACACGGGCCCGGTCGCCCTCGTCGAGGAATCTCGCGTTGGCGCCCTTGTACAGCCGCCCGGTCGCCGTTTCGGCGCCGAAGGCAAGCACCTGCTCGTCAGCGGACGTCAGAACCGCCGCGGGTAGCTTCGTATTCGTGTAATACGCGGTCCAGAGCAAACGATCGCCCTCGCATGACCACTGCACGGCATCGGGAGCCATCACCAGTCCCGCCAGGATCTGCAGCTCCGTGATCCGGCGTTCGTATTCGGAGCGCACACAACCGGCCACGTCCACCGATTTCCAGCAGTCGTTGCGACCCTTGATCCAGCCGCGTTGATAGGCCTGACGATGTGGCCGCTCCGCTTCCGGGAATGCCGGCAGCGCGCGCTGCCAGATCTCCGCTAGTTCCCGGTCCAGTTCGGCGAGCTCGTCGTCGCCGCAGATCAGGACCTCGACCGATGCAGACGCCTTGTTGCAATCGAACGACGGGTCCGCGGCGAGGAGCGGTGAGCTGCCCAGCAGGAGGGCGGCAAGAAGCCTGCTCATTTCTGATTCTCCCAGGTAACCGCCTCATTATAAGAACGATCATGCGGCCTGCAAGAATCCCCTGATCCGCTTCGCGTACCCCGTCAGTCGTACCGTAACGCCACCAGTGGATCGACCCGGGAAGCCCGGCGCGCCGGCACGATACAGGCTGCCAGGGCGACTCCGGCCACGACCAGCAACACCGTGCCGAAGGTCAGCGGATCGGCGGCGGCGACGCTGAACAGCAACCCGCTCATCAAACGGGTCAACGCCAGCGCGCCGAAGACCCCGGCAATCGCTCCGGTTCCCACGAGCAGCAAGCCCTGTCGCAACACCAGGCCCAGGATGCGCCCGGGCTCGGCGCCCAGCGCCATCCGCACGCCGAACTCCCCGGTGCGGCGGCTCACCGAGTTGGCGATCACGCCGTAGATGCCGATCGCGGCGAGCAGCAGGCCGATCACCGCGAAGCCCCCGACCAGCAGCGACTGGAAGCGCCGCCCGGAGTACGAACCGGCCAGGATCTCCTCGACGGCGCGGAACGTCGTCGGTAGGCCGGCGTCGAGGGCGCGCACCTCCCGCCGAAGGGCGTCGGCAGGGTCGGCGGCGTCACCCCGGGATCGTGCGACGAGGTTGAGTCCCCAGCCGGTGAAACCGGCACGCTGGGTCAACGTCACGTAGGTCTCCGGGCGAACCGCCTGATCGAGTCCGCGCTGGTGGACGTTGCCGACGATGCCGACGATCGTCAGCCACCGGGGCAGGTCGTCTTGCCCGGGTTCGAAACCGGCGACCTGGATCCGCCGACCGATCGGATCCGCATCCGGGTAATAGCGCCGCGCGAACGCTTCGTTGACCAGCAGCACGTGTTCCCCGCCGCGGCGATCGGTCGGTTCGAAGTTGCGACCGCGGATGAGCGGGATACCCATGGTGCGGAAGTAGTTCGCGCTGACGATGCGATAGTCCGCGTTGCCCCATTCATCCTCGGTGTCCGGACGCCCCTCGAACACGATCCTTCCACTCGGCGTGAACCCGGCCATCGGCACGTGGCTGATCCAGCCGACCTGATCGACATCCGGGAGCCGCGCCGCGCGCTCCTCGAGCGCGGTGAAGAAGGTCGTGCGTTCGAGCGCTGCCGGATAACGATCGGAGGGGAGTTCGACCTGCATCGCCAGCAGGCGGTCCGGACGGAACCCTGGATCGATGGAGATGACACGCATCAGGCTGGTCGTGAGCAGGCCGGCACCGACGAGCAGGATCACGGCGAGGGTGACCTCGGAGACCACCAGCAACTGACGCATCCGTCCGCCATGCCCCTGTGCCGCGTCGCTGCGCCCGCCGGACTTCAACGTCTCGTTCGGGCTCAACCGCATCGCCTGGATCGCCGGGGCGGTGCCGATGAACACCGCCGCCAGGAACGAAACCGCGAATGTGACGGCGAGGACCGTCCAGTCGATGCCGACTTCGGCCAATCGCGGCAGGTTCCCGGGAGTGAGGGCGGGCAGCGCGGCGACGAGCGCCCGGGCCAGCAGTACGCCTGCCGCTCCCCCGGCAAGGGCGAGGAGCGCAGCTTCGGCCATGAGCTGGCGCAACAGCCGGAACGGTCCAGCGCCGAGGGCGATCCGCAGTGCGAACTCGGGGCGACGGTCGGCCGCACGGGCGAGCATCAGGTTCGAGACGTTGGCGCAGGCCAGCAGCAGAACGAGACCGGCGGCGCCGAACAACACGAACAACGACTGGCGCGACGAACCGACAATCTCCTCTTGCAGTGAGAGAACGTGGGCGCCGACCGCGTCCGCCTCGGGATGGTCGGCCGAGATCCGTTTCTGCAACGCGTCGAGATCCTCTCGAGCCAGCTCGATGCTCAGCCCATCCTTCAGCCTACCGATCACCTGGTAGTTGTGGCCGGAGCGCGACTCGGGCGGCGGGCGCGAGAAGATGTTGTCCGCGAACCAGACGTCGGTGTCGGCGGGGAAGTCGAAGCTCTGCGGCATGACTCCGACCACGGGGTGGCGTCGACCGTAGATCTCGAGCACGACCTCCGAAAAATCCGCGGTCCCGCCGAGCTGACGTTGCCAGAAGCCGTGACTGATCACCGCCGCCGGTGTGCCGTCGAAGTCGCGTTCCTCCGGGGGGAAGGTCGACCCGGCCAGCGCTGGAACCTGCAGGACGTCGAAGAACTCCCGACCCGCGCTGCAGGCTGTCGTACGGACCGGCTCACGGCCACCGGTGACGGCGGTCCGGCCGCAGCCGAAGACCGAGAGATGTTCGAGGGTCCGGTTCTCGCGACGCCAGTCGGCGGCGTTCAGACTCGCGACGCTCATGTTGCCGCCGCGGGGGTGCGCCTCCCAGACCTGGACCAGTTCGGCCGGCTCGGGAAACGGCAGCGGCTGGAGCAGGATGCCGTGCACGATCGAGAACACGGCGGTATTCGCCCCGATTCCCAGGCTGAGGGTCACCACAGCCAGGATCGGCAAGGTCGGTTTGTGGGCCAGCTGCCGCAACCCCGTCTTCAGGTCTCTCCAGAAGTCGTCCATGGCGCCCTCCGTCTGAGTAGACGCCTCGCGCCGGGATTCGGTTGCAGCCGGACGACAGAGCTTCCGGCACCTCTCGATCGCTGCCCCCGGTCCAAGCACGGCCAGCGCTAGTGCAACCCGACGGTACCTGCGACAGAGCGAATCAACGCTTCGCTGTCATAACCGACTCCTTCCTTGAAGACATGAGTGACCTTTCGCAGGTCGCGGGGCCGGGCCGCGGGGTCGCCGTCCACGACGACCAGGTCCGCGATCTTGCCGACCTCGACACTGCCCAGATCCTCGTCGATTCCCAGCAGCGTGGCCCCGTTCAGCGTCATGATCCGGATCGCTTCCACCGGAGAGAATCCGGCCTCGACCAGCAACTCGAAACCTCGCTGGTCTCCGAAGCCAGCCAGTGCAGCGCCGCTTCCGGAGTTGTCGACCCCTGCGGCAAGCAGCCCTCCCGCCTCGACGAAGGCACGCTCATAGGCCATCAACTGCTGGAACGCGGCCACGGGGATGCCCGCGCCGGCGTTCTTCTGCAAGGCCTCGTAGGTTCCCAGCACCGCCTCTGCGACGGAAGGATGTAGCGCCTCGAGCACCCGCGGATCGAACTCCTCCGGCCTGCCGCCGACCAGTGTCTCGAAAACGGGGAGTGTCGAGGTCATCACCACGCCCTTGTCGATCATCGCCCGGAAGGTCCGCCGAACGTCCTTGCCGCCGATCTCGAGGTCGGTCAGCACACGGAAGTCGAGCGGCGGGCAGACGTCCGGTTCCTTGGTCGGGTAGTACTCGGTGTTGCCGAACAGTCCGTGCTCGACGTTGTCGATCCCCAGTTTCGTTGCCTCGACGTAGCCGACAGAACAGAGATGACCTGTCACACGACCGCCGTGCCGGTGAGCCTCGTCGATCACTGCCGCCATCACCTCGCGTGTCAGCGTGGTGTAGACCTTGAACCAGTCCGCCCCGAGACCGGCCCAGTGACGGACCAGTTCCCTGGCCTGCGCAGGTGTCCGGACGACCGCCATCGACGGCAATACAGGATTCTCGCCTGTGAGATAAGGCCCCGACAGGTGCATCCGTGGCCCGGGTTCCCGCCCCGAGTCGATCGAACGGCGAAGGTTGAGATCCTGATAGGGTGCGTAGCTGCCGGCGACACGGATCGTGGTCACGCCCGATGCGAGGTACAAGCGGGGCGAGCTGATCGTCAGGTTCAGCGTTCGCCAGCCGATCGCGCTGTAGTGAATGTGGTTGTGGACCCCGACGATTCCGGGAAGGACCGTCGAACCGCGCAGGTCCAGCCGCCGCGCCCTCTCCGGTAGCTCGATCGAATCCGTCGGGCCGATCGCGTGGATTCGACCGTTGCCGATCAGAACGGTCTGGTCCGCGACCGGCGGCGCTCCGGTGCCGTCGATCAGGGAAACGTGCTCCAGCGCCACGACCGGATCCGGTACCGAAACGAAGCTGCGTGGCAACTCCCCGAGCTGGTCGTGGGACTGAGCGAAGGCCGGAGCGTTGCAGGCCTCGGTCAGCGCCCAGACGAGAATCAGGGCCACGGCAATCAGCGTGCGATGGGGAGGTGGAAGCATCTGGAGCGCTCCTTCGGTTGGTGAATGTTCAATATACACAGAAAAAATGAACCAGAAGATTGGTTCGCGATATTTTTACATTCAATCATGTGGCGAAAAATGAACAGTGGGAATAGCATCATTCCCGGGAGTCACCATGAAACGAACAATGATTCTGTGGGTCTGTACTGGACTGCTCGGCGGAGTGGGCGTCCTCGCCGACCCTCACCAGGCATGGCCCGGATACCGCGGCAACGCTCGGGATGGCCGCGGGCTGCACGATCAGACGCCGCCCTCCTGGCTCGGTAGGGCGCCCGACGTCGCGTGGAAGAGACCGGTCGGTGGAGCGTTCTCTCAGCTGGTCGTGGGCGAGGGAGCCGTCCTTACCGGAGACTCCGACCCAACTGGCGAGTATCTCGTCCGGATCGATCCAGCGACCGGGGAGACACTCTGGCGCTCGCCGGCAGGGAGGCTCTTCAAGGACTCCTTCGGCGAAGGCCCGCGCTCGACGCCCACCGTAACCGGCGATCGCGTCGTGTTCCTCGGGGCCACCGGGATGCTCGTCAATCTGCGAGTGGAGGACGGGAGCCAGGTCTGGGGCATTGACCTCGAGGAGCGTTTCGGTGTCCCCCGGCCGCGCTTCGGATGGTCCGGGTCGCCTCTGGTCATCGACGACCTGGTCGTACTCGAGATCGGCGGCGACGGGGACAACATCGTCGCCCTCGACAGCAAGACCGGAGAGCTGCGCTGGACGGCGAATTCCGGGCAGCGGACGGGACCGGCCGGATACGGTTCACCGATGGAATTCGTTCCTGGTGAGGAACGTCAGATCTTGATCGTCGTTCGCGGCACGGTAACCGGGCTGTCGCTTGACGGCAAGGTGCTCTGGAGCCACCCGCTACGCGCGCCGTCCCTGACGATGCCGCTGGTTGTAGCCCGCGACCGCATCTTCGTATCGACCTCCCATGAGCGCGGATGCATGATGTTGCGAGTGTCACACGGCGCAAGCGGCTACGCGGTCGACGTCCTCTGGAGCAACCGAGAGATGCGCAACCACTTCAACTCCTCCGTGCTGCTCGGTGGCACGATCTACGGATTCGACAACGCGACACTCAAGGCAATCTCCGCCGAGACCGGCGAGTTGATCTGGGCCCATCGTGGTCTCGGCAAGGGCTCCGTCACACTAGCCGGCCAGCGGTTGCTCGCACTGGGCGACCAGGGGGATCTCGTGATGATCGACACCGAGAGCCGCAGCTTCGTCGAGCTTGGCCGGTTTCAGGCCCTCGAGGGGAGAAGCTGGACGCCGCCAACCGCCGCCGACGGCGCGCTGTATCTCCGCAATCTGACGCAGATGACTCGCGTCGAACTGGGTCCGGTGGTGCCATGAGCCGCCGGGGAGCGATTGCCGCCGCAGCGAGTCTCGCCACAATCATCGTCCTGGGGCCGGTCGGCATCCCCGCCGCCGAACGGGACGAGGTGCTGAAGAGCTACGAATCGGCACGGGGCGGGGCCGAGCGCTGGGAGCAAGTCACCACGCTCGTCGCCCATGGAACTCTGTCCGCGTTCAGCATGGTCGCGCCGATGACCGTTCGACACGCACGACACTCACGGTATCGACTCGACAGCCAGTTGCTGGGCGAGTCGATGAGCTGGTCCTGGGATGGGAAGTCGGCCTGGCTTCAAGGTGCCGTGTTCGGCTTCGACGGGCCTACTCTGCTCGAAGAGGTCTGGAAACAAAATCTGTCTGACGATACCAGTCTCGCCGTCGGCCTGCTGGACCGTATCGCTGCCGGACGCACGATCGAATGGGTCGGCCTGGGCCGGGTCGACGGGCGTCCCGCCCACGAGCTGCTGGTGACTCTCGACGCAGACCGCAAGGAGACCTGGTTTCTCGATGCCGAGACGTTCCTCGAGGTGAAGCGGGAGTCGACGACCTTCGATCCGTTCAACAACAACGAGGAGGCGGCGATGGAGACGTTCTACCTCGACTTCCGCAGCGTCGAAGGCCTGCAGATCCCGTTCCGCGAAGAACGTCACTTCGGCGACACTCGCTATCACGTCTACCTCTTCGAAAAGGTGATCCTCGGCACGGAGATCCCGCCGGGAACGTTTCGACTCGGCGCGGAGGTCGGAGCGGAACTCCGTACCGAGGAGTCCAGCGGCGAGGTTGCCCGTTGACCTATTGACCTTCGGGAGTCGAACCCGTCGACGTGGCCGTCGCGGGATCCGCCGCGCCACTGGCCCCAGCCCGCTGCCAGAAACGGTGCGCCGACCGAGAGCAGGATCAGGGCCGCGACGATCCGCGGAGTCTGGAATAGGCGCCTGGCGGTCGGTCTGTCATCATTCATAGACTTCTCCTTGTCTGGCGGATACGGACAGCTGTCGTCCGGGTTGCGGCCGTCCGTAGACGGCAAGCGGACATTTCGGGACGTGGTCGAGAAGCGGCTCGGAGGTCATGCGCATGATTCGAGTTCTCGTCTTCCTCTCAGGCGCGGTGCCGCTGGTGTTTCACCTGGGCGTGTTCGCGCTGGGATTGGGGATGTCACCGACCGGGCAGGTCCCGGCAGAGGACGCGCGGAATCTAGCCATGGTCGTTTCCGTGTTCTTCCCCGGGGCGTTCTCGGCCTGCGTGCCTCGCCGCGTCGTGTTGCACGTGATTGCGATCGGCTACGCCGCGCTCACGCTGGCGATGCTAGTGGGGAGAGTGCCTCCGCTGCACATCGTGGGCGACCTGCGGATCGGGTTCACGTCTCTGCTGGTCTATCTTGGGCTCTGGTATTCGTTCTACTGGACGCAGGTCCGGCACCCCCGGAGTGATACCTTTTCCGAGTAGTGCGACGACCGTCGAGAGACCCGACCGTCACGATGGTCCCGCAGTTGCTGAAACGGAGGACGCGTGCTCGATTCAGCCGTTCCGCAGTGGGTTCGCTTGATCCGCGGGCCGGTCTGGGTCAGCGGTGCCGATCGTCGCATCCTGTGGATGAACGAGCGGGCGGGAAGGTTGTTCGGAAGGCAAGTCGAGGATTGCATCGGTCGTTGCTGTCACGGCCTGATCAACATGACCGCCCCGTCGGGTGCGCCATTGTGCACCGCCGACTGCGAGATCCAGCGTCGCGCGGCCCAGGGCATGCTTCAGTCGGCGCGCAAGGTGCAGGTCGAATCGATCCCCCGCCGCGATATCTACCTGCTCGCAATACCCGTTCGCGTGACCCACGGCAGCCCGCTGGTGATCGTGCACTGTGCGATCGAGGAGTCCGACGACGTCGAGAAGGGGAGTCCAGCTGCAGGAGTGAGCCTGGACGACCGGCTCACACCGCGGGAGCGGCAGGTGCTCGATCATCTGGTGACCGGCGTCGGGTTGCGGGAGATCGCCGACGATCTGGGCATCCGCTATTCGACGGTTCGCAACCACGTCCAGCACATTCTCGAGAAGCTGAACGTCCACAGCGTTCGCGAGGCGATTGCCCGGGTTCTCGCCGGACCGCGACGTTGACCGGTTCGCAGGAGTCCCGTCAGATCTCGAGGTCGCCGACGCAGGCTTGATCGCAAGTCGGGCGGCCACGGAATCGGGAGCAGGTCTCGATGTTCTGTCTGCGATTCCAGAACTCGGCCCGCGCCGCTTCCCTGGAATCCAGGGTGATCTCGACGTCCTCTCCGGTCTCGGGGCACTTCACCGTGAACGGAGTCTTGGCGGCCTGTCCGACCGCCGCGACCGACAGCGGGGTCATGATCACGAACCCGACCACTGCACCGAAGAGGATGCCGACGGCACTTCCCAGCGGGCCGAACATCGCGCCGCCCAGCATCAGCCCCAGAATCGAGCCCAGAAACGCACCACCGATGCCACTCTTCATGAGGCACCTCCAGCGTCTGTGTCACGCTCTCAGACTTCCTCACGTTGATCTTGGACCCTGTCGCGGTCCTGCGCCTGATGCAGTTGCATCAGAGCGGCGGCCCCGGTGCCGTCAGCGAATCCAGCCGGGCAGCGCTCCGGCGCGACGAGCCTCGGTGGGCAGATCGTCGAGCTCCTTCCGCAGGGCGGCGCGCCGCTGGAGGGCGTCGGCCAGGGCTTCGTTCTTCTCGGCGAGGGTGACGGCGCCGTCCTGCCCTTGCACCGTGATGCCGATGGCCGCCTTGGCCAGCCGAACGTCGCGATCGAGCTTCTCGATCTCCGCGTTGGCTTCCTCGATCGAGCGGACCAGCCGAGACTTGCGATCACGCCACCAGCGCTCGTCATGGCCATCGCGATCCACCGGTCCGGCCGTCGCGACCTGCGGCCTCGCGCCGGCGCTGTCTTCGAGGGTCGCCCCTGGATCGGTGCCGCCGACCTGCCCGGACGGCTCTTCCGCCTCGGGTAGCGGCGACGTGGAGCCGGCGGGTGGGAGGTCCGCGTTGCTGAAGATCACCTGTGCTTCCGGATCGGGGTCCGGCGTCGCCATCTCCTCGGATTCGCCGTCAGGTTCGGTGTCGGGTTGCCCGGCTGACTTCGGGGGGAGACGGATCTCGCCGATCGAAGTCGTGGGCAGCGATACGAGCTTGCCGGCCTCGGTCCGGAAGACGAGGGTGCGGTTGTCGCCTTCGACCGGTCCGCGAGCTGCGACCTGTGAGCCGTTCGTGAGGACGATCAAGATCGGTCCGTCGTGTCTTGCGGCAGGCCAGCGGTCACTCACATTCTTCGGCGTCGCTCCGAAGGCGAGCGACCCGAGGACCAGCGCCAGCCAGCACGCGGTTGCTATGCGCGTCCACGCCATGATTCGATCCTACCACAGGCGCGCTACGGCTCTCGGAAGTAGGAGCTGGAGGCGTCGGGTCGCACGTTCTCTGCGTCCGCTGGAAAAAGCCGCCGGGCGTCGAACGGACGAGAGAAGTCGTAGCCGAAGAACCGTCCCCGCGCGGCGAGCTCACCCTCGGCCGAATACGCGGAGTACGCTTCCGGCCAGATCAACCCTCGAAGCTCGATCGCAGATTCCGGAACGTAGAGCTGCGAGATGGCCTGCACCTCGGGCCCCACGCCGGCGGCATCGAGGCGAGCGGCGTACGTCCAGTGCTGCATGACGCCGCTGAGCTGGCGGGATTCGGGGTCGATATAGAGGTCGTAGCGGTTTCTCGGCCCGTCGTACCACGCGGGCTTGCGCACCGGATCCGGCTCGTAGTGGGCCATGACGACCAGGAACCGCCGATCACCGTGTCCGGGCAGCGTTCCGCTGCAACCCAGCGACTCCAGCGTGCCGGAATCCTCGAACACAAGCCAGGGCATGTTCACGAGGTAGAAGCCGATCCCAGCGACATAGCGCGGCATGAGCGTTTCGGCGAGCGGCCAGCCCGCGGACCAGGCGCGCTCGCCGTCCCAGGCCAGCGTGCCGGCCGGCGATTGCCACGATTGGAAGATTCGATGCGACACGTACTCCCCGTGGATATTGAATCGAATCGACTGGTCCGTGCCCGCGAAGTGATGTTCGCGCTCGATGTAGATCGACTCGAGCGCCCGCCAGGCATCGATGCCGCCATGGGCCTCGACCATCCTCGCCACCGCCGAGCGGGCATCGAGGTCACAGAAAGCCATCGGGTCCCGGTCCGGAGCGGGCGCGCAGCCCAGGAGAGCTTGCCGAAGCCACCGTGCAGCCGGTCGAGGAGTCTGATCTGCACGCCTTTGTTCTAGCGCCGCGACACAGGGCGACGCCTGCCCGATCACCGGGAATCCGCGGTTCTCTCTCAGCACGATGCCTCGCTGCGAAGCGGAGGATCAGCTCGGCAATCACGGCCCCCGCCGACGGCTACGGGGACGTTACGAGTTCGTGTAACAACGGCGCGTTCGCCGGAAATACCAAGGAAAGCGGCTCGGTCGCATCGGACCGATAGCGCGGTGCGGGAAATCTGTCGCCGAGATGACCCCAGTGGCGGGGCACGGCCTCAGCGGGGCGACCTACGACATCCACGGCAAGGTCTCGCGCCATGGTCCGATTGCAGTGCAGAAAGGACGTCGCGCTGGCGAGGTCATCGGGGGATAAAGGATTCACTCGGCCAGCATCGCTAGCATCTTCTCCCGAACCTCAGATCCGGCCGTTCGCTCCAGGATGTCGAGCAGCAGGGGTGTGGTCTTCTCCCGGGACCGGAACAGCTCCTGCGTGAACGCGAGGAACTTCTTTCTGCCTGTCAGTTGCTCGAGGCGCGCCAGGACCAGCGGTCCCTTGCGGTAGTTCACGAGGTAGGGACCGCGCCGTATCCCCCGGGCGCCAGATCGGCGGCAGGGACTCGTCGGCGATCTGGGCCTCGAACGCCGCGACCATGACGTCGTAGGCGTCTTGCCCCAGGAACTCCCGGACGGCGATCATCCCCAGGTACTCCGCGAAGCTCTCGTTGATCCAGTTCTCGACCGTATCGAACTTGCCCCCGCGGGCCCAGAAGTGTCCGAACTCATGGCAGACGAACCGGGTCAGCGCCGGTAGCTCCGTGGCGGAGATGTCGGTGAACACGATGTAGTTCTCGCGTGCGTATCCGCTGGACGGGCGATCGGTGATCAGTAACCGTCCGGGAGGCAGTGGCGTCGGCGTCCCGAATCGTGCGTTGAGGAAGTCTCGACATCTTCCCGCCGTTTCAAGCAGTCTGTCGGTGCCGTCAGCAGACTCCCGCTGGTCGTAGATCGTGAACCCCTTCGCTCGCGTGATGCGAAAGGACCGTGACAGCGTGAAGGAGATATCGATCCGCGGATCGGTGTTGCGAATGCGGATCCCGCCTTCGATCGCCTCCGCCTCTCCGGTCGTCACGCCCTCCCATTCGCCCGGAATCTGCACCGTCACGTTCGCCGTCAGCAACTTGTTGAAACGCGCGTCGATCGGAAACCAGAAGGAATCGACGTTCAGCTCGACCCGCCCCGGCTCGATGGCGTTGATGCGATTCTCCATCGGTTCCGGGATCAACACCCCGGAGTAGGACAGTCGAACCACACGGTCCTCGATTCCGGGCTTGAGCGCGACGTTGACCGCAGTGAACTCTTCGAGGCCTGATTGTGGCGCAGAGCTCCAGCCGGCCAGGGCCGGACCGCCGGCCTCGACCGCCGTCAACGTGTCCCGTAACAGGAAGGTGACCGATGTCTCGGTAGGGTCGTGGACTCTGATCTCCCAGTCGGCCTGGATGTGGCCGGTCTCGGGATTGATCTTCAGGTTGCCCTGGTACGCGTATGCCGCCGGTTGGGCCTGTTCTGCCCGGGCCGAGACCGGGAACGGTAGGATCAGGCCACCCAAGAGGAAAAGGATGTGGAAACGATGCATGCGGCGAAGTGTATCCGCTCGCGAAGCTCCAACCAAGCGACCGCTTCCGTCGGGGTCAAGCGCCGAGTAGCTTGAGCGCCTCGTCGACCTTCGGGACCAGCTCGGGATCGGTGACATCTTCTTGTAGTTCCTGCAGGATCTCGATCGCTTCCAAACGCTGGCCGGAGTTGGCCAGTTCCACGGCCTGGTTGAACCGCCGCCGTTCGCCCTTGTAGCGATAGATCTGCTTGGTGCCCTCGACATTGGCCTTGAACGTACGACACCAGGTGCTCTTGCAGGTCGCCGCCAGTTCATCGAGCAACTGGAGCGCCTCACCGATGCGGCCCTCATCCGCCAGTTGCTCGGCCTTGTCGTACTGCGCCCTTTCCGCGGCGATCAGTTCCGGGCTGTCGTCCCATTCGGGTTTCTTGGTCGCGGCTGGAACGACACCGCCCCCCCTGGCAGCCGGTGCCCACGAGTCCAGGTTGAGAACGACGCTCTCGAGCGGCAGATCGAGTACGATCGGATGCCTTCGCCACTCGTCGTATCGCGACTGCAGGTAGGTTGCAGGCAGGCTCGCCTCCAGCAGTTCGGTCACGCTTCGCTTCAATCGCGACCGTCGGATCGGGAGAAACGTCAGGCTCGCCTCGTTGCCATCGGGGTCACGCAGGCCGTCGATATCCACAAAGACGGCGCCACCGTCTTGCTCGGGATCGTTCTTGACGATCAACAGCGTCGAGCCGGTGGCGTCCGGCGGTGCCTTGTAGTCCCAGCGCTGACCGACTTCAAAAGAGACATCCGTCTTCTTGCTCTTCTTGGCGGCGAACGCCGGCGCGACGAGCAAGACGACCGATAGCGCGATAACCATCGACTGGGCGTTCCGCATCGTGGTCCTCCCTGCGATCCGGCTGCTACCGAGGAACCAAGAATACCGCATGCCGGCAGAGGCGTTCGAGCCGCTTTCTGGGGTATGATGACATCTCCGACAACACCTGGCGTGATCCCATGCTCGACGCACTCGACCTGTCGCTGTCTCTTTCCAAGAGCGAATACAAGACAACCAGGCGCAAGATGCAAGCGCGCTTGCTTCACCTCGAGCGGGCTTGCTGGAAATGCAAGGTTCCGACCGTCGTAGTGTTCGAGGGTTGGGATGCCGCCGGCAAAGGCACGGCCATTCGCCGGCTCACGCAGCGCCTCGAGCCGCGTGGCTTCTCGTTGCACGCGACTCGAGAGCCGCGCACCTCCGAGCTCCGGTTGCCCTGGATGTGGCGCTTCTGGGTCAACGTACCCGGCTGGGGTGAACTCGCGATCTTCGACCGCAGCTGGTACGGCCGCGTTCTGGTCGAACGTGTGGAAGGGCTGATCAGCGAGCGTGAGTGGCGCAGCGCCTACGCCGATATCAGCTCTTTCGAACGGATGTTGACCGACGATCGCTACGTGCTGGTCAAGTTCTTCCTGCACATCTCGAAGGAGGAGCAGCGGCGGCGATTCGAGCGTCTGCAGGACGACCCGGCATCGACCTGGCAGGTGGAAAGCGAAGACTGGGAGCACCACAAGAAATACGACGAGTACAAGGTCGCAATCGAGGAGATGCTGGAAGAAACGGGAAGCGAGCGAGCCCCGTGGACGCTGATCGAGGCCACGGATCGTCGCTGGGCCCGGGTCAAGATCTTCAACACGTTGATTGGCGGCATGGAAGAGGGTCTCCGACGGATTGGCTGCGAGGTTCCGGAGGACAAGGCCACGAAGGCCGCGCGCGAAGGCGACTCGAAACGCCGAGGCAAGTGACCTGTGCTGAACGACATCGACCTCAGCAAGAAACTGGATCGCGTCGAGTACAAGAAGCGCCTGCTGCAAGGGCAGCTGCGTCCATGGGAGCAGGCGCTCGAGCTCTACCGCCAGCGACGCTCCCTGGTGATCGTCGCCGAGGGTTGGGACGCTGCCGGCAAGGGCGGCGCGATCCGGCGAGTCACCGAGAAGATCGATCCTCGTGGCTACCAGGTGTATGCGATCGCCGCGCCCAGGGGAGAGGACCGGACGCACCACTACCTGTGGCGATTCTGGCGACGCCTGAAGAGTTCCGACGAGAAGCAGATCCTGGTATTCGATCGATCATGGTACGGCCGGGTCATGGTCGAGCGCGTGGAAGGCTTCGCCACGGAGCAGGAATGGGGTCGTGCCTACGGCGAGATCAACGAGTTCGAGCGCCAGCTGACCGACCATTCGATCACTCTGGTCAAACTCTGGTTCCACATCAGCAAGGACGAGCAGCTCCGACGCTTCGAAGGCCGTCGCGCAACCCCGCACAAGAACTGGAAACTGACCGATGAAGACTGGCGCAACCGGGACCGTTGGTCGGCCTACGAGACGGCGTTGAGCGAGATACTCCAGAAGACATCGACCGCCAAGGCTCCCTGGACCGTGGTCGAGGGCAACGACAAGCTCTGGGCCAGGATCAAGACCCTGGAGACGGTGATCGACGCACTGGAGTGACGGAAGGGCGGCTCCTAGGCCAGGAAGCGTCCGTGCTTCTTGCGTTGCTTCTCCATGAGCTTCAGCTCGCGACTACCGGAAAGCACGACCTTCTTGTCCAGATCGAAATCGAGCTTCCGGCTACGCCCTCGATAGGAGCTGAGGTTCAAGATCAACTTGATCGTCTCCCTGCGCGCCAGCCGCTTGTTGTCCGAGCGAATGATGTGCCATGGCGTCTTCGGTGTGTCCGTCTTCTGCAGGAGCTTGTACTTCCTTTCGGCGAATTCATCCCACAGCGCCTGGGCCTGAAGGTCGACCTCGCTGAGCTTCCATTGCCGCAGGGGGTCGTTGCGCCGGCGTTCGAACCGCCGTTGCTGCTCTTCCTTGGAGACCGAGAAGTAGAGCTTGATCAGCGAAGTCGATCCGTCGGCGATGATCCGTTCCTCGTAACCCACGACGCGCTTGATGAACTCGCGGTACTGCTTGGCGGTGCAAAAGCCCATGACCGGCTCCACCATCGCCCGGTTGTACCAGCTCCGATCGAACAGGACGATCTCGCCGGCGTGTGGGAACTGTTCGATGTACCGCTTCATGTGAAGTTCCGTCTTCTGTTCCGCGGTTGGTTTTCCCAGCGCCACCACGCGATAGCGCTTCTCGTTGAGATAGCGCACGACACGGCGGATCGTGCCGCCCTTGCCCGAGGCATCTCTCCCGTCGAACAGGATGATGATCTTCTTGCCGGTCTTCTCGATATGCGAGAGCAGCTTGATCAGCTCCGCCTGGTAGGGCTTGAGTTCCTCCTGCTCGAAGTGTCGCTCCAGCGCGCCCGTGACGACACGCTTGAGTTCCTTTCTCTTGAGCTGTCGTCGAGCGGAGCGGGCCGCGGCGATCGGCTCGGTCAATGGCAGATCCTCGATGATGCGCGAGACCGCCTCACGGATCTGAAGTGCCGGGCCGGGCCCTCGGGGGGCCTCCTCCGATCGTTTCGCTTTGTCGCTCTGCGTTGCCATCGTTCCACTCCTCAGGAGCCAGCCGGCTCGATACCTGTCTCAGCTCTTCTCGCGAAGCGCAACGGTCGGGACGGCCGCCCGGGCCATGCGCTTGGCGAAATAGAAGATGCGTTTCAAGTTCTGTAGTACATCGGTCTCGATCCTGTAGGCCGGCAACCGATCGGGCTCGCCGGCGACGAGGCGTTGCGCCTGATGCGCGGCGGCCGCGTCAGCCAGTCGGTTGATCTCCTTCTTCATCTGCACCACCGCTTCCGCGGCGTCCTGGCTCTTCGTCGTGACCGCCTGTACGGCAGCGTCGACACCCCTGGTCACCGACTGGTGGAACCCGCGAATGACCCTGACGGTCGATTCGCTGACCGAGATGTGATGCTCGATCCGCCGCCGGCCGAGGGCGACCAGGTTGGTCTCGATGATGTCGCCGATGTTCTCGAGGTCGTTGACGGCCTCCATCAGCTTGAGGAACTCCGAGGTCTGCTCCTCGGTCAGTGCCGTTTGCGAGATCCGACCGAGGTAGACCACGATCTGGCCGTGGAGTGCGTCAACGTCGTCGTCCATCTTCGAGACGGCACGGAGTGACTCCTCGTCGCCGGAGAGCATCGCAGGCATGATCGCCCGTAACATCTCCTGAACGCGATCGCCCAGCAGCCGAAGCTCCAGACGGACGCGATCCAGCGCCAGCGAGGGCGTGCCGAGCAACTCGGAGTCAAGATACTTCGCACGGACCCGCACATCCTCCTCCAGAGGCCTGTCTGGCACCAGCCATTCCACGAAGCGCGCGAACTGCGTCGAGAAGCCCAGAAAGAGCAGCGTGTTGACGACGTTGAAGATCGTGTGGGCGTTGGCGATCTGCCGCGGAGCATCGGCGCTCATCCGCGCAACACCCGAAAGGTCGTCCGATGTCGGCGTGAGCGCAGTGACCATTCTCGCGAGTTCGTCGGTGAAGCCCGCCCAGACCAGTACGCCGGCCACATTGAACAGGACATGAACCGTCGCGGCCCGCAGGGCCTCACGCGGTCGGCCGATCGCGGCCAGGAGCGCGGTGATGCAGGTGCCGATGTTGGCGCCGAGGATCAGTGCGATGCCTGCGGGCAGGCTGATGATGCCTTGTCCGGCGCTGACGATCACGATCGCGGTCGTCGCCGAACTGGACTGTACGAGTGCGGTGAACAGCGCGCCGGCCAGGATGCCGATGGCCGGTGAGGCCATGTGCGTCATCCAGTCCAGGAACGGCTCGTAGTTTCGTAGCGGCTGCATGGCGTCGCCCATCACCGCCATGCCGAAGAAGAGCAGCCCGAGACCCAGCACCCCCTTGCCGTGCAACCGGAGCCGTTCGGCGCGCCCGATGAAGGTCATGCCGAACCCGACAGCGATCAGCAGCAGGGCGAACTTGGTCACCTTGAATGCGATGATCTGGGCCGTGACCGTCGTGCCGATGTTGGCGCCCATGATGATGCCGATCGACTGTGACAGCGACATCAGGCCGGCGGTGATGAACCCGACGACCATGACGGTCGTCACCGACGAGGACTGGATCACCGCCGTGACGAACGCGCCGGTCAGGGCACCGGTGAAACGGTTCGCGGTGAGCGTTGCCAGGATCGCCTTCATGCGCTCTCCGGCGACCGCTTTCAGTGCCTCCGACATCATGTCCATGCCGTAGAGGAACAGTGCGAGGCCACCAAACAGTCCCATCACCAGCGGCGCGACCTCGAGGCCTCCGGCGTCAGTCATCAGCCTTGCGGTCGCCCGGGGACTTGACGATCGTCACGGGAATCGGCGAGAAGTGCGCCACACGCTCGGCTTTCGAACCCAGCATCAAGTGCGGAAGGCCGGTCCTGCCGTGGCTGCCGAGGATGATCATGCCGGCGTTGAGCCGGGAAGCGACCTCGAGAATGCGCGTCACCGGAATCCCCGGGACGAGGATCGGCTCCAGCGCTTGCAGCGGCTCGAGGTCGGGGTTTGCGTCGGCGACCTGCTTCAGGAAGTCCGTCATCATCTCGCCCGCGGAATCCTCGATGCGCTGCAGCTCCTCCCGGCTGGTCGACCGAGAGTAGTACCCCGGGTCCGATTCCGGGTCATGCACGACGTGAAGCACGCGTAGCGGTGCGTCGATGCGTTCGGAGAGTCGGGCAGCCCAGGTCAACGCGGCCGCGGAATGGGGAGAGAAGTCGACCGGGACCAGGAGAGGCCCCTGGTTCTGTTCTCTACGTGCCACGGCCGATCCCCCTGGACCGTAACATAGCTCACTCAGCCGCTGTTCTGGTGTGGTGATGGACCGCTTTGCGGCATCCACCTAGACACCACCCGGGATTCACGTATGTGGCGCAGTGTCGCCGCTCACTCGACGTGAACGATCTCGATCTCGCGCTTGGCCCGGATCTCGTAAAGATCGGGGCGACGCTCGAAGAACGGCCGGACGCTGCCGATCTCCCGCTGCTGCTCGAGGGTCGTGAGGTCGAGCTCGGCGACGACGACGTTCTCGACGTTGGGATCGGCCTGGCCGGCGAGGGCATCGACCGGGAAGGCGAAGTCGCTCGGTGTGAACACGGCGGACTGGGCGTAGTTGATCAGGTAGTTCTTGATCGAAGGCAGGTTGCCGGCGTTGCCCGCGATCACGACGTAGAGATAGTTCTCGACCGCCCGGGCCCGGGCGGTGTAGCGCACGCGGTTATACCCCTTGCGCTCATCGGTGCTGAAGGGAACGAACAGGATCTCGGCCCCCGCGAGAGTGAGCAGACGGCAGGACTCCGGGAACTCGACGTCGTAGCAGACCTGGATCGCGATGCGACCGAGGGGCGTGTGGAACAGCCGCAGGTTCTCGCCGGGGCGGATGTGCCAGGCGTCGCGTTCGGTGGGGGTGATGTGCAGCTTGTCCTGGGTGTAGACGTGTCCGGAGGGAGTGAAGAGGTGGGCGACGTTGTACAGCCCGCCGTTGCGCATCACGGGAGTCGATCCTCCGATGATGTAGAGCCCGTAGCGCTGGGCCAGCCCGCCGAGCAACTCGAGATAGGTCTCGTGGTAGCCGGCCACGAGCTCCATCGGGTTGTCGGTGTCGGAACCGCCGGGCAGCGTGTACAGGAGCTGGGTCGTGAACAGCTCCGGCAGTACGAGGAAGTGACAGTGGTAGGCGTTCGCGGCATCGGCGAAGAACTCGACCGTGTGCTCGAATTCGCTGCGGTCGGCGATTCGCCGCATCAGGTACTGGGCCGCACAGACCCGGACCTTGCGCACGGGACGAGCCAGCGGCGGGGAGGCGATCATCCGCTTCTCGGGGTTGTAACGGGGGTTGGGCCACTCCAGCAACGTGCAGTAGTTGAGGCTGCTCGCATCGGGCATGAAGTCGAGGAGCAGCCGTTTCACCCGGTAGCCGGCCTTCAGGTGGGCGTTCAGGGCGGAGTCGGACATCCTCCCGGCCTTCACCTCTTCGACGTACTGCTCCGGGGTGATCCCCGCACCTTGAGTCGAGTAGCCCGGGATGCGGCCGTAGGCGATCATGCGTCGCAGGTTGAACTGGCGCACCAGCGCCCGGCGGCGAACGTAGAGCTTGCCCGCGATTCCCTTGCCGCGGGCATCGGGATGCACCGCGATGTTCGCCCCGTATAGCGAGTCGCCGCTGGGGTTGTGGGTCATGAACGTCGCGGAGCCGGTCAACTCCTCGTAGCTGAATCGATGGGCCTCGTCGTCCACCTGCAGGATGATCGAGGTCGCGTAGCCGACGATCTTTCCGTCGACCTCGGCGAGGATCTGCCCCTCGGGAAAGGCCTCGAGCTGTAACTCGTAGATCCGTTCGTCGTAGTGGACCTTGTCCGAGTAGTCGGGGTACGCCGCCTTGTGGACCTGGACGAGAGCGGGGATGTCTTTCTTGCGCCAGCGGCGCACGCGGATGGTCGGCACGTCTGGATCCTCGAGTTTCGGTAGCGTCGATCTCCGAACAGCAGAGGTCCCGCGGGTTGCATTGCGCCGCAGCCCCGCTGTCAAGCGGCGTCCAGGAGGTTGACGTCGGCCGACCCGACGCGCCCTCGGGAACGAAGTTCACGCCGTCGGGATTAGTTTGACTTCAACGGGGGATTGGCGGACGCTGGGCCGGCAGGATTCCTCCGCAGTGCTCGCCACCGGCGAGCTCGGTGACGAGCGATGAACGAGAAGACACTCACGGTCATCCTGGCCGGAGGAATGGGCAAGCGTCTCTACCCCTTGACCCGGGATCGTGCCAAGCCCGCGGTGCCCTTCGGCGGCAAGTACCGGATCATCGATTTCTCGTTGACCAACTGCTTGCACTCCGGCCTTCGACGAATCCTCGTCCTGACCCAGTACAAGTCGCAGAGCCTGATGCGCCACCTGCGCGACGGCTGGAGTCTGTTCAACCCGGAGGTCGGCGAGTACGTCATGCCGGTACCTCCCCAGATGCGGACGGGGGAATCCTGGTACTCGGGTACCGCCGATGCGATCTACCAGAACCTGTACTTGCTCGACCGCAGCGGCGCCGATCAGGTCTTGATCCTCTCCGGGGATCACATCTACCGCATGGACTACGCAGCGATGCTGCGAGGCCATATAAACCGTCGCGCCGAGCTGACGATCGCCTGCATGGACGTCGATCTGGCGTCGGCTCGCGGATTCGGCGTGATGGCGGTCGACGAGGAGCAGCGCATCGTCGACTTCCAGGAGAAGCCCGCCGAGCCCAAGGCCATGCCCGACGACCCGGAGCGGGCCCTGGCGTCGATGGGCATCTACCTGTTCAAGACGAGTCTGCTCTGCGACCTGTTGCGGAAAGATCACGAGTTGCCCGATTCGAACCACGACTTCGGCGGCGACATCATTCCCGGGATGCTGGGCCGGCATGAGGTTCATGCCTATCGCTTCGGCGGGGAATCCGGACGGGTCCGTCCTGATCGTTACTGGCGCGACGTGGGGACGATCGACTCCTACTACGACGCGAACATGGACCTGCTCCAGCGGGTTCCGCCGCTGAACCTGTACCAGTCGAACTGGCGTATCCGGACGTACAACTCCCAGCATGCGCCGGCCCGGGTCGTCGCGGGCGCGGAGCACGAAGGTTCCGTGAAGAACTCGATCCTTGAGCACGGGGCGGTGATCGCCGGTGGAGACGTGCACGAGACGATTCTCGCCTCGGAAGCACACGTCGGCGACGGCGCACGAGTCGAATCGAGCATCCTGTTCACCGGAGTCCGGGTCGGTCCCGGCGCCCAGCTGCGCCGCTGTATCGTCGACAAGTTCGTGGAGATTCCGGCGGGTGCCCGGGTCGGCTACGATCCCGCCCAGGATGCCGACCGCTTCACCGTCTCCGAGGGGGGCGTTGTCGTCGTGCCGACGGAGTACCGCTTCACCTGATCGAGTCCGCTGATCGACCCAGGGTCGTGTCGAACGTTCGATGTTGCACGGCCCGACCCCAGGCCCCACGTTCGATCCATGAACGACCGAACCGGCAACCACCTACCGCGGCTGAAGGCCGGCCTCTGGCTGGCCGCGGCTGTGGTCCTCGGGCTGGCCACGCTGCTCGGTAGCTGGCTCCTCCCCCGAGTCCTGCGCGGGGTGGCGAGCCACGGCTGGGTCGCCACCGACGGCGTCCTGCTCGAGACCGAGCGCGGTCGTGAGGTCGAGGTTGGCATCGACCACGACACCGTTCACTACTGGATCTCGCTGGAGTACGCCTACACCGCCATCGGCCCTGACGGACGACCCACCGGCTTCTCGGGAGTGCACTACGACGTCGACACCGGTAGCGGCAAGGAGAACGGGGGAGGCCCCGGCTCGACGGGCAAGGTTCGATTCGCCGCACGCCAGGCGCCCGAACTCACCGTCTACTACGACCCGCGACAGCCGGCCGACAGCGTGCTGCGGCCGGGAATCTCCTACGCGACGGGATGGTGGTTGCTGCTGGTCGGCTGGCTCGCCGCCGCCGGTGTGGCCCTCGTCCGGGTCGCGCTGCGCCTCCGCGGCCCGGCGAACAGCGAGGCGCTTGCAAGAGCCAGGGCCAGCGCAGCCGAGTTCGGCATCACGGCGGCATCCGCAGCCCTGCTGTTCGCCGTGGGTGCTCCGGTCCTGCTGGCCAGCGTCTCGATCGCGATGGAGCACTGGTTGCATGCTCTTCCGTCGGCGGGCTGGGCCATCGGACTGACCGTGGCGGGGTTCGCGCTGGTCGCTCTCCCCGAGGCGTTCCGGCCGCGGCCCGTCCGGGTAGCCCTGGGCTTCACCGCGCCGATCGTGGCGCTGACGGTGCTGGCCGGGATGGCGCTGACGATCCAGGAGCTGGCCAGCGGCGAGCCGCGTCCGAACTGGGTACCGACAGAGCAAGAGCAGGTCGCCCGGCTGTCGCATCCCAACCCGAGGGTGCGCGTCTGGGCCTGCTGGGCGATCGGCCGGGCCAGGACTCCGGAGCCGCCGCCGGAGGTCGTCGCAGCTCTCGTCGCGGACGACGACCCGGAGGTAGTCGACGCGGCGATGTTCCTGCTGAAACAGGTCCACGTGCGTCATCCTGCCATCGCCGCGGCGCTGACCGACCGGCTTGACGACGAGAGCGAGGAGACACGGCAGGACGCAGCGTGGCGCCTGGCGGGGCAGCAGCCCGACGAGGCGGCAACCGGTCTTGCCGGTGCCTTCGCCTTGCTGCGCGGCGGCGAGACCTCGCAGCGTGCGGGCTTGACGCTACTGGGTCAGATCGGCCGTGGCGACGCCGGCGCCGCACGAGCCGTCGCGGCGCTCGTTCGCGATCCTTCGGCCCCGTCGCGGCGCCAGGCGATCTGGACCCTCGAGTTGATGAAGTCCGACCAGGACGTCGCCCTCGAAGCCGTCTTCGGCGTCCTGGCCGAGGGGGATGAGGAGCTGCGCCGAACCGCGGTGCACTATCTCGCCGAGGTCGGGCGTGCAGTGGACCGGCTCCCCGGAGCCGCGCTCGAGGCGATCGTTCTCGACCTGACCCACGAGGAACCGCGGCGACGCCAGGACGCGGCTCGGGCGCTGGCGCGGCTGGGGAGCGGCGCCTCCCAGGCGCGTGCCGAGCTCGAGGAGACAGCGGCGTCCGATCAGGACGCGCTCACCCGCCACCTGGCCGCGGAAGCTCTGGCTGCGCTTCCCCAGGTGTAGCTGCGGAGATCCACTCGACCTCTCGCTCCAGCGCGCGGAGGTTGTCCCGGATGGCATCGGCGACTTCCGCGGCGACCGCCGCGCCCTCGTCGGCTGCGTCCGGCAGCGCGATCGACACCTCCGTCATCGGCGTCTTGATCGCCAGGTCCGCGGTCGTACCACCATGCTTGGCCTCGAAGGACAGCAGTCGCGCCAGCGGAATCCGCTTCCGGTTCAACCGGAACGGCCCGAGGTAGAGGTCGTGTTCCAGCACCGTGGCATCCAGGGCGATCCGATGCCGCCCGAAGAACGAGACCGTGAAGAAGTACAGCAGCCCCAGGCCCAGCGGGACGAAGAACATCGCGAAGATCACCCCGAAGCTGCGCAGCCCCTCGGCCAGCAGGGTGATGCCCACACCGGCCAGTAGCGCCATGCCACCGAGCAGCAGGCCGATCGACCAGATCCCGATCGCCCGGGACGGGTTCCGCGAGAGCTCGGACCCGACCTTCCATTCGACGGTTCCCCTGTGGGGCGAGCGGCGAGAGGCCGATCGCCTGGCTGTCGCGCCCATCGTCGATTCGACGCGGCAGGCCCCGAGGACGACGCCGCCCTTGACGGCGACGAGTCCGGAATCGCAGTGCTCGCATTCGGCGCCCTTGCGGGCAACGATCTCGAGGGCCGTGGCCACCGGCGCTCCGCAACCGGGACAGCGCAGCCGCTCGCCGACCCGCTGTCGCGTCTCCTCGACGGCGATGGCGACCTCGTTCTTCAGCGTCGCGGCTTCCTGGGCATCCTCGGTGCCGATCCACATCGGCAGGCCCGCGCGTGGTCGGAGCAGCAGGCCGCAGGGCCACTTCTCGCGGACGTGCAACTCGAGCCCGAAGGTGCCGAAGCGTCGGCGGAAGATCTGCACACCGAACAGTCGGTACGACGCCTCGACCCGGTTGTTGAGCAACAGAATGCGTTGCTCGACGCAGATCATCAGGAAGAACAGCACGGCCAGGGATACGTGACACGCGACCGGGACCCAGGCGACCTGCTCCAGGCCGAGGGGGAACTTGAGGATATGGCGGATCAGCGCGCCGGCCATCTCGCCCACCAGAAGAAAGACCAGCCAGCCGACGACGGGGAACAGGCGTCCGTAGCGCAGGACCAGCGACGACCGTCCTGGGGAGATCACATGAGTCAGACCGGCACTGTCGAACGCATAGGAGCCGGCGCCCTCCACCGGCATCGCGGTTCCGCAGCGATCGCAGCGCTGGAAACCACGCTCCAGTACACCCGGGGCCAGAGAATTCCCGGCACCACAGGCGTGGCAGGTCAGGTGCTTGCGTTCGTCCGTGGTGCGCTTCGCGCTGTCGATCGCCTTGCGCAAGGGCGCCTCCGTGGTTTCGTCCCTGGCTTGGAACATGGAATCGCCGTGGGCGATCGGCAAGCGGAGGGCTGCGAACGGCTGGCGCGGCATCGCCGAGAACGATCTGCGCTTCATTCACGAGACGATCGCGAACCACCACCCTGGACCGCTGGACGGCGAGAACCCGGCGTTCGCCGAGTGGCACGACCGCGGGCTTCAGGAGAGCCTGGCGCTGCTGGAGCGCGTGCGCAGCTTTGCGGGCTACCGGGCGGTCGTCCAGCGTTATGTCAGCGGGTTTCGAGACGGACACCTCTCGACCAATCTGTGGCTCGACTACAACACCACCGGCTGGCCCCGGTTCATGGTCGCCTGGCGCGGTGAACAGGTGGTCGTGCACAACGTCGATGAAGGAGTGAAGGCTCCAGCCGTCGGCGATGTGCTGGCCGGTTGTGATGGCAAGAGCGTCGACACGTTGTTCGAGGAGCGGATCCTGCGCTACGCCGGAAAGGGTATTCCCGCGGATCGCCACGGTCGCACACCGGAGCTCCTGATCGACCCGTTCAATCCATTCCTCGATCGGTTGCGATCGTGCACGTTCGAGCACGATGGGGCGACCGTCAAGCTCGACCTCGACTGGACCTATCCCGGTCGATCCTATCTGGACGATCGGCGGCAGCGGGCAGGCCTCGGCCCGCGAGGCCCGTTCGCCATCCGCGACCTTCCACGGAACGGTACCTGGATCTCGCTTCCGACCTTCGGGCCGGCCGGAGACGATCTGGATCGAATGAAGCAGATCATGGCGGCGCTGCCGGAGTATCGCGGGCGGGACTACAACGTCGTCGACGTCCGGCGCAATTCCGGGGGCAGTTCGTACTGGGCCGAGGCCTTCGTCCGGGGCCTCTGGGGAGATGGCTACTACGAGTCGACCCGCAGTCGTGACGAGAGCTACGCGGTCCACCGGGTCTCGGCGGAGAACGTCGAGCACTTCCAGGCGCTGGACCAGCGCATCAAGGGCGACTCGGGCGAGGAGAGCTGGTTCTACCGCTACTTCAAGGCGTTGACCGCGGGGATGGAGCAGGCGCTCGCCGATGGCCAGCCACTCTACGCCCACCACTTCGAGCCCGAAGAAGAAGAAGCGACTGACGGAGTGGAAGGCGCTGCGAAAAAGAGCCCGGACCCGCTGTTTCGTGGCACGGTCTACCTGCTGACCGACGCGACCTGCGGGAGCGCCGCCTGGACTTCGCCGACGTCGTGCTACCGAAGCCCGGCGTGGTGCAGATCGGGCAGCCGACCAGCGGCGACACTCTGTACATGGAGATCCGTTCGGTCACGCTGCCCAGCCTGAACGGGCGACTGGGATTCGCGACGAAGGTCTACCGTGGCCGCAAGCGCGGGCAGAACGAGTACTACACGCCGGCGCATCCGTGGGATGGGGACATGAGCGATACGGCGTCCCTCGAGCGCTGGGTCTTGCAGCTGCATGGCGGGGTTATCAGCCCGTAACCCGGCGGGGACAGCCGATCGCTACGTCGAGCGGATCTCGTAGGGGAAGCCGTCGATGCGGTGCTCCCCGGCTCCGTTCCCACGAATCGTCGCTTTCACGGGGTGGACGTCCGCGAGCTTGGGTCGCGGATGCGCCATGCTCAGGCTTCGTCCGCGCTTGAACACCAGCAGCAGGCCGTGCTCGTCGCCGACGGCGTGGAACTGCTCGCTGCTGCTGCGGTAGGGGCCGAGTTCGAATCGATCCTGTACTCCCGTCGCCGCGCTGGTCACGTCGTCGACGATGAAGGCGATCTCGCTGGCGTATTGAATGTCGGCGCTGGTGAACGGGCCATCCGCCGGGTTCTGCAGATCGTGGCGGGCGATGTACTCGACCACGTTCTCCGCGGGGTCGAAGAAGAAGACCGAGTGGGCGTTCCAGTTGCGGAAGTGCACCACGTCTTCGGGGTAGTCCGGGTCGCGGAGATTCTCGGGAACCGGGAGTAACGGCGAGCGAGCTCGCTGCCAGTCCCGGGCGGCGCGGATCTTGTTCTCGGGGATGTTGAAGGCGAAGTGGTAGAAGGGGTCGCCCTGATCCTCGGTGGCGGGCTCGAAGGTGATCTTCGTCGAGCCTCCCGCGATCGTCAGCTGCCCCTCGGTCTGCTCGAGGACGGCCAGCCCGAGCTGCTCGTGGTAGAAGGCGCGCATCTCCTCGAGTGGGGCAGCGGTCTTCAGGCGCAGGCTGGTGATGCGGGGCCGGGCGGACGCGCGGGGCGGCCCGGAAGGGCTCTGCCCGGCGAGGGTCTCGTGGCCGGCGAGGAAGAACGCTGCCGAGGCGGCCGATGCGGAGGCCAGGAACTCGCGACGCTTGAACGTTCTGGGGCCCTTCGACTGGTCGTTCATCGTGTGGAAAGCATACGCCGCGCCGTGAAGCCTGCGGCGCGGCTTTACAACGATTTACATGGTCCGGCCGGCCGGCGGGTTCCGGGGTGGGATCGAGTTGGGTCGCTGGTGCCATGACGGGGAAGTCGGCCTTATAATCCCCGCCATGAAAGTCGGATTCGTCGTCAACTTGACCGGCAAGGGCGACGCCGGTTTGACCACGTACCAGCTGGCGACCTCGCTGTGCCGAGCCGGTCACGAAGTCTGGGTCATGACCCCGGGCCGGTTCTCGCTCGATGCCGACGGCAAGATTCGCAACCACGCCCGGGGTATCCCGGCGCGGCAGTTCTCGTCGGCGAAGCGGTTCGTCGCGGCGTTGAACGGTCCGGACCGCATGGAGCGGCGCATCGAGGTCGAGTCCCTCGACCTGCTCTGGATGCGCTGCAACCCGTTCGCGTTGAAGGCCTGGGCCCAGGAGGCGTGCCAGGACTTCGCGCGCCTCGCGGCCGAGCGCGGAGTGACGGTCGTCAACGACCCGATCGGTCTGGCTCACGCCTCGAGCAAGCTCTACGTCGAGTCTTTTCCCGAGGAGATCCGCCCGCGCACCTTGATCACCCGCAGCCTCGACCGGATTGCTCGCTTCCGCGACGCCGAGGGGACGATCGTGGTCAAGCCCGTACGCGGTTTCGGTGGCCGCGGAGTCTTCAAGATGTCCGACGAGAACCGGGCGAACCACCCGCAGATCGTGCGTGCGATCAGCCGCGACGGATACGTCGTGGCCCAGGAGTACCTGCCCGGCACCGAGCAGGGTGACACCCGGATCTTCATGCTCAACGGCCAGCCCCTGGTCCACAAGGGGAAGTACGCGGTGGTGCAGCGGGTGCGGACCGGGGCGGACCTGCGCAACAACATCCACGCCGGAGGCGAGGTGCGTCCGGCGGAGTGGAATGACGCCCTGGCCCGGGTGGCCGAACTGGCCCGGCCGCGGCTGACGGCCGACGGCATGTTCTTCGTCGGCCTCGACGTCGTCGGCGACAAGCTGCTCGAGGTCAACGTCTTCACCTGCGGCGGCCTCGATTCCGTCCAGCAGATCGCCAAGGTCGACTTCGCCCGGGCCGTGGTACGGGATGTCGAACGCAAGATGGCGTTGATCCGGGAGTCGGCGAGCGGGCTGAACAATTCCGTCCGCGCGATGCTCTGATCGGACGGGCGGTCGCGCCGGCAGGTCAGCTAGACTGCGCCGGTTTTCGCCCCGGGCGAACGCACCTGGAGAGATCGATGCGTTTGATCGACCTGACCGAACCCTTCGGCGACCTGGTACGGGGGAGCCGTTCCACGATCGAGTTCAAGGCCCGCTTCTGGAGCTGGCTCGACGAACAACGTCGCGAAGGCGAGTTGCGCCCGCTGCTCGAGGACATGGAGCGCCACTGGTCGACCGTCGGCAACGCACTCTCCCTCGGCGAGGCCCGGGACCTGCTGCCACGGATATCTCCCGGAGGGCATGCGGAGCGGGTTGCAGCGATCGGCGAACGCTTCCGGGAGCAGGTCGGCGTGCTACCCGACGTCCCGGTGACGCTGCTCGCCGGGCTCGAACGACCCGAGGGATACAGTCGTTTCAACCTGGGTGGCAACAGCATTTTCCTGGGACTGGACCACCCGACGGCGCTGGCCCATTTCGATCACCTCGAGCTGATCCTGTCCCACGAGCTGTGTCACGCCGTCCGCGACCCGACCCCCGCGGTGCTCCGCGACTACAAGGGTCGCCCGGACATGGACCACGACGAGTTCGTCGCCCGTCACCCGTTCCGGGAACACCTGGTCTCCGAGTCCCTGGCGACGTCGGTCTCCGAAGCGCTGTTTCCCGGACGTCCGGAACGGCGCTACGTCTACTTCGACGAGGAGGCGATCCGCTGGTGTCACGCCCACCGCCGGGAGATCACCGAGCGCATGTTGCTCGCCCTGGAACGCGAGGAGCCGTATCGGACCTTCTACGCCGAAGGGTCGGTGACACCGGACTCGCCGGATTGCTGTGACTACTGGTTCGGTCTGCACCTGGGCCGCTTTGCCCTGGCCCAGGCAAAGCCAGGCGAGCTGTTGAAGACGCCGGCGACCCAGTTTCTCGACCGTTATCTCTCCCCGTTCGTCGACCAGTTTCTCGAGCCAGCCGCAAGGCCCGGCCGCGCCGCCGATGCGACGACCGCCGCGCGCTCGATCTCCGAGGACGAAGAACCGCTGGACGCGGCAAGTCTGCCCGCGGCTGTGCGCCAGGCGTACGACGAGTACGCCGCCTGCGTCGCGCGACATCCCGCGCTGCCGCGCACCCTCGACGAACGCCTCGCCGAGAGCATCTCCCGGGCGGGGCTGGAGCACGCGGGCGAGGAGTGGGATGTCCACGCGTACCCCTTGTTGCTGTCGGCCGAGGAGGTGCGACACCTGCGCTGGGCCACCGTCGGCTTGCTGCGACTGATCGAGGAGGTCATCGAGCTATACCGGAGCGATCGCGAGGTTCGTGCGTTCTTCGGTTTCCCGCGTCACATCGAGAGGCTCTGCATGCTCGACCCGGGGTACCGGCCCCACGTGATGCTCGGGCGGTTCGACTCCTACTGGAGCGGGCGTCGGGTGCGCTTTCTCGAACTGAACGCGAACGGTGCTTCGCTGTGGTGCCTCGCCGAGTTGCTCGGCGAGCAGGCGCTCGATCTGCCGGAGCTGGGCCGCATCGTCGGACGCCACGGTGCCAAGGGCTGGCCGCTGACGAACCGGATGTTCGACGGCCTGATCCAGGCCTGGCGTCAGGCTCGGGCGACGGAGGAGCTTCCCCGGCGAATCGCGATCGTCGACTGGGAAACGGTCGCGACCGGCTCCGAGCATCGTCGACTGGCCGAGCGTTACAGCGCGATGGGTGTGCCGACGGAGATCGTGAGCCCGTCGCAGCTGCGCTTCGACGGCAAGACCCTGAGCGGACCCTCGGGGCCGATCGACATCGTCTATCGCCGCCTGACCACCGTCGACCTGATCGAGCGCGCCGACGAACTCGGCGCGCTGATCGAGGCGGCCCACGCCCACGCGATCGTCACGGTCTCGTCGTGGGCTTCGGATGTGGCCCACTCCAAGCGGCTGTTCGCCTTCTTGACCCACGAGCGCTGGCAACGGCGACTCTCGCCAACCCAGCGTGCGTTGATCGAAGCCCACGTGCCCTGGACGCGGATGTTCGTGCCGGGCAAGACCCAGTTCGAGGGGCGGCGACACGACCTGAAGCAACTGGCCCTGGCCGAACGGGAACGATTCGTGTTGAAACCTGCCGAGGGGTACGAAGGGCGGGGAGTCCTGCTCGGGGCCGAGACGGCACCGGCGCTGTGGGAGTCCGAGGTCGAACGACGCTACGGCGGTGAACACGTGCTGCAGCAACGGGTCAAGGCACCGTTGCGCAAGCTGTTGTTGCCTCACGGCAAGCGCGTCGAGGAGAGTGCACGCTGGCTGCACCTGGGCGAGTTCGTCATCTCGGGGCAGCTGGCCGGCCTGATCGCCCGGGCCTCCACGGAACTCGTGCTCAACGCCGACACCGATGAACGGGCGCTCCCGTCGTTCGTGCTGTCGGACGACGAAGGGGTTGGCGTCGATCAGGATTTCGGGCCGGCGGCGCCCTGAGTTACAGCCCGGTCCGATGGCTCACGGACGCCTGGCGAAGAACCCGTCCACATCCTGGAGAAGCGCGCGGGCGTCCGCCTGGAAATAGAACTTCCACTGGGGAGGGTCGGTGAATCGGCTCGGGTCCTGTGCCGCGACCCATTGCATCTCCTTTTCGAACTCAGCTCTGTTCTTGGTGACGCGCAGGAAGAACTTGGCCCGACCCCAGCGTGCGAACAGCCGGCTCTCGCCAAGGGCGACTCCTTCGGCAAACTTGTCGGCCGCGAGATCGCGATTGCCGCCCAGACTCTTCGGGAGAATGAAGTAGTAGAAGCCCCAGTTGAACGCCGTCACACCCGGGACCCAGTCGTCGTCGACCTGATCCATGCGTGTCAAGACCGGCTCGAGGCGTTGGATCCAGCGGATGTTGATCACCCGCGACGGCGTACTCATCACCTCCTTGAAGTAGTAGAGAATCGCGGTGACCCACACCTGCATCGCGTCCAGTTCCCGGCTCGTCAAGAGATGGCTCGCCGTCCACGGCTTCTCGCCTTGATCGATCGCGGCGCGAAACTCGGGGTTGGTGTACATCGCCAGTTCCGCGTACTCGAGTGCACGGAGTAGTTGCTTCTTCTTCCCTTTCTTGTCCGCAGTGTAGGCCGTCGCCATCAGGGTCGAGTGGTCGGCGATCGCGATCAACGCCTCCAGCTGTGCGGGGTCGACTTCGAGCACCTCGCGGTACGCGTCGATTGCGGATTCCAGTGTCTCGGCGCTGACCGCAAGCTCTGTCCGCGCCCGCGCCTCGTCGAGAGCGGTCAGGTCGACTGTGGACGGCGACGGTGCCGCCGGCCCGTTCAAGCTGGACTTCCACGAGAGGCACCCGGTGAAGGTCACCGCAACGAGCACGACGCCGATCGCGACGATGGGCCGATTCATGGTCCGATCTCCTGCGACCGTTCGAAGCCGCTCAAGAAATCCCAGATGATTTCCGCGGCGGAGAATCCCGCAAGTGTGCCATCCCGGTCCTTGCGATCGATGAAGAACGGGCCGGGCCAGTCGTGGCCCCAATCCTTCAGCGCCAGTAGTGTGACCGCTGTCCCCTCGCGACACCCGCTCCAGTCGGAGCGTTCCACACGCCCCTCGTATTCGCGAGACATCCTGGGCTCGTTCCTGCATCCGTTTTCGTTGACCCAGAACGCGATCGATCGCGGGACCGATATCGTTCGTGTCGATCCTCGGCTCTCATCGGTGTCAGAACCGTCGAAGGGTACACGATCGTCGGCGAGTCCGTGGACCATCATCAGCGGGAGCGGAGCCTCGGGTTCCGGTACGGTCCATTCCGAACTCGCCCCCTTCGGCCGGCCGCCGATCGACGAACCGACCGCCGCGACTGCTGCGATCGGGAATGGCGCCTCGGCTGCGATCCGGTGGGCGAGCATGCCGCCATTCGAGTAGCCGACGACATAGACTCTGCCCGGGTCGATCGAGAATCGACTGGTGATCTCGGCGACCACGTCCGCAACGAATCCGACATCGTCGACGCCGGACTTCAACGCTTTGCCGCAACAGTGACCCGAGTTCCAGTGGCGCAGCAGCCCGAACAGCCCGATGCCGTTGGGGTAGACCACCACGAATCCTTCACGGTCAGCGAGCTCGCTGAAGTCGGTCTGTCGCTCGAAGTCCTCGGCCCCACTGAACGCACCGTGGATCGCAACGACCAGCGGAAGCTCGAGGGAGCCGTCGTAGCCCACCGGGACATGGACGCGATAGGTGCGGTGAAACCCACCGACGCGAATGTCCGTCGTCTGCTTGTACGAGCCGGCCTCCGGCAGGTCGCGGGGTGGCAACGACGCGGCGCATCGCAGGTTCACTGCTCCGACCAGGACGATGCCGGCCAGAGTCGCCCCGAGACGGATTCCAGGACCGAACCCCAGCGACGTGCCGCTACGTTGAGGTGGCTCCCAGGCCTGATGTCCACGGGCTGGCACACCCCATCATCTCACGAATCCTCGAGGGAGCGACCGACCGAGAAGGGCCGGAGTGGTCAGAAGACACTCGGGTGTCCGGTTGCCACGAAACACGGATCGCCGTACTAGGAGTCGATGGCTCACGTGTGCCACATCCCGCGGGGAGTTCTTCGGTGGCTGCTGGCCTGCCTGTTTTCCTGGGTCGTGACTGCGGGGCTCGTGGAGGCGAATGAGGCCGATCGCGACCAACCGATCAGGTACGAGTGCGCCTTCGGCATCGACTGGCCCGGCGAACTCCAGGATGCGATCGAGAAGGGTGAAATCGCCGATCCTGCGGCCCGGGTCCGACCGCGGGTCGCGTCACGTCCCCGCAGAGCGCCGGCGGGCGAAGCGGCCTGTTTTTCCGAGGCGCACATCTTTCCTTTCGAGGACTCCGAGTCGCTCCTGCTGACCGACTTCTCCACTCCCGAGTTCCTGGACCTGGCGGCCGAGGCGATCAACGATTTGCTGGCCACATACGGCGACCACTTCGACTTCATCGGGATGTTCACCGCCTTCGAGCCGGCGCACTTGATCGGAACCGCCGTCAACTTCGGGATCGAGAACACCGTGACCGGCATCGGGATTCACCCGGTGTTCTCGAGCGAGACCTACAACCGAAGGGCCGACCTCGGGATCGGCGGGGAGAATGTCGAGGGCATCGTCGTGATGTGGGACATCTCGAACTGGAAGGCCGGCACCGAGCCCGAGGCCGACTTCACGCGTCTCGTCATCGCCCACGAGTTCGAGCACCGTTTCGCGACGTTCCTGCCGCCTTTGCTCGATGGGAAGCTGCTGCAGGGAAACAATCTCGGCTGTGGCGAGACGTCGCACTGGAATCACAAGGTCGACGGCCAGGGTGGCGCGCTGGGGATCTCGGAGTGGGTCGGTCAGTTCCCGGCGACGAGGCCGAACCGTAACTTCTACAGTTTCGAGTTCAACACCGACACCGGCGGCACGTACAGCCTCGTCGACCTGTACCTGATGGGATACGTATCGGCCGACGAGCTGGACGACATGATCAGCCAGCTGCGGTACATGGACACATCGGACTGCATCTCCCCCTACAACGGACACATCTCGCTCTTTCGATCGTCGCACATCATCGCCGCGGCGGGACCGCGGATCCCGGATGCCTCCAGTGCGCAGAAGCACTTCCGCACTGGGTGGATCATGCTGCACCTGCCGTCGGAACCCCCGACGCCGGAGCAGCTGACGCTGGCGGCGGGAATCATCGAGCAGCACCGCGCCGACTGGGCCGTCTCGACGATCGGGCGCGGGACGATGGACATCACCCTGTTCGAGGACTGCAACTGCAACGACCTGCCCGACGACGAGGAGATCGCCGGCGGCGTGACCCCCGACATCGACGGGAACGGCGTCCCCGACGACTGCCAGGATTGCGTCGACGCGATGGATCAGGACGGCGACGGGATCGGTGACGCCTGCGACAACTGCGCCGAGCTGTTCAATCCCGAGCAGGGGCCGGTGCCCTTCGGTCAGACCTTGCGATTCACCGATCCCGCTCAGATCGTCTGGGATGTGCCGGCGACGGTTCACTTCATTCGCGGCGATCTGGCCGAGGTGTCGACCTACGGCTTCGATCTTTCGTCGGTACGCGGGCCGGTCAACGCGATCCGCGTCAGCGATGTGCCGGCTCCCGGCGCCGGCTTCTACTACCTGGTGGCGGTGGCAGGGGACTGCGATGCACGTACCTGGCAGACCTCGCCAGGTGTCGAGCCTCAGCGCGATTCCGCCTTGCCCTGAGTGACCTTGCCCGCACGGGTTCGCGCTGATCGGTTCGCCGTGAGCGGCGTGCTCTCGGCCCTGCGGTGCCCGAGCCGGTCACATCAGGAGGGTCGCGAGTGCGAGGAACAGCCCCATGCTCACCACGTCGGTGGCCGTCGTCAGGAAGATGCTCGAGGCTGTGGCGGGGTCGGCGCCGAGGCGGCGCAGGACGATCGGGATCACCGCACCCGACGCTCCGCTGACCGCGCACGCGCCGGTCATCGAGGCGATCACGATCGCGGCCAGGCGCAGGGGATCACCCTCGTGCTGGACGAACGCGATCGCGAACATGCCGATGCCGGCCGTCAGCCCGACGAGCAGGCCGTTCAACGCGCCGAGCAGCGTCTCCTTCACCACGACCCGGGGCAGCATCCCCGGCTCCAGGTGTCCGAGGGTCATGCCGCGGAGGGTCACCGCGAGCGCCTGACAGCCGGTGTTGCCCGACTGTCCCGCCAGGACCGGGAGGAAGACGGCGAGCAGGACGACGCGATCGATGACGTCCTGGAAGACGCCGACGACTCCCGCGGCGACGAACGCCGTCAGCAGGTTGAGCTGCAGCCAGGGATGGCGGAAACGGAAGCTGCGCGACCACGGTGTCACGATGCGCTCCTCGCTGTCCACGCCGACCATCGAGCCGGCCTGGGCACTGATCTGGATCGCCTGTTGCTCGAACAGTCGGCCGCCGCGGACGACGCCGAGCAGCCGACCGCGTTCGTCGCACACCGGGTACTCGGGGTACGAGCGGGTGATCACCGCCTGCATCGCCTCGAGGAACGTCATCTCCGGCGCCAGAAAGAAGGGTTGCGCGAGCATGAGCCGTTCGACGGTCTCCGCCGGGTCGGCGAGGATCAACTCGCGCAGTACCAGGACGCCCAGGAGCACGCCTTCGTCGTCGATCACGAAGCCGTAAGTCACGAAGGCGCGGCGGGCGACATCCCGCAGTTGTTCGGTCGCTTCCGCCACCGTGGTTCCCGGGCTGCATACGAACGGCGGGGCGTTCATCAGCCGCCCGACGGCGGTCTCCGGGTAGTCCCGGTTGAGTACCCACTGGCGCCCGACGCCGGGCGGAGCGGCCGCGACAATGGCCCTGCGGGTTTCCTCGGTGACCTCCTCGAGGATCGCCTGGATCGTGACGGGGTTGCTGCGGCGGAGAGCCTCCGCGGCCAGAGCCGGAGTTTCGCGGGCGATCAGCTCCGCGGCCTCGCGGGGGCCCTGGCGCAGAAGTTCCGCGACCAGGTCGTCGATGCGCTCGGGACCGAACGCCGGGGGTGTCGCTTCCATGGTCAGGCTCCAGCGTGAACTCGCGGCGCGGGATGCGCGTCGTAGCCTCCGAACCCCAGCGCCGCGAGGAACCGCCAGTCGGCGACCTGTCACGAGGTTCCGGCGGAGCTTGTTGTAACCGGTCCGTGGCCGAAACGCCACCCCGGATCCGGGGCGGGAGCGACTAGCCGGCCTCAGACCCGTCGAGGTCCGTCCAGGAACCGCCGGAGTGCGTCGATCAGTGCCGAGTGCCGGCCGGGGTTCGAATGCTCGGCCAGCATGATCCGCCGGCCGTCGGTAAGTTCGAGGAACAGTTGATCGACCCAGACGGGTGCGCGCGGCGAGGCGGGAATGGGGCGCGGCGCCGAGTCCGCGGATCCGGAACGCGAGACGCGGGGCGATGCGTCGTTTGGGGAGAGCGGACGGCGTCGACGTCGACCTCGAGCACGGTGGGGGGTCGACCGCAGGGGCAGATCGACCGAGGAAGAGGCGAGCCGATCGCCACGGCGGTCGACGGCGATCGGGTAGCCGCTGGCGAGCCGGTCGAAACCGTCGGCGAAGATGGCGACGAGGCCGATACCGCCGAGCAGGACGAACATCGCGAACAGCAGCCCGGTCCAGCGTGGCCACATGTAGCCATGGGCGATCGTCCGGCCGTTCTCCGTACGCAGCACCGGGTGGTTCACCAGGAACGGGGCCCGGCGTGACGCCGGACCCAGCGATCAACGCGGCGTTCGCTCGTCGTGTCCATCACGAGGCCAAGATGGCGTTCTCCAGCCGGCGAGGCAAGGCGACCGGGGAAAGGGGGGAAAGGGGGACGTGTACCAAACCGGGGAAAAGGGGACGTGTACCAAACCGGCCAAAAGGGGACGTGTACCAAACCGGCGATTCGTACACGTCCCCAAAACCCAGGAATCGTACCCGTCCCCGAAACCCCCGAATCGTACACGTCCCCAAAACGCAGGAACCTGCCGCCTGGCCCCGGCGTTACACTCGGTTGTCGGGCGTATTACACGGGAATTCTGGTGTCAACGGAGGGCAGCATGCGTCGATCGGGTCTGTTCGGAATCCTCACCGCGGTCGCGTTCTCGGTCGCCTGCGGTACCAGCATCAACTCCGACATTCGCCTCGCCGACGGCGAGAAGCGTTCCGGTGGACTCAGCACCGTCAACGGCAGCGTCGTACTCGGCTCCCGGAGCGAGGTCACCGGTAGCGTCAAGACGGTCAACGGCAGCATCCGGGTCGATGACGGCGCCGTCGTCGGTGGCCTCGCCTCGGTCAACGGCGGCATCCGGGGCGGCCGCGGAGTGATCGTCAACGGCGACATCGGGTCCGTCAACGGGTCGGTCTCCCTCGACGCCGACAGTCGTGTCGACGGCCGGGTCACGACGGTCAACGGTGGTATCGAACTCGAGACCACGACCGTCACCCGTGACCTGCGCACCGTCCATGGCGGAATCCGGCTTACCGGCGGTGCGACCGTAAAGGGTGACGTCATCTTCGAGAAGAAGATCGGAGTCGACTGGACACGGAACAAACCGATCCGAGTCGAGATCGCCGACGGCTCCGTGATCGAGGGCGACCTGATCGTCGAGGATCGCGACCTGAACGTGGAGGTCGTCCTGCGCGGCGGCGGCAAGATACTCGGACGCGTGGAGAACGCAAAGGTGATCGACGAGGTCGGATAAAAGAAGCGGCGGCTCCTTGCGAAGCCGCCGCATGTTGATCCTTCACGAGAACCGGTTGGTTCAGTCGTCGTTCGTATCCGGCTCCGGAGGATCGTAGCTGCCCGGCGGAAGCGCCTTGCGCAACGCACGCCTACTGCTGGACTTCTCGATGTCGGTGTCCCACCAGAGTCCGCCAGGTCCGTACCACCACATCAGTTTCTCTGCGAGTTGAACGTCGGTCACTTCGTTCCACTGGCCGATGTTCTCGTCGTATCCGACACCGAACATGATCACCTTGTTCGAGTGGCACGAGACGGCGCAGGAATTCGGCATGCCGCCTTCCGCCTGGTACATCAAGGTCTTCTCGGGAGCGACCGCCTCGAACGTGTGCGAGTGCACGTCGTAATCGACCGCAGACTTCGCCATCGCCGGCATGTGGCACATCGAGCAACGGCTCAGACCCATCATCCGATCCGGCGCGTAGGGGTGGTTCGTATGCGCCGCGACCACGGTGGCGATCTCGTCGAGGTTCTCGTCGTAGTTCGCCACCTGCTCGACGGTGATGTCCTCGAAGTCGCCGTGGGTGGCGTGGCAGGCCAGGCACAGAGTGTTGTCGTCGTTCCGGGTGTTGATCGTGATGCCGTCTTCCTCGATGCGTGTCCGGACCATGTGCTCGCCGCCCCGGTGTGGGCTATGGCATTCCGTGCAGGTGACCTGGTGGAACGGGAACGTCGGCTTCGACGATTCCTGATACTCCTGCCACTGCTGGTGATGCTGCTTGGCGTGGATGCCGTCCGGCCACCGGCCATCGGCGGGGGTGTAGAAATCGGTCAACGGCTCCTCGGTCACGCCGGGGATCCAGGACTTGAACGCCTGCTGTACCACTTCGTTCCGCGGCCAGCCGAACTTGCCGCTGGGTACGGACTTCGCACGAATGTGGCATTGCTGGCAGATCTCGTTCTGGCCGGCGGCGTCGAGTTCCGACGGGGCCAGGATCTGCTCGGGGTCGCCTCCGCCGAGGATGTGCTTCGAGCCGGGACCGTGGCACGCCTCGCAGCCGATATTGACGATGTCGGGGATCCCGTCCTGATCGTAGTCCGGGTACTGCTCGGAGTAGTCGGGATGCACGAGGGTCGCCGGATACGGGATGTACCGGTATTCCCCGGCGGTGTCTTGCATCAGGTTGCGGATGCCGGTGGTGTGGCAGCCGATGCAGCGTTTCGAGTAGCTACGCCCGACGGCGGCGACCTCGGTGCGGGCCGGTGCCCCACTGAGTTGCGGCGCCTTCGTATCCGGGTTCCACCAGTGCTCGGGGTGATAGGCGACCCAGCCATCGGTCGCTTCGTTGTACTGCAACGGTGAGACGTACATATCCTTGGCCCAGCCGCCGTTGGCCAGCGGAACTCGAACCAGATAACGCTGCTTCCAGTCTCCCGTACCACCCTGGGTGATCCAGACCTGGGTTGTCAGGTCACCGATCGTCATCCAGTACGTATCGTTCGTCTTGTTGTACGAGAGAATCGGTGCGTTGGGCTTGTAGTCGTCAAACACGGAGCTGATCAGGTTGAAGTCCAGCCCGTCCATGAAGTCGTCGACTCCGTTCTGATCGTAATCGGCGACAACACCCCTCCCGTCGACCAGCGTGTTCCTGCCGAACGGGGAGCGGAGGGCCTGCCGGTGCTTGACGCCACGGGTAATGCCGGCCCAGGTGTGGCACGAGATGCAGTACTCGTCGCCCACATAGACGCCACGCTCGAGTTCGGCTGGAGTCGCCATCGCCTTGATCCGATCGGTCGGCACCTTGGCCATGATCGTGACCTTCTCGATGGGCTCGTCACCCTGGTCTCCGTGGCCGTGCACCTGAGCCATGGCCGTGGGGATCATGGCAAGCGCCAGTATCGCTATGCCTGCCGCTGCTCTGTTCATCACTTCCTCCTTGGACTGAACCGTCTCATTCTTGGAAAAGGCTGGGGTCGCGATTGGATCCGTGGCTCGCGCTGTGGCAATCCTGACAAGCGCGGTACCGCGGGTTTGAAAAATCGTGGAAGGCCGGAACGTCGCTGTGACACTCCAGGCACAACGTGGTGACGTTGCGACGGGTGAGTTGCCGCGGATTCGGAGTACCGTGTGGCGTGTGGCAGGCCATGCAACCGGCGTGACCCGAAGGCGGATGCGGGAAGACGAACGGCCTGGCGACGTCCGTATGGCAATCGACACAGGCCGCGCTCTCGGGTGCGAGCCCCAGACGGCCGACCCGGTTGTCTCCGTGGAGCGAATGGCAAGTGACGCAGTCGAAGGGCTGCTGGCCGTCGCGGTGAGCGAACGGGAGCTGGAACTGCGCTCTCTGTTCGAGGTGGCAGCTGGAGCAAAGCTCCCGGGATCCACGAACCAGCAGGTAGTCTTCTTCGGTCGCCCCGTGACCGGAGTCGTGGCACTGCAGGCAATCGACCCCGTGACGGTCGTGGGCCGGCGTGATTCGCTCCGTCCTCGCGGTGCGATCGGCGTGGCAGGACCGGCAGGCGATCGAGTCGGGTGCACCGACGATGCTCTCGGCAGTCAGCTCGTCGATGTGGGTCAACCCTGATCCGTGGCACGCTTCGCAGGAGAGTTCGAACTGCTCGGCGGATCGCTTCGCCATCGCCCAACCGTGGGGGGCGGCGGCGTAGGCCGCGACAGTGTCCTCATGGCACACCGCGCAATCCGACGCACGTACCGGCTCGACCTCGGCGAACACGCCGGCCGATGCGGCGAACGCCAGAGCCGTCAGCATGAGGATGCGACCGATCACTAGAAGCTCCAGGTCAACGACAGCCCGAACCTCGTGACCTCGTAGTCATCCAGGTCGGAGTTCTTCTCGTCGTAGGACCAGAATTCAGAAAACGCTGCGTATTCGATTCCGTGCGATCCCTGATAGCTCACACGCGCGATGAGGTTCTTGGAGTCGAGGGGCCACGTGCTGCCGTCATCTTTCAGGTAGGTGGCCGAGCCGCCCACGCCGACTTTTCCGGCACGGGTCTGTCCGTGAATCGTGGCCGAGACCGCGTCCACGTCGAACATCGACAGACCCGGCTGGCCGCCCGGCAGCACGAGTCCCGTCTCGGTGCTGAGGTCGGTGCGTTCGAGGTCGATGCCGAACAGCGAAACGCCGCTTTCCGCAGACCAGGTCGCCGCGACGCCATACGGGCTTGAACGGAAGTCCAGACTGGCGGCATCCGCAGGGTTCGTCGCGTCCTCGTAGCGACCATGCGCCGACAGGTGCCAGCCCGAACCCAGCTTCGAGCGCAGCCGCAAGGTCACACGATCGATTGTCTGGGGATCGACACGGTAGACGTACCGGGTGAACGCGCCTCGTTCGTATTCCAGATTGAGGTCGACCGGTCCGCTGGGGTCCCACGCGCCGCCGACCAGGAAACCGTCGCTGTTGCGATGAGACTCGACCGTCTCCGACGTGGAGGTGCGTCGCCAGATCACGTCGCGACTCGCGGCCAGCGCTCCGCCCCACACGCTCCAGTCGGAGTGGCGATATTCCAGTCGCAGACGCAGCGCCGCATCCTCGAAGTCGTAGCGGCCGGTTTCGTTGACCGGGAAGGAGATGTCGAGTGGGTTTGCCGGCGGATTCCAGCCCCGGAACAGTCGTCGGCCGATCAATCCCGTATCGGTGGTCGCGTCACGGAACTCGCCAGTGGTACGAAGGGTCCAGCTGGGAGAGAGCAGGAAGCCGAGGTTCAGCGTGCCGTAGAGGGAATCGGTCTGGGCCGTGCCGATCAACTCGTCGACGAACGAGAGGAAGCCGATGTTGCCGCCGTCGAGGGCAAACGTGTTGGCTCCGACACCTTGTGAGTCGAGCTCGATGTCCGAGTAGAGCATCGTGACCAGCCCCTCGAACGTTTCGTCGGCGTAGCTCACCGATAGCAGGGAGGTCGGCACGTCCTGCTCCACGTCGAAATCGGTGGTCGTGTCGGCAAGCAGGTTGGGGTTCAGAGGGTTGAGCGGGTTCTCGTCCACCGGAAACGCCCGGTTCTGTCGTTCGTAGCGGGTGAACGACTGCTCGAACAGGATCTGCACGGGGAGGGTGCGGGTTTCGAGTCGGAAGCTGCCCTCGGTCATCGTCTCGTCGAGGGCCACTCCCGCCGGGAAGAATTCGTTGAGTCCGAACAGCGGGCGCTGCATCGTTCCGTCGGTCTCGTGCCGGCGCAGGGTCACCGACGCCCGGAGGGACTTCCAGGAGTCGACCTCGACCATCGCCTTCCAGCGGGTGATGTCCCAGTCGTCGGAGCGCAGCTCGCCGCCGGTCGAGGCCAGGTTGAAGAACGATTGCCGGCGGTCGTAGTCGAGCTTGAAGCGGACTCCCGAGCGCAGCCGGAGGTCGGCCCGGGCGGTCTCGGTCGGCTGTGCCCCGCCGAATCCCGTCGCCTCGATCCGGAATCGTTCGATCCCGGACTCGCCGGCGAAGCTCAGGTCCAGATCCTCGAGGTAGAAACCGTCGCCGAGGTCGTACTGGGTGCGAAAGCTGTTCTGGCTGCCGGAGTAGCTCTGCCAGAGGTAGGCGCCGCCGACCCGACCCTTCCATTCGTCGGCGCTCGTCGGAGCGCTGAACAGGCAGATGAGCAGGGACAGGGCAGTCAGGCGCGGGAGGGCACAGCAGACCATGCCGCGAGAGCCGGCGCTGGCAGCCGTTCCAATCATCAGAGTCCCTCCGGTGGCCTTTCGACCACACACTCCGGAACCGGATCAGAAGCGGATTACGTGCCAGCGGCGGAGGCGGGAATGTCCTGAAAAACCCCTTATTCGTACCAGCGCGGGTGGGTTGAAATCCCAAGCTGTGGGATGTGGCGCAGGAAAAAGGGTCAAAAACTGGAGATTCTCGGACGGTGCGAGCTCAGCCCCGATCCCACGCGGCCAGGATCAACTCTCGCAGTCGCTCCGGCCCGGTCGCCGACGTCTTGCACATGAAGCCGCTCTTGTGGGCGAAGTGCACGTCGGCTTCTTCTTCGACTCGCGAGAAGTCGAGCTTGGGGTGATCCTCATAGCGAGCGATCCCGTAACCCAGGCCGCGCCTGTCGGGGTAGACGATCGCGGCGATCGCCTGATCCAGGCCCTCGGCCCGGATGTAGCTGTTGACGGCGTTGCTCGGCTCGTCGGGGAGTGGATCGGTTCGGGGCAAGAACACGGTTTCGATCGTGTCGTCGCCCACGGGAGTGGACCAGCGAACGTGATTCGCCTTGACGAAATCGATCTGCTCGCGGACGACGCGCAAGTAGTCGAGCAGGTCCTGTCCCACCCAGCGCAGGCATTCGTACAGGGTGCTGCCCGACGCGAGTTCTGTTTCCTGGCCGAACCGCCGCAGCAGAGTAACGTCGATCGGCGAGTTGAGGCGTGAAATGACCCGGCGCGGTACCCCGAGCCAGCGTGCCGTCTGGTTCGGGCCGCGAGAATCGAGCCACTCGGCCGGCTCCAACCAATCGAAAAAGCTGCGAGCATCCTCGTAGACCCCGAGGTGCTTGAGTACAAGACTCATCGAGCACGTCGGCTCATGCTCGCGGGGGTACTGGTGATGGTCGAAGTTCGACCGGCTCGCGTCGTCGCTTCCGCCGATGTCGACCACGGCGATTCGCGGATCGTCGAGCTCCTCGTCCGTCGGATTCCGTCGAACCACCGGGGCGTCGTGGGTCGCGATGAGGAGACAGACGGCGAGCAACTCGTCCTTGTGTGCGCCGCCGGGGTGCGTGACGATTTGCTTGATCATGGTTTCCGTCGCTCGGAGCATCCTCGTGATGCTCGAGCTGTAGTCCTTTGACCCGCGCGAAAAACAAGCATCAGGATGTCGTCGTTGTCCACGGCGGCATCTTAGTGCAACGGGTCCGACGAATCCCAGTCGCAGTCTGACCAGCGGAACCTGCCCAGCAGGCCTCGGCACATCCACCCGCGGTGCCGTGGTCCGTCCAGAAACCGACCGAGAGTTCAGCGTTCCGGCCACTGTTTCCGGAACTTTGATTCGCGGACCCTCGGGCCCTATGTTCTCCTCCATGAAAGGCAGAAACCCCCAGCAGGATGAGGCTCGGCAGGCCCCAGCGGGCACCGATCGTCAGGCCGGGTTCACGCTCGTCGAGGTGCTGATCGTCGTCGCGATCATCGGCATCCTCTCCAGCGTCGCGATCCCCAAGATTCGCCAGGCCGAACGACGTGCCGAGTTTGCGGCTCTGATGACCGAGGCGACGCAGTTCTCGAAAGCCCTCGTGCTGCACAACCTGGATAACGGGCAGTATCCGGCGAGCAAGGAACTTGACAAGAAGACCCTGGAGCCGCTGGTCAGCCAGCAGCACCTGGCCTCGAACTCCTTCGTGCGCCTGCTCCGGGACGGCGAGATCCACAAGTACAAGTTCAATCCGAAGCAGGATACCGACGTCACGTGGCACTGCCATCCCAAGATGGCGCCCTACGACAACGGGCCGCAGAAGATCGAGATCAAGGGCGTGGGACCATCGGTCACGGTCAAGTACATGGGGAAGACCTACGACACGTCGTCGATCCTGGCCGCTATTCAGTGAGCTGGGCGTGGTCGGACGAGTGCTCGTCGCTCTCGTACTCCGCATCGGCAGCCGGGTCGTACGTGTAGGTGAAGTCGCACTCGACACGGGTGCATGAGAACTTCACGTCGCCGGTCGCCTGTTGCTCGCCGGCGACGCTCAGGTGGGTACACACGGGGCAGTAGGCGTTCTTCGGACGCAGTGCCTGGAAGGTCGTGGCCGCGAAGATCAGCAGAAGCACTGCGAGGCTCGACCATTTCACGGCCGCTGACCGGACGGATCGGCGATCGGATTGCGCGGACCCCTTGACCTCTTCCGGGAGCGTCTCGAGCACTTCCTTCTTCATCACGGTCCGCGCTAGCTGCTCGCGTTGTGCGGGGTCTTTGAGGATCTCGAACGCTGCGTTGATCTGGATCAGCTTGGCCGGATCGGATCGGGCGGCCGCGGCCTTCCTCTGACGATACGCGTCGGCGATCTGGTCCTGGGTTGCGCTCAGCGGGACGCCCAGCACGCTGAAGGGGTCGGCCTTCTCGCGAGACTCGCGCGACGGTTCCGTCCTCGTCGCGGCCCGGGCAAGCTTGGCCCGCTGTTCGGGGTCCCTGAGGGCCTCGAACGCCTCGGTGAGGAAGACCACCTGGTTCGGGTCGGTCCGGACCGCGGTGGCCTTCTTCAGGCGGTAGGCGTCGGCGATCTGCTCGGTCGTGGCGTCCAGCGGAACTCCGAGGACGCTGAAGGGGCAGACCTTCTCCAGTAATTCCTGCATCTGGGAAACTTAGGTTTCGTCCGGGGAGAGGGCAAACAAAGAAGAAGCCGCCGATGCCCAGTGCTCCATGGGTTCAAACATATAGGCAATTTTGATTCAAAAT
>CALNYP010000036.1:0-15490 GCA_942490715.1 uncultured bacterium
AATTTTTCCACATTAAGTAATGCTGAAGATGCACTTTTACAATTAAATACCTATTCAGAAAATTATCCTGATTTGATGAATAATAATAATTTTAGTGAGTTGAGATGTACTTTGTTGTTGGGTTTAAGTGTTGAATCTTTTGCTAACGGAAATTCACAACAAGCTTTTGATTATATCCATACTTTTGAAGATGTTGAGGAACTGTATCCGATCAATTTTAATTCCTATATTATTAATCAAGCTGTTGTCGAGGCCTATTCAAGAGCAGCAAGTCATTATTTCAGGAGGGGAAATCATAAAGATGCCAAACATTATTTAAAGCAGGGCCTGAAATATGCTCCTGACAGCTATGAATTGAAAAATAAACTTAATAGTATATATTAAGGATTAATTATCGATTGCCAGATTGTATTCTTTTTCAACCACATAAATATTGCTAAGGGTTGTTTTATATTCTGCCCTCACAATTACTTTTTCCATCACATATCCACCACGGACTAAAAAGTATTCTATATCTGCTGCTCCATTATATACGTTTAGTTCAACAAATGAATCCCAGTCAGAATTTTTGTTACGTAAAACCTTGTAGTATTTTGCTCCTTTGGGTTTGTCAGTTAGGTAACATCGTAAAATATACTTTCCTTCAAATGCCAGTTTATCAATGGGTTGAAATACCAGTTCTGGGTATTTTTTTTTCAACTTGCCTGATTTCGTATATTCTTTTAATCCTGGTATTACCAATCCATTATTATAGGGGACTTCGGCCATTAATTTTCCATCTTCATAATATTTTTTCTGAATTCCATTTTCCTGACCATCAAAATAAATGGTCTCACGGTAAATGCCACCACTTTTATAATACCACTTGGTTAGTCCATTTTTAAGTCCATTTGTATATAAAATTTCAAATTCTACTTTTCCGTTGTCAAAATATTTTTTAGCAACTCCATTCTTCAAGCCGTTTTTGAAAGTTGAATAGGAGGTTAACCGACCTTTGTCGTTATAACGCATATAAACACTATCTCCCGTATCATCAATGGCCCATCCGGTCACCTTCTGATCATTGACATGTGGGGTTGAGAACCAATCGCATCCAGTTAAGAGTGAATTTATGATAATTAGATAAATCAGATACTTCAAATAATTAGGCATACTTTCGTTACTTTTGGTTCGGCGAATCTATTTATAATTTGACCTTCAAATATAGTTTAATTTATTGTTAAACGATGATTGATATTCCCAATTTATTGCTGATAGCAGGCACTGGCCGAAATACAGGAAAAACATTGTTAGCATCCTCCATCATCACAAAATTTTCTGTTGACCATCAAATTACCGGATTAAAAATAAGTCCTCATTTTCATAACGGGACAGAAAGTCTGAAGACAATGTACAAAAACATAAATTTCAACATTTACCAGGAGACTTCTTTAGCATCAATTAAAGATAGTTCGAGGTTGTTGAAAGCAGGAGCACATGAAGTTTATTATATCGAGTGCTTTGATGAATATATGAAAGAGTCTTTTGAAAAATTTCTCCAAATTGTTGATATTTCTAGTCCGATTGTTTGTGAATCACCTGCTTTGAGAAAGTATATCCAGCCTGGAATATTTATCATTGTTGATAGTCAATCCAACCAAAATAAAAAACAAGATGTATTAGATCTTAAACTTAAGGCTGATCTGTTCATTGAAACCGATAAAGAAAGTTTTAATCCTGTCTTAGGGCGAATAAGTTTTTCTTCAGGATGCTGGATATTCAAACCAGGCAAATTCTAGACTGAGTTTTATAAATGATCGATTTTCTAAAACCACAATAGAGGTATGGTTTTTTTTCGTAATATTGAATAGCAAAATATGGATTTTGCTATTAGTAGATAATCAATACAGAATATCATGAAAAAACTCCCACTCTTTTTGATATTGATCTTTTTAAGCTTATTTCTCAGTGCGCAGTACAATATGGAATTCAGTAATCCGGATGCTGAAGCGGTCTTTTTCGGTAATTATAATCCAGAAGATTACACTCCTTCCAATGTCATTAATCACCCTGATTCCATTTTATTGGGTGTAGTGAATGACGTATCGAAAGATACCCTTTACCATTACCTTGAGCACATTGATACTTACCACAACCGGAACTCCGGGTCGGATACGGTTTCAGGAACACACGGTATTGGTGCAGTACGACGCTGGATTCATAAAAAGTTAACGGAGTATAGCGAAGCGAACGAAAACAGGTTACTGGTAACTTACCTTACTTTCGATGCGGGTATTTGCGGACAAGATGTTCATCGGGATGTTATAGGAATATTGCCTGGGCTGGATACCACAAATAAAGAAATGCTGGTAATCGAAGGTCACTTTGATACACGATGTGAAGGTGTGTGTGTGACACGTCATGTTACTCTCAGGTATGGAAGATGGTTTTCGGCAACTCCCGGCACCCCGGAGACGTTAACGGGAGGTGGATGCAAACGGGAACTTTCCCGCGTCGCAGCCGGAGAGGTCAGAATGACCGCCCCGTCCTGTTCGTCACGGAGAACCACACATGAAACTGGCACGCACGATTCCCGCACTGCTCCTGCTTGTCGCCCTTGCCGCCGGCAGTGCCTTCGCCGGCGTCACGGTCACCTTCGATCGCCAATCGCTCAACACTCTGCTCGGCGCGATGGCCGAGCAGACCGTGAACGTCGACGTGACCGACCAGCTGACCCTCGCGGTGGAACTCAAGGAGTTCGAACTGCTGCGCATGGAGGGACCGGGGGCGGCCAACCACCAGGGCTTCCTGTTCACCCGACTGAAGATCGAAGCGCCCCAGGTCGGTCTCGTCGCGACGGTCGAGCCACGCCTCTCGCTCCACGTCGTCGAACGCGACGGCAGCAGCTGGTTCGAGGTGCGCTTCGAACGCGTGGAGCTCGCGCTGCCGATCGCCCGGCTCGACCTGGCGCCGATGATCGACCCGATCGTCTACCCGGCCGACGCCACGTTCAGTCTCGACGGCGCCGGGGATCCGGTCCGGATCCGCAGCCGCGTCTCCAACGTGCGCGTCACCGACGGCGAGCTGCGATTCGAGATCGAGATGACGGTGGTGCCCTAGTTTCTATTCGCGGCGGTAGCGCACCTTGCCGCCGACGATCGTCACATCGACGGTGGTGTCGCGGATCTGCTCCTCGGGAACGGTCAAGATGTCCTGGGAGAGCACGACGATATCGGCGAGCTTGCCGGGCGCAAGCGTGCCCTTCAGCTCTTCCTCGAACGCCGCCTTGGCCGCCTCGATCGTGAAGGAGCGCAGCGCCTCCATCCGCGTCATCACCTGCTCCGGGTAGAACCGTTCGCCGTTCCCCATCAGCCGGGTGACAGCGGCGTGGTAGTTGGCGATCGGGTCGATCGGCTCGACCGGTACGTCGGTTCCGCTGCTGACGATCACGCCGGCATCCATCAACGTGCGCCAGACGTAGGCCCCGTTCTCGGCCCGTTCGTCGCCGATCCGGTCCGGGACCCACGGGCCGTCGGAGGTGCAGTGGACCGGCTGCATCGAGGCCACGACACCCATCTCGACGAAACGCGGGATCTCGGCCGGGTTCAGATGCTGGGCGTGCTCGATCCGCCAGCGTAGCCCCTGCTTGTCCGGATGCTCGGCGAACGTCTTCTCGTAGATGTCGAGGGTCTCGCGGTTGGCCCGGTCGCCGATCGCGTGAACCGCGAGCTGCAGATCGTTCTCGATCGCGATCTTCGCGGTCGCCGCCATCTCGTCCAGGGCGACGGTGTTGAGACCGCTGGTCTCGGGTAGGTCGGTGTAGGGCTCGAGGAGCCAGGCGCCGTGGGAACCCAGGGCGCCGTCGATCGAGCGCTTGATCGCGCGGACGGTGAAGTGATCGTCGGCGTGCCCGATCGTCCGGTAGTCGGCGGCGTGCTCGGCCAGCACGTCGCTGGTCAGGCGCATCATGATGTACAGCCGTGTGTCGAGCTCTCCCGCCTCGGCCGCCTCACGGATCAGGTCGATCGTGCGCAATCCCGAGCCGGCATCCTGAAAGCTCGTGACGCCGGCGGCCATGCAGGCCTCGTCGGCGAGCTCGATCTGCCGGCGGGTCATCTCATCCTCGCGACCCTCGATCGCCGCGGCGTAGGCGGCGCCGACGGGGCCACCGGCGGTCTCGCGCAAGACACCGGTCGGGTTGCCCTGGCGGTCGCGGAGGATCGTGCCGCCGTCGGGGTCGGGAGTGTTGCGATCGATCCCGGCGAGCTCCAGCGCCTTCGCGTTGGCGATCCGGGCGTGGCCCGAGGCGTGGATGAGCATCACCGGGTTGTCCGGGGTCGCCGCACTCAGGCTCGTGTGCACCGGGTTGCCTTCGACGGCCGGGGACGGCGGCGATGTCCACTTGTCCTGATGCCAGCCGCGCCCGACGATCCACTCGCCGGGTTCTGCTTCCGCCGCCGCCTCGGCGGCCAGGGCGACGATCTCGTCCCAGGTCTCGGCGGAGCGCAGGTCCAGCCACATCAGCGCCATGCCCATGCCGGTGAAGTGGCCGTGCCCCTCGATGAAGCCGGGGATCGCCAGGCGACCCGCCAGATCGATCGTCTCGGTCCCGGGACCGGCGTGGCGACGGACCTCGTCGTCGGAACCGACGGCGACGATGCGCCCGTCCCGGGAGGCGATCGCGGTCACGACCTGTTCGCCGTCGAGGGTGACGACCTTCCCGTTGACGAGGATCAGGTCGGCGGCGTCCTCGCCCCCGCCTCCGGCGCAGGCGACGGTCAGGAGCAGGCAGGCGGCGATCATCGGAATTCGCATCGTTTCCTCCAGCGGCGCATTCTGGCAGACCCCGGCCGCCCCTTTACAACGTTTTACACCCGAATCGCCCTAAATCCGTGCCTGTCATGAGTTTGCACTAAACGAACCCGCGCGCTCCGGCGTAGATATGGATGCGGAGGTCGTGATGGACCTGTTCGAAGTGACGCTCGTGGCGATCGGACTCTCGGCAGCGCTGCTGCTGTGGCGCCTGCTCCGTCCGCCTGGTCATTTCATCATCGGCAAGCGCGGGATTCTCGATCGGGACCTCGGCCTCGGCTGGATCCTGTGGGACGAGATCGAGGGCGCCTACCGCACCCACCACGGCGACGCCGTCTGCCTCCGCGTCCGGGTCAGCGATCGCCTGGCCCCGCGCCTCCGCCGCAGCGGACACGCGACCGTCGCCCACGGCAGCGTCGAGATTCCCCTGGCCCTCGAGGGCTCCTCGATCTCCGAGGTCCAGGTGCTCCAGGAGATCCTCCGCCACGGCTGCAACGCCTAGGGCGAGCGGGCCCTGACGGGCGGCGACGGTTCCAGCCCGATCCTCCTCCAGCTTGTTGTCCCCCTGATCTTGCCTCTTCCATCAATCAGTCGTATGATTCAAACGTACGTTTGATTCAGCGCAATCGCGAGGCGATCGGCGCTTCGCGACCACGCCGGGTGGTGCATGGCAGACCCCAAGGACACCAAGGAAAAGATCCTCGATTCCGCCGAGGAGCTGTTCACCGAGCGCGGCTTTGGCGCGACCTCGATGCGCGGGATCACCTCGGCGGCGGACGTCAACCTCGCGGCGGTCCACTACCACTTCGGTTCCAAGGAGGCGCTGATCGAGGCGGTCCTGGCCCGGAGGGTCGCACCGCTCAACGCGGAGCGGCTGGCCCGGCTCGACATCGTCGAGCGTTCCGGCAGCGTCTCCGACGAACGGCTGAAGCGCATTCTCGAGGCGTTCGTCGGCCCGGCGATCCGGCTGTCGGCCGATCCGGTCTGCGGGGACCGGGTGATGCGGCTGGTCGGTCACGCCCTCGGCCAGCCCCACGGTCCGATGCGCGACCGGTTCACCGAGATGTTCCGGGAGGTCTTCGTGCGCTTCAGCGCCGCCCTCCACGACGCGCTGCCGGACCTGCCCCGGGGCGATCTCGCCTGGCGCTTCCTGTTCACCGTCGGAGCGATGGCCCACACCATGGCGCTGTCCCACGACATCGAACGGATGTCCGGCGGCGCCTGCGACCCGTCGGATGTCGATGCGGTGATCCAGCGGCTGGTCGAGTTCGTCAGCGCCGGCATGCGCACACCGGCCCACGAACCGTCGGCGGTGGACCCCTCCTGATGCGCCCCTCGACGCCGCGTCGGCGGTTTCCATTGCTCATCGCGCTTCCCTTGCTCTGCGCCTGCGTCAAGGCGCCGCCGAGAGTCGAGCCGGAGGTCGTCGCCGCTCCTCCGGAGAGCTGGTCCAGCGCGACCCACGTCGACGGCGAACTCCTCGACCGCTGGTGGACGGCGTTCGACGATCCCCAGTTGACCCGGATCGTCGAGGCGGCGCTGGCCAGCAACCTCGACCTCAGCGCCGCCGCCTCCCGGGTCGATCAGGCGATCGAACGAGCGAAGATCGCCGGCGCCGATCTTCAGCCTTCGGTCTCGGCCGGCGTTCGCGCTTCACGCAGCCAGCAGAACTTCGTCGGCCTGCCGATTCCGGGTGGCGGCACGGTGCTCACCTCGACCGCGACCACCGTGGGCGCCTCGCTGGACGTCTCGTGGGAGGTCGACCTGTGGGGCCGCTTGCGCGCCGATGCCCGGGCCGCGGTGGCCGACCTCCAGGCGACCGAGGCCGACTACCACGCCGCCCGGCTGTCGATCGCGGCCCAGACGGCAAAGATCTGGTTCGCGATCGCCGAGGCGCAGCAGCAGGTCGACCTGGCCCGCACCAGCGCCGACAGCTTCCATCGACTGACCGAACAGGTCCGTGCCCGCTTCGTCAGCGGCGTGCGCTCGGCCCTCGACCTGCGGCTGGCGATCTCGAACGAGGCCGCCGCCGAGTCTGCATTCGAGGCGCGACGTCGCCAGCTCGACGGCCTGGTGCGCCAGCTGGAGACGATCGTCGCCGACTACCCCGACGCCGACCTGCTGGCCCGCTTCGAGCTCTCCGATCTCTCGGAGATGCCCCCGCCGGTGCCGACCGGACTCCCCTCCGAGCTCGTCACCCGGCGACCGGATCTGGTCGCCGCCGAACGACGGCTCGCCGCGGCGGACCAGCGATTCCTGGCGGCACGACGCTCGCTCTACCCGCGACTGACGCTGACGGCCAGCGGCGGCACGGTCAGCGATCAGCTCGGCGATCTGCTGGACGGCGACTTCGCCGTCTGGAGCATCGCCGGCGGATTGCTGCAACCGGTGTTTCAGGGTGGGCGACTGCGGGCCCAGGTGCGCCTCGGTGACGCCGTCGCCGACGAGGCACTCTCGCGATACGCCGACACGGTGCTGACCGCGTTCGCCGAGGTCGAGCGGACCCTCGCCGCGGAGCAGTACCTGGTGCGGCAAGAGCAACACCTCTCCGAGTCCGCGAAACAGTTGACGGCGGCCGAACGTCTGGCCGAAGAGCGCTACCGCAACGGCGTCGGCGGCTACCTGGCCGTCCTCGAGTCCCAGACCCGAGCGTTCGTCGCACAGAGCAGCCTGCTCGAGTTGAAACGTGTCCGGCTCGACAACCGGATCGATCTGCACCTGGCCCTCGGCGGAGACTTCACCGACCCCCGCCTGGACATCGAGACCATTCCCGAAAGCCCGACCGTGGCCGTCACCGAGGAAGAGCCGTCATGAAAGCGACGCTGAAGATCCTGCTCCCTGTCGTCATCCTGCTGATCAGTGCCGGTGGGGCCGTCATGCTGGTGCGCTCCCGTACCGCCCCCGAGGCCCGCCCGGCCCAGGTCAACCTGCCGCTGGTGCGGATCGTTCCGGTCTCGCTGCAGACGCTGACCATGACCGTGAACAGCCAGGGCACGGTGCGCCCGCGCACCGAGAGCGTGCTGGTTCCCGAGGTGAGCGGCACGGTGATCGAGGTCGCCCAGGCGTTCATCGCCGGCGGCTTCTTCGAGAAGGGCGATGTGCTGCTGAAGATCGATCCCCACGACTACCGGCAGGCGGTCGTCGAGGCGCGGGCCCGGGTGGCCCAGGCCGAACTGCGACTCTCCCGGGAAGAGGCCGAGGCCGAACTCGCCCTGCGCGAGTGGGCCGAGATCGGCGAAGGCTAGGCATCCGCGCTGACCCGCCGCGAACCGCAGCTCGCCGATGCGGCGGCCTCTCTCGCCGCCGCCGAGGCCGGACTCGAACGCGCCGAGCGCGATCTCGATCGCACCTCGGTCCGCGCACCTTACGCCGGCCGCGTGCGAGACAAGAACGTGGACATCGGTCAGTTCGTCGCCCGCGGCACGCCACTGGCGACGGTCTATTCGGTCGACGTGGCCGAGGTGCGGCTCCCGCTCCCCGACGCCGAGCTGGCCCACATCGACCTGCCCCTGGACTACCGCGGAGAGAGCGGCGGGCCGGGCCCCGAGGTGACGCTGACCACCTCGTTCGCCGGCAGGAGCTATTCCTGGACCGGCCGGATCGTGCGCACCGAGGGCGAGATCGACCCGATGAGCCGCATGGTTCACGCGGTGGCCCAGGTCCGTGACCCCTACGGCCGGGGCGACGATCGCCGGCGGCCGCCCCTCGCCGCCGGTCTGTTCGTCGAGGCCGAGATCGACGGGCGCGAGGTCGAGGACGTCGCGGTGATTCCGCGCTCCGCCGGTGCGAGGGCGGCCGGGTGCTGGTCGTCGACGAGGAGGATCGGCCTCCGCTTCCGCGACGTCGAGGTGCTGCGCCTCGCACCGCGGATCCCTGGTGATCGTCAGCGCCGGTCTCGCCGAAGGCGATCGGCTCTGCGTCTCCAGCCTCGCCGTGGCGACCGAGGGCATGCGGGTCCGTGTACAGCTCGACGAGGTGTCGTGATGGGACCGATCGCCTGGTTCGCCCGCAACTCCGTCGCCGCCAACCTGCTCGCCGTCCTGATCGTCGTCGGCGGCGCCGTCAGCTCTTCGGGCCTCAAGCTGGAGGTCTTTCCCGAGTTCTCCCTGGACATCGTCAGATCTCCATCGCTCTACCGCGGCGCGCTCCCCGACCGAGGTCGAGCGGAGCGTCTGCGTCCGGATCGAGGAGGCGATCCAGGGCCTCGAGGGCGTCAAGGAGGTCACCTCGATCGCCTCCGAGGGCAGCGGCGTGGTCAGCATCAAGCTCGAACCGGACGCCGACTCCCGGGAACTCCTCGACGACATCAAGGCGCGGATCGACGAGATCGACACCTTCCCGGTCGAGACCGAGAAGCCGGTGATCCAGGAGGTCACCAGCCGACGACAGGTGGTCAACCTCGCGGTAACCGGCGACGTCGAGGAACGCACCCTGCGACTCGTCGCCGAGCGGGTCCGCGACGACCTGACCGCGTTGCCGCAGATCACCGTCGTCGAACTCTCCAACGCCCGGCCCTACGAGATCTCGATCGAGGTCTCCGAGGAGACACTTCGGCGACACGGGCTCACCCTCGAGTCCGTCGCGCGGGCGGTCCAGACGTCCTCCCTCGACCTGCCCGGCGGCTCGGTGAAGACCGACCGGCGGCGAGATCCTGCTGCGCACCAAGGGTCAGCGCTATCGAGGCGCCGAGTTTGAGGACATCATCGTCGTCACCCGGTCCGACGGTACATCGGTGGCGCTCAGCGATGTCGCGACGGTCATTGACGGCTTCGAGGACACCGACCAGTGCGCGCGCTTCGACGGCAAGCCGGCGGTGCTGGTCCAGGTCTTCCGCGTCGGCAACCAGGACGCGCTGTCGCATCGCCGCCGCGGTCAGCGACTACGTCGATAGCGCCCGACCTGGATGCCCGAGGGCGTCGACGATCTGCCGCCTGGAACGACGGCTCCGCGCGATCCTGCGAGGGCTCGCCGCGACCTGCTGCTGCGCAACGGCGTCACCGGCCTGCTGCTGGTCTGATCGATCCTCGCCCTGTTCCTGCGCTTGCGCCTGGCGTTCTGGGTCGCCGTCGGCCTGCCGATCGCCTTCATGGGCACGCTCTGGTTGATGCCGTTTCTCGATGTCTCGATCAGCCTGATCTCGCTGTTCGCCTTCATCCTCGTGCTGGGCATCGTCGTCGACGACGCGATCATCGTCGGCGAGAACATCTACACCCAGCAACATCGGCAGCGGACTCGGGATGAAGGGTTCGATCGAAGGCACGAAAGAGGTCTCCACGCCGGTGATCTTCGCCGTGCTGACCACCGTCGTCGCCTTCGTGCCGATGCTCAACGTGGCCGGGGTGATGGGCAAGATCATGCGGGTCATCCCGCTGATCGTGATCCCCTGCCTGCTCTGGTCGCTGGTCGAGTCGCTCTGGATCCTCCCGGCGCACCTGTCGCATTACAAGCCGGATCCCCCCGGCCGCTCGCCAAGGGAGTGCGGCGGATTCAGGGAACGGTCTCCGACGGACTGCACTGGTTCGTCGACAACGCCTATGCACCCTTCCTCGCGTTCGCCCTGCGCTGGCGCTACGTCACGCTGGCGGTCGCGCTGTCGCCACGCTGCTGCTCACGATCGGGGCTGGTCGTCGGCGGCGGCTTCGTGAAGCTTCGTCTTCTTCCCCGACGTCGAGTCCGACTACATCTCCGCCGCGGTGACGATGCCGCCGGGCACCGCCGGTCGAGTCGACCGAGCGCGCCGTCAACCAGCTCGAGCAAGCCGCCGAGGAGCTGCGCGCCGAGATCGTGCGAGGAGACCGGCGAGGAGATGTTCCGCTACATGATCGCGGCGATCGGCGAGCAGCCGTTCCGCCGCCAGCAGGCAGAACGCCGGCGGAGCGCCGCCGGTCGGCCGATCCTCGCACAACTGGGCGAGCTGACGATCGAGCTGCTCCCCGGCGAGGAACGGACGGTCGGCTCGCCGCGAGCTCGTCGAGCGCTGGCGCGAGCTGACCGGCACGATCCCCGACGCCGATCGAGCTCGCCTTCTCGGCGTCGCTGTTCTCGGCCGGCGACGACATCAACGTCCAGCTCACCGGCCGAGGACCTGGACGAGCTGCGCCGCGCCGCCGATCGGCTGAAGGCGAAGCCTGGCCGAGTACGCCGGCGTGTTACGACATCACCGATTCGTTCCGCGAAGGCAAGGAGGAGCTGAGCCTGGACATTCTGCCCGCGGCCGAGGTTCTGGGGCTTACGCTCTCGGACCTCGCACGCCAGGTGCGCCAGGCGTTCTACGGCGAGGAGGCCCAGCGCATCCAGCGCGGCCGCGACGACGTGCGGGTGATGGTGCGCTACCCCGAGGCCGAACGACGCTCGCTCGGCGACCTGGAGAACATGCGCGTCCGCACACCCGACGGTCACGAGGTCGCCTTCGCCGAGGTCGCCGCGGTCGAGACCGGCCGCGGCTACGCCTCGATCAAGCGGGTCGACCGGCGGCGGGCGATCAACGTCACCGCCGACGTCGACGCGGCGCAGGCCACGCCGGGCGACATCATCGCCGCCCTGGAGGCGACGCGTCCTGCCGCGATCTTGCTTCGACCACCCGGGCGTGAGCTACACCTTCGAGGGGCAGCAGGCGGAGCAGCGCGAGACGATGGGCGGTCTGATCGCGCGGCTTCGCCATCGCGCTGCTCATGATCTACGCCCTGCTGGCGGTCCCGCTGCGCTCCTACGTGCAGCCGTTGCTGATCATGTCCGCGATTCCGTTCGGGGTCGTGGGAGCGATCTGGGGCCACCTGATCATGGGCATGAACCTGACGATCCTCTCCATGTTCGGGCTGGTGGCGCTGACCGGCGTCGTGGTCAACGACAGCCTGGTGATGGTCGACTTCATCAACCGGCATCGCGACGAGGAGGGCGACCTGCTGGAGCGGTCCGCAAGGCCGGCGTCGGCCCGCTTCCGGCCGATCCTGCTCACCTCGCTGACCAGGCCCGCCCCACCACCCACAACGCCCCCGCCGCAACGAACCCAAAGGAAGCGACCCCGTACCGTCCAACCCTGCCGGCGGAAAGTCTCGCTCCTCCGGGGTCGTAACCGTCGATGTGGCGTTGTGGGTGGTGGGGCGGGCCGTCTGTCCGCGGCGATACCCGGCCTGTCTCGATCCGAGCCCGCAATCTCGGCGCCTCGGCGGCACCGTGAAATCTCAGTCGTTCAACGCGCCCCGGCACGTAGTCAGTTAGAGCAAGAACAAGGGCGAAGCGATCGAGACAAAGGCCGGGTCGCCGCGGACAGTCGGCCCGCCCCACCACCCACAACGCCCCCGCCGCAACGAACACGAAGGAAGGCGAACTAACGCCGCCGCAGGAAGACAAGCACCATGGCCGTGAACAGCTCCAGCCGGCCGACGATCATCAACGTCGCCAGGATCAACTTCACCGCTGCCGGAAGCGGCGCGTAGGTCTGCGCCGCGCCGACCAGGCCGAACCCCGGCCCGACGTTCCCCAGACAGGCCGCCGAGGCGGAGAACGCCGAGACGAGGTCGATGCCGAAGGCGGTGATCGCCAACCCGCCCACGGCGAAGGTCACCAGGTAGAGCAGAACGAAGATCACCACGGCGCTGACGATGTCCTCGGGGATCGCCCGGGTTCCCAGGCGGACCGGCAAGACGGCTCGCGGGCGCACGAAACGCTTGAGGTGACTGACCAGCGTCTTGAACACGATCACGATCCGGATCACCTTGATCGAGCCGCCGGTGGAGCCGGCACAGCCGCCGATGAACATCATCATGAACAGCAGCGCCCGGGTGAACTCGGGCCAGCGGTCGAAGTCGGTGGTCCCGAATCCGGTGCCGGTCGCCATCGAGACCGCCTGGAACGAACCGAGCCGGAGCGCTTCCAGTGGACCCTGGGCCAGCCCCTGTCCCCACAGCACGCCGGAAACGACCAGCGAGACGAGCAGGAGGTTGCCGGCGTAGAACCGGAACTCCCGATCCCGCAGGAACGGTCCGATGTGGCCCCGCAGCAGGTGGAAGTGCAGGGCGAAGTTGGCGGCGGCGATGGCCATGAAGATCGTGATGACCCACTCGATCGCCGGGACGCCGAAGCCGCCGACGCTCGCGTCGAGGGTCGAGAACCCGCCGGTGGACATCGTCGCCAGCGCGTGATTCACCGCGTCGAACCAGCCCATGCCGACGGCCATCAGCGCCAGGAACTCGACGAAGGTGATCAGCACGTAGATGCCCCAGAGCGCCTTGGCCGTCTGGGCGATCCGCGGGGTCAGCTTCTCCTGGATCGGCCCCGGGGCCTCGGCGCCGAGCAGCTCCATGCCGCCGACCGCCAGCTTGGGGAGGATGGCGATGCCGAGCACGATGATCCCCATCCCTCCAAGCCACTGGCTCATCGAGCGCCAGAGGATCAACCCGGGAGGTTCGCCGGCCAGATGGGTGAGAATCGTCGCCCCGGTGGTGGTGAATCCCGAGGCGGATTCGAACAGGGCATCGACGGCGAACTGCGGCCCTTTGATGAAAATGTACGGAATCGCGCCGACCACGGAGGCGGTACCCCAGGCCAGGGCGACCAGGATGAACGCCTGCTTGCGCTCGAACTGCATCTCGTCGGGCTGGCTGAAGGTCTGCTGGAGGGCGACGCCGGCGACGCCGCTCAGCACCGCTGCGACGAAGAAGGCCCGGCTTTCGGCGCCTCCCTGGATCGCCGCGAGGATCCCGGGGACGAGCAGGGTCACCGTCAGGACCATCAACAGACGGCCCAGCAGGAACCAGACGGTACCCATGTTCATCGCCGGATACTCCTGCGGCGCCCGCTGCGGGCCGCCACGTGGCACGCGGGGTCGACACGGGAGGTGACCCCACGTCGTAAGTATTGCAAAATTCTGGACATCCGCCGAGGTGCGTTTTATCCTGCCCCGTGGAAGGGTGAGCCGTGGGCGCCCTCGATCACATCAACGAGACCACAACCGGCCGGAAGGCGGGCCGGTGATTTGGGGGATACCGATGAAGAAGGTTCTGGCCGTTGCTTCTGTTCTCGTTCTGGTTGGCGCGTTTGCCGCTCCGGCCATGGCGCAGGGCCTGACCAAGGCCGAGTATCGCGCCGGGAAACCCTTCACGCCCCCGGTGCCGAAAGCCGGTACCGACGATTGCACCGCTCCGACGACGATCCCCTCGGCGGGCGGCGCCGTCGACTTCATGGACACCGGTGACACCGACGGTTCGACGGATACGGTCAACACGATCCCGCTCGCCTGCAACGGTCTCTACAGCTTCGTCGAAGGCCCCGACCACATCTACACCTTCGACATCCTCGGTGCCGGGAACAGCCTGACCTTCACCACGACGACAACCGACAACGTCTACGACATGTCGATCTACATGCTCAGCACCTGCGGCGATGCGAACAGCTGCGTGATCGGCGCCGACAACTGCCTCGCCCGGGACATGGGCAACGGCAGCTGCGCCGCCAACGATTCGGAAGAGTCGTTCACCGCCTCCGACCTCGCCGCCGGCACCTACTACTTCTACGTGGACAGCTACTACCTGACGGCCAACGACGCCGACCGTGCGTCCGGTCCGTACACGTTGACCGTGACCGGAACCGTTCCGGCCGAGCTGATCAAGTTCTCGGTCGACTAGTTCCGTCGATTTCTTCCGCTTCCGAAGACGGCCGCTCGCAATCGTGGGCGGCCGTTTCTCCATGAGTCGCCGGACGGAGTGCCAGAGGCCATGCCGCGCAACCTCCTGCCGATCGCGAAGCTGACCGTCCTGCTGGCCCTGACCGGGCTCGCAGGGTCGGTGAACGTTCCGGTGTTCGCCCAGAACCTCGGCTCCTCCGAGGGGCTCGTGTTCGAGGAGGAGCGGGTCGATGCCGGCGACAGCTACCAGTTCGGCAGGGTCCGGGGCGAGTTCAAGTTCCGCAACACACTCGACCGCGAGATCAAGATTCTCGAGGTTCGACCGCGGCAGCCCGGCGCGACGATCGAACCCGTGGTGGAGGTCGTGCCTCCCGGGGGCTCCGGGTCGATCCGGGTCGAGCACGAGGTTCACAGCCGTCTGGGGCGTTTGCGTTTCGGCTTCATCCTCGTCACCGATCCGCCGACTGACCCCGCCCCCCGGCTGATTCTCGAGACCTTCGCCCAGTCGGCCTACGACAACGAGACGGCCCACGTCGATTTCGGCCTCGTCGATCGCAAGACCGGCCGTGAGGTCGAGTTCGAGATCGCCAGCCGGGAGGTCGACTCGGTGCAACTGGAGCAGGTCGTCACGCGCCCGGAGTACGTCACCGTCACCGAGGCGGGTCGCAGCGGCGTCGCCGACGAGATGCTCCGGCTGACCTTGCAGTTGACGCCCGACGCGCCAGCGGGACTCCGCTCCGATGCGATCCAGCTGCGGACCAACGTGACGAACCAGCCGGACTACGTGATCCTGTTCACCGCGGGGGTCTACGACGAGTGTCGTCCTCGACGCCCCGGATTCGTTCGGAGCGGTACGTATCGGCGAACCGTTCGAGGCATCGTTTCAATTGAACAGCCGCAGCGGCACCCCGTTCGCGATCGGATCGGTCACCGACTCGACGAAGCGGTTCGCGCTGAACTGGAAACCCTGCAGCGGCTCCGCGGCGCGCTCGACCTGCTGGCAGGTCGACGTCGGCGCCACGATCGATCGCGAGGGCTCGGTGGGTGGCGAGCTGGTCGTCGACGCGGAACAGCATG
>CALNYP010000037.1:0-19167 GCA_942490715.1 uncultured bacterium
TTCTCGCCGATCGCACGACGATTGGAGGACATCGGATCCTGTTCGCTGCCGAAACCGAACCAGTCGAAACGCAGCGCGGCGGTACGGAACGCGTGGGAGGCGACGAACAGGCGTCCGATCAGCGCCGGGCGCGATCTGCGTCCGGCCAGACGAAAGGCTTCGGCGTTGAAGTTCTCGAAGTCGTTCTCGACGAAGACGAGCACGACGACGTCGGGTTCGAAGGCGAGACCCTTCACCGCGAGGGAGCTCGATCTCCGCGGCGCAGCAGTAGCCGCTGACACCGAAGTTGAGGACCTCGGTGCCGTCGCCGTACAACGCCTCCAGCCGACGGGAGATCGTCATCGTCTCCGGGACACCGGTGCCCTCGACCACCGAGTCACCGAGCAACAGGATCCTGCGCGCTCCCGCCGGCTTGGCCCGGGTCCGCTCCCGGTCTCGCTGGCCGTGACGGTTCGTGCTCTCGTAGCTTTGAAACAGATCCGCGGAGGGGTTGCGGTAGTCCGGTCGCAGCTCGAAGCTCAGGATCGGGTTGTCGGATCGGCGGTAGGCGAACGAGTCGTCGTCGACACGGATTGCCTTGACTGCCGGTGCCACGCCGGCGATGCGAACGGCGACCTCGCCCAGCAGCAGCGCCAGGGCGCTGGCGACGATCGCGACGATGACTCTCGACGTGCTGCGGCCCATGGCCGCATTCTAGCGGGTCGGAGCCGTGGGGAGCGTGAGGAACGGAGCCCGGGTTCCGCGGGCGTCGGCGGCTGCTGCGGGGTTGAAATGGCGTCCCCAACGGGACTCGAACCCGTGTTGCCGGCGTGAAAGGCCGGTGTCCTAGGCCGACTAGACGATGGGGACGCAACCAACCGGCCGGGCAGTGTAGCGAATGGCCTCCACCCCGGCAAGGTCGGCTGGCCAGCTACCGCAGAGCAGCGTATCTTCCCGCCGTCGCCGGGGGGCTCCGTCTCGACAGGAGCCGCCGGTGGCGACTACCATGAGCCCTGGGATGAAGCCTGGAGAACCTCCGATGTCTCGTTTGTGTCGATCCTTGTTCCTGGTCGCGGTCCTGGCCGCGCTGCCCGCCCTCGCCGATTACGACGCCGGGGTGATGGCCTACAGCCGTGGCGACTTCGCCGCCGCCCGGGCCGAATGGGAACCGCTGGCCGAGGAAGGTCATGCCCGCTCACAGCTCCAGCTGGGTTCGATGTACGCCAACGGACACGGCGTGGTGATCAACCTCCCGAAGGCGTTCGAGTACTTCCTCGCCGCCGCCGAGCAGGGGCTCGGCGAGGCGCAGCACGCGGTGGCGTTCAGCTACCGGGTCGGCAACGGAGTGCCGCGAAATCAGGACGAGGCGGCGAAGTGGTACCTGCTGGCGGCGGACGCCGGGGTCAAGGACGCCCAGTATCACCTGGCGACGTTCTACGGAGGCGGCAACGGAGTCCCGCGGGACTACGTGCTGTCCTACAAGTGGTTCAGCCTCGCCGCGGCACAGGGGGTTTACGAGGCGCGACCGGCGCTGTTCAACTGCGTGGACCGGCTGACGCCGGAGCAGGTCGCCGAGGCCCAGCGGCTCGCGTCGGCCTGGCGGCCCCGGCAGTGATCGGACGAGTGGTGAGCCGTACTGGATTCGAACCAGTGACCCGCTGATTAAAAGTCAGCTGCTCTACCAACTGAGCTAACGGCCCACATCATCCACCGCCTCCGCGGCGGCCACCCATCGTAGCGGACTGGCCCGGGTTTTCCCAGAGTCGCCGGATCACTTCTCGGCGGCGATGCCGTACATCATCGGAACACCGACACGCTCCGCCGGCGGCAGGTAGCGGCGCCCCGGTAACTCCTGCATGTCGTTCCAGATCCGGCAGCCGTTGACGTGGGGATACTCGCGCACGGTTCGCAGCTTCAACCCCGCCTCGACCAGCGCGCCGACGACGTCCAGCGGGCTCCAGAAGAACTCCCAGCAGGCCTCGTCGTTGCGGAACGGTTCCCCTTCCGCGTCTTCTCTCTGGAGACCGGAGGGCGCCAGGCCGTCGCCGGACTGGGCGACATAGTCACCGACCCCGTCATCGACTCGATGGGGCCGTCCGCCGTCGGCATAGGGGTAGCCGACGGTCCAGTCCTCCTCGAACATCATCGCGGCGGGATGGAATTCGACGAGTACCATCCGTCCACCGGGTCTGAGCACCGACGCGATACCCCGGGCCCAGAGCCCCAGGTCGCGGAGCCAGCAGACGGCGCCGTAACTCGCAAAGACCCGGTCGAAGCGCATCGCGGGATCTTCGGCGGCGCGGGGCAACCAGTCGTAGACGTCGGCTCGCTCGAAGGCTGCGGGAAGCCCGCACGCGTCGGCCAGCTTTCTGGCGAAGGAGATCGCCTCATCGCTGATATCGATCCCGGTGACCCGGGCACCGAGACGGGCCAGGGAGAGGGTGTCCTGACCGGAGTTGCACTGGAGGTGCAGCAGGTCGCTGCGATCGAGTTCCCCGAGGAGCGCTAGCTCCTCGGCGAACAGGGTGGACCCACCCTCCCGGAGAAAAGCGGCCTGATCGCCCTTGTTGCGATTGTGGGCGCGGGTCGCACGATTCCACGACCGGCGGTTCTGCTCCTCGTACGAACGGTCGGAGCCGGACATGCGCTCACTCGTTGCCGCGAAGGCGATCGAGCCACGAACCGGGCTTGATCACGCTCTGGGCCCGGTCCGGCCCGACCCCGACCAGCTGCACCTCGGTGCCGATGATCTCGCCGACGCGGTCGAGGTAGCGCAGCGCGGCGGCGGGCAGTTCATCCCACCGTCGGATCGCGGTCGTGTCGCACTTCCAGCCTTCGAGCATCTCGTAGATCGGCTCGATCTTCTCGGCCTCGCCGACCGATGCCGGGAAGGTCTCGCGCTCCTCGTCGCCGATGCGATACCGCACGCAGACGCCGATCTCGTCGAAGTCGTCGAGGACGTCGAGCAAGGTGACGCAGGCGCAGTTGAAGTGATTGAGCCGGGCCGCGTAACGGCCGGCGACGCCGTCGAACCAGCCGCAGCGGCGCGGTCTGCCGGTGGTCGTGCCGAACTCGTGTCCACGGGTGCGCAGCTTCTGACCGAAGCCGTCCTCCCCGTCGTTCAACTCGGTCGGCATCGGACCCGAGCCGACCCGGGTGCCGTAGGCCTTGAAGACACCGATGATGCCGTCGACTCGCGTCGGCGAGACACCGAGGCCGCCGCACAGGCCGCCGGCCTGGGTGTTCGACGAGGTGACGAACGGATAGGAACCATGGTCCAGATCGAGGAGCAACCCCTGGGCACCCTCGAACAGCACACTCTCGCCGGCGTCGATCCAGTCGTTGAGCAGCAGCGCGGTGTCGGCGACGTAGGGTGCGAGACGCTCGTAGTGAGCGTGGGCCTCGCGGCAGAGTGCGGCCGGGTCGAGGTCGAGCTGCCCGGCCTCGCGCAGGCGGACCCCGGCGGCGCCGGCGAGAACCCGCTCGATGCAGCCCTGCAGGTGGACCGGGTCGGCGAGGTCGGCGACCCGGACACCCCAGCGCGCCGCCTTGGCCTCGTAGGTCGGCCCGATGCCGCGCAGGGTGGTGCCGATGCGCTGGGCCGGATCGGCGCGGTCCTCGGAGAGGGCGTCCAGTCGCTCCATGACCGGCAGGATCACGTGAGCCCGATCGCTGATGAACAACCGCCCTTGCAGGTCGATTCCGGAGACGGCGAGGCCGTCGAGCTCTTCGAGGAGCTTGCCGAGGGCGATCACGGTGCCGTTGCCGATCACGATCCTGGCGTCGGGCCGGAACACACCGGAGGGCACGTGATGCAGAGCGTGATGCTGATCGCCGATGATCACCGTGTGTCCGGCGTTGGGCCCGCCCTGGAAGCGGGCGACGACCTGGAATCGATCGGCGAGCTGATCGACGATCTTGCCCTTTCCTTCATCGCCCCACTGGGCGCCAAGGACGGCGATGTTCGGCATTTGAGGACTCCGGAGGCGATCGGGCAAGCCTGTGACGACGTGAGGAGGAATACAGGATTCGTGGGTGAGAACTCCCTTCGAGCGGCGCGGATTATAGCACGCACAACCCGATCGACCGGACGGCACCGTGCTATCCTTCGCCCTCCGCCAGACCCCCGGAATAGACGATCGGAAACCCCGCGGGTGTCGTTGACAAGGACGCGAGTTCCGTGCCGAAAAAGCCTGATTCCCGGCCGGTCGTCATCGACGGCGGCAAGCTCACCCTGGAGGCGGTCGAGGCGATCGCCGACGGCCGCTCGTGCCGTCTGTCGGCGGCCGCCAAGCAGCGCACCCGACAGGCGCGAGCCGTGGTCGACCGCGCCATCGCCGGCGGCGACGCGGTCTACGGCGTCAACACGGGATTCGGATCGCTCTCGTCGGTGCGCATCCCCGACGACCGGCTCGACGAGCTCCAGCGCAATCTGATCCGCAGCCACTGCGCCGGCGTCGGGGATCCGCTACCCGAGCGGACGGTGCGGGCGATCCTGGCCTTGCGGGCGAACTGTCTGGCCCGGGGCAACTCGGGCCTGCGCCTGAAGACCCTGGAACGACTGGCGACCTTTCTCCAGCGCGGGATTCACCCGGTCGTGCCGGAACGTGGCTCCGTCGGAGCCTCCGGCGACCTGGCGCCCCTGGCGCACATCGCGCTGGCGGTGATCGGCGAAGGCGAAGTGTTCCACCGTGGCCGGCGGAAATCCACCGGTGCCGCGCTGCGGGCCGAGGGCTTGAAGCCGTTGACTCTCCGGGCCAAAGAGGGGCTGACGCTGATCAACGGCACCCAGGTGATGACCGCGATCGGGACGCTCTCGCTGCTGCAGGCGGAGCGGTTGACCCGGCTTGCGGATATCGCCGGAGCGATGTCGATCGACGCCCTGCTCGGCACGCACCGGGCGTTCGACCGGCGGATCCACGAGGCCCGGGCGCACCCCGGTCAGCGCGACAGCGCAGCCAACCTGCGGCGTCTGCTGCGGAACAGCCCGCTCGAGCGCTCCCATCACGATTGCGGACAGGTGCAGGACTGCTACTCGCTGCGCTGCATGCCGCAGATCCACGGCGCGACCCGTGACGCCCTACGCCACATTCGCGGGGTCCTCGAGATCGAGGTCAACGCAAGCACCGACAACCCGATGGTCTTTCTCGATCGAGGCGAGCTCGTCTCCGGCGGAAACTTCCACGGGCAACCGATCAGTCTGGCGCTCGATCATCTCGCGACGGCGACCTGCACGATCGGCACCGTCGCCGAACGCCGGCTCGAGCGGCTGGTCAACCCGGACCACTCGGGGCTGCCGGCGTTCCTGGCCCACGACCCGGGGCTGCACTCGGGATTCATGATCGCCCAGGTCACGGCGGCGGCGCTGGTCTCGGAGAACAAGACGCTGGCCCATCCGGCGAGCGTCGATACGATTCCCACCTCGGCCAACAAGGAAGATCACGTTTCGATGGGTGTGAACGCCGCGCACAAGGCGGCGCGGATCGTCGACAACGTCACGACGGTTCTGGCGATCGAGTGGATGGCGGCGGCCCAGGCTCTCGACCTGCGCTTGCCGCTGATCGGGGGACGCGGTGTCGAGGCGGCGCGTCAGGCGTTCCGCGATCGAGTCGCGCACCTCGGCGAGGACCGGGTCGTCGCCGGAGACATCGCGATCGCCACCGAGGCCTTGCGCGACGGATCGCTACTCGAAGCGGTGCAAGCCGTCAGCGGGCGCCTGGCTTGATCGGAGGACGAGAATTGGTGGACGGCAAGGGGATCGAACCCTCGACCTCGGCATTGCGAACGCCGCGCTCTCCCAACTGAGCTAGCCGCCCACTCTCGTCTGTCTGGTGGGGCGTACTGGATTTGAACCAGTGACTTCTACCGTGTGAAGGTAGCACTCTACCACTGAGTTAACGCCCCGACCGGGGTTCTTATAGCACAGCGGGGCGAAGCTTTCCGCCGACCCCGGAGGAGTCACGGCCCCGCAGGTTTGACACCCGGATTTCCAGCGCACTATCCTCATCGGGAGAGTCGACATTGATCGCGGTTCTGCTCACCACCTGCCTGTTCCTGGCGCCGATCCCCACGTCGGTCACGCTACCATCGCCTGAAGATGACGCCGCTCGTGAGTGCGCCGAGAGCTTTCGCGACGCGCTGCTCTCCGGAGACGCCGCCGGCCTGAACGACCTGCTCCCCTCCCGCGGCAAGGTCCAGGTGCGCCTGGAGCTACTGGGGCCGCAGGAAGGCGCGATGAGCGGCAGCCAGGTCGGAGCGTGGTTTCAGAGTTTCCTGAAACGCGGAAAGGTCGAGTCGTTCGAGATCGTCCGTGTCGAGCAGACCACCGACTACGCCGTCGCGAGATGCCGTGCCTCGGTCCGCCAGGCGAACGGCTTCCGGGGACGCGTGGGGCTGCACCTGGCCCTGCAGAGCGAGGAGGGGCGCTGGGTCGTTCGGGAGATCCGGGAATCCGCGGAATGACCCCGTCGGCCCTCGACCGGAACAGCTTCCTCGGTAACCGCCGACGGCTGCTGATCGCCCTCGGCCTGGCTGCTGCGATCGCCTTGATCGGGATCGGCGGGTCGTGGGTCTCCGGCACCGGCGACCCGGACCCCGAGGCGATCGCGGGCGGATTTCGTCAGTTCGGCGAACGCGCCGTCGGCGTTGCCGGCGAGTTGCTCGAGTCGCCGACATGGCAGACCGCGGCAAGGCTGCGCCGCCAGCACGGCGCGCGGCTCGAAGGGCTCGGCGTGGTCGACGGCGCCGGACGCTTCGTCACCTGGGAAGGTAGCCCCGCACAACCTCCCGCGGACTTCGTCTCCGAGGACTCCGCGGACGTCCGGTTGCACGACGACGGTGTGCGGGTGCGATTGATCGCCCGGGCCGGTCCCGACACCGCCGGGCGGTTCGGCCTCGCCACGTTCCTGGTGCGCTCGGCGCCCGACGAACTGGAAGCGGTCGATCTGTTGCCCCGGGTCGTCGTCCGCAACGCACGGATCGATTTCGACTTTCTCGACTCCCGGGATGACCGCTCGCGATTCGCCACCGAGCCTCCCGGAATGCGTGGGACTCCCGGAAGCGGGATCCGCATCGCGCTCTCCTCCCCCGACGGGGCGATGCTGGGTATGGCCGACGTCCAGACCCTCGACGAAGCCTTTCGTTCCCGCCGCCTGGGCCGGCAGATCCTGGCCTGGCTCATCCTCGCGCTGATCGTCGCCGTGGCGGCGGCGATACGCTGGAACGCGCTCCTGGTCGGCCTGTCGGGCGCGCTGGCGGCGCTCGGCGCGATCGGGCTGGCCCGGGCGATCCTGATCCTGGCCGACGTCCCGGCGGTCTTGCTGCCGCGCCACATCTCCGGGCCGGTCGACTTCGGCACCGACGCCCTCGCCGGGCTGCTCGCGTCGCCGGTGGACCTGTTGCTGAGCGGTGCGGCGCTGTTCCTGCTGGCGCGCGTCGTCGACGAGACGGTGCAGCGACAGTTCGGCCGTCGACGGTCCCTGGCCCGGGGCCTCGCCGCGGGCCTGGCGCTGGCCGCCTCCCTCGGTGCGGTCTGGCTCGCCTGGCCGCTGGCCCGGGACACCGAGCTGCCGCTGCTCGAGGCCGGTGCGCTCTATGCGATCGACACCCGGCTGCTGATCCTCGTCGGCTGGTCGCTGGCGGTCCTGGCCGCCGGGCGGCTGTGGGCCAGTGTGTGGGCCGACGGCCGGGGCCGGTCGGGGCGTCCGGCGATGTTCGCGGCGATCCTCGTCACCGCCTGGGCCGCCGGCGCGCTGCTCGGCTCCCAGGCGCAGGCCGTGGCGGTCGAACGGCTCCGCACCGAGTTCGCACCGATGACCCTCGAACAGCGATCCCGTCGGGTCCTCGCCCTGGAGCAGGCGTTGCGCCACGTCGCGGACTCCTACAGCGATGTCGATCGAGCGCCGCAGGCCGGCGCCGGGCCGCCGGAGCGGCTGGCCTATCAGTTCTGGGCCGGCGGCGAGTTGGCCCACGCCGGATTGAAATCCTCGCTCGCCTTCTACACCGCGCGGGGAGATCGGGTCAGCCACTTCGCCTTCGATCTGCCGGAGTTCCAGGAGGCGGCACCGGACCCGGTGCCGGAACCCGGTGAGGTCGTGCTGTTCGACGAATCCGTCGACCTGGTCATCGCCTATCGCACCGACCTGATCCACGGCGAGATCGCGGTCACCCGGGGCAGCGAGTCCCTGGGATCGATCGTCGGTCACGTACTCGACGATCCGACCAACCTGCCGTTTCTTCCGTGGTCACGTCCGTACTTTGCGGCCCTCGGCGGCGACAGCGTGATGCCCCGGGGTGCCGGCGGCTCGGATCCGCCGGACTACGTGCTGTACGACGGGACCGGAAAGGTGCTGGTCACCACTCTGCCCAGCCCTCCGGGACAGGACGAGCGACTTCGTGTCGCCGCCGCCGGCGACGAACGGGTGCTGCTCTCCGCAGGCAACGAGGCGTTCGTCGGCTTGCCTCTGCTCGACGGTGCGCAGATGCACCTGCTGATGATCCCGGCGCTGACCTGGCTCGATCGCCTGGCTCCCCCGGTGCGGCTGTCGATCCTCTCGCTTGTGCTGCTGGCCCTGCTCGGGGCGATCCCCCTGGCGATCCGGCCGCGGACCTGGCTCAGGCAACTGCGTCAACTCCGGCGATCGTTCTATCGCAAGCTGCTCGCCGCGACGCTGATCGCGTCGATCCTGCCGATCGCGGGCCTCGGACTGTTCCTGCGGGGATACGTCGCCCGTCGCGGCGACGAGGCGATCGCCAACGCGGCGACCCAGGCCGGCCGGATGACCCAGCGAATCCTCGAGGACTACCTGGCGACGCCCCAGGAGCTGCGCGACGACGGTTCGTTCGTACCGGCGATCGAGACCCTCGACGACAACGTCCTGCACTGGTTGCGCCGGCTCGTCGGACAGGAAGTCCACGTCTACGCCGACGGTGCACTGCTCGCGTCGTCGAAGCGCGAGCTGTTCTCGTCGGGCATGCTCTCCCCGCGGCTCGACGGTGAGGTGCACCGGCGGTTGATCGACGAGGGGCTGCCGAACCTGGTGCAGACCCACAGCATCGGGCCGAGTCGTATCCCCGTCGCCTTCGCCGCGCTGCGCAACGTGGATCCCCGGCTGCAGCTCGTCGTCGCCGTCCCGTCGGTGGTCGAGCAGAGCCGGATCGAACGCGCGGTCGATCGACTGGGCGAGGTGATCCTGCTCTCGACGCTGTTGCTCGTCGGCCTGGTCGCCCTCGCCGGTGCCTGGCTGGCCCGGACCGTCGCCCGACCGGTGCGGGAGCTCGTCGCCGCCACCGGTCGCATCGCCGCCGGGGACTACGCGACCCGTCTGGTCCCGCGCACCGAGGACGAGGTCGCCGAGCTGGTCGGCGGATTCAACTCGATGGCCGCCGCGCTCTCCCGGCAGCGGGCCGATCTCGAGCAGCGTCGGGAGTACATGGAGCGGCTGCTGCGTCACGCGACGACCGGCGTACTCTCGACCGACACCGAGGGCCGGATCGTCACGCTGAACCCGGCGGCGCGCAGCTTGCTGGTCGAGGCCGGCGAAGGGCTGCACCCCGGCAACGATCTCGTCGAGACCCTGGCCCACAAACCGCCGCTACGACCGCTGGCCACTGCGCTGCGCCAGGGGGCGGCGGCGGGGGGAGCACCGATCGAGGTCGACCTGGGTCGGGACGAGCCCTGCCGGATGCGCTTCGTCCGGATCGCGTTGCGGGACCGGAGCGGTGAGGTCTCCGGCACGCTGCTGCTGTTCGACGACGTGACCGACCTGATGCGCAGCAACCAGCTGGCGGCGTGGGCCGAGATGGCGCGCTCGATCGCTCACGAGATCAAGAACCCGTTGACGCCGATCCAGCTCTCCGCCGAGCACCTGCGCCGGATCTTGCAGGACCTGCGGGTGCTGCCCTCGGAGGCGATCGAGAGCTGCCTGGAGGCGATCATCAAGCAGGTGCGCTCGTTGCGGGAGATCGCCGGCGAGTTCTCGAGCTTCTCCACGATTCCCGATCTGTCCCGGGAGCCCGGCGAAGCCGTCGCGCTGATGCGCGAGGTCGCGGCGCCCTACCGCGCCGGCAGCCCGCCGGGGATCGAGATCGTCGAGGAGTATCCCGACGATGCCCCGGCGATCTCGATCGACCGAACGGTGCTCTCCCGGGCGCTGGTCAATCTGATCGAGAACGCGCTCCAGGCGATGCCCGATGGAGGCCGTCTGACCGTCGGCGTCGAGACCGGAGCCGACGGGAGCGAGCTGGCCTTGATCGTCTCCGACACCGGTAGCGGGCTGGATCCCGAAGTGCGACGGAGATTGTTCGAGCCCTACTTCTCGACCAAGTCGTCGGGCACCGGTCTGGGCCTGGCGATCGTGCGTCGTACCGTCGAGGCCCATCAGGGCCGGATCGATGTCGACAGTCAGCCGGGGAAAGGCACGACCTTCCGCATCGTCCTCCCGGTGGCCCAGCCCCCGCAGATTCCCCGGCCGGTATACTCGCCCGATGAGCGATGAGAAGAAGGACGCCGCGAAGCCCTGGTATGCGGGGGGATTGCAGTTCGAGTGCCAGCCCGAGTGCGGCGTCTGCTGCTCCAACCACGACGACTACGCCTACGTCTACCTCGTCGGCGATGACCTGGAGCGTCTGGCCGCTCATCTGAAGATGTCGCCGGCCGCCTTTCGCCGTCGTTACACGACCCTCGACGACGGATACCGCGTCCTCAAGATGGACCAGCCGGATTGCCCGTTTCTCGACGACTGGCGCTGCGGCGTCTACGGGGCTCGCCCACGCCAGTGCCGGACCTTCCCGTTCTGGGAGGAGACCGTGGCCACCCCCGAGGCCTGGAAGCGCCTGCAGACCTTCTGCCCCGGGGTCGGCAAGGGAAAACGCAACCCCCTGGCGGTGATTCGCGGCCATCTGGCCGATCGCGAGCCGGGTCACTAAGTTCCCCTTCGGAGTTGTCTCCGGAGGAGAATCATGAAGAGACTGCTGGGTCTGGCCGGCCTCGTGTTGCTGGCGGTGTCCTGTCGTTCCGGAGCTCCGGCGGTCGCCGTCGACGGCGACAGCCCACGTCACGGCGGGACCGAGGTGATCGGCACGATCACCGATGTCGACTCGTGGAACGAGTACCTCTCGCGGCAGTCGTTTGCCCACGGGCTGCTCCGGCGGATGTACCCCGGGCTGGCCCGTGACACCGGAGACGGCACCGGCGACCCCGACGACTTCGTCGCCGCCCTGGCCGAGAGCTGGAGCTTCTCCGTCGATGGTCTCGAGTTGAGCTTCGAGCTCCACGACTGGCGCTGGAGCGACGGGCAGCCGGTCGGCGCCGAAGACGTCCGCTTCACCTGGAGCGCCCAGACCTCGGAGCACGTCCCCTGGATCAACGCCGAGACCAAACGCCGGATCGTCGACGTGCGCGTCGACGGACCCCGGACCGTCACCTTCGTGTTCGATCAGCGCTACCCGTTCCAGTTCGCCGACGCCGTCGAGGGCGGCATCCTGCCGGCGCACGTCTTCGGAGCGGTGCCGTTCGAGGAGTGGGCGACCCACGACTGGTCGACGGCGGCGGTCGTCTCGGGCCCGTTCCGGCTGGCCGATCATCGAGCGGGCCAGGAGATCGTTCTCGAGCGCAACGAACGCTACGGCGGCGAACGCCCGTACCTCGACCGGGTCGTCGTCCGGGTCGTGCCCGACATCGCCAATCTGGTGACCCAGCTACGTAGCGGCGACATCGACTACCTGGACGGTGTCTCGCCCCGCGACGGCCAGCGCCTCACCGGCGATGCCCGGTTGACCTTGATCCCGTTCGACCGGCCGGGTTACGACTTTCTCGGCTGGAACGGTGCCCGGGCGCCCTTCGATCAGCCCGAGATGCGCCGGGCGATGACCCTGGCGATCGATCGACAGGCCCTCGTCGAGGATCTGCTGTACGGCTACGGTCGGGTCAGCCGCGGGCCGCTGCTCTCCTTCTGGCGCGGGGCCGGGACGGCGCCGGCGGCCTGGAGTCACGATGCCGACGAGGCACGCCGAATCCTGCGCGCTCGGGGCTACCGCACCCTCGACCGCCAGGGCAACGAGACCCCCGGCGAGGTCCTGCGCTTCGAGTTGATGACCAATGCAGGTAACCGGCTCCGGGAAGAGATGCTGGTCAAGATCCAGGCGCAGCTGGCCACGATCGGCGTCGAGGTCGAGGTGGCGACGGTCGAGATGCGCACCCTGCGGCAGCGCGCCGCGGCCGGCGAATACGACGGGTACCTGGGTGGCTGGGTCTACTCGGTCAAGGATCTGCGGCAGGTGTTCGGTTCGGAGTACCGCTTCCCCAGGGGGGCCAACGTCGTGGCCTACGAGTCCGGGGAGGTCGATCGATTGTTCGCCAGGATCGACGCGGCCCGGGACTGGATGACGATGGAGCCGCTGCTGACCGAGGTGCAGGCGCAGATTCACCAGGACCAGCCCTACACCTTCCTCTACGAGAGCAAGCGGCTGGCGGTCCATGGTCCGCGCCTGGGTGGTGTGAGCATCGACTCCCCGTCCGACCCGCTGGCGCACGTGGAGCGCGCCTGGCGCCGCTGATCGTCTCGTGGTCGCGTTCGTACTGCGGCGACTCGCACTGAGCATCCCGCTGGCCCTCGGGGCCGCGACGCTGGTCTTTCTGTTGCTCGAGATGCGTCCCGGCGATCCGGCCGACGCGATGATCGGACCGGCTCCCGTCCCCACCGAAGTCCGCCAAAGGATCGAGCGTGTCTACGGCCTCGACCGACCGGCCCACGAGCGCTACTTCGTCTGGCTCGGCGATCTGCTGGTCCGCGGCGAGCTGGGCTGGTCGCACTCGCGATCGCGGCCGGTCGCCGGGTTGCTGCGGGAGGCGCTGCCGCCGACGGCGCTGCTGGCGGGGGCGGCGCTGTCGATTCACCTGCTCTGCGGAATCGTGTTCGGGGTCGTCTCCGTCGCCGGCGGTCGACGGCGGACGGTGCGCTGGCTGGGCCACGCCGCCCTGCTGCTCTACGCCCTGCCGTCGTTCTGGCTCGGACTGATGGCGATCCTGGCCTTCAGCTATGGGCTGCACTGGTTCCCCCCCTCGTCCATGTCCAGTGTCGGCGCCGCGGACTGGACCGGCTGGGCCCGGTTCTGGGATCGCCTGTGGCATCTGGCCCTGCCGGCTGCGGTTCTCGGGCTCTCGTCGGCCGCCGGCACCGCCCGGTTCGTCCAGGCCGGGATGACCGATGCCCTGGCCCAGGGGTTCGTCCGAGCCGCTAGAGCCCGAGGCGCGGGACCCCAGAGGGTGCTCTGGCGTCACGCGCTACGCAACGCCGCGCTGCCGGTGGTCACGTTGATCGGGCTCTCGTTGCCGGCGCTGCTCTCCGGGGCGCTGGTCGTCGAGGTCGTCTTCGCCTGGCCCGGGATGGGCCGTCTGACCTACGACGCGATCCGGGCCGGCGACCTCTCGGTGGTCCTGGCCACGACCTGGATCGCGACGTTGCTCGTCGTCCTCGGCAACCTCGCCGCCGATGTGGCGATGGTCTGGATCGATCCCCGAGTCCGGCTCGGTGGGGGAACCCGATGAAGCGCCGGGCCTGGATCGCCGCGGCGATTCCGCTGCTGCTGCTGGTCAGCCTGGCGATCCTCGCGCCGTGGCTCCCGCTACGCGACCCGGCGGCGCAGCCCGACGGCCTGGTCCTGCGGGAACTGCCGCCGCTGAGCCGGGTGCACCGTGTGCTGCTGTCCAGCGGAGAGGCACTCCATGGCTCGGCGCTGCGCCGCACCGACGACGGCGGACTGGAGCTGCTGCGCGGGAGCGCATGGCGTCGAGTCGAATCGGCGGAGCTTGCCGGTGACGGAGCCGCGACACGACCGCTCTACCTGCTGGGCACCGATGGGTACGGGCGGGACCTGTTCAGCCGGTTGATCTGGGGCGCCCGGGTCTCGCTGGCGGTCGGGGTCGCCGCGGTCGTCCTCGCCGGCGGGCTGGGTATCTTGATCGGGCTGGCCGCCGGAACGTTCGGCGGCTGGGTCGACGGCCTGTTGATGCGGACGACCGACCTGTTCCTGTCGGTGCCGCGACTGTTCCTCGCGTTGCTGCTGATCTCCCTCCACGGTCCCTCGCTGGTCACGACGATCGCTGTGCTGGGCGCGACGACCTGGATGCCCGCCGCACGGCTCGTCCGGGCCGAGGTCGTCAGCGCCCGGGAACGCGACTGGGCCCGGGCGGCGACGGCCTCGGGCCTCGGACCGCTGCGGATCGCCTGGTTCCATCTGCTGCCGGCGGCGATCACGCCGCTGTCGGTCGAGGCGACCCTGCGGGTCGGCGACACGATCCTGCTCGAAGCGGCCCTGTCGTTTCTGGGACTGGGTGTGCCGGCGCCGACCGCGTCCTGGGGCAATCTGGTGGCCGACGGGCGTGGATCCCTGCTCGACGCATGGTGGGTGGCGACGCTGCCCGGTCTGGCCATCGCCGGCACCGTGATCGGCCTCCACATCGTCGGGGAGACCCTCCGGCAGCGCCGGCGGGTCCGCGACGGCCAGGCGACCCTTGCCGACGGCGATCGGCTGCCCGATCTGCTCCAGGCCTGATTCCCACCGCCCCGGCGACGAGGCTTGCTAAGATCGGCGGCGATGGAATCGATTCTCAACGTCATCGACGGCGAACTCCGGCACCCGGCGGGCGACGAGTGGCTGGAGAACGTCGAGCCGGCCACGGGACTCCCCTACTCCCGGGTGGCCGACAGCGCCGCCGAGGATGTCGCCGCGGCGGTCGCCGCCGCCGCCCGGGCGTTCCCGGCCTGGTCCCATCTCCCCCCGGCCGAGCGCTCCGCCGCGCTGCTACGCCTGGCCGACGCCATCGAGGAACAGCTCGAGGCGTTTGCCCGGGCCGAGTCGATCGACACCGGAAAGCCGATCGACCTGGCCCGGGAGGTCGACATTCCCCGGGCGATCTCCAACCTGCGCTTCTTCGCGACGGCGATCCTGCACACCACCGACGAGGCCCACGTGATGGGCCACACGGCGCTGAACTACACGCTGCGGCGGCCCCGTGGCGTGGTCGGACTGATCTCGCCCTGGAACCTGCCGCTGTACCTGCTGACGTGGAAGGTCGCCCCGGCCTTGGCCACCGGGAACACCGCCGTCGCCAAGCCGTCGGAGTTGACTCCGATGACGGCGACGATGCTCGGCGAGGCCGCCGGGCGGAGTGGACTTCCGCCCGGTGTGCTGAACATCGTCCACGGACGCGGCGCCCGAGCCGGTGCGACGCTCTGCACCCATGACGACGTGAAGGCGATCTCGTTCACCGGCGGAACGGCGACCGGCGCCGCGATCGCCCGGGCCACCGCCGGTACGTTCAAGAAGCTGGCCCTCGAGATGGGAGGCAAGAATCCGACCCTGGTCTTCGCCGACGCCGATCTCGATCGTGCCGTCCCCGAATCGGTCGCCGCCGCCTTTCGCAATCAGGGGCAGATCTGCCTCTGCGGTTCGCGGATCTTCGTCGAGCGCTCGATTCACGAGACGTTCCTCGAACGCTTCGTCGAGCAGACCCGTACGCTGACGATCGGCGATCCTCTCGAGGCCGGCACGAGCCACGGCGCGCTGATCTCCGGCGGACATCTGGAGAAGGTGCGCGGTTACATCGAGCTGGCCCGGGAGGAGGGTGGCACCGTCGTCACCGGCGGCCGGGTGCCGTCGGAGCTGCCCCCGCGGGTGCGCGGCGGTTTCTTTCTGGAGCCGACGGTGATCACCGGCCTCGACGCTCGCTGCCGCACGAACCAGGAGGAGATCTTCGGACCTGTCGTGACGGTGCAACCCTTCGACGACGAAGCCGACGCGATCGAATCGGCGAACGCGACGCCCTACGGACTCGCCGCGTCGATCTGGACCCGGGATCTGGAACGGGCCCACCGGGTCGCCGAGCGGGTCGACAGCGGCGTGATCTGGATCAACTGCTGGATGGTGCGGGACTTGCGGGTCCCCTTCGGCGGCATGAAGCAGAGCGGTCTGGGACGTGAGGGCGGCCACGAAGCGTTGCGCTTCTTCACCGAGCCGAAGAACGTCTGCCTGCGCACGCCGTCCTGAAACGGAGGAGACCGTGGAAGAGCGCCCCGAGTCGATCACCAGTCCCCGGGCCCCGGAGGCGGTCGGTGCCTTCCCTCATGCCCGGCGGGTCGGCGAGCTGCTGTTCCTGTCGGGCATGGGCCCGCGGGTCCGGGGTAGCCGCGAGATTCCCGGTGTGACCCTCGACGAACAGGGCGAGATCGTCGCCTACGACATCGAGGCGCAGACCCTGTCGGTCTTCCGCAACCTGCGCACGGTGCTCGAGGACGCCGGGTCGTCGTGGGATCGGATCGTCGACGTGACGGTCTTCCTGACGAACATGAAGGGCGACTTCGCCACCTTCAACCGGATCTACGCCGAGCACTTCACCGACAACCAGCCGACGAGAACGACGATCGAGGTCGGAAGCCTGCCGACGCCGATCGCGGTCGAGTTGAAGGTGATCGCGACGCTCCCGCCCGCCGGCTGAGTCGTCGGCCGGATCAGGGCAGGCGAATCGCCAGCGGAGAGCCGAGGGCCCGTCCCGCCACCAGCCGCAGTTCGCGGATCTCGCCGGATGCGAGGTTGACGGCGACCGACGACCCGTACTCTTTCGACTTGCCCTCGATCACCAGCCGGGCCACGACCTCGTGGGGGCCGGGGGAGATCGGGATCCGTTCCTCGAAGTCGTCGCTGCCCTTGGCGTTGCGCTTGAACAGACTGCCCAGCTTCACCCCTTCGCCGTGGAGGTCGCGCTGGTAGACCTCTTCGCCGTCGACCAGCAGTCGTAACGAACCGTTCTTGATCGAGCTCTTGCCGACCAGGAGCAGGAACGCCGGTGGCGGAAGCTCGGGGGTGGCCGGTGTTTCGTCGATCTCGACCGCCGCGTCGGCCACCAGCGCCGCATCGCGGAGCGGTTCCCCGGTGACCGGGTGGCTCCCCGGAGGCGGTGTGGCCGTCGGGAGCGCCACCGGCACGGCCGCGCCGGCGATCAGCAGCTCGGTCGTGTCGGGAGTGTCGTTCGTCGTCGTCCCGGGGGCGCTGACGCTCTTCGTCGAGTCGCCTTCCCCGGCCGGGGTGCGCGCGGCGGCGCGGTCGGCCTGAGCCGGCGGATCCGCCTGCGCGGGAACCGGCTGTTTGCGGGCCGGCAACGGCGGGCTGTCCGACGGCGTGGGAAGTTCGGCTGCCCTGGCGTCGAGAGGCGGACTCTCGGCGCCTGGATCGGCGGCCTCCCCGGGCCTCGACCCGGGCTTCGACACGGGCGCAGGGTCGCGATCCCCTCCCGGCGCCTTGATCATGTCGGCGATCGCCGCGGAAGGCTCGCCGACCTCGGTCTGCAGCAACTCGTCGTTACCGGCGGCCTGACCACTACTGAGCGCGGCCAGTCCGAAGATCGCCGCGAGGCCGAGAACCGCGGCCCCGGCGATCGCCAGCTGGCGTCGATGCTCCCGGAACCAGACGACGGTCTCGTCGGTCGCGGTCGTCGGCTCGGGCTGCGAGAGATCGATCGATCCCGACGTGCCGACCTGGGCCATCTGCATGTCGAAGCGGATATCGTCGAGCCCGCGACGGAGCGCCGATCCGTCGGCGAAGCGGTCCGACGGTTCCTTGGCCAGGGCGCGCTGGAAGAAGCGGTTGGCGCTCTCGGGCAATCCGGGGACGAGGTCGCAGATCGGCGCCGGGGACTCGTTGACGATCTGATACGTGATGGCCGCCAGGTCGTCGCCGCGGAACAGGCGCTCGCCGGTCAGCAGCTCGTAGAGGATCACGGCCAGGGAGTAGAGGTCGCTCCTGGGCGACGCCTCCCCACGCCGGAGCTGTTCCGGCGCCATGTAGGCCGGCGAGCCGCAGATCGCCCCCTCCCGGGTCAGCTCGACCGCGGCGAGTCGGGCCACTCCGAAGTCGGCGATCTTGACCGATCCGTCGTTGTCGCGCATCAGCACGTTGGCCGGCTTGACGTCCCGGTGCACGATCCCGGCCCGGTGCGCCTCCTGAAGTGCGTCGGCCAGAACGTCGCCGATCTGCAGGACGCGAAGCACGTCGAGCCGCTCCCCGGCGGACTGGATCTCCTGGAGGTTGCGACCCGGGACGAACTCCATCGCGATGATCGGCGAGTCGCTGTCGTCGCAATCCTCGATGCCGTAGATCGTCACGATGCCGGCGTGGGACAGTCCGCCGGCGGCCCGGGCCTCGCGCTTGAAACGTTCGAGGAAGCGCTTGCGATCGGCGGCGGGCAGACCGGGAGGCAGGGCGATCGTCTTCAGGGCGACGCGCCTGTGGAGATCGGGATCGCGGGCGAGATACACCACACCCATCGATCCCCTGCCGAGTTCGCCCTCGACCTGGTATCGGCCCAGATTCCTCACATTGCTGAATATAGGTTCGCCACGCGCCGCGACCACCCGGGGCGTTCAGGAACGCTGGAGCGCTGCTTCCGGGGACTTTACGTGGCAGGCGGCCCGTCGGGCGGCAGGCGATCCCGATTCCAGAGCTTGCGGATCGTCCGGCGTAGCCAGCGATAGGGGGTCGTGGCGATCAGATGGAAGCGGATGTAGCCGGTCTGGCGCACCGATCGTGCGTACAGGTCCGCCGGCAAGGTCTCCTCGGCGGAGCGGCGCCAGTGCTTGAAGACGTGGACGCAGTCGGCCTCCTGGGCCCCGGCGAGGATCCGCCGCCCGATCGCGTCCGGCAGCAGTCGCAGCAGGCCGCGGCGACGTTTCCACTCCGAGGGCCAGACGAAGGCGGTCTGGAAGTCGATCAGGTACGGGAGCCCGTCGTCTCCGACGAGGATGTTCTCCTGCTTCGACAGATCGACGTAGGCCATCTCCCGGGAGTGAATCTCGTCGAGCAGCGTCAGCAGCTTGCGAAAGAAGTCGGGGCCCAGCGGCTCGGAGCGGTAATGCGGGTGCCCCTCGACGTAGATGTGGGCGAACCCGTGCGTCCCGACGGCGCCGAAGCATTCGGGGACCCCGGCGAGATCCTCGACCGCCTGGTAGATCCGCAGCTCCCGACCGGCGAGCCAGCGACCGAGCCAGGCCAGGGGGAAACCGAAGAAGCTGGTCGTGCGGCCCCACTTGATCACCATCTTCCCCGAAGGGCCGAGGTAGCAGGCGGTGGCCGCGTAGAACGAGTGCTGGAGCACCCGGGCGAAACGGTAGGTACCGTCGCGCAGTTCGACCGTCT
>CALNYP010000038.1:0-23925 GCA_942490715.1 uncultured bacterium
GGGCAGGTCGAAATCGAGGCGGATGCCCATCTTCTCCAGCCGACGCTGCTGCTGGGGCACATCGTTGATCATCGCCAGGTCGGCGGCGTGGGCCACCAGCGGCGCACCGGTCTTCTCGCAGACCAGGGCGTTGCCGGCGACATGGTCGATATGCCCGTGGGTGTTGACGACCGTCTCGACCGTCAGACCGTGGCGCTCGATCCCTTCGACGACCTGTTCCGCTTGCAGGCCGGGATCGATCACCAGCGCCTGGGTCCCCGACGGCCCGACGACGACGTAGCAGTTCTCGGCGAACCACCGGTCGATGAAGCGATGGACGATCAGCTTCCCGTCCACTCCCCGCCTCCCCGGATCAGGACTTGCGACTGCGCGCCGCCGCCGTCAGCAGTTTCTTGCGCAGTCGAAGGGCCTTCGGTGTGACCTCGACAAACTCGTCGTCACTGATGAACTCGAGCGCGTTCTCGAGGCTCAGCGAGCGCGGCGGAATCAGCCGCACCGCGTTGTCGGAGCCGGAGGCGCGCATGTTGGTCAGCTTCTTCTCTTTCGTGATGTTGACCGCCAGGTCGTCGACCCGCGAGTTCTCGCCGACGATCATCCCCTCGTACACCTGGGTGTTCGGGCCGACGAACATCGTGCCTCGCGGTTGCAGGTTCTCGATGGCGTAGGCCGTGGTCCGTCCGGGTCGATCGGCGACGAGCGCCCCGGTGCTGCGGTGGGCGATGTCGCCCTGCCACTGGGCGTAGCCGTCGAACAGATGATTCATGATGCCGGTGCCGCGGGTGTCGGTCAGGAACTCGGTGCGGAAGCCGATCAGTCCACGGGAGGGAACCCGGAACTCCATGCGCACCCGGCCGGTGCCGTGATTGACCATCTTCGTCATGCGGCCCTTGCGGGTGCCGAGCTTCTCGGTGACGATCCCGATGTGTTCCTCGGGGCAGTCGATGACCACTGTCTCCATCGGCTCGAGGACCTTGCCGTCCTCTTCCTTGGTGAGGATCTCGGGCTTGCCGACGAGCAGCTCGAAGCCCTCGCGGCGCATCATCTCGATCAGGATCGCCAGCTGCAGTTCGCCGCGTCCGGCGAGACGGAACGTATCCGGGGAGTCGGTCTCCTCGACCCGGATCGAAACGTTGGTCAGGATCTCCTTCCAGAGACGTTCCCGGAGCTTGCGGCTCGTGACGTGAGTGCCTTCGAGCCCGGCCGTCGGAGAGTCGTTGACCGACATCGAAACCGCGATCGTCGGCTCGTCGACCTTGATCGTCGGCAACGCCTTGGGGTTGTCGACGTCGGAGAAGGTCTCGCCGATGTTGACCGATTCGACGCCGGTGACGGCAACGATCTCGCCCGGTTGGGCCGAGTCGATCTCGATCCGCCGCAGCCCCTGGTATCCGAAGACGCCGGTGATCTTGGCCGACACCACCTCACCGCTCAACTGGCAATGGGCGATCTGCATTCCTTTCTTGAGCTCGCCGTTGACGATACGACCGATCGCCAGGCGACCGAGGTAGTCGTCGTAGTCGAGGCTGGTGACGAGGAACTGCAGCGGCATCTCGTCGTCGTACACGGCCGGCGGAACATGCTCGACGATCGCCTCGAACAGGACGACCAGCGTCTCGTCGGGGCCGTCGGCGCTGGTGCGGCAGAGCCCCTTGCGGGCGTTGCAGTAGAGCACGGGGAAGTCGAGCTGGTCCTCGGTTGCGTCGAGGTCGATGAACAGGTCGTAGACCTCGTTCAGGACCTCCTCGGCCCGGGCGTCCTTGCGGTCGATCTTGTTGATCACGACGATCGGCGCGAGGCCGGATTCCAGCGCCTTGCGCAGCACGAACCGGGTCTGCGGCAAGGGCCCCTCGCTGGCGTCGACCAGCAGCATCACGCCGTCGACCAGCTTGAGGGTCCGTTCGACCTCGCCGCCGAAGTCGGCGTGGCCCGGCGTGTCGACGATGTTGATCGACTTGCCGCGGTACCGAATGGCCGTGTTCTTGGCCATGATCGTGATGCCCTTCTCGCGTTCGAGGTCGATCGAGTCCATCACGCGCTCGGCGACGTACTCGTTCTCGCGGAACACGCCGCTCTGCCAGAGCATCGCGTCGACGAGGGTCGTCTTGCCGTGATCGACGTGGGCGATGATCGCCAGGTTGCGGATGTCCTCGCGTATCTTGCGAGTCATTTTGTCCTCCAGATTCCTGGAATCCAGATATCTGGAAACAGGGCGCCTGCAAGTGCGGTATGCAGGTCCGCATCGATCGTGAACTGGTGGTCCTGAGGGGGCCTGACCCGGGTCACAGTTGCGATGCAAAAAAGCCGGAAGCCCAACGCTCCCGGCAGAACCCGTGGAATCTAGCACGCAGCCAGCCGCGGGAACAAGTCGCCGGCCCAGGAGGGAATGCTACCGGCGCCTCGGACGTTGGCTACGCCGAGCGGACAAGGGGGCACACATGAGTGGAACGATGACGCCGGCCGAACGGAATCTCGAGCCGGAACCCCAGGGACCGGCAGGACTGGAGTCCGATCGGGAACTCGGACCGTCGCGGGAGCTCGACGGCGAGGAGACCGACCACATCCACGCCTCGCTCTGCTACGTGCCCTCGGTCGCACGGCGTTACCTCGGCCGTGGGATCTCTCTCGACGAACTCGTCGCGGCCGGAAATCTCGGCCTGGTCGAGGCCGCTCTGCGCTTCGATCCCAGCCGCAAGGTTCGATTCACGACTTATGCCAACTGGTGGATCCGGAAGTCGATCATCGAGACCCTCGGGCACCAATCCGGGCCGATGCGGCTCCCGCGCTATCAGTACGACAAGCTCAAGTGTCTGCGGGACACCCGGGCCAGCTGGCTCAGCAGCCGGGGGACCGACCCGGACAAGGAAGAGCTCGCCACCGCCGCCGGTCTGTCGGTCCAGGAGGTCGACCGGCTGTTCGGACTGGTCACCAGCGCGATCTCCCTGGAACAGCCGCTTTCGGCGATGGACCAGCGTCCGCTCAAGGAGACGATCGAGGACCCCACGGCCGAGTGCCCCGCTCGGGCGCTCCAGCGCCAGGATCTCACCCGGCGTCTGCGGCGGCAGATCGCCAGGCTGGCCAGCCGGGAGCGTCAGGTGCTGTCGCTACGCTTCGGCCTCGACGGAGGTGTGGGACTGACCCTGCGCGAGACCGGTCGTCGACTCGGGATCAGCCGGGAGCGCGTCCGGCAGGTCGAGCTGCGGGCGCTGGGGCGTCTGCGGGAGCGCGTCTAGGGCATCCCGGTCACCGCTGAGCGGCTCACCGCCGCCCACGTCCTTGCGACCCTCCCCTGCCGGGTGCCACAATCCGCCTCCGCTTCCCGGAGGCCCGATGACCGACGAACCCCGCGACGAGCCCGCGCTCCTGCTGATCGACGAGATCTATGACGCCCTCGACGCCGGTGACCCCGAGGGCGCCCTGGCCCTGGCCCGCCAGGCCCGGAGTGAATCCAGCGAGGACGACCCGGTGGTGCGCTACCTCGCCGGTGTGGCCCTGCTCGAGCTGGATCGGCCGGACCAGGCCTGGGTCGAGTTGCAGAAGGCGGTCGATCTGGATGCCGAGGACGCCGACGCGCGGTCTGCGCTGGGGATGGCTTACTACCGGGTCTGCCGTTTCGAAGACTCGCTCGAACACGCACGGCGGGCCTTCGAACTCGACGACACGAACGCCGATTCCGCGTTCATCCTCGGATTGCTTGCCGAGCGCAGCGGCGCCGAAGCGGAATCCAGGCAACGGCTGGAGACCGCGGCTCGGCTGGACGGCGAGCGCTTCCCCCTCGCCCCGGCGATGAGCGACGCCGAGTTTCGTGGCCACCTGATCGCCGCCATCGAGCGGCTCCCGGAGCTCTTTCGCGGGCACCTCGAAGAGGTCGCCGTCACCGTCGAGCCCTTCCCCTCCGACGCGATCCTCACCGACGAGACGCCGGCCCTCGACCCCGAGTTGCTCGGTCTGTTCGTCGGACCGACGGTGGAGGAGCGCAACTCGACGTCAGGTCCCGGGGAACTGCCGCCGCGGATCCTGCTGTTCCAGCGCAACCTCGAGCGTCTGGCGCTGGATCGCCAGGAGTTGATCGAGGAGATCGCGGTGACCCTGTACCACGAACTCGGTCACTACCTGGGCATGGACGAGGACGACCTCGAGCGGATCGACCTGGCCTGAGTACGCCGCCGGGTCCTGCGGGTCAGTTCGTCTCCGGAGCGCCCTGCCCCTCGATCCAGACCTCGCCGCCGGCGAAGAACTCCTTCTTCCAGATCGGCACCGTCTGCTTCAAGGTGTCGATCAACCAGTTGCAGGCGTCGATCGACTGTCGGCGGTGCGGCGATGCCACGGCGATCGCCACCGAGACCTCACCGATCTCCAGCCGGCCCAGGCGATGCACGACGGCGACGTGTTCGACCGAGTAGCGCTCCCGCGCGCCGGCGACGAGTCGTTCCATCTCCTTCGAGGCCATCTCCGGATAGGCGTGGTACTCGAGGTGACGCACCTCGCGACCGGCGTTGTGGTTCCGGACGGTCCCCAGAAACAGCGTCACCGCACCGTCGCCGTCGCCGCGTACGGCACGGGTCAGCTCGTCTCCGACGATCGGTTCGTGCTGCAGACGGATCATCTCAACCTCCGCTGACCGGCGGCAGGAACGCCACCTCGTCGGTATCGTCGAGGATGCGGTCCCACGGCGCGTACTCGAGATCACAGGCGACCAGCGGCCGGTAGCTCAGCCCTTCGAGGGCCGGGTGACGCTCGATCAGGATCCTCCACAGATCGGCGACGTCGAGGCCGCGTGCCAGCTGCAGCTCCTCCCGGGAGTCGCCGACCTGGTCGACCAGCGAGGCGAAGTAGCGGACGGTGATGCGACGGGTCGGGTTCATGATCTTCGGGAGGTCTCCGCGACCAGCGCGACCGCCCGGCTGCGGACCTCCGCGGCGACGGCGTCGAGGCCTCCCTCGGCGACGATGCCCGAAGCGTTACGATGGCCGCCCCCGCCGAATCCGGTGGCCAGACCATGCACGTCGATCGCGCCCTTCGAACGCAGGGAGACCTTGATCCTGCCGTCGGGCAGGTCGCGAAACAGGAGCGCGACGCGCACACCGTCCATCGCCAGCAACGCGCTGGTGATCTCCGAGGTGTCGACATCACCGGCGCCGAGGGAATCGATCCTTTCGCGGGTGATCCGCACCGACGCGATCGCGCCGTCGGCGTCGAGCTCCATGCCGACGAGGGCGTGCCCCAGCAGCCGGGTGTAGGCCTCGCTGTTCCGCTCATGGATCGCGCGGAACACCTGGGCCGGCTTGACCCCCGAGCGGAGCAGCTCCGCAGCGGCGGTGTGTCCCCGGGAGTTCGTCGAGTTGAAGCGGAAGAAGCCGGTGTCCGTCGCCAGTCCGACGTAGAGCGCCAGCGCAGCGCGGTCGTCGATCGTGCCGCCGGCGGCACGGGTCAGCTCGAAGATCATCACCGCCGTCGCGCAGGCCTCGACGTCGACGATGTCGTGGGGCCAGGGGGCGTCCCGATCGGGATGGTGATCGATGCAGAAGACATTGGCCGCCAGTCTACGCATCACCGGTTCCAGTCGTCCGAGCCGGTCCGGCGCCGAGTTATCGACCAGCACGATGCGGTCGGCGCTCTCGAGCAACCGGTCATGCTCGGCCGGGTCGTAGACCGACACCGGCAACTCGGGATCCTCGATGAAGTGCAGGATGCATGCGGTCGGGTCGTTGTTGACGATCCGCACCTGCTTGCCGCGCTGCTTCAGGTAGCGAGCCAGCCCGATCTCCGAACCGAGGGCGTCGCCGTCCGGGTGAATGTGGGTCACCAGGACGAAGCTCTGCCCGTCGTCGATCATCGCCGTGAACTTCTGGTGGTCGCGTTCCGAGATCATCGTGTCCGGGCCTCCGATCTCCGAAGATAGGTCTCCGCCGCCCTCGCCGCACGCGGCCCGGCGGCCTCGCCGGAGGTCACAGGCGACGTCAACTCGCCGACACCGGCCGCGGGTCGAGCAGCGCCTTGAGGATCAGCGCCTGATACCAGGCATCGTAATCCGCCCGATGGATCTGCGCCGGATCCTGGGGGGGAAGCTTGAGGACCCGGGAGAGATTCTCCTTGGAGGTCTGATCCCAGCCGATTCCCAGTCGTCCCATCGCCAGGCTCTTGGTCTCGATGCCCTTGTAGCCGAAGGGATTCTTCATCTTGTAATGGGCGTAGTAGTAGGCGATGTAACTCCAGTCGAAGACGGCGTTGTGGCCCACGAAGACCGGGGCCGAGCCGGCCCCGCGGTTCTCCTGGGCGACCCAGCGGGTCAGCGATTGCATCGCCTCCTCCGGATCCATGCCCTGGTTGCGCAGCCGTTCTGTGTCGAGACCGCAGACCTTGAGAGCGGCGGGGTCGAAGCCGGGAAAGATCGGCTTCAGCTCGACGTAGAACGATTCGCCGAGGACGTGGTTGTTGCCCTCGGCCCGGACCACGGTCGCTCCGATCGACAGGAGGTTGTAGAACGGCGGGACCTGACCCGACGCTTCCACATCGATACTGAAGTAGTACATCGATCCTCCATCCAGAGTCGATCCGCTGCCGGAACGTTCAGCGGACCCGGTAGAATACATGGTCACTGGAGGAGAGTCGATGAAGCGATGGGAAACCGGTCTGGAGCGCTGGTTCGCCGAGGGGCCAGGATGTGCCGGGGTCGCATCCGATGCCCGGCTCGGGCTGGTGGCCCATGCGGCCTCGATCGACAGCGCCGGGCTTCACGCGCTGGAACGCTTCGCCGAGCCGTCGTCGGGCCCTTCGGTCGTCCGCCTCTTCGCTCCCGAGCACGGCCTGTGGGGCCACGAGCAGGACATGGAGTCGGTCGGTGCGGCGTCGGAGCCGTTGACCGGCCTGCCGGTCGTCAGCCTCTACGGCACCGACTTCGCGTCGCTGCGCCCCGGCCCCGAGACGATGGTCGGTCTGGACGCGATCCTCTTCGACCTGCAGGACGTCGGCAGCCGTTACTACACCTACGTCTACACGCTCTCCTTCGTGATGGAAGCCGCCCGTGACGCCGGGATTCCCGTGGTCGTCCTCGACCGCCCGAACCCGATCGGAGGCAGCGCCGTCGAGGGCCCGGTGCTTCACGAGGGCTTCGAGTCCTTCGTCGGACGCTATCCGATCCCGGTGCGTCACGGCATGACCGCCGGGGAGCTGGGAGAGCTGTTCAACCGCGAGTTCGCGATCGGCGCCGATCTGCGGGTCGTCGAGATGCGCGGCTGGCGTCGTGATGCGGCCTTCGAGAGCGGCGGCCTGCCCTGGGTCGCCCCTTCGCCGAACATGCCGTCCCTGGCCACCGCCCGGGTCTACCCCGGCGGCTGTCTGATCGAGGGCACGAACCTGTCCGAGGCCCGGGGTACCACGCTCCCCTTCGAACTCGTCGGAGCTCCGTGGCTCGACGCCCGGGAGCTGGCGGTCGCGATGCGCCGCCACGAGCTGCCCGGGGTCGCCTTTCGCGCCGCCTCGTTCCGACCCGAGACGCGCAAGCACGCCGGGCAGCCCTGCAACGGCGTTCAGCTGCTGATCACCGACCCACGGCGCATCCGCGCCTTCGAAACCTACCTCGTGCTGCTCCAGGAGATCCGGCGCCAGGATCCCAGCGCCCTCGAGTGGCGTACCGAAGTCTACGAGTTCGTCTCGGACCGGCTGGCGATAGACCTGCTGCTCGGCCGCGCGGACCTGCGTGAGATGCTGGAGAACGACGCCGCACTGGATGAGATGGTGGCGACGTGGCAGGCCGACCTCGACGCCTTCCTCGAACTGCGTCGCCGCTACCTGCGCTACTCCTGATCCCCGGGAGCCTGGCCGGTGACATCCCGTCGCCAGGGCTCCGGGTCTTCCCGGGTCGGCGGAACGACTCGCCGGAACCCGGGGTCCGTGGCTCTCCCCTGCTCGATCCGCTTGGCGTACTTCAACAGAACGGTGAACGCCGAGCCCCAGGCGACGATCCATCCCCGGGTCCCGTCGCGGAAGCCGCCCTTCAACAGGTAGACCTTGAGAAACCGGGCCACCGGCGAGAAGACCAGCCGCACGCGGTCGGCGGAGGAGTTGCCCACGGGAGCGTCGGCCGTCGCGAGATCGGTGTAGCGGTTGACTCGCGCGACGTAGTCGGAGATCGAGCGGTAGGACAGATGCGGAAGTCGCTCGTGCATCCGTGCGGTCACCGCGCCAGCGTCGAGACGCACCGACTCGTGCACCGCTCCTCCGGCGACGCGCCCCCGGTCCTTGCGAAACAGGCGCAGCTGCCAGTCCGGACTCCAGCCTCCGCGCAGGAAGGCGCCGCTGAAGGCGGTTCGGCGGTTGAACGAGTATCCGTCGGCCGCAGGAGCCGCCAGCCGGCGACGGATCTCGTCGGCGCCGGCGTCGGTCAACCACTCGTCCGCATCGAGCAGCAGCACCCAGCGATGGGTCGTCGCCGCGATCGCGCGGTTGCGCTGGGCGACGAAGCCCGGCCAGTCCGTCTCGATCACCCGAGCACCGCAACTCCGCGCGATCGCCACGGTGCGATCCGTCGAGCCGCAATCGACGACGAGACGCTCCGCGGCCCAGGCGACGCTGCGCAGGCAACGTTCGACGTTTCTCTGCTCGTTGTGGGTGATCACCGCGACCGACAACGGTTCGTGTTCCTGCATCGCGGCCGGAGGATATCAAAAAGAAAAAGCCGACCCGGTTACCGTGGGGAAACGGTGCCCGGGTCGGCCCTTTGGCGTCATCGTCACACCCGGCGAGGGGGGTTTATTCGCCGTGCATCACCACGCCCCTACTCCATCCCACTGACTCTCGTCGGTGGTTCAAGTGCCGTTAAGTTACCGTGAGTGCAGGGGCGCGTCAGCGGCGCTGACGGTGTTCATGCGGACGGCCGGACCGCAGCCCGGAGGGGTCCGCCGGGCCTACTCCAGCGGGGGAATCTCCGGGGAGGCCAGCAGCTGCTGCTCGACCTTCGGTTCCATCGCGCGAATCGTGCGGAACACCGGCTGCAAGGTCCGCAGCCCCTCGGCCAGGGCCACCATCGCAGCCTGCTCGCTGCTGTCGGGTTCATCGCCGAACAGCGCGTCCCACGCCGAGCGTTCCCGGGGGAACGTCTTCAGCCGGATCGGGGCATCGTGCTCGAGACCCAGCTCGACGCGCAGCAGGCCCACCGCGACGTCCATCCCGCCGACGGCGTCGATCAGTCCGTGCTCCAGCGCCTGCTCCCCGGTCCAGACCCGGCCCCGGGCGATCTGCTGGACAACCTCCAGCGGGAGGTTGCGTCCCTCGGCGACCTTGCCGGTGAAGTCCTCGTAGACACGGTCGAGACCGGCCTCGAAGCGCTCGCGACCCGCCTCGGAGTAGTCGTGAAACTGGCTCCACTGATCGCTGTTGGCACTGGACTGCACGTTGTCGAAGGTGATGCCAAGCTTTCCATAAACGCCGGTCGTGATCATCTTCCCGCCGAGGACGCCGATCGAACCGGTGATCGTTCCCGGCTGGGCGACGATCTTGTCCGCGTTCATCGCGACGAAATACCCGCCCGACGCGCCGAGATTGCCCAGCGAGACGACGACCGGTTTCCCGGCATCCCGGGCGCGGATCGTCTCGCGCCAGATCGTGTCGGAGGCGATGTAGGAGCCGCCGGGGCTATCGACCCGCAACAGGATCGCCTCGACGCGTCGGTCGGCGATCGCGGCGCGGATCGCACCGGCGATCGTGTCCGATCCCATCGTGATCGTGCCGTCCATCGGAGAGTACGCGCTGGGACCGCGAGTGACCCCGCCGGATCCCTGGATGAACGCGACCGTCGTGCCGCTCGCGTGCGGTCGGCCGGCCCGGGCCAGATACGGGTCCAGATAGAGCAGTCGTGTGCGCTCGCCGGTCCGCTCGCGGATCAACGAGTAGACCTGGTCGCGGTAGAGCAGTCCGTCGACCAGCCCGGCTTCCTCGGCCTCGACGCCGTAGAACGGACCTCGATCCGCCAGCTCCCGAACCTCGTCGGCGGTCAGCTCTCGACCCTCGGCGATGCCGCCGACGATCTGGGAGAACTGGGAGTCGACCAGGGACTGCATCGCCTCGCGAAACGCCGGCGAGTACTCCGTGTCGGTGTAGACGTTCATCGCGTTCTTGTATTCGTGACGCTGGCCCATCGCGGGAACGATGTCGAGCAGGTCGAGCAATCCGCGGATGAACTGGGTCTCGTAGATCAGTCCGGTCAGTCCGATGTCGCCGGAGGGCTGCAGGTAGACCTCGTCGAACGCCGTGGCGAGGTAGTAGGCGCCGTTGCCGGCACCGAACTCGCCGAAGGTCTCGGCCCAGGCGATCGCCGGTTTCCCCGATCGACGGAAGCGGGCGACCGCGTCGCGGATCTCCTGGATATGGCCCAGTCCCATGCCACCGTTGCCGATCCGCGCGACGACACCCTTGACGCGCCGATCCTCGGCGGCGCGATCGAGGGCATCGACGACGTCGCGAACCTCGAGGTGTCCACCGAGCATGAACTGCGCGATCGGGTCGTCGGGGACGTCCTCGATCACCCCGTCTTCGAAGTCGATCTCGAGGATCGTCCGTGCGGGGACCGCCGGCTCGCCGCCGGAGGAGGCCAGCACCAGCAGGGCCAGGACTCCGAACCCGGCGAAGATCGACAGGCCACCGATCACCGCCAGGATCGCGATCAGGATCTTCTTCAAATCGACTCCTCCCCGGACTCGCGGGGTGCTTCCTGGTCAGGGTATCGAAGGCGGCGCTTCGGTTCCACCATGTACGGCCGGCACCGCGCCGGGTTCTCCGGGGACGGCGACGGAGATCGCCGGCGCGGACCGCTAGAATGAAGCCATGTGTACGGTCAGCTGGAATCGCAGGGAGGACGGATACGATCTGTTCTTCAATCGGGACGAACGACGCAGCCGCGCCCAGGCGCTGCCGCCGACCCTGCGCGACGGCCTACGAGGTCGTTTTCTGGCCCCGACCGATCCCGAGTTCGGCGGAACCTGGCTGGCCACGAACGACCGCGGCGTGACGGTCGGACTGCTGAACGGTTATCGGGCCGAGGACGAGACGCCGGCGCGGCCGTTCACCAGCCGCGGTCTGCTCGTCGATCGCCTCGCGGGATCGCCCTCGGTGGACGACCTGCGCGACCAGCTCGCCGACCTCGAACTGACCTCGTTCCGTTCCTTCGTGATCCTGGCCCTCGACCCGGAACGCGAGCTGCAGGCGAGCTGGCACGACGGCCAGTTGACCCTGGGCCCGGCAGGCGAAGAGAGCGGGCTGTTGATCTCGTCCTCGTTTCGCCCGGCGGAAGTGACGGCGAGCCGCCGGCAGGTCTTCGAGGAGGCCACGCTGGACGGGACGAGCGTCGAGAACCTGCTGCGGTTCCACGCCGGCCATCGACCGGAGCGAGGGGCGCACTCGGTCTGCATGCATCGGCCGGATGCCCGGACGGTCAGCTTCAGCTGGATCGGGGTGGGACGAGAGGAGACCCGGTTCACCTATCTCGCCGGAGCGCCCCACCAGGGACTGGAGGGTGCGGTCGTTTCGACACTTCCACGACGCTAGTAGCGCGACGCCGCCCGCTCCCGTGCCGGGAGGATCTCCAGGCAGGACGTCCACCAGCCGGTCTCGATCGTCTCGACGAACTCCTCGGGCAGCGCTTCCTCGCGCATCTCCCGGGCCAGCGCCACGTGGTCATAGACCAGCGGAAGCAGTTCGATCGCCAGCTCGCCGGCCCTCGCCGCGATCGAGCAGTACCAGACACACGTCCGGCCGTCGTTGGCCGGCCGGCCCAGCGCGCCGACATTGACGACATCTCGCCCCGACGGCAACCGACGATGCCATTGCAGTCCCGTGTGGGTGCACAGCAGTCCGTCGCAGCGCTCGCGGTCGAGCAGCCCCTCCAGAAAGGCGACCGGTGTCGTCGACTCGAACAGGAACTCGTTCACCTGTCGTGGCGATCCATGGACCAGCAACAGCGTCCGATCGCCGAGCCGGATCCGGCGCCGTGCCGGAAGCCGCCCCATCCAGGACTTGAAGCCGGCACTCGTCCGCGACGAGGTGTAGCGGTACGACAACTCCGCGAACGCGTTGTCCCGGGGGTCGGTGTAGCCGCAATTACAGTCTTCGGCGTCCGCCGCCAGCGACTCCTCGTAGTTGCCCCGGATGCAACGCACGGCACCGCGCTCGAGGAGCGGTCGAACGCGTTCCGGGTGCGGGCCGAACCCGCCGAGGTCACCCAGGCAGTAGATCGCGTCGGCCCGCCGGGCCGGGGAACTGTCGAGCAGCGCCGCGAGGGCGTGGTGGTTGCTGTACACGCCGCCGAACACGACGACCCGGTCGAGCCCGGACTCGACCGGCGTCTCGTCGGCAGGTTCCGCCAGGAACCGCTCCCGTGCTTCGGCCCGCTCGCCGGGAGTCAGCTCCCGGCCGTGGCTCGCCGCCGCCTCGCGGAAGGCTTCGAGCGGAACGATTCGTTCGCCCCAGGTCGCCTTCCCCCGGTGGTCCGGCAACTCCCGCGAGCCTTCGCGCTTCAGCGCCATGACGAACCCGCGCTCACGTCCGGCACGTCGCGCCCTCCACGTGACAGGTCCAGCACGCCGGATGTTCCAGCTCGTACGTCCCCAGACTGTCGTCGAGGCGAGCGCCCATTCGACCTCGCGGATCATTGACCAGGATCGGACAGACCCAGACGCCGGCTGCGGTGACCATCCGGCTACTGCTGCACTGGAGGTGGGCCCAGCCGTCGCTGACGTCGCCCTGCTGCAGACGTTGCCAGCCGGCGTACCCGCCCTCGCGTGCGACCTCGGCGCCGATGCGAAACAGGGGCAGCACCTTCAGTCGCGGCCGGTCGAAGCCAAGCTCGTGAGCCCAGCCGACGAGCCGCTGCCGCCCGGCCTCGGAGGCGACATCCGCGCAGGCGGCGGTCACGGTCAGCACGGGATTCAACCCCGCACGCGCCAGGCGCCGGGCGCCGTCGACGGCACGATCGAAGGTTCCGGTGCCGCGGATCGCGTCGTTCTCGGCGGCGTTCCAGCCGTCCAGGGAGACCCGGACGTCCAGGGAGTTCCCCGTGGTCGCCGCCAGTGCCGACAGGCGTTCACACCGGCCCTGATCGAGCAGCAGCCCGTTGGTCAACACCGTCGCGGCGCCGAACTCCAGCGCCTCGGCCAGGATCGCCTCCATCTCCGGGTTCAGGAACGGCTCCCCGCCGGTGAAGTAGAACTCTCTGGCCCCGAGGGCCGCCCCGTCGGCCAGGTGCGGACGGATCTGCTGCGCCGTCAGCATTTCGTGGGTCCGGTTCGTCGGCGACGACGACACCAGGCAGTGCCGGCAGGCCAGGTTGCACAGCGTGCCGGCGACCTGGAACCAGACGACGTCGAGTCGCTCGAGGGGCGCCCGGGGCGCGGCGGAGTCGGTCACGTTCAGGGGCTCCCAAAAGAAATCATTGTAGTCCGGCGGTCCGCTGGACCCTCCGGAGGGACTCCGGGACGCGCTAGAATGCGCGGATGAGAATCCGTACACTCGCTCTGCTCCTGTTCTTGCCCGTCGTCGCAGGCGGTTGCACCGGCACTCCGCCGCCAGCCGACGTCCCCGCCGGTGAGGCGATTGCAATCGCCTCCCCCGCCGCCGAGGGCAGCGGGGAACCGCGCTTCACGATCGGCGAAGACGGTCGGGTCTATCTCTCGTGGATCGAGGCGCTGGAGAGCCGAGGGCACCGCCTGATGTTCTCGTTCCTCGACGGCGAACAGTGGGCGCCACCCCGTCAGGTGACCTCCGGGGAAGAATGGTTCGTCAACTGGGCCGACGTGCCCAACCTGGCCGTCGCCGAGGACGGCACGATCGCGGCACAGTGGCTGGTTCGCAGCGGCTCCGCGACGTACGCCTACGACGTCTGGCTCGCGGTCTCCACCGACGGGGGCGACAGCTGGACCGATCCGGTCCGCCCCCACACCGACGGCGTCGCCGCGGAGCACGGTTTCGTCTCGCTGGTCCCCGACGGAGTCACGGGATTCGACGTCGTCTGGCTCGACGGCCGGCAGATGGTCGAGGACCCGCCGGGGCCGACGACGCTGCGACACGCACGGCTCTCGGTGGACGGGAGCGTCGGGCCCGAGACCGTCGTCGACGACAGTGTCTGCGACTGTTGCCCGACGGCGGCGACCCGCATGCCCGGCGGCGAGCTGCTCGTGGCCTATCGCGATCGAACCCGTGGCGAGGTCCGGGACATCCTGATCTCCCGTCAGTCCGGCGAAGGCTGGACCGAACCGACGCCGGTTCACGCCGACGGGTGGCAGATCGCCGCCTGTCCGGTCAACGGTCCCGCGGTCGCAACCCGTGGAGACGCACTGGCGGTCGCCTGGTACACCGAGTCGACCGGCAGCCCCGCCGTACATCTGGCGATCGCCGAGGATGGCGTCCACTTCGCAGCCCCGATCCGTCTCGACGGCGGCGATCCCGCCGGCCGGCTGGGGCTCACCGCCGATGCATCGGGATGGCACGCGGTCTGGCTCGAGCGGATCGCCGAGGGGGCGGCGGTGGTCACCCGCCGGGTCTCCCCGAAGGGCGCGCCCGACGAGATTCGCATCGCCGCGCGAACGATCGCGGCCCGGAGCAGCGGCTATCCTCGTATCGCTTCCCGCGATGACGGGGTCGTCGTCGCCTGGACCGTCCCGGGCGCGGCGCCCCGGGTCGCCACCGGCGTTCTTCCCGACTGACTCGGTCCCCGGGAGTCCCCATGTCGCGTCCGTACGCTTGCATCTCCTTCGCGTGGCTCTGTGCCGGACTCCTCGCCGTCTCGACGGCCCGGGCCGCCGGCGGCCCCGCCGACACCGCGATCCTGCCCCCGGCCGCGCCCTGGAACGGCGCCAGCGTCGGTCTGATCGCCGAACCCGACGATCCGTGGATCACACCGGCGGAGCGGAGCGGTCTGCAGAGGACCCCCGACTACCGCGAGACCGTCGCCTGGCTCAAGGGTCTCGCCGCCGCGTCTCCGCAGGTCTCGCTGGTCTCCCTCGGCCGGAGCCTCGAGGGCCGGACGATCTGGCTCGTCGTCGCCAGCGCCGGTGGCGAACGGACGCCGCTTGCGCTCCAGCGAGCCGGCAAGCCGATCCTGATGATGCAGGCCGGGATCCACTCCGGAGAGATCGACGGCAAGGACGCCGGGATGATGCTGCTCCGGGACATGACCGTCGGCGGTTCGAAGCAGGAGCTGCTCGACGGCGCCGCGTTCCTGTTCGTACCGATCCTCAACGTCGACGGCCACGAGAACCGCTCGCCCCGGGGGCGGATCAACCAGCGGGGTCCCGAGGAGATGGGCTGGCGCACCAACGGTCGCAATCTCAACCTCAACCGCGACTGGAGCAAGATCGACACCGCGGAGCTGCAGGCGTTGATTCCGGCACTGGAACGCTGGCGGCCGGATCTGCTGTTCGACATCCACGTCACCGACGGCCTGGACTACCAGTACGACTTCACCTGGGGCTACATGGGACGTCACGGCCACTCGCCATCGATCGCCGGCTGGCTCGAGGAGCAGCTCGATCCGGCCCTGCAGCGCGATCTGACCGGTGCCGGACACGTCCCGGGTCCGCTGATCTGGCCCCGGAACTTCAGGGACTACTCGGCGGGTCTGCTCCAGTGGAGCTCCGCGACGCCGCGATACTCCGACGGCTATGGCGCCCTGCGACACCTGCCGACGGTTCTCGTCGAGAATCACTCACTGAAACCGTATCCGCGCCGCGTGCTCGGCACCTACGTCGCGATGGAGTCGGCGATGCGTACCCTGGCCAGGGGCGGCGCCGCGCTGCGCAAGGCGATCGACGAGGACCGGGCCCGCCGGCCGTCGATCGTCCCGCTGGCCTTCCAGGTGCCCGAGGACGCGACGCCGCGAACGATCCTGGTCCAGGGAGTCGAAGCTCGCAACGAACCGTCCTCGATCTCCGGCGGAACACGGGTGACCTGGACGGGACGGCCGATCGAGGTCGAGGCCGAGATGCACGTCGCCGACGAGGTCTCCGCATCGGTGACCCGGCCTGCGGCCTACTGGATCCCGGCCGACTGGCCCGAGGCGATCGAGCGGCTGGACCGACACGGGGTCGCGATGGAACGGGCGCGGGCGCCGCGCACCCTCGAGGTGGAGATGTACCGGATGCAGGATCCCCGGTTCGCCACGGCGCCCTATGAGGGACGGATGCGCGTGACCGCGACTCCACGAGTGGAACGAATCGAGATGACCTTTCCGGCTGGATCGGTGCGGGTCCCGACGGACCAGCCACTCGGCGACCTGGCGGTGCTGCTGCTGGAACCGGAGGCGCCCGACTCGTTGTTTCAATGGGGGTTCTTCCTCGAGATCTTCCAGCGCACCGAGTACGTCGAGGGGTACGTGATGGAGCCGATGGCCGAGAAGATGCTGGCCGCGGATCCCGAGCTTGCCGAGGCCTTTCGTGAGGCGATCGCCTCCGATCCGGTGCTGGCCGACAGTCCCCGCGCCCGGCTCCAGTGGCTCTACCGGCGGACGCCCTTCGCCGACCCGCGCTACCTGCTGTACCCCGTCGCCCGGGAAACCGCAGCACCCTGAAGCTCCGAAATCGTAGTCTCCGTCCGCCGGTTGCGAATTCCGGCGTTTCCCGTAATCCAGGGAAAACGCGGAAAACGGTCTGGAGAACCCCGACAAGCCGGCGTCAGGCCCCCGAATAGCGTGAATAGCTGGTCTGGTACGTGACTTGCTGAATTCCGGGGCATGCGTAGCCGGAGACAGCTCGGATTCAGCGTCGTGGAATCCCTCGTGACCCTCAGTCTGCTCGGCATCGCGGCGAGTACCGCGGGGCTGTACCTGATGCCCGCCGCGGCGCCCCTGGCCGGTGGCGCCGATCTCGTGGACGGGATGATGCGCGTCAGCCGTTCGCGAGCGATCGCGACGACGTCGGCCTACCGGGTGACTGCCGCGGACCCGAGTCACCTGATCGCCGAGCGGGCCCAGTCCTGCTTCGCGACGACCTGGACCCGCGACGACGAACTGGAACTCGAGCTACCCCGGGACGTGGTATTGACCGACACGAGCTGGAGCGTCTGCTTCAGCAGCCGCGGGCTCGCGGCGGGTAACATCACGATCCCGCTACATCACCCGGAGACCGGCAGCCTGTCGGTCGAGGTCCTCCTCGGCGGAAGCTCGCGGGTGATCCATTGATTCGCCGGCCACGCGACGACGGGTTCACCCTGATCGAGACGTTGACGGCGATGGCGGTTCTGGGCATCGCGCTGGCCGCGATCGTCCCCAGCTTCTTCACCTACCTCGATGTCAACACGGCGAACGAGGCCCGCAGCGGTGCGCTTTCGGTGGCCCAGGAAGCTCTCGAGGCGACCCGCCAGCTGGATCCGACGACCCTGCCGTCTTCCGGGGAGACGACCGCCACCGCGCTCTCCTTCGACGGTCGTGAGTACGAGATCCGGACGATCTACTGTCCGACGAACGAGTTCTGCAACGCCGACAGCCGGCATATCGTGATCGAGGTCAGCTATGGGGGACAGGCACTGTATCTCACCGAGTCCGTCTTCACGAAGCTGCGCTGAGAGCGCCGGCTTCAGCTCGGTCGAACTGCTCGTCGCGCTGTTCGCGATGTCGCTGCTCTCCGCGGCGGCGCTGAGCGTGACGCTGTCGACGACGAAGATGTTCCGGACCGACCGGCAGCGGATGTCGATCAACCAGAATCTGCGCAGCGGTGTCGACCTCCTCGGGATCGAACTGCGCCAGGCCGGCGAGCGACTGCCCGGCGATTTTCCGGTGATCGAGATCGTCGACGGCGACGCCGGCGGGCCCGACGTCCTGGTCGTCCGGCGCAACCTGCTCGATGAGGTGCTACCGCTGTGCAAGAAGCTGAACGAGGGCGAGACGACCGACGAGGTGCGGATCGCCAAGAACGTCGACGACCCGCCCCAGGGCTGCGCCCCGGTCGCCGACGCCGACGCAGACGGCTGGCCGGATAATCTCGCCGCCTGGCGCGCGGCCCGGCTCGCCAACGGCGGCACGTTGCTGGCCTACGTCTACAACCCGGTCAAGGAGTGGGGCGAGTTCTTCATCCACGACTCCGACGGCAAGAACACGCAGTTCATCGGCAAGCCGAATTCCGATCCCTGGCAGCACACCTACAAGGTCTCCCAGCAGTGCAGGATCTACCTGCTGGAGGAGCGTCGCTACCAGCTCAGCGGCGATACGCTGCAGTTCGTCTCCCAGGGGAACAGCGGGGCGCCGGTCAACCTGATCCAGCATGTCGAGGACTTTCAGCTCCGCGCGGTGATGGCCGACGGAACGATCCTCGACGCATTCGATAGCGATGGTGCATGGGGGCAATTGCGGGCGATCGAACTGACGATCACCGGACAGCAGCAGGTGCAAGAACAGTGGGTCACGCGGACACTCCAGACGCGGTTCTTCCCTCGTAATGTTCTGTCGCTCTGACAGACGGGAGAGACGATGACGACCCCTGCGAAACGACGAACCGGCGAGTCCGGCATGGCGCTGGTCATGATGATGATGCTGCTGGCGATGATGATGAGCCTGCTGCTGGGCTACTACACGCTGACCCACATGGGCATCCGGACGACCCGCTCATCGATGTCCGGCGTCGACGGCCTCTACGCCGCCGAGGCCGGCCTGAACATCCGGGCCGACGAGGTGCGCCGGATCTTCATCGGATACAACCGCCCCGCCGGCGCGCCGCCGATCAACGCGGACGGCTACATCCCCTGCGCGGCGGGCAACAACGGCTCCGGCGACATGGCCTGCAAGGCTCACGGTCTGGCCCATGACGAGGCGATCACCTACCTCGAGGAGGCAGCGGAGAACCCGATCGCGATCGTGATCCCCCGGGGAGAGCGCTACCAGAATCTCAGCGCCCAGGAGTATCGCTACACCGTCGAGTCGGCCTCCTACGACGCCGACGACAACGCCCGCGCCGTCCTGGCCCTGCACTTCAAGAGTCGGCTCGTGCCGCTGTTCCAGTTCGCCGCCTTCTACAACAAGGACCTCGAGATCCTCCCCGGGCCGACGATGACCCTCGCCGGTCCGGTGCACACCAACGGCGATCTGTACCTGGGATCCGGCGACGCACTGGGGATCGACGGGCAGGTGACGACTGCGGGCGATCTCTACCGCGGCCGCAAGAACCAGGACACCTGCATGAGCGGCACGGTGACGGTTCCCGATCCCGAAAACCCGCAGAACCTGCCGGTCTGCTCGGGATCGCGCTTGAAGATCACACCGCCGTCGTTGCTTCCCTGGAACGGCATGGTCGAGGTCGGCGTCGATCCGGTCACGGTGCCCCAGCCGGAGATGATCGACCCCGGCGGCGTCTACTTCCAGAAGGCGGATCTCCGGGTCGTTCTGGACCTCGGCGGAGAGACCCCGGCGATTCGGGTGCACGATCCGGATGGGAACGCCAACGGCGCCGACACCGCGGTCCTTGCCGGTTGCGGTTCCGTCTCCCACTCCGACACGTTCCACAACAATCGGGAGGGCGTCACGATCGAGATGCTCGATGTCGACGTCATCGACCTCCTCGACTGTCTGCACAACACCACGCTGATGGGACCGGTCAAGGGCCTCGACGAGAGCAGCGAAGGTGGACTCGTGTGGTATCTCGGTGTGACCGGCAGCGATGTCAACACGATCAACAACTACGGCGTGCGCTTGACCAACGCGGGCACGCTGGCTTCGACCGTCGGCGGTGCTCCGGCGATCCGCGGACTGACCGTTGTCACCAACCAGGCCGCCTACCTCCAGGGCGACTACAACGCGGTCGACAAGAAGCCGGCCGCCGTGCTCGCCGACTCGCTGAACATCCTCTCCAACGACTGGTCCGATGCCAGCAGCACCCTGGACCTCGACCAGCGGGTCGCCGGGAGCACGACGATCAACGCGGCGTTCCTCGCCGGAACCGACTCGACCGGCGGCGTCGAGGGCAGCGCCGGCCAGGACGGCGATGAGTACAACGGCGGACTCGAGAACTACCCGCGGTTCCACGAGACCTGGAGCGGTCGGACCCTGCAGTACCGGGGCAGCTTCGTCAGCCTGAACGTGCCCCGGCACGTGGAGGGTGCCTGGGTTTACGGCGGTGACCAGTACACCGCGCCGATCCGGGACTGGGGCTACGACACCGACTTCGACGACGCCTCCCAGCTACCTCCGCTCAGCCCGCGTTTCGTCTACCTGAAGCAGCAGCTGTTCCTGCGCCAGTTCGAGCTGTAGGCCGGGCTCCGCTATCCTGCCGGAGTCGCAGGGCCAGGCGGAGACCGTGAGCAGGACCAACCAGGGATACGACTTTCGGGAGGCGGTGCCGGTTCGCTGGCACGGCTCCACGTTGCTCGACTACCTCACCGACCGCTTCCGGCACACGAACCGCGCGAACTGGTCCTGCCGGATCGCCGCGGGAGAGCTACTCGTCGATGATCGCCCTGCGGTGGAGGCGGTCGTCCTCGACCCCGGCGCCGTGGTCACCTGGCGCCGCCCGGGCTGGGTCGAGCCTCCGGCGCCGGTGACCCTCTCGACGGTTTACCGTGATCGGGAGTTGCACGTCGTCTGCAAGCCCTCCGGCCTGCCGACGTTGCCGGGCTCCGAGTTTCTCGAGCACACCCTGCTCAACCGGCTGCGGGCCCTCGACCCTCTGGCATCGCCGGCCCATCGCCTGGGCCGTTTCACCTCGGGGCTCGTCGTCTCCACACGGTGCGCCCAGGCGCGGAGACGGCTGCTGGCGAGCTGGAACACCCCGGCGGTACGCAAGACCTACCGCGCCCTGATCGTCGGGCGACCGGCACAGGAGCGCTTCCGGATCGATGTGCCGATCGGCAAGATCCCGTACCGCCCTCTCGGGGAACTCTGGGCGGCGAAGGAGGACGGCAAGCCGTCGCGCTCCCACGTGCGCCTGCTGGACAGCGACGGCGAGTCCTCGCTGGTCGAGGTCCGGATCGAGACCGGTCGCCCGCACCAGATCCGGATTCACCTCGCCGCCGTCGGCCACCCGCTGGTCGGCGATCCGCTGTTCGGTCCCGGGGGGCGCCCGATCCAGGGGACCCGGGCGATTCCGGGAGATCCGGGCTACCTGCTCCACGCCTGGCGTATCGACCTTGCGCACCCGGCCGATGGCCGTCGGCTCGAGCTGCGGTCGATTCCCCCGTCGCCGGCCCTCCGTCGCCGAGGTCAGCCGGTCGCGACGGGTGGACCCGAGGCGCCCGGTTCGCCCAGCGCCGTCAACTCGTCGTAGAGCCGGCGGCGCTCGACGATCAGCCGAGCGGTGCTGTAGCGACGGCGCGCCCGGGTCAGCCGAACGTTCAACGCATGGGCCGTGCGCCGGGCCAGATGTACGTAGCGCACCGAGGCCATCCAGCCCAGGATCGCGGTGGCCGAGACGGCGACACCGGTCCACCAGGCATGGGCCGGAAGGGACGGATAGAGCGTCCGAAGATAGCCATGGGTCCAGACGGCCAGCAGTCCGGCGGAGATCCAGGCCAGCGGAAAGACCAGCGAGCCGAGCAGGATCTTCAGCGAGGCGACGTCCTTGCGCCGGCCAGCGTGGCGATTCGCGACCAGCGTGACCAGCAAGGCGGCCGGGCCATTGACGATCAGGCCGACCACCAGCAAGGGCGGCAGGAACAGGTAGACGAAGGCCGCCTGCAGCAGCAGCCATGCCGCGAGCCGGAAGTAGCCCACCCGGGGCGGCCGGTCGAGTTCGTGGTCTTCGAGTCCGAGGGCGCGAAGATCGTCGTCGTAGGCCACGACGCGCCCCATCAGGCGATCGACCGTCTCGGGCCGCTGTTGCCGGACGCGGGCATAGGCCTTCCGGACCCGGGCGAAGCCCCGCACCTTCTCGCCGGGGCTCGTGCGGCCGGGGTCGGTCCCGCCGCGGCGGGCCTCCTCGACTCGCATCAGCTTCCGGATCCGGTGCATCGCGCGGTAGGTCAGCCAGTCGTCGGTGGCGAGGGCGGCCGACGTCAGTGCGACGCCGATCCGGTCGGTCAACGCCCGGGCCCGGCGGCGCGTCTCCTCGGGAGGCTCTTCGGGATCCGGAGTGACGTCGAGCTCCGGCGGCAGCTCGATCGGGGGGTGAAACCAGACCACCGCTCCGGAGCGAAAGACCCGCTTGCTGTCGTAGTGCAAACCGACGGGGACGATGCTGGGCGGCAACTGTCCCGGCGGCGTAAGCTGGCGCGCGCGATAGTAGAGTCGGGCAGCGCCGGTCTTGAGATCGGCCAGGTGCGGCAGATCGTGACTGTCCCCCTCCGGAAACAGCGCCGAGAAGGCTCCCGCGCCGATCCGGCCGGCCAGGGCATCCAGGCTCCGCTCGTTCGCCGTGCGGCGTGCGGTCGGATCGTCGGAGGCGTCATCGCACGCGCGATGGATCGGCACCGTGCCGAGTCCCCGCAGAACGCGGCCGAGGATCGGCACGCGGAACAGGCCGTGCCGTGCGCCGAAGATCACGGCGCGCGGGCTGGAGCTGAGGATCAGCGCGGGGTCGATCAGCGCGTTGGGGTGCCAGGCGACGTAGAGGCCACCGCCCTGCTCAGGGACCTGCTCCCGGCCGACCACATCGACCTCGCGGAAGAAGGCACGCAGAGTGAGCCGGACGTATCGCCGCAGGAGCCCGTACATCCGGAAGCGCGCCTCCCCTCCCGTGGATCAGTTCGGCGAGATCGGGTCCACCGGGGCCGGAGCCGGTTCGGCCGGGGCGTTGCCGCCGATCGGGTTGCCGGCGGCGTCGTGGAAGTGGCCGTGCTCCGCGCTCCAGACCGCGTCCGCCGGTACCGCGGACTGTTCCCCGGCGCCGGTCTTGTGCAGGTGCCCGTGTTCCTCGTTCCAGACGTAGCCCGGCGGGACCACGCGCTCGCGTCCGGCGTCGCGGATCACCGAGGCCACGACGAAGCCGCTCATCACGAGGAAAGCGACGAGGGCGATGATGTGCAGCCACTGGGGCCGGGTTCGCTTCACGGCGCAGCAAGCCTTGTACTTCTTGCCGCTGCCACAATCACACGGAGCGTTTCTATGAGCCATCGGTACTGTCTCCCATGGGACAGTCCGAATATACGCCCGCGAGGCTGCAGAGTCGAATCGTGTCAGGACTTCTGCAGCAGGAGAGTGCGAGGGTCGAGTTCGAGCTTCAGGTCCGGGACCGTCGGGTTCTCGTGGTCCTTGCGCAGGCTCACGTGGACCGAACTCCCGTCGTGGGCGATCGTCAGGATGACGTCCAGGGCATCTTCCAGCCGCGAAACCGGGGCCGGCACGCCGATCTCGCTGGTGTCGGCGTCCCGGGTGGTCAGCGCCGTCAGCCACAGCTCTGCGTCGGTCGCCCGGGCCAGCTCGCGGAGATCGTCCAGCAGCCCGCGCTCGATCGTCTCGAAGTCGAGGCCGTCGAGCATGATCGCGCTGGGCGTGAAGTCGCCGTGGTCACTCATGAACCGAAGGGTCTCGCGAAGCTTGTCGGCGCTGAAGGCCTCCGGCGCGTAGCAATGGATCCGCCGGTTCCGCTCCAGGTCCAGCCGGACCTTCCAGACGTCCTCGAGCTGCTGACTGTGGGCCAGGTCCTGGAAGATGTCGTCGTAGAACTCGCGGACGCGCTCGACGCCCTCCTTCAGGCTGACGTGCAGCACCTTCTTGCCGCGCATCAGATCGTCGAGGGCGACTCCGACGAGCACGGCGGTCTTGCCCACGCCGTGACGCGCGACGATCACGCCGAGGTTGCCCCTGCCGAGTCCGCCGTGAATCGACTTTTCGAGAACCCGCAGAGGACTTCTTTCGTTGATTTCCTTCCGATGCATCGATCTGCCTCCCTACGCTTCCGAGGTTGCGGCCTGATACTGCTTGACCAGTTCCTCGGAGGCTTCCTTCGGAACAGGGGCGTACTTGCTGAACTCCATGGTGTACTCCGCCTTGCCCTGGGTCGCCGAGCGCAGGTCGGTGGAGTA
>CALNYP010000039.1:0-9212 GCA_942490715.1 uncultured bacterium
AGGCCTTGATCACGGCCGCGGCGTGAACGCCTGTCGCCGTCTCGAAGGCGTCGGTACCGACGACCGGGTAGTTGGCCGGGACCGGCACGCCGGTCGCCGTTGAGACCTCGTGGACGTATTCACCCAGCCGACTCAGATCCCGGTCGATCCAGCCCAGCAGCTTCATGTTGACCAGCAGCTGATCGATCTCGGCATTGCCGCAGCGCTCGCCGATGCCCAGGCCGCAACCGTGCACCCGGGTCGCCCCGGCGCGGTAGGCCGCGAGGCAGTTCGCCACGCCGAGGCCACGGTCCCGGTGGCCGTGCCAGTCGATTCCGACCTCGGTCCCGCCCGCTTCGTCGACGACCTCGCGGACGAACCGGATCAGCCGGTCGACCCCCTCGGGGGTTGCATGCCCGACCGTATCGGTAACGCAGACTCGTTGCGCTCCGAGGCGCACCGCCTCGCCGTAAAGGCGCCGGACCGTCTCGGGTCGTGCGCGGCTCGTATCTTCGGTGACGTACATCACCCGCAGGCCTTCCTTCACCGCGTACTCGATCCCCTCGGCCGACTGTCGCACGAGGAAATCCTCGTCCCAGTTCTCGGCGTACTGCCGGATCGGGGAGGACCCGATGAAGACGCAGGCCTCGATATCGACGCCGGTCGCACCGGCGATCCGCACGATCGGTTCGATGTCCCGGACCATCGTCCGGGCGGCGCAGTTGACGTCGATCTTCAGATCCTGGTCGGTGATCTCGCGACAGAGCGCCTCGACGTCGGCCTGAGCTCGGGGGCCGGCCCCGGGGAGTCCGATGTTGGAGGTGTCGATTCCCAGGCTGGCCTGCAGGTGGAGGATGCGCTTCTTGGCCTCGATCGGTGGATCGATCACCGAAGGCGACTGAAGCCCGTCGCGCAGCGTCTCGTCGTCGAGCATCAACGGCCCTGCCGGCCGCTCTGTTTCGTCCTGCTGGTTCCAGTCGTGAATCAGGTTGTCCTGCATCGCTCGAGACCTCCTCGTGAGGAGCATCGTAGCACCCCGGAGGCCGGCGGCAGGACCCCGGGCTAGTTGAAGAAACCCTGGTTATAGAGCTGCCGGAGCATCGGTCGGAGCGCCATCACCTCGGCCCGGGCGACGAAGGTGCCCCGGAGCAGTTCGCTGTCCCTCGGGAAGTCGTTCGGCAACGGCGGCAAGACCACCTCGGCCAGGGCATCGAGGGCCGAATCGTCGAGGGGGCCGCAGGACGAACCACGGATCAGCCGGAGGCCGCTGACGTTCCCGGTCCGCTCGATGACGAACTCGATCGTCGTGTTGTGATTCAGCAGATAGCGGCCGTTCGTATGGGCCCACTTCTCGAAGTCAGCCGTCGTCCGGTAGATCCGCAGGTACCAGGCCTTGAGGATCGCCCAGTAGATCTGGCTGCTGTACTCGCTCCAGTCATAGTCCCGGCTGGAGAACTCGAGGATGCCGTACGGAGCGCCCTGCATCGGCAGGGTGCCGAGATCGGGAACGTAAACGTTCTGCTTCGATCCGCCTCCAGGCTGGGCCGGGCGAGACTGGCGGGATTGGTCCATCTGCCGCTGGAAGTCGCGCATCGCCGAGTTCAGGTCGAGCCCCTGGGCCGGCTCCTTCGACGAGGGCGCCTTCTCGGTGCCGACGGCGCCGGCGGCCAGCGCCGATTCGCTGTCTTCGGGCAATTCTGTCCCGGTCTTCTCGACCGGATCGTCGGGCTGTTCGGTCGTCGGCTCCTCGGTCGGGTCGGCGGGACGGGCCTCGCGTTCCTCCTCGGCTTCGGCTCGCAGCTGCTGTTCCGTCGGCACCGGCGTCGGCTCGGGCTGAGGCTGCAGGACCGCCTCGTTCGGCGGCAGCGGAATCGTCTCGAGACCCGCAGCTTCCTGGGACGGCTGCATCAACTCCGAGGTTTCGGCCGGCTGTGTCTGCGGCGTCTCGAAGGGAACCTCGCCCTTGGCCGATTCGTTCGTGTCGACGTCCGCGTTGTCCGGCGCGAAGGTGAACTTCAGCAGCTGCTGTTCCGGTTCCGCCGCCGCGACCTCGGGGGTGAGATCCGGGAGCCACTGGAAGATCAGCAACAGCAAGATGTGCAGCGCGACCGAGACGGCCAGGGCCGCCGGCAGCCCGAATCTCGGGCGCTCTCGCGCGGCAGCGGTTCCTGCGAAGTCCATGCCCATCATTCTACTGGTCGGCAGGGACCCTCGCCGCCGACGCCTCCCGGTGGAACTCCGACCGGACCTCCTGGAAATCTCGCCGGTCGACCTCCGGGTGAACCCGCTGGGTCAACAGGACATAGACCCGGCCCCGGCCCGGCTCGAGCCACAGCGACGTGCCGGTGAAGCCGGTGTGACCCGGCGCGCTGTCGTCCAGCACTCCCCGGCTGGCTCCCGATGCCGCGGCCAGCACGAACCCCGGCGTGTGCCGACTGCCCGGCAGCTCGGCCAGCAGCCGGTCGCGAACCACGACGTCGAACGGCGGCGCCCCGGCCAGCAGCGCGACACACCAATCGTGCACGTCGTCGAGGGTGCCGAACAGGCCGGCGTGACCGGCGACGCCGCCGAGGCGCCAGGCGTTCGCATCGTGAACGACTCCGCGGATCGTTCCGCTGCGCCAGGGGAACTCTCGACCCAGGGGTGCCGCGAGCTTCCGTTCGTACTCGTTGCCCCGCTCGGTCGCCGCTGCCGCCTCGATCGTCGCCGGGCGCCGGGCGAATCGCAGGCCGGTTCGCTCCAGCGGCACGGCGATCGTCTCCCGGAACTGCTCGTCGAGGGGCCGGCCGTGGGTGCGCTCGAGCAACGCGCCGAGCAGAATGTAGCCGACGTCGGAGTAGAGCGCGTCGCCGCACGGCCCTCCGGGGGCCAGCCGGCCGACCTGGGCCAGATAGCCCTCGAGCGTGTCGGCCGTCAGGTAGAACGGCTCCCAGGCCGGCAGCCCCGAGGTGTGGTGGGCCAGTTCCGAGGCCGTCGCCGAACTCCAGGGCGAACCGCGGAGCTCCTCGAGGGATTCGCCGACCGGCGCCTGCTCGTCGATGTCGCCGGCGATCACACTCCGGGCCAGCAGGGCCGCGGTCACCATCGGTTTGGTCAAGGAGGCCAGGTCGAACGGTGTCTCGTCGAGCAACGGCCGGGAGAGCGGCTCGACTTCCGCATGCCCCAGGACACCGCGGCTGACGATCATCCCGTTCTCGGAGACGTACCACGCCGCGCCGGGCATCCGTCCCTCGCGGATCCGTGCTCCCAGCCGTCGAGCGATCGGGTCGGGCCCGGTCGTCGAGGTCACCCCGTCGGTTCCGCCGCGGTCGCGATCGCATCGAGCACCCGGTGGGCCAGCTGCAGCACCTTGCGTCCCTGCCGGGCGTCGATCGACGGCACGTTCCGGGTCCGCACCGCATCGACAAACGCGGTCAGCTCGTTGCCCAGCGGCTCCTCGTCAGGCACATCGACCCGTTCGTGGACGATCTTCGGCTTGCCCGACGGATCGGCGGTGAGCCGGAACCCCTCGACCGATCGTTTGCCCGTGTCGCAGGAGAGATACGTTCGAGACTGGAACACCCGCAGCCGGCGTAGCGGCTCGGCGGAGATCCGGCTGGCGGTCAGGTTCGCGACGCAACCCGAGGCGAAGCGTAACCGCGCGTTGGCGATGTCGACCTTGTCGGTCAGGGCCGCGATCCCCACCGCGTCGACCTGCACGACATCGCCGCCGTCCATCGCCAGCAACAGGTCCAGGTCGTGAATCATCAGGTCGAGCACGACGTCGATGTCGGTGCTCCGCGCCGAAAAAGCGGCCAGCCGATGCACCTCGAAGAAGCGCGGCTGCTTCACCCGCTCGGCCAGCGACTTGACCGCCGGATTGAACCGTTCGGTGTGTCCGACCATCACGATCCGGCCGTACCGTTCGGCGGCGGCGACGATCTCGTCGGCCTCGTCCATCGCCTTGGCGATCGGCTTCTCGATCAACGTGTCGCAGCCCGCCGCGAGGAGCGGAAGGGCGACATCCCGGTGATGCTGGGTCGGAACCGCGACGCTGACCGCCTGCACTTCCGCGGCGAGGGACGCGACGTCGGGAAAAACCCGTGTCCGGTGCTGGGAGGCGATCTCCTCGGCCCGGGCGGCGTCCTGATCGACGATGCCGACCAGCTCGACGCCGGGCAACTCCGCATAGATCCGTGCGTGATGCCGCCCCAGATGACCGACTCCGACCACTCCGGCGCGGATCGTCTCTTCACTCATCTCGTTCCTCCGCTCGCGTCGGCACGGCGCGTTCCCGCCGACGGTGTCTCAGCGACAGACGCCGCGCTTGCTGCTGCGGACGAAGTCGACGAAGTAGCGCACCTCCGCGACATCGCCGAGTTCCGCCTCGACCTGATCCAGCGCGTCCTTGAGAATCAACTTGGACTGGAACAGTGTGTGATAGGTCTTCTTCAGGGCGTCGATCGTCTCCCGGGAGTAGCCCTTGCGCCGCAGGCCGACCTTGTTCAGTCCGTAGGCCTTGGCCCGATTGCCGACCGTCGTGACCCACGGCAGGGCGTCCTGGGTCACGACCGAGTAGCCGCCGATGAAGGCATGGTTGGCGACCCGGGTGAACTGGTGGACCGCGCTGGAGGCACCGACGGTGGCGTCGTCGCCGACCTCGACGTGACCGGCCAGCGTCGCCGCGTTGGCGAAGATCGTCCGGCTACCGACCTGGCTGTCGTGGCCGACGTGGGCGTAGCACATGAACAGGTTGTCGTCGCCGATTCGCGTCGTTCCTCCACCGCCTTCGGTTCCCCGGTTCAACGTGACGCACTCGCGGATCTGGTTTCGCTTACCGACGATCAGCTTCGTCGGGCTGCCGTCGTACTTGAGATCCTGCGGGGGCCCGCCGATCGTCGCGAACGGATGAATCATCGTCTCGGCACCGATCTCCGCCGGACCCTGGGCCGAGACGTGGGAGACCAGCCGGCAACCGTCGCCGATGATGACGTCGGCGCCGATGGTGCAGTACGGACCGATCGTGACTCCCTCGCCGATCCGGGCGGAAGGATCGACGATCGCGCTTGCGTGAATGCCTTCGCCGACCGCCATCGTCATGCACTCCTGTCCGCGGACTGCGGACGATCGACCAGCGCGGAGAGGATCTCGGCCTCGGCGGCGCGCCCGCCGTTGACCGTCGCCAGCCCGCGCATCTTGCAGGTTCGCGAACGGATCTTGATCACCTCGAGGGTCAAGATCAGCTGATCGCCGGGCACGACCGTCCGGCGGAAGCGGGCCTTGTCGATGCCGGTGAAGTAGACCAGCTTGCTGCTCCGGTCTTCCATCGCGTGGAGCACCATGGTCGCGCCGACCTGAGCCATCGCCTCGATGATCAGCACCCCCGGCATCACCGGCGCGCCGGGGAAATGCCCCGGAAAGAAGGGCTCGTTCATCGTGACGTTCTTGATCGCCACGATGCGCTTGCCCGGCTCCATCTCCAGCACGCGATCGACGAGCAGGAACGGATACCGGTGCGGGATGCACTTCATGATCCCGCAAGATGTCCATCACGGCTCAGTCCTCCGATGGTCGGCTCGCTCACGAGTCCCTCGCTTCCAGTGCATCGATACGCGCCTGCAGCTCGCGCAGCCGCCCGCAGGGCATCGGGAAGCCGGCGCGCCACGGCCTGAGAGCGCTTCCAGCTCGGTGATCCACGGCGGGAATCCCGGCGACGAAGCCGGCCTGCCGGCGACATCTGCCGAAGACCGCCGACTTGGCGGCGACGACGACTCCTTCGCCCAGCTCCAGGTGGCCGCTCACGCCGGACTGACCGGCGATGGTCGCGCGAGCGCCCACACGGGCGCTGCCCGCGATTCCCGCTTGCCCGACCAGCAGCGAATCGTGACCCAGATTGACGCCGTGGGCGATCATCACCAGGTTGTCGATCTTCGTGTTCTCGCCGATCCGGGTCTCGTCGATGGTGCCGCGATCGACCGTCGCATTCGGACCGATCTCGACGTCGTCCTCGACGACCACCCGCCCGAGCTGCGGAATCTTCCGGTGGTTGTCCGGCGTGGGTCGCAAAGCCAAAACCATCGCCACCGAGCACGACGCCGGAGTGGATCAGGCAACGCGCGCCGACCCGGGTTCCCGGGTAGAGCACGACGCGGGGCTTGAGCTCGGTCCGGCGCCGACCCGGCATCCCCACCGACCACGGAGCCGGCGCCGACGATGACGTCGTCGCCGAGCTGCGCCCCGTCGCTCGATGACGGCGAAGGGCCCGACCGCGACCTCCGGCCCAGCTCGGCCCCGGGGTCGACCGACGCCTGCGGCGAGATCCCCGGGCCGGGTCGGCGGCCGGGTGGAACAGCTCGAGCAGGCCGGCCAGCGCCAGGTACGGCTCGTCGACCTCGAGCAGGTCCCGGTCGTCGAGCCCGGTTCCCTTGCCGACGAGCACGGCCCCGGCGCGGGTGGCGCTTGCCGATTCGCGGTACTTGGGATTGGTCAGGAAGCTGAGCTCGTCGGGCTCGGCGCGGTCCAGCGTGGCGATGCCGCGATCAGTGCGATCCGCATCACCCCGCACCTGGCCATCGATCCGCTGCGGGCCAGCTCTTCCAGCCGGTAACCGTCAGGCACCCTCGACCTCCGTCCGCCCGGTCGCCGCACGGCTCCGACGGCTCGTCGCGGGCCGGGCCCCGATCGCCGAAGCGCTTCGCGAACAACGGCGTGCTCCACCGCTGCCGTCGGCGGCGGCCGGGAACATCGAGTCGAAGATGTCGATGATCGCCGTGGTGACGTCGATGGTCTGCCCGGCCCAGGCCACCGCCCCCATGTCGAGGATCAGGTCGAAGCCTTCGTTCTTGCCGAACTCGTTGATGCCGCGGATCAACACGTCGTTGAACTTCTGCTGGGCGTCGTTGAACTCGAGCTGCTCCTGGTGGCCAGCTGCGCGTGTGTTCTGCAACTCGAGCTTGCGCGCGCTCGCAGGGTCCATCTGCTGGCGGCGTTCCGGCGGAGAGGGAGAGCGAGGTCTCGTTGTCCAACTCGCAGTTCGGGTGCTGCTCGGTGACGAGCTCGGCCTGCTTCGCCTCCTGCAAGGAGGTCACCTGGGACTGGAGCCGCTTCCCCTGCTTCGACTCCTCGGAGACACGCTGGGGATCGAACACGCCGATTTTCAGCGAGGTTGATCTGGGCCTGGGCGCCGAGCTGGCCAGCGGTCAGTCAGTGCCAGCAGGGCGGCGTAACGGAACTTGATCAACTGCATCGGAGTCCTCACGTGTATGGGGCCGCGGATCGGGCGGCCGGAACTGGCTCGTTTCCGGGGGAACAACGCTTCACGCCGTCCCTGACTAGCGATGTTACAGGACACCGGCGAATCCGTCTAGCAGGCCCTGGGTGCCATCCGCGCCGTTGCGGCTCCTCTCCGCTTGGGCCCGGCCGGGTCCCGGACTCAGAAGCTGCGTCCGATCGAGAACGTGAAGTTGCTCGTTCGGTCAAACTCCGAGCTCCCGCAGCGGCCAGCCATAGATCAGTCGCAGCGGCACCGGGAAGACCGGCAGGTGGAAGCGCACCTCGACACCCGCCGAGACGCGATGCCGTCTCGAAGCCGAGGCGACTGGTCCTCGAACAGGCTATCGCCGACGTCGAGAAACGCGGCGATCTCGGCCTGTTCGTTCAACGGGAAGACCAGCTCGGTCTGGATCAGGTAGTAACGATCGCCGCCGACCTCGATCAGGATCGGTGCTGCCCGCCGCTGGTGAACAGCGATCTTCCGCCGGAAAACGCTGCCGCGGATCGGCCCGATTCGTGCGGATCGCCGATGCGACGTCGCGGATATCGACACGCTCGACGTAGCGCAGCGGCGTGATCGTGCGCGTGTCGAAGATGCGTGGCCCCTGCGTGTCGCCGCCGAGCCAGAAGCGCTGAAAGCGTGGGACGTCGTTGATGTTGTCGTTGTTGATGACGTCGGAACCACCGGCCCAGTCGGTCACGTAGCCGGCCTGGATGTGGGTCGCGAGATAACGGCTGCCCCACAATCCCTTGTAATTCGTGAAACGTATGATCGGCTTGAGATACGAGGAGTTGCCGCCGAGCGGGCCTCCGGCGATCTGCATGCTGAGGTTGATCGACTTGCCGCCTGAAGGACGGTAGGGATCGTTGACCGTGCTGAAGCTGTAGACCGGGGTCAGACTCGAGATCTCGAAGGCGTTCGTGACCGAGCTCGGCTGGTTGTCGATGACGGTCGTCGTTTGCAGGAACGTCGTCGATTTCACCTGCTCGTAGTTGTACCCGATGTTGAGCTGTCCGAAACGGCTCAACCGCTTGCCGCCGATGATTCCGAAGCCGGTGCTCTCACTGCGCAGGGTGGCACCGAAGTCGACGTCGCGACGGAAGATGCTCGCACCGAACAGCAGCGGCCGGTTCAGGAACCAGGGTTCCTGGAACGAGATCGAGTAGCGGTCGCTGCGGCCACCGACCTGCAACGATGCCGACAGCACCTGCCCGCGACCGAGGAAGTTGCGGGTCGAGTAGACGCCGTTGAAGAAGGCACCGTCGAACCCGCTGTAGCCGCCGCCGACCTGAACCTCGTTGCGGCCCTGCTCCTGGCCGGCGATCGAGACGAGGACGGTCTGGTCCGACTCGACCGGCTCGATGATCGGCTCGCCGGCGGCCCAGTAGCCGAGCTGGTTGATCTTGACCCGCGACACGTCGAGCTTGTCGCGATTGAAGATGTCTCCCTCGCTCATCAGGAGCTCGCGGCGGAGCACCCGATCCTGGGTCGACGAGTTCCCGGCCAGGTCGATCCTGGCGATCGTGTACGGCTTGTCCTCGTCGACCTCGACCGTGACGTCGGCGATATTGCCCTCGGGGCGTCGGTTGATCTGCCGGACGACGTTGGCGTAGAGGTGTCCCTGGTTCTCGTACAGTCGGCCGATGTTGGTCACGCCGGCCTCGAGGGCGTTGTCCCGCAGGACCGCCCCATCCCCGATCGGGATCAACCGCCGCAGCAGATCCGACTCGTATTTCTCGGCGCCGGTGATCGTCACCTCGCCGAGGGTGTACTGGGGACCTTCCTCGACGGTGACGTTCAGCTGCACCCAGGCCTTGGCTTCGGCCTCGGCCTTCTTCTGCGCCTTCCGGGCCTTTTTGCCCTCTTTCTCCATCCGCTTGCGCTCTTTCTTCGCAAGCTTCTCGGCTTCCTTGGTGCTGAGCGGTTCGACCGTCGGGACCGGCGGCGGCTCGCCGGTCTCGACGATCACCGGATCGTCCTC
>CALNYP010000040.1:0-18227 GCA_942490715.1 uncultured bacterium
ACGGCAACCTGTTCCGCTTCGAGGGACACAGCTGCTGCGGAGACGGGACCTGGCGCTGCAACGCGGGGGACGGCAGCTCGACCTGCGACATCGACAGCCGTGCCTGCGAGGATTGCTGCGACGAGCGAGCGCGTCCCGGAACCCCCGGTAACCCACCCTGCATCGGCAGCTCGAGTTGCTGCGGCGACGGCACCTGGGCCTGCGACACCCTCGAGGGGTTCTCGACCTGCGATCCCGTCGGGCTGACCTGCGAGGAGAGATGCTGCGACCCGGCGCTGCTGCCGGACTGCATCGAGGGCGCCACCTGCTGCGGAGACGGCGAATGGCGCTGCAACAACGGCGCCGGTGAGTCGACCTGCAACGCCTCCGGCGACGAGTGCCGTGACGCCTGTTGCGATCCGCGGGACGCGCCGGGCGAGTTCGGCAACCCGCCGTGCATCGAGGGTGCGACCTGTTGCGACGACGGCGGCTGGCAGTGCAACGACAACACGGGGCAATCGACCTGCGACAACGCACAACTCGCCGGCGGAGAGGTCTGCGAGCACTGCTGCAACCCGTCGACGCAACCCGCGTCAACGGCAACCCGATCTGCTTCGAGGGGTCGACCTGCTGCGGCGACGGCACCTGGCAGTGCAACGACGGCGGTGGCCAGCCGACCTGTGACACCGATGGGCTCGTCTGCGAGGACTGTTGCGACATCGGCGCCGCACCGGGAGCCGGAAACAACCCACCCTGCATCGAGGGAGCGACCTGCTGCGGCGACGGCAGCTGGCAGTGCAACAACGGCGCCGGTGAATCCACCTGCGGGATCGAGGGCGGCGTCTGCGAGCCGAGGTGCTGCGATCCCGACGATCTGCCGAATCTCTCGGACACGTCGGCCTGTGCAACCGGATACGAGTGCTGCGGCGACGGCGAATGGCGCTGCCGCGATGCCGACGGCAACTCGACCTGCGACCCGGTCCTGGGGCAGGCCGAGGACTGCCCGCGGGTCTGTGGCGGCATCGAGGGCATCCCGTGCGGCGAGGGAGAATTCTGCAAGCTCGACGACGGTGAGTGTTGCTGCGATCACTTCGGCGTCTGCGAGCCGAAGCCGGTCGCCTGCACCCTGCAGTACGACCCGGTCTGCGGCTGCGACGGCGTCACCTACGGCAACGAATGCCAGGCCGATGCGGCCGGCGTCTCGATCGAGTACCGCGGTCGCTGCGATCGCGTCTGCGGCGGCATCGCCGGCGACCAGTGCCCCGAGGGACAGTTCTGTCAGTTCAGGGACGGCGAGTGCTGCTGCGATCTTCAGGGCCTCTGCCAGGATCTGCCCGAGGCCTGCCCGCTGGTCTGCGATCCCGTCTGCGGTTGCGACGGCCAGACCTACTCCAACCGCTGTCTCGCGGCGAAGGCCGGCGCATCGGTCGTTCACCCGGGCGAATGCCGCGAAGGCGGCGGACTCGTCTCCCGGGTCGCCTTCCCGCTGAAACAGGTGATCCGCTGGCAGACCGTCCCCGACGCGCTGGCCTACAACGTCTACGGGCGGCCGGTCGACGAGACCCCGCCCGAACACTACGGTCGCTGCCTGTATCACGGCGTGCGGGAGCCGTGGGTTCCCATGGCGGTCGAGCCGGGCCCGGGCCGGCTTTGGATCTTCCAGATCACCGCTGTCTTCGAGGGCGGCAAGGAAGGCCCGATGGGCAAGGCCCAGGGCTGCCGCGATCGCAAACCGCTCGAGCCCTGCCTCTGCACGCTGCCCGACGACGTCGGCCCGTGCGATGCGGTGGTGCCGCGCTGGTACCACGAGTTCGAGACTCAGGAGTGCCTCGAGTTCGACTGGGGCGGCTGCGGCGGTAACGCCAACAACTTCGAGACCGAAGACGACTGCGACCGGACCTGTGGCGACCCGTGCAGCCTGCCGCCCGAGGTCGGTGACTGCGACGCGGTGATCCCGCGCTGGTACCACGACTCCCTCACCGACACCTGCCGGCGCTTCATCTGGGGCGGGTGCGGCGGGAACGCCAACAACTTCGAGACCCTCGCCGAGTGCCGCGACGGCTGCGGCGACCGCTGCACGTTGCCGCCCGAAGCCGGCGAGTGCACCGCGGCGATTCCCCGCTGGTACCACGACGCCGAGAGCGGAGAATGCCGCGAGTTCGTCTGGGGCGGCTGTGGCGGGAACGCCAACAACTTCGAAAACGAAGCCGAGTGCCGGGGCGCCTGTCTCGACGTCTGCTCGCTACCGGCGGAGCCCGGACCGTGCGAGGCGGCGATCCCGCGCTGGTTCTACAACACCGACACCGGCGATTGCGAACTGTTCACCTACGGTGGTTGTCTCGGCAATGAGAACAACTTCCAGACCTTGCAGGAGTGCATCCACCACTGCGGAATCTAGACCCTAATGGCCGGCCCGGGTGCTGACGCGCACATGACGTTGCCCTTCGCGGAAGCCGTGCCGCCGGAGAAGTTCCGGCGACAGCCGGCCTTCTTCGAGGCGTGGCAGTTCGACGGCGGCGGCGCCGTCGGAGTCCGCCCGGCAGGCGGCGAGGAGTAGCCCGAACATCGTCTCGCCACGGTTGCCGGGGGGGATGTGCTGGAACAGGATGCGCCGGGGCAAGCCCTCGGCGTCGACCCACAGCATCGCGGCCTCCAGCGTGTCGCCGGCGGCGACGCCGACGCCCCGGAGCCGGTCCTCGTGGTTGGCCAGCGACTCCTTCGTCCGGCACCAGCTCGGCGTCCCGCGGTCGCCCAGGAGGCCGGCCTCTTCGACCGCCTCCAGGTCGACCGGGACGACGAGCTCGGCGGGCGGCGCTTCGGCCGGTTGCGCCGGTGCCTCCCAGTCGATGTAGCGGGTGTCGACCTGGTAGCCCAGACTTCGAAACAGTTCGCCCTCGCCTGCGCCTGGCACGGGAAGCTCCGCGAGCAGGACCGGAGGGCCGAGGATCGCCAGCTTCTGGGCCAGGGAGTCGAGCATGTGCCGGGCGTGGCCCTGTCGACGGCGGTCGGCGCGGACCCCCAGCGCCAGGAAGCAGGTTTCGGTCTCGCGCTTGGCGGCGAGCATCACGCCGATCAACTCGTCGCCGTCGTAGGCGACCATGCAGCTACTGCACCACAGGTCATCCTCGCGGATGCGCCGCTTGAATTCGGCGACCGTCAGCGGTGGCCGGCCGGTCTCCTCGGGAGGGAGGCTGCTGTTGTAGGCGTCGACGAGATAGGCGACATCGTCGCTGCGACAGAATCGGTAGCCGGGCACCGCGTACTCCCCCCAGACTCCCCAGAGCCATGACCTCAGAACCTGAAACACCGCCCGGAAGCGACAGTGGGCAGGATTCTGTCAAACGGCCCCCATGCTGTCCATGGTTCTCGTGGTTAACGAATTGGCGTTTCACTCGCCATGAAGCTGAACGCTCCCGCTCTTGGCCACGAGCACCGCGCGCCCGCCGCCGCTGCCGGAAGCCCCGGTCAACCGCTTGCCCGATCCACCTTCCTTGACGGCTCCTGGGAAATCGGTGCGGATCCCGCCGTAGCTGCTCTGCACGTCGTACTCGAGCGCCTTCCCTTGGGGCCAGCGAAAGTCGATGTTCGCGTAGCTCGTGTCGACATGGTGCTCTGCGGTCAAAGCGGCTCCTCGCAGACCGCGCACGTTGACCGCGCCGCTCTGATTGCGCACCAGTACCGCCCCGCCGGCGCCGTTGACCTCGACCCCCGAGTAGCTCGTCGAGATGTCGACGGCGCCGGCGATCTGGCTGACCTGCACGCCGGAGCTGGACGCGGTGACCGCCAGATCGCCGGCCACGCCGATCACGCGCACAGTGCCGTACGAGCAGCGCACCGTCAGGTCGCCGTCGATGTCGCGAGCCGTCACGCTACCGCTGTCGACCGAGACCGTCGTCGGACCACCGATCTTCTCCAGCACCGCGCCGGCGTAGGAGCCCTTGATCTCGGCGCGGCCCTTGACGTCGAGGACCTGCGAGGAGCCGGACGCGGCATGTAGCTCCAGGTCGCCGCCGATCGCCTCGGCCACGACCGACGCGTAGGTCGACTTCAGGGTCGCATCGCCGCCGACATGCCGTGCTTCGACGGGGCCGGATCCAGCGTTTGCGTCGAGGCGCCCGCCGATCCGCTCGGCCGCGATCCCGGAGTACGTACTCCGCAGAGTCGCATCGCCGCGGATGTCGCTGGCCTTGATCCCTCCGCTGGATGAATCGGCGGTCAGGTTGTCCATGACGTTACTGACGTGGATGTGCCCGTAGCTGCTCTTGAGCCGGGTCGCACCGGAGATATCGTCGGCGTCGATCGATCCGCTGGAGGTCTCCGCCGTCAACGTGCCGTCGATGTCGCGGACCTTGACATGGCCGTAGCGGCTCTCGAGCTCGACCGTTCCGGTCGCCGAGGTGACCCGGATCTCACCTGAGTTGTTGAAGATCTTCGCCGAGCCCTCGACACCTTTCACGATGACGGTTCCGTAGCGGTTGTCGATCTCGAGCGGGGTACCCCGGGGAACCTGGACGTCCACGCGGATCTCGTTGGTCACTCGGGTCGTGCCGCTGCGGCGCTTGTCGATCTTCGGCAACCGAACCTCGATCCGCACCTCGCTCCCATCGACGTCGATCTGGGGCTCGAACTCCTGATCGATCTGCGCGATCCACTCGGGAATGTTGGACCAGTAGCGCATCTCGACGAGGATGTGAACCTGATCGTCGATCGAGGTCGAGACGTTGAGCTTGGACACTTCGCCTTCGAACACGACGCGCTTGCCGCCGCCGTCGATGGAGCGTTCGACCTTCTGGTGAATCGCGTCGTCGCGTAGGAGGCGGCGGTTCCAGTCTTCTTCTTCGCCGCCCTGCTTGCCCTGTTGGCCCTGCTTGCCCTGTTGACCGGCGAACGACACGGCTGCGAGCATGGTCAACAGGACGACCGTGGCGCAGGTCAAGCGGGCGTTGCCGGCACGGCGCGGCGGGTCGGGGGTGCACATCATGTGGATTCTCCTCGGGAGAACTGAAGGATCTCCTTCAGCACTTCGTCTTTTTCCTTGTAGGCGGCGAGCATCACCTTGTGGCCGCCGGAGTGGCCCGGGTTCTGGTCGAGAAACTCCTCCACCTCGGCGATCACGGTGTCGAGGTGTGCCAGCTGGTCCCGGTAGGCCAGCAGCCGGGCGGCTTGCTGGGGCGGTAGCGTCAGATCGCTCGCGTGCTCCAGCGCTTCCCGGGCCTGCCGCTCGAGGTTGGCGATCGCCGCGGCGTACTGCTGCTGGATCCGTTCGGTGTCGTCGATCGCCAGCTCCAGCGGTTCCGTGGCCTGCCGTTGCAGGGCGACCGGCAGCAGGATCGTTGCGCCCAGCAGGACGGCGGCCGCCGCGGCCCAGTACCACCTGGGTCTCGCCTGGCGCGGGGTCCGGAGCTCCGCAGCGATGCGCGCCTGGAGTTCGGGTGGCGGCGAGTCGGTCTCCTCCTTCCACCGGGCTACTTCGTGGGCCAGGCGAAGGTTCAGGTCCGACATGCGCCGGCACTTCGGGCAGGCGGCTGCATGACGTTCCGCCGCGGTCCGCAGCGCAGGGTCGTCGTCGATCCAGGCCTGTTCGAACTGTTCACAGTTCATGAATCACCTCGTGCGTTGCCCCGTGAAGTCGATTCGATCTGATCCCGCAGCAGGCTCCGTGCCCGGGAGAGTTGCGATTTTGTGGTGCCCTCGGAGATCTCGAGCAGCTTGGCGATCTCCCGGTGCTTCAACCCCTCGACGTCGTGAAGCAGGAAGACCAGACGAGCCTTCTCGGGCAGGCTCCCGACGGCGCGACCCAGGTCGACGCGCAGACCATCGGTGGGGCGGTGCAGCGGTACGACGCGCTCCTCCAGATCCGCCTGCTGCCAGCGTTTGCCGTGGCGGAGCCGATCCAGGCAGCGGTTGACCAGGACCCGGTGGAGCCATGGGCCGATTCCGCTCTCCGGGACGTCGGGTGGCGTCGACTGGTACGTGATGAAGGTGTCCTGCACGACGTCCTCGGCATCCTCCCGGTTGCGCAGCATGCGCAGCCCGGTCCCGTAGAGCTGCCGGCCGAATTTCCCGTAGATCCGTGCAAACTGCTCGGAATCGACGGGCCGGCTTCGGAAGTTCTCTTCCGAGCGGTTCACGCGGATCGCTGCCCCCATTGCGTTCATTCCATTGGCCTCGCAGTGTAAACGCCCACCGGGGCCGGTTGGTTGGAATGGGGGCTGTCCGGGGCACGGGGTCAGGCGGAGCGTTGCTGGATTCGCCGCTCGTTCTGAAACCACTCCGCGACATCCGCGCGGCCCAGGCGCCAGATGATCCGAAGCGGCGCCGTCCCTCGGCAAGACGCGAGGCTGCCGTGCTCGCCGAGCTGGTGATGAAACCTGCAGATGGCGATCCGGTTTTCGAGGTCATTGCCGCCCCCCTGGGAGCGGTACTGCACGTGATGATCCTCGAGATTGCGACGGGAAGTGCAGCCCGGCGCCGTGCAGCGCCAGCCGTCGCGGGAATAGATCTTGTCGCCTCGCCGGCGAAGAGCTGCGGGATTGGCGTCCCAGGTCGTTACGAAGTCCTCGAGAAGGCCGAGCAGACCGACCCAGGTGGGTACACGTCGGGCCCGAACCGAGAACAGACGCCCGACCAGGACCGATAGCGGCGCGTGTTCGTCAGGCCAGGGGCGGTCCCACGGCACGGCGGTCACGTCGCGTTCGATCGACGACCGGCGCCACTCCAGCGAGCGGAGGAAGTCATCCGCAACGTCAGCGGGCAACCGGAGCGAGAGGAACACATCCGCTTGCGGAAGCCGGGCAGCTTCCAGGGCCAGTCGTGACACGCGGTCGCGAATGGTACCCGGACTCTGTTCGAGGGAACGCTGCCATTGCTGATCGTCCAGCGGCCGGCCGTCGGACAGCTCCTCGGCCGTCCAGCGCGAGCGCCCGATCGCCCGCACCTCGTCGCGCAGGCGCTTGATCGAGTACTGTTCGGCGCGCTCGACCCACTCCGCTTGCAACTCTGGTTCCGCGCCGGCGAGTTCGACAACTCGAGCGACGAGCAGTGCGGCTTCGGAGCCGATCCGACCGTCGTCGTACGCCGCTCCGATCACCGGGAGCCTTCGGGTGACACGAGCGAGTTGCGCACGCTCCTCCGCGGTGCGGCGGCAGACTCCAAGTCGCTGCTCGGCGTAGTGTCCGACTCCGTGGAACATCAACGTCGCCCACGCGCCGTGAGTCCGCAGGGCCTCGAGAATACGTCCCAGGCAACGTTGCAACTCGTCTTCGACCTCGATGACCTCGCGAAGCTGCCGATCCAGCTCCGGCGGTTCGCCGCTCCCGACATTTCGCGAGATCCGGTGGAGCCTCTCGAGAACAAGCCTGGCCTGGAGCACCTCGGGGGTCTGGAGCTGCAGCGCTTCGTGCGACCGCGCCTCGTCGCCCTCCGATAGTCGCCTCCAATCCTGGGTCGCGCTGGCGAGCAAGGCCTCGATATCGACCCTGCGTGGGCCGGCCAGGACCGGCGATGAGTCGATATCGGGAGGATCAGACCCGGCAAGGCACTCGGCGACAAGGCTCGCGACGAACTCGGTCACCGTCGCCTCTCGACCGGCCAGGGACCTCGAGAGGGCCAGAGCCTCGTCGAACCCGGCGCGCATTGCGGCCGGTAGAGGAATCCTCAGCCGGCGCTCCGGCTCTTCCGTCGCCACCTCGCTCGCCGAAACCGGCGCGGACTGCGATGCAACCGAGCTCGGCTCCTTTCGTTCCGGCGCTCCCCGCGCCCGGTCTTCCCGGGCCCGGTCTCGCAGCTCTCTCACCCGCAGTTCGCGGGCAGCGTCGATCCATTCGTCCATCGTTTCGTCGACTGCCGCGCGCGCCACGATCGTCGCCGCCACACGGCCGAGAGGTTGGCCGCCGTCGTCACCGTTGATGGCAAGCTCGAGGCGTGGCGACTCGCCGATCGCCTTTCCGAGGGTCGCCAGGTCCCGCAACCAGCGTCCCGATCGACGCAAACGTTCTCGGGCGTAGTCGTCGCTCCTCGCGTACCCGAAGAGAGTCCAGGATCGCCGGTCGACGATGGGAACGGCGATCCGGGCGAGCCACGGCGTGACGCGGTTCAACCCGCCGCGAATCGCCAGGGCAAGGGCGTCGAGGGTGAACACCGATTCGCCGGCAGACCGGTCGATTCCTGCAAGCTGCTGCGCTTTTCGAGCCATCCGGTACCTCCGTCATCGATCTTCCCGGCCTTTCGACCAGGCCTTACAATGATGACGAAAGTAACGCGAAAACGCTTCGTTTTTCTTTGATTCGCGTTGCAGAGCCGCAACGAACCGCACACAACCCGCACCCCGACCACAACCAGCACCCCGACCACAACCAACAACCCAAACCCGACGAACCTAACTCGCGTCGGACAGCCCCCGCAGGTACGCCGCGACCGACGCGCCTTCGCGCTCGCGCAGGCTCACGCAATCCCGGGTCGACTCGGCGGCCTTGCTCAGATTCGCCTCGGTGCCGTTGGCCTTGTTCTCGGGGCGCATGAAGAACTCCTGGCCCCGGGCCAGCTGCTCCTCGGAACAGCCGCCGGCGACCGTCGCCAGCACACCCCGGAAATCTGGAGGAATCCTCCCGGCGATCGCCTCGTGGTTCTCGAGCACCCAGTCGAAGAACAGCGCGTTGCTCGACTCGCTGTCGGGCATGCCACCGACGAGCTGGAACATCTCCGTCGGTCGAACTTCGCCGGCGAGGGCGAACGCCAGTGCCTCGGCCTGGAGCTCGGGGTCGGTGAAGCTCGCCACCGCGCCGAGGTACCTGCGCCGCTCGACGGGGTTCTTCGCCGATTCGAAGCGTTTCTTGTAGGCCTGGTGCAGCGCACGATCGCCGTGGTTCAACGCGTGGATCCGGAGCGCCGTCCCCACGAGCGAGGGATCGACGTCGCGGCCATTCATGTAGGCCTCGGCGATCTTGCGGGCCTGGATCGCGACCGCCTCGTCGCGACCCTCCTCGCCGAGCATCGCCATCAACCGCGGCCGGAAGGCCGAGATCGTCTCGTCTTCCCCCTCACGGTGCTCGAGACCGAACCGCCTGGCCGCCGGCCCGAGGGTCTGGCGGACGTAGACACCGAAACTGTCGCGCTGCGCGTCGGGCACGAAGGCGTCACGCACCTTGCCCAGCGACCCGAGCAGTGCCGAGACGACCTCCGGATCCTCGTCGTCGGCAAACGCGTTGAGCACTTCGAGGAACGTGTCGCCGCCGATCTTCCCGGCATCGAGCAGGGCGCCGGCGTTGCCGAGGAACGCGATGCGCTCCCGGGAATCCATCACCGCCCAGGCGTTGCGGGACATCGCCAGCAATTGATCCTGGGGAACGACCCAGCGGTAATAACCGGCCGCCGCTTCGTTGGGCATCACCCAGTCCACCGGCTTGCCGACGTCGGTCCGGTCGGTCGCCGTGTTGATCACCAGCCGCTCGGTCATCGTCTCGCCGCTGGCCGAATAGCGGAACGCCACCGGAATCGTCCATGTCTGATCCGGCGCCTCCGCCCCGTGATTGACGAATCGCGACTGCTCGAAGCTGACCGATCCGTCCGGAGTCGTCTCGACGGTCAGCATCGGCACGCCGGGCTGATTGATGAAGCCCGACAGCATCGCGGTGACGTCCTTGCCGGAGGCCTCGCTCAGCGCGCCCCAGAGGTTGTCCGCCTCGGCGTTCTTCCAGGCGTGGGCTTCGATGTAGCTGATGACACCCTTGCGGAAATCCTCCTCACCGATCCAGCCCTCGACCATCTCGAGCACGGCCTGCCCCTTGTTGTAGGCCAGACCGAGATCCTCCATGATCTGGGAGGGCTCGACGACCGGCTTGCGGATCGCCGTCGTCGTCAAGCGAGCGTCGGTGACCATCGCGTTGTTCGTCGAACGCACCGACGAGACACTGATCCGGTACTCGGGATAGACCTCGTCCGTGATCTTGTCGCCGAGCCAGCTGGCGAAGGATTCGTTGAGCCACAGGTCGTCCCACCACTGCATCGTCACCAGGTCACCGAACCACATGTGGGCCAGCTCGTGGGCCGTCACCGCGGCGAGGGTGCGACGCTGACCGACGGTGGCGTTGTCGGGGTCGGGCAGGAGTAGCGAATCCTTGAACGTGATCAGACCCGGGTTCTCCATCGCCCCCGGCCAGTAGTCCGGCACGGCGATCAGGTCGAGCTTGCGGTAGGGGTACGGGCGACCGAAGTAAGCCTCGAGCGCCGCGAGCAGCGGCGGGGTCGTCTCGACCGCGAGGCGGGCGCCGGCCGACTGCCCCTTGACCGTGAGCACTCGGCCAGGAATGTTCATCCCGGGAATCGGCACCGACTCCAGCGGGCCCGCCGCCATCGCGATCAGATAGGTCGGCATCGGCTCGGTCTCGGCGAAGACGGTCGTCCTCCAGCCGTCGGCGGAGTTCTCCGAGTCGACCGGCGTGTTGGTCACGGCGACCTGATGCTCGGGCACCTCGAGGGTGAGCTGGTAGTTGATCTTGAACCCCGGCTCGTCCCAGCACGGGAAGGCCTTTCTTGCATCGACCGCCTCGAACTGGGTGAAGAGGTAGCCGTCGCCACCGGTCTCGACCTTGTACAGACCGACGGCGCGACCGTCGTACTCGTTGGAGAAATCGATGGTCAACGTGTAGTCGCCTGGCGCGAGCGGCTCGGCGGTCGTGGCGACCTGAAGTCCGTACGCCCCTGGAGTGAGCGTCACATCGACCTCGCCGGACGAACCGGTCAGCATGACGGTGTCGAACTGCATCTCCTCGGCGTGGAACGCAAACTCCGAGGTCGCCTCGCGCACGTTGATGTCGATCGTCGTCGAACCGCTGTAGTCGGCAGCTTCGGGGTCGATGCGCAGGCGTATCGACTGATGGGTCGGCGCAACCACGTAGCCGGCCAGGTCGCCCTTCGGCATCGCCTCGCCGTCGGTGGACTCCGGTGCGGAACACGCGGTCAGGACAAGCATGCCGAGGGCCAGCAGGGCGATTCGTTGCTTCATGAAGTGCATCTCCTTGCGTCCACTTGCGTCCTGCCACCTGCCACCTGGCACCCGTCCGGCAGACGGTGCCGAGCTGATGGGTCGATCGAACCGCTCGATTCTAGAAGAGTGGGAAGAACCCCGACAACCGAATCAACGCCGGCACCTGCAGCACCTGCAGCACCCCTTCCTGGATACGGCGAGACCGAGACCGCGTTCGCTTCCGGTCGGACGGCTGCGGGGTTCGCGCAGCGCGATTCAAGGGGCTTTTCGCGATCCGAGGCGAGGCCGCTCGCCCGAACCCCCGCAAACGCGCACCGCGACTCCACTCCGGCGGCACGAACGTAAAAAGGTGTAAAGCATGGCCTTCTCCGGCGCCGTTCCCGCGACCAGCGTCCGGCATCACAGTACTATTCAGGCTTCATGAAACGTGCAGACCGACGACGGATGGGATTGATCGCGAGCCTCTACGTCTCGCAGTCGATTCCGCTGGGCTTCTTCATCGTGGCGCTGCCGGCGATCCTGCGCAGCGAGGGTGTCGGTCTCGAGAAGGTCGGGCTGTTCGGAGCGCTGGCCTTCCCGTTCCTGATCAAGTTCCTCTGGGCGCCCTGGGTCGATCGCCACGGATCGGCGCGGTACGGTCACTACCGATCGTGGATCGTTCCGCTGCAGGCGTTCTCCGTGCTCTCGGTCGTCGCGATGTCGGGACTCGACATCCGGACTCACCTCGTCCCGCTGGCCTTCGCCGGCGGTGCGTTCATGCTCTCCGCCGCGACCCAGGACATCGCCACCGACGGGCTGGCGGTCCATCTGTTCCGACGCGACGAACGCGGACCGGCCAACGGGATCCAGGTCGGCGGCTACTACGTGGGGCAGGTACTCGGCGGCGGCGCGATGCTGCTGCTGTTCGGACAGTTCGGCTGGACGACCGCGATGCTGGCGATGGCCGCATTCCTCGCACTCCCCTTCGTCCCGCTGGCCTCGTTCCGCGAACCCCGCCACGTGCGGGACGATCCCGAGCCGGTCAACATGGGCAGTCTGCTGCAGTTCGCGAAGCGGCCGGGTGCGGGCACCTGGATCTCCGTCGTGATGCTCTACCGTGTCGGCGAAACCATGGCCTTGATGATGGTCAACCCGATGCTCGTCGACCACGGACTGTCACTCCAGGCGATCGGTCTGCTGCTGGGACTCGCCGGTTCCATCGCTTCCTTCGCCGGGGCGATGGCCGGAGGGCTGCTGATCGGCCGCATCGGCCGCAAGAAGTCGCTGGTGCTGTTCGGCGGATTCAACGCCCTCGCGATCGCCGGCTACCTGATCCCCGCCAGCGGGTTCGTCAGCGCACCGGTGATCTACGGCGTCGCCACTGTCGCCGCCTTCGCCGGCGGTATGGCGACCGCGGCGCTGTACACGAACATGATGGATCGCTCGGCACCGGACTCGGCCGGCACCGACTTCACCGTACAGCAGTCCCTCTGTGCGATCGGCCCGCTGATCGGCGCCGGCGCCAGCGGTTTCCTCGCCGCGCGACTGGGATACTCCGGGCACTTCGTCGTCTGCATCACCTTCGCCGTCGCGGCGGTGATCGTCGTCGCCCGCTGGCTCACGGCCGGAGACGGCTCCCACGAGTTGACCCACACCGTGGCCGACCCGGGCTGACCCGGGCTGACCGCCGACGTTTCTCGAGATCGCCGGACCGGGCGTGGCGAGCAAGAAGTTCAACACGGCGTCGGCCTCGGCGCGCCAGGTCCGGTAGCCCGGACCGGCCACGAACTCGCCACCCTCGACCTTGACTCCCGCCTCGCGCAGATCGTCGTGGAGTCGCCTGGCCTCGGCTCGGTCATCCATGCCGACCTCCGCAGAGCGCGGCTCGTAGCGGCTCCAGCTGATCCGAAACGCCGTCGAGCGGTCGCCAAGAGAGCTCAGGTCCGGCGTTTCCTGAAAGTAGAGCTTCGGCGACTGGAATGCGAAGCGGCCGAACGTTTCGGGCCGCGCCAGCGCCAGCGTCACGCCGACGGCGGCCTTGTCCTCGACGGTCCACAAGGAAGGCGCTGTTCGACGCCCGGCGCGATCGGATACGCGGCCTCGATCGCCGGCAGCAGTTCGCCGGCGAGAAACGTCACGACCCGCCCCCCGTACTGCCCGGCGACCCAGTTGCTCAGGGGCACCAGCGCCACGATCGCTCTACGAGTGTCGCCTTCGAACAGATTGTCGAGGATGTTGACGATGCCGCCGGCCTCGGTCCACTGGGTCCCATTCGGCATCACCACCAGCGGGTAGCTCGAGGTGCCCTCGAAACCGGCGGGCAGATAGATCGATACGGCGACGTCGGTCTGCAGCACCTTGCTGGTCACGCGCAAGGGCTCGACCCGCCCGGCGCCGGCCGCGGTGGCGGTCACGAACGGAGGGTCGGCGAACCCGTTCAGCAGAACCTCGGAGGTCTCCGCAAAGCCGCCGGACCCGCGCAGCGGATTCCGCGGGTCGACGGAGGCTTCGGCGAAGTCGACCTGATAGCGGTACTGCCAGCGCCCACCATCGACCGCCGGGTAGGAGCGGGCGAACAGGTTCGACGAGCCGACGCGGATCAGCGGGTCGCCGAGCTCGTCATCGTTCATCTGTCCCAGGATCGACACTGCTTGCGCCTCACCGACGTAGACGAAGTGCACCCAGCCGGGCTCGACCAGGGGAAAGCGTTCTTGGGCCGCGAGGAACTCCTGGACCACGGAGGCCGGATCGGAAGACTGCTCGATGCGACGGGCCCATCCGGCGAACGTCCCGGCGAACGTCCCGGCGGTCCCGGCGAACGTCCCGGCGAACGTCCCGGCGAACGTCCCGGCGAACGTCCCGGCGAACGCCGGTGCGACGGTCGGCGGATCCTCGGTTGCCCCGGTCCGGACAGGCAGGCCGGTCCCGACGGTACGGTAGCGACGGTACCAGCGTTCGCATCGGCTTCATCGGGACCGGCGCGTAGCGCGACACTGGCGAGATCGTCGCGGTTCCGGACGTAGACACGACCGCCGGCAAAACTCGGGGCCGTGTATCCACCGTGATCGGCGACCTCCAGGGAGGCGATCTCCCGGTATCCCCCGGGGTCCGCGGCGGCGACCGTCAGAACTCCGGCGGCACCGAAGACGACCAGCTGATCGTCGACGAGGATCAGGCCCCGACCGCGAGCCTCCCGGGTCTTCCAGACCTCCGCTCCCGTCTCCACGGCGACGCAGGTCAGGAAGGTGCCGTTGAAACCGTAGAGGTGTTCGCCCGCGGCGACCGGGAGGGCGACGCTGTTCTTGAACACGCTGGATCTCCAGCGCTCGGTGACCTGTGTGCCGTCCGCCGTGTCGGTCAGGTCGTAAAGCACCGCCTCGGACGGGAACGTCAGCAACAGGCGGTCGCCGACCGGCTGCAGCTGTGGATAGGTCGGGTCGTAGGGCGGCCGCTCGGAATGACGGAAACGCCAGAGCTGTTCGCCGCTGCGCGGGTCAAGACCGATCAGATCGAGGGATCCGGCTGCGACCAGCGAACGGTGCGGGCCTTCGCCGATCAGCACCGGTGAGGCGTAGCCGAACGCATCGGAACCGGTCGACCAGAGCACCCGCCCGTCGTCGGGGTCGAGCCCGACGATCGAATGCTCTTTGCCTCCGGCGGTGACCACCAGCACGCCCTGCACTTCCAGCGGAGTCGTCGAGAAGCCGTACGTCGGCGCAGGCGCCCCCCACTCCTGCGCCAGGTTCTTGCGCCAGAGCAGTGCACCACCGTCCGCCGACAGCGCCAGCAGGTCGCCGAAGGGCCCGACGACGTACACGCGTTCGTCGGTCAGACTCGGGGTACCGATCGGACCATCGGTCGACCCGTCGTGGCCGCGATAGGTCGGCCCGATCGTGACCCGCCAGAGTTCGCGACCGTCAGCGACCGACCAGGCGGCGACGACGTCGTGCTCGCCATCGGAGAACGCCGTCACGGCGCGTCCGTTCGCGACGGTGACCCCGGAGTAGCCCGGGCCGATCGCCTGTTTCCAGACCAGGTCGAGGGAGACCCGGTCAGAGGCGCTCGGGGTCTCGGCAGTCGTGCTGCCGTCGTATCCGGGTCCCCGGAGTGTGCGCCATTCGCCGGCGTGGGCGGCGGCGATCGAGAGCGCGAGCGTTGCGCAGAACAGAGCGTACCGCGACCGGTGCATCGGGACTCCTCCCCGGGTTCGGCACCCGGTTCACCGGTTTCAGTACACCCGATATCGTCCGTGCCCGCAACGCGGGCGACCGACATGGAGATCCGGGCTCGTCGCCAGCTCCGGGTGTCGAGCGGCCCCGTCGGATCGTCAGGCGCGAAGAAGGCCCAGAACGTCAGCGCGCTACAGCCGCCGATCATCGCCGCGAGGATCTGGAAGGCAGAAGAGGGAGAGGAAAGGGGAGAAGGGAGAGGGAGAAGGAGGGAAGGAGGGAGAAGGGGGGGAGGAGAGAGAAAAAAGGGGAAGAGGGAAGGGGGGGGGAGAAGGGAGGAGAAAGGGGAGAAGAGGAGGAGGGGAGAGAGGAGAAAGAAAGGGGGGGGAGGGGGGGGGGGGGGGGGGGGGGGGAGGGGGGGGGCTACGACTCGTCGCGGAACTGCTTCCGGCGCGCCTCGAGGGTCGACATCAGGCCGACCTCGTTGAGGTACAGCTCGCTGCCGGAGGTCTGCCCCTTCTCGCCATCGGCAGGCCGCTCGGTCGGCACGATGCTCGAACCGAACGCCGCGGCCCAGGGACAGGTCCCCTTCTTCGCTCCCGGCTGCCCGGGTTTCATCGCGGGCGGGTTTCATCATCGCGGGTTTCATCGCGGGTTTCATCGCGGGCGTCGCCGACGCACCGTTCCCGTCGCTGGTTGCCGGGTCCGAAGCCGGAGCCGCCGCGACCTCGGGAGCCGCCATCTTTGATCCGCCGACCTCGGATGCGGCAGCGCCGGCAGCCGCAGGCGGCGTGGGCGCCACGCCCTCGGATGCAGCCGTCGGCGCCGGTGCAACACGATACGGATTGACGTAGTCGTCGGGAATCGTCGGCGAAGATCCCCCATTCGCCCCGTTCGACGCTATCGCGCCATTCGCGCCATTCGCCCCGCTCGCGCCATTCGCCCCGCTCGCGCCATTCGCCCCGTTCGCCGGCGTCGCACCATCCGCGGTCGCACCGTCTTCCAGCCCGGCGAGCATCTTCTCCATCATCACCCGACCGACATCGATGCCGGCCAGGAGCAGCTCGAGATCGACCGTCTTCAGGTCGCGCTCGACGGCGAGGCGCTCGGTGCGCTCCTGGGTCTTCTCCCGCATGTAGCCGACCGGCACCTGGAACAGGCGCTCGATCGCCTCGGGCTCCCACTCGTAGGCCGAGATCAACGGGTTCTTCTTCTTGTCCCGGGCGATCAGCCGCCGTTCGCCGTCGGCCAGAGCCCCCAGCGCCATCGGCTCGCTGGTGTCGGGGAGCTCGATCTTGACCCCCGACTCCTCCTCGATCAGCTGCTGGGCGAACTCGAGGGTGATCGTGTCCATGTGCCGGGTCCGGGCCGACTTCTCGACCCGGGCCTTGGCCCGGCGTCTGCGGTAGGCATCCTTCATCGTCCACAACGCACGCTTGGCGTCCTGGGACCAGAGCAGCTTGCGACCGTCATAGGTCGTCTCGACCTGGGTGCCGCCTTCCATCTCGGCGATCCGGTCGAGCATCTCGGCGGTGATCAACTCGAACTTCGTGCCGCCGCAGACCGCGCACTTGACCGGCTCGGCCTTGGAGGCGGTGATCCCGCAACTCAGGCAGATCGACGTCGGCTGCTTCCGCGCCGCCTCGATCGCCAGCGCCTCGGCCAGTCGCACGGTCTGGTCCGAGGTCTCCCGGGGCATGTAGCGTTCCATCGCCTCGTCCAGCAGATCGCTGGAGATCACGCTGTGGCCGTTCTCGATCGCCAGCCGGAAGATCGCGGTGCGGGCGACGCCGCGGACCAGCATCGGCACGCGCTCCATCCGCTCCTCGGCCTCGGGAGTCCAGCGGATGCTCTCCTCGGCCTTGAGGTCCAGCTCGGGGTAGACCAGCCGGGTCGTCAGCAGCACGTCGCAGGGCGCCGTGCGCAACAGGTTCTCGGAGTTGCTGCCGAGCCGCTTGTCGTCCTTGTCGCTGTGCACGCCGATCCGGCCGATCACCAGCAGCCAGGGGTCGATCTTGCGGGCGTGGTCGAGCACCTTCTGGAACGCCTTGCCGTCAAGCAACGTCGTGCCCAGCTCGACGCCCTTCTGCTTGGCCAGGGTCGTCGCCACGTCGAGATGCGACTGGTAGATCTGCGCCAGACCGCAGTCGATGATCTCCTCGTGGAGCTGGTTCTGCTCCTCGAAGCGGAAGACCTTCGCCGCCTGCTCGGTCAGCACGTCGACGACGCTGTTGAAGACGGAGTAGTGCAGGTAGGGGTCGTAGACCGAGATCGTCTCGACCTTCTTGCCGAAGCGCTGGGCCAGATCGATCGCCGCGTCGAGGGCGCCGAAGGACTGCGGGCTGCCGTCGATGCCGACCAGGATCGTGTCCTTCTCGGGCTGGCCTTCCTCGGGAAGATTGCGCACGATCCAGACGTCGCTCGTCGTCTCCCGGGCGACCCGCTCGGAGACCGAACCGAGCTGGGCGTCCCGGGCCCGTCCCAGCCCCAGGGCGCCGATGACGGTCAGGTCCGCCTCGGTGGCGTCGATGTCCTTGATGATCTCGGTGTGGTGCTTGCCGTCCATCATCTTCGGCGTGAAGCCGAGGCCCGACGCGCTGCACTTCTTCTTCATCGGGTCGAGGTAGCTGTCGGAGATCAGCTGCAACCCCATCGAGATCAGGCTGTCGTGGATCTTGCGCTGGCGGTCGAGCTCGGTCTCGTCCAGATACTCGTCGGGGAGCGTGTACTCCATCTGTTTGAAGCGATAGTCGTGCATCTTCGCGGCATAGACGTGACAGCCGGTGAGATGCGCTTCGTACTCGCGACCGAGTCGGACGGCGGCGTCGATCGCCTGGTTCGAGTGCTCGGAGTTGTCTACGGGGACGTAGATCTTCTTGTACATGGTTACTGCTCGGCGGCAGCCGTCCTGGCGCGGCGCCGGATCAGGAAGATCCCGAGGATCTCGACGAAGAAAACGATGCCGGCGGCGCGAAGCATCGGCCCCATCGGAGAGACCTCTTCCCGCGGCAACGTGTAGATGTGGAACCACTGGGTCAGCGCGCGCTTGTTGCCGCGCTCGCGGTTGAACCCGTCCCACACCGAAAACGCGACCGGCGCGAACTGCGACTCGTTGA
>CALNYP010000041.1:0-88151 GCA_942490715.1 uncultured bacterium
GCTGGTGTTGACCCGCTATCCGGACGGGATCGACGGCAAGCACTTCTTCCAGAAGGACGCCCCGGCGTACGCGCCGGACTGGATCCGCACCGAGACGATGTGGAGCGAGCACGCCGAGCGGGAGATCAGCTACTTCATCTGCGACGACGAGGAGACGCTCTTCTACCTCATCAACATGGGGACGATCCCCCTGCACCTGTGGGGCAGCCGGCTCCGTCGTCGCTCCAGCGGCCCGATTGGTGCATCCTCGACCTCGACCCCAAGCACGCGTCCGTTCGAACGACGTGATCACGATCGCGAAGACGATCCACCGGCTGTGCGACGACATCGGGCTACCGAGGCTACGTGAAGACCAGCGGGTCGACCGGGTTGCACATTCTGGTGCCGCTGGGCGGCGTCTGCACGTTCGATCAGTGCAAGTCCCTCGGGCAGCTGCTGGCCCGGGTCGTCGTCGACGAGCAGCCGAAGATCGCGACGATCGCCCGGGCGCCTTCCCGTCGCGAGGGCAAGGTCTACGTCGACTACCTGCAGAATGGACACGGCAAGCTGCTCGTGGCGCCGTGGTGCGTCCGGCCGATTCCCGACGCACCGGTCTCGATGCCGTTGCGCTGGAGCGAGGTCAAGCGCGGATTGAGCATCCGGGACTTCACGATTCGCAACGCGCCGGAGCGGGCGTCGCGCATGAAGAAGGAGCCGGTGCTCGATGTGCTGAGCTCCCGGCCGGACCTTGGCGAAGTGCTGGCGCGACTCTCCGAGAGGCTGGCCTGAGCCGTGGTCCTGAGCGGTTTTCGGCGGTTTCCGGAGATGGCTGCGGTGTGCGGCCCGCGAGAATACGGCCGTAACACGCTGGATTTCCATATAATTAGAGCAGTCACCTCGTTGTCGCTGGTCTTGGCGACGTCCGTTCGGGCATCCTAGTGGCCACCCGCCGGGGCGGGCAATCGAGGCAGAGGGCACACGCGCAGGGCACGCAATGGAGAAGAAGGAAACGGGCGTACCGAGGGTGCCTCGCCAGAAAAGTGGCGAGAAGACTCCGGCCACGGAAAAGGGAACCAGCCCTCGCGCCGCCCGTCCGCGCGTTCCCGAGGGCCGACTGGAAGCCGCGCAGCTCGCCGTCGGCCACTTCCTCCGCGCCACCCGCGAAGCCCAGAAGCTGACCCAGGAACAGGTCTCGAACATGACCAAGGGTGCTTCGTGGCAACTGTCCCGGGCGGCGATCAGCGCCATCGAACGCGGGCAGAACTTCCCGGGCATGGAGGCGATGCTCGCGCTGTCCAACGTTCTCTATGTCGACCCCAAGGAGCTCATCGAGCGCGCACGACTGTCGACGGTCGTTCCGATCGACATCACCACGACCAGCTACGAAGAACTCGACAAGCAGGCGAACCAGTACTTCTGGGCCGGCGACTTTCGTCGGGCTCTGGCGGTCTACGACTCGATGGTCGAGAAGCTGACCCTCGAGGGCGGCAACAGCCATGAGACGACCGGGCGAATCGCCTACCTGGAGGTTCGCCGGGCCAACGCGTTACGGCGCGCCGGTGCGATCCTGTCGGCCATCGCCACCGCCGAGCGAGCGATCGCGCTCTCCTCGGATTTCCCGGAAACTCAGGCGCAAGCGTATGTTTCGGCGGCGAGTCTGCAGGCCCAGCGCGGCAACATGCCGCTGGCACGGGACGCCGCCGAACGAGCGATCCAGCTCGCCAGCCGGACCGGTGACTTCAAGACCCAGGGCTGGGCCTGGAACGTCCGCGGCAAGGTCCACTACATGTGCCGCGAGTTCGAGGAAGCCAAGCAGGCTTACATCGAGTCGCGACGACTGGCCAAGCTCGCCGGTGACCTGCGTCACCTCACGCACAACGAGGGCAACATCGCGCTGTGCTGGAAAGAGCAGGGTCGTTCCGACGAGGCGCGCAAGTGGATCGTCACCGCGATCGAACAGGCGCGGCGACAGGATCAGCCGGCCCTCGAGGCGAGCTGGCTCGTCGAGCTGTCGCGGATCGCGCTCTCCGAGGAGCAGATCGACGAGGCGGACAACTACGCGATGGCCGCGTTACGGATCGCCAAACCCCGTGAGCACTTCCTGACGATCTTCCGGGCCGAGTGGACCCGACACCTGGTCGTGCGTCGCCGACAGCCAGGCGCAACCGACCGACACCGGCTGCACTACCTCCGGAAACTTTTCCTTCACCTCGATCAGTATGAAGGTATAGAAGAGATTCAAGAGTTCAAGAAGACGGCCTTACGTTCGTTGGCTGCCGAGGATAGGAAGCGATGAACGGCAACACGCGACATCTCCCCCTGACGCTTGCAGTTCTCCTGCTGCTGGCCGGTTCGTATTCCCTCCACGCGGAGGTCACCTGCGGCGAGACCGAAGAAGACAGCGCCGCATGCGAACTGCTGGTGATTCTCGGAATCACCGAGGAGCCCGATCCGACCTTCTGGGAGCAGATCGGCGGCTCCGGGCTGGGCGATCTGAACCCCGGCGGCGCCGGGAGAGGCGACGGTCCGCCCAATTTTGCCTACGACGCCATCACCCGCCAGCCGATCGTGGTCTGGTCCTACAACACCGGTGCCGCCCGGGAGATCGTCTTCAGCGGCTGGAGCGGCCAGAGCTGGCTGCCGACCACCTTCGTCACCGCCAACGCCGATCACGACGTCGATCCGCGGATCGCCTCTGACCCGGAGGGCGCGTATTACACCGTCTGGTGGCAAGAAGGTCCCTCGGGACCGACCGTCTGGCGTTCCCGGCGGGCTGCCGGTACCGACTACTGGACTGCGCCGGAGCTGATGGTCTCCGGGGCCCGCCCGGATGTCTCGGCCTACGCCAACACCGTCCTGGTCGGGTACGAGCGGATCCTTCCCGGCGGCCGCCGGGAGGTCGTCGTTCACATCCGCCAGAAGGGTGCCGATCCCCGCACCGACGTGATCGCCACGACCGAGCGGACCGACCCGATCGACGTCCGGGTCCACGAACTGGCCGGCCGGGTCTGGGTCGACTGGAAGACCGACGGGTTCTTCGGTTACTCCCAGCTGGTGGATGGTGCCTGGACCGCGCCGACCTACGTCGCGTGGGAAGGGACCGACTGGATGGGGGTCGAAGTGATGCGGCGCACGGTTCGGGAGTTGGTGGTGGATCTGCCTTAGCTGGATCCCTCTCTCGCGGGGGGGCCGAGCGGAGGGGCCCGGCGGGCCGACGGTGCGCGGCCTACTCGGGGGTGGCCGGTCCTCCGATCCTCCGGCTCCCCTGCCTGACTCGGGCGCTTTCCCACACTGCGCAAATCCATCTCGCGTCTTTCACGCGTTTCCTGTGCTTGCTGGAGGAGCGGAGGCCGGATGGCTGCTCGGGCCGCGCTACCAACGGCCCGGCGGGCCCCTCCGCTCGACCCCCTGTCGAAGGGGACAGCACGGCGTTGATTCACCCGATGTCCCGGAACCTTGCGGTTGGGTTCCTGGGCTTGCTGGTCGTTCTCCATTCTCGCGGAGGGGCCCGGCGGGCCGACGGTGCGCGGCCTTGTCCGTGGTGGCCGGTCCTCCGATCCTCCGGCTCCCCTGCCTGACTCGGGCGCTTTCCCACACTGCGCAAATCCATCTCGCGTCTTTCACGCGTTTCCTGTGCTTGCTGGAGGAGCGGAGGCCGGATGGCTGCTCGGGCCGCGCTACCAACGGCCCGGCGGGCCCCTCCGCTCGACCCCTGTCGAAGGGGACAGCGCGCGTTGATCCACGGATGGCCCCGAGAACGTTGCGGGTTGTTTGAAGCGTGGGGGTAAAAACCGGGTTGACCGGTGGGGCTTTCGGCTTGAGAGTTGGGGGATGGGGAAGATTGAACGGGTTCGGAATATCGGGATCGTTGCGCATATCGATGCGGGGAAGACGACCGTCACGGAGCGGTTCCTTCATCACAGTGGGGCGATTCACAAGGTCGGCGAGGTCCATGACGGGGCGAGTCAGATGGACTGGATGCCCCAGGAGAAAGAGCGGGGGATCACGATCACCGCGGCGGCCACGACCTTCGACTGGCACGATCACGAGGTTCATCTGATCGATACGCCAGGGCACGTCGACTTCACGATCGAGGTGGAGCGGAGCCTGCGGGTACTCGACGGCGTCGTCGCGGTGTTCTGTGCGGTGAGCGGCGTCGAGCCGCAGTCGGAGACGGTCTGGCGCCAGGCGGACAAGTTTGGTGTCCCGCGTCTCGCCCTGGTCAACAAGATGGACCGCATCGGTGCCGACTTCGTCCACGTCGTCGGCGATATCGGCGAGCGCCTCTCGGCACCGGTCGTGCCGGTCCAGCTGCCGATCGGGGCCGAGGACGGGTTCGAAGGTGTGGTCGACCTCGTGCGGATGCGCACGATCCGCTTCGGCAAGGAGCTCGACGACGAAGACGTGATCGAGGAGGGTGTGCCCGACGAGCTCGCAGACGCGGCGGCCGCGGCCCGGCAACGACTGATCGAGAAGGTCGCCGACATCGATGACGGGATCGCCGAGAAGTTCCTCGAAGAGACCGAGCCCACGGTCGACGAACTCGTCGCGGCGATCCGCAAGGGCACCATCGAGCTGTCGATCGTTCCGGTGTTCGCCGGCGCCGCGCTGCGCAACAAGGGCATCCGGCTGCTACTCGATGCGGTGATCGATTACCTCCCGTCGCCACAGGACCTGCCGCCGGTCGAAGGCGTGTTGCCGGACGACCCGGAGCAGGTCGTTCGCCGGTCGCCCCGGGACAAGGAGCCGCTGGCCGCCCTCGCGTTCAAGGTGGCGATGGACGAAGGTCGCAAGGCGGTCTTCATCCGTGTGTTCAGCGGCGTGATCGAGGCCGGCGGCACCGTCTACAACGTGCGCCAGGGCCGCAACGAGCGGGTCTCCCGGCTGTTCATCGTCCACGCCGACCGACGCAAGAAGCTGGATCGAGCCGGGGCCGGGACGATCGTCGCCGCCGCCGGGCTCAAGGACACGACCACCGGCGACACGCTATGCGACGAGAAGCAGCCGATCTTGCTCGAGCGGATCGATACCTACGAGCCGGTGATCTCCATCGCCATCGAACCGAAGTCCCAGGCCGCCCGGAAGAAGCTCGACTTCGCCCTGGACAAGATCCTCCAGGAGGATCCGACGTTCCGCATGCGGATCGACGAGGAGACGGGGCAGACGCTGATCTCGGGCATGGGCGAGCTGCACCTGGACATCATCGTCGACCGGATGCGTCGGGAGTACGGCGTCGAGGCCCAGGTCGGCAAGCCCCAGGTCGTGCTCCGCGAGGCGATCCGTGAGACCGCCGAGGCCGAGGCGATCTTCGACCGCCAGCTGAAAGACGCCGAACTGTACGGCGAGGTGCGTTGCCGGGTGCAACCTCTCCCGCGCGGCTCGGGGATCGTGATCCGCTCCGCGCTGACCGAAAACGAGATCCCCGAGGTCCTGGCCGCCGCGGCCCTCGCCGGCCTCGAGGAGGGGGCGCAGTCGGGACCGGCCGGTTACCCGCTGGAAGATATCGAGGCGACCTTGCTCCGGGTCGGATTCCGGGAAGGGACCCAGTCCGAGGTCGGCGTCAAGGTCGCCGCGGGAGAGGCGTTCCGCAAGGCGGTCAGCCTGGCGTCGCCGACCCGTCTCGAACCGATCATGGCGCTGGAGGTGACGACGCCCGAGGAATCCCTGGGCAGCGTGATCGGCGATCTGAAGGCGCGCCGGGCCCAGGTGCAGAAGATCGGTCACCGGGGCGACAACCAGGTGATCGATGCGTGGGTCTCCCTGGCGAAGATGTTCGGCTACGCGACCGACCTGCGCTCGCTGACCAAGGGGCGGGCCGACTTCGTGATGAAGTTCCACGCCTACGACACCCTGGAGTGAGGCGATGACGGAGTTCCTGTTCGACGGCCCCGAGAACGCCGACCTCACGGTGGTCCTGGCCCACGGCGCCGGAGCTCCGATGGACTCCGCGTTCATGAACGACGTGGCCGGCGGGCTGGCCCGGAGCGGACTGCGGGTAGCCCGCTTCGAGTTCCCCTACATGGCCGAGCGTCGCCGGAGCGGCAAGCGCGGCGGACCCAACATACCGAGGATCCTCCAGCAGAGCTGGCGGGACGTCGTCGCGGAGCTCGGTTCCGCAGAGCGACTCGTGATCGGCGGGAAGTCGATGGGCGGCCGCGTGGCCAGCATGGTCGCCGACGAGGCCGGGGTCGCCGGGCTGGTCTGCATGGGCTACCCGTTCCACCCACCGCGGCAGCCCGACAAGCTGCGCACGGCGCACCTGGCCCGGCTACAGACGCCGACGTTGATCCTGCAAGGCACCCGGGATCCGTTCGGCACGCCGGAGGAGATCGCCGGCTACTCGCTGTCCGACGCGATCCGCGTCGAGTACCTCGAGGATGGCGACCATTCGTTCAAGCCCAGGGTCAAGTCCGGGCGCACGGAGCCGCAGAACCTGGCCCAGGCGGTCGAGCGCATTCTCGGGTTCGTCGCCGGTCTTCGCTGAGTCCGCCGGCCGACCGCCTGGCCGACTCAGAAGTCCTGTCCCTCGCGGCAGATCGGGATTCCCGCAGCTGGTGACCGGTTCCGGTAGGCCCGGGCGAGCTCGCCCGAGTCGGACTTCGCCTGGTAGCGCTGCTGCAGATCCTCTCGCCAGGCGGCGATCAACGTGTCGAGGTCCTCGCCGAATGCGTCGCGGTAGCCGTCCGCCGCGCCCGGCGGCTCGAAGGTCGCCAGCCGAAGCATCGCCGCGTGGCCGTGGGTCCTGCCGAGGTAGCGGAAGAACGAACCGCGCTGGGTGTAGGTCTGAAGCTTGCACCTCAGGTTCAACGAGCGGTGCCGGTCGCGGATCGTTGCCAGGGGAATCTCGGCGTCGGTGCCGAGCCACTGTCCGCTGACCACCAGCGGGTCGTAGCCCCAGTACGGGAAGCCGTTGCGTTCATCGGTCAGACGGTCGGTGATGTACTCGGCAAGGCCCTCCTCGAGGAAACCGTCGAAACGCCCCTGCCGTGTCGCCGCGAAGCGGAACACGTGAACGAGCTCGTGGGCCAGGGCGTCGAGGTAACTCGCCTCCTCGGAGCTGAAGCGGTACAGATGAACGATCCGGCGGTAGTCGACGTTCGGCGCCTTCCAGCTTCCGTCGGGCTGTTGCCCGGGCCCCTCGAACAGCAGCACGATCGGGCGCTCGGGACCATCCTCGTCGCGCAGTTCTCGCGATAGCTCGGTGACGCGGCGGTCGCAGAGTTCGGCCGCTCTCGCCGGAAACCCCTTACCGGCCTCGACACCGTCGCGCCAGGCCAGCAGGCAGTCCTCGGTCTGGGCCTTCACCTGGTAGCCCGCGGGGATCTGCGAGCGGTCGGATCCGACCACGGAGCCGGGCACGGAGGCGAACGCGAGGGCGGATACGAAGACGAGCAGAATGCTGAGCCGTCCGGTCGCGCGCATGGATGGAGGATACGTCAGTGCTTCGAGGGAGTTTCCTCGATCGCGTCCCGGTAGATCCCGATCTGCTGCCGGGCGATGCCGTCGTTGTCGATCGACTCCGGCAGGGGAGTGGCGGCAGGCGGCAGGGCGCCGTCCTTGAAACGCTGCACCCATTCGGCGTGACCGCCGGTGACCTTGACCGCGCCGGCACTCTCGAGCCAGTACTGCGCGCCGACTGCCGGGCTGCACAGCGCCGGCGTGCCGACGGCGATCGCCTCGAGGACGACGATGGCGAAGTTCTCGCCGAACTTCGGCGCCAGGACCAGGCTGTCCAGCGCCCGCAGGTAGACCCAGCGCTCATCGGCGTCGAGGGTGTCCAGGCGCACCACGCCGTCGGTGCGGGCGATGTCGTCGGCGATCGGCTGCAGCCCGGTCGGACCGGCGAAGACCAGCGTTCCCGGCCCCCGGGCCTCGCGCCAGGCCTGGAGCAGTTCGGGGATGCCCTTGCGGTCGTCGATCCGGCCGAGGTATCCCCAGAGCGGTCCGTCCAGGGGCAGACCGAGCTTCCGGCGAGCCTCCTCGGCGGTCGGCAGCTCCCGGGGCAGCTCGGTCGGCGGCGGATTCGCCCGGAGCCAGTGCCGCACGCCGGCGAACCCGGCGGGCGCTTCGATCCGTTCCTGGGGGCTGGTCCAGATCACACCCGCCGCGCGCTGGGCCAGACGTAGATGCCAGGGCGTGACGGTTCGCTTGATCCACTGATGCCGTCCCCGGGTCGGCAGCATCCCCGACGGCTCCCAGATCCAGGGCACACCGACCTTCGAAGCCCAGCGTGCCGCCGAATACGAGAGTCCGTTCCAGACGCCGAAGATGTGCACCACGTCGGGTGGCGGTGTCGGGGCGCGCCAGTCGACCCAGGGGCTCCAGCGCATCGACCAGCGTGTCGGCATGCGCAGGACCTCCAGTCCGTCTTCCCGTCCCGGACCGGCCTCGAAGCCGGCGTGGCCCGGAGCGTCCAGGGTCGAGGTCAGGACCTGGATCTCGACGTCTTCCCGCCGCAGGCCCTCGGCGAGACGCAGGACGACCTCGATCGGTCCGCCGTACGCCCGCGCCGGCAGGAACGCCGGGATGGCCATGCCGATGCGCATCAGGCGTCCGCCAGGGAGCGGTAGATCTCGTCCATCCGTTCCACCGCCCTGGGCCAGCGGAACTTCGTCGAGAAGGTCCGGCCGGCGGCGATCTGTTCGTCGACGGCTTCCCGGGAGGCGAACCGGTCCCGGATGCGTCGGGTGATCTCGACCGGGTCGTCCGGCGGGACCAGCAGCGCGGCCGGTGCGGCGGTCTCGGCCAGCGCTCCGCGGTCGGTGCAGGCGACCGGGCAGCCCCGGGACATCGCCTCGAGGGGTGGCCAGCCGAACCCCTCGTCCCAGCTGGGGAACAGCAACAGACTCGACAGACCGTAAAGCGCGGCGATCTCATCGGTCGGACCGCCGACCGCCAGGAATCGATCGGCGAGGCCACTGCGGGTCAGCGTCTTGCGGTCGTCGTCGCTCAACGGCGCTCCCATGCGCACCCAGACCCACGCCGAGTCCTGGGCCGCCAGCGAGACGAAGGTCTCGAGCACCGCCGCATCGTTCTTGTAGAAGTGTCCATTGGTCACCTGTAACAAGATGCGACGATCGGCGAAGGTTCCCAGCTTTTTTCGCATCTGCCGCTCGCCGTCGGGGGTCGGGCCGACGACGAACTCCTCGTCGATGCCGTGGTGGACCACCTCGATCGGGGCTTCGATCGGGCCCAGAATCCTGCGCACCTCGTCGGCGGTCGCCTTCGTCGGGGTGACGATCACGTCGGCCCGCCCCAGCGCGGCGAGGTTCCAGCGGAACCAGGCGGCGACGCGCCCGGGGACGCTGGCCCCGGCGGCCACGGGATAGTCGCCGCGGTGTGCCTTCATCGGAATCAGATCGTGGACGGTCACCACCGTCGGGCAGGAGAGAAAGCGCAGGTAGCCGGTGTGGGAATGGTCGACGACGTGAACGATCCCGTCCCGCTTTTTCCGCAACAGGAGGGGAGGCACGAGAATCTCGGAGAGCCGGGCGCTGAAGGGCACGGGCAGCGCCGGCAGGCGTTCGATCTCCCAGCGAGCCCCGGGCGGGGCGTTCTGGGCCAGCCGTTCGGCATACAGCACCATCGAGCGATTGCGATCGCAGTGGGGGTGGAGCAGCAACCGCACAGGACGGCTCGCCCCGGGGGTCGTCGCCCCGGTCGTGGGCTCGCTGGATCCCGTCGTGCGGCCCACGTCAGTCGAGCGTCGCCAGCCAGGCCGGGATGTCCTCGATCAGGAAGTGCAGTCGCAGCCGGTTGCCCGAGCCCTCGATCCGGATCAGGATCTCGGCCTCGGATTCGGTCCAGGGTTTCCAGCGGCCGTAGGCCGGGCCGGTGCCGTCGCCGGGATTCTCGACGGGGTCCGGCTCGGCGCCGAGGTCGTCGGCCCAGGATGCGTCGGTGCCGATCAGCTCCAGGACCCCCTCGAACCCCTGGGTGTCGTTGAAGCGACCCTGGATCGTCGCCGCCCGGACCTGGGCCAGCTCCGGCGGCAGGTCGCTGCCGACGAGGTTCTCCCAGATCCGGGCCACCTCGTCGCGCTCGTTGGAGAACGCACCGCGCAGCGGGGCATCGGGCAGCTCCGCGAGGTACGGCCGGACATCGATCCCGCCGACCTCCACGTCGGCCCGGTCGCCCACGAGCAGATCGACCGAACGCTTCGCGTTGTCCAGGCTGTTCGAAATGAAGACGTTGCGCTCGCGGATGAAGGCCCAGATCTCCTCGGAGTCCGCGGGTCCGCCGAGGAAGAAGATCTTCTCGCCGCGGTGTTACACGTACTCGGCCGAGCTGCTGAGACGGAAGACCCAGCCCAGGACGATGTCGGCCATCGTCATGCGATTGCCGAACCCCTTCATGTTGATCGCGAACAGGTGCAGATCTTCGTGCCGTCCGGCGCCGGGGTGGACCGTCCAGACGGCGACCGCAGGGAGCATCACACCCAGCTGGGCGTCGACCTCCCGGCTGGACTGACTCTCGACCAGGCTCCGGAACGTCGGGTTGAGCCCACGGATCGCCTCCTTGTTGCGCTCCGAGTTCGTCTCGAGCAGCGACCGCGCCAGCGCCTCGGTCTGCGGGTCGTCGGCCGTGAGGGTCAGCTCGACGATGCCCGCCGTGGCCGGCCCGACCAGTCGCTCCGGCTCCAGGACCTCGCCCGGCCGCTTGACCCACATCACGCAGCTGACGCAGCCGGCGAGTCCGAACACGGTCAGCGTGCCGCACCCGATCAGGGTGCCGATCATCAGCTTGCGTCCCAGCGTTCGGGCCATGGGTGCGGACTCCTTCGATACGGGCGATCCCGATCGTAGTCGATCGGCCGGTGCCGACTCAACGCCGTGGTAAACTCGGCCGCTCTGCAACAGGATCAGGACACGGAGGCACGGGAAGATGCCGCTCCCCAAGTTCACGCTCGGGATCGAAGAGGAATATCAGATCATCGATCCGGAATCCCGGGAACTGGCCTCGTACATCGAGGAGTTCCTGCACGCCCGGGGCGGCAACGTGGTGCGCCACGGCCAGATGAAGGCCGAGTTCCTCCAGTCCCAGGTCGAGGTCGCCAGTCCGATCTGTGCCGACATCGCCGAGGCGCGGGACGAGCTTGCGAAACTTCGATCCGGCGTGGCCCAGATCGCCCAGCAGAACGGCGTGCGCATCGCCGCCGCGGGGACCCACCCCTTCTCGCGCTGGGCCGAGCAGCACGTCACCGCCGGCGAACGGTACACCCAGCATGAAGAGACGATGGCCGACGTCGCGCGCCAGATGCTGGTCTTCGGCATGCACCTGCACGTCGGCATCGCCGACCGCGACCTGCGCATCGACATCATGAATCAGACGCGGTACTTCGTGCCGCACATCCTGGCCTTGACGACAAGCTCGCCCTTCTGGCACGGCCGGGACACCGGGTTGAAGTCGTATCGCACGATCGTGATGGGCAACCTGCCTCGCGCCGGACTGCCTCCGCACTTCAGCTCGTGGACCGAGTACAAGCGGTTCGTCAACACGCTGATCTCGACGCACTGCATCGACGAGCCGACGAAGATCTGGTGGGACATCCGCCCCAACAGCAACTACCCGACGATCGAGTTCCGCTTCGCCGACGTCTGCACCCGGATCGACGAGGCGATGTGCATCGTCGGCATTCTCGTCGGCCTCGTGGCCAAGCTGATCCAGCTCCGCCGGAGCAACCTCTGCTGGCGCACCTACCGACGCAACCATCTGACCGAGAACAAGTGGCGGGCGGCGCGGTACGGGCTGGACGGCAAGCTGATCGACTTCGGCCGCCGCGAGGAGGTCTCGACCAAGAAGCTGATCCTCGAGGTGCTGGAGCTGATCGACGACGTCGTCGACGAGGTCGGCGTGCGCAAGGAAGTCGAGTACGCCCACAAGATCCTCGAAGAGGGCACCAGCGCCGACCGCCAGCGCCAGGTGTTCCGCGAGACGGGCTCCCTCGAAGCGGTCGTGGACCACGTCGTCCAGGAGACCGTTGCCGGCTGCTGAGTTGCCGGCGTGATCGGTGCCCCCCTGCTGGTCGCCCTGGGCAACCCATTGTTGCGGCTGGGCCAGGATTGAGGGGTCTCAGGTGATATAGAATCGGAGGTCCCGGAGGTGGAGTAATGGCCGACGAGATCACCGCTAGACTGGCTGCCCTCGTGAAGCGCGGGCGGGAACTGGTCGACGGCCTGGAGTCCGACGCCGACGATGGCTGGATCGACGACGCCGACGTGGCCCTGTACGAGTCCTGGCTGGCGTCGGTCGGCAACCTGATCCTCGCGATCGGCGGCGCCGAGTCGGCTCCGTTCGTCGAGTACCGGAGGATCGTCACCTCCCAGCTGAACCCCGCCGGACTCAAGACCTATGTCGTGCGGCAGACGTTCGACATCGTGCTCGGCGTCTACGAGCAGTGGTCCCAGGGAGCGGTACGCCGCCTCGAGGACATCATCGCGGCCACGACGTTCGACGGATTCGTCGATGCCGCCGCGGCCCACCGCGATGCCGGCCACGACGCCGAAGCGGCGGCGATCGCCGGATCGGTGCTGGACCATGCGCTGCGACGTATCGCCTCCTGCAACGGGGTTGCGGTCTCCGGGTCGCTGGTCGACCTCACCGCCTCGCTGACCGCCGCCGGTGTGTTCGAGACGGCTCAGGGCGAGCGCTTCGGCGAGTTCGCCGGCCGCCAGGATCGTGCGGCACGATCCGGTTGGGCCGACGTCGAGACCGACGGGCTCGTCGAGGCGACCCGCGGTCTGATCGAGGGTTACCTCTGATCGCGATCGTTCTCCTCGTCGCGATGCTGTCCGTCGCGGGCGACCCGGTCGCGCCGGGTTCGCAGGCAGAGCCGGCCCCGTCGATGACCGCCGAGGCGATGATCGGCCTCTGGATGAGCGAGCACGGGGACGGCAAGATTCGCGTCTCTGCCTGCGAGGACATTCCCGGCTGGTGCGGAACGATCGTCTGGGTCCGCGATGCGAACGACGAGAGCGGTCAGCCGCGGCGAGACGTCAAGAATCCGGACCCGGCGCTGCGTGACCGATTCGTCAACGGCCTGCAGATCCTCCGCTTCGCCGGAGAGCCGGACGGGAGCGGGACCTACGGCGAGTGTCGGATCTACGACCCGAAGCGTGGTGACGATTACCGCTGCCGTGTCCGACTGGAGTCTCCGGATCTGCTCCGCATCCGCGGCTACCTGGGGATCACGCTGATCGGCAAGACGACCCGCTGGCGTCGGATCATCGAGAACGACGGCTCGGCGGATTGAGGCGACCGTCCTTTCCGCGTCCCCGCTCGTCGTTCGCGGCCGCCGGTCGGCCGACACCGATCTCCCGGGCCAGTTCGGTGAGGAGCTCGCCGATGTTTCCTTCGAACGAATACTCGACGTGCTCTTCGAGCAGCGGCGGTTCCGCGCCGATCTCGAGGGTCAGGCAGCCGGCCTGGCGCGCCAGCAGAACCGGCTCTGCGATGTATCCGTGGAGCGAGCCGACGTCGCTTCCGACCCCGGCGACCAGGACCAGGTCCGGCGGCCGGAGATAGAACTCCTCGAGCAACGGCTCGACGGCGCCCATCGGCGGCAACTCGCCGGCGAGAACGATCCCCGGGTGCAGCGCCCGGTCGCAAACGGCACAGATCGGCGCGGGCCGGCCGGCATCCAGCGTCGCGGCCTCGATGTGGCCCGTCGTGGCGCAGCCCGGGCAGCGGGTCTCGAACAGGTTGCCGCTCAACTCGATCACCTTCCGGCTCCCGGCCCGGTGATGCAGCCCGTCGATGTTCCCGGTCAGCAGCACGAAACGGTCGACGCTGCGTTCGATGCGCGCCAGCGCGTGATGGCCGGCATTCGGCGCGACCGACGCTGCCTGCCGCAGCAGATGTCCGATCGCCGCCCAGGTCCGCTCCGGATCGTGGGCCAGCATCCCGGCACTCAGTGCATCCGGCGAGGAATCGGGAATCTCGACGGCCGCGGTGCCCGGATCGAACCCGGACTCGCGGGACATCCCGAGTCCCGTGATCACGCCGCACGAACGGACGTCGGCCAGACGGGACAAGACGGGTGGTGGCAGTCGGTTTCCGGTCATTCCCATCCTGTGGTGCGCCCGGTTGGCCGGACCCACTCCAGCCCGCCGCGACCACGGCGCGTCGAGATTCTACAACGTTCCGCGGCGACTAAACCTTCCCGCTCGACCTCCGGTCGAAGGAGTGTATCGGGGGCGACACGGAGCAAGAATCATGAAGAAACTCGTACCGGCCTTCGGCCTCGGGATGGCGTTGACCCTTGGAGCCCTGATCGCCGGCGGAACGACTCCGGCGCTGGCGGCCGATGAAAAGCCGACCGTTTCCGCCGGAGACCGCCAGGAGCGCCGCGAGAGTCGCCGTGAGATCGGCGTCGAACGACGGGAAATCCGCCGGGATCGCCGGGAACTCCGCCGGGATCGCCGGGAACTCGGCCAGGATCGCCACGAACTCCGCCAGGATCGCCGGGAACTCGGCCAGGATCGCCACGAACTCCGCCGGGATCGCCGGGAACTCCGCCAGGATCGCCACGAGCTCCGGCGGGATCGTCGCCGCACGGTGACGGATCCCGACGCCTGATTCTCACCGGTTCCTGAGCTCCTCGAGCTCCTCGAGGGTTCTCGGCCAGTCCTTCTTCAGCAGCCGCGAGAGCGCCCGGTCGGCCAACAGCTTCCCGCCGGTCTGGCACTCCGCGCAGTAGTTTGCCTCGTTGGAGGCGTAGACGATGCGCTGCACCGGCGACCCGCAGACCGGGCAGGGCTTGCGGAACTTGCCATGGACGGCCATCGCCTCGTGAAACGCAGTGACCTTCTCGGGGAAGCCGTCGCCGGTCTGCTCGCGCAGCCGGTCGATCCACTCGAGCATCACTTCCCGGGTCGCCTGGTGCAGCCGGGCGATCTCGTCGTCGTTCAGCTTCGGCCCGAGCTTGAACGGTGACAGCCCGGCGCGGTGGAGGATCTCGTCGGAGTAGGCGTTGCCGATTCCGCTGAACCGTCGCGGATCGGTCAGGCTCCGCTTCAGGGTGTGAGAGGCGCCGCGCATCACCTGGGCGAAGCGATCGCGGTCGCTGGTCAGGACGTCGATTCCGCCAGGGTCGTGAGCGGCGAGCTGCGCCTCGCCCTCGACGACGTGGAGCGAGGCACGCTTCCGGGTGCCCGCCTCGGTCAGCAACAGACTGCCGTCGGGAAAGTCGAACGCCGCGAGGCCGAGCTTTCGCACCAGCTTGACCCCCCTGGAGCGCCAGCGGAGCCTCCCGGCGATCATCAGATGAAGCACCAGGAACAGCCCGCCCTCCAGCTCGAGGACGATGCGCTTTCCCAGCCGGCGGACGCCGCGGACCCGCCGACCCTCGGCGTCGCCCAGCGGCGGCCGTACCGAGCGGAGCAGGAACGGACTTCCCAGACGGACCTTCTCCAGGGGGCGGTCGAGGATGCGCGCCTCCAGGCACTCGATGTAGACGGTGATGTCCGGCAACTCGGGCATGGTTGATAGACTACCCCGCATGAGCGAGGAATCGAGCGACCGGTTGTCCACCCCACCCGACTTCGACGCGATCCAGGCCGCGGCCGAACGGATCCGCCCCCACGTCCATCGCACACCGGTGATGACCTCGGCGACGTTCGATCGTGAACTGGGTGCCTCGGTCTTCTTCAAGTGTGAAAACCTGCAGAAGGTCGGCGCGTTCAAGGCCCGCGGGGCGGTCAACGCCGTGCTGAGCCTGCCGCCGACGGCGGCGACCCAGGGTGTCGTCACCCACTCGTCGGGCAACCACGGCGCCGCGCTGGCCTACGCGGCATCGATCCGCGGAATCCCCTGTGTCGTCGTGATGCCCGAGGACTCGCCCCAGGTGAAGATCGACGCGGTGCGAGGCTACGGCGCCGACGTCCGTTTGTGTCCGCGACCGGAACGCGATGCGATCTGCGCACGGGTCGTCGCCGAGGAGGGCCGCACCCTGGTCCATCCCTTCGAACACCCCGACGTGATCGCCGGTCAGGCGACGGTGGCGCTCGAGCTGATGCAGCAGGCGGAGTCGCTGGACATGGTGATCGCGCCGGTAGGCGGCGGCGGGCTGATGGCCGGCACCACCCTGGCCTGCCGCGGCACCGACCCCTCGATCGATCTGCTCGCCGCCGAACCCGAGGCGGTCGACGACGCATTTCGCTCGATGACCGAAGGGGTCCGGCAGCCCGGCCCGGTCAACCCGACGACCTGGGGCGACGGACTGATGACCGGTCTCGGCGAGATCAACTTCCGCATTCTTCAACAGGGCGGTGTCCGGGTCGTGACCGTCTCCGAGCAGGAGATGATCGACGCGGCGCGGTTCATCCTCGAGCGGATGAAGATCGTCGTCGAGCCTTCCGGCGCCACCGTGCTCGCCGCGTTGCGCCGGATCGCCGACGAGCTGCGCGGACGACGCATCGGTGCGGTCTTCACCGGGGGCAACACCGACTTCCGCTGGCTCGCGTCGGCCCACGGCGCCCCCGACGGCTGAGGCGAGGACGGCCGGCGGTGAACGCCAGACACCATGCTTGGAACTCTCCGTCGACCGGCGTGTCGATGCCGCTGATCGAGTACGGCACCGCGGGGCCGCCGATGCTCTACCTGCCATCCTCGGGCGGCGACCAGAACGAGTTTGCGCGCTACGGGATGGTCGAGGTCGCCGCGCCCTGGCTCGAACGGGGCCTGCTCCGGATCTACAGCGCCGACGCCCGGGGCCCGCAGACGTTGTTCGCCCCGAAGCTCGAGCCGCCCCAACGCATGCGGGGGTACGTCGCGGTCGAGCGCTACCTCTCCACCGAACTGTTGCCCTGGATCCTCGAGCGCAGCGCGGCCGGGAGGCTGGCCGTCGTCGGTTCCAGCTACGGCGCGTTCGCCGCCGCGAATCTGCTGTTCAAGCAGCCGGCCCTGGTCTCCCGGGCCTGCGGGCTGGGCGGTGTCTACGAGATGTGGCACCGCCTCGACGGCTTTCACGACGCCGACGTCTATCACCACACGCCTCTGGAGTACCTCCCACGGCTCGAGGCGCCGGCGATCCTCGAAGCCATACGGGCCACCGACGGGATCGACCTGTATGCGGCTGCCGACGATTCCTGGCTCGCCGAGACTCGCCACCTGGCCAACGTGCTGCAGAAGAAGCGGCTACCCCATCGGGTGAGCGTGGCGCCCTCGCCGGCGAATCACCACGAGCGCTGGTGGCGTCGTCAGTTCCGCGATTACCTCGAGCGATCGCTGGGCTGGGGCTAGGGCAACAGCACCGTCGAACCGGAGGTCTTCCGCGCCTCGAGGTCCCGGTGGGCCTGGGCCGCGTCGCGGAGCGCGTAGGTCTGCCGCACCTCGATCTTGACCGCCCCGCCGGCGACGACCTCGAACAGCTCCTCGGCCATCCTGGCCAGTTCGGCCGGTTGCTGGATGAACGTGGCCAGTGTCGGCCGGGTCACGTACAGCGAGCCCTTGGTGGCCAGGATTCCCGGAGCGAACGGCGGCACGGCACCCGAGGCGTTGCCGAAACTGACCATCGTCCCCAGCGGCGCCAGACAGTCGAGGGAGTCTTCCCAGGTCGCCTTGCCGACCGAGTCGTAGACCACCGGGACACCCTTGCCGTCGGTGATCTCCCGCACCCGCTCGCGGAAGTTCTCCCGGTTGTAAAGGATCGTGTGCTGGCAGCCGTGGGCCCGGGCCAGCGCCGCCTTCTCCTCGGAACCGACGGTGCCGATCACCGTCGCGCCCAGCGCCTTGGCCCACTGGCAGGCGATCAGCCCGACACCGCCGGCCGCCGCATGGAACAGGATCGTATCGCCGGGCTCGACCCGGAAGGAGCGCCGCAGGAGGTAGTGGGCGGTCAGTCCCTTGAGCATCATCGCCGCCGCGGTTCGTTCGTCGATGGCGTCGGGAAGCGCCAGGAGCGTTGCCGCGGGCAGGTTGATCCGCTCGGCGTAGGCGCCGGGGTACAGCGGGTAGGCCACGCGGTCGCCGACCTTGAACCGGGTCACGCCCTCGCCGACGCTGTCGACGACGCCGGCCGCCTCCCGGCCGAGCACCGCCGGCAACTGCAGCGGATAGAGACCCGGTGCGGTGGTAGGTGTCGATGAAGTTCAGCCCGATCGCGGTCTGGCGCAGCAGCACCTCGTCCGGCCCCGGGTCGCCGAGCTCCACCTCCTCCCAGCTCAGGACCTCCGGGTCCGCCGGTCTCGTGAATGCGAATCGCGTGCGTCATCGTCCTCCTTTGCGGTCCGGGCCTTGTCGAACCCGTCGGACGTACGGGGCGGGTCGAGGTGCGCCGCGACGAATCGCCCATCTCGACGCCGTCGGGGAAGTACTCGCGCCAGCGTCGCTCCACGGTGCGTGCCGTCTCGTCGTCGCAGAACAGCTCGTCGGGAAACCCGGGCTTGAGCCGCGCGTCGATCACGATCGGCGCCGTGTAGAGAGGTGGTTGCGCTCCACGCGGACCGTCGGCGGCGTGGATGTCCGCCGCCGGCTCGAAGCGGGTGAAGGTCGTCCAGAGGAAGTTGATCGAGCTGGCGGCGGCGCGTCGCCGGCTCGTCGGTCAGCACGATCAGCGGCCAGTCGGCGAAGCCGGCGTGCGCGGCGTTCGTCCGCCGGCCCCGTCCTCGTCTTCGAAGCGCGGCCCCCCACGACCAGGCAGCCGGGGCAGAAGACGCGGGCTCGCCGACGATCCGGGGCGTCGCCTCGGCGGTGGAACTCGCGCGGCAGCTCGCGGACCGGATCGCCCAGGCCGAGCCAGACGCCCTTCGAGCCCTCGTTCACCTTCGGGCCCGGTGTAGTCCAGGGTGTCCATCGAGAGGTTGGAGAAGACGTAGAGATCGGTCTCCGGGTGCGTGCGCTCCAGCAGATGCTCCAGCGTCGCCCGGAAGTCGCGCAGATCGACCGGGCTGGTCGGTGACGAGCAGGAACTTGGTCAGCGAGAGCTGCCCCTCGCCGAGCATGCGGAACGCGCTCGCCATCGCCTCGCGCTTGTAGCGTTGCTTGACGACCGCCGCCGACAGCGAGTGGTAGCCGGTCTCGCCGTAGGACCAGAGGTCCTCCACCGCCGGCATCACCAGCGGGAAGAGCGGCGAGAGCAGCTCCTGCAGGTAGTCGCCGATGAAGAAGTCCTCCTGGCGCGGCTTGCCGACCACGGTCGCCGGGAAGATCGCGTCGCGGCGATGGGCCAGGTGAGAGACGTCGAAGATCGGATAGTCATGACGCAGTGAGTAGTAGCCGTAGTGGTCGCCGAAGGGGCCTTCGCGCCGCGCAGCTGCGGCGGCACCTGCCCGACCAGCGCGAACTCCGCGTCGGCCGATCAGCGGGTGGGCCCCGGGCCCGGGCAGGTGCGCAGCGCTCGCCGGCGATCAGCGAGGCCAGCATCAGCTCGGGGACGTTCTCGGGCAGCGGCGCGATGGCGGAGAGGATCAGCGCCGGCGGACCGCCGAGGAACACGGTGACAGGCAGCGCGCGGTCGAGCGGGCCTCGGCGACGGCGTAGTGGAAACCGCCGCCCTTGCCGATCTGCCAGTGCATGCCGGTCGTCTGCGGGTCATGCACGTGCAGTCGGTACATGCCGAGGTTCGGTACGTGACTGTCGGGGTGCTCGGTGTAGACCAGCGGCAGGGTGAGGAACGGACCGCCGTCCTCGGGCCAGGTGGTCAGCACCGGCAGTCGGTCGAGCCGGACGTCGTCGGTCACCACCTGCGGTCACGGGCCCGCCGAGCGGCTTCGTGCCGACCTTGCAGCAAGCGCACCGCGCGCCACGTCCCGCGCGCCCCAGAGCTTGGCGGCGGTGGGCGGCAGCATCAGCGTTTCGGCCAGCTCGACGAGCCGCCGGATCAGCCGCTGCGGTCGCCGCCCGAAGGCCATCTCGGCGCGCCGCGGCGTGCCGAACAGGTTGGTCACCAGCGGAAAGTCGGCGCGAATTGTGGCCGACCCTCCTGCCGCTGCAACCGGCGCGATCAGAAGTTTTCCGGTCTCTCTCGGTATCTCCCACCAAAGTCCATGAATCGCCGTATAATCGGCCCAGGAGACGGGTTTTGGAAGATCGAATCGGCCTGGAACCGCCCCTGCGAGGGCGAAAGCCGTGGTTTGCTCGATGGAGGCCCAGGAACTCGAGTCGGCTCCTGGCTCTGCTCGTGGTTCTCGTCTCGTTTTCGGCGTTGTCCGCGGATTCTGGCGGGCTGCTGCGAAATCCCGATTTCGACGATCCGGCTCCCGGCCCGACGGCCTGGAAGATGTTCAGCGACGCGGAGACGACCTTCGAGATCGCCGGCGGTCAGGGGATCGTCGACATCGTCGTTCCGGGCGAGAACGTCCAGGTCTTCCAGCACGGCGTGTCCCTTGAAGGTGGGACCGAATACCGGTTGCGCATCCTCGCCTCGGGGACCGACGGTGCCGCGTTCCAGGTCCGGGTCATCCAGGGAACGGCACCGTTCACGCCGTACGGCCTGTCCGAGAGAGTCGAGCTCGGTGAGACCGCCGAATGGCATTCGATGGTGTTTCGCACGACCGACGGCGACAAGGACGATGGCCGCTTCATGCTCTGGTTTGCACCCTACGATCAGGCAGGGTTGCAGTATCGCTTCGACACGATCGAGCTGACGCGGCTGGGTGGAACCTGTGGCAACGGCGTCGTCGAAGGCGACGAGCCCTGCGACGACGGCAACACCGACGACGACGACGGCTGCTCGACGACCTGCGTGCTCGGACTCTACTGCGGCGACGGCGTGGTCAGCCTCGACGAGCAGTGTGACGACGGCAACACCGACGACGATGACGACTGCCCCTCGACCTGTATCCCCGCCGCCTGCGGTGACGGTTTCGTCCGGACCGGTGTCGAGGCCTGCGACGACGGCAACCTGGATGACAACGACGAGTGCCTGGCCAGCTGTTCGATCGCGACGTGTGGCGACGGTTTCATCCGTGGCGGCGTCGAGGAGTGCGACGACGGAAACATCGATTACACCGACGGTTGTCTGCCGACCTGCCGCCTGGCGAGCTGCGGGGACGGTCATCTCCAGGCCGGCGTCGAGGGCTGTGACGACGCGAACGACGACGACACCGACGAATGCCTCTCGGACTGTTCGGTAGCCAGGTGCGGCGACGGCGCGATTCACGCCGGGTTCGAGATCTGCGACGACGGTAACGCCGACGAGACCGACGGTTGCCTGTCGGATTGCAACCCCGCTTCGTGCGGTGACGGTTTCGTCCATGACGGAGTCGAAGGTTGCGACGACGGCAACCTCGATGAGACCGACGCCTGCCTGTCCGACTGTACGCCCGCCGCCTGCGGCGACGGCTTCGTCCAGGCCGGCGTCGAGGCCTGCGACGACGGCAACACTGACGAGACCGATGCGTGCCTTTCGGATTGCAGCGCGGCTTCCTGCGGTGACGGCTTCGTCCAGGACGGCGTCGAAGCCTGCGACGACGGCAACCTCGATGAGACCGACGGTTGCCTGTCGGATTGCAACCCGGCTTCCTGCGGTGACGGTTTCGTCCACGACGGCGTCGAGGTCTGCGACGACGGCAACGCCGATGAGACCGATGCGTGTCTGTCGGATTGCACGACCGCATCCTGCGGCGACGGCTTCACCCAGGCCGGCGTCGAGGCCTGCGACGACGGCAACACCGACGAGACCGATGCGTGTCTGTCGGATTGCAGCGCGGCATCCTGTGGCGACGGTCTCGTCCAGGCCGGCGTCGAGGAGTGCGACGACGGGAACCTCGACGAGACCGACGCCTGCCTGTCGAGCTGCCAGGCCGCGTCGTGCGGCGACGGCTTCCTCCAGGCCGGGGTCGAGGCTTGCGATGACGGCAACCTGGGCAACGACGACGCCTGCCTGGCGGACTGCTCGGTGGCGTACTGCGGCGATGGCGAGTTGCAGGAGGGCGTCGAGCTCTGCGACGACGGGAACCTGACCCCGGGTGACGGCTGCAGCGAGAGTTGCATCCCCGAGATCGTCGTCGAGAACATGATCGTCAACGGCGACTTCTCGGATCAGGGCGCCGGCTGGTCGTTCTACAGCGACGGGGACGCGACGTTCAACACCGCCGACGGCGAGGCGGAGCTCGACATCGTCGCCGCCGGAACCAACGTCCAGCTGCGTCAGACCGGGGTCTCCCTGGAGCCGGGCCGCCGCTACCGGGTCAGTTTCCGCGGGAGGCACACCGGGGGCAGCGATGTGGCGCTGCGCGTCCTGCTGGACGACGCGCCCTACACCAGCATGGGGTTGTACGAGGTCTTCGACCTGACCGCCGAGCACCGCGAGTACTCCCACGAATTCACCGCCAACGCCGCGGCCGGCGACGGTGGACGCTTCATGGTCTGGGTCGGTCCCTACGACGAGAACGGCGAGTCGTACTTCTTCGACGACTTCCGGCTGATCGAGGTCCACGGCGAGTGCGGAAACGGCATCCTCGACCCGGGCGAGGGCTGCGACGACGGCAACCGCGATCCCGGTGACGGCTGCTCGAGCTTCTGCGAGGCGGAGTGGGCCTGCGGCGATGGCGATCGGAACCCCGGCGAGGAGTGCGACGACGGCAACCTCGTCGCCGGCGACGGCTGCTCGGAGCTCTGCACGGTCGAGTCCGCCTGCGGCGACGGCGTCGTCGATCCGGACGAGGAGTGCGACGACGGCAACGAACGGGACGGTGACGGCTGCTCGGCTTCCTGTAGCCGGGAGCCTTCGTGCGGGGACGGTTTCCTGGACCCCGGCGAGGCCTGCGACGACGGTAACCGCCTGACCGGCGACGGCTGCTCCGCGAGCTGCGCCGACGAGCTGCTCTGCGGAAACGGCGTGCTGGATCCCGACGAGCAGTGTGACGACTTCAACCAGGTGGGTGGGGACGGCTGCTCCCGGATCTGCCTCCTGGAGCCGTGGGTCGAGAACCTGATCCCCAACGGCGGATTCGACGAGGGATTCGCGGGCTGGTTCGTGGCTCCGCGTGACGATCTGAATGCGACGGCGGCCGGCGGCCAGGTCGACGTCGAGGTCCTCGCGACCAACGGCAGCATGCAGTTCTCCCAGCCCGGACTGTCTCTCGAGCCGAGCACCCACTACCGCATCGCCTTCCGGGGATCGAGTCCGACCGGCGACAGGCTGATGCTGCGACTCCTGCAGCACGACTCTCCCTACGCCTCCCTCGGCTTCACCCAGTCGATCGATTTGACCGGCGAGGCGGGGCTCTACACCGGCACCTTCCGGTCGGCCTCGGACGACGGGAGCAACGCCCGCGTGATGTTCCTGTTCAGCAACGCCACAACCGGTACGGTCTACCGGTTCGACAGCGTGGTCCTGGTCCGGACCAGCAACGGCTGTGGCGACGGGAGTCCCGGAAACTTCGAGCAGTGCGACGACGCCAATCTGGACAACAACGACGCCTGTCTACACGACTGCACGTTCGCGGCGTGTGGCGACGGCTTCCTGCAGCTTGGCGTCGAGGCCTGTGACGACGGCAACCTCGACGACGGGGACGGCTGTTCCTCGACCTGTGTGCTCGAAGGAGCGGACGACGGTGGCGACGACGGGACCGACGACGGTGGCGATGACGGGACCGACGACGGCGGCGACGACGGCACCGACGACGTGCCACCGACGGTTCCCACGAACCTGGCCGCGACCCACCTCCCGCCCCTCGGGGCGCGGCTGATCTGGGACAGCTCGTTCGACGCCGGCTCGGAGATCCTCTATCGCGTGTTCCGTGACGGGGTGGCGATCGGAACCACTTCCGGGACGACGTTCGAAGATTCCGGTCCCCTCGAGCCCGGCGAAGCGTACGGATTCGTCGTCGTCGCCGAGGATGCTGCCGGGAACAGCTCCGGACCCTCGGCCGTTGCGCCGTTCGTGATGCCCGATGACCTCGTCGCGCCGACGACTCCGGAGAACCTGCGGGTCGTGTCGGTCAACGCGGTACAGGTCGTCCTGCGCTGGAATCCGTCGACCGACGACCTGGCCGTCGCCGGCTATCGCGTCTTCCGGGATGGCCTGCTCGCCGGCACGGTACCCGGCCCCGAGTTCACCGATCACGACCTCACTCCCGGAGGGAGCTACCGCTATCAGGTGCAGGCGTTCGACCTCGGGGGCCGAGAATCCGCCCGGTCCGCCGAGCTCGTCGTCGAGACGACCGCGATCGTCGCCGGCGACCACGTTCCGTTCCGGCTCAGCTCGATCGACAGGGACCCGCCCTGGCAGAGTCACGCCAAGAGCGCCGGGGACATCGACGGCGACGGCTACCCCGACGCCGTCGTCGCCGGCGCCCGGAACGGCTTCGGGCTGTTCTGGTATCGCTATCCCGAATGGACCAAGGTCGAGATCGTGCCGCCACTCGTCGCGGGCTTCACCACGACGATGCTGCTGGAGGATGTCGACGGCGACGGCGACCTCGACATCGTCGTCCCCAAGGGATTCCATTACGGCGAGACGGTCTGGTGGTACGAGAATCCGCGCCCCGCGGGCGACCCCGCCGTCGATGAATGGACCGAGCACTTCGTCGGTACCGGCGGAGCCCACGACCTGCAGGTCGGCGACTTCGACGGCGACGGACGTATCGACATCGCGTCTCGTTTCAACGACACGACGATCTTCCTGCAACGCGAGCCCGATGGTTGGACCCCGGTGCTGGTCAACGAGCGGCCGATGGAAGGGCTGGGCGCCGGCGATGTGGACAACGACGGTGACGTCGACCTGGCGCTCAACGGCTACTGGCTGAAGAACCCGCTGCCCGACGGCGATCCGGCCATCGAACCCTGGACCGAGAACTGGTTCGACTTCGACTGGCCGGAAGATACCAAGACGCTGGTCGCGGACCTCGACGGCGACGGTCGCTCCGACATCGTCACCTGCGTCTCCGAGCACGCCGGCGGCCGCCTGGCCTGGTACCGGGGGATCGACGCCGGCGCCGGAGTCTGGGAGGCGAACGAGATCGATGCCGACGCGGACTTCTGCCACTCGCTGCAGGTGGCCGACTTCGACCTCGACGGCGATCTGGACGTGGCCAACGCCGAGATGCACCAGTCCGACGACGACGACGAGGTGCGGCTCTACCTCAACGCCGGCGATGCACGGACCTGGACCCGCCAGATCATCGGTGTTCGCGGTTCGCACAACCTGCAGATCGTCGATATCGACAGCGACGGCGACATCGACCTGGTCGGCGCGAACTGGCACGGCGAGACACCGCTGCAGCTCTGGCGCAACGAGCTGGTCTACGCGACCGCTCTGGACCAGTGGACCCGCCATCTGATCGACGAGACTCCCTGGCAGCCGATCTTCGTGATGCCCGCCGACATCGACCTCGACGGTGCGACGGACCTGGTCGCCGGCGGCTGGTGGTATCGCAATCCCGGCTCCGCCGCGGGCGTCTGGGAGCGCCGGGCCCTCGGTGGGTCGCTGCGCAACATGGCCTGGGTGCACGACTTCGACAACGACGGCGACCCCGACGTGCTGGGCACCAACAGCCAGCTCGTCGGCGACTTCTTCCGCTGGGGCATCAACGACGGCGAGGGCAACTTCACGATCGACACGATCGGACGCAGTCAGGCCGGCGATTCCCGGTTCCTGCAGGGGGTTGCCGGCGGCTTCTTCGGCGACGCCTACGCCGTGGCGCTCTCCTGGCAGGGCGGCGAGGACGGCGGCTCGACGATCGAGACGATCACCGTGCCGCCGAACCCCTCGGCGACGAACTGGATCTTCGAGTCGATCCATCCGAACTCCCAGGGCGAGGGGCTGAGCGCCGGGGACATCGACGGCAACGGCCGCCTCGACCTGTTCCAGGGTTCGCTCTGGCTCTCGAACCTCGAGAGCGGCTGGGTGCAACACGTCGCCAACGACGGACTCGACGAGACCATCGGCGGCCCCGATCGCAACCGGCTGGCCGACATCGATCAGGACGGCGACCTCGACGCGGTTGTCGGCTACTCGCACTTCACCGGAACGGGCACCGAGTTGCACTGGCTCGAGCAACCCTACGACCCGACGTTCCCCTGGCCGGTTCACGTGATCGCCGAGGATGTCTGGGGCGGCTTCAGCCTCGACGTCGGCGACATGGACCACGACGGCGACGTCGACGTCGTGCTCGGGGAGCATCGCGGCCAGACCCGTCTACTGATCTTCGAGAACCTGGCCCGGGGGGATCGCTGGGCGACCCATGTCGTCGACCCCGGCGGACCGGGCATCGACCACCACGACGGCACCCGGGTCGTCGACATCGACGGGGATCACGACCCGGACATCGTCTCGATCGGCTGGGATAACGACAAGCTCTGGATCTTCGAGAACGGAGCGGCAGCCTGCCGGGTCGACAGTCAGTGTGACGACGGCGTCTTCTGTAACGGCGTCGAGAGCTGCGATCTCGATCTCGGCTGTGTCGCCGGAACCCCGCCCTGTGGGCCGCGGGGCTGCGACGCCGACGTCGACGTCTGCCACGCCTGTTCGTCCGACGCTGACTGCTCCGACGGCAACTTCTGCAACGGCGAGGAGAGCTGTCTCGCCGGCGAGTGCCACGCCTCTGTCTCGCCCTGCGGCGACGACGTCTGTGACGATGGGACCGACGTCTGCCTGACCGAGCCGACGGCGCAGCTGGAGACCGGCAGCGTCGTCGTCGACGGAACCCGCACCCACGTGACCCTGGCCCAGAGCTACATCAGCCCGGTCGTCGTCTGCACCGTGCACTATGCGAACAACACGATCCCGGTCGTCGTTCGCGTCGGCGACGTCACCTCGAACGGCTTCGATCTGTACCTGCAGAACCCGTCCGACCGCCCGGTCGTCGCCGAGAAGGTCACCTACCTCGTGGTCGAGGAGGGTGCCTGGACGATCGACGGCGTCTCCTTCGAGGCTCATCGAACCGAGGCCGACCTGAACGATCGCCGAGGGCTCTGGCGCGGCCGGCGCGAGGAGTTGACTCACGACTACGTCCGGCCGGTCGTACTCGGCCAGGTGATGAGCGACCTCGGGACGGAGTGGTCGGTCTTCTGGTCCAGCGGTTCCCAGTCGACAGAGCCTCCCGAGCCGACCCATGTTCGCGTGGGCAAGATGATCGCCGGCGACGTCGACCTCAACCGCACCGCGGAGCTGCTCGGGTACGTCGTCTTCGATGCCGGCCACGGCCTGCTGGCGGGTGTCGAGTACGAGGCGGAACGAGGCGAGGCGACGATCGGTGGAATCCCGAACGGCGCTCCCTTCTCGTACAGCTTCGCCACTCTCTTCCCGGCAGCGCCGACGGTCGCGCTGGTCTCGGCGGCGGGGGTGATCAACAACGACGGAGCCTGGCCGATGACCTACGGTGCCGCAGCGACCAGCGACCGACGGATCTTCCTGGCGGTGGACGAGGATCAGATCGGGGACGACGATCGCAGTCACCCCGGCGAGCGCGTCTCCTATCTCGTGTTTGCCGACGGGCTCGTCTACCGCGCAGACGTCGAGTAGGGTCACCGCCGAGTCTCCCCATCCTTGTGACCCTCGTGTCACTCGTTCGTGAAGGTCGCCAAGTAGGATCGCGGCATGAGTTTCGTTTCGCGGAACCTGGAGCGCGCCTCCTCCCGGATCAACCGGATCATCGGTTCGAACTGGGGAGAGCGCTTCCCGATCTACTACGTCTGCGAACATCCTCGGGCGGGGGGCACCTGGCTTGCCGATCTCGTCGCCGACTACATGCAGATTCCGTTTCCGAAGAACAACGTGTTTCCGCTCGGATGCAGCGGCGTGATCCACAATCACTGGGGCTATGCACCGAACCTTCGGCGCGTCGCCTACGTCTATCGGGACGGCCGCGACGTCGCGGTGTCGACCTACTTCTACGTAACGCGTTCCCTGCGGCTCGGCGGCGATCCCGGGGTCCGTGCCTACATCGCCCGTCGCTTCTCCTACCTGGCACGTCCCGGTGTCGATCTTGACGACATCGGGCGCTGGCTTCCCAGGTTCATCGGCGACTGGGCACGCCGCCCCTTCGGCTGTTCGATCGGCTGGGGCGATCATGTCCTGCAGTGGACGCTCAGCAGTTCCGGGGTCGTCGCCGTCTCCTACGAGTCGCTGCGTCGAGAGCCGGTCGCCACCCTGTCCCGTGTGATCGAAGGCTTGACCCACTCTCCCGCGGAGCGCGTGCGAGTCGAAGAATCGGTTGCAAAGTTCTCCTTCGAAAGGCAGACAGGCCGGAGGCCCGGGCAGGCCGATCCATCGAGCGCCAAGCGCAACGGAGTTGTCGGAGACTGGAAGAACTACTTCACTCGCGAGACGGGCCAGTTGTTCGAAAGGCACTTCGGCGATGCCCTCGTTGCTCTAGGATACGAGAACCGGACCGACTGGTGGGAGAGTCTCCCGTCAGATCCGCTCGCCGCGCGGCATCCGGATCCGGTAACCGATACCCCGAACCGTGTCGAGCCAGGGCGCGGCCTGGCCGAGCTTGCTGCGCAGGCGTCGAACGTGAGTATCGACGGTGCGGGATAGTACCTCGGAGTCGTAGCCCCAGACGTCGCTGAGCAGCGACTCGCGGGAGCGGACTCGGCCGCCGGCGCGGATCAGCTCCGAGAGCAACTTGAACTCGGTAACCGTCAGCTTCAACGCGGTCCCGTTCACACGGGCCTGATGATAGTCGAGGTCGACCTCGATCGGGCCGGCGCTGAGCATGTGCGCGGGTTCCGTCACCTTCGTCGAGCGCCGTTCGAGTAGCGCCCGGGCGCGGAGCACCAGTTCCCTTGGGCTGAACGGCTTGTTGACGTAGTCGTCGGCCCCCAGTTCGAATCCGACGATGCGATCGACCTCATCCTTGCGGGCCGTCACGACGATCACTCCCGGAGCCTCATGACGGGAACGGTTGCGCCGCAGGTGCTTGAGCACCTCCAGTCCCGACATGTCCGGCAACGTGATGTCCAGCAACACGAGGTCGATCTCGGAGCGACCGAGCTCGTCCATCGCGGCCTGCGCGGTCATGACCGCGATCGTATCGAATCCCTCGCGCCGAAACGTCATCTCCAGAGCCGTCGCGATGTCCGGCTCGTCCTCGACGATCAGCAAGCGGGTGGCGTGGTTCATTGCTTGTGCCTCGATCATGACAGCAAGCATACGAGGGCGATGTTGCGAGAATGTTAGAACGAGGAAAGATCGACGCCAGAAACGTTACAGAGCTGTAACATCCCGCCGGCCGTTGCCCCTTCCGATAAAAAAATGGCCGTTCCGCACCGTTTCCGGCGCCGAACGGCCGAGAGGAGTGAGGGCTCGGACGCTGCAGTAGACCTCGGAATCGAGTCGTTCGGCTGTCGTCCGCGTGAACGTTCCGTGACGCATTGCGCCCTGCTTCTCGCAGTTTCAAACCAGTCACCTCGGCGACTCCGGTCTGTAACAACCGGATGGTCCCATCTCCGTGTTCCCAAGAGGTCAGGCCCGGATAGGGATCTCGCTGCCTGCCGGAACGGCAAACGAGAGATCAAAGGCGACCGACGATCGGCGCCTTGCAAGGGAGGGGTCCTGACCCGTGGAAACGGAGGAAACAGTGGATTCGAAGGTCACCAACAGCATCAGGACGACGACGGGCCGGGCCATCGGGCTGGCTCTGATCGCTATCCTCGCCGCCGCGCCTGCATTTGCGGCGAACGTCATGGTCTCGGGCAACATCACCGTGTCCGAGACCTGGACCGCGGACAACACCTACATCCTCACCGAGGTGATCTACGTCACCAACGGTGCGACGCTGACGATCGAACCCGGCACCGTGATTCGCGGTGAAACCGAGTCGTCGCCTGGCGCGAACGACCCCGGCGCCCTCGTCATCACCCGCGGGTCGAAGATCCAGGCGTTCGGCAACGCCGACGAGCCGATCATCTTCACCGACCTGCTGGACGACAACATCGGCGACTCGACGGGAACGCCGCCGTACGACACGCAGCTCAACGCCCTGGGCCTGACGGGCCAGTGGGGCGGCGTGATCATCCTGGGCCAGACCTACGTGGCCAACAACACGCTCACCGGTCCGGACGCCACCCGTGAGAACCAGATCGAGGGCCTGACGGCCGTCGGCGGTCTGGGCTTCTACGGCAACGGCGGCAACGACGACGACGACAGCGGGCAGATGTCCTACGTCTCGATCCGCTACGGTGGCTTCAACCTGGCGGCGGACAACGAGATCAACGGTCTGACCCTCGGCGCGGTCGGCCGCGAGACGAACCTGCACCACATCGAGGTCTTCCAGAACAAGGACGACGGCGTCGAGTTCTTCGGCGGCACCGTCGGCATCCAGAACCTGATCGTGGCCAACGTGGGCGACGACAGCATCGACTGGGACGAGGGCTTCCGCGGCAAGGGACAGTTCCTGCTCGTCCTGCAGGGCACCCCCGGTGCCGACAAGTCGGACAAGGGTGCGGAGCAGGACGGCGGCAACAGCCCCGACGGCTCGCAGCCCTACGCGATGCCGGAGTTCTACAACGCGACGTTCGTCGGCCTGGGCCAGAAGGGGTTTACCGACGGCATCAAGAACACGGCGCTGCACTTCCGGGACAACACCGGCGGTCACTGGTACAACAGCGCGTTCCTCGATTTCGGCGGCGCGACCGTCTGCATCGAGGGTGATCCGAGCGACCTGGACAGCTCCGGTGCCCGAGCGGCGACGGCGATGGCCGGCGGCACGTGCGACAACGGCGCCGACCCGCCGACCTTCTGCAACAGCGATGCGGACTGCGGCGGTGGCAGCTGTGAGATGTTCTTCCAGGACAACGGCGCGACATTCCAGCTCGAGCTGGAGGACAACGACTTCTGGTGCTTCGGCAACGCCGACACGATCCCGACCGACGCGGGCAGCGCGACGACGGTCGGTTGCGACAGTAAGGACCACTACGATCCGGGTGTCTTCACCAACCCGGCCCTGGACAACAGCTACGCTGCCTGCGGCGAAGAGCGGCCGATCCGCCAGCTCGACCGGCTGGCCTCCCCGTTTGCGACCGTCCCGGACCCGATCGACACGATCGACCCGCGACCGACCCCCGGAGGCTCACTGCTGACGACCGACCGCAGCGTACCGCTCGACGGCTTCTTCAAGCCGGCCGGGTACAAGGGCGCGTTCGGAGACACGAACTGGGCCGACGGCTGGTCGATCCTCTCCCGCCTGGGCTACTTCCCCGGTGGCGGTGAGAATGTTCTGGTCACGTCGAACATCAGCGAGTCCACCACCTGGTCCAAGGGCAACACCTACACCTTGACCGAGGTGATCTACGTGACCGACGGTGCGACGCTGACGATCGAGCCCGGTGCGGTGATCCGCTCCGAGCCCGAGTCGAGCCCCGGCGCCAACGATCCGGGCACGCTGGTCATCACCCGCGGGTCGAAGATCCAGGCCAACGGAACGGCCGAGCATCCGATCGTGTTCACCGATCTCAACGACGACAACGTCGGCGGCAACCTGTCGCCGACCCCTCCCTACGACAGCCGCCTGAACGCGATCGGCCTGACCGGCCAGTGGGGCGGCGTGATCATCCTCGGCGAGACCTACGTGGCCAACAACACCCTCGCCGGACCGGACGCCAGCCGCGAGAACCAGATCGAGGGGCTGACGGCCGAGGGCGGTGTGGGCTTCTACGGCAACGGCGGCAACGACGACGACGACAGCGGCTCGATGTCCTACGTCTCGATCCGCTACGGCGGCTTCAACCTGGCGGCGGACAACGAGATCAACGGCCTCACGCTGGGTGCCGTCGGTCGCGGAACCGACCTGCACCACATCGAGGTCTTCCAGAACAAGGACGACGGCGTCGAGTTCTTCGGCGGTACGGTCGGGATCAAGAACCTGATCGTGGCCAACGTCGGCGACGACAGCATCGACTGGGACGAGGGCTTCCGCGGCAAGGGGCAACACATCCTCGTGCTGCAGGGCACCCCCGGCTCGGACAAGTCGGACAAGGGCGCGGAGCAGGACGGCGGCAACAGCCCGGACGGCTCGCAGCCCTACGCGATGCCGGAGTTCTACAATGCGACGTTCGTCGGCCTGGGCCAGAAGGGGTTCACCGACGGCATCAAGAACACGGCGCTGCACTTCCGGGACAACACCGGCGGTCACTGGTACAACAGCGCGTTCCTCGATTTCGGCGGCGCGACCGTCTGCATCGAGGGTGATCCGAGCGACCTGGACAGCTCCGGTGCCCGGGCGGCGACGGCGATGGCCGGCGGCACGTGCGACAACGGCGCCGACCCGCCGACCTTCTGCAACAGCGACGCGGACTGCGGCGGTGGCAGCTGTGAGATGTTCTTCCAGGACAACGGCGCGACGTTCCAGCTCGAGCTGGAGGACAACGACTTCTGGTGCTTCGGCAACGCCGACGCGATCCCGACCGACGCGGGCAGCGCGACGACGGTCGGTTGCGACAGCAAGGACCACTACGATCCGGGTGTCTTCACCAACGCGGCGCTGGACAACAGCTACGCAGCCTGCGGTGCCGCCAACCCGATCCGCCAGCTCGATCGCACCTCGATCGGCTTCCCGACGATTCCCGATCCGATCAACGCGATCGATCCGCGGCCGGCGCCCGGCAGTTCGCTGCTGACCACCGACCGCAGCGCCCCGAACGACGGCTTCTTCACGGCTGCAAACTACAAGGGCGCGTTCGACGAGACGAACTGGGCTCGGGGCTGGTCGACCCTCGATCTGCTGGGCTACTTCCCGGATCAGGTCGAGACGATCTCCTCGAACATCACGACGTCACGGACGCTGAACGCCGACACCGAGTACACGCTGTCCGACGTGATCTACGTCACGGACGGTGCGACGCTGACGATCGAGCCCGGAACCGTGATCCGCTCCGAGCCCGAGTCGAGCCCCGGCGCCAACGATCCGGGCACGCTGGTCATCACCCGCGGGTCGAAGATCCAGGCGGACGGAACGGCCGCGCTGCCGATCGTGTTCACCGACCTCAACGACGACAACGTCGGCGGCAACCCCGCGCCGACGCCGCCGTACGACACCGCCTTCAACGCCCTGGGCCTGACCGGCCAGTGGGGCGGCGTGATCATCCTCGGCGAGACCTACGTGGCCAACAACACGCTCACCGGACCGGACGCCAGCCGCGAGAACCAGATCGAGGGGCTGACGGCCGAGGGCGGTGTGGGCTTCTACGGCAACGGCGGCAACGACGACGACGACAGCGGCTCGATGTCCTACGTCTCGATCCGCTACGGCGGCTTCAACCTGGCGGCGGACAACGAGATCAACGGCCTCACGCTGGGTGCCGTCGGTCGCGGAACCGATCTGCACCACATCGAGGTCTTCCAGAACAAGGACGACGGCGTCGAGTTCTTCGGCGGTACGGTCGGGATCAAGAACCTGATCGTGGCCAACGTGGGCGACGACAGCATCGACTGGGACGAGGGCTTCCGCGGCCGGGGGCAGCACATCCTCGTGCTGCAGGGCACGCCTGGCTCGGACAAGTCGGACAAGGGTGCGGAGCAGGACGGCGGCAACAGCCCCGACGGCTCGCAGCCCTACGCGATGCCGGAGTTCTACAACGCGACGTTCGTCGGCCTGGGCCAGAAGGGGTTCACCGACGGCATCAAGAACACGGCGCTGCACTTCCGGGATAACACCGGCGGCCACTGGTACAACAGCGCGTTCCTCGATTTCGGCGGCGCGACCGTCTGCATCGAGGGTGATCCGAGCGACCTGGACAGCTCCGGTGCCCGGGCGGCGACGGCGATGGCCGGCGGCACGTGCGACAACGGCGGCGACCCGCCGACCTTCTGCAACAGCGACGCGGACTGCGGCGGCGGCAGCTGCGAGATGTTCTTCCAGGACAACGGCGCGACGTTCCAGCTCGAGCTGGAGGACAACGACTTCTGGTGCTTCGGCAACGCCGACGCGATCCCGACCGACGCGGGTAGCGCGACGACGGTCGGTTGCGACAGCAAGGACCACTACGATCCGGGTGTCTTCACCAACGCGGCGCTGGACAACAGCTACGCAGCCTGCGGTGCCGCCAACCCGATCCGCCAGCTCGATCGCACCTCGATCGGCTTCCCGACGATTCCCGATCCGATCAACGCGATCGATCCGCGGCCGGCGCCCGGCAGCTCGCTGCTGACCACCGACCGCAGCGCTCCGGCCGACGGCTTCTTCACGGCTGCCGGCTACAAGGGTGCGTTCTCGCCGACCGAGAACTGGGCCCGGGGCTGGTCGACGCTGGACGCTATGGGCTACTTCCCGACCTGCAACGGCGGCAACGGCGTGATCCCCGAGGGCGCGACGCAGCTCTCCTGGGCCGTCGGTACGACGATCCTGGGCTGGGAAGCCTCGGTCGAGGAGGGTGTCGTCTACGACGTGTTGCGCAAGAGGGGCTCGACGTCGGCAGAGGCGGCGTCCTTCGGCAGTGCCGACTGTGTCGAGGCCGACGACGGCTCCGACACGATCGCCATCGACAAGGACGTGCCGGGTTCCGACAGCCTGTTCTTCTACCTCGTCCGCACCCAGAACGAGTGCGGCGGGAACCTCGGATCGCGCTCCGACGGCGCGGTCCGGACCGGTCCACAGTGTTTCTAGTCTGATCCGGGGGCCCGGCCGGTAACCGGCCGGGCCCCGCACTTCGACGCTCGCGAGTGAGGGAGAATCTCATGAAACTGACAGGACAACGAGACCGGAAGAGTCTCGGACCTGTGCTTCTGCTGGCCGGCCTGCTCTTCTGGAGCGGCGCCGGTGCTTCGTCGTTGGAGAGTCCGGCGACGGGCCAGCAAGCGGCCACAGGTCTCGACGCCTTCGACTTCGCCTTCCGTTTCGCCTCGGCGATCAAGTCGGATCGCAAGGATCAAGGGCGGGCTCAGGAAGCGGTTCTGCTCGATCTGGGTCGCGCCGGGGAACTGGACGCGGCGATCGAACGGGCCGACCGGGTGACCGGCTGGCGCCGCGGTAGTGTCTACGCGGACCTGGCGTCGATGCTCGCGGAAGTGGGCCGGTTCGACGAAGCGGAGCGGATGCTCGTCAAGGCCCGCAGCCTCGGCGAGCAGATCGAAGGCTGGCAGGAACGCCGCGTGCAGGTGCACATCGCCGCTGCGATGGCCCGGCTCGGGGATATCGGCGGATCCGAGGCGCTGGCCGACGAGGTGGCGACCGGAGATCCGCGACAGTACGCCGGGCGGGCCGCGGCAACCGTTGCCGGAGCCCACGCCGTCAGCGGTGATTTCGATACGGCGATGGCCCGGCTGGACGCCATCGTGGGCGCGGATCTCGACGTGGTCTGGTGGCGGACCGCCGGCTACCTCCAGCTGGCCGACGCTCCGGGAGCGACCGCGGAGCAACGGAACCGGGCGCTGGACCGCGCCATCCGCTCCGCGGGCGACCTCGATGGGTGGAAACAGGCCGAGGCGCTGATCGCGATCGCGAACGAGACCGTGGCCGACGACGTCGAACGTACCAGGAAGGCGATGGCCCGGGCCGACGAGATCATCTCGGCGCTGCCGGAATCGATGCCCGTGCGGGTCGCTCTGATGAGCGAGCTGGCGGTGATCGCCGACCAGGTGGGTCGCGCCGATCGCGCACGGGAGCTTCTCGCGACCGCGGAGAGGCAGGTGCCGACCACGATGACGATCGATCGTCCGGGACTCTACGCCCAGGTCGCCTCGGCCTACCGCAAGATCGGAGACACCGCCGGAGCAGACCGGGTCTACGACGCGGCGTTCACCGCGGCGGAGTCGCTGGTCAACGCCCGCCCGCGGGCGCTGGCCGTCGTGGAGATCTGTCGTTCGATGGGCCGCGATCGCACGGCGGTCGACCCCGAAATCCGAGGACGTCTGGACCGCCTGTTCTACGGCCTGGGAGATCCGTGGTAGCTGCCTGCCTCGTCGCGGCCTCCCCTCGGTTCGACCGAACGCGGTGAGTCAGGGACCCGGCTACGGGTCGGTCCGCGACGCCGACGGGCGTGCCCAGAAATCATGAAACGGAAACGGCTCTCGTCGATCGAAGCCCTTCTTGCAATCTGCCCGGCGCTCAAACGCCGGTCCATCGGCCTCGCAATCACTTCGTTCCTGGTGGTTGCGATCGGGGTACTCGACCCCGTGCTTGCTCAGACCGGCGCCGTCGGCGCCGTCCGAGGATCGATCTACGACATCGATTACGAGGCACCCCTCGGCGGAGTGCGAGTGTCGATCGTCGAGGCGCTGCTGACGACGGTCAGCGATACGGCCGGGAACTTTGTCTTCGACTCGGTGCCTCCGGGCTCCTACACCCTGACGTTTTCCCGGGATGGGTACGTGCGCGAAACGCGCCGCGACGTCGTCGTGACGGCGGGACGGCTCAACGACCTGGGGCGCGTCGAGATGGGCACGATCGTCGTGGACATGCCCGAGATGGTCGTCACCGGCGGCGATCTGCTGGCGAACAGCGAATTCGCGCTCCTCGAGATCCGTGCGGCCGACGTCACCTTCACCGACGCGATCTCGGCCGAGACGTTCAGCAAGGCGGGTGTCGGCGACGTCGCCGGTGCCGTCAGGCTGGTCACCGGCGTGTCGGTCGTCGACGGGAAGTACGCCACGGTGCGTGGGCTCAGCGATCGCTACACCGGAACGACCCTCAACGGGATCCGCGTCCCCAGCGCCGACCCGCGGCGACGGGCGGTGCAGATCGACCAGTTCCCGACGGGCACCGTCGACAACATCACCGTCTCCAAGACCTTCACGCCCGACCTGCAGGGCGACTTCACCGGCGGCGGGATCGACATCCAGACCAAGGCGGTCCCTGAGGGGCCGCTGTTCCAGGTGTCGTTCGGCATCGAGCACAACAGCCTGGCGACCAACAACAACCACTACCTGACCTACGTCGGCGGCGGTACGGAGCCGTTCGACAACAAGGGTCGGGACCTGCCTGCCGAGGCGCTCGAGCGGCTCCCGACGCAGCCGCCCGCCAGCGCCTTTCCTCCGCCTCAGGCGATCGAAGATGCCGAGGCCTACGATCGCTACACCCGGGCATTCACGCCGGTGATCGGAACCACGACGACCACGCCGGAGCAGAACACCGGCCTTTCGATCCTCGCCGGCAACAAGTACCGCATCGGCAAGGAAATGGTCATCGGCGTGGTCGGCGCGGCGACCTACTCGCACAAGTTCGATTTCTACGGCAGCGCGGAGAACAACACCGGCGTGGTGACCGGGCGGGACGCGCCGATCGACATCCTCGCTCCGCGAGAGGACAACCGCGGGACGGAGCAGATGCTGATCGGCGGGCTGGGCACGGTGGTGATCCAGCCCAACGACCGCCACGAGATCGCGATCCGCGCGATCGTCAACGAGTCGGCGGAGGACCAGGCACGGATCCAGATCGAGAACACCGGGGCGCAATCGATCGAGCAGAACCAGGCGCTGACCTACACCGAGCGCTCCGTGTCGTCACTGCAGGGCTCGTTCCACCACATACTGTCCGACTCGGGTGCGACCCTGGACTGGGCTATCGCTCGCAACGAGACCGAGCAGGACGAGCCCGACGTTCGTTTCTTCCGCAATACCTTCGATCTCGCCTCGTTGTCGGCGCGCATGCCGTCGAACTCGACGGACGCGCAGAACACCCGGCGCACCTGGCGCAACGTGTCCGAGGAGAACCGCCAGTACCGCGCCGATCTGCGTCTGCCGTTCCAGACCGGCCGCGGTGTCGAGGGCGCGGTCAAGTTCGGCTTCTTCTCGGAACGCATCGATCGCGACTTCACGCAGAACTCCTTCACGTACACGTTTCCGTTCCAGTTCGGAAACCTGTTCTTCAACCCGGCCGTCGCCGCCAACTTCTTCAAGTCCCAGTTTCTGGCCCAGACCGCCGAAGACCTGTGGACCGATGTGTTCCTGCAACGCAACCGCATCGGCCTGGCCCTCAACCGCTGCAAACCGCCGGACAACGTCTTCGCCAACCCCTGCTCCGCGCCAAACCAGCTGCTGTGGACCGTCGTGCCGATCGGCAAGGACGTCAACTACATCGGCGACGGAGCGAACGAGGGCTACTACGCCATGGCGGAGATCCCGGTCGGTCAGCGCGTGCGCGTCACGGGAGGCGCCCGCATCGAGAAGACCGAGATGTTCCTCGACCCGACCAACGTCCTGTTCGGGACGATCGAGACGATCCAGGTGCTGCCCAGCGGCGACCGGGCGATCGTCACCGTGCCGGACGAGGAGGGGCGCGCCAATATCAGCGACCAGCAGTGGCTCCCGGCGATCAGCGTCGCATGGGATTTCGCCCCGGCGATGAAGCTGCGCGCGTCCTGGGCGCGAACGATCGCCCGACCGACCTTCCGCGAACTGGCGCCGCTGGCCACCGAGGAGTTCCTGTTCGGCGACGAGTTCTTCGGCAACCCCGATCTCGTGCTGTCCGACATCAAGAACTACGATCTGCGCTACGAGTGGTTCCGCCGCCCGGGCGAGCTGATCGCCGCGAGTGTCTTCTACAAGGAGATCGAGAACCCGATCGAGCTGATCAGCTTCGCCACCGGCAACCGCAGCTTCATCCAGCCGGTCAACTTCCCTGTCGGGGAGGTGCGCGGCTTCGAGATCGAGGGTCGGACCGCGCTGGACTTCTTCGGTGACCACGGGTCGCGCTGGGGTCTCGGCGCGAACTTCACGTATCTGGACACCGAAGTGCTGGTTCCCGATGCGGAGCGAATGTCGCTCGAGTCCTTCGGGCTCGACGAGGTCACCCGCCGACTCCAGGGCCAGCCCGAGTTCCTGCTCAACGCCAACCTGACCTATGACGACCCCGACCGGGGCTGGTCGGGGGGCCTGTTCTACAACCTCGTCGGCGAGACGTTGCTCACCGGCGCCGCCCGGGGCGTCGAGGACGGCAACCCCAACGTCTTCGAGCAGCAGCGGGGTGTACTCAATCTGACGTTGACCAAGGATTTCGGCGAGCACCTCTCGCTGCGCTTCCGCGGCCAGAACCTGCTGCGGGAGGATTTCGGCACGATCTACCGCATTCCCGACGGCAGCGAGGCGACGAAGATCCGGCGGGAAACGCCGATGAGGCTGGGGCTGGGCCTGTCGTACCGCTGGTAATCAGGGGCGTCACGAAATCGTCACAAAACCGCCGTCGAGTCGTGACCGGCAACCTACGGTGTCGTTAACAGTACCCCGCGATAATGAGAGTGATTCCGAGGTTCGAGGGAACCAGGCTCCCGGACCGCTGCACGGGCGGTCGAATCAACGACCTGGAACGAAGTGAGGTGCTGACCATGAAAGCGAACCGCAGCATGGCCGTTGCTGCGTGCGCGATTGGATTGCTGCTCGCCGTACCGTCCCACAGGGCGGACGAGGCCGACGCGGCGGTCGTCCATTCGACGCGCGACACGCTGGCCCGCTGGGTCGAAACCCAGGAGATCATCTCCAAGGAGCAGCAGAACTGGCAACTCGGTCGCGAGGTGCTGGAACGGCGAATCGCGCTTCTGGAGAGCGAGATCGCGTCCTTCGACGATCGGATCGCGGAGACCCGCAAGGGCATCGGCGAAGTCGATTCGACGCGGAGCGAACTGGACGACGAAGCAGCAGGGCTCACGGTCGCGGCGTCGATGCTTGCCGAGCGGATTCCTGAGCTCGAAGCGAAGACCCGGCGCCTGGCGCAGAACTTGCCGGATCCGGTCCGCGAAAAGCTCTCGCCGCTGATTCGCCGCCTGCCGGAAGACCCGGCCGGCACCGAGCTCACGCTGGGGCAGCGCTTCCAGAACGTGATCGGCATTCTCAACGAAGTGAACAAGTTTCAGCGCAACATCACGGTGACGAGCGAGATCCGACCCCTGGCGGACGGTTCGACCGCCGAGGTGCGGGCGCTGTACATCGGGCTCGGCCAGGCCTACTACGTGACCGCCGACGGCAAGGCCGCCGGCACCGGGCTGCCGACCGACGAGGGCTGGAAGTGGACGCCCCGCAACGAGCTGGCCGGCAAGGTGGCCCAGGCGATCGCGGTGTTCCAGAACGAAGACGTCCCGGCGTACGTGCCGCTCCCCGTGGAGATCCGCTGATGAAGCTGACGAAGAACCTCGTCTGGTTGCTGTCCATCGTCACCGTCGTCGCTCTCTCGCTGCCGGCGCAGGCCAACGACGGGGATGCTTCCCTGAGCGACGTCGCACGAAGCGCGGAGAAGGATCTCGAGGAGAGTCTTGCCGAACTCACCGCGCTGCGACAGCAGATCGCCCGGGAGAAGCTGCCCCTGAATCAGCGCCTGCGTGAACTGGAGGACCGCCTCGTCGCGGTGCGCGGCGAGTTCGACACGGTCAGCCGCGACCTCGACCGCGGCAACCTCGACCTGAACAACCTGCGAACCGACCTCAAGTCCCGGGGAGACGAGGGCGCGTACCTCGGCAATCTGCTGGACGAATACGTCCGCAATCTCGAGACCCGCATCCACATCGCCGAGCTGCAGCGATACCGCGAAGCATTCGAGGACGCCCGCGACGCGACCGACAGTGCCGACCGCTCGGCTGCCGAGGTCTACACCGCGCAGGTCGAGATGGTCGAGACCTCCCTCGATCGCCTCCTGGACGATCTCGGTGGGACGATCTTCCCGGGGCAGGCGATCGGTCCCGACGGGACGGTGCATGACGTCGAGTTCGCGGTGGTCGGCCCTGTGGCGATGTACCGCAGCATCGACGGAACCCGCGCCGGACTTGCCGAACAGCGCATCGGCTCCCTCGAACCGAACATGATCCCGATGGATGACGCCAGCTTCGTCGCCGAGGTCTCCTCCGTGATCGGCAAGAACGCCGGTCTGATGCCGTTCGACGCGACGCTGGGCAACGCCCAGAAGGTCGAAGCGACGCAGGATACGATTCCCGAACACATCGCCAAGGGCGGCGTGGTCATGATTCCGATCCTGATCCTCGCGGCCTCGTCGCTGTTCGTCGCCCTGCTCAAGTGGTTCCAGCTCGCACGCGTCCGCGTACCCTCCAAGAAGAAGATCGCCGCCGTCCTCGACGCCGTGCGCGCACGGGACACGAAGATGGCCGGCGAACTGGCCACCGACCTCAAGGGGCCGTCCGGCGAGATGGTCCGCGCCGGTCTCGAGCATCTCACCGAACCCAAGACGCTGATCGAGGAGGTGATGTTCGAGAAGATGCTGGATACCCGGCTGCGGCTCAACAGCTTCCTTTCGTTCGTCGCCGTTTGCGCTGCCGCAGCACCGCTGCTCGGTCTGCTGGGTACCGTGACCGGCATCATCAACACTTTCAAGCTGATCACCGTGTTCGGCACCGGCGATGCCAAGACGCTGTCGTCCGGCATCTCCGAGGCGCTGATCACGACCGAGTTCGGCCTGATCATCGCGATCCCGTCGCTGCTGCTCCACGCGTTCCTCTCGCGGAAGGCGCGCCGTCTCATCGATGGCATGGAGAAGACAGCCGTCGCCCTGCTCAACCGGATCATCCCCGGCTCGGGCGGCCGGGCGCCGGGTGGCAGCGAAACGCCGGACGACGGCGGCAGTGTCGACGTGAGTCGTCCTCGCGTGGCGCGCCCGGCGGGACTCACGCCGCAGTGGGCCACGGCGTCGTCCTCGGCCTCCGCGCCCCCCGCGGAAGTTCTCGACCACTGAGGAGTCCTGCACGATGCAAGAACTCTGGCACAACGCACTGGACTCGCGACTGATCCAGGAGGCGATCGGAATCTGGTCGGCCGGCGGCTGGGCGATGATCGCACTCGCGATCAACTGTCTGCTGCTGTTCGGCGTCGGCCTGCACATGTGGCTGACCTTCCGCAGCCGTCGTTTCGGAGCCGTCAACGAAAAGACCTGGCGTGGCTGGATCACCTCGAACGGCGACCAGCGCAAGGGTCGGATCGGTGAACTGATCTCGTTCCTGCTGGGCGCGGAGACTCTCGACGATCTCGAGGTGCGGGTCAACGAGATCCACACGACGGAGCTGGCTCCGTTCCGGCGCGATCTCAAGTTCATGAAGCGTTGCGTCAGCACGGCGCCGCTGCTGGGGCTTCTCGGCACGGTCGTCGGCATGCTGGCGACCTTCAGCGGCCTGGCATCGGGCTCGGGCGGCGAAAAGACGATGGATCTGGTCGCCGGCGGCATCTCCGAGGCACTGATCACCACCGAGACCGGCCTGGTGATCGCACTGCCCGGGCTGTTCTTCCAGTATCACCTGACCCGGGAGCGCGACCGTTACGAGGCGCTCCTGGCCAAGATCGAGACCGCCTGCACGCAGTTCGTCTGCGCCGAGCGGGCGATCAACGACAGAGCCGGGGGGCGTCCCGCATGACGCTCGCAAGGAGTTGGGCATGAGCCGTTTTCGATCGTACTCGGACATGGAAGAAGAGAACGGCATCGACATCTCGCCGCTGATCGACTGTGTCTTCATCCTGCTGATCTTCTTCATCGTCACCACGACGTTCGTCGAGGAGACAGGCATCGAGGTCGACAAGCCGCAGGCCGCGTCGTCCGTGCAACTGGAGAAGAACAGCATCTTGCTGGCGGTCACGCCCGTCGGCGAGGTGGTCTACGGTGGTCGGGACATCGGCATCGCCGGCGTCCAGCCGCTGGTCAAGCGCATGCTGCAGACCGAGGAGATCCCGGTCATCATCCAGGCCGACCGGGACACGCCTTCGGGCATCTTCGTCCGGGTGATCGACGAGGCCAAGCTGGCCGGGGCCACCAAGGTCAGCGTGGCCACCGCGAAGCAGGGCGGCTGATCCGTGAACCTGACCGACTCCAGCGCGCGCAGGAAGGTGGTCAAGTGGCTGCTCTCCGCGGGCGGCGCCGTCCTCATGACGTTGGGCATCTTTCTGGTCCTGCCGTTCATGCAATCGATCGGCAACCCGATGCCCAAGGATCTGATGGTCCGCGACGTCGGCATCGGCCAGCTTCCGCCGCCGCCCCCGGCGGTCGAGCAGGAGGTCGAGGAAGAAGAGCCACCGCCGCCGCCACCGCCGCCCGCGCTCGTCGAGGAGGCGCCGCCTCTCGACCTGGCCCAGCTCGAGCTGGCGTTGAACCCCAGCTTCGGCGGTGATGGCGTCGGCGAGTTCACGATCGACCTGGGTCAGCAGCTGCAGAGCGAGGAGCGCGAAGGGCAGATCAACGAGATCTTTTCCCTGGCCGACCTGGACCAGCGTCCGCGGGTGATCTTCCAGCGTGCGCCGACCTACCCGCCGGACCTGCGGCGCGCGGGGCGCAAGGGAACCGTCACGGTGATCTTTCTCGTCGATACGTCGGGCAAGGTCATGAATCCGCGGGTGCAGAAGTCGACCGACTCCGTCTTCGATCGCCACGCGCTCGACGCGGTGAAGCAGTGGAAATTCGAGCCCGGCACGCGCAAGGGTGAGAAGGTCCAGTTCAAGATGCGAATTCCGATTTCGTTCAACGGTTAGAGCGAAACGAGTGAGGGCGGCCCACGGGCCGCAGGTGACGTCATGAAGAAGAGCGCTCGAAACAACGAACTTCGCTTGCCGGGAGCGATCCTGATCGCCCTCGCCGTCGTGTGTGCGTCGGGTCTCGGCCACGCCGGTACGACCGGGGGTGGGGAGGAGACTCCGCTGCAGATCTGGGACGACCCGCAGTTCAAGAAGCAGTTCATCGGTAGCTACGGATTCCAGTCCGCGATCGAACCGTCGGTGGAGCCCGAGCAGATCGAGTTGATGCAGGAGGTTCTGCCGCTGCTGTCGACCGACCCCGCGGCCGCGGAGAAACGACTGCGCGAGATCATCGCCGACCCGGAGAACACCAACGCCGTCTTCTTCTTCACGCTGGGCAACGTCTACTTCCAGCAGGAGCGGCTCGCCGAGGCGGCGGAGTTGTACCGCGATGCGATCGCCGAGTTCCCGTCGTTCCGTCGGGCCCACAAGAACCTGGGCCTGATCCTCGTCCGCCAGGGGAACTTCGCCGAGGCGATCCCGTCGCTGAGCCGGGTGATCGAACTGGGTGGCGCCGACGGGCTGACCTACGGGCTGCTAGGATACGCCTACAGTTCCACGGAGAACTGGGTGCCTGCCGAGTCGGCCTACCGCAACGCGATGCTGCTGGAGGGCCAGACGCTGGACTGGAAGCTCGGGCTGACCCAGAGCGTGCTCAAGCAGCAGAAGTACGGCGAGGCGGTCACCCTGTGTCAGGCCCTGATCGACCAGTACCCCGAGCGTACCGACTTCTGGCTGCTCCAGGCCAACGCCTACATCGGCCTGGAACGTCCTCGCGACGCCGCCAAGAACTACGAGATCGTGCGTCGCCTGGGCAAGGCGACACCCCAGAGCCTGAACACCCTCGGAGATATCTACGTCAACGAAGGTCTGTGGGATCTGGCCGCGCAATCCTATCGGCATGCGATCGATGCCACGACAACTCCGCAGCCGACGCAGGCGCTGCGCCGCGTCGAGATTCTCGCCCAGCGGGACGCCCTGCCTCAGGCGCAAACGCTTCTGGCCACGGTCAAGGAGCAGTGGGGCGAAGAGATGGATCCCGAGGACCGCAAGAAGATGCTCAAGATCGAGGCGCGGTTGACGATGGCCGACGAGGACGGGGCCGCCGAGGCGGCGACGGTGCTCGAGGAGATCGTCGCCCTCGACCCACTGGACGGTGAGGCGTTGATCCTGCTCGGCCAGCACTACTCCCGGATGCAGGAGACCGACCGGGCGATCTTCTACTACGAACGGGCCCAGAGCATCGACGGTGTCGAGGCCGAGGCGCGGGTTCGACACGCCCAGTTGCTGGTCGACGAAAATCGTTACGACGAGGCACTGACGCTGCTCAAACGAGCCCAGGAGATCGACTCCCGGGAGGATGTTGCCCGCTACCTGGAGCAGGTCGAAAGGGTCGCTCGCTCCCGTCGCTGACCGGAACGTCGGGTCCGGCGCCCACCGTAACCAACCCTTCACATCGCCGTGGCGCCAGCGTCACGGGTTCCGTGTGGAATGTCCCCATCACCTACGGGGGACTCCATGCCATCGATCGAGAACAGAGAATCCAGCGGCGCTCCGGGGCTCCTCCCGGCGCTGAACCGTCCGGTGCCGACACGGGACGAGGAGCAGGCGCTGCTGGCGAGAATCCGGGCCGGCGACCGCGACGCGCGGAACCTGCTGGTCGAGTCGAATCTGCGGTATGTGGTGCGTGTCGCGTCGAGTTTCAAGGATCTCGGACTTCCCCTTGAAGACATGATCCACGAAGGGTGCCTCGGGCTCATCGAAGCCGCGGAGAAGTACGATCCGGCCCGGGGGACCCGATTCATCACCTGCGCCCACTGGTGGATTCGCAAGGCGCTGCTGGCCTGGATCGAGAAGCACCGTTGCTCGGTCTCCGTCAGTGCGGGGTACTGGCGGACTCGACGGCTCTGGAACGCGTCTCACAACGACCTGCAATCGCAACTGGGTCGGCTGCCCGAAGAGGACGAAGTCCGCGAGCAGAGCCGGCGCGCCTCACCACGATCGATGCGCAGTGCCAGGCTGCCGATCCGCGAGGTATCCCTCGACGCGCCCCGGGAGAGTCGGCCGCGAGACGCCCGGGATCCGGTCGACTCCTCGATCGAGGATCCGCTGGCCAGGCTGCAGCGGGAAGAGATGGGAGAGTGGGTGCGCGAGGCGATCCTTGCACTACCCGAACGCGAACGGACGGTGATCGACTGGCGCTACGGATTGACCAGCGGCACGCCGATGGTGCTGCGTGAGGTCGGTGACCGGCTGCAACTCAGCCGCGAACGCGTGCGACAGATCGAGAACCGTGCCTGTTCACGTATCCGGTCGTTCTTTGTACGCCGTCGCCTGGCCCCACCGAAACCTCCCGAGTCGTCGAACGGTTTGCTTCAATGTACCCGAAGGTCGCCGTTGACGACCGGAGCCTGATGCGAGCGGCTCGGCGCGATCCTCGAGGCAGCGTTTCTTCATCCAGCGTACCGCGAAGCAATCGGCGATTCCCTGTCGCAGCCGGCTCAGGTTCGTGTACTTGGAGACGCCGCCGACCCGGGGCTCGTGGCGGACTTCGACCTCGCGGATGCGGAAGCCGTGAAAGGCGAACAGCGTCGGCAGGAATCGATGCATCCCCGCGAACAGCGGAACCTGCACCAGCGCCGATCGGCGGTAGAGCTTCAAGGAGCAGCCGGAGTCGTGCACGTGATGCCCGGTCACCAGGTTGCGGAAACCGTTGCCGACCCTCGACCCGACCCGCTTGGCCAGACTGTCCTGGCGCTGCACGCGCCGGCCGTACACCAGATCGACACCGTCAGCGGCTGCCAGGAGTCCGGGAATCTCCTCGGGCGGGTTCTGCAGGTCGGCATCCAGGGTGACGATCCATTCGCCGCGGGCGGCGGCGAAGCCGGCGGCGAGAGCCGCGGTCTGACCACGATTCTCCGGCAGGTGAAGCACCCGGACCTCCCGGGACCAGGTGGCGATACTGCGCAGCAGCTCCGGCGTATCGTCGCTCGATCCGTCGTCGACGAGGATCGCCTCCCACGCCGTCCCGAGAGCGTCCATCGCCGGACGCAGCCGACGCCACAATGCGACGATGCATTCCTGCTCGTTGTAGATCGGGACGACGACCGAGATCGTGACGCTCATCGCCCGTTACCCTATCCCGGGGTTCCGTCGCTGTCCATCGCGACTGCCGCGGAATGCGATGGGCGCGCGAGCAGCGTCCGGGCGACGGTGGCGGCGAGGATCAACAGGCAGCCGGTCAACGACCAGAACCCCGGCTGCTCGCCGTGGAACAGCCAGGCCCAGAAGGTGCTGGCGACCGGCTCCAGCAGCAACAGCAACGAGGCTTCGAACGCCCCGACGTTGCGCATCCCACGGGTCATGCAGACGTAGGCCAGACCGATCTGGACGACGCCGAGGTAGGTCACCGCGCCGAGATCGACGGCGCCGGGCATCGTCCAGGGGAAGCTCAGGGGCAAGCAGACGACGGCCGCGATCAAGCTGCCGGCAAGCACCGCGGTCCCTGCGGCGTCACGCCGCGGGCCGTCGGGGTGGGGGCCCTGGACGAAGGTACGGCCCAGCGAGCGCAGGCCGACCAGGGTCAAGGCCCAGGTCATGCCGGCGAAGACCCCGAGGATGTTTCCCAGGCGAGGGTTCGGTGCGGTCTCGACCGGCGACTCGCTGCCGACGAAGAACATCGCCATGCCGATCGCCAGCAGGGCCGCGAAGCCGAGATCGGCGCGGCGCGGTCGCTCGCCCAGCAACAGCGGTCCGAGGAACAGCAGATAGATCGGGGCGGTCGCCTGCAGGAAGATCGTGTTCGCCGCGGTGGTCAGCCGGTTGCCGGCCACGAACAGGATCATCGTCGCCGCGAAGGCCGCGCCGACGAGCAGGACGCGGCCGTTCCAGCCCCGACGCCACGACGGGGCGAGCCAGGCCAGCACGCTGCCGGCAATCGCCGAGCGCAGGCAGGCGATCTGCCAGATCGACAGGTCGGCCAGCTTCACCACCGTTCCGCCGGTGGAGAACATCAGGGCCGCCGCAAGGACGAGCCAGCGGGCGCTGCCGTGAGAGGCCATGCGCCGCAAGATAGCAGGGACGGGGACCGATCAACCGACGGGCGTGCTCAACTCGTAGATCGGGGCCACGCGGCTACGCAACCGGTCGATCAACGCGCGGTGGCTGACCTCCTGGCCGGTGGCGCGGCGGCAGAGTTCCATCGCCGGGAAGCGACGGCCGTACTGGTGGATCCGGGAGCGCAGCCAGCCGAGCAGCGGTGAGAATTCGCCCCGGGCGACGCAATCGTCCAGGTCGGTGACGTCGCGGCGGATCGCCTCCCACATCTGCGCGGCGTAGATGTTCCCCAGCGCGTAGCTCGGGAAGTAGCCGATGCCGCCCATCGCCCAGTGGATGTCCTGCAGGCAGCCGCGGGCGTCGTCGGGCACGTCGACGTGCAGGTCCTTCTTCATCCGTTCGTTCCAGGCCGCGGGAAGATCGGCGACCGCCAGGTCGCCGGAGATCATCGCCCGCTCCAGGTCGAAGCGCAGCATGATGTGCAGGTTGTAGGTGACCTCGTCGCTCTCCGTGCGGATCAGGTCTCGCCGGACGACGTTGACCGCTTCGTGGACCGCCTCCGGCGTGACCGCCGGATCGAGGTTGTCGGCGAAGGCGCGGCGAGCTTCCGGAAGTGCCCACTGCCAGAAGGCGAGCGACCGTCCGACCTCGTTCTCCCAGAGTCTCGACTGACTCTCGTGAATTCCGAGACTGGCGTTCTCACCCAGCGGTTCGCCGTGGTGCTGCTTCTTCGGCAGCCCCTGCTCGTACATCGCATGGCCGGCCTCGTGCATCGTCGAGCTGAGGGCGTCGAGCAGCCGCTCGCCGCTGTAGCGGGTCGTGAGTCGGGTGTCGCCGGGGCCGATCGAGGTCGAGAACGGATGCGTCGATACATCGACCCGTCCACCGTCGAACTCGAATCCGAGTCGCTTGAGCACGACGTCGGCGAAGGCCTCCTGCTGATCGACCGGGATGCGCAGCCGCTGCAGGGAATCCGAGGGCCGACCGGGCGCCGCGTCGATCTCGTCCAGCAGGTCGATCAGCTCATGGCGTAACGGGCGAAAGATCCGATCGAGGTCCGCCGACGTCATGTGCGGTTCGTAGTCCTGGAGCAGGCAGTCGTAGGGCTCGGCCAGCCCGTCGAAGCAGGCCGCCTTGCGCCGTGCCAGCTCGAACTGCCGCTCGAGTAGCGGCCGGAAGGTCTCGAAGTCACTCGCCGCCCGGGCCTTCTTCCAGGCCTCCATCGCCAGGGAGGTCGTCTCGCTCATCTCGACGGCGAGCTCGGCCGGCAGCCGCAGGATCCGGTCGAAGTCCCGGCGCATCTCCCGCAGGTTCGCGGCGGTGGCCGGATCGGACGTCAAGGATGGATCGGCTTCGCAGACGTCCAGCAGTTCTCCGATGCGTGGATCGGCGGCACGTTCGTGGGCCACCCGGGTGACGATCGCGATCTGCTCGGCGCGGTAGGCACCGGCCCGGGGTGGCATCATCGCCTCCTGGTCCCAGGAGAGCAGGTTGCTGACGCCGGAAAGATTCGCCACGTCACGGAGCAGCCGGAGCAGCTCCTCATATTCGGCTGGGCGGCTGGTGACGGGATTCGACACGATCGAATTTCGCCGGGTGTCCGGAGGCGCGCTCAGCGCTCGCCGGACTTGCCGGCCAGTTCGGCACCGCGCTGGTCGAACCAGGCGCCGAGGGGTTCGCCGTCGCTGCTCCGCACGTCGGCACCGAGGTAGCCGGACGCCGAGGCGACCTTGCCGACCTCTTCGACCAGAGCGACCTGCTCGTCCTTGCTCATCGCCCGCCAGTCGATCGCATCGACGGTGACGAACAGGCTGGGAGGCCGGGCGACGATGCTCTCCACTCCATCGATGTGACGGACCTCGGAGGTCTCGATCACGTGGGGGGTCTCCTGGAACATCCGCGGCATGAAGAAGATCATCCAGACGAGGCTCAGGGCGAGGAACAGCAGGCCGAGGGTGCGGAGGTTGCTCTCCGGTTCGGTGTCCTGGACATAGAGGATCTCTCCGCGGGGTTTACGTCCGCGCGGCCCCGGGCGTGTGGCGGTGCCGGGCAACGTCCCGGTCGAACCGGAGATCATCCGGCTGGCGGCCTGGCTGACCATCCCCTCGGACTTGTTCTCGGCACGCTCGTACTCCTCGGAGCCGAGGCGTTCCCGCAGTTGTCCGACGCTCTGGCACAGACGGTTGCGGAAGCTGGTCAGTTTCTTGGCCGAGTTCCGCTCGCCGGAGACGATCAACTGGTCGATCGCCCGCTGCGCTTCGTTCAGCAGCGCGAGCCCGACGGCGGCATCGGTGACCAGCATCTCGAGCTCGTCGCGGATCTCCTGCACGACCGCTTCGCTCGGTCCCGCGCCGTCCCCGGCGGCACTCGCGTCGACGGCGTCGCCCGAGGCTTCGGCTGCGGGAGGCCCGGCCGGGTGGCCGGCGGGCAAGGGAGCCGCCGAGGCTTCGAGCAGGAACTCCGTGTCCTCGCTCATCTGGGGGTCCCGCGCGGGCGTGGCGTCGAGTTGCGCGATGAGCTGCCGGCATTTCATCTCGAAGGCGATCCCTTCGGCGACCAGGGTGGCAAACGGCTTGGCGTCGCCGGCGGCGGCGCTCCCGCAGAGCGAGCTCTGCAGGATCTGGCGTTCCCAGGGATCGAGCTCGATCGTCTCACCCCGGAAGGAGAGGTACTCGGGAACCGGCGGGCGGTCCTCCCCGTACTCGAGGCCGAGCTCCGTCAGGTAGGCGGCAAGCGCGTCGTGGCGCTGCATCGCTGGTGTGGTCCACTTCAACGGCTTGCTCTCCTAGTTGTTCAACTGACCGATCTCGGTCAGGCTGCCGTTGACGTAGAGGTAGACGCCGTCGTGATAGGCGCCGCCCCCCAGCGGGGCGTTCGGAGAGTCGGCGATCAGGAAGCGAACCGAGTTGTCGACCTTGAGGGTCATCTCGAGCCAGAACTCGGACTGGTTGCCGAAGTAACCGTCCGCCTGTCCCGAGGCGAGGCGACTGGCGACGCGGCCGCTGTAGTAGCCCATCCCCACCAGCGGTTCGAAGTCCGACCCGTTGAAGTCGGCGGTCGTGGGGTAGCTGTTGTTGTCGACGTAGTACTGCTTGATCGCCACGTAGAGCGCCTGGGCGTCCGTGGAAAGCGAACTGGTGTTCGCGCGAAGCAGGGCGTCCTGAAACAGCGGGATCGCCATCGCCATCAGCACGAGCACGGTGGCGATCACGATCAACAACTCGAGGAGAGAAAACCCTCTTTGCATGATTCTTCCCGTCCCCCGGAATTGTTTTGTTCTCGCCTGGCCACCGGAACTCGCACGTCCCGGGCCGGATCCGAGCAAAACGTAGGTTCCCGATCGGAAAGGGTCAAATTCGGGGTTTTTAAAGAATCACAAACCGTCGCCAGGGGTGGCGTCGGACCGCCATTCGTGGCCCAATGTCCGGGTCACGCACGCCCGCGTGGCCTCAGGCTGGACCCCAGATGACAACGATTCTCGGAATTTCCGCCTTTTATCACGACTCGGCCGCGGCGCTGCTGGTCGACGGCAAGATCGTCGCCGCCGCCCAGGAGGAGCGCTTCACCCGGCGGAAGCACGATCACCGCTTCCCGGAGCACGCGATCCGCTACTGCCTCGACGAGGCGGGAATCGAGCCCGAGGGGCTGGACTACGTCGGCTTCTACGACAAGCCGTTCCTGAAGTTCGAGCGGCTCCTCGAGACCTACCTGGCCCATGCACCTCGCGGGTTTCGCTCGTTCCAGTCGGCGATGCCGCTCTGGCTGCGCCAGAAGCTCCACCTGCCGCGGCTGATCCGCAAGGGGCTCGACGGGCGCTACCAGAAGAAGATCGTCTTCCCGGCGCACCACGAATCCCACGCCGCCAGCGCGTTCTATCCGTCCGCCTTCGAGGAGGCCGCGATCCTGACCCTCGACGGCGTCGGCGAGTGGGCCACGGCCAGCTTCGGCGTCGGTCGTGGGAACCGGATCGAGCTGAGCCACGAGATGCACTTCCCGCACTCCCTTGGCCTGCTCTACTCGGCGTTCACCTACTACTGCGGCTTCCGGGTCAACTCGGGCGAGTACAAGCTGATGGGGCTGGCACCCTACGGCGAACCGAAGTTCGTCGATCGCATCCTCGAGCAGCTGATCGACCTCAAGGACGACGGCTCGTTCCGGATGGACCAGTCCTACTTCAACTACTGCGAGGGGTTGACGATGACCTCGCGGAAGTTCGATGAGCTGTTCGGCTCGCCACCGCGATCGCCGGAGAGCGAACTCGACGACCGCTGGATGGACATCGCCGCCTCGATCCAGAAGGTGACCGAGGAGATCGTCCTGCGTACCGGCCGCCACGTTCACCGCGTGACCGGCATGTCGAACCTGGTGCTGGCGGGAGGCGTGGCGCTGAACTGCGTCGCCAACGGCAGGTTGCTGCGCGAAGGACCGTTCGAGCGGATCTGGATCCAGCCCGCAGCCGGCGACGCCGGCGGCGCGCTCGGCGTGGCGCACCTGATCTGGCACCAGCTGCTCGACCGCCCGCGAACGGTCGAGGGCGAGAGCGACGGGCAGTCGGGTTCGTTGCTCGGGCCGGCCTTCGACGCCGACGAGGTCCGGTCGTTCCTCGACGGTCAGGGTGCCGTCTACGAGTACCTGTCCGACGACGACGCGTTGTGCGACCGGGTCGCCGAGCTGCTCGCGACCGAGAACGTCGTCGGCTGGATGCAGGGACGGATGGAGTTCGGCCCCCGGGCCCTCGGCGGGCGCAGCATTCTCGGGGACGCCCGGTCGCCGAAGATGCAGTCGGTGATGAACCTCAAGATCAAGTTCCGCGAATCGTTCCGGCCGTTCGCCCCGTCGGTGCTCCGCGAACGCGCCAGCGACTACTTCGAACTGCGGGAGCAGGACGAGAGCCCGTACATGCTGCTGGTCGCCGACGTGCAACCGCAGCGGCGCAAGCCGGTAGCGGAGAACGGTCTGCGGGGTCTGGACAAGCTGAAGAGCCTGCGCTCGGAGGTGCCGGCGATCACCCACGTGGATTACTCGGCGCGGGTCCAGACCGTCGACGCCGTGCGCAGCCCGCGCTATCACCGGTTGATCTCGGCGTTCGAGCGCAAGAGCGGCTGCCCGGTGGTGATCAACACGAGCTTCAACGTCCGGGGCGAGCCGATCGTCTGCCGCCCCGAGCACGCCTACCACTGCTTCCTGGCGACCCACATGGACGTGCTGGTGATCGGCAACTGCGTGCTGCTCAAGACCGAGCAGCCCGATCGCGGTGAGGCGGATCGTGAGGAGTACCTCGCGAACTTCGCGCTGGACTAGGAGAGACGATGGCCCTGATCGACGTCAACTGGAGCCCGGACCGCAAGGAGCTGCGGCAGTTCGCCTTGCTGTTCCTCGTCTTCGCCGAGGCGGCGGGGACGGCGATCTACTTCTTCAAGGACTGGGCCGACTGGATCGCGCCGACGTTCTGGATCGCCGGCGTCGTGGTCGGACTCGCCGGATTGCTCCTGCCGGTCCTCGTGCGGCCGGTCTGGGTCGGGATGATGGCGATCGCCCTGCCGATCGGCCTGGTGGTCTCGACAGTGATGATCGTCACGATCTACTATCTGGTGATGACGCCGATCGGCTGGGTCATGCGCCTGGGCGGGTACGATCCGCTGCAGCGCGGGTTCGATCGTTCGGCGGCCACGCACTGGATCGAGCGCAAGGGCGGGGTCCGGCCCGCCGACTACTTCAAGCAGTACTAGGTGACTTCCGATGGACGGCACCAGGACCCAGGAGCGGCGATGAGCGACGGATCAGCCGACGACAAGCGCAGGGACGCCGACGAGTTCTCCCGTCAGGCGGAGACCGGGCAGCAGGGGTTCCTGCTGGAGTTCTGGGACTTCCTGCGGAACAACAAGAAGTGGTGGCTCACGCCGATCATCGTGATCCTGCTGCTGTTCGCGCTGCTGATCATCCTGGCCGGTACGCCGGCGGCGCCGTTCATCTACACGCTGTTCTAGGATCCGGCGGCGGCCCGTCTGGGCTGGCCGTCGATCAGCGCTTGCAGAAGCGGACGAGGTGCTCGAGGCCGATCGGGGTCGAGGTGCGTCGCACCTCCTCGATCTCCAGTCCGGCCTCGCTGGCCATCCAGCCGATCTCCTCGCGGAAGACCGGGTAGGACTCCTCGAGTTTGCGCCGGCGCCAGAAGGCGTACGACAGCGAGCCGAGCATTCCGAACGAACAGACGACGCCCTTGCGGGCGACCCGGGAAAACTCGGCCAGCACCCGGTACTGCACCGGAACCGGCAGGTGTTTCATCAGCGCGTACGAGAAGACGTAGTCGACGCTGCCGTCGTCGATCGGCAACTCCTCGGCCGAGGCCTGGTGGGTTTCGATCGGGATCGACAGCCCCTCGGCACGTTTCCCGGCGAACTCGAGCATGCCCGGGGAGACGTCGACGGCGACGATGTTCCTGGCCCGCCGGGCCAGGGTCTCCCACCAGCGGCCGTTGCCGCAGGGGCAATCCAGGAACGTGCTGTCGGCGTCGGCGGCGCCGGTCAGCGCCTCGATGCCACGGACCTCCAGCCGCTTGCGGTAGCGGCCGAGGGGGCCTTGATAGAAGGAACGCTCCTCGTACCCGGTGGCCGAGGAGATATCACGGTAGGCCGTCTTGGCCCCGTAGCCGTTCCCTGTCGTGTCATTCGCCATTCCGTAGAACCTCTTGATACAGCTCGGCCCGGGCGGCCGCAACCGCTTCCAGAGAGAACGAACGTAGGGCCCGGGAACGGGCGCGGCTAGCCAGCTCGCGTCGAAGGGCCGGATCGAGGGCCAGGGTCTCGATCGCCGAGGCCAGCGCCGGGGTGGAGTTCGCCTCGATCAGCAGGCCGGATCCGTCGTCGAGCATCTCGGGGATGATCCCCGAGCGGGTGCCGATACAGGGCAACCCGACCGCAAGCGCCTCCATCAGGGCGTGGGCGTCATGCTCCTCGTGGTCGTCGCTGACCAGCGCCGGGAGCACGAACAGGTCGAGGCCCCGGAGAAACGCCGGGACCTCGGCATGGGGCACCGGCTCCCGGATCGTCAGCCAGGGCTCGGCGGCGGCGCGCCGGAGCAGCTCCTCGCGCAGGGTGCCGTTTCCCAGCAGCTCGAGGTTCGGCGGCGCCGAGACCCGGGAGCGGACCTCGACCACCGCTTCGATCAGCTCGCGTACGCCCTTGTCCGGGTCGAGCCGGCCGCAGTATCCGATCACCGGCCCGCTTCCCGCTCCGGCGGTCGCCGAGGGGCCGAGCCCGCCTGGGCTCGCCTCACCGGGGGCGAAGCGCTCGGTGTCGACGGCCAGGTGAGTGATCACCCGCAGCCGTGACTCGTCGACCCCGAACTGATCCCGGTAGAGGTTCGCGACCATCCGGCTGGCGGCGATGAAGGCGTCGACGCGACGGATGCCACTCCGGGCCAGGTCGGACTTGATCGTCCCGACGAGCCCCGGATACCGCCGGTAGGTGTTGTTCTTGACGGTGCAGACGATCCGGGCGCCGGGGGCGAAGACGTTGCGGCATGCCAGCGCCTGCCAGAAGATCGCCGACCAGGGGTCGTACTCGATGTTCACCAGATCCGGTCGGAAGCCGCGGAAGCCCAGATCGGTCGATGCCAGCAGGTACTGATGGCCGAACAGGTCGATCCGGCGATCGATCCGGTACCCGCCGTCCTGCTCGGCGCTGGGGTCGGCGTCCACCCGGTCGAAGATCCGGTCCTCGGCCCGGTCGGGGACGACCACGCAGAGCTCGGCACGGCGAGAGAGCGCCGCGATGTTCTTGCGGTTCTCCTCGGCCAGGTAGGCATGAGAGACGATCGAGATTCTCATCTTGGGCGTTGCACGATACCGGAAGGTCGGGGCCTGGCCAATGTCGGGCCTTTTCTTGGCTTCGGCAATCCCGGCCTGACCCGGAGGGGATCGGAGGGGGTCGGCGCGGGGGCGGGCGTCCGTGGCGACCCGGCTGGACTCGATTCCACCCTTTCCCTGGCGATGTTGCGTGATTCAAGGGGGATGCGCATGTGGGAATGAGCTTCTGCTCCACTCGAGCCTGGTTGCGCCCCTGGGGAAAGGGCGGAATCGAGTCAGCCGGGGCCCCGCCACTCCCTTACGCCCCCGCGCCCACCCCCTCCGATCCCGGAGGTTCACCCGTGTATTGAACTCGCTTGCGGACGGACCTCCTTGGGCCGGGACCTGGCTGCCGGAAGACTCGTTTCTCGCCCGGGTGGAATGAAACTGGGGGCGGAAGATGGGGGAAGTTCGCGGGGGTTCGGTGTCGGGGGGCTGTGGTACGGTCGGGGGGATGGAGGATGGTGGGGAAATGGTGGGTGAGGCGGTGTTGCTCGAGCGGCTGCAGCGGGGCGATGCGGCGGCCTACGAGGCGTTGGTGCGGGATGAGGGGCCGCGGATGCTGGCGGTGGCGCGGCGGTTCTTGCGGGATGAGGACGATGCGCGGGATGCCGTGCAGGAGGCGTTCATCTCGGCGTTTCGCTCGATCGACCGGTTCGAGGGTGGGAGTCGGCTCGGGACCTGGCTGCACCGGATCGTGGTCAATGCGGCGTTGATGAAGATCCGCTCTCGTCGGCGCAAGCCCGAGGAGTCGATCGACGATCTGCTGCCGGGCTTTCTCGAGGATGGGCACATGGCCGATCCGGCCCGGAAGTGGCCGATCTCGGCGGACCAGGTGGTGGAGCGCGAGGAGCTGCGGAGCCGGGTCCGTGGGGCGATCGACCGATTGCCCGAAACCCATCGCTCGATCCTGCTTCTAAGAGACATCGAGGGGTTCGACACCGAGGAGGCGGCCCAGATGCTCGGGATCAGCAAGAACGCCGTCAAGGTCCGACTGCATCGCGCCCGCCAGGCGCTGCGAGAGATGATCGATCCCGACATGCGCGAGGCGCTGCCATGACCTGCAAGGAGCTGATCGACTTCCTGGATCGCTACCACGCCGGGGAACTCGAGGAGGGGACCCGCGAGCGGTTCGAGCAGCACCTGAACGCCTGCCCGCCGTGCAAGGACTACCTGGAGTCGTACCAGGCGACGATCGAGCTCGGTCGCAGGGTCTGCTGCGACGAGCACGAGGTGCCCAAGGGCATGCCCGAGGACCTCGTCGCGGTGATCCTCAAAGAGATCGACAACTCGTCGAAGTAGCCCCGAAGGACGAAATTTCGGCCCCTTCCCGTTCGTACTTCCTGGTGTGGATCCGACGCACCGGGGGGGCTGGATGAAACCCGTTTCGCTCCGCTTCCGTTCATGCTAATGATAGATGAGACGAGGCACCGGATTTTCCCGGAGGTGAGCGATGTCGGCCGACGAGCTTCCCAAACCGGAAGCCTATCCGGTTCATACCGAAGCGATTCCGACGACCGTGTTCGATACTCACGGTTTTCGCGTCGCATTCGCCAGGACCGAACGCGAACTCGAAGCCTGTCAGAGACTGCGCTTCGAGGTGTTCAACCTGGAGATGAACGAGGGGCTCGAGGAGTCCTATCTCACCGGTCTCGATCAGGACCGCTTCGATCCCGTCAACCATCACCTGATCGTCGAGGACAAGTCGACCGGGCAGGTCGTCGGGACCTACCGGATGCAGATCTCGGACATGGCCCGGATGCACGGCGGCTTCTACACCAACGAGGAGTTCTGCCTCGATCAGTTCCCGGAGGCGGTGATCAACGACGCGGTGGAGGTCGGCCGGGCCTGTGTCGCCAAGCCGTATCGCAACAGCCGGGTGCTGTTCCTGCTCTGGAAAGGGCTGGGGCTCTATCTGCTGTTCAACCGCAAACGCTACCTGTTCGGCTGCTGCTCGCTGACGAGCCAGGACCCCGCCGAGGCGCGACGGATGATGGACCACCTCGTCGAGCACGGACACACCCATCCGCAGTACTTCGTCGATCCTCGCCCGGACTGGGTCTGTTACGCCGACGACGCGCCGGCGCCTGCACCCGCTCCGGTCACCGTCCCCAAGCTGTTCGCGCTCTACCTGAAGTACGGCGCCAAGGTCTGCAGCAAGCCGGCGCTGGACCGTCAGTTCAAGACGATCGACTACCTCGTGCTGTCCGATCTGGCCGATCTGGGCGAGCACACCCGGGAGCTGTTCTTCCCGCCGGGTTCCCCGGGGTGAGATTCCTGCGCATCGCCTGGCGTGTTCCGGCGCTGGCCGGCATCACGCTGATCCTCGCTCCGTGGAGCGTGTTCGGCAGCTTCGTGATCGGCCTCGTCCGGGGCGGCGGCTGGGACGGGCCGCGCACCGCGGCGCACCGGACCCGGACGTTCCACCGCTGGTCCCGGGTCTGCTGCGCGATCATGGGGGTCCGGATCCGTGTCGACGGACGGCCTCCCGAGGCACCGTTCTTCCTGGTCACGAACCATCTGGGGTACCTCGACATCGCGATCCTCTCCGCGCGAGTGCCCTCGGTCTTCGTCTCCAAGGCCGAGGTGGAGCACTGGCCGGTGGTCGGACTGCTGTGCAAGATCGCCGACACGCTGTTCATCGATCGCCGGAACAAGCGGGACATCCCCCGGGTGATCCGCGAGATCGAGCATGTCCTCGAGGGAGACCGTGGGATCGTGGTTTTTCCCGAGGGTTCGAGCACGATGGGGGCGGAAGTACAGCGTTTTCGGCCCTCTCTGCTCCAGGCTGCCGCTGAGGCGGGGATTCCGGTATCCTATGCCGCCCTCTCCTACCGGACGCCGGAAGGAAGCGCCCCGGCGCACGAATCCGTCTGCTGGTGGGGGGACATGACGTTCGCGGACCACTTCGTCGATCTGCTCGGGCTGCCTCGCATCGAGGCGCGGATCAGTTTCGGCGCGGATCAGATTCAAGAGCGCGATCGCAAGCGATTGGCGCAGCGCCTTCAGGAGGCGGTGGAGCAAGTGTTCCATCCTGTTGTCCCGGAGACGGAGCAAGCATGAGCGTGCAGAGTCAACCCGGCGCCGACAACGTCGCCTCCCTGCTCCAGGGAATCGAACTGGTTCAACGGCTGGATGACAGCGTCTTCCGGGGCTCTCCCGACGGGCTGCGCATCGGCGGTGTCGGCGCTCAACTCCGGCACTGCATCGACTTTTATCTCTGCTTCGGCTGGGGCATCGACAGCGGCGAGATCGACTACAGCCGGCGCACCCGCGACCCCGAGGTCGAGACCGATCGCGTCCGGGCGATCGCGACGATCGAGCAGATCGTCCGACGGCTCGAGGGGCTCGGCTCCGACGATCCGGCGCGGGAGATCCGTGTTCGTGCCGACGGAGCGCCGCCGGATGCCGGCGACGAGGCCTGGAGTCGTTCCACCGTCGGCCGCGAGTTGCAGTTCCTGCTTTCCCACACGATCCACCACTACGCCTTGATCGTCACCCTGTTGAAGCTGCAGGGAGTGGATCTCTCCACCGACTTCGCCCAGTTCGGCGTGGCCCCGTCCACCCTGCGTTACTGGAAAGAGAGCGGAAGCCTCACCGGCTGACGCTGGTCGGGGATGCTGTCCAAGTCGAGGTCGACCTCGGGCCGTCCCGGCTGGCGCTTCTGGCTGCTCACCGCCTACCTGATCGCGCTGGCGACCTCCTACGCCGTTCGCGCAACCCTTCCGGACCGACCGGTTCCCGCGGGAGTCATCACCGCCGAGGTTGCCTCGGTCGATGGCGACCGGCGGCTGGAACGGAAGGTGCGCCTGGCCTGGTACGACCGGGGGCCGGGGCAGGACGCGTGGCTCGATGCCGACGATCCGGGGCAGGCCACGGAGCTCGATGCCGACGATCCGGCTCCGGTGATCGTGCTGATCCACGGGAGCCCCGGCGCCAAGGAGAACTTCGCCGGGATGATCCCTCCGCTGGCCCGGGAGTTCCGGGTGCTGGCTCCCGACCTGCCCGGCTTCGGCGACTCGGAGCGGGACGTCCCGGACTACTCGATCCGGGCCCACGCCCGCTACGTGTTCGACATGCTCGATCGCGCCGGGGTCGATCGACCGGTGCACGTCGTCGGATTCAGCCTCGGCGGCGGCGTCGGGCTGGAGATATTCGACGAGCAACCGGAGCGTGTAGCCTCGATGACGCTGCTGTCGTCGATCGGTGTGCAGGAGCTGGAACTGTTCGGCAGCTACGGGTTGAACCATGCGGTGCACGCCGTGCAACTCGCCGCGGTCTGGTTCGCCGTCAACGCGACGCCGCACTTCGGTGCCCTCGACGATGCCTTCCTTGGCTTGCCGTACGCCCGGAACTTCTACGACACCGATCAACGACCGTTGCGCGGAATCCTCGAACGCATCGAGGTGCCGTTGCTGATCGTTCACGGCGTCGACGACTTCCTGGTCTTCCGCGAGGCGGCCGACGAGCACCATCGCATCGTGCCTCACAGCGAACTGGAGATGCGGGACGCCAGTCACTTCATGGTCTTTCAGGAGCCGGAGCAGATCTCGGCGCTGCTGACCGACTGGGTCCGACGGGTCGAGGCCGGGGAGGTTCCCCGTCGCGGAGACGCCACGGCGGAGCGGTTCGCCGCCGCGGCGGTTCCGTACGACCCTCGCAGCGCGCCGCCGTTTCACGGCATGGCCTTGATCCTCTCGGTGGTGCTGATCGCTCTGGCGACCCTGGTCAGCGAGGACCTGACCTGCGTGGCCACCGGACTGATCGTGGCCCAGGGACGGATGAGCTACTTCGCCGGGGTGCTCGGGTGCTTCCTGGGGATCTTCGTCGGTGACCTGCTGCTGTTTGCCGCGGGACGGATACTCGGGCGCCCGGCTCTCTCACGGGCGCCGTTGCGCTGGTTTCTCGGCGAAGACCAGGTGCTGCAGGCCTCGCGCTGGCTCGACTCCCGGGGGCCGATCGTCGTCATGCTCAGCCGGTTCCTGCCCGGGTTCCGCCTGCCGACCTACTTCGCCGCGGGGATGCTGCACACCCGGCTGCGGGCGTTCGGCATGTGGTTTCTGATCGCGGCGTTCCTCTGGACGCCGCTGCTGGTCTGGATCTCGATGCAGGCCGGGGAGCAGGCGTTCCGCTACCTGGACTGGCTGCACAGCAACACGTGGCTGGCGCTGATCGGCATCGGGGTCTGGATCCTGATCGTCGTCCGGCTGATCGTGCCGATGTTCAGTTTCCGTGGCCGTCGATTGCTGGTGCGACGCAGGCGCCGCCTGGTCGGCTGGGAGTTCTGGCCGCTGTGGGTGTTCTACGCTCCGGTCGTACTGCACTGGCTGTGGCTCGGGCTCCGGTATCGCAACGGACTGCTGTTCACCGCCTGCAACCCGGCGATGCCGGCCAGCGGTTTCATCTCCGAGCCGAAGCACGAGATCCTGAACGGGCTGCGCCACGCCGGCGACACGATCGCGACCTGGAGGCTCGTCGGGCGGGATGCCGATCCCGAGGCGCGGGTCGCCGGCGTGCGACGGTTCCTGGCCGAGCAACATCTCGACTATCCGGTGGTGCTCAAGCCCGATGCCGGACAGCGGGGTTCGGGCGTCGTCATCGCCAGGGACGAGGCGCAGGTCCGGGAGTACTTCGCCGGGTCGGACTTCGAGACCCTGGTGCAGGAGTACGTGGACGGAGCGGAGTTCGGGCTGTTCTACGCCAGGCTCCCCGGAGACGAGCGGGGCCGGATCATCTCGATCACCGAGAAGCAGATGCCGGTGGTCGTCGGCGACGGACGGCAGACGCTGGAGCGCTTGATCCTGCTCGATCGACGTGCCGTGGCGATGGCGCCGGAGTACTTCAAGCTGCTCGGTGCCCGGACCGAGGAGATTCCCGCGGCAGGGGAGGTCGTCCAGCTCGCCGAACTGGGCACCCATTGCCGCGGGGCGATCTTCCTCGACGGCAAGCGTTTTCATACCCCGGAGCTGGAACGGGCGGTCGACGAGATCTCCCGGGGCTACGACGGCTTCTTCTTCGGCCGTTACGATGTGCGGGTGCCCGATGGTGAGACGCTGGCTCGCGGGGAATCGTTGAAAGTGATCGAGCTCAACGGGGTGACGTCGGAGTCGACCCATATCTACGACCCCTCGATCTCGCTGTTTCAGGCCTGGGGCACGCTGTTTCGCCAGTGGCGGCTGGCGTTCGAGATCGGCGCCGGGAACCGGGATCGAGGTGCCCACGTCGCTTCCCTCGGCGAATTGCTGCGGATGATGCGGGAGTACCGGGCCACGTCGCGCACGCATCCGGAGATGCGCGGCCGGGAATCCTGACCGCATCCGCTACAATCCTTGAACATGAGCAACCCCGACGAGAGTGTGCGTCTGATCCCGGTCCGCCGCGTACGTGACGGTGCCGAGCAGTCGGTCGACGACTCGGTGGCCGTCGAGGAGCCGATGGAGATCCGTATCGCCCACGGTCCCGACGGGGAGCGCAAGGCGCGGAGCCTGTCGATCACGATGCGCACGCCGGGGAATGACTTCGAGCTTGCCTGCGGTTTTCTCTACACCGAGGGGATCGTCGATGGTCCCGACCAGGTGCGCGACGTCGTCTTCTGCGGCCCGCCGGCGCCGGGGCGCAAGACCAGCAACATCGTCAAGGTCGAGCTGACTCCCGACGTCGATCTCGACCCGGTTCAACTCGAGCGCCATTTCTACACGACGTCGAGCTGCGGGATCTGTGGCAAGGCCTCCCTCGAGGCGCTCGAGGTACAGAAGATCGCCGCCCTCGATCGTGATCGTCTGCGACTCGACGCCGGAACCGTCGAGCGACTTCCCGACCAGCTCCGTGCGTCCCAGCCGCTGTTCGACCGGACCGGCGGGATTCACGCCGCCGCGCTGGTCGATGCCGCCGGCAACCAGATCGCCGTGCGCGAGGATGTCGGCCGCCACAACGCGGTCGACAAGCTGATCGGGCGACGCTTTCTCGATCGCGCGACGCCGATCGCCGACCACGCGATGGTCGTCAGCGGCCGGGCCAGCTTCGAGATCCTGCAGAAGGCGCTGGTCGCCGGCGTGGCGATGATCGTCGCCGTCGGCGCACCGTCAAGCCTGGCGGTCGAGCTCGCCGGCCGCTTCGACATGACCCTGATCGGCTTCGCCGGCGTCGGGCGCTTCAACGTTTATTCGGGGGCTCACCGGGTAGGGGGACGGGTACCAAAACGGGGTTAAGGGGACGTGTACCAAAACGGGGTTTCGGGGACGGGCACCAGCACCGGGTTCAGGGACAGGGTTGGACGTTGGGCCGGAGCTGGCCTGCGGAGTCGAAGCCGAGCGGGATCTCACCGACCTGGGACGATACCCCCGTAACGAGGTAGTAGGCGACCGTCCCCGGCTCAGGAACGAATCCATCGATCTTGACGGAAGAGGCCAGCGAGCAGTCACGCTGCGCCACCGGGCTCGAAGCCGGATCCTGCGTGTAGAGTCCCTCCTGCCTCAGCACCGCGAGGGCGCCGCGATACAGATTCCAGCTGTCGAGGCGTTCCTCGTCGTCCCAGTCGACAAACTGATCCGTGTGGAGCAAGAGATAGATCAAGCCGTCGTTCCGGTCGCAAGCATCTCCTTCGCCATCGCCGTTTCCGTCAGACTGGCCCGAGTTCGGCCAGTAAACGCAGTTGTCGCACTCGTCACCCAGGCCGTCGTGGTCGGCGTCGTTCTGGGAGTGATTCCAGATCGCCGGGCAGTTGTCACAAGCATCGGCGAACATGTCCCCATCCGAGTTGGCTTGATCCGGATTGGCGAACACGCAGTTGTCGCAGGCATCTCCGACACCATCCAGGTCGGAGTCCGACTGGGTGTCGTTGAATAGCCCTGGGCAGTTGTCGACGGGGCAGCTGGTCGGTGAGAACACCGGATCGCCGAAGCCATCTCCATCGGGGTCGGTGCAGTCGTCGCAGCCGTCACCGAGTCCATCGGAGTCGATGTCCGATTGATCCGGATTGGCGACGATCGGGCAGTTGTCGCAGGCATCACCGGTGCCGTCACTGTCCACGTCGCCCTGGTCCGGATTCGCCGCCTCCGGACAGTTATCCTCCCCGGCGCACAGTCCATCGTCGTCGACGTCGTTCGAAGCATCGGTCGGGCACTCGTCGCACAGGTCTCCGGCCAGATCGCCGTCGCCATCCTCCTGGTCCGGGTTGGCGTGGTCGGGGCAGTTGTCGATGAAGTGGCAGGTGCCGTCCCCGTCGGGGTCGTTGACCGCATCGCCGGGACAGGAGTCGCAGGGGTCGCCGATGCCATCCCCATCGGAATCTGCCTGCTCGGGATTGAACGCGAACACACAGTTGTCACAGCTGTCTCCGAACGCATCGCCGTCGGTATCGCTCTGGTCCGGATTGAAGTTGCCCGGGCAGTTGTCGCAGAGGTCAGGGGCGCCATCGCCGTCGTCATCCAGACCATCCGGATCCTCATCGACCAGAAGGTCGCAGTCATCGTCCACTCCGTTGCAGGTCTCGACTCCGCAGGGGCTGATCGACGCATCGGAGTCGTCGCAATCGTTGTCGCAGATCCGCACGTGGTCTCCATCGTCATCGGCCTCATCGGCAGGAACGTCAGGCCACGATGCGTCGTCGCAGTCGTTGTTGACCCCATCGCAGGCCTGGGCGGCACCCGGGAAAACACGACCGTCGCCGTCGTCACAGTCGGCGCAGGCCGGGGTGCCGTCGAGGTCGCCATCGACCTCGCTCGCGGGCAAGCCGGGCCAGTCCGGGTCGTTGCAGTCATTGTTCACACCGTCGCAAAGCTGAGGTGCGCCCGGCGCGACCGCCGGGTTCGCGTCGTCACAGTCGCCCTCGCACTCGGTCAACCCGTCCCCGTCGTCATCCGTGTCTTCCGAAATCTGATCGAGAGACGGCCACCCAGGGTGGTCGCAATCGTTGTTCAAACCGTCGCAGAGTTGCGGAGCTCCGGAGTAGACCGTTCCGGCGGAATCGTCGCAATCGAAGCAACTGCTGAATCCGTCGCCGTCCTCGTCGATGCAGGCGCAGGCGAGTCGGGATAGCATCAGGAATCGTTCCGACTCGCCCTCGGGGAATCCGACGCGGGCGTCCGGCCATGACGCTCCGTCCCAGGTGACCAGGCCCGCGGTTTCACTGATGTGCTGGATCAACCCACCTGTCGCGTCATACAGGCTGACGTCCTGCGGTGTCACGCCCCACCGCCAGTTGACGCCGTACTGCGATCCGGTCCACTGAACGTCGCCGAGTGTCCGGAACGGGTCCGGGACGAAGTCCAGCATCTTCACATCGAGCAGGCCATCGACCGGGCTGACTCTCGCAAAATGCACGACGGTTCCGGACACAGGCGATGAACTCCAGAACAGCCCGAACTCACTTCCGGTCCAGATGATCCGATAGACCGCATTGCGAATGTCGAATGTACCGATCGGGAGCGCCGCCGCCGTTTCCACGCCTTCCGCGTTGAAACGCGAAAGGAACAGATTGTCGCCGGCCGCGCCGAACACCGCGTACTCGCTGCCCGTCCAGACCACGTCACGGATCGAAGCGACAAGGTCCAGGACATGAATGGCGACGTCGTTGCCCTCCGCGTCGAGTCGCCGAAGTCGATTCCCGCTGAACAGTCCGAACTCGGTGCCCGTCCAGACCATCGCCGCGACGTTTCCGGTGGCCATCGAACGTGAGCCGAGCAGGTTGCCGTCCTCGTCGAGACGGTCAAGGAAGAAGTCGGAATGATCCGAGAAAGCGTGCGAGCGGAACACGCCGAACTGGCTGCCGGTCCAGACGATCTTCGATTCTGCGGCGAAGCCGAAGCCGTAGGAGTTGATCTTCGTTCCGTCCTGCGCCGTGCTGGTCAGCACGAGCAGGTCGTTTCGCTCGTCGCTCGACGCGATGTCGAAGCGCCAGAGCAGGCCGAAGCGGAACCCGGTCCAGATCAAGCGAATCGGGACGGCCGCGATGTCGTCGTCCAGTGCATCGGTCAGCAGCGAAGGCGGTCCCGCAACGTGAGCCTCGCAGCTTGGAGTGCAACTCGGAGCGTCGACGATCCCGTCGCAGTCGTTGTCGATCCCGTCGCAGCGTTCCTCGGCAGACGGATGCTGTCGCGGGTCGGCCTCGTTGCAATCGCCAGTCTCCGGCGTCTGCCCATCGCCGTCGATATCGCCGATGGTAAACAGCTCGCACAGGTCCTCGCAAATCGAGATGCCGTCACCGTCGGGGTCCGAGCAGCCGAGTTCACACGATCGCGAACAGCCGTCGTCATCGACGGCATTACCGTCGTCGCACTCCTCACCGATCTCACCGATTCCGTTGCCGCACACCGCACAGTCGGGTCTTTCAAAGATGGTGGCGGAGCCCAACACGGGCCCTAGATCGTCATCTCCGAAGGAGCCGGCGACGATGTTCGAACCGGAGATTGCGACGGCTCCGCCGAGTCGGTCGCCAGCCTCCGTATCGGCTCCTTGCAGGAACTCGGACTGGCCCCAAACGCCAGCGCCGCCGGAGTTCCGGTTGAACGTGTAGAGCGCTCCTGCCAGCGCTCCGGCACCGGGATGGCGTTCCGCTCCCACCACGATGGTCGTTCCTTCGATTGCGACCGAGAAGCCGAACTTGTGCCCTTCGCCGCCGTCGTCAGCGGTCAATCGGGCGACCTGGTTCCATTGGTCGGTCCCACCAGCGTTGCGTTCGAAGACGTAGGCCACTCCGGTCTGCTGCCCGTCGTGATAAGCGTCGTGAGCACCGACCACGATCGTGTCGCCGCTGACGGCGACCGCCCCACCAAACCGAGCTGCGAGCGTCACATCGGATGCCTGCAATCGCACTACCTGGCCCCATTGATTGGAGCCACCGTGGTTTCGTTCGAAGACGAACGCCGCACCGGCGCTGGGGGTGTCATCGATTCGCTGGAAGGAAGCGCCGATGACCACGGTGTCGCGGTCGATCGAAGCCGAGGCTCCGAAGTGATCCCCGTTTTCGCCTTCGACGGCGAACAGCTTCTTCACTTGACCCCAGTGGTCCGCCCCTCCCTTGTTCCGGTCGAACAGGTACGCCGATCCGGAACTCCCAGCCCCGCTTCCCTGCTCCGCGCCGACGACGAGAATGTCGTCGTCGATCGACAGGGATCGACCGAACTGGGACAGGGGTGTAGCGTCGGGGTTTGTCAATCGGGCGACATCGCCCCACAGGCCCGGGCCCGGGGTATCTCGCGAGAAGATCGAGACGGCTCCGGACCGGTCTGCCGCCGCACTGTCCAGCAGGGCACTGACCGCGATCGTATCGCCGTCGATCGCCACTGCCTGGCCGAACCAGTCCATCATGGCGGCGACGGATGGTTCGAGGCTTCGCGATTCGCCCCAGTCGTCGAGGCCGCCGAGGTGTCGCTCGAAGACGTATGCGCCGCCGAAACCGGCGTCGCCTCGTGCCCCCGCAACCACAGTGTCGCCGTCGATGTCGACCGAGAATCCGAAACGATCGAGCGCAACTCCGTCGGAGGCGACCACCTTCACTCGTTCGAGCCAGCGGCATTCCTCGGCGTGGACGGGGGTCGTCGTGATCAGACGCGCGAGGGCAAGGCAAATGAATGCCGACAACCGACACCGCGGAAAATGCATCGATCTCCCCCTGGTTGTCGTTTACCCCGGTGCCTGGGGACTGTCAAGGGGACGTGTACCAAAACGGGGTTTCGGGGACGGGCTTCAGAACCCGCGAGGCTGCCAGACGTACAGATCGGAATGAACACGATCTCCATCCGTCGGGCTATCGTCGGACTATTGGTCCTGACGCTGGCTGCCCTGGCAACCCCGCCGAGCCTCGCCCAGGGTGCCGGCGAGCCGGATCCGCGTATCGACCTGTCCAGCCTCGAGGTCGGGGCCCGCTTCGACTTCCTGATCGGCGACTGGACCTACGAGTTCGACGGCGGACACGGCAAGACGCACTACGAGCGCGCTGCTACGGGCAACGCGATCACCGAGCATCTAGCCCCCGGCGTGATCGGGGAGACCGCGTTCACCGGCCTGTCGATCCTGATGCGCGACGGCGACGCCGGCTGGAAGCACAACTGGATCGATACGATGGGCAACGTGCTCGAAGGCCGCGGAGGGATGAAGCCCTACGCAGAGTCGGATCTGCCGGCGATGCAGATGGAGTTTCAGCTCGGGACGACCTACTTCCGCCATGTTTGGTACGACATCACCGAGGATCGATTCGAGACCGATCTCCTCGCGTCCCGTGATGGCGAAAACTACCAGTTGATCCGCCGTATGCCCTTCCTGCGGGTCCGATAGCCGGAAAAAGGGGACGTGTACCAAAACGGGGTTTCGGGGACGGGCACCAACTCCGGGTTTCGGCAACTGTCCCCGAAACCCCTTTTTGGTACACGTCCCCTTAACCTAACCCCGGATCTCCCGCCGCAACCCGACGCCCTGCCAGATCATGTACACCGCGGGGAGGATCAACAGCGTCAGCACTGTTGCGCTGGCCAGTCCGCCGACCATCGGTGTGGCGATCCGTTGCATCACCTGGGATCCCGAAGCGAACGGGCTGCCGGCCATCACCGGCAGCAACGCCAGGATCGTCGTGGCGACGGTCATCAACTTGGGGCAGCAGCAACGCCCCTCGAGGTCCGGTAGTACAGGCGCGGTATCGGATCCCGGCGTACAGGCCTGGCGACGTCGCCCGACCGCCTCGTCGAGGTAGGCCAGCATGACGATCCCGGTCTCGGCCGCCAGTCCGGCCAGCGCGATGAACCCGACCGCCACCGCGACGCTCATGTTGTAGCCCAGGGCGTACATCAGCCAGACGCCGCCGACCAGCGAGAACGGAATCGTCAGCAGCACGATCAGGACCTCGGTGAGGCTGCGGAAGTGCATGTAGAGCAGGACGAAGATGATCAACACCGTCAGCGGCACGACCAGCATCAACCGTTGCTGGGCGCGCTGCATGTACTCGTAACGCCCGGCCCACTTCAAGCTGTACCCGACCGGCATCTCGATCGTGTCGGCGACGACCTGCCGCGCCTGCTCGACGAAGGTGCCCAGATCGACCTCGTCCTCACGGATGCTGACCTGGATCCACGCATTCAGTCGTGCGTTCTCGCTCTTGATCGCCGGCGGCCCCTTGCGGATCACGCAGGTGCGCGAGCTGGCCCAGCGGAATCTGCTCGCCGCGCGGGGTCGGCACCAGCACCCGGCCAGCTTCTCCGGATCGTCCCGCAGCTCCGGCTGGTAACGCAGGTTGACCGGGTAGCGCTCGCGACCCTCGACGGTCTGGGTGATGTTCATGCCGCCGATGGCGGTCATGATCACGTCCTGGACGTCGCCCACCGTCAGCCCGTAGCGCGCCGCCTCGGCACGGTCGATGTCGAAGTCGAGGTAGTTCCCGCCGAAGGACTTGTCGGGGTAGGCGGAGATGGTGCCGGGAAGGGTGCCGACCACCTGGGCCACCTCCTGGGCCAGCTCCTGCAGCGTCCTCCAGATCCGGGCCGGCGATCTTGATCCCCACCGGCGCGCGGATGCCGGTGGTCAGCATGTCCAGGCGGATCTTGATCGGCCCCTCCATGCCGGCGTTGGTCAACCCCGGAAACCGGATCGCCTCGTTGATCGCCCGGTCGAGCTCGGCCGGCGTCCGCGCCGGTGCCGTCTCCGGCCAGAGATCCTCGAGCCAGCCCCGCAGCTTCGCCGGTAGCGGCCAGTCGCTGTAAAACCTCTCGACCTCCCGCTGGGGCCACTCGCCGGTCGGCCGCAGCATGATCGTCGTCTCGATCATCGACAGCGGCGCCGGGTCGGTCGAGGTCTCGGCCCGGCCGATCTTGGCGAAGGTGTGCTGGACCTCGGGGAACGTGGCGATGATCTTGTTCGTCTGCTGCAGGAGCTCCTTGGACTTGGTGATCGAGATCCCCGGATCGGTGGTCGGCATCCACAGGAAGTCGCCCTCGTACAGCGGCGGGATGAACTCCCCGCCCAGCTGACGATATGGGAGCAGCGTCGCCGCCTGTCACCAGCAACGCGGCCACGATGACGGTCTTGGGGAAGCGCAGCACGAAGTGGATGAACGGCCGGTAGGCCCAGATGAAGAAGCGGCTCAGCGGGTTGCGGTTCTCCGGGACGGATCCTGCCGCGGACCAGCAGCGACATCAGCACCGGGATGATCGTGATCGCCAGCACGGCGGCGGCGGCCATCGAGAACGTCTTGGTGAAGGCCAGCGGCCGGAACAGCCGGCCCTCCTGGGCCTGCAAGCTGAAGACCGGCAGGAACGAGAGCGTGACGATCACCAGGCTGTAGAACAGGGCCGGACCGACCTCCTTCGCCGCGGCGATGATCACCGTGTCGCGCTCGAACGGCTCGCCGCTCGCCCGGGCCCGTTCGAGATGCTTGTGGGCATTCTCGACCATCACCACACTCGCGTCGACCATCACGCCGATGGCGATGGCGATCCCGCCCAGGGACATGATGTTGGCGTTGACCCCCAGCCAGTACATCACCAGGAACGCGACGAGGATCCCGACCGGCAGCGTGAACAGCGCGACGAACGCACTGCGGAAGTGCAGCAGGAACAGCACGCAGACCAGCGCGACGACGATCAGCTCCTCGGTCAGCTTGCGCGAGAGGACATCGATCGCCCGTTCTCGATCAGCGTCGAGCGATCGTAGACCGGAACGATCTCGACGCCCTCGGGCAGCCCGGCCTTCAAGTCTCGAGCTTCTGCTTGACCCGCTCGATCGTCGTCAGCGCGTTCTCGCCGAGCCGCATGACGACGATGCCGCCGACGACCTCGCCCTCGCCGTCCAGTTCGACCAGGCCGCGGCGCAGCTCCGGGCCCAGCGCCGACCTCGGCGACGTCGCCGACCAGGACCGGCGTGCCGGTCGCGCTGACCGACAGCGGCACGTTCTCGACATCGGCGAGGCTCTTGAAGTAGCCCAGGCCGCGAACCATGAACTCGGTCTCGGCCATCTCGACCAGCCGTCCGCCGACATCCTCGTTGCTGCGCCGCATGGCCTGACGCACTCGCGACAGCGGTATGCCGTAGGCCTGCAGTTTCAGCGGGTCGACGGTCACCTGGTACTGCTTGACGTAGCCGCCGACGCTGGCCACCTCGGCGACGCCCTCGACGCTGGTCAACTCGTAGCGCAGGTAGAAGTCCTGGATGCTGCGCAGCTCCTGGAGCGAGTGACGGTCCGAGCGCAGCGCATACTCGTAGACCCAGCCGACGCCGGTGGCATCGGGCCCCAGCGCGGCAGGACGCCCGCGGGCAGGAGGACTGCGGCCTGGTTCAGGTACTCCAGCACCCGGCTGCGGGCCCAGTAGAGGTCGGTCCCGTCCTCGAAGATGACGTAGACGAACGAGACCCCGAAGAACGAATAGCCCCGGACGTCCTTGGCGAACGGTACGGCGAGCATCTTCGTCGTCAGCGGATAGGTGACCTGGTCCTCGACGACCTGGGGCGCCTGTCCCGGGAAAGTGGTGTAGACGATCACCTGCACGTCGGAGAGGTCCGGGATCGCGTCGAGCGGAATGTTGCGCATCGCCACGGCGCCGCCGCCGATCACCGCCAGGGTGATCAGCATCACGAACAGCTTGTTGCGAACGCAGGTCTCGATGATCCGTTCGATCATCGCCCGGACTCCGCGGCGGAACGCTGCCGGAACTGGGCGATCGCCTCCTGGACCCGGCTCTCCGAGTCCAGCATGAACTGGGCCTGGGTCACGACGCCTCACCGGCTTGCAGCCCGTGGAGGATCTGGACGTTGTCGCCCGTTCCCTGAATGCCGAGCTGGACCTCGCGGGGCTCGAAGCGCCCGTCGCCGACGATCGACGAAGACGAGATTCCGCTCGCCGGAGCGCAGCACCGCCGACCGCGGGATCAGCGTCGCGCCGGGGATCTCGGGGCCACGGATCAGCACGTCGGCGAACATGCCGGCCCGCAACCGGTTGTCCTCGTTCGGGATCTCGACGCAGATCTTCAGCGTTCGCGTCTCCCGGCTGACCTCGGGGTAGAGGAACAGCACCTTGCCCTGGAAGCGGCGCTCGGCTCGTTGCGGAACGACACGTCGGCGGGCTGGCCCTCCCGGACCCACGGCAGATGTCGGACTCGTACACGTCGGCGTGGACCCAGACCGTCGACAGGTCGGCGATCTTGTACAGGTCCATGCCGGCCTTGACGAAGCGGCCCTCGAGGGACTCGTGCATCACCTGGGTCACGACCCCGCTGACCGTCGAGACGACGGTCAGCCGACGCTGGGTCTGACGTGATTGCTCCAGCTCCCGGATCTGATCCTCGCTGATGTCCCAGTACAGCAGCCGCTCCCGGGTCGAGCGCAACAGGCTCGCCGCCTGGCGTTGGGGCTCGGGGCGATCGGTCGAGTCGAGGGAAGCGGCGTACTCCAGCGCACGCAGGTACTCCTCCTGGGTCGTCACCAGCTCGGGGCTGTAGATCTCGAACAGCGGTTGACCGGCCTCGACCTGCTGTCCGACATAGACGACGTAGACCTTCTCGATCCACCCGGAGAACTTCGTGTTGATCCAGGTGATCTCGTCGGCGTTGAAATCGAGAATGCCGACGGTGCGGACGGTGCGTTCGATCGAACCGACCTGCACCGGCACGCTGACGATCCCGGTGTTCTGGACCACCGACGGGTCGATGTGAATCGTCTGCCCGTCCCCGCCGGTCGCGGCGCGACCCGCGTCGACCGGCTGCGCGTCCATCTCCTGCAGGCGCATGCCGCAGATCGGACAGGGCGTCTCGGGGTCGGATTCGATCACCTCGGGGTGCATCGGACACTGGTACAGCGTCTGCTGGGAACTCGACGACGAAACTGCCGCCGCCTCATCCGGCGCGTCCATCTCCTGCAGGCGCATGCCGCAGATCGGACAGGGTGTCTCGGGATCGGACTCGATCACCTCGGGGTGCATCGGACACTGGTACAGCGGTGCAGTGACGGTGGCTCCGTCCGCCGCGGCGCTGTCGTCCGCCTCGTTCGCCCCGCGGTCCAGGAAGCCCAGACCGAACGGATTGATCAGCACGAAGGCCATCGCGCCGACCCCGAGCAGGAAGAACAGCAGCATGGCGAAGCCCTGCATCCCACGGCTCATCGGCTTCAAGTGCAAGGCTTCCGCCTGGGCAGCCTTTCGCCGGGCCTGCTCGTCGGCGGCCGCTTTCTCGATATCGCGAGGATCGTCGGTCATCGTGTTTCTCCTCTTGCGACCATTCCGGAGTCGGATTCAGCATCGGAAGAGCCAGGGAAGGGCCGTGCCACGAGTCGCTCCACGTCGGCGACCGCGACCCAGTAGTCGGCGAGCAACCGGTGGTGCGTGCGACGGGCCAGGAACAGGATCCGCTCGGCGTCGAGCAGATCGAGGAACGTCAGCCGGTTCGTCGTGTAGGACGCTTCGGCCGAGGCGAGCGACTCACGGGCCTGGGGAATCAGCACCTCGCGGTACAGTTCGCCGCGCTCGCCGAGGGAGTCGAGTTCGAGCAACGCCTCCTGCATTGACTGACGTAGTCGGTTCTGCGTTGCGCGGAGGGTGTAGCCGGTCGCCTCGAGCCCCAGCTCCGCCTCGGTGACCCCCGCGCGATTCCTCGATCCGTAGATCGGGATCTTCACCTGCAGCATGATCGACCAGCTGTCCTTGCCGTTGTCCGCCGGCGGCAGGACCGCCGCGGCGGCGTCCCGCCGATTGCGGACGTCGACCAGGCCGACGCCGACCGCGAAGTCGGGCTTCGAGCCCTGACTTCGGCTGCGGATCCAGGTGCGATCCGCCTCCATCTGGCTCTCCGCCGCGAACGTGGCCGGGTTCCGCTCGACCGACTCGCGCTCCAGCGCTTCCCGTTCCGGTGCCAGGTCGGGCCAGTAGAGCTCGATCGGCGCGAGGGAGATCGTCCGCTGCGGGTCGCCGACCAGCCGGGCCATGCGTCGCTCCAGCGTTCGCAGCCGGGTCGTCCAGCCGGTCGCCTGATCCCGCAGCCGGGTGATATCGGTCTGGACCTTGATCACGCTCTGCTGGTTTCCCTCACCGGTCGAGTACCTCGTGATCGCGATCTGCTCGAAGCGCTGGAGCAACTCGGTCTCCTCGGCGTTGATCGCCAGCGCCTCCTGGTAGTAGGCCGCGTCGAAGTAGAGCTTCTTCAGCTCCGCCACGAGGGCCCGTTCCAGCTCCTGCGCATTCCAGGCCTGTCCCGTCGCCATGTGCGCGGCGCGCTCGCCGTTCAGCGCCTGCTTGCCGAACCACGGCAGCCCCTGCATCAGCTCGACGCTTTGCCGCTGGGGGCCGACCCGGGTCTCCGGCGTCTCGACGAAGTAGCGATAGCGCAGCTCGGGCGAGGGAAGCGCCGATTCCTGGGCGACCCGTTCCCGGATCGCGTGCGACCGGGCCCGGGCGGCAAGGATCTCGGGGTTGCGCTCGAGCAGCCGCTCGATCAACGCGGTCAGCGTTTCGTCGAACGGTTGAAAGTCCAGCCGGGCATCGAGTGACGCCGGACCGTCCTCGATCGCGGCGGTCGCCGACGTCTCCGCAGGAGCCGGCTCCTGCCGGGCAACCGTCGGGGTCGTCGCCAGGGCGACGAGGCCCAGGCCGACGACGATGCAGGCAAGCAGGGAACGTACAGATCTGAATTCGGTCATGACGAAGTCGCCTCGGATCGATCCCGCGCGGCGATCCGCACGGGAAATGCCATCGAACCTCGACCGGTCCGCGGAGCGGCTCCGACGATCGGCGTTCCGGATCCACACCTCGGCAAACGATGCCGCGCGGGACTCCACGGAGGGTCGAGTTGTTAGGGGTGCTCTAGGAGGCGAGAGTCGGCGGACCCCGGACGGGGTCGCAAGGGCATGTGCGGAACGCAATCGACGGTGGACCGTCACGGGGCTGCCCGACGGTCGACGCGGTCGGCGCGGGTGTCAGCGCCGGAGCTTCGAAGACGAGGGGCGACGACTTTCCATCGGCATGGCAGACGTTGGCCGAGACCGAGATCGCCGGCACCGCCGTCGCGCCGTCGGCGAAGGTGTCGCAGGCGCAGTCGCGCTTGACGGCCGGAGGCTGCGGCGACTCCGCGGCGGACCTGGCGCAGCAACCCTTCTTGGACGGGGCCGGCTTGGCCATCGTCGAGGCGTGGGACGAGCAACAGCAATCGGCCCAGACCGCCGCGGGAGCGGCGAGGGCCAGGGCCAGCAGCAGGATCAGAGCCCCGCGATTGCGCAGCCATCGCATGCCGCAAGCATACTGCGGCCGCCCCGGCTGTCAATCCAGGGGAGCTTTTCGGGCTTTATTCGTCCCGCAGCGTCCGGGCCGGATCGAGCCGGGCGATCCGCAGCGCCGGCAGCAGACTGGCCCCGGTGGCAACCAGCAGCAGAACTCCGGCGACGCCGACGAGGGTCGTCAGGTCGTTGGCGGAGACGCCGTGGACGAGGTTCTGCAGCAGGGCCGACGTCCAGCGTGCGAGCAGGATCCCCAGGGCCAGTCCGGCCAGGGTCAGCAGGACGCCCGGCTGCGCGGCGATGCGAATCGCCTGACCGTGGGTCGCTCCCAGGGCCAGTCGCAGACCCATCTCCCGGGTGCGTTCGGTGACCGAACTGGCGATGAGTCCGGCGATGCCGACGGCGGCCAGGATCAACGCCAGCAGCGCCAGCGCCGAGAGCAGGAAGGCCTGAAAGCGTTCTTCGGAGACGGCGCTGGCGCGGAGGTCGTCGACGGTCCGGAAACGCGCGACCGGCAGCTCGGCGTCGACCGCCTGAACCGACTGCTGGATCGCCCGGGAGATTCCGGCCTGGGGCGCGGCTGTGCGCACGACCCAGCTCGGCGTGAACCAGGTGTGGACCAGGGAGAAGAACGGACCCGTGAGCTGCGAGGCGGGCAGGTAGACGCCGGGCACCTCGCCGAGGGGGCCGAAGTCGCCCCAGCTCGGCGTCTGCTGCACGTCGCCGACGATCCCGACGATCTGGCGCTCCGCGCCGCTCAGCGAGATCCGCCCGCCCAGTGCACTGCGGTCGGAGAAGTGTTGCCGGGCGAAGGCGGCATTGACCACGACGACCGGTGCCGTGTCGCCGCGGTCCGTCGTCTCGAGCAACCGACCCTGGAGCAGCGGGATGCGCAACGTCTCGAGGTACCCCGGCGTCACGTAGGTCGCGGTGGTGGTTCGGTACTCTTCCGGCGATGCGCCGTCGGGGATCCGCACGCCGAGGTTGAGACCGCGCTCGTACGGCAGCGTCAGTCCGGCGCCGGCGTCGACGACTCCGGGCAACGTTCGCAGCCTGCGCAGGCCGTCGTCGAAGAGATGCTGTACCGCGTCGGCCGACTCGTACCGCGCATCGAGTAACGAGACCGAGGCGCTGGTGACGTTGGAACCGTCGAAGCCGGGGTTCAGGTTGTTCAGATGCACGAGGGTCCGGACCAGCACGCCGGCGCCGGCGAGCAGCACGACGCCCAGCGCGACCTCGGCGGTGACGAGCAGACGTCGGGTCCAGCGGCTGCGTCCGCCGACCACGCCACGGGAGCCACCATCGGCCAGGGCGGGGCGCAGGTCGGTGCGTGCCGCCTGAAGCGCCGGCACCAGACCGAACAGGACGCTGGTCAGCAGCGAGAGGGCCGCGGTCACGAGCAACACCCGGCCGTCGAGCCGCACCTCTTGCCAGATGCCCAGGGTGTCGACCGCGAACATGCGCACACCGAGCACGCCGAGGTAGCCGATGCCCGCACCGGCGATACCGCCGAGCACCGCGAGCATCAGGCTCTCGGTCAACAGCTGTCGCAGGATCGCCAGGCGACCGCCGCCGAGGGCCATCCGCGTGGCGATCTCCCGGGAGCGCGTCGCCGATCGCGCCAGCAGCAGACCCGCCGTGTTGATGCAGCCGATCAACAGCACGACGCCCACCGCGGCCCAGACCAGGAACAGCCGTGAGCGCAAGCCCTCGGTGAATCCCTGCTGGAGCGGCACCAGCCCCATCTGCGCTCGTGACGTCTCGGAGAGCTGCAAGGCCTCGACCGCTTCGCCGCCGATGCTGCCCATCTCGCCTTCGGCGGCGGGCCAGCTGACGCCGGGATGCAGCCGGGCGAGGATGGCGTAGTTCGTTCCGCTGCCCTCGCCGCTCAACGAAGGTCGTAGCGGTGTCCAGAGGTCCGCCTGGGTGCCGGTGTGAAAGCCGCCGGGCATGATGCCGACGACGGTGTGGGGTTCTCCACGGAGCATCACCGCCTGGCCCACGATCGAGAGGTTGCCGCCGAAGAGGCGTTGCCAGAGGGCATGCCCCAGAACGACGACACGGGGGCCGCCTTCGCGGTCCTCGTCGGTGGTGAACTCACGGCCGGCCCAGGGATCGACGCCGAGGACGCGGAAGAAGCCGGCGCCGACCCGTTGTTCCTGGAGGAACTCCGAGCGACCGTTGGCGGCGAAGTTGACTCCGGTCGGCCAGCCCGAAAAGACGGCCGTGTCGAAGCCTTCGCCGCGGCCGGCGAGCGCTTTCCACGAGCCGCCGGACTGGCTGATGCTCGACTCCGGTGTCGAGGTGTCGTCGAAGTATCGCGTGACGACCAGGCCCAGCCGATCGGGCTCCGGATAAGGCAGGGGCCGGAACAGCACGGCGTCGACGACGCTGAAGATCGCCGTGTTCGCGCCGATGCACAGCCCCAGGGTCAACACCGCGGTCAACGTGAAGCCGGGTGACTTGAGCAGCAGCCGGAAGGCGTAGCGCAGGTTGCGCAACAGCTCGTCCACGCCGATCAGTCCGCGGGACTCGCGGCATTCCTCCTTGTAGGTCTCGAGCCCGCCGAACTCCATCCGGGCCTGCCGTCGAGCCTGTTCACGGGTGAGACCGCTGTCGACGAGATCGTCGATGCGCAGGTCGAGGTGGGAAGCCATCTCCTCGCGCAGCTCGCGCTCGAAACGAGAGCGGCGGAACAGCGCCTCGAGCCAGCGCCGGATCACGAGCCCAGCTCTCCGGGACCGGCAGCCAGCACCCCACCGATGGCGACCGACAGCCGCTCCCACTGCCTGGTCTCGGTGCGCAGCTGCTTTCGTCCCAGCGCGGTCAACTGGTAGAACCGGGCCTTGCGTCCGTTGTCGCTGACGCCCCACTCCGAGGTGATCCAGTCCCGCGCGGTGAGTCGGTACAGCGCCGGGTAGAGCGAGCCCTGGGGAATCTGCAGGGTGTCCCGGGAAAGCTGCTGGATGCGCAGCAGGATGCCGTACCCGTGGAGCGGCCCCAGGGAGATCGCCTTGAGGATCAGCATGTCGAGAGTGCCCTGGAGGATGTCGACCGGTTTGCCCATCTCGCTCTCCTAGTTGAACTAGGAAAGACTAGCACTCTCTCCTAGACTGTCAAGGAGAGAGTGGGACGGTCGGCCAGTCGCCGATCTCGCCCAGGGCCAGGCGGCGCTCTGCCGGATCGGCGGAGAGCCCGACCCGGATCAGCTCGTGGAGTTCGGCGGAGATCCCGTGGCCGATCTCGCCGGCCGGCGGCAAGACGATCGAGGACTTCTGGCGGATCAGTTCGACGATATCGCCGGGGCGGAACAGCGGGGTGCCGGCGACGAGTTCGTAGGCGGTACAGGCCCAGCCGTAGAGATCCGTCGCGGAATCGAGGGGCTTGCCCGACAGTTGCTCCAGCGACATGTAACTCGGCGTACCGATCAGCGTGTTCGGCAACGTCATCGTGTCGTCGCCGGCGTCGAGGCCGCCCTTGGACAGACCGAAGTCCATCAGCTTCACCACGCCGTCCCGGGTGACGATCACGTTCCGCGGCTTCACGTCGCGATGCACGACGCCGAGCCCGTGGATGTAGTGCAGTCCCCGGGCCAGCTGCGCGAGCACGCTGCGCGCCTCGTCCTCGGGAAACGGACCGCGCTCCCGGATCCAGCCGCCGAGGGCGGGGCCGTCGTAGAGCTCCATCACCAGGAAGCGCGTCTTGTAGGCGCCGAACGATCCGAACAGCCGGGCGACGTTCTCGTGTCGCATTCCCGCGGCGATCTCCTCCTCCTGTCGGAAGCGCGCCAGCGCACCGGACTGGTACAGCAGCCGGTGACTCATCATCTTGAGGGCCACCGGAAAATCGTCCGCCTCCCTTCGCGCCTCGTAGACGACCGACATCCCGCCTCGCCCGAGGCAACGGATCACCCGGTAACCGTCGAGCAGCTTGCCACCCAGGCCGTCGGGGCTGGTCGTGCCCAGGCGCTCGGCCAGCAGTTCGGTGAGCACCACCCCGAGCAGCGGCGTAGCGGCCGTGAGGCGTTCGAAGTCGTCGGTCGGTAGCCGCAGCGCACGGATCGGTTGCTCGGCGATCACGTCGGCGTTGCGCGGTTCGCGGGTCAGCAGCGACATCTCGCCGGCGATGTCTCCGGGCCCGAGACGTCCGACGGTGTGATCGGCACCGTCGGGCAGGTGCAGGACGACCCGGGCGCTTCCCTCGAGGATCAGATACAGCGCGTCGCCGGGAGTGCCCTGGGCGATCAGCAGATCGTCGGCGACACAGGCAAACGGCTTCATGCAGTGCAGCACCTGCTCCAGCAGTTCAGGCGGCAGCTGACGGAACGCCGCGCACTCGAGGAGTGCGTCTTTCGGATCACGCGGTGCGTTGGGCTCCACGAGGTTGCCGGTTCACTTCTTGGTCGGCGGCGGGTATTTCTTGAACGCCTGGTCGATCGCCTTCTGGATCGTTGCGCTGGTCTTCTCGGAGTTGTTCGAGATCGTGTCGCTGGCGTTGGCTCGCCAGACCAGACCCTCGTCAGGTCCGAGAATCGCGATCACCAGCGTGCCGACGGTCACCTTGGTGTGACGTTGCCCGCCGCTGGTGCCGACGCCGATGCTGCCGTACTTGGTGCGACGGGACAGACCGATGCTGACGTTGCCGCCGCTGGTCTTGCCCTCTTGCCGGGTGGCAACCTCGGTGACGACCCAGATGTCGGGGTCCGCATCGACCCTGGTCATCCCCTCGGCGGCCAGCGCCGCCTCGACACCGGCGACGATCCGGCCCTGGTACAGCTCGTTCTCCGACGGAATGCCGGGCTTCCAGGCCCAGGTCTTGGCCGCGGAGAAGTCGAATGTCGCGTCGGAGTCGACGTCGACCTTGAGCTTGGCGTCGGCGGGGAGGGAGAGGAGGGCCAGGGCCATAAAAGCGATGATCTGGGGTTTTTTCATGGTTGGCGGGTGCTCCGGCTGGTGTTTCTTCAGGGGTCCGAGGAGCATTATATCCAGGGTGGTCGCGAGATTGTTGCGCGGGCCGGATCTCCAGAATCGACGCAAATCGGTAATCCAGGACTCGCAACAATCTCGGGACCACCCTGGGGGAAAGGCTCACTCGCAAAGAGATAGTCAAAACAGATACTCAAAAGATAATCTGTTAAACTACCTCAATGTTTCAACCCAACGAAACCCCGAGCGCCCTCGGCGTTCTCCTCCGGCAATGGCGCCCGGTTCGGGGCTGGAGTCAGCAGGATCTGGCCCGGGTTGCCGGGGTCTCCTCACGGCATCTCTCGTTCGTCGAAACGGGCCGGGCGCGGGCGAGTCGGAAGCTGGTGTTGCGGCTGGCGGAGTGTCTCGGCGTTCCGCTGCGGGAACGGAACGCATTCCTCGAGGCGGCCGGGTTCGCGACGATCTATTACGAGAGCGGGCTGGACGATCCCGAGTTGATGCCGGTGCGAACGGCCCTGGAGGCGATCCTGGCAAGGCATGAACCGCACCCGGCGTTCGTTCTCGATACATCATGGAACCTGGTGATGGCGAACGAAGCGCAGCATCGGCTCTTGCCGATGTTGCTGCAACCGGGGATCGCGCCTCCCGATCCGCTCAACGTGATGCAACTGATTCTCCATCCGGCGTGGATCCGATCTTCGATCCGTAACTGGCAGGACGTCGCCCACGCCGACGGCCACCGGCTGCGCCGGCGGCTCGCGGAGATCCCGCGGGATCACGAGGACGCCGCAATGTTCGAGGAGTTCCTGGGGTACACCGGTGTCGCCGAGGCGATGGCCAGGCTCGAACCGGCCGAAGCGGCGAACGCGATGGTGCCGCTGGAGGTGGTCGTCGGCGAACGAGTGCTCTCCTGGTTCCGCACGACGACGACGATCGACGCGCCGCTGGATGTGACGATCGACGAGTTGCGGATCGAGTCGCTGTTTCCCGCCGATCAGATCACGGAACGACTCGCACGAGAGCTTCTGTCCGGCACGACTCCCGAGTACCCTTACTGATCCGGTAAAGAGTCTGTAAATGGCACGGCCGTTCGCCGGGCCGGATCGGTGTCCCCTCGTAGAATCCGGCACGCTGGAGTGTCCTGTACCCAGAGGAGCGATCGATGCAAGCCACGCGAGTCACGCCGAAACGAACCGCCGCCCTGTTGATCGCCCTGTTGATGCTCATGGCGGCTCCGATCGCGACCGCCGACGACGAGGAAGCGGATGACGGTTCGACGACCTGGTCCGAACGGACCCGGGATGTCTATGTCGACGTGGTTGGCTACCTGATTTTTAATGAGGAGGATAACTACCTGAAGCTCGCTCCGCCAATCCTGGAATAAGCTGATGCAGGATTCATTCGACCAGCTCAACCCCCTGATCTTCCCCTCCTGAGCCTAAAAACAGTGTTCTACCAGTAAAGGCGGCTACTTAATGCTCGCCTGGTGAGCCTTCAGCCCGCTTTTTGAGTCCGGCGGCGCAGTCGTTAAACCCCTTTTCGACAATCTTACCCATTTGCTCGAGCATCGGCCCGGCCAGTTCACCGCTAAATTCATCGATACTGATATAGCGACAACGTGTGTCGTCCACGGTGTAATACGCTGCATGCGATCGGCATGAATCGGGTCACCAGGTTTATTCTCCATAGACCACACCACGGTGTGAATGGGCTCGAGTTTTGTTACATACTCCACCTGTAGCTGCGGGCCATTGCCCATATCCACCTGCATTTCGAGCGGCGAGCCGATCACCGCCTCACCCTTCATGCTGGGACAAAACGTACTCCACACCCCATAGTTGTCAAAGTCCAGGACGACATCCCAAACTATCTGGGCCGCGCGCGCGTTAATGATAATCTCCTCGCTGGAGACACTGCTTTCGGTAATCATTGTCTAACTCCTCTTTTGGCCGGGCACATTATGCCAAGACCCTGCTCTATCCCCATCAGTTCCCGTAACTGACTCCGCCATTTACCCGCCATGCCTGCCCACATTCACCACTCGCCGTCGTCTGACAGAAGGAAGGCAACTGCACCGGCAATATCCTCTGACGCGCCGTGGCGGGGGCTGCGGGAGCCCCCTTTAGCATCCAGTCTTTCATCGTCTGGGCCATATTGGCGTCCAACTGCTCCGTCAGCACAAATCCCGGAGAGACAACGTTGCAGCGAACCCCCGCTGCCCCCACTTCGATGCGACATGACGGCAGTGCTAATTGATTCCCGCCTTCGTGGGACGCCGTATAGGCAGGCCGCTCCGGCTCCCCCACTATCGCAGCATCTGAAGACGTCAATACTATCGCGCACTGTCCTGCTCCAGCATCGTCGGCAACACGGCACGGATTAGCTGCACCGTGCCGAGCAGGTTCACCTGCAGTGTCCGTTCCCACAGCGCGCTGTCATTACTGAGGATATCACCGTCTACCAGGATGGCTTGCAGGTCAGCCACATTGGCAAACAGGCCATCCAGGCGACCAAATATGTACTTACCGCCGATGCCACCAGACCATTGATGGTCGCCTCCTCGGCCTGATCATATTCCCAGGCAACCACTTTGCCGCCCGCAGCGCTCAATTCTGCGGCGAGGGCTTCTGCCCCCGCGATGTTGAAGTCGCCGATGCCCACGCTTGCGCCTTCAGCGCTCAGGCGGTGCACAGTGGCCGCGCCGATACCGGAAGCGCCACCACAGACCAGAATCGCTTTACCCTGCAAATTTTTCATACCCGTGTCCGCTGCTACCGTATTCACCATTATGGTACACACAAGGGAATTTGGTGGACCCGTCGAATGTGCGAAGTATCCATACCGCTCGCCCCAATCTCCACAATTGAGACATACCAAAATCTCAGCGAGAACTGAAGTGCTATGAAAATCCTCGGATTTTTTTGGAACAGGGTCACCGCCGCGCTCAGCACGCTGTTACTGTTGGTTGTGCTTATTGCGCTGTTCCTGGGTTATCGCCTGCTCACAGCAGGACAATCCGACAACCCTGAGGAGCGCATTGTAGCGCAAGCAGGACTACCTGGCTGATATCAGCCAGCAGCAGGTCACCACAGTGGCCTCTCCTAACATTATTTTTATGCTCTACGACGATATGGGATACGGTGATATCGGCGCCGGCGCCAGGGGCAGTGAAATGATTGCCACGCCCCACATTAACCGCCTGGCCGCTGATGGTGTCGTGCTGACGGACTTTCACTCTCCAGCACCGGTATGCACACCCTCGCGTACCGGCTATCTCACAGGCCGCCTCGCACCGCGAGTAGGACTCCCCCAACGTGGTGTTTTCCACTGACAGCTCTTAGAGTTTCCCGCAATTCAAGCATTGGCCTCACCCGACGCCAACGTGCGCCTGCCCGCGGAGGAAATTACACTGGCGGACCTGCTCAGGGCCGCCTGGGTGGCACTGCCATGATGGGCAAGTGGCACATGGGCGATCGCAGCCCATCGTTACCTAACGACATGGGCTTTGACAGCTATTACGGCGCGCTTTCCAGCAACGATATGGAGCCTTTCGCACTGTATGCCAACCGCGAGATCGCTGTCGAAGCGCCGGCGTATCAGCGCTACCTGACAGAGCGCTATACGGAGGCGGCAACCCGCTTCATCGAGCAACGCGCACAGGAGCCCTTTTTCCTCTATTTCGCCCACAACTTTCCCCATGACCCCCTGTATGTGAGAGACGCGCGCAGTGGCAGGTCACAGCGCCGAGCTCTACGGTGATGTACTGGAAGAGATCGACGACAGTGTTGGCGCTATTGTCGGACGCACTTGGAACGCACCGGAAACCTGGACAACACGCTAATCATCATCACCTCAGACAATGGCCCATGGTTTCTGGGCGATGGCGGCAACCAGCGCGGGCGCAAGGGCAATACGTTTGAAGGCGGCATGCGCGTGCCCTTTATCGCGCACTGGCCCGCCGCCATCGCACCCGGCAGAACGGAGCACGCAATGGCAATGGGTACTGACCTGCTGCCCACCGTACTGGAACTGCTGCAGTTGCCAGCACCAGCCGACCGCCTGTTGGATGGCCGCAGTATTCTCTCGTTATTGACACAGGAGTGGGGCGTCACCCCACGACTACCTGTATTACTATGAAGGGGAGACCCTGTTCGCAAGTGCGCGACCAGCGCTTCAAGTATCGCGCTCCGATGGGTCTTCTTCCTGGCACAGACCAGATGCCGATAGCCGGCGCAGTACCCCAAAAAGAATGGCTGTTTGATCTGGAAGGAGACCGCCGCGAATCCTACGATACGTCGGATCGAAACCCCGAAAAACTGGCCCAGCTGCGCGCCGCCTTCGAGGCGAAAGAACAAGAGATGGCTGCCAACAAGCGCGGCTGGAAACAGGGGGAGAGTCGGGGAACCCCTTTGATCAAGGCGCAGGGGCTGCGCCCAACGGCATTTCACCTGCCGCATAGGCATCGACAAATTTACGAAACTTCCGGAACATCGCTCCGATTGGCGATGCGCATCAGGGGGCTAGTCAGAAACATCATCTGGCGTGAGAGGCCCCTCGCCTCCATCGCCATATACCAATCCACCCGACACGTACCATTGCCGAGATCCTTCAACCCGGTAGTCTTCGAGAAACTTTTCCGTGGCTTGCTTGCTACAACCATTGAAACTGAAGGCCATTACCGCCCGCCCCGTTCCCGCAAGAGCGACAAACTCCTCGTAGCCAATCATGTCACCATCATGTGCACATTGCGTGTAGTCCCCACACCGTAGGGTTCTGCAGACGTCCATTCGACCTTCTGAATGGGCAGTGCCCATACTGTCCAGGCATGCGCATCTTCAAACATATCAGCAACCACCTGGCGTTGCCTTGACAATTTCGCTGGCAAAAAACGCATTTTTTGGATTCATCGACAAATTTCACACCCACCTTGGTGCACTCAAAATAATCAGTCATACCTATTCCCTTTCCAAATTAATTTTATTGTATTGCAGTGCTTAATTTAGTGCGAAGCAAACGCGTTCTTGCTGTCATTGTACATCGTTATCGCGCCCGCCACGACAACCTCGTTGTACTCCCGCAGACCACTTAACAACATGTGTTTCTTTCCGCGCCCGACAATTTCACCACTATCCTCGAGGTGGAACGCCAGTTCGACACTGCCGCGCTTACCGTTGATTTCGAGCTGATTGTAATCGCCCTTTAACAGGGGATTGGCTATATCCAGTCGATCGAGGTCGATCGTCATGCTCTGGTAAATCACCATGGGTCGATCCGGGCTAATCATCACCTGCTGTTCGGCGAGCAGCGGCACCAGAATGTGCGGAAAGGTCTGGCCGGAAAACTCCACATAGCTCTGCGTGAGATTCTGGATCAGGGATTCCGCATGAGTCGTCTCGCCCGCGCGCTTTACGCGCAAATACTCGCGCTCATTCGTATCCTTGATGTATAACTCGCCTGAAGGCTCCGGCAGTACCAGTTCCACGCCGGCCGTGACCATACCGGAAAATATAAACTCCATGTGCTGGCTAATGCCACACTTGGCGAGGATGATGGAAAACATCAAATCGCCGGGAATGCAAAAACGCTTGGCGTCAGCATCGTGCAGGGGGTTGAAATCGTTGCCATCTGCTTGGCGAAGTTACTACCCCTGTTCGCGCGTAAAAACTGATACGCCCGTTGGGCTCACTAAAATACTGATCGAAGATCATGGTAAGTTGAAATCGCCTGTAGTGATGGTGGTAGCTTGTGAAGAAGTCTGCCGCAACATGCAGTCTAGCAGGAAAACAATGGTCTCCGGCACACTCATTGCTGCCAGCTACCGGCCCGCAGCGACAGATTGAGCGCCCTGCTCACCGAATCGCCCAGCTCGAATGCCTGCAAATCAGGCTGCAGTGACGTATCGGACAGCCAGCAGATCGCCAGCCGGTACCCCGGCAGCAGGTCCAACAAGCCGCACTAGGCGCTGCCAGCGCCATCCGAAGCGGTCAGAGCAATGTGGCCGTGTTGGGACAGACTGATCCGTTCTCGAAGGTCCACCAGTGAGAAGCCGCGCACGAATCCAATCCCGAGGCCAACGTACCCACCCCTGGCCTTGACGGCAGGATTCCCCGAGTGTCCAGAAATCATAGAAGCGATCTACTCCGACCAGCCTCATTGCAAGACTCCAGTGCCGCCACTTCCTCCTCCTTGCGAAAAACGCCGTGCCAATGCGTCGGCATTACGCGCCGGCTTGCACTGTTCGATATCCACACCTACCGCTCAGCCCGCCGTGACCGCCAGACGCCAGCCAATCGCCGCTGTGAATGAGATTGAAGTCCAGTGTGTGTGATGTATCAACAAATAAGGGTTTGCCGCCGTGTTCGCCAAGGCCAAATTGCCAGTCGACTGGGCTAACGTCTTCATAGCGTGAGAGCACCTGGCGCTTTAACTCGTCGGAGCTGGCAATGGTGCTGTGCAAACAGAGCCAGAGATGCACGGCCTGCTCATCGAGACAAAATATGCAACCCACGGAAGTTGACGCGACAGCTGCAGGTCAGAAGCGCTGAATGGTCTTGCCGATAATTCTGTCACGGCACTTTCCAGAACAGGTTGTCGGGATTAACCACAATGATAAAAACGCGGCGCAGCTGGCCCTCCGGACTTTCGATAGGTCCTCACGGCATGCCAGGCATGATCGGTTCGCTTCATCAGCGCGCTGTAGTTGCCGATAGATTTACACTCGGTAATACCGTCGAACTCTTCAAGAGCGGGTGCGGAGTTGTAGTCCAACCGGCCGCCGTCATCCAGCACCAGTGTCGCGCCGCCCCAGGCGGGGTCCCAGTCGTCCTGCGAATTAAAATAAAACAAGTGGGAACCGTGCTCGCGCCTGGCATCACAATGTGGCGAAACATCCGCACCACGGGGTGTGTAATGCCAATGGAAACGGAACTCCATTTTTTTGCGCCCAACAGCCGCTCATTGATTTCATTGCGGTAGGCATCGGAGCACAGTTCTGCGATAAATTCCTGCCAGGGCTCGGGTACGGCATATCCGGCGTGTATTCCAGGGAGTAACGGTCGTGTGGCGCCTGCCCGGCGCGGCGTTCATAACCAAATTTCTTGTCGAACATCTCCAGCAGCGGCATATTGGCCAGCAAGTCCTGAAACCCCGACTCCGTCAGCACACCCTCACTGTTAAAGTACGGGAATGGCTTTATCGCCAGAAAATCGTCCAGGTCCAGGTTGCGCAGTTTCTCGATATCCAGGTATTTCATGCTGCCCTCGCTTTTGTAAATCAGGAGTGCGATCCAGCACTTCAAAAGCATCGTGTCGTACGTGATTCTTACGTATTTCGTCCCGCACCAGTTCCTCGCTGACATGCCCGCACTTCAGGCACTCTTTCAGCAGCCCAAAAAAAATCCTGCTGGGCCCTGTCCGGATGCTCACGATAACGCCCCAGCAGGCCGTAGTCGCCGAACACTTTCGCGCGCAGGCGATTGGCACTGGCTAACAGGGGTTTATCCTTGAATTTGTCGGCTGGCGTGTAATCTACGGGCAAACCGGTCTTCCATGGCTGCGTCTTGCGCTTTGGTGTTGCGCAGCAGGCGCGTATTCTCATCCAGGTGATCAAAATCATTCCAACAGTCTGGCAGATAACCGATATTGGCCGGATCTTCATAGGCCAGCACCATCCAATCCTTGTAGTCTTTTTCGACGAAAGAGCTGATCAAACTCTTTCTCAGCCTCCCAATGCTGCAACCTCGCGCAATCCAGCAACATGACACTGGTCGCCACCTGATCGCGCTTGCCCTCCTTACCGGAACGGTGACGCCCCATAATGGCAGCGCCATTCATATCCATTTGCAGCAAGTCGCATACATCCCCCACGGCAAACACATCCGGATCAGTGACCACGGCACGCCCCTGCCAGTTCATCAACTTTGGCGGCAGAAAACTCAGCGGCGTGAAGGATTGCAAGTCTTCCAACTCTGCCATACCTGACTGGTCCCACCGCGCAGGAAACTCTGCCCCTCTTTGGCACTACGGTAGGGGTAGTCGCGAGTATGAATAAACTTCACATCAAACTTGTCGGCGTTGGCCGAGTTGCGACGAAACGAATACTCGGACACCAGTGCGCCCAGCCACTGCCGTTCATTGGTGTGAATAAAAACGCAGTTATCGCTCAACGCAGTATTCCTTCATCAGAACAGAATACTAGCCACCTTGACGGCGGTTTCTGCACTGGTATAGCCAAATACCGGCAACAGATTTGAATCTACCATGGCATTCAGTTCCGCGACTTGATCGTCGTCAAAATAGTCACGGTACCCGCCGACTTTGGCCTTGCGAACCTTGAAGGTGTTTGGATCGTTAACATCCTTGGCCTGCACTCGCTGCCACTGCGCCAGAAATAATTGTCCTGCTCTTTTTTGCGCAGGTTCTCCACAGAGGCAAACTCTGCCGTATCACGCAGATAATCCTCATTGGCTTCCATGCCCAGAAACTCAACAATACGCGCCATCTCCTGCTCCGGGTGAGCACGTAAATCCTCGTAACGCACCACCAGCAAATTCTCTATCTGTGGCAGTTCACGCGCCCAGTTGTTCAGAAATTCGATGATGTGTGCAAGCCCCTGGCTCTCACCTTTGACAAAATCGTAGACCGAGATATCCGCCTCGTGCGGCGGGTATTTGTTCATGGCCTTTTTTCCGGCGGCATAGCGGTACTTCCACTGGAAAAAACTGCGAGACGGCAACGTCGATCGGGTTGCGCACCAGCAATACCGTTTTCTTGTTATAGAAGTCTTTTGGAATCGACGTTGCCCGTATACCCACGCAGGTAGTTATCGTGGGTGAAGAAAATTTTAGGGATGTCCT
>CALNYP010000042.1:0-19911 GCA_942490715.1 uncultured bacterium
ACTCTAGACTCGGAATCCTTGCTTTTTCCGACTTTGATTTTTATTTGAAAAATGAATATAGGGTAGATTTAAAAACCATTACGGGATTTTGTAACAGGAAAGAAGGACGAAGTAGATATTGAATTTGAGGAGTTGAGAATTAATTTTGAAACCAGGAAGTCTAGATTATCTTACCACACGATTAACCTATAATATGTTTCTTCTAGGGTTGAATTTGAAGAAGAGAGTTGATTTATTCTCCTATTTAGATTCTTTCCGAATTAAAAGTCCATATTGATGGGGATATGAAGAAGGATATTCTTTCTTTGTTGAGGTCTTCTGAAGATGATATTGTCCGGTTTGGTAACAGCATTTTCACTGGAGACGAAAATACAAACAAAGTATATTATTCTCTTGACATTCCTCTTGAAAAGGTCTTTGTATGTGTCTGGAAAGGATGTATTGATTGAGGCAATGTCCAAATCCAACCAGATGATTTTCAAATTTAATGAGCTGGCTACAGAAATGATTGTTGATTTGGAGGATGTATTTGTATTATTGAATATGCTGGTGATTAGCGGAGCTGCTGCATCACCGCTTCCTCGTGAGCCCGGTCGATCGGTTCGCTGATCCGCAAGGTCAGCTGGCCGATGTTCTCCCGCAGGTTTCCGGCGACACCGCCCTGCTCGTTCGAGGTCCCGGCGATCGTGTAGACCATCGCGACGCCGTCGACACCGGCGGCGAAGCGTTCGAGCCGGGCCAGCTTGCGCTCGGTCACGTCGAGGTGGGTTCCCGGCGGGTACTCGGCGTTGACGAAGAACTCTCCCTGCACGAGCTCGGGAACCAGTTCGCGGCCCAGGCCGGAGACCAGCGAGAGACTGCCGCCGAACAGGGTCAGGGCGACGGCGATCGTCAGCAGGGGGAAGCGCAGCACGCCGTTCAGCAACGCGTCGTAGCTCCGGGCGACGGCGGCGAGAATCCGGTCGGCCAGCTGCAGCGGCAGGTAGAGCAGCCCGCTGACCAGCAGGGAAAGCAGCTTGACGATCCCACCGATCAGCTTGCCGATGCCGACGGAGATCAGGTACGGAATCCGGCGGACCCAGTGCCGGGCCGGCGGCTCGACATCGGTCGCGGCCGACTTGAACTGCCGGGAGGCCAGCATCGGGATCAGGGTCAACGAGACGATCAGCGAGACGACCAGCGAGAACGTGACCGTCAGCGCCTGATCGCCGAACAGCTGACCGGCGACGCCCTCGACGAAGACGATCGGCACGAAGACGCAGATCGTCGTCAGCGTGCTGGCGATGACCGCCCGGGAGACCTCGCCGGCCCCCGCCAGCGCGGCTTCCGCCGCGTCGAGCCCCTGCTCCCGGCGGCGGTGGATCGACTCCAGCACGACGATCGAGTTATCGACGAGCAGACCGATCCCCAGCGTCAGTCCACCCAGGGACATCACGTTGAGGGAGATGCCGAACGCGTACATCAGGAAGAACGTCGCCACGACCGAGATCGGGATCGCCACGGCGACGATGCCGGTCGTCTTCCAGCTCTTCAGGAACAGGAACAGCACCAGGGTCGCCAGCAGGCCACCCTGGATCGCCGTGCCGATCACGCTGCGGACCGAGTCGCGGATGTAGCCCGCCTGATCGGTGATCACGGTCATCCGCAGGTTCGGGTCCAGCTGCCGCAGCCGGCCGTCGAGGGTGGTCAGGCCCTGCTGGACGGCGTCGGAGACCCGGACCGTGTTGGTGCCGCCCTCCTTGTAGATCGCCACCTCGACCGACTCCTGGCCGTCGATCCGGGTGATGATCTCGCGCTCCTTGTGGCCGCGGACGACCTTGGCGAAGTCCTCGACGCGCACGATCGCGCCGTCCCGGCTGTCGACGACGACGTCGGCCAGATCCTCGGAACGCAGGAACTCGTTGACCGTCCGGACGAGGTACTCGGTCTGCCCCTCCCGTAGTCGGCCGCCGGTCAGGTTGATGTTCTCCTGGGCCAGCCGCTGGGAGACCTGCTCGATGGTCAGGCCCAGGCTGGCCAGGCGGCGCTCGTCGATCTCGACCTCGATCTCCTCTTCGAGACCGCCGCTGACGACAACGGCGGCGACGCCGTCGATGCGCTCGAGGGTTCGCTTGATCTCCTCTTCGGCGACCCGGCGCAGGTAGGTCAGGTCGGCCGACCCCGATACGCCGATGCGCTGGATCGGGTCGAGGGCCGGGTCGAAGCGCAGCAGGATCGGCCGCTCCGCGTCCACCGGCAGGTTGAGCAGGTCGAGTCGCTCCCGGACGTCCAGCCCGGCGAGATCCATGTTGGTGTCCCAGGAGAACTCGAGGGTCACCTCGCTCACGTCGGGGCGTGAACTCGACCCGACACGCACGACGCCGTTGACGACGCCGACGGCGTTCTCGACCGGGCGTGAGATCAGGCTCTCGATCTCCACCGGAGCCGCTCCGTCGTAGATCGTCCGGACCGTCAGCGACGGGTAGGTGATGTCCGGCAGCAGGTCGGTCGCCAGCCGGCCGAGGGCGACGACGCCGAACACCACGGCGGCGACGGCAAAGATGAACACCGACACCGGCCGCCGGATCGAGAACTCGATCACTCCGGGGCCTTCGATCGGCTGCGCTCGGCGGCGGCCTTCAGTCGCTCCTCGATCTGGGCGTCGGTCATGCCCCTGGCGCGCATCCGCTCCTTGATCTGCTCGAGTTGCTCGGGCGTCATCTGCGATGGGTCGGGCATCCCCCGCCCCTCTCGTCCGCCCTGCCCGCCCGGTCCGCCCGGTCCGCCCGGTCCGCCCGGTCCGCCCGGTCCGCCCGGTCCGCCCTGCACGTCTCGTCCAGCGCCATCTCGTCCAGCGCCATCTCCCGGACCGCTGGCTGCGGCGGGCGATCCGGTGTCCGCGAGCACCAGGACCGGGGTCCCTTCGCTCAGGCCGTCCTGGCCGACCACCACCACCTGCTCGCCGACCTCGACGCCGGAGAGGATCTCGACCACGTCGCCTTCCCGGAAGCCAAGCTGAACGTCTCGACGGGAGGCGACCCCGGCATCGGCGACGAACACGGTGTCGCCGATGCTGTCCAGGCTCAGGGCGGACTTCGGGATCACTCTGACACTGTCCCGGGTATCGGTCTCGACGAACACGCTGGCGAACATGCCCGGGCGCAACTTGCCCCGGCTGCGCACCTCCAGGGTGACCCGGATCGTCCCCGTCGAGGAGTCGACGACCGGGCTGATCCGCAGCACCGTCGCGTCGAAGCGCTCGCCGGGCCAGGCTTCGACGCTCAGGTAGGCCCGCTGATTCACGTGCAGCCGGGAGAGCTCGCGCTCGGGCACCTGGATCGGACAGAGCAACGGATCGAAATCGGTGATACGAAACAGCGGCTGTCCGTTGGTGACGTTCTCGGCGAACTTGACGTAACGCTGGACGATCACGCCGTCGAACGGCGCGGTGATCTTCGAATAGGCCAGCTGGATCTCGTTCCCATCGTAGTTGGCCTGGGCCGACTCGAACCGGGCCCGCGCGGCTTCGAAGTCCTCTTCCGAGACCAGCTCTTCTTCCCGGAGCTTCTTCGCGCGCTCGAACGCCAGACGGGCCTCGGTCTGGGCGACCCGGGTCGTGTCGGTCTGGGCCCGCAGGTCGCGATCGTCGATCCGGGCAAGTTGCTGGCCGGCGCGCACCGATTGCGTCTCCTCGACGTCGAGGGAGACGATCGGCCCGGCGATGCGGGCGACGATGTCGACGACGTTCTCCGCCTCGAGGGTTCCGTTGGTACGGATGTAGGACGAGATCGACCGCAGCGCGACCGGCCGGGTCTCCACCGGGACCGCCGCCGGGGCCGACTCCATCGAACCGAACCCGCCCGGCCCACCGCGCCCGCTGGAGCCGCCGGGGCGACCGCCGCCCTCACGAGACCCACCGGAACGGTCGCCGGACTCGCCGGTCGCCTCGCCGCCGCAACCGGCACCGATCGCGATCAGCGACAGCAACAAGATCGGACCCACACTTCGCAAGTAAAAACGGTTCAACGGTAAAGGCTCCAGGGAACGGTCAACGACCGCGCATCATAGCGCAGCGCGAACGCGGTGGATGAACACCGAGAGGTCGTCCATCAACGTGTAGACGGTAGGGATGATCAGCAGGGTCAAGAACGTGGAGGTGGTCAGCCCACCCATGATCACGAGCCCGATCGGCGCCCAGGTACCGGCACGCCCCTCGAGCGGTCCGAACCACTGGGGCAGGATGATCGGCGCGACCAGCGGAGCCAGGCCGAGCAGCGTCGTCACCGCCGTGATCAGGATCGGCCGCAACCGGTGCCGGCCGCCGGTGATGATCGCCTCTTCCCGGGACATCCCGCGGCTGCGGAGCTGGTTGATGTGGTCGATCAGCACGATCGCATTGTTGACCACCACACCGAGCAGGATGATCAGACCGATATTCGACATCGTATCCAGCGGCTGGTCGGTCAACTTGAGCACGACCGCCACGCCAAGCAGGGCGAACGGCACCGAGAACATGATCGTAAAAGGCTGGGCGAAGCTCTCGAACAGCGCGGCCATCAACAGGTAGACCAGCACGATCGCGAAACCGAAGGCGAACCAGCCGGTCTCGGCGTCCTTCTCGTTGATCCGGCTCCAGCGGCCGAAGCTCCACTCGTAGCCCGGGGGCATCGAGAACTCCGTCATCGTCTGGCGGATCACGCCCAGCGCGGCGAAGGTCGCCCGCGGCGAGGTGGCGTTGGCGGTGATCTGGATCATCGAGCGGCGGTTCTCCCGCTCGATGTTGCGGGGTCCGGGCACCAGCTGAAAGTCGGCCATCGAGCCCAGCGGAACCTGGGAGCCGTTGGCAAAGACCGGGACGTTCTTCAACTGATCCAGGGTCTCGCGCTCGTCTTCGGCGTACTGCACGACGATGTCGACCTCGCGATCGCCGGTCTTGTACTGGCTGACCGGGCGGCTCGACAGCGAGTTGCTGACGGTCGAGGCGACGACCTGGCTCGACAGCCCCGCGGCGAGCACACGCTCGCGATTGACCTCGACGCGGATCTCCTTGTCGCCACTGTCGAGAGACGTGTCCACGTCGCGGATCGTCTCCAGGGCCTGGAGGCGTTCGACGAGGCGATCGGTCAGCAGGCCGAGCACGACCGGATCCTCACCGGAGATCTGCACCTCGACGCCGGTCGATCCGCCGCGGCCCTCGCCCTGGGCGATCCGCAGGCCGACGCCGGCCTTGACCGGCAACATGCCGCGGACCCTCTCCCGTACGTCGTAGGTCGTCAGGCTGCTCTCTTCCTCGTCGACGAGAAAGAACGTGAAGCGCCGGTCGCCGCGGTGGCCGCCCCGGGAGCGTCCGGTGCTGCGATCGTAGCTGTAGGTGATGTCCTGGATCTCGAGCTCTTCACGGTGGGTGTCGAACAGCTCGTACAGTTCCGCGTACAGTGCCTCTGTTTGCTCCAGGGAATACTGCCGGGGCGTGTCGACGTGAAGGGTGACCTGCCGCTCCTCGCTGCGAGCCGAGAACGAACGCTCGATCGACCCGAACAGTTCGATCGCGCCCCAGAGCAGGCTGACGATCACGACCATGAACAGCAGCCGGTGGTGCAGGGTGAAGGCCAGCACCCGCCCGTACGTCCGGGTGAGCCACCCGGGCTCGGTGCTCGAGCGCGCCTCCTGCTTCTTGAGAAAAACGGTCGCGGCGAGAGGCACGATCGTCAGGGCCACGAACAGCGAGACGGCGATGACGATCGACACCGTCGTCGCGATGCTCTTCAGGTAGATCTGCATCCGGCCGCCGCTGTCGAAGAAGATCACCGGCAAGAAGACACAGAGCGTCGTGACCGTCGCCGCCGTGATCGGCAGGGCCACGTCGGCGGTGCCCCGGAGAGCGGCGGTCTTCGCATCCTGGCCCCACTCGTTCCGGTGGCGGAAGATCGACTCGATCACGACGACCGAGTTGTCGACAAGCATCCCCAGGGCGAGCATCAATCCGGCGAGGCTGACCACGTTCAGCGTGATGTCCGAGAGCTTCGCCGCCCGCAGGAAGTACATCATCACGAAGGTGCCGACGACCGAGACCGGGATCGCCACGGCGATCAGCGCGGTGGTGCGGAAACGGCGCAGGAACAGGAAGACCGCCATGATCGCCAGTCCGGCGCCGAACAGTCCGGCGTTGCGCAGCTGGGCCAGCCCCATGCGGACATCGGTCGAGAAGTCGGAGTAGATCCGGACGTTGATCCCGGCCGCCTCGGGGAGAGCCGCGATCGCGTCCAGCTCCGCACGGACCCGGTCGACGACGCCGAGCAGGTTGGCCGTCGAGACCTTGTTCACCCGGACCGTCATCGACTCGACGCCGTTGAGGAAGTTGAAGTCGTCCTGGCGCGGGTAGGTGTAGTCGACGTCGGCGACATCGGCCAGCACCAGCCCGTCCTTGCCGATCGGCATCGTCCGGACCTCGTCGACGCCGGCGAACTCGCCGATCGCGCGAACGACCAGTTCCCTGCGGCCGTCGGTGATCTTCCCGGCGGAGAGGTTGCGGTTCTCGGAGCGCAGCTGGGAGACGAGGTCCCGCACGCTGACCCGGTGCGCCTGCATCCGTGCCGGATCCAGGTTGACCTGGACCTGGGGCGTCCGCAGACCCGAGATCTCGACCTGGGCCACGCCCTCGAGCCGCTCCAGCCGGCGTTGCAGGACGTTCTCCATGAAGTCGAACAGCTTCTGCCGTTCCATCGCCGAGCTGACGTGGAAGCGCATGATCGGGATGTCGGTGCTCTGGAAACGGCGAATGCGTACGCGGTCGACATCCTCGGGCAGTCGATGACGTACCCGGTCGAGCCGATCGCGGACGTCGACGGCCGCCATGTCCATGTCGGTGCCGTCGATGAAGGTCAGCCGGACGCTACCGGAATCCGCCGATGCGTTCGCGGCGATCGTCTCGATCCCGGAGATGTCGCTGAAGGCGTCCTCGAGGGGGTGGACGATCAGCCGCTCGACCTCCTGGGGTGCCGACGAGGGGTAGTTGACGCTGACCGAGATGCTCGACGACGAGAACGCCGGCAGGAACTCCAGCGGCAGGCGCTTGAGAGACATCCAGCCGAGCACGAGGATTCCGGCGAGCACCATCATCATGGTCACGCGTCGCTCGACGGCGAAGCGGACCAAGCCGCCGCCGGACTCCGGCTCTTCGGGTCCCCGAGCGACCTCTGCTTTGAACTTCATCGGTTATCGCATCTCCCGTCTACCACCCGGTCCATCGTAGCGCTCCTGTTCCCCGTTCGTGTCAAGGCGAGCGTAAAGTTATGTAAAGGTTGTAAATCTCTTGTTTTCACAGGTTTGGACCGATCGACGGGTACGATCGACGGGTACTATGATCCCATCGTGAATCGCTCTCGGAACACCTACGCATCGCTGGGGGCCGCGACACTGCTGTTCGCGTTGCTCGCCGCGCTCGCGGTGCTGCAGTACCGCTGGACCGAGCGCATCGGCGACGCCGAACGGCAGCAACTCCAGGCGAACCTCCAGACGGACCTGCAGCGCTTCGCCCGGGACTTCAACGCGGAGATCTCCCGACTCTGGCTGTTCCACGCAGCCGAGCCGGATCAGGTCGACGCCGATTTCGAACGGGAGTTGATCCGGCGGCATATCGCCTGGCGTGAGCAGGCCTTGCATCCCGGACTCGTTGAATCGTTGATTCGAGTCGTTTCGATGAACGACGGATTCGAGATCCTCGTGTTGAGCCAGGACGCCAACGCCTTCGTCGACGTCGGCGCCGAGCGAACCCGGGAGCTTGCCGACCGACTGTCGGTCGTCCTCGAAGCGCTTCGCGTCCACGGGTCCGGAGAGGACGTCCCGAACGCACTCGCTGGTCATGGACATCACCCTCAGGAACGACGGCGCTCCTTTCCGATGACCTTGCCCGACCTCCCCGCCGTGGCGATTCCCCAGGTCGGTCGTCCGGCTGAAGACGGCGACACCGGACCACCGCGGTTGCACGGTGTGACGATCGTCGGGATCGACCGCGGGTACCTGGTCGACACGCTCTTCCCGGCGTGGCTCGAGGACGACGATCTGACCCGGGACTACGAGGTCACGATCGTTTCGGATGATCTCGAAATCTACCCGGGCGAGACCGGGGCGACGGGCGAGAGTAGCGGCGAGCCGGATGCCGCCGCCGAGATCTTCGCGTTCCTGCCCGGGCGCCGGTTCCGTTCGCTGGCCGAAGATCTTCAACAGAGCCTGCACTCGCTTGCGGGGGGAGATTCAGCGGCGTCGAGTCCGGAACGTGTATCGGGCAGGCCCTGGGCAATCGCGGCGATGGGCATGCTCCGCGACCGAGAGACGGGAGCCTGGCGAATCGAAGCCGTACATCGCGCCGGCTCTCTCGAGGCTGCGGTCGCGGGTACGCGCCGGATCAACCTGGCGATCAGCAGCGGAATCCTGATCTTGCTCGGAGCCGCGGTCGCCTTGATCCTGCGCTCGGCTCGCCGGTCGCAACAGCTGGCCAACGACCAGATGGAGTTCGTCGCCCGCGTTTCCCACGAGTTGCGAACGCCACTCGCGGTGGTCTGTTCGGCAGGGCAGAATCTCGCCGACGGTCTGGCCGAAGACCCTGAGCGAATCCGGCACTATGGCGAGTTGATCCTCCGGGAGGGACGCCGGCTGACCGAGATGGTCCGGCAGGTGCTGGACTTCGCCGGAACTCGCTCCAGGCGCAAGCCGCTGGCCAGCGAGCCGGTGGCGATCGCTGCGTTGATCGAAGCCGCAGTCTCCGATGCCGCACCCCTGATCGAGGAGCGCGGTTTCTCCGTCGAGCTGGACGTCGCCGACGGACTCTCCGATGTGCCCGGCGACGCCACGGCGCTGCGCCAGGCGGTTCACAACCTGGTCGCCAACGCCGTGCGCTACTCGTCGCGGGATCGACTCGTCACGGTGCGGGTTCGCAACGACGACCGAGGAGTGTGCATCACCGTCGAGGATTCCGGGCCAGGGATCCCGGCCGACGAACTCGAGCGGGTCTTCGAGCCGTTCTTCCGCGGCTCGAACAGCAACCGGCAGCCGGGAAGCGGACTGGGGCTGAGCCTGGTCCAGGAGATCGCCGTAGCTCACGGCGGCAAGGTCGACGTCGAGAGCTCTGCCGAGAGCGGTAGCCGCTTCAACCTGCACGTACCCTCATGAACCCGCGACCCAAAGTGATGCTCGTCGAGGACGAACCCGGGCTCGTCATCACGTTGACGGATCGCCTCGAAGCCGAAGGGTATGCCGTGCATGCGGTCGAGACCGGCGAAGAAGCTCTCGAACGTCTCGACCACGAGGCGTTCGATCTGTTGCTGCTCGATGTGATGTTGCCGGGCATCAGCGGTCTCGACGTTTGCCGGAATCTACGCCAGCGTGGACACCGCATCCCGGTGCTGATGCTGACCGCACGCGGACAGGTCACCGATCGTGTCGTCGGCTTGAAGCTCGGCGCCGATGACTACCTGACCAAGCCGTTCGAGGTGATCGAACTCATGGCGCGCATCGAGGCGCTGTTGCGTCGAACCCAGAACGCCTCACCCGCTTCCGCAGGACGGTACCGCTTCGGCCCCGTGGAGATCGATTACGGACGCGCCGAGGTCTGGAAGGACGATGCGGTCGTCGACCTGTCGGCGATGGAGTACAAGCTGCTGCTCTACTTCATCGAACATCGCGGCGATCTGTTGACCCGGGAAACGCTGTTGCGGGACGTCTGGGAGCACGATGAGCTGCTGTTCACACGGACCGTCGACGTGCACGTGTCGTGGTTGCGGCAAAAGCTCGAACCGACGCCGTCGAAGCCGACCTACATCGTGACCGTGCATCGCCGAGGCTACAAGTTCGTCGTCTGAGCGGGTTCCGGCAAAGTGGAAACGCCCCCAGAGCTTCGGAGAGGGGCATGGATACTTCCGCTCTGGAGGCGCTCCCCGGTGTGTGTTGCAGGAAGTATGGGTCGTGGCCGGCGCGACGGGGTGGCGGCCGGCGACACGCCGGTGCAACTGCACCCCGCTTCCGCGGCCGGTGGGGTGCCGATGCAACCGACCCGGGTACCGTCGCGGGTGGCCGGGCCTGCGCCGTCGTACTCTGTTCTGCGAGGGATCAAGCAGCCCCTCGGACGCCTCCGAGGCACCCTTTGCCCCCCTCCTCCCCGCCTCGGAGGCGTCGCGTTCTACTTTTCCAGAGAGGAAGTTCGATCCGATCGCAACCGGCCCGCATCCAGCGTTCGCAGATACGAAACGTCCGGAAATCCGAGAAAACACGGACGTTGCGAGATCGCGCGGTGACACGCGCAAGCGAGAACCGCCCTCCGACGCGAACGACGTTGCATCCTCACCCCGCTCCGCACGTATCCATCGTTGACGGTGTCGCATCGTCGAACTACTTGGTTACGTACGGGGGACGTCGGCTGCCGACTGCAGGAGGAGGGACGGGGGTGGAATCACGGGCACCTTTTCGCGGAAGTCGCCGACTGGGCAAGTATCTCTTCCAGCTACGCACGGGGTACGGGTATTCGATGCGACGAGTCGGTGAGCGGGCTCGCGCAGAGGGCGGCGAGATCGACAACTCGCAACTCAGCCGCTACGAGAAGGGGATCTGCTACCCCTCGTTCGAGAAGCTCCGGGTACTGGCCAGTGTCTTCAACGTGTCGATCCAGTCCTTCTCGGACATGGTCGACCTGGACTCGATCGAACCCGTCGATCGCTCCGAGACCGACGCCGGAGCGTTGATCGAGCGCGGCAACGACGCCCTGCGCGCCGGCGACAACGGCCTCTCCTTCTCCTGCTACGAACGCGCGCTGGAGTTGCTCGGTGAACAGCCGGCCTCCGAAGAGGTCCAGGCCGAGATGGCGCGGACGCGGATCCATCAGGCCGCGGCCCTGACCCGCCTGGGGCGGCTCTCCCTCGCCGAGCAGGAGCTGCGCAAGGCGCTCAGCGACGAAGACGCCCTGACGCCGACCCAGACGGTCCAGGCGCTGCTGGCGCTTTCCAACGTCCAGGCCGACGTCGGCGATCGCATGCTGGCCCAGATGAGCGCACGGCAGGCCCTCGAAACCGCTCAGGAGAACGAGAACAACGACAACGGCTTCGATCGGCTGGCGGCGATGTCGCTGCACTGCCTCGGCCGGATCCAGGCCGATCGCCTGCGCTGGACCGAGGCGATCCGCTCGTTCCTCGACGCGGCCAAGGCCTACGAGGGCTGCAACGAGACCTACGAAATGCTACGGGTGCGGATCAATGTCGGCTCCTGTTACATCGCCGTCGGCAAGTACCGGCAGGGCGGCCGGTTGCTCCAGGCTGCGTTGCGTCAGGCGCGCAGCGGGGAGTACCGGCGGCTGGAGGCCCAGTGCTGGAGCGGCCTCGGCGAGGCGTTCTACCGCCAGGGTGAGCACGAGCGGGCCCAGCGGTGCCTGCGGGAGTCGACGGCGCTGGCCTCGTTCAACGAGGAGGAGCAGCCGGACCTCATGTTCCACAATGTGTTCTACCAGTGGCGGATCGCCCGGGAGGGCGACAACCCCTCGCGCGAGAAGCTGGCCTTCGGTCGCCTGAAAGCGCTACGGTCGAAGCTGGAGCGGACCTTCCCGGAGGTGCGCGAGTTCGACGGGTTCGTGAAAAGGGGCAAAACGTGAAGATACTCTGTGCGTGTCTGCTGTTCGCGCTTGCGGGTGCCAGCGAGCCGGCACTGGCCCAGCGTCAGCGCGCCGTCGAGCCCGTGAGCGCTCCCGACCACCATCTGCCCGGAATGGACGGCGCCCCGGCGTATGCGAAGTCCATCGGTGGCGAGCTCTGGGCTGCCTGGTCCTACCGCAACGGCGACGAGTTCGACCTCGCCGTCTCCGTGCTTCGCGAAGGCGTCTGGAGCGAACCGAGCTACTTCGGCGCAGGCGACGGCGACGATCAGGTCGAGGCGGCGATCGTCGCCGACAGCTCCGGCAACCTGTTCGTCGGCTGGGTCGTCTCCTCGGAGAACGCCGATCAGGGATCGGTGATGGTCGCGACCCGGCGCGCCGGCAGCAACCGCTGGTCGTCGCCGGCGCTGATCGCGTCGGGCGATTCGGTCGCCAGTCCGGCACTGGAGATCGCCGGGCAGCAGGTCGTCGTCGCCTTCCGCAACAAGAGCGGCATCGACCTGGTGATCCTGAACAAGACCGGGCTGTTCGGGACCGACAACGGCATCATCGTCGACGGCCCCGACCCGATCACACGCAAGAAGGACAAGTAGGACCGGGTCAGCGGACGCGGATCGGCAACGACTCGAACCGGGCGGTCACCTCGCGGTTCTTGCCGTTACGTACGCCGGCGTGGCTGAACGCCAGCACCGACTCTCCCGGAGCGAGGGCCTCGAACTCCAGGGCGCACAGCTGGCCGTCCCCTGCCACGCCGGGGGCCCGTCCCAGCCGGGAGAGGCCGACGATCACCCGGCCACCGCGCTCGGCGGTTGCCGCCTGGAAGATCGTGTCGGCGCCGTCGCTGTTGAGCAGCGTCCCCTCGGAGCCGGAGACGAAGCGCAGCGCGGCCGGGTCGAACTCGAGGTGAAACGGGACGTGGGCCACATCGCGGCCCCGTTCGATCCTGACGGTCACGGTGAACTGTTCGCCGACCTGGACCCGCTTGCGGTCGAGACCGAGGAACACTCGAGGCTCACCGGTCGCCGGAGGCTTCGTGCGTTGCCCCTGTCCCAGCGCCACCCCGGTCAGCAGGATGGCCGCAACACAGAGCACGAGGAGTCGCGGAGTCATCGAATCTCCAGGAAACAGTCGTCTTGGGGTGACCATACGGTCAAACCAGTGTAGCCGAAAGGAGAAACCGGCAGCCGTTTCCGCGGTAGCCGTTGCGGACGGGCGTGCAGATTGTGGGGAATTCGCCGGTTGCCCACCGCGGGCGCTCGCCGACCTCACCACCGTGGCCCCTCTGCCGGGCCGCCCGGTGAGTTTTCTTTGACGGCTGCGGGTCGCCGGGTTGCCCTTTGTTTTCGTTGTTTTCCGGGGATTTTTCGTGAATCCGATCGGGATCGCCGCCGGGAATGGCGCCGTCCCGCTCCGCTGGCGGCTCGCCGGCGAGGCAACGTGGCACGGCTCTGGCAATAGGGCTCCCGCATCAAGGTCCGCACAGTCGGACCAACGCAAAGGGTCCAAAGGGAGGACGCCATGAAGAAGAACACCACGATGACCAAGGTCGCGGCGATGGCAACCGCAGCCGTACTGGCGATGACGATGACCACGGCGATGGCGGGCAAGAGCGCCAAGAGCCGGACCAAGCCGACCGCACGGGTCAAGGTCGTGCTGGCCCAGGCGGACAGTCAGGCTCCCACCGGTTCCGATATCGAGCTGCATCAGGACGACGGTCGCGGCAACGGCGGCGGCAGCGGAGTCAACAACGACCAGGGCGCGTCCCTCGGCGTGTCCCAGCTGGGTCAGGCCACCACGTTCGGCGGTGGCTGGGTCTGTGCACTGGCCCAGGCGCTTCCCGGCGACCGGGTCGAGGTGATGCTCCGGTGTGAATGACCTTCGGTCACGATCCATTTGAAAACGGAACGAGGTCGACGTCCCGCGCTGCAGCGATGATTAACGTGGTGGTGGCATCGCGGCAGCCAGGGGGGGTGCAAACCGACCGTCAGCCTCGCCGGGTCTCGTGGCAACACGGGAGCCGGGCCGGCCGGAGAGGACGTCCCACTCTCCGGTCGGTTTCCACGCTTTCAGCGTTCCTCCGGCAAAGCCTCCGGTATTGCAACGTACGCACCCACCTTCAAGGTCCAGATCTTCAGCTGGGCCTCTTGATCCACCTGGAAACCTGAGGCGGCCAGCAGACCCGCGATATCCACCGGGCGGCAATCGACGATGTGCGGAAAGTGCCGGTGGAACCACTTGTAGGTCCGGGTCATCACGTTGGGATGCTCCTCGTCGGCACGAGTGCTGATCATCCCGACGACACCGAGCCGACCGCCGGGGCGCAGCACGCGGCGCACCTCGTCGAGGATCACCGGCACCTTTTTGAGCGGGAAGAGTTCCAGGGTGAAGCTGAAGCTCACGACGTCGAACGAGGCGTCGTCGTATGGTAACGGCGGGATCTCCGCGACCCTGGCGCTGACCCGGCCGGTCAGACCCGCCGCCGCCAGTCGCTCGCCGGCGACGGCGACCATCCCCGGCGAGATATCGACCCCGTCGACGTGTCCGCTGGAGCCTACGGCGCGGGCGAACGCGTCGAGGCCGTGGCCGGTGCCGAAGCCGACCTCGAGCACGCGCTCCCCTTCCCGGACCGCCAGCAGCTCCTCGACCTTTTCCCGGGCGGCGTGTTCATCGTGGTCGGCGATCAGGTCGTAGACGCGGCTCAGGCGATCGTAGAATCGGCGGGCAGGGTTCTCTCCTTTCGGGACGCGCTTCATCGCGGGCCTCCTCTCTTCTCGTCCTATCTTCCGAAGATCTTCGGCGTCGGCATCTTCTCGCGGATGCGGTCGAGATGCTCGACGGTGACGCGGGTCGACGCCCTGCTCCCGGCACCAGCCCTCGACTCGCTTGACGACCATCCCGCGAACGAACGCCGGCACTCGTTTCATCCGGCTCTCGGCGTCGGCGTCCCATTCGATCGTCAACGCGCCTGCGGCTCCGTACTCCACCGGCGCCTCGACCTCGAGCAGCGGCGAGCCCGCGTGGCGGCCCGGCTCGTAGCTGCAAAGCGGATCCTCGGCCATGTCGTCGCCGGTCACACCCCAGGCCCGGGCCCGGCAGCCCCCGCAGCGGGACTGGAACTCGCAGCTACCGCAGCGTCCGCCGAGATCCTCCCGGCCGCGGAGCCGCCGGAACGGCTCGGACTCGTTCCAGACCTCGGCCAGCGCCTCGCCACGCAGGTTGCCGGCGGTCACCGGCAGGTAGGGGCAGGGAGTCACGTCGCCGTTGGGGCGAATCCCGAGGTAGTGGGTGCCCGCCGGACACCCTCCGGCGCCGCCGGTGTAGGTCCGGATGAACGGGGAGGCCGGGTCGGTCTCGAACAGATGCTTGACGTAGTGCGGGGCGCACTTGGCGTTGACGACCATCCGGCCCTGGTAGCGCTGCTGGATCGTCGACAGCTCGGCGAGCACTCCGTCGTATTCCGCCGGTGAGATATCCGAGACGAACTGGCCCCGGCCGGTCTGCACCAGGAAGTACAGGTTCCAAACCTTGGCACCGAGCTCGTCGTGGGCGAAGTCGGCGATCCGGGCGATCGAGTCCAGGTTGTGGCGGCCGACCGTCGTCTGGACGATGAACGGCAGCCCGGTCTCGTGCAGCACCTTGGCCCCACGCACGGTGTTGTGCCACGCACCCTGCACGCGCCGGAACTCGTCGTGCACTCCCGCATCGAGAGCGTCGAGGGACAGCGCGAGTCCACGCACCCCCTCGTCCCGCAACCTGCCGGCCAGCACCTCGGTGATGCTCACCCCGTTCGTGCCGATGACGACCCACAGTTCGCGCTCGACCGCCCGGCGCACGATCTGCAGGATGTCGCGGCGCAGCAACGGCTCGCCGCCGGTCAGGATCGTCAGCGCCTCGGGCGCGAAGGCGACGATGTCGTCGATGACCTTGTAGCACTCGTCGGTGTTCAGCTCACCGCGATCGGCGAACGCGCCGTCGGAAACCTGCGGGGATCCACCTGCGTCGAGATAGCAATGCTCGCAGGCGAGGTTGCAGCGATAGGTCAGGTTCCACGAGACGACGTAGGGGCGTTCGAACAGGGACACGGCGCCGGCCTACACGCCGAAGTGCGAGCGGGCCTGTTCCAGCACGCTCTCGTCGACCTCGGCGAACCCGTTGTCCTTGGCATACTTCTCGATGCCGGTACGGGCCATCGGGCGGATGAAGGTCGGGATCGACTCGAGGCGCTCCTCGGCCTGGCTGGTCCAGCGCATTCCGGTGTTCGCATCCGCGCTGCCCATATCGTTGACGATGCCGGTGAACGGACACTTCGAGGCGCCGGTGTTCTGCTTCTCGCCGTCGGGCCCGATCTTCACGCCCAGCGACGTGACCATCTGGGTCTCGTGGGCGTTGGTCAACATCGCCATCTCGTAGCCGCACGCATCGCACGAGTAGACCAGCGCGATCGAACCCTCGTCGGGAGCCTTCTTCTCCGAGAGGACCATCGGCTGATCGCAGGGAACGCAGAGAAACTTCATCGTGGACTCTCCTGGCCGCGGCCGATCGCCGCGACAGCTTCATCGATCGCGCGCTGGACTCCCTCCGGCGCGACGTAACGTGAGATGGCGCCGTGGTCGGCCGCGGCGGCAAGTTGTGGATCGAACGGAACCCGGCCGAGTCGCGGCAGGTCGAGCTCGACCTGGTCGCCGTCGGCGGGGAACAGTGTACGTACTGCGTCGCAATCCCGGCACCAGTATCCCGCCATGTTCTCGATGTAGCCGAGGACGCGGTTGGGCGTCTTGCGCAGGGCGGCGACGGAGCGGGAGACGACGCCCCGGGATACCGCCGACGGCACGGTGACCAGGACGAAGTCGGTCTCGGGCCCGAGGAACTCGGCGTACTGGAACGTCCGCTCGGCCCCCGGCGGCAGGTCGATCACCAGGGTGTCCAGTTCGCCCCACTCGACGGTCGCCAGCAGGTCGCCCAGCAGCACGAACTCCCGGGTGGCGCGCCAGATGTGGGAGTCGCCCGACGAGACGCTGGCGAAATCGAGCATCTCCTCTTCCGGGATCGCGGCGCCCAGCGAGACGACGCCGAGCCCCTCCGGGGTGCGTGGCAACGCCACACCTGTCGTGCCCGGCAGCAGCGGAGCCGAGCGCAATCCGGCCATCCGGGCCTGGGTCGGCCCGTTCAGATCGGCGTCCAGGATCGCCACCCGGGCCCTCCCGCCGGGCTTCGCAGAATTCGCCGACAGCATCCTGGCGGCGATACACATCGAGAGGGTGCTCTTGCCGACGCCGCCCTTCCCGGAACCCACGGCGAGAATCGAGCGCACGCCGGCCAGATTGCGGCGGATTCGCTGCTGTTGCGCGATTACTTGCTCGACGACCTTCGAGCCGCCGTCCCCGACGATGTCGCGGTAGGTCTTCACCGGGTGATAGTAGCCGATCGACCGAGGCTTGCGGAGCGCGGATCCACGGGAAATACCGGGTTTCCGCAGGTGCCCCGGCAAAATCGACGTACTATTCCGGCGGGGGCGTCCATATTGATGCTGACGCGCAGGGGCAAGTCCAGCGCCGCGATGCGGCGAACACGACAGGGTGAAGGCCCTACCGGTGCGCCCATCTCGGCCGCCCCGCCGGCCCAAGCCCTCGGGCGGTTCTTCCGCCGATCGCGCCAGGCGCAGGAGCTGAGCCAGGAGCAGCTCGCCGACCTGACCCGCGGCCGCCCCGGAACCGTCTCCCGGGCGATGATCAGCGCCATCGAGCGGGGCGTGCACATGCCCGGTGTCGAGGTGCTGCTGACGCTGTCCCACGCGCTGCACATCTCGCCCAACGAGGTGCTCGAGCGGCTCGAGCTCAGTCGCGGCGCCGAGACCAACATCGCGCGGCTCTCCGACGAGGCCGCCGAGAAGAAAGCCTCGACCGCGTTCTGGGCCGGCGACTACCGCACCGCCGCGGCCCACTACGACGCCCTGCTCCGCCGATACGAGACCGAGACGCTCCTCGACGATCCGGTCGAGCAACGGCGACGGATCGCCACCATCGAGATTCGCCGGGGCACGGCATTACGACGTTGCGGTGTGAACTCCTCGGCGCGGGCCGCGATCGAGCGGGCGATCGCTCTCTCCGACGATTCTCCCGAGCTGCAATCCCAGGCCTACGTGGTGCTGGTCGCCCTGCTGGTGCAGGCCGGCTGTCTGCCGCTGGCCCGGGACGCCGCCGACCGTGCGGTCGCCCTGGCGGACGGCTGCCCGCCCCAGGTCCAGGGCTACGCCTGGATCGAGAAGGGCGAAGTGCTCGCCGCCAGCGGCCAGTTCGGCGAGGCACGCCGGGCGTTCCTCGAGGCGCGCCGTCAGGTGCGGCTGGCCGGTGACCGACGGCACCAGATCAACGTCGAGGGCAACCTGGGCCACTGCCTGCACGGCATGGGGAGTTTCCGCCAGGCGCGGTTGCGTTACCTGAAGGCGGTGGAACTGGCCCAGCGCTTCAAGGTGCCCGCCGCCGAGGCGTTGTGGCTGCTCGAGCTGGGACGGCTCTGTTTCGACGAGGACAAGCACGACGCCGCCGACGGTTACGCACAGGCCTCGCTGCAGATCGCCAAGAGCGGTGAGCTGCTGCTGACCTGCTTCCGGGCCGAGTGGCTGCGACACCGGATCGTGCTGGCCCACAACCCCACCGACGCGGACCGGCACCGGCTGGCCTACCTGCGGCGGCTGTACACTAGACTGGAAACGCACCGGGGAATCGGCGAGGTCGTCGAGTTCCGCAAGGCGCACTGTTCTCCCGGGAAGGGCGGCAGTGAAGGGCGGCAAGTGAAGGGCGGCAAGTCATGATGCGACGCAACTCGTGGATGATCCTGATCCTCGTGCTGCTGTTCAGCCCGAGCATCCAGCTCCACGCCGAGGTCTCTGCGAATCGGCTGGGCGACCGCTCGGTCTCCACGTTGATGATGGACCTCGTCGCCGGGATCACCGACGGCGCCGACCCGATCCCCCAGCTGCGCTGGATCCCGTACCGCAAGGTGCACCCGCGGTGGATCCTCAACCCGTCGGGCGCCATTCGACGGGATGGCCGACCCGACCTCTCGTTCCACCAGACCGGCATTCCGTTCGCGACGTGGGCCTGGAACAACGGCGGCGATCACGACATCGCCTTCGCCCACTGGACCGGTGATCGCTGGAGCGACACCCAGTTCCTGACTCACGACGCTGCCGACCAGGTCGATCCGCGAATTCACGTCACGCAGAACGGCGTGGCCTGGATCACCTGGGCCGTCGCCGGTGACGAATCGAAGATCATGGTCTCGGCCAAACACGTCGGCGACACCAGCTGGAGCCCGCCGCTGCGCCTGACCGCACCGAACGAGATGGTCAGCCGGCCGACGATCGTGGCCCAGCCTGGCGCGGCCTGGGTGGCTTACGAACGCTTCCGCGGAGACGATGGCGATGTCACGCCGCGGGTCGCCGTACGACGGGTGACGCCGGACGAGAGCCTGGCCACCAACCTGCTGTTCCCGACGACCCTGACCTCCAACGTCGACCCGATCCTGCACTTTGAAGAGGGAACCGTCTGGATGGAGTGGAAGTTCGGGCCCGATCGGTTCGCCTGGGTGGTTCTCGAAGGAGAGGGCCAGGGTGCGCTGCACCTGCATCCCTGGACCGACACGTCCTGGGTAGGAGTGGAGGCGGTTCGCCTGGAGATCCGGCGCCGTGTCCTCGGCCGGGTGCCGGTCGTCGATCCGGCCGATGAGACCGACTCCAGCGGATTCTAGCCCGCTGCTGACAGGTTACTGTCGGGCACCTGTCGCCAGTCCACCCCTCTTCGGCGTACTCTCTCGAGTACACGTCCCGAGATCGGGAGGAGGGAACGATGCGCCGAAGAATCCTCGCGTCGAGCACGTTCTTCATCTGTCTGGCGGTCACGATCCTCGTGACGCTGCCCCTGACGACGACCCGGGCCGACTCCGGTGCCGGGGGAGAGTGTTTCACCGGCAACCCACCGGACCTCGCCTGCTGCGATCTGGCCGACGAACCCGGGCCCGGCGGACAGTACTGCGCCACCGGTCACAGCTGCTGCAACGACGGCGAATGGCGCTGCAACGACGAGAACGGCGGCGCCGTCTGCTCCACCGGACCGACGTGCCCCCGTTGCTGCGATCCGCTGGGGGAGCCCGGCGTCAACGACAATCCGATCTGCTTCGAGGGCCACACCTGCTGCGGCGACGGCAGCTGGCAGTGTAACGATGACAACGGGACGTCGACCTGCGAATCCCCCGGAAGCCGCTGCGCGCTGCGCTGCTGTGACCCGACCGGCGAGCCGGGG
>CALNYP010000043.1:0-94724 GCA_942490715.1 uncultured bacterium
TTTTTTAGCCTTTTCTGACGCTATTTGGCTGGCTGACCACCCCTTTTCCCCACCTTGTACTGCAATAACCCGATTGTGAGGCTTCAAAATGAACAAGCCGCAAAAGCCAAAAGAATGAGGCTTTTGCGGGCTGAAATCCGGTGCGGAGAAACCCGCGACCGGTATCGTGATGATTTACAGGTGAAAACCAGACCTGCGATCAGGGTCAGGTCATTCTTCTCCACCCCGGCGGCCGCATGTGCTGTTATAACCGTCCTGCAGGACCAAACGAAGGCTGATGAGTTTCGTGACAACCGCTTCCATGCCGATTTCAGCATTGATCAGATATTGGTCAAAATCATCCGCATTGGGCAGATATTCCGCCGACTGCCACAGTTTGGCGGTCTCCGAGACCTGAAGGGTATAGCGCTCACCGCAGCGGATTCCCCAATAATCGTCACGGATGGAATCCACCTCTTCCCATAAATAGGTCGGTCCAACTTCTGTCGACAATTCCTGTTTATTTGACGAAGCAGGTAGACACCCAGACCGCCATCCTGCAGATTGACGCGATAGTCCACGAGGGCGATGTCATCATACAAAGCCGCGCCATCCAGAGAGGCATACGGTCATCGGACTCAAGGTCTTTGACTGCTGTAGAGCCTGGCATTCTCGACGGTCTTTGCGTCCACATTGTTGACGTTTTTCCGCCAGAATTTCGCTTTCCAGATCAACGGAATGCGGGAGCGAGGCGCTTTTTCTTCGTCGTAATCCGGGGTGGTTGGCGAACCAGGGTGTTGCGTTTAATACCGTCGTTGCCGCGCTGGTTGGTTTTTCAAAGCCCGCTTTGCTTTCCACTGCTTTGGCTGTCTTTTCTTCTTTGGCGGCGAAGGGCCGATCCGGCGACGGCCAGAATCACCGTTAGAATCATTTTCTTCATCATTTTACCCCTTGTTTAGTAGCGAGTGGAAAGGCTACCGCACCAGAACGGGATGTCAAATGATTATCCATCGCAACCGGCACTGGCTCGGAGATTCCACTGTCGGTCTAGACAACGGCAACTTTCCAAACAATCTCTTTCCTCTATAGGTGAGGCATCCTACTCTTATCTGTTCATAGGAGATCAGACATGTCCAGTACCTTCGAACCCTCTTCGCGTCACAACCTTCGGCGAATCCCACGGCCAGGCCGTCGGGTGCATCGTTGACGGCTGCCCGTCGCGCATTCCCATCTCCACCGACGACCTGCACGGCAGCTCGACCGTCGGCGTCCCGGTCATCCCGGACCTGACCACGCTGCGCAGAAGGTGCCGGAGGCCCGTCTCCATCCTGTCCGGTTCGAATGGGCCGACGCCGGCATCGATCGGCCCGAGCATTCCCACGCCGACAACGGCTCGGCGACTACGCCGAATGGAAACGGTTCCGCGCCCTTCGGCGCCGATTTCACCCGCGAAGCGCTGCTGCGTCGCTCGGCGGTATCGGCTTCCGCCGAAACCGCTGCGCGGGCGCGCCGCCAGCGCCCTCGCCGAAAAGATGCTTTCCGTGTTCCATTCCGTCGAAATCGTGGCGTAAGTTGGAAAGCGTCAGTAAACTGCAGGCCGCCCGACCCGATCTCAATACCGTGACGCGCCAAGCGCAGGTGGATGAATCCCGGATCCGCTGTCCGGATGCGGAAGCCCCCAGCCTGATTGCGCGGGTGGAAGAGGTCACCTGCGACGCCGACGACTCGGTCGGCGGCATAATCGCCTGTGCCTGCTGCGGACCGCCCGCCTACTGGGGAGAACCTGGCCTTCGATAAACTCCACGCCCAGCTGGCGCACGCCATGATGTCGATTCCCGCCACGCGCGGCTTCGAAATCGGCGAAGGCTTCGCCGCCACCCCGCGCGGCTCGCAGCACAACGACCCGTTTGAAGCGAAAGAAGGCGGCGGCATCCGCCCCGCCACGAACCGCTGCGGCGGCGTACAGGGCGGCATCTCCAACGGCGAGACCCTGTTCTTCCGTGTGGCCTTCAAACCGGTTTCCACCATTGCTTCTTCCAGCCGACGGTTGGCTTCGACGGCAAGTCCGTCGTTTTTGCGCCACAAGCGCTACGACCCCCGTGTTCTGCCCCGGGCCGTTCCCATCGTGGAGTCGATGGCCGCACTGGTGCTGGCCGATGCGTTCCTTCAACAGCAGGTTCAGAAAATCCCCCGACCCGGAGATCCCCTATGAAAACCAATTCTATGGACACTGATCGCCCTTCTTCCGCTGAGTTCTCTGGCGGGCCCAGTTGGCGATCCATTGCCCCCACCCCTTCAAGAAACGGTCAGGCCCAGATCTCGAGACCCACAGCGTCTCCAGCCGGCGATCCGGAAGGCCTTATCCGCATTGGCCCCCTCCCAGAAACCCTGCAGCCGGCTTTCCGTCAATGCCGTGCCAATCGAACGAGGCGAATCCTTTGCATATTCTCTCACAACGCTTCGCCTATGATCTGCTCGACGACACCTCTCTGTTCCGTGCGTCGCGGAAGGAAACTCACCTGCAACAAGGATGCGGATTCATTTTGCCAACCCCGTTGCCGGGACTTCGCCGACCCGGCTCCTTCATCTGGAATACCGCCGGTCAATCCGTCCGCGTCGTTCCCAACCTGTTCGCACTGGATTCCATTGTGTTCCCCCCGAGGGCGGATTTGGCCCGCACCCCGACCCTCATCTGGCGACCCACCGCGGGGCAGCCTCTGCCGAAGGCGGTGCAGATTCACTATGCCGCATCGGGTCTGGCCTGGTCGGCCTCCCACGAAGCCATCCTGTCCGAGAACGCCTGCTCCATCGCGTTGTCTACCCGTGTCCACATCCAGAATCAGACCACCCGCGATTTCGCCCATGCCCGCATCCGCCTGCCCTTTTCCGATAAAGGCCAGTACGCCCCGGTGCCCGCCCTTGGCGACCTGCGGGCCAACCGGCAGTCCACACTCCGCTACTCAGCCGACGGAAAAATCCTGATTCTCCGAGCGCACGGCGGCTTCGGCCTCCATCATCGCCACCTACGATTTGCCACAACCCCTCACCCTCCAGCGCCTACAGTGACACCTATGCCAGCCTGCTGGACGCCCTCCATCGCCGTCGAAACCCGCGACATCTACGATGGCGTCCGCTTTGATCGCTATCAGCGAAACCGCCGCTCCGACTGGAACCTCGGCACGGAGTTCTCCACCGCCGTCGAAACCGACATCACCTTCCAGAACAAGCAATCCATCACCCTCCCCTGCACCGCCTCCTGCGCGGCCAGGCCGACCGTGCCCTGGACTGGATCGGCACCGACTGGCTCTCCCTGCCCCCCGACGGAACCATCACGCTCCGCCTTGGTCCCGCCAGCGGCCTGAGCGGATCCCGCATCCGAACCGGCTATTCCGAAGTCATTCCCCTCACCGGGTCTCGGAGGAAAGCTTTGAAATCACGCTGGAAAATCAGACCGGTACCGACCAGACCTTCTCGGTCGAGCATCTGTATCGCGGCGACAACCATGAAATCACCGCCGCCAGTGCGGAACACAGCCCTGGCGACGATCCGGGTCTGATCCAGTTCTACGTGCCCGCTGGCGCCGGGTCCGAGAAATCCTTCACCTATACCTCGTTCGCTAAGCACCTGGTGAGCCCCTCTACTCCATTCCAGACCGAAACCGCGCGGCCCAGGCAGATCCTGGTCTGCGGTCTCAACTGGCTTGGGGACGCGATTCTCGCGATGCCCGCCCTTCAGGTGCTTCACTTTCACCATGCCGATGCAGATCACGATGCTGACGCCGCCTGGCCTCACCCTGTTATGGGAACTGCATGATACTCCCGCCCGATCCTCACCCTCCCGAAGAAAGGCCTGCAGCCTTCGCTCGACCGTTCAGTCCCGCGGGAACTGGACATCGAAACCGCCTATGTGCTTCCCCACCTTCCGCTCCGCCCTCCCCCCGTTCCTCGCCGGGAATTCCGAACCGAATCGGTCTCCCCGGACATTTTCCCGCGACATCATGCTCACGGAAGTCCGCCGCGCCCTTGGCGGCCCCGGCCGCACCCATCAAGTCTATGAAATGCTCGACCTCTTCTTCCCAGAACAGCACCGCCGGGCTTTCTCTTCCACTCCACCGAAACTGACCGTGCCGACAGCCGTGAGTGAGGCGATGCGCGCCCAACTTGAACCTCTTCCCAGCCATGGATTACCACACCCCGGCGGGCGCGGCGGCCCGTCCAAACAATGGCCCGCCGAGGGCTACGCTGAAACCGCTGCTGCACTCGTCGCCCAGACCGGCGGATCCACTATTACACTGGGCACCCCCAGAGAGCGAAAGGTGCCTGCCACGAGGTGGCCGCCGCCTCCGCCCCCAACGGACTGAATCTCGCTGGTGAAACCACCATGCAGGAACTGGCCGCGGTTCTCTCCCTCTCCGCCCTCGCCCTCTGTAACGACAGCGGCGGCATGCACCTCGCCGCCGCCCTCGGTACCCCGCTCGTCGCCCCCTTTGGAATCACCGACCCCGACACAACCGGCCCCCTCGGACAGAATATCCGGATTCTGCAGCACGCCGTGCGCCGCTCCCGCGATATCCCTCGCCGTTTCCGCCGAAGCCCAGAAAGCTCTTTTCCTCCATCTCCACCGCCGAAGTCGTCCAGGCCGCCCTCCAATTGCTGAACCACTCCTGATCCCCACCCTGCTTTCATAGAGGCTACACCATTAGTCCTTCCGGAAGTCGTTCGTCTTATCATATGTAGAATGGCTTTCCAGAAGTTTGCGCAGGAGGTTATTTCAACGGGAACGCCTTGCATGGTATCGAAGGGGCTCCATTGTTCCTCCCGGTGAATATCCACCCAGACCACTTCCATATCCAGTTCCGGAATCAGGATGAAACAGAACCGGCCGCCATAGCCCATCCCCATGTGAAGGTGTCCGGCGGGGTATCCGGCAACAGCCGGGTTCCATCCGGCGTCTCGCGGTTGTACCACCAGTGACATCCCAGACAGCCCAGGCTGTCCTTCAGGTTCAGGCCTCCGCCAAAGGAGGGTACGGCGGCCCAGTATTCGGTCTCCACGCCGGCAGTGCGCGGCAGCTGGGGACGGCGCGGCTTGAGTGCTTTTTCAACAAGGTCTTCGCGGAGGACCACCTGATTTTCCCATCGGCTGCCGCGCAAAAACAGCAGTCCGAACTGCGCCGTAGGTCCCGCACAGAAATGCGGATTCGCCCGGGCTTGGAGTTGGGATGCAACAGTGTCGGCCGATGCTCAGTCCAGTGGCCCGCTCCATGCCCGGACCGTTCAGCAGTTCATCCACCTGATCGGGAGCCAGTCCGGAAATCCGGTTCAGGACGATCAGGGTCAGCAATCCCGTAGCATAGTCATTATAGGCAAACGCGTCTCCCGGACGCTCCGTCAGTCCATATCCGGAGGTTTGTTCCAGCAGATGAGCAAATGTGATTTCGCGGTCTTTATACCCCAGCTCTTCATTCAGGTCCGCAATTTCAGGCACCCACTCCAGCACCCGATCATCCAGCATGCCGGCCTGGGCCCGGCCATCGGCGTTCAGCGCCGAGAGCGTCATGACGCCGGCATCGATGAACGTCCCGTCTCCGCGGTTCTTCCACAGACTGTTCTGGACACTGTCGTTGGCGACGTAGAGGTCGGTGTCGCCGTCGTTGTCGTAGTCACCGCTGACGACGCCGAGAGTGTAGCGCGGTGTCTCGAGCTGGATTCCCGACGCCGCGCTCACGTCGGCGAACGTGCCGTCGCCGTTGTTGCGATACAGCACGTCGGCCAGCGGAACCTGCCCCAGTGGCCCGCAGGCGACGTCGATCCCCTGGAACTGACAGTTCGCCTTGCGTGCGGCCTCGGAGCCTCGGCGCGGCACGAGCTTCGGATCCGAGACCATGTAGTTGCCGACGTACAGGTCGAGATCGCCGTCGCGGTCCATGTCGAAGAACGCCGCGGAGCTGGAGAACGCTTCGTGTCCGACTCCCGCCTTGCCGGTGACGTCGACGAAGGTCCCATCGCCCTCGTTGCGGTAGAGCACGTTGGGACCGAAGTTCGTGACGTAGAGATCCGGATCGCCGTCGTTGTCGTAGTCCCCGACGGTGACCCCGTAACCCCATCCGCGGTGGCCGACACCGGCCCGGTCGGTCGTTTCGGTGAACTTGCCCTTGCCGTCGCCGCGGAACAGCTGGTTCGGCTCGCCCTGATCGGCGGCCCGGTCGTAACCCGATCCGTTGACGATGTACAGGTCGAGGTTGCCGTCACCGTCGTAGTCGAGCCACGCGGCGCCGCTGCCCATCCCCTCGGCGAGCCAGCCCTTCTCGCCCAGCTTCGCGCCGCAGACGTTGCGGTATCGGATCCCGCTCGCCGCGGTGGCATCGGTGAAGACCAGCTTCGCGCTGGTCGGAGGCGTCTGAGCCAGGGCCACGCCGACACCGGCCAGACAGACGATCAGGGACGAGAGGTAGTTGCGCATCGGAATCTCGGGGAGCTTCAGCGTGGATCAGTGACCGGTCGCCACGGTACCGGTCGGTTTCACCTTCGCGCTGACCTCCATGTGGGTTTGCAGTCGCGCCTGGGCCTCGTCGACCCGGCCCTGGCGCATCAGCAGCTGGCCGTACAGGTAATGAGCGTTGGGGTGTTCGGGGTTCGCCTCGAGCAGCGCGACGAGCATCTCCTCGGCGCGCTGGTGAGCGCCCATCGTGATGTCGAGGGAGGCCATCTCGTACAGCGAGTTGTCGTAGGCCTTGAGCTCCTCGCCGTTGGTCGGGTCGAACTCCATCACCTTGGCGAAGGAGAGATACGCCTCTCGGTGGCGTTCCAGCATCTTCAGCGCGAAGCCGCGGTGGTAGTAGGCCAGCTGGTAGGCCGGGTCGATCTCGATCGCGCGGTCGAACAGGGCCAGCGCGCCCTCCATGTCGCCGCTCAGGAACAGCACGTTGGCCAGGTTGTAGGTCGCCGACGGGTGCTCCGGTCGGATCTGCAACACCCGCCGGTAGGTCGCCCCCGCCTCTTCCAGCCGGCTGGCGAAGCCATAGGCGTTCGCCAGGTCCATCAAGGAGTCGACGCTGGTGTTCAGCTCGGCCGCTCGCTCGAAGTGCGCCACCGCATCGGCGCGACGGCCGGCCTGGAACAGGCCGATCGCCAGCTCACGGTGAACGGCGGGGTCGTCCGGGTTGACCTCGACCGCCGCCTCGAGCGCCGAGACGTCGATGTCCGGCAGCGGGTCGGGGCCGGTGGCCGGCATCTCCATCGCCACCGTCGTATCCGGCTCGGCCGGCAACGCGGAGGCGGCCGGGGCGCTTCCCGGGGGATCACCGCCGGCGGCCCCTGTGGCGGAGTCGGAGTCGCCGCCGCCCCCCGAGCAGGCGACGGTCAGCAGCAAGACGGGCAGGATCGAGCGGCCCCTGGATTGTCGTGTAAACATGGCGAACTTCATTATAGTGAACCCGTGGACGGAACCCGACCTGCGCCTCGACGCCTCTGGCGTTGTGAGCCCCGCGACGGTACAGGTACGACCGGGACGGCGCGAGCGCCAGGTCCCGGGAAGAAGAGGAGTGGGACGCTGAAACGGTCGGCGAAGCGGGTACTGGCAGGGCCCGGGACGGTTCTTCTGCTGCTCATGCTGGTCGCTCCGCCGATCGTGGGGGAACCTCCGACCCAGCCCGACGGGCACCGGCGGATGGTCCGCGAGCTGGCGGCGATCGCCGACGCGGTTCGCCGGGACAACCCGTTCCTCGGAGAAGGGGCGGTCCCGGAACTGCAGGCGCAGCTCGACGCCGTCGAGGACCCCGACGACCCGCGAGTCTGGTTCCTGGGGATGCAACTCGGTCGCGAGCTGCTCAAGCTCGGCCGCTCGGAAGAGTCGATCGCCGCCTACCAGCGGGCCTACGACCAGGTCGTGCGCTTCCGGGAGGAGACGCCCCCGGAGGAAGCCCTGCGGACGACCTACGAGCTGGCGCTGGCCTGGATGCGCCAGGGCGAGAACCTGAACTGCGCCCAGAACCACACCTCGGAGAGCTGTCTGCTGCCGATCCGCGGCGGCGGCGTCCACAAGGACAAGGCCGCGTCACGGGCGGCGGTCGAGCTGTTCGCCGAGGTCCTGCGGCTGGCGAAACCGGAGAGCCCCGAATCCTACCGCGCTCGCTGGCTGCTCAACATCGCCTACATGACCCTCGGCGAGTATCCGGACGGCGTCCCGGCCCCCTGGCGAATCCCCGAGTCGGCGTTCGCCTCCGATCAACCGTTCCCGCTGTTTCCCGAGGTCGCCCCGCTGGTCGGGCTCGACAGCTTCGATCTGGCCGGCGGCGCCGTCGTCGACGACTTCAACGGCGACGATCAACTCGACGTCGTCGTCACCACCTCCGACCCCTCGGGACCGATGCGAATCTGGCTCGGCAGCGGCACCGGCCAGTTCACCGAGCACACCGCCGAATCGGGGCTCGCCGGAATCACCGGCGGACTGAACATGATCCACGGCGACTACGACGGCGACGGCGACCTGGACCTGTTCGTCCTGCGCGGCGCGTGGTGGAAGGCGCTCGGCCGTCACCCCAACTCGTTGCTGCGCAACCACGGCGACGGCCGGTTCACCGACGTGACCTACGAGGCCGGGCTGGGCCACGTTCACTTCCCGACCCATTCGGCCGCGTTCGCCGACTACGACAACGACGGTGACCTGGACCTTTACGTCGGCAACGAGTACTCGCCGGAGATGCCGGCACCGAGCCAGCTGTTTCGCAACGACGGCGACGGAACCTTCACCGACGTCGCCGCCCGCGCCGGCGTCGAGAACCGGGGCTACGCCAAGGGCGTGACCTGGGGCGACTACGACAACGATCGGTTCCCGGATCTGTTCGTCTCGAACCACGGCGGCGTCAACCGGCTGTATCGCAACAACGCCGACGGGACCTTCACCGACGTCGCCGGCCGGGCCGGCGTCTCGCGACCGGTCGCCGGATTCCCGACGTGGTTCTGGGATATCGACAACGACGGCATACTCGACCTGTTCGTCGGAACCTACGGCGGCGTGAACCCCTCCCCGGACGTCGCGGCGGTCGCGGCGAGCTACCTCGGCCGGCCACACACGGCGGAGCTCGACCACATCTACCGCGGCGACGGCGAGGGCGGTTTCGTCGAGGTCGGCGAGAGCTTCGGCATGCGCCGCGCCACACTACCGATGGGTGCGAACTTCGGCGATCTCGACAACGACGGTTTCCCCGACTTCTACCTGGGAACCGGCTACCCGCACTACGAGGGGCTGGTGCCCAACGTGATGTACCGCAACACCGGCGGAGACGGGTTCGCCGATGTCACCACGGCGGGCCGCTTCGGTCACTTGCAGAAAGGCCACGCCGTCGTCTTCGCGGATCTCGACAACGACGGCGACCAGGACGTCTTCGAGCAGATCGGCGGACAGTACCGTGGCGATGCGTTCGGCAACGCGCTGTTCGACAACCCTGGATTCGGCAATCGCTGGATCAAGATCCGGCTCGTCGGCGCACGCTCGAACCGTTTCGGCGTCGGGGCTCAGATCCGCCTCGATATCGTCGAGGGCGAGCGGCGACGCTCGATTCACCGCACCGTCGGAACCGGGGGCAGCTTCGGCGGCAACCCGTTACGTCAGGAGATCGGACTCGGCCGCGCCGACACGATCGAGACCCTCGAGATCTTCTGGCCGACCAGCGGCCGTCGGCAGACCTTCCGCGACGTCGCGCCGGACCAGTGGCTGGTCATCGGCGAGAACGATACGACCCTGGTCGGATCGGGAGCCGCACCGTGAGCCCGCAGCGGCGCCGCCGAGGGCGCCACGACCGCTGCGACGGCCGGCAACGCTGGATCGGCGGCCTGCTGGGGCTGCTGCTGATCGGAGCCCCGTCGTTCGCCGCCGAGCTCCGGCTTCCGGCCGGCTCACGGCCGACGGCGGTCACCGCCGCCGACCTCGATGCCGACGGCAAGGCGGACCTCGTCGTCGCGAACTTCCTCTCCGACGACCTGACGATCCTGCTCGCCGGTGCGGACCGCTCCTTCGGTAACGGCAGCCGCGTCCAGGTCGGTGACGGGCCGTCCGCGGTCACGATCGTCGATCTCGACGGCGACGGCAACCGTGACCTGGGTGTGTCACTCTACGAGTCGAACCGGGTCGCCGTGTTGCTGGGCAACGGAGACGGCACCTTCCGGCGCGGCGCACTCGCCCCGGTCGGGAACCACCCGTTCTCGATCGCCCACGGCGACTTCGACCGCGACGGCGCGATCGATCTGGTCGTCGCCAATCGCAGCTCGGACAACATCTCGGTCCTGCTCAACGCCGGCAACGGAGAGTTCCGCGACGCGGTGGCCTACCCCGCCGGCGACGGCCCGTTCTCGGTGTCGGTCGGCTTCTTCAACGACGACGATCATCTCGACCTCGTCACGGCGAACTTCAACAGCGGAGATATCGCCGTCTGGACCGGCGCCGGCGACGGGCGGTTCACCGCCCTCGGCCGCTTCGCCGCAGGCAGCGGAACGCTGTCCGTGGCGGTCGGCGATCTGGACTTCAACGGAACCGACGACATCGCCGTCTGCTCCCGGGGCTCCGGCGACGCGACGGTGTTTCTCGGCCTTGGGAGCGGCGGCTTCGCAGATCCCGTTCGCTACGCCGCCGGCGACCGCCCGTTGTCGATCGCCATCGGCGACTGGAGCGGCAACGGCAACCTCGACCTGATCGTGGCCAACAGCGGCTCGAACAGCCTGTCGATCCTTCCCGGCAACGGTGACGGCACGTACGCAACGCAGCAGCGTGTCGGCACCGGCGACGGGCCGTTCTCGATCTGGCTCGATGACCTGACCGGCAACGGCGCCCTCGACGCCGCTGTGGCCAACGCCGGCGGGGGCGATGTGTGGGTGATCCCCGGACCGGGATCCGGCGACGCCGTCGCCGCGATCCGACACCTTCCCGGCCGGGACCCGCGCTCGGTCGCGATCGTCGGCGGCGACGGCGCGACGGAGCTGGTCGCGGCGAGTTTCCTCGACAATGCGATCTACCGGGTCACCTCCTCGGGAGTCGTCCGCGGCCCCGACGTCGGCGAGGGTCCCGTCGATCTCGTCGCCGGCGACCTGAACGGGGATGGCCGGGGCGACCTCGTCGTGGTCAACCGGACGTCGGACGATCTGTCGGTCCTGCTCGCCGACGGAGCCGGCGGCTTCACTCCGGAGACGCGGATTCCCGTCGGGACCCTGCCCCGACGTGCGGCGATCGGGGACGCCAACGGCGACGGCACTCCGGACATCGTCGTCAGCGATTCGGGCGACGACCGCGTGACCGTGCTGACCGGCAACGGCGACGGCACCTTCGGAGCTCCACAACGCCGGCGCACCGGAACGCAACCGATCGGGATCGCGATCGCCGACCTCGACGGCAGCGGCGCAGCGGAGATCGTCGCGGCCAACCTCCAGTCCGGCCATCTCTCGATCCTGTCGCATGACGGCAGCTATCGCTCGCTGCATTCCGGCGACGGGCCGATCGCGGTCGCGGCGAGCGACCTGGACCACGACGGGGATCACGACCTCGTGTCGGCGAACCTGTTCGACGGAGAGGTCGTCATCTTCCGCAACCGCGGCGACGGAACGTTCGAGGACCCGCTGCGCCACGCGGTCGGCAGCCACCCGGTGGCGCTGACGGTCGGCGACTTCAACGGCGACGGCCAGGTCGACATCGTCGTCGCCGTTCGCGGCGGGGATGCGGTCGCGTTGCTCGTCGGCGACGGAGCCGGCGGCTTCTCCCTCGAGGCGAACTGGGCCGATGCGCTGCGTCCGATCGCGCTGTCCGGCGGCGATGTCGACGGCGACGGGGCCGACGACCTGGCGGTCATCCATCAGGGATCCGGCGAACTGTCGGTCGTGCTCTCCCGGCGCGCAAAACGATAGATCCACCCGGATTTCTGTTCTAGACTCGACCGATGAACAGCGAAGAGTTCGTCCGTCATCTGGGTGAGGTTCGCGTCTCGGCGATCCTGCGTACGGACCGCCCCGACGCGGTCGAACCGGCGATGGCGGCTGCCGTTCGCGCCGGCTTCACGATCGTCGAGTTCACGCTGACGACACCCGACGTCTACCACTGGATCTCGGAGTTCGCGGCCGACGACCGGTTGACCGTCGGAGCCGGGACGGTGCTCACTCCCGCCGAAGCCGACCGAGCCGTCGAGGCCGGTGCCCGCTTCCTGGTCTCCCCGGTCGTCGACGAAGCGGTGATCGCCACCGCGACCAAGCTCGATGTCGCGATGATGCCCGGCTGCCACACGCCGACCGAGATGCTCCGGGCCCAGCGCGCCGGCGCGCCCCTGCAGAAGCTGTTCCCGGCGCCGGCCGACGTACCGGCCTACGTCCGGTCCTGCCTGGGGCCGCTGCCGAGCCTGCGCATCGTGCCGACGAACGGTGTCGATGCGGCCAACGTCCGGGCCACTCTCGACGCCGGCGCCTTCGCGGTCGGCTTCGTCGCACCGCTGTTCGACGCTGCCGCGATCGCCCGCGGCGACTTCGACGAGATCGAGAAGCGCGGGCGGCGTCTGCTCGCGGCGGTCTAGTGTCGCGCGGAAGCGCGCCACCGGCTACCCGGAGTGGCTCGACAGTTCCCCGCCCCACTCCCGCACTTCTTCCTCGGTATCGAGATCGGCGGCGAGGGCGAGGATATCGACCACCGGCAGGCGTGCGGTCGTCTCGGGGTGCTTGGCCCGGTACAGCGCCTTGATGAAGATCCGGCGCAGGCAGCGCTCGATGTAGGCCAGGCTCGCGGTGCCACGGCGCAGCTTCTGCGCCGCCGGGACGCCGGTGCCGATGACGTTGTAGGTCAACAGCGGGAGCCGGCCGCTCATCAGGTGCAAGAAGTCTTGCCAGAGCAGCTGGGCCGCGACGCCGATGACCATCTTGTTGCGACGTTCGCCGATCGAACGGTTGCGGGTCGCGTAGCCGATCTGGAACAGACGGTAGATGAACGGCAGTCGCAGGGCGGTCGGATTGACGATCACGAGGTGGCCGGGCAGGATGCTGACCGGCTCTCCGCCCTCGACGAGCGGGATGCGGTACTTCGGTTTCCAGGCCGACTCTTCCATTCCCGCCGGGCTGTCGGGGACCCGCACCAGCGGAAAGAAGAAGTCGCCGTTGTCGCAGGAGCGGTACAGATCGGCCAGTTCGCGAAGCTCGTCGACGGACAGCAGCACGTCGCAGGTGTGGAACGCGATCGGTAAGCCGGGGTTCAATGCCCGGACGGTCTCGATCGCGGCCTCGATGTTCTCGCCGAACGAGCCGTTGGTGTCGATCACCTCGGCCCCGGTCTTCAGGTCGCCGTACACCTCGCGAGGTCCGGCGATGTAGATCGGCCCGAAGGAGCCGGACGCCTGGAGTCGTTCGGTGATCACCGAGACCAGCGGACGGCCGCCGACGCGGATCAGCGCACCCTTGTAGCCCGCCAGCGGATGCTTGTCCTTGCCTCGTTCGGGAAGGACGCCGGGGCGGCGATCGCTTCCGCCGAGGATGATGGTAGGCCAGCAATCGGACATATCGTCTACTTCCTGCGGTCGATCCCGGCGCGCACGAGAACGATTCCGGTTGCGCATCTTCGCGGATCGGCCTCAATATACATGCGATCGTACGAAATGCCCCGGGCGCCGCTCCGGGCCCGGCAAAACCGATGCGCGTTCGAATTCTTACCTACAACATACACCGTGCCATCGGCGTCGACCGCAGCTTCCGACCGGACCGGATCGTCCGGGTCCTGGCCCATCACGATCCCGATATCGTCCTGCTCCAGGAGGTCGACGAGGGCGCCCCGCGCTCCCGGGAGGTCGATCTGGCCAAGGAGCTGGCCAGCGCCGCCGGATACAGTCACTTCGCCGTGGGGCACAACGTCCGCCTGCGCAAGGGACGTTACGGAAATGCAACCCTGAGCCGCCACCCGATCCTCCGTGAGCGCAACATCGACCTGACGGTCGGCAAGAAGAAGCGCCGGGGCTGCCAGCACACGACGATCGCCGTCGAGGGGCGGAGCCAGGTTCACGAACTCGAGATCTTCAACGTCCACCTGGGGCTCTCGGTCGCGGAGCGTTCCCGGCAGGTCGGCACCCTCGTGCGCTCGAGCGAGTTCGACAGCCTTGACCCCGAGGCCTCCTGTATCGTCGGCGGCGACTTCAACGACTGGCGCTCGATCCTGCACCCGATCTTCTGCGAGATCCTGCGGTTCCACAGTGCGACGCAACATGACTACGGCTACAACGGAGCGATCCGCACGTATCCGTCGTTCTCGCCCCAGGGCGGCCTGGACAAGCTCTACTCCCGGGGGGGCATCCGCATGGTCGGTCAGGCGCGCCGCTGCCGGCTGCGGGTTTCGAAGGTCGCCAGCGACCATCTGCCGATCATCGCCGACTTCGAGCTGGGCTGAGCCGACGTCGGAAGCTAGAGACGCTCGAACAGGCCGGCGGCACCCATCCCGGTTCCGATGCACATCGTCACCAGCGCGTAGCGTCCACCGCGACGCTTCAGCTCGTGGAGCGCCGTGGCGGTCAGCTTGGCGCCGCTACACCCCAGCGGATGACCCAGGGCGATCGCACCGCCGTTGACGTTGAGCCGTTCGTCGTCCGGCGCGACGCCGAGCCCCTTGAGCACGGCGAGGGACTGGGCGGCGAAGGCCTCGTTCAGCTCGATCACATCGACGTCGTCGAGACCGATGCCGGCCTGCGCCAGCACCGGCGGGACCGCCTTGACCGGGCCGATGCCCATGATGCCCGGCGGCACCCCGGCGACCTGGTAGCCGACCCAGCGCGCGAGGGGCTCGAGGCCCAGCTCGGCGGCGATCTCCGGCGTCGTCAACAGCGCCGCGGCGGCGCCGTCGCTCATCTGACTCGAGTTGCCGGCGGTCACCGTGCCGCCGGCCTTGAAGGCCGGCCGGAGCCGGGCCAGCCCCTCCTCCGAGCTGTCCGCCCGGGGCCCCTCGTCACGATCGAAGCGAATCTCGCGCTCGATCGGACGGCCGTCGGGGCCGGCGGCTCCGAGACGGGTGTTCACCGGAACGATCTCGTCGTCGAACTTGCCGGCGGCCTGGGCGGCCAGCGCCTTGCGGTGGCTGGCGAGGGCGAAGGCGTCCTGTTCCGCCCGGGAGACGTGATCCCGGTCGGCCAACCGCTCCGCGGTGAGTCCCATGTTGATGTAGGCGCCGGGGTCCTGCTCGAGCAGCGCCGCGTTGGGCAGGTAGCGATGTCCGCCCATCGGCACCATCGACATCGACTCCGCTCCTCCGGCGATGATCACCTCGGCCTGGCCCGCGGCGATCTTCAGGGCCCCGAGGTTGATCGTCTCGAGACCTGACGAGCAGAAACGATTGACGGTCATTCCCGGCACGGAATCCGGCAGCCCGGCGAGCAGCGCGATGTTGCGGCCGACGTTCATCCCCTGCTCGCCTTCGGGCATCGCGCAGCCCATGATCACGTCGCCGACCCTCGCCGGGTCGAGCCCCTTGGCCCGGTCCAGCACGGCTCGTACGACCGCAGCTCCCAGGTCGTCGGGACGGGTCTGGCGCAACGTGCCCCGGGGCGCCTTGCCGACGGCGGTGCGAACGGCGGATGCGACGATGACCTCTCTCATGCTTGTTCCTCCGGCGAGTCGACTCGCCGTGTTCTTCGCTTCTCGTCCGGGCGCTAGTTGCGCAACGGTTTTCCGGTCTGCAGCAGCGACAGGATCCGTTCCCGGCTCTTCGGTTCGCCGCACAGACTGACGAACGCCTCCTCTTCGAGCTCCAGCAGGTACCGCTCCGAGACCTGCAGCGGGCCCGAGACCGCGCCGCCGCTCAGGATGCCGGCGAGCTGCCCGCCGATCTTGCGATCGTGATCGGAGATGAAGCGCCCCTCATGCATGTTGAGCAACCCGGCGTCGAGCAGCGCGCGGCCGGCCCGGCCCATCACCGTCAGGTCGCTGCGCTCCGCCGGGGGGACGAAGCCTCCGTCGGCCATGGCGATGGCGATCGACTTCGCGTCGGCGAGCAGGTGCTCCCGGTTCATCGTCCAGCCGTCCTGCGGCCCCAGGAAGCCCAGCTCTCGGGCCTCCTCGGCGCTGGTCGAGACCTTGGCCATCCCGATCGCCTCGAACGTCGCCCGGATCGCCGGGTAGGTATCGTCGGGGTTGTCGAGATTCGCCACGTGACGGCGGTAGAGCCGCATGCAGCCGCCGCCGGCAGGGATCAGACCGGCACCGACCTCGACCAGTCCGGCGTACAGTTCGGCGTGGCCGCGGACGGCGTTCCCGGCGAGGACCACCTCGGCTCCCCCGCCCAGCGCCATGCCGTGAGGTGCCGTGACCACCGGGACAGCACAGCGTTCCAGGCGATCGTTGGCCGCCTGAAAGCCACGGATCATTCCGCGGATCGCCTCCCAGTTCTCGTCGTTGGAGTACTGGAGCAACATCTGCAGATTCGCCCCGGCGCAGAACTGGGCCCCGTCGTTGGCGACGATCAGCGCCCGGGCGTCGGCCTCGGCGCGATCGGCGGCCCGGGTCATCATCGCGACGGTGTCGTTGTCGATCGCGTTCATCTTCGAATGAAACTCGAGGCACAGCACACCGTCGCCGAGATCGAGCAGGCTGGCCGACCGGTTGCCGTCGATCACCCCACCGGAAGCCCGGATCGAGGCGAGCGGCATCGCCCGGGGGTCGGCGACGACCTCGGCCATCGCGCCCGGAGTTCCCGTGGCCGAGCGGAGGAGTCCGTCCTCCCGGCACTCGTAGATCCCGTCGGCGCCGGCCTCGTAGCGACGGTCGACCCAGGCCGGCAGCGGATAGCCATCGGCTCGCAGCTTCTCGGTCGTCTCGCGGAAACCCAGCGCGTCCCACATGCGAAACGGTCCGGCCTCCCAGTTGAAACCGAGTTCGACGGCGCGGTCCACCGTCGCGGCCTGATCGGCGATCTCCTCCAGGCGCATCGCGGAGTAGGAGAGCGTCGCCGCGAGGATCTTCCACGCCGCGGCCGAGGCGCGCCCCTCGCCGAACACCAGCGCCTTCCAGCGTTCGCCGGGATCTTCGATCGAACGCAGCGCCTTCAGCTCGGGGAAGTCGGGCTTCTGCGGTTCCCTGTACTCCAGGGTCTCGGTGTCCAGGGTCAGGATCGCACTGCCGCCCTGGCCCACCGTCTTCTTGTAGAAGCCGGCGCCGGTCTTGCGGCCCAGCAGGTTCTTCTCGACCATCTTGCCGACCCAGGCCGGCGGGTCGTAGAGATCGCCGCAGTCCTCGTCAGCCGACGACCGCTTCAGGTGCTGGATGACGAAGAACAGCGTATCGATCCCGACGAGATCGGCGAGCCGGAACGTTCCGGTCTTGGGTCGGCCCAGCGGCGGGCCGGTCAGCAGGTCGACCTCTTCGATCGTCAGCTCGAGTTCCTGCATCACGGCGAGAACCGCGGCGATCGAGTGCGTCCCGATGCGGTTGGCGATGAAGTTCGGAGTGTCCCGGGCGACGACCACACCCTTGCCCAGATGGTCGCGGCAGAACGCGCCGATCGCCTCCTGGATCGCCGGGTCGGTATCGGGAGTCGGGATCAACTCGAGCAGGCGCATGTACCGTGGTGGATTGAAGAAATGGGTACCGAGGAAGCGCGGCCGCAGCTCCGCCGGCAGCACCTCGGCCATCGAGGCCAGCGGCAGGCCCGACGTGTTGCTGGTCAGGATCGCGTCCTCCCGCAGGTGCGGCACGATGTTCTGGAACAGCGAACGCTTGATCTCGAGATCCTCGCGGACGACCTCGATGACCCAGTCGGCGTCGGCCAGCCGGTGCAGGTCGTCTTCCAGATTGCCGATCTCGATGCGGCTCAGCCGGGCCGGACGGAACAGCGGGGCCGGGCGGCTCTTCACCAGAGCCTGCACACTTGTCGCGGCGATCCGGTTCCGGACCCGGGGATCCTCGAGGGTGAGGCCGGCCTGCTCCTCCCGGGGATCCAGGGCCCGGGGCACGATATCGAGGACCAGCGCGGAGACTCCGGCGTTGGCGAGGTGAGCGGCGATGGCGCTGCCCATCACTCCGGAACCGAGGACGGCAACCTTGCGGATCGGCCTGTGGGACATCGGGAGCCTCCAGATCAGCCCGGCGGGGCGGGTAAGGCGATGGTAAAACCTTTGCTCCTCCAAAACCAACCAAAACAGGGCTCGTACGTCTTATCGAGCGGGGAATCCGCGGCGCAGACGAGCGGTTCGCGGCGGCGACCGCGGCTGGGTACACTGGTCTGGCGAGGGGGAAGACTTGATCCGCAACGTTCACCGCAGAGCGATCGGCACGGCAGCGGCTCTGGCGCTCGGGCTTTCGCTGGGTGCCGGCTGCTCCGACGCTCGGTCCGGCGCCACGGCACCGACCGACGCACCCGCCGCCACGCAGTCCCGGACCATCCTGCGGGGCGACTTCGAGCGGGACCTGCTCCTGACCGGTGAGTTGCAGGCGGTTCACTCGATCGAGATCAAGGGTCCCCAGACCTCCCTGTTCCAGTTGAGGATCCAGTTCATGGCCGAGGAGGGCGCCGTCGTCCGCGCCGGCGAGACGCTGCTCGAATTCGACAACTCATCGCTGACCGACCAGGTCCGGGATCTGGAGACCCAGATTCTCGACGCCCGGACCCAGATCGTCTCGAAGAAAGCGGCGATCGCCAGTTCGCTGAAGGACCTCGAGATCGAGCTGGCCCAGAAGGAATACGACCACGGCTACGCCACCCTCGAGGCGGCCGTCGATCCCGACATCCTCTCCCGCAAGGAGTACGCCGAGCGGCAGCTGGCATTGACCAAGGCCGCCCGGGAGCTGGCCGAGACCCGGGAACGCATCGCGCTGACCCGCAACAAGGGCCAGTCGGAACTCGACGTCCTGATCATCAATCACGACAAGCTCGAGAAGGACATGATCAACGCCCAGACCGACCGTGAGCGACTGACGATCCTCGCGCCGTCGGACGGACTGGTCGTCTACGAGCGTCGTCAGAACACGACCATGCGCTATCAGGAGGGAGACTCCTGCTGGCCCGGCCAGGCGGTGATGCGGCTGCCCGACCTGTCCGAGATGCGCGTCGAGTTCTTCGTCAACGAGGTCGATGCGCCGTTGCTCGCCCTCGGGATGCCGGTCCGGGTCAAGCTCGACTCGTTCCCCCGCCGGGAGATCACCGGGGTGATCGATCACATCCCGTCGATGGCCGTGAAGCGTGACGAGAGTTCGAAGGTCGCCGTCTTTCGCGTCCGGGCCACCCTCGACGAGACCTGGATCGGCGAGATGAAGCCCGGTATGTCCGCCCTCGGCCGGATCACCCTGGAGCGGCGCAGCGACGCCCCTCTCGTCGCCCGGCACGCCGTCGAGTACGTCGATGGCGAGTACCGGCTGCGGCGCAGCGGCGACGGGCCGACGGTGAAGTTCGAACCGGTCGCCCGCAACGAGAAGTACTACCTGGTCGACGAGGAGACCTACCTCGCCCTCGGCGGCCCGACGGCGACTGTGCGTCAGGCTTCGGGAGGCGCCGGTCGATGAAGAAACGCACGATCTTCTTCGCCCTCGGCGCCCTGTCCGTCACCGGAATCGCCGCCGCCTTCGGCCTGATCGGCCAGGACTCGGGCCCGCGCACCGCCGAGGTGCTCCGCCAGGAATTCAGCACCTCGGTCGAGGCCACCGGAACCCTCGAGGCTGCCGTCGCCTTCGAGGTCGGTCCGCCCTCGGTTCGCAACTACTGGAACTACAACCTGTCCTGGATGATTCCCGAGGGTAGCCGCGTCCAGGAAGGCGACGTCATCGCCCGATTCGACGCGACCCAGATCGAAGACCGGTTGCGGGACCACCGGGCCGAGCTCGAGAAGACCCTGCAGGAGCGTGAGAAGGAACAGCGCAATCTGGAAGTCGAGCTGCGCCGGCTGCGCCTCGATCTGGTCAAGGCCGAGGGCGATCTCCAGATCGTCGACCTCGACCTGGCCGTCCCCGAGGGGCTCGTCTCCTTCATCGAACTGGAACAGACCCGGCTCAAGAAGGAACTGGCCCAGCGACGCGTCTCCTTCCTGCGCGAGAAGATCGAGTTCGAGCAGGAACTCGTGCGCACGAAACTCGAGCTGCTCGACGTCAAGGCCGAGTTCTCCCAGGGCAAGATCGACTACAACGAGACCGCCCTGGGCAAGTTCGAGGTCCAGGCTCCGGTCTCCGGAATGGTCGTCTACGTTCCGAAGCCCAGCGGCGATCGCTGGGAAGTCGGCGAGAGCGTCTGGATGCTGGCCAAGCTGCTCAAGGTCGCCGATATCAGCACGCTCCAGGTCGAGGCGAACATCCTCGAGGTCGACGCCGCGAAGATCGCCCCGGGCCAGTCGGCGGAGATCTCGATCGATGCCGTCCCCGGAATGATCCTGGATTCCAGCGTCCAGGAGATCGGCCAGATCGTCCACGAGCGCTCCCTGCAGGATCCGAGCAAGGTCTTCGATGCGATCCTGCCCCTCGACGAGTTCGACAACGAGATCCTGCGCCCGGGAATGGGGATTCAGGTGCGCATCGAGACCGCCCGTCTGGCGGACCGGTTGAGCGTCCCGCTCGGGGCGGTCCGCAGCTCCGGCGAAGGGCCCTACGTCGAGGTCCGCAGCTCCGGTCGGAGCGAGCGGCGTAACGTCGTACTCGGCCAGCGAAACGCCGATCGCGTCGTGGTCGAGTCGGGGGTGGAAGAGGGTGAGCGCGTCTTGCTCGAGAGCACGGAGAGCGGCCCGTGATCGGCGCTCGAGGTTCACGGGCGGTCGGAGTGATGCTCCTCGCCTGCGCCGTCTCCGCGGGCTGCGGCTGGATCGGGTCGGCCGGCGACGCTGTCGATGACGTCACCGTCGTCGCCGTGCGGTCGGACCTGGAGGTCTGGGTACCGGCCCGGGGTTACCTGACGGCGCTCAACGCCTCGCCGGTGGCGGTTCCGCGGATGCCGACCGGTGCACTGAAGATCAAGGAGGTCGCCCCGGAAGGATCTCTGGTCGAAGAGGGCGACGTGATCGTCGTCTTCGACAGCACCCAGTTGAGCATCGACCTGGACAACCACAAGGCCAGTTTCCGCTCGGCGGAACGTCGTATCGACGGCAACGGTCTGCAGTCGTCGATCGAAGCTCGCAACCTCGAGGTGATGCGCGAGGTGGCCCAGATCGAGCGCGACAACAGCGAGGTCTTCCGGATCGCCGACGAGGAGATCTTCAGCCGCCAGGAGATCCTCGAGACCGAGGTCAAGCTGCACGAGGCCGCGGAGACGATCGTCTTCGCCGACGCCAGTCTGCTGTTGCGCGGCGAGTACTACGACATCGAGGAGCGGATCCTCGACGTCGAGAAGGGGCAGGTCCAGGGCAAGATCGAACGGGTCGAGACCAGCCTGGGAAGCCTGGTGCTCAAGGCGCCGATCGGCGGACTGATCATCTACAAGAAGAACTGGATGGGCGCCTCGGTCGGCGTCGGCGACACCATCTGGCCCGGCAACGTGCTGATGTCGATCGTCGACCCGGAGGACACGGCGCTGACGGCGTTCCTGCTCGAGAAGGATGCCGCCGGTGTCGTCAAGGGCACTCCGGCGACGATCACCGTCGACGCCCGGCCCGACCGCACCTTCCACGGGCAGGTGCACACCTTCGCCGAGATCTCGCGAACCGTCGAACGAGGGTCGCCGGTGAAGTACACCGAGATCAAGATCCAGATCGACGACGGCGACGCCGGCCTGCTCAAGCCCGGCATGAAGGGCGAGGCCCGGTTGACCCTCGGCACCCTCGAGGACGTCGTCGTGGTCCCCCGCTCCGCGGTTCGCGGCGACACCGAGAACGCCTACCTGCTCATCTCCGGGCCGACCGGGCCGGAGCGACGCGCCGTCTCCCTGGGAATGGGCGACCTGGTCCAGGTCAGCATCGACGAAGGGCTCCTCGGCGGCGAGCGGATCCTGCTCGGCGACGAACCCGAGGGGCTGCGAGTCGATCCGGCGCCGGAGTCCGGCGGTGTGATCGCGGCGGGTGGCTGAACGATGCAGTTGCTCGAATACCTCTCGGCCGCGTTGAGCGATCTGGTTCGTCAGAAGCTGCGCACGCTGTTGACGATGCTCGGCATCATCTTCGGCGTCGGGGCGGTGATCTCGATGCTGTCGATCGGCGCCGGGGCCCAGGCGGAGGCGCTCGAAGTGATCGACGCGATGGGGCTGCGCAACATCATCGTCAAGGAGAAGCCGGTCGACCAGGAAGATCTGTACACGATTCGCGAGCGCAGCCTCGGCCTGTCGCTGCGGGATCTCGAGGGCGTGCAGAAGGTCGGCGACGAGATCGTCGCCGCCGCCGCGCGCAAGCGCATCCGGACCGACCGCGTGCTGGCCGAGGACGGCCGCAGCGACGGACAGGTCTGGGGAGTCGGTCGGGACTACTTCGCCCTGATGAACCTGGCGATCGAGCGGGGCGACCTGTTCGACGTCGAGGAAGAGACCTTCCACCAGCGCGTCTGCGTCCTCGGAAGTCGCGCGGCCCACGAGCTGTTCGCCTTCCAGGATCCGATCGGCCAGCCGGTCAAGATCAACGACGTCTGGTTCACCGTCGTCGGCACCCTCGCCTCCCAGGCGCTGGCCAAGGATTCCTTCCAGGGTGTCGCCCTGGACAGCGCCGACACCCAGGTGTTCATTCCGGTCAGCACCGCGCTCAAGATGTTCGACGCTCCGTTGATGGCCAGCGAGGTCGACGAGCTCGTCTTCCAGGTCGCCCCGGGAGCGTCGGTGGCGAAGAACAGCGCCCTGGCCGGCAGCGTGCTGAAGGCGATGCACGGCGGGGAATCGGACTTCACCGTCGTCGTACCGGAACAGCTGCTGGATCAGAGCCGTCAGACGCGCCGCATCTTCAACATCGTCATGGGCGGGATCGCCGGGATCTCGCTGCTGGTCGGCGGCATCGGCATCATGAACATCATGCTCGCCAGCGTGCTGGAACGAACCCGGGAGATCGGTGTCCGTCGGGCCCTCGGCGCCCGCAAGAAGGACATCCTGTCCCAGTTTCTCTTCGAAGCGGTGTTGATCTCGCTCCTCGGCGGCATCGCCGGTGTCGTGCTCGGCTTCAGCATCGCCTGGGGCGTCTCGCTGTTCTCGGAGTGGAACACCGTCGTCACCGGCTTTTCGATCTTCCTGTCGTTCACCTTCTCGGTGGCGATCGGTGTGATCTTCGGCACCTACCCGGCGATGAACGCGGCCAAGCTCGACCCGATCGAAGCGCTGCGCTACGAATAGCGCTCCGGTGCCGCGAACGCGGGTTGACAGCCATGCCCTCCTCCCGCGACCATGCGCGACGGGAGGCAACCGTGACCCAGCGACCGACACTCGGCATCCTGATCGCGCTCTGCGTCGGTGCGGCCGGCAGCGGCCCGGCGCTGGCAGAGTTCGACGACGATTTCACCGGGAAGACCCTGCGGGTCGACTACTACCATTCGGGTACCGCGACCGAGGAACGGTTCGCCCTCGAGCGGGCGCGGGTCGAGGGTCCCTGGCCCGGCAGTCGGACCCAGCTGCTCGACGACACCAACCTGGGCAAGTACCTGGTCGAGGTCGCCGATGCGACCAGCCACCGGCTGCTCTACTCGCGAGGCTTCTCCAGCATCTTCGGCGAGTGGGAGACGACCGGGCCGGCCCGGCGCGGCTGGGGCACCCTGGCCGAGGCGGTCCGGCTGCCCGAACCCCGGCGGCCGTTCCAGCTACGCATCCGCAAGCGCGCCGAGGATCAGAGCTTCGTCGAGGTCTGGACCACGACCCTCGATCCGACGTCCCGCTTCGTCGATCGCCCGGCGCCGCCGACCGGCGACGTGACCGTCCTGCTCGACAACGGCGCGCCGGCGGTCAAGGTCGACCTGGTCGTGCTCGGCGACGGCTACACGGCGGGCCAGCGCCAGAAGTTCCTCGACGACGCCCGGCGGCTGGGCATGGCGCTGTTCGAGGAAGAGCCGTATCGCTCCCGCAAGTCGGACTTCAACGTCCGGGCCGTCTTCGCCGCCTCGCCGACCGCGGGTGTTTCCCGCCCACGCTCCGGAGAGTTTCACGAGTCGGCCCTCGGGGCGCGTTACAACATCTTCGATTCCGAGCGCTACGTACTGTCCCTCGAGGATCGCCGCTGGCGCGACGTCGCCGCGGCGGCGCCGTACGATGCGGTGCTGATGCTGGTCAACCAGCGCAAGTACGGCGGCGGCGGCATCTACAACCTCTACTCGACGGCGGCGGCGGACTCGGCCGAAGCCCAGTACCTGGTCGTCCACGAGTTCGGCCACCATTTCGCCTCGCTGGCCGACGAGTACTACACCTCGCCGGTCTCCTACGAGGAGTCGACCGGTCCCAGGGCCGAACCCTGGGAGCCCAACGTCACCGCCCTGCTCGACCCCGAGAAGCTGAAGTGGGGCGACCTCGTCGCGGACGGCACCCCGCTTCCGACGCCCTGGGCCAAGCAGGAGTTCGAGACCTACTCCCGGGCTTCCCAGGCCCGGCGGGCCGAGCTGCGCGCCGGCGGCGCCGCCGAGGAGGAGCTCGAGAAACTGTTCCGTGACGAGCGGGTCCGCACGACGGAGATCCTCGCCGGCGGGGAGCACGGCGGCAAGGTCGGCGCCTTCGAGGGCGCCTCGTACGAGGCGACCGGCCTGTATCGACCGTCGCCGGACTGTCTGATGTTCACCCGGGACGACGTCGGCTTCTGTGCAGTCTGTCGCCGCGGGATCGAACGCATCATCGATCTCTACGCACGATGAGCCGGCGGATCGCCATGTGGTCCGGCCCGCGGAACATCTCGACGGCGCTGATGCGCTCGTGGGGCAACCGCGCCGACACGTTCGTCTGTGACGAGCCGCTGTACGCCCACTACCTGACCCAGGTCGAGATCGAGCATCCCGGTGCCGACGAGATCGTCGCCCATCACGAGACCGACTGGCGCAAGGTCGTCGAATGGCTCACCGGGCCGGTGCCCGAGGGCAAGCCGATCTTCTACCAGAAGCAGATGGCCCATCACCTGCTACCCGAGATCGACCGCGGCTGGCTCGAGCAGGTCACCAACGTCTTCCTGATTCGCGAACCGCTGGAGATGCTGACCTCCCTGGCCCGGGTGCTCGACGAGCCGGGTGTCGCGGACACCGGCCTGCCCCAGCAGGTCGAGATCTTCGACCAGCTCGTCGCCGCCGGCGAGACGCCGCCGGTGATCGACTCCCGGGACGTTCTCGAGAATCCGGCAGCGATGCTCGCCGCGGTCTGCACGGCGGTCGGCGTCCCGTTCGATCCGGCGATGCTCCACTGGCCGGCCGGCCCACGGGAGACCGACGGGATCTGGGCCCGCCACTGGTACGCCGCAGTCGAGAAATCGACCGGCTTTCAGACGTACCGACCGAAGAACGTTCCGCTGCCCCCGGCGCTCGAGGGAGTACACCGCGAGTGCGTTCGTTACTATGACCTGCTCCACCGGCACAGGCTGACCGTCTGAATTCCCTGACCGCCTGCACTTCGAGGAACTTGGTGATGCTCCAGCAGTACGACGAACGCAACGCCGATCTCAAGATCAACATCAACGGGAAACTGATCCACCGCGACGAGGCCGGGATCAGTCCGTTCGACTCGGCGGTCCAGGGCGGCGATGCCGTCTGGGAAGGGTTGCGGCTCTATGCCGGGCGGATCTTCCGCCTGCGCGAGCACCTCGATCGCCTGCGGGACTCGGCGAAGGCGCTGGCTTTTGTCGAGATCCCCTCCCACGACGAGATCACCGAGGAGATTCGGCGCACGCTGCAGGCGAACGGCATGAGCGACGGCGTTCACATCCGTCTGACGCTGACCCGGGGCGTGAAGGTCACCGTCGGGGATGGACCCGCGGTTGAACCGGAGCGGCCCGACGCTGATCGTCCTCGCCGAGCACAAGGCGCCGGTCTACGACAAGGGCGGCCTGCGGCTGGCGACCAGCAGTGTCCGCCGGTTTCCGCCGGACTGCATGGATCCGAAGATCCACAGCTGTAACCTGATCCAGTCGATCCTGGCCAAGATCGAGGCCAACCACGCCGGCGTCGACGACGCCCTGCTCCTCGATCAGCGAGGCTTCGTCGCCGAGACCAACGCGACGCATCTGTTCCTCGTCGACCGCGGGATCGTGCGGACCAGCCGGCTGGTCGCCTGCCCCGAGGGCGTCACCCGCCACGCCGTACTCGAACTCTGCGGCAAGCACGACATCCCTCACGAGGTCACCGATCTGACCCTGACCGAGGTCTACCGGGCCGAGGAGATGTTCTGCACCGGGACGATGGGAGAACTGGCGGCGGTGGTCGAGGTAGACGGCCGGACGATCGGCGAGGGGAAGATCGGCCCGACCACCGCGCGGCTCGGAGAACTGTACCGCGCACTCACCGCGACCGAGGGTGACCCGCTGGTCGAGCACCGGGGCGGCTGATCCCCCGGGACGCCCCGCGCCGGCACCCGGGTTTGCGTCGGCAGCGCCGGGATCAATATTGACACTGTGGAAACGATCGGCATGACCGTGTCGGCGGCGTTCGGTGCGGTTGCCGCGCTGTGCGGAGGCACGTGGCTCGGCTGGTGCGTCGCCGGCAGACCCCGCAGCCACGCTGCCGGTCGGGACCTGCTCGTCTGCGGCTGGATCGGCTGGTACGTTCAGGCGATCGTCGTGCTCGGCCTCGGCTGGTCCGGCCGGGTCGGCCCACTCTCCCTCGGACTGGTGCTGCTGCTGCCGGTCGCCGCCGGGTTCGTCGACCGCCGGCTCTTCGGCGCCTGGCTCGCGACCGCCCTGGCCGACTACCGCGAGGCGCTGCGCGGCCCGCGCTGGCTCGTGGCCCTCGCCGTCGTGGCGACGGTCTGGTGCGCGCTGCAGTTGACCGCGCCGGTGTTTCACTACGACCTGCTGACCTACAGCTTCGGCCAGCCGGCGCACTGGCTCGCCGAAGGCCGGGTCGGGCCGGTCGGGCCGGACATGTTCGCCTACCAGGCAGTGCCGTCACGGATGCACTACCTGTTTGCCCTCGGCCTGTTCGGTGACCGGATGGTCGGCTTCTCCCTCCTGCTCTGGACCCTCAGCGCGGGGCTGCTCCTGGCACGCTCGCTGCGGCTCTACATCGGGCAACGGACTCCCTGGTCGCTGCTGGGTTTGATCGGACTCTGCATCACTCCGGCGGTCTGGGACCTGCTGTTGCTGCGCAAGGAAGATCTCGCCGCGCTCTGGGGTGGAGCGGCGTTGCTGTTGTTGATCGTCGCCAGCCGCGACGGCGAACCCAGGTCCGCGAGAGACCAGGTCGTTCTGGGCCTGGTCGCGGTGGCGACGTTCGCAGCCAAGCCCGGGGTCACGGCGGGGTACGTCGCCGCTGCGGTCGCCCTCTGCTGGTTCGCCGCCGGACGACGGCAACGACTGGCGGTCGCCGGTCTGCTCGCCGCGGTGGCGTTCGCCGCGTTGCTGCCGATCGCGATCCATGCCGGACTCGGTCTGGGACATCCTCTGGCCCCGACGATGCCGCACCTCGGTCGCTACGACGTCGCCTCGACCCGCTGGCACAAGGCCCTCGACGACGCCTACCCCTGGCAACCGCAGCCGGCGGCCCGGGTCGTGCCCTACGCGCTGGCCGAGTTCGGACGTTTCTACGACCCGCTGCGCTGGAACTTCGGCGACAACTCCGGCCTGCTGGTCCTGCTGATCGCGCCGCTGGCCCTCGTCGCCGCCCGGCGGCGGGCCCTCGTCGCGGTCTGGCTGGCGGGGATGGGGGTCTGGTTCTTCACGTTCCACTGGCCGCGGTTCGCGCTGGTGTTGCTGCCGTTGACGTTGCTGCTGGTGCTCGACGCTCTGCGCCGGCTCTCCCGGGACCGGCTGGCGGCCGGCGTCGCGGTGATCCTGCTGTTCGCGACGATCCACGTCGGCTTCTATGCCGGGGCGACGGTGACCGGCGTGAAGGTCTTCCGGCCGGCGCTGATCGCCGCTTTCGGTGGCGACGCCGACCTGGCGTTCGTTCCGCCGTCGGTCACGATCTGCAAGGCGGCCAACGACTACCTCGATCCGCGGGAGCACCGGATCCTGTTCGTCGGCGAAACACGGGTCTACCCCTGCCACATCCCGTTCGACTACTGGAACGCGAATTTCCGCCATCCCTTCGAACGTGTCGAGCACGGTGTTCCGCCGGAGCAGAGCTGGGAGCGTCATCTGCGGGAGCGCGGCATCACCCACATGATCTATTCTCCCGAGATCGCCCGGCGCCGCATGGAGTGGTCGCCGGCGATGCACGCGCGGTTCGAGGCCTGGCTGGGTCGCCGGATGGAGCCGCAGCCGATCGTCGCCCGGGACCACGAGTCGACGACCGTGCTGTTCGAGCTCCGGGCCGACGGCAACGCCGACTCGCCGTTCCGCTGAACCGACGGGGACTGCCCGTGATCGAGATCAACGAGAGCCTGTCGATCCCGGAAGATGCGCTCGAGTTCACCGCGTCGCGCAGCTCCGGCCCCGGGGGCCAGCACGTGAACAAGGTCAACAGCCGGGTGACGCTGCACTTCGATGTCCAGGGAGCCACCTGCCTCGACGAACCACAGCGCGACCGGTTGCTGTCGCGGCTGAGCCATCGCCTGACGAAGGACGGGGTGCTGCAGATGCACTCCGAGAAGAGTCGCAGCCAGGCGGCCAACCGCCGCGAACTGATCGAACGCTTCGCGACGTTGCTGCGCGACGCCCTGCGGCCGCGCAAGAAGCGGCGCAAGACCCGGCCGAGCCGCGGTGCGGTGCAACGACGTCTCGATGAGAAGAAGCGGCGCGGCGAGCGCAAGCGTCTGCGATCGTCGGGAGACGACGACTGACGTTCAGCTGCAGCCGGGTAGCGCCCGCGGTTGTCCGTCGGAACCCGCTCCGGCCTGGGCCCCGCAATCGTTTTCAGTCTGGATCAGGTAGTAGAAGGCGTCCTGCGGCACGTCGTGATCGGTGACGGCGCCGCCTCCCGGCGCCGAGTCGATACAGACGGCGCCGCCGAACGAATCCGGTGCGTCGGTTCGCAGGACGGTGTATCGGGTCTCCGTTGCGCCCGGCTGCGAGGCCTCGGACCACTCGATCGCCGTGCCGCCGCCCTCGCGGAGGGTCAGGTCGGTCGCCGGACCCGGTGGACTCCAGGTGGTCGGATCCGCCGGTAGGCAGTCCGTCGCGTTGCTGATCAGGTCGCCGTCGGCATCTCCGCGGATCGCCTCCACGACATCGACCCTGCCCCAGCCGTAGGTCGGGTTCGGCACGCTGGAGCCTGGAATACCGCCGCACTCCTGTGCGGTCGTCAGCGGCACCGCTGAGTTGCGCAGGATGAACTCGATCTCGTCGACCCGGCCGATCAACTCCGGCTGCGCCGACAGCAGGAGGGCGACGACGCCGACCACCTGGGGCCCGGACATGCTGGTCCCGCTGAACGCCGAATAGCCGTCGGGGGGAACGCTCGAACGCACCGAGATTCCCGGGGCCACGACGTCGGGCTTGAGTCGCGACGAGCCGTCGACGGAGACCGGACCCCGACTGCTGAAGCTGGCGATCGCATCGGCCGAATTCGTGGCGCCGACGGTGAAGGCCGCGTCGAAGATCGGTGGAGGCGTGTTGATCGATTCGCAGCCGGGCCCACTGTTCCCGGCGCTGGCCACGACGACGATCCCGGCGGCCCGTGTATTCTCGACGACCGTCTTCATCGTGTCCGCGGCACAGCCCTCGGAGGGTGGACAGATCCAGGAGTTGTTGATCACGTGGGGCGCCCGCGACGGGTCGGGGTTCTCGCCGTTGGAGTCGGTCGGGGCGATGAACCACTGGAAGCATTCGGAGTAGGTCACAGGCGTGCCGTTGCCGCGATCCATGTTGCGGCAGCCGATCCAGCGCGCGTCGGGTGCCAGACCGATCTGGTTGGTCGCCCCATCGTCGCCGATCATCGAGCCCATCGTGTGGGTGCCGTGACTGCCGTCATCGCAGGGAAACGGCGAATCGGCGCCGCACCGTCCGCCCTCGCTGTGAATCGAGTCGTGCCAGTTGTAATCGTGGCTCACCGCGGCGCCGTCGAATCCACGGTAGGCGTCGATCAGGGCCGGATGTTCCCAGGCGTACCCGGTGTCCTGGCCGCCGACGACGATCCCCTGCCCGGTGAAACCGAGGGCCCAGGCCTCGTCGGCGCGAACCTGGGTGATGTTCCAGCCGAGAGTCGCCTCGCCCTTGCCGATCGCCGGGTCGGTCGTCGGCGTCGGTGGCTTCATCCGGACGGTGAGGTTCGCGTCGAGTCTGCGGACCTCGTGACGGCCGGCGATCTCGGCGAGCAGAGCACGGTCCCCCCGGACCCAGATCATGTTCACGACCCAGAAGGACCGGTGTTCGACTCCCCGGTCCGTCAGCAGCCTCAGCAGTCGGCGCTGGCTGGCCCGGGCGGTCCCGGTCAGCTCCTCGTAGACCCAGCGCCGTCGGGCCTCGGCTCCGCGGATCCGTCGGGACCCGTCGAGGGCCGCCTGCCGGTCCAGAACGACGAGGAACTCGATCGGCCCCGGCGCCGAGCCCCGGACCTGTTCGATCAGCCTGGGGTGGATCCGCGCCAGCGCGTCCGGAGAGAGCGCCGCGAGTTCCGCGGGGCGCGCCGCTGCGGGTCCGACCGCTCTGCGCCGCGTCGGCTGCCGCCTGCGGCAGCAGGAGCCACGCGGCGAGTAGCGCCAGGGAAAACCGGCGCAGTCGCCGAAGTCGGTCGCCAGACAGCATCGAGGATCTCCGTGGCGGGCGAGCCGATTCCTCGCCCACACGGAGTTCATCATACGTCGAGGGCCCGGCGAAGTCCGGTCAGCGCTCGAGGATCTCCTGGATCACCTCGAGAGCTCGCGGGTCGTCGGACTGCCCGAGCCAGAACAGCGCCTTCTCCCGGACCTCGGGGTACTTGCTCGTCCGGGCCAGGTCGAGCAGCAACGGAACCCCCTCGCCACGGGGCAGCTGACTCAGGGCGAAGACCGCGTGTTCCCGCACCTCGGCGTCGGGGTCGTTCTCGATCGCACCACCGATCGTCGCGGCGGCGCGCTCGCCGGCCTGCTGGGCCAGCCAGAACAGCGCCTTCGAACGAATCTCGGCATCGTCATCGCTGCGGGCGGTGCGGATCAACAGCTCGGTCGCCTCGGGCTCGTCGCTCTGGCTCAGGGCGAAGACGACCTGCTCACGCACCGAGCGGGTCGGATCGCCGGCCAGCATCTCGCGCAACCTCTCGTAGCCGGCGCGGCCCCGGGCCACACCGAGCCAGAACGCCGTCTGGGAGCGGAGCTCCGGGTGCACCGGCGGTTCGCTGCGCCGGATCAACTCGGCGTCGGCCACCGGACCGGCGTGCAGCGCAAGAGAGGTCAACGCGTCGTCCGCGGTGCCGCGTGGCTTGCGGTCGGTCGGGATCAGCGAAGCCAGGAAGCGGGCGCTGTCGGACGCACCGACGCCGTCGAGTTCGTAGACCACGTCCCCTCCGGCATCCAGTCGACAGTCGGTGGTGTAGCTGCGCAGGTCGCGGAGTTCGCCGCCACGCAGCTGAAGGACGACTCGCAGGTCCGCATCGCCTCCGGCGTCGGTCTGATGGTTCCAGGAGTTCTCGCGACCCAGGGAACAGCTGCCCTTCGTCCGGCTCTCCCGCTGCCGGTAGTCGAAACAACAGATCGAATGGCCGGACTCGAGGGCCGGGACCGTCCAGGTGACCCAGACGTCGCCCTTGCCGCCCTCGAGCAGGGCGGCGATCGCCGAGTCGGGGTTCCCGGCGGCGTCGATCCGGCGCAGCTCGGCGTTTTCGATCTCGGCGGCGGTAGCCACGGCCGAGGCGGCGAACAGCGTGAACGCCGCGACGGCGAGGCTCGTGTACCAGCGGAAGTTGATGTGCTTCATGAGGATCCTTCCTTTTCCGGTTGGTGATTTCGAGAGGATGTGTGTCGGCTATTCTTCGAGCAGCTCGAGGAGGAACTCCGTCGCCTCGGCCGAGTTCATCATCGACAGGTAGCGCACGGCGGCGGATCGCGCCTCACGGTCGGCCTCGTTGCGTGCAATGCGGATCATCGCTTTCACGTTCCCCTGAATGAACAGGCCGTTCATCACCGCCTCCTTCACCTCGGGGTCCCGTTCGCTCTCGTAGAGTTCGAGCAGCAGGTCCGACGAGCGCCTGCCGCCGACCAGCGACAGGGAATGGATCGCGGCGGCGCGGATCTCCGGGTCCGCCTCGCTCTTCGCCACCTGGGCCAGGAACTCGCCATCGCCACCGATGAACAGGGCGTGGAGAATCTCTTCCTTGAACTCCGCGAACTCGGCCTGGGTGAACATCGCACGCAGCTCGTCCCGCGCGCCCATCACGCCGAGCAGATTGATCGCCTCCTCGCGCAGCTCCGGCGAGGCGCTGTGCGCCGCTTCGAAGACGCGCTTCTCGTCGCCGGCGACCATGAACGCGTGGAGGATGTCGGCTCTCAACTCCTCGGACTTCTCGTCGGCGAACAGCGAACCCAGGGCCGCGGTCTGTCCCATCACACCGAGCAGATTGATCGCCGTCTCGCGCAGCTCCTCGTCGGATTCGCTCCGGGCGACCCGCAGGATCGGCTCGGAGTGTCCCGAGATCATCCAGCCCTGCAGGATCGACTCCCGCACCTCGGTCGACGTCTCTTCCGCCCAGAGCTGCTCGAGGCTCTCCGCGGCCCCCATCACACCGAGCTGATGCACCGCGTGCTCCCGGACCTCCTCGCTCTCGGCGTCGCGCGCCGCGGCGAGAACCTTCGCCTGCTGGCCGGAGACCATCCAGGCCTGCAGGACCGCCTGCTGCACCTCCGGGTCATCGGTCTCGTGGAACACCTCCTCGAGCAGGTCCGCCGCTCGATCGCCGCCGAAGATGCCCAGGTGATGGATCGCCATCTCCTGCATCTCGTGGTCGTCGGAGTTGCGGGCGATCTCCGCGGTCAGCTCGTACGCCTCGGGAGTGCCGTGCTGGATCAGCACGAACAGCGCCTGCTGCTTCAGTTCGGGATCCCGGTCGCTGCGCAGGAACTTGGCCAGGATCGGCACGGCGCGCTCCGCATCGACGTTGAGCAGGGCCTGGATCGCCATCGCCCGGGAGCTATCGTCGAAATCGGCGTCGGTGTCGGTGGAATCTTCGAAACTGCGGGCGTGGCTCCGATCGCGTCGCTCCTGTCGGTCGCCGCGACTCCGGCGAATCTCCCGTTCCAGGGCACTGGCGTCGTCTTTCCAGCGCGTGTTCGGAAACTGCGTTCGCAACTCCGTCAGCGTCTCCAGCGCGTCGCTGTTCCGGTTCAGGCGCGCCTCGGAGTAGGCCTTCCAGTACAGCGCCGCGTCGGAGCGGCGTCCGCCGGCCGCGGTCGCCTCGTCGAAGGCGGCGATCGCATCGGCCCAGCGTCCGTCGTCGAGGGCATCGCGACCACGCTCGTAGGCCTCCTCGCCCTGGGCGATGACGGCGCCGCCTGTCAGCGCGAGCAGGAGTGCCAGCGCCATGCAGGCCTTCTTGATCTTGTTCCTTGTCTTCATCGTCGGTGTCCTGTGGCTGTGGTTCATCGTCGGTCTCGTCTGGATGCCTTGCATCGTCTCAACTCCTCTGGAGCCCCTGGTGGCGGCCACGTCGTTCACAGGCGCAAGCGGTCCCCGGCCGCGGACTTCTCGCGCTGTTTCGCGTCGTTGCCGATGATCTCGATCTTCATCAGGATTCCCTGGCGCTGGACCCTGGAGCGCAGTCGCGCAAGTTCCAGGCCGTCCATCTCTTCCGGGCCGTTGGCGATCTCCACCAGCAGCCGTTCCAGCTCGGTCAGCAGGTCGGCGACCGTTTCGTCGCCTCGATTCGTCGCCGTCTGTCGGTAGAGTCGGTTCCGTTGCGCCAGAGATGCGGCGAGGTCGCGGCTGCCGGCGAAGTCGAAGTCGGCCGGCTGCTCGGCGTGAACCAGTTCGACCAGCATGCGCTGAGACCGGTCGAGATGGTCGCCGACGGCGACGAGCAGGATCCGTTCCTTGACCACCTCGGGCACCGGGTCCCCGGCGACCGGGACCGTCGACCGGCCCAGCAGGAACGCCAGGAACAGGGCGGCGGTCAGGCCGCTGGCCAGGGCCAGCCGCGGCATCGAGAAGAAGCTCAGCCAGCCCGGCTTGCTCGCGGAACGCTCGGCGACTCGCGCCTCGACCCGGCGGATCACACGCTCGGCATAGTCCGGTCCGCGCTCGGGTATCGGCAGCTGCTCGACGACGGCGAGGAGTCGGCCGATCTCCGCATGGGCGGCCTTGCAGTCGGCGCACTCGGCCAGGTGGCGATCGATCTCGGCCGACGGCAGCTCGCCGAAATGGTGCAACGTGAGGTCGTCCTGAGTTACATGTTTCATTGGTCACCTGCCCATGGCTGAAGTGCCTTGCGCATCTTCTGAACCGCGCGAAAGATGTGATTCTTGGTGGCACTGACGCCGGAACCCATCGTCTCGCTGATCTCCTTGATCGACAGCCCCTCGTGATGCCGCAACATGAAGGCGACCCGCTCCTTCGGGGTCAGCTTCTCGAGTTCCTCGGCGATCCTCTGCTGCACCTCGCCGCCGAAGACCTCTCGATCCTGACCCGGCGTCGCCGACTTCAGCGGCGAGTGCGTCTCGTGAGTATCGAGATCGCTCGAACGCCAGCGCTTGCGGCGCCGCAGCAGGTCGATCGCGTAGTTCGAGGCGCTACGCTGCAACCACGCGCCGAGGTGCGAGGGGCTCTCGAATTCGTTCATCCGGTCGTAGGCCCGGAGGAACGTCTCCTGAACGACGTCCTCGGCGTCCGCCTCGTTGCCGGTCATCCGGAACGCGAGGCGGAACATCCGCTGGCTGTACTCCTGGACGAGGCTGCGGAATGCGTCCTCGTTGGTCGTCGGCGGCCCGTCGAGGGCCAGTGCGGATGCTCCCTGCATGGCACCTGTATGACGCGGGGCCTTGCCGGTGGTTAGGTCTGGATTCTGCGGTTTTCGCGTCATCGTCGCCGTCGTCGTCCACGAGGCCCAAAAGCCTGGATTTCCGCGGCGAGGATCCGCCGGTCAGGCCTCTTCGAGGCTGCCGGGCAACGTCTCCACGTAGGCCCGGATCTCGTCACGCACCCGCCGATAGTGCCCCAGCGCGGCTTCCTCGTCGGCCTCCCCCGCCGCAAGCCGAGGCGGGTCGTCGAACCCGACATGGACGATCCGTGCGCCGGGCAGCACCGGACAGCTCTCGTTGGCGTGATCGCAGACGGTCACCACCGCATCCCAGCCGGCGGCTCCGACCTGGGAGACGGTGCTCGAGGATTGCGAGGAGATGTCGACGCCGACTTCGGCCATCGCGCGGACCGCCCGCGGATCGAGCCCCTTGGCCAGGATGCCGGCCGAACCGACCTCGATCGTGTCGCCATGAAGATGACGGGTCCAGCCTTCGGCCATCTGGCTACGGCAGGAGTTCCCGGTGCACAGAAACAGCAGACGCATCAACGCGCCTCCCGCTCCTTCCAGCGACGCGACATCTCGCTGAGCGTATGCAGGTACTGCTCCTCGAACAGGAACTCCTGGGTCGCGATCAGCGCCCGGACCCGTTCGATCTCGGGCCGTGGATCGAGTCCTTCGGAGTTGAACCCCTCTTCGACGGAGAGGTCGAGGATCACCAGCGAGTAGAACCCGGCCAGCGCCTCGGTCGACGGTGCGCGGCGCCGCAGATAGGCCTGGCCGCCCATCGTCTGGGTCAGGTAGCCGGCGTACTCGTACAGGCGATCGACGGAGATCGCGGCCTTCCCCGATGCGTCGCACTTCTCGCGACTGACCAGCCAGCGGAACCCGACGAACGCCAGCATCTCCTGGTCCGCTCCCTCGGCGCGCAGCAGATCCCGCAACAGCAGCAGCCGCTGGGCACCGACGACCCGGAACAGGTGATGCACGTTACCGAGAAACGCCGGCAGGCTCTTCAGCTCGCCGGCCAGCACCGGCGGGTCGGCGGCGAGCTCGGTCACGACGTCCCGCACCAGCGTGCAGACTCCGCCCGAGGGCATCCGCTCGCGGACCGACTCCTGGGAGTCGAGCCGGCGACAGACCCGCAGCCACTCCTGGTCGACGGCGGCGCACTCCCGTGGCGACTCCAGGTCCAGCGGCCAGGCCGGTGAGGTGCCGGTCCAGTCCTCCCAGCGGGCGGCACTGTCCTTCGCCGGCGCCGGAGGCAGTTCTTCTGCGGAAAAGCCCGGATCGACCGGTTCGACGGCCGGGACGACCTCGGACTCGGCGGAGCGGGCACCCAGCCACCAGCCTCCCGCTGCGGCGAGGATGGCGGCGATCACGATGGCGACGATGCTGTTGCGATTCATTGGTAGACCTCAGGCGCGGTGGCCGCGCAGCGGCTCCGTTTCCTGAGGTCCCCTTTCAAACCGTGCGTGCGGATTTCCCGCACACGGCTTACCGATGGTCTTCTCATGTCGCATGCACACCTCCAGGATAGCGAATCGTGCCGACAAGGCGATGCAGGCCGTGATCGGCGACAAAGCGAGTGATGGGCCACTCTGTCGGTCGGAAATGTGGACGCCGTTGGCCTCCCCGGCGGGCTAGCAGCCGCACCAGTCGAAACCACACGTAGCTATCCAATTGCTGAAACTTCAGCGAAGCATTTCCCGTCCGAAAGTAATTGCCCCAACCACGCAATACAGGATTCAGGTCCCGGATCACTTCCCGGATGTCCTTCATCCCGGCGCGGCGACGGCGATCCGTCAGATCCCGGACCCGGCCTCGGATAGCTTTCATCGCCCGAGGGGACGGCCAGCGAAACAGGTAGCACTTCCCTTTGAAGTGGGACCGCATGAGTCGCAGGTAGCACCCCAGAAACTCGAAGCCTTCCTTTCCGAGTCCGACCTCGACGAGCCGTGTCTTGGTCGGATGTAGCTTCGAACGCAGGCCTCCGAGGATGTCCTCGACTCGCTGCAGGGCCTCTTGCGCCTGGCTCCGTCGCCGACAGAGCACGACGAAGTCGTCACAGTAGCGCACCAACTTCCCCAAGTGGCTGCACTCTGCTTCCCAGACGCGGTCCAACCCATCGAGGTAGACGTTGGCGAGCAAAGGTGAAATCACACCACCCTGGGGCGTCCCCGTTGTGGCTTTCCTCACCTCACCATCTTCCATCACCCCGGCTTGAAGCCACAGTCGCAACAGCTTGAGTACCCGACGATCCGAGATCCGCCGTGATAGACGCTCCATCAACAGCTCCTGATCGATCGCGTCGAAGAAGCCCTCGATATCACAATCCACCACGTGATAGTGCCTGCGATTCCCAGTCCGCCGGATCTCTTCCAGCGCCTGGGTCGCACTACGCTTGGGACGAAAACCGTAAGAGCAATCCTGCTACGCGGCGCTTCGGCGCTTACCGCGACGGGACTCTCACCCGCTAGTCCGACACGACATGGCTTCGCGCCCTTCCCTTGGGGATTCGGGACCGACGCTCTGCCTTCAGGACGCACCATGGCCTCAGTATAGAACCTCGACCCCGAACCCCGGTCGCATTCGTGTGCCGGTAGCGGATCGATCCCCTTTCGGGTCGTGTCACCCGAAATGGGGCAGAATGGCCTCGATCGCGGGCCGGTTCGACCTCCATACGCAACAATCTCGCGACCACCACGGAAGGTATGCATCTTGCTGTCCTCTGCACTGGATGTGTGAAAACCGATCTGGGGGATCTCCGATGAGTTTCAGGAAACTGCTGGCCACCGCTCTGTTGATCGCCGCCGCCGCCGTGCCGGCGCTGGCCCAGGAGGTCGCCGTCGGTGGCCGGGTGGTCGCCCTCGGCGGCGATCCGTTGCCGGGAGTCGAGGTGCAGTTGCTGCCCCTCGTCGACTCGTTTCATCGTTCGGCGATGGACTTCGACGGCATCTCCGTCGAACCCGTCGGTCGGGCGCTGACCGACGACGACGGGCACTACCGACTCACCGCCCCCGGGGCCGGACTCTGGCGGATCGTGATCCAGGCACCCGGCTTCGTTCCGGTGGCCGCCGACCTGATGCCGCTGATCGAGCCCCGGGAGCTCGCCGACGCCGAGTTGAGTCCCGACGAGGGCATCACCGTCAAGGTCGTCGACCCCGGCGGTGCTCCGGTCGCCGGGGCATCGGTGCGCATCGGACGGGACACCTCCCGGCTCCGGTTCGGGCAGCGCCTCTGGAACCCGACGGAGCGCCGCGGCACGACCGGTGACGACGGCACCGTCCGCTTGGCCCGGGACGCCGCCGAGCGTGCCGCCGTCTCCGTGCTCGCCGACGGACATCCCTACGTCGAGCGAACCGGCCTGTCGGGCACGGCGACGAGAGTCGAGCTTCCCCGGGGCAAGCGGATCCCGCTGGTGGTCCGCGACGGCGAAGGCCGGCCGGTTGCCGGGGCGCTGGTCCAGATCGAGGACCAGCCGGTCGGTCGGACCGACGAGGAGGGGCTGATCGCGGTCCACGCCGCCAAGGGCAAGCCCAGGGAGCTACACGTCCTCGCCGCGGACGATCGCCAGTTGCAGGCAAAACTGACCAGCGACCTGCCCTCGGACAAGCCGCACCCCCTGGTCCTCGAGGATCGACTGGCGGTCAGCGGCCGGTTGATCGACGGCCAGTCCCGGAAACCGGTGGAGGGCGCGCTGGTCTGGGACCGTGAGAACCCCGCCGGGGCCGTCAAGGCGGACCGGGCCGGAGGATTCGCCCTCGCCGCCCCCGCCGGAAGTCGACTGCAAGTCACCGGCGGCGCGGCAGGCTACATGAACGCCAGCCGGGTCGAGTTCCTGCTCAACGGCGACGGACGTCCGGGGCCGACCCTGGTCCTCGAGCCCGCCGCTGCGATCGAGGGCACCGTCGTCGATGACGCCGGCACGCCGGTCGCCGGCGCCCAGGTCGAACTGAAGGAGAAGCAGACTCCGGGCATGTTCCGCATCTCGATCGGCGGAAACGACGACGGCGACCCCCGTGCGCTCACCAACGCCAAGGGCAAGTTCCGGATCGGGCCGGTCTCACCGGACAAGGCCTACGACCTCAAGGCCAGGGCCGAGGGGTTCGCGCCGACCGTGACGGTCGTGCGCGACCTGGAGCCGTACCGCACCAAGCAAGGCGTCCGCGTTCCGCTGGAGCGCGGTCAGGCGATCACCGGCCGCGTGGTCGACGGCGAAAGTTCGCCGATCGCCGAGGCGTCGGTCCAGCTCGAGAAGGCCCAGGCCCGCGGTGGCCACGGAATGATGCGCATGATGGACGGTGGTGACCCCGACCGTTTCACCGGCACCAGCGACAGCGAAGGCCGGTTCGAGGTCCGCGGCGTGCCTGCGGGAACCTACGACGTGACGGTCAAGCGCCCCGGTTTCGCCAAGGCCAGGGTCGACGGCGTCGAGATGGCCGAGGGAGACAAGCCTGTCGACGTCGGCGATGTGACGATGCAACCCGGCGAACGGCTCCACGGATACGTCGTCGACGGCGAGGGGCTACCGGTCGAGGGTGCCGAGATCTCCGTCGCCGAGGCCGGCGGACCGAAGATGATGATGATGGTCGGGCCCGGCGGCCCGCCTCGTGACGAGAAACCGGCGGCGGTGAGCGATCCGAGCGGTTTCTTTCAGCTGGAGGATCTGAGCCCGACGGCGACCTACGACATCTCCGCGAGCCGGGGAGGATACCTCGGCGGCAACGCGGCGGGATTGCAACTTCCCCGAACGGAGCCGGTGGAACTCAAGCTCGAACCGGCCTCGGACATCACCGGCAAGGTGCTCGACCCCGAGGGCAATCCGATCGCCGGAGCCAACGTCAACATGACCCGCAGCACGAGCATCGAGATGGGCGGCAGCGCGATGCAGATGATGATGATGTCCTCGGAAGAGACCGACTCCGAGGGCGTCTTCCTGTTCGAAGACCAGCGGCCCGGCACGGTCTCGCTGGCCGCCACGGCCTCCGGCTGGCAGGAGGCCAAGCTCCAGGACATCGAGGTGCCGAAGGGCGAGGATCTGTCGGTCGACCTGCCGCTGAAGCCCGGCTCGATCGTCGAGGGCCGGATCTTCGCCGCCGACGGGCGCGCTGCGATCGGGGCGCGTGTCTCCAAGGTACAGGAAGGCGGCCAGGGCATGCGCATGGGCGGCATGGGCGGCTCTCCCTCCGACGGCAGCGGCTACTACCGCCTCGAGGGACTCGTACCGGGCACCGTCTCGATCGAGGCGACCCACGACGACTACCCCCGGGTGGTCAAGGACATCGAAGTCAAGGAAGGGCTGAACGCCCTCGACCTGCACTTCGAAGGTGGCCAGGAGGTCACCGGGATCGTGATGGACGAGGAAGGCAAGACCGTCGGCGGCGCCGCGGTGCGCCTGGTTCCGGCCGGCCGATTCTACGGCGGCCCCGAGACGACCTCCAATGGCGACGGCAGCTTCACGATGCCCGGAGTTCCCGACGGCGACTACTCGCTGCGGGCCGACGCCGAGGGATACGCCAGCGCACGGGAAGACACGACGATCAGCGTGAGCGGACAGCCGGTCGCCGGTCTCGAGATCCGGATGAGCAAGGGTGCGACGATCGTCGGCCAGATCGTCGGTCTGTCCGAGGACGAATACTCCCGGGTCGCCGTGAGCGCGTCCGGTTCGCTGCTGTTCGGCGGCGAGAGTTCGCCGATCGATCGCAACGGCAACTTCCGCATAGAGAACATGCGCCCGGAGACCTACACGGTCGTCGGTTCGGTCGCGAACTCCGGCAGACAGGCACGGGAGAAGGTCACGATCGAACCGGGGGCCCTCGAGGTGTCGGTCACGCTGACCTTCGGCGGCGGGCTGACCCTTTCCGGCCGTGCGGTCCAGGGCGAGACACCGATCGCGGATTCGATCGTCTACACCCAGGGGATCGACGTCGACCACAGCGGCTGGAACGAGACCGACTCCGCCGGTGAGTTCACCATCGAGGGACTGGAGGCCGGCAAGTACAAGGTCCGGCTGCAGAACTGGCAGACCGGCCTGTCCTACGCCGAAGAGGTCGACATCACCTCCAACCGCGACATCGAGCTCAAGGTGCCGACGGCCCAGGTGCGGGGGCGTATCCTCGACGCATCGGACCGGCAGCCCCTCGCCGGAGTCACCGTGACCCTCGAAGCGGCGGAACCCGACCCCCAGCGCTGGCGCCCCGATCGCAGCGGGACGACCGACATGGACGGGCGATTCACCCTCGACGCGGTCGGCGACGGCAGCTGGCGCATGAAGGCCACCAAGCAGGGCTACGCCGCCGATTCCCGTTCGATCAACGTGCAGTTCGATCGGGCGATGGAAGAAGTACAGCTGAGCCTCGACCCGACCGAGGGGCTGGTTCTCGAGGCGCGCCTGCCCGGCGGTGCCGTGCCCGATGAGTTGCAAGTCGCTGTCCTCGATCCATCGGGAGCCGCGGTGACCAGCGGCTCGTTCGCCACCGGCGAAAGCGGTCGTGTGCGGCTCTCCAGCGTTCCGCCGGGATCATGGGAGCTGATCGTCTCCGGCTACGGAGCGGGCACCACCAACCTGACCGCCCAGGCACCCGGACCTGCGGTGGCCGTGCAATTGCAGCCGGCGACGTCGCTCAAGGTGCGCATCCCCGACCTGCAGTCGACACCGGGTGTGGCGACGGTGCGCGTCAAGGACGGCAACGGGCGGCCGTTCCGCAGTCTGGGCTGGCAGGGAAGCCCGCGCAGTGAGTGGCGGATCACCGATGGAACGATCGACTTCCGCTCGTTGCCGCCCGGTAGCTGGACGGTCGAGATCACCGCGGCCGACGGCCGCGCCTGGCAGGGCTCCCAGGCAACGTCGCCGGGAGTCGCCGCGGAGCTCGTGATCGAATAGGGCGTCGCCCCGGACGGTCGACGCCGGCCGGGGCCTCGGCTACCCTTGGACATGGACCTCCCGGCACAGCGGGTCGATACCGACGTGCAGACCACGCTCTTCCAGGGCTCGGGGGTCACTCTCTGTCGTTTTCGCTGTCCGCCGGATCACGAGCGCTGGCGCCGCGAGAACCAGATCGTCGACGGCCACAACCTCGCGTTCCCCCGGCGCAGCGTCACGATCCGCAGGCCGGGAGCGGTCCGCCGGGTGATCGACCCGAACCAGTGCGTGTTCTACAACCACGGCGAGCGTTACGAGCGAGGGCTGCTCTCGGCCGACGGAGACCGTTCCGAGGTCTTCCTGTTCCGCACCGAGCACGTCGTCGCGGCGTTGCGCGAGCATGACGCGGCGGTGATCGATCGTCGCGACGCGCCGTTCCGCCTGCTGAACGGCCCGGTCGATTCCAGGTTGTACCTGCGACAGAGTCTGCTGGCCGCGACCGCGGGACGATCGCCAGCGCCGGATCCGCTCCGCGTCGTCGAGGAGTCCCTGGGCATTCTCGCCGATGCCGTCGGCGGTACCTATCGAGCCGACCCCGGGCGAGCGTACCCACGCGGCGAGGCCCCGACGAGGGCGAAGCAGACCGATCTCGTCGAACAGCTCAAGGCCACGCTGTCCCTCCGGTTCGACGAACCGATCCGGCTGGAGTCGCTGGCCCGGGAGGCCGAGGTGTCGGCGTTCCACCTCTGTCGGGTGTTCCGCCGGGTGACCGGACAGACGATTCACGCCTACCTGCAGCAGCTGCGGCTCCGGGCGGCGCTGGACCTGCTCCAGGCCACGATGCTTCCGCTGGTCGAGATCGCCCTCGCCGTCGGCTTCTCGCACCAGAGTCACTTCACCGAGGCGTTCCGCAAGAGCTACGGTGAGCCGCCGGGCAGGCTCCGCCGAGCGTTCGCCGACCGCGGGCCGGCCTGACCGACTACTTCCGCTTGCGCAGCACCGAGAGATGTTCGCGAAAGCGCGAACGGACGGCGATGTAGTCGGCGTGGTCCAGGAGCAGCTCGTCGGCGATCTGCCGGCAGGCGTGATCCTCCTTCGACGAGATCTCGTCGTCGGCCGAGGAGACGGCGAACAGGCACTCCAGCAGCTTCATCTTCTGTTCCCGGTCGGCGGTCTGGTTGAACTCCTGGGTCACCGTGAAGTTCTCGGTGCCGCCGAACAGTCGACTCTGGGTCTTCGCCATCTGCACCACGAGGATCGCCTGCTGCTCCGAGAGGCCGCCGATCTCCCGGGTGATCAGCTCCATCGCCGCGCTCTCCTCGGCGCTGATGTTCTGGTCGGCGCTGGCGACGCGGCTGAGGATGAAGGCGAACGAGGCGATGAACTTCGCCTGGTCCTGGGGCAGACCGTCCAGTTCGGCGATGATCTTGCGAACGGTCTGGGTCTCCGATGCGCCAGCGCTGTCGTCAGCGGCGGCAGCGGAAGAGAGACCGAGGAACTCGAGAATCGACATGCTGTTCTCCGTGGCGCGCCGGGGGCCGGTTCTTGCCGACCGGCCCGGGCGCTCCCCCGATCGTATACGACAACGCGTCGAGAACGGTTGCTGTGCCTCGCGGTTCGCTGCCTGTATCTTGCCCCGATGAACGAACGGACGGCAGGAGTCCTGGCGCACCCGACGTCGCTGACCGGCGTGGGTCCGATCGGCGACCTGGGGCCCGGCGTCGAGCGGTTCCTCGACTGGGCCGCGGCGGCCGGCTTCCGCACGTGGCAAATCCTGCCGCTGGCACCCCTGGGGCCGGGCCACTCGCCGTATGCCTCCCCTTCGGCGTTCGCCGGCAATCCGCTGCTGATCTCGCCCGAGAAGCTCGTGGCGGCCGGCTGGCTCGACCCCGACCGGGTCAGGCCGGTCCGCGCCGCGGATCGTGTCGACTACCGGGCCGCGACGATCTGGAAGGCTCCGTTGCTGCGCGCCTGCCACCGCGAGTTCCAGCGCCGCGCCTCGGTCGAGGATCGCCGTGCCTTCGAGGCGTTCCAGGATGACGAGTCCACCGCCGCCTGGCTTCAGGACTGGGCCGTCTTCGCCGCCCTGCGTCGTCGGGACCCGGGCAAGTCGTGGCTCGACTGGCACCCGGCGATCCGCGACCGGGAGTTCCACGCGTTGAAAGAGGCGATACGCCGGGTCGCCGACGAGATCGAGTTCCAGCGCTTCCTGCAGTTCGTCTTCGACCGCCAGTGGGGCGAGGTCGCCGCCGCGGCGCGGTCCCGGGGCCTGGCGATCCTCGGTGACGTCCCGTTCTATGTCTCCCACGAGAGCGCCGATGTCTGGGCCGGCCGCGAGCGGTTCCGCCTCGATGCATCGGGCCGGCCGACGGCGATCGCCGGGGTTCCGCCGGACTACTTCAGCGAGGACGGACAGCTGTGGGGCAACCCGCTCTACGACTGGCAGCGACAGGCCGAGGATCGGTTCGACTGGTGGGTCAGGCGGCTACGGGCGAATCTGCGTCACGTCGACCGGTTGCGGCTGGATCACTTCCGCGCCTTCTCCGCGTACTGGGAGGTCGACGCTGCTGCCGAAACGGCGATCGACGGCCACTGGTCTCCCGGCCCCGGCGCTGCGCTGCTCGAGCAGATCAGGAGGTCGTTTCCGGAGATGCCGTTCGTCGCCGAGGATCTCGGCGACATCGATGATCCCGTCCGTGAGCTACGAGACCGTTTCTCCCTGCCCGGTATGCGGGTGCTGCAGTTCGGCTGGACCGACGACACCAGCACGCACCACCCGAAGAACCACATCGCCGACTGCGTCGCCTACACCGGGACCCATGACAACGACACGATGCGCGGCTGGCTCGACAGCCTCGAGACCGACGTTCGCGAGCGGCTGCTGCGAGAACTCGGCACGACGGCCGACCAGGTCGCCAGGGTCGCCGTGGACCAGGTGCTCGCCTCGCCGGCGACGACGGCGATCCTACCGCTGCAGGATCTGCTGGAGCTCGGCGGGGAGGCACGGATGAACCGGCCCGGCCTCGAGTCCGGCAACTGGAACTGGCGCGTCGATGCCTCGGCGTTGACCGAGCCGGGCGCCGTGGCGTTGCGTGAGCGGATCGGGCGACACCGGGGCTAGTTCGAGCCGCGCGCCGGGGACCGCGCTGGATTACTCCCAGCTACAACCGGACCTCTCGTAGCCCAGCGTGCCGATCGGGCTCCCCGGCGGTTCTTCCGGAGGAGCGAAGCGGCTCGCGTCGTCACCGAACGGGCGATCGAGGTAGCGTCCGATCTCTCCGGCGATGAACAGCAGGGTCGGGTCGTCGGCACCTTCGAGCCGGCCCGCCAGGCTCCGCAGTCCTGCGTCGATTCCGGCGCGGACCGCGGCGGACGCGGCCCGGTTCGAGGATAACGCGATCATCCTGCGGGCCACGACGAGTCGAACCTGATCGGCGATCGCCGCGTGCCGGGGATTGTCGTGGGACGTCTCGAACGTGCCGGCGACGATCGCCGCGACGACCGCGGCGAGTCCCGGCATTCCGGCGTCCCGGCGCTGCTGGTCGACCAGCCGCGCGGCTCGCTCGGGCTGGAGCAGCTCCCGGACGACGAGATCGGCCGCCGTGCCGGCGGCGCCGAGAGCGTCGAACAGCGGCGCCGTGTTGCCGTCGAACAGCTCGCGGTTGCGCCGGTAACCGTTGGGCCGCGGCGTCAGCAGGGCGAGCACCTCCTCGGGGATGTCGAGCAGGACCGGGTCGAGCAGGTCGATCATCGCCTCCAGGGCGGCCTGCTGCCGGTTGGCCTCCACGACACGCAGCGGCGGCAGGTCGTCGCCGTTGACGTTGTAGTCGTAGTCGACTCCGCCGACCAGCTTGCCGACCGCTTGCAGCTGATAGCGGTGATAGAAGTAGACCGGCGCCAGCACCTCCTCGAGCAGCGCCAGTGGCCGCCCCGGCGCCAGGTTGGCCGGCCCGAACTGCGCCAGCGCGGTCTGGCGCACCCGCACGACCTCGGCGAGTTCATCGAGTGAATCGGCGCCGTTGTCCCACAGTGCGGCCAGTGGATGGGCGGCGCCGTCGGGTCGGGCATCGGAATCGGTGAGGAAACGGTAGCCAAGCCGGATCCCCTCATCGACGATCTTCCGGAGTTCGTCGGCCTCGTCGGCACCGGAGTCGAACTCTGCGTGAGCGTAACGCACCGCATGTCTGTCCCACTCCCCGATCCCGACGCCGTAGGCACTCTTGACGTCGAGCTTTCCGCCTCGCGCCCGGACCAGCGGGTGAGGGTAGTCCATCACCGAGGCGCGGTCGCCATAGGTGCTCGCGGCAAAGTTGTGACTGAAGCCGAGGGCGTGGCCCACCTCATGGGCCGCCAGTTGCCGGATGCGGGCCAGGGCCAGCTGGGTCGGGTCGTCGGCCCGCCCGCTGCCGGTCTTCTCGACGCCGAGCAACCCTTCGAACAGCAACCGGTCCTGGCGCACCCGCAGGGAACCGAGCCAGACGTGACCCTGGATCCGCTCGCCGGTTCTGGGATCGACGACACCACCGCCGTAGGACCAGCCGCGAGTCTGTCGATGAACCCACTGGATCACGTTGTAGCGCACGTCCTGGGGATGGACGTCCTCCGGCAGCACCCGCACCTCGAAGGCGTTCTCGAAACCGGCCGCCTCGAACGCCTCGGCCCACCAGGAGGCGCCGTCGATCAGCGCGCTGCGCACCGGCTCCGGCGCACCTCCGTCGACGTAGTAGACGATCGGCTGCTTGACCGGGGAACGCGCCGCTCCGGGCTTCGTCTTCTCCAGCCGGTGCCGGACGATCCAGCGCTGGTCCATCGGCTGATCGAGGGGGACGGCGTAGTCGGCGTAGTCGATCGAGAAGGAACCGGCGCGGGGGTCGAAGGCCCGGGGACGGTAGCCGTCGTCGGGAAGGCGGATCAACGACAGGTGCTGGTACAGCGAGACCGACTGCGGAGTCGGCGTGACCCGGTTGACCTCGGGACCCGGCTTCTCCCCGCTCCAGGTCAGCAGCGCTTCGAACTCCAGGTTGTCGGGAAAGGCGAGGCAACGGGCGAGGTCGACCGAGCTACGACCGGCATCGAGCCGGAAGCTGCCCTGCCCCGAGGACTCGAGACGAGCGGCGACCCGATGGGCATCGTCGAGGAGCAGGGAGGTGATGTCGATCAGCGTCGTGCCGTCGGGATCCCGGGCCACCGGCTCGCCGGCCCAGAGCACCGAGCGCGCGAAGGACTGGGCCACCGCGTCGCGCTCCCGGGCGTTGTCCGTCGTCGCCCGGAAGGCCAGGTTGGGCTGGATCATCATGACCTTGTTACCGACATGGCGCAGCGCGACCACCCGAGCGCCGCCGAGCTGCCCCCGGTCCAGGCCGACCGGGTTCGACCCCAGGCCGGTCACCAGCCCTTCCAGGTAGAGGAAGCGGCCGACCTCGCCGTCGGGGTCCGGTGCGGGCAACTGCAAGAAGACCTTGCCGGCCGCGGCATCGACCCACATGTCGAGCAGGCCGGGGCGATGCTCCAGGCCCTCGGTTTTCGAGGCGACGGTCGCCGGCCCTTCGTTCTCCGCCGCGAAGACGGCAGGGAACACCAGGGTGAGGATGAAAACTGCAAGAACCGTCCAGCGCAACCGTCGCATCTCGAATCGCCTCCATCGGCCTCCGTTTCCGGGGCCGCGGAAGACTAACACGAGCGGTTTTCCGGCAGATCGCCCGGGATGCCCGTATATAGGTGGCGGATCAGACAGGGGGGGAGATGCGGCAGGGTCACCACCTGGCCGCGGTTCGACTCGCGCTGGCGGGGATCGGCTGGATTCTCGTCTGCGCCCCGTCGAGCGGCGCCGGCCTGCAGCAAGCGGAAGCTCGCGAGATCTCGTCTCCGGGCACGCTGTCCATCGCGATCGAGATCGATCGGGACGCCACCCGTGCGCTCTCGGTCGTCGCACATCCCCATCCGTTCCGGAGCCGGACCGACCCACCGATCCCGCGGGCGCTCGATCGCGACCGACCGGCGCAGCTCGAGATCGTCGTCAGCGACCCCCAGGGCCGGCGTCACACACGACGCGTCGAGATTCGCGGTCTGTGCCTCGAGCACGGGGCCGACGAGCCGGCCCACATCGACGGCGACACGATCCAGCTCCATCGCGAATCCCTGGTCATCGACCTGCCCGACCTCGACGGTTTCAACGACGTGGAGATCGCCTACTACGAAAAGCACCGCGGGGCGCTGCAGCGGCGAAAGGTCGGCCGTCACGACCTGTCCCGGCTCCGGCAATCGCCGACCGAGCCGGAGAAGGCCGGGACGTCGAACAACGTGATCTGGCCCGAGATGCTCGATGACCCGGACATCGTGGAGGTCTACGGCAGCCCGCTGGAGGGCCCTGACCGGATCAACGTGATCATCGTTCCCGACGGCTACACCTACGCCGAGAAAGCACTGATGCAGGATCACGCAGCATCGATGGTCGAGCACTTCAACACGAACAGTCCCCTCGCCGAACTCAAGAACCTGTTCAACTACACGCTGGTCTACGCCTACTCCAGCGAGAGTGGTGCGGACCAGTGCGACTGCGGCATCGTCCAGAACACCGCGATGGGAACCCGTTTTCCGCAGTCCCAGCCGGCGTGCGGGCATGACTCCAATCGCTGTCTGTTCTACGCCACCGGCTGTGACTCCTCGGGAGGCGCCGCCAACATCGCGGCGGCGGAACAGCGTGCCCCCCACCGCGACAAGACGATCGTCATGGTCAACACCACACGCTACGGCGGCTGCGCCGGTTCCCGGGCGGTCTTCTCGGCCGCCCACGCTTCGGGCAACGAGCTGGCGTTGCACGAGATCTCGCACGTCGTCGCCGACCTCTACGACGAGTACGGCGGCAACGAGGGCTGTGGCACCTTCGCCGGCGAGGTCAACGTCTCCCGGGACGGAATCGACGGAGCCTGGCCCGAATGGATCGCCGAGCTCGGTCCGCCACGGGAAGGCGGGCGATTCTACGATTCCTGCCTGTATCGCCCGCTGGACGATTGCAAGATGCGCAGTCTGTTCCAGCCGTTCTGCCCGGTCTGCCTTCAGCGCTGGGCCTTGAAGGCCTACGGGCATCCGCGGATCGCCGGCAAGGCGCCGATCGCCGGCCAGACGCCCGGATCGCCGGTGCCGGCGCGGACCGAGGAGCCGGCAACGTACAGCGTCAATACGCGTTTGCCGGCCGGCCCCGAGGTCACGAACTCGATCACCTGGACGGTCGAGGGACCCGAGCCGGGCAACGTCACCGTCGTCGCGAACGACGTCGAGGCGGTCGATCTGGCGTTCGATGCGCCCGGACTGTACACCCTGCGAGCCGAGGTCATCGCGGCGACCAACCTGATCAAACCGGAACGGGCCGGTGCCAACGTCGCCATCGCCGAGTGGGAGGTCCGCGTGACCGATCCGTTCTGCGGCGATCGTGACGACGACGGCTTCGGCCGCTGCTTCGATTGCGACGACACCAGCGCGAGCGTCTGGAGCACCCCCGGCGCGGCGGCGATCCTCTTCGATTTCCCGGGATTCATCGACTGGCAGATCGAAGAGCCCGGTGCGACGTCGGCCGAATTGACCTTCCGCGTTCTCCGCGCCGTTTCGCCCGACGGCTTCTCGGACGCGACCTGTCTCGGCAGCTCCTCGACCTCCTTCCTCCCGATTCCGGCGGTTCCCCCGCCGGGCGACCTGCACCATTTCCTCGTCATCGCCGACAACCCGTGCGGCACGGGGCTCAGCGGAACCGACTCCAGCGGGACGCCCCGAGCGGTGACGGACTGCCCCTGACCCGCTAGAATCCTGCCTCGGGTCCAGATCCGTTTCCACGACTCAAGCGCCACAGCTTCGCCTGCGGCCGCAAGGAGGCACGTCCGATGCAGAACGAAACCGTCCAGAAAGGTCTCGACACGTTGATCCCGCTGATCACCGCGTACGGATTGCAGATACTCGGCGCGATCCTGATCCTGATCTTCGGACGCTTCGCCGCTGCCTTCGGCAAACGGATCGTTCGCCGCATGCTCACCAAGGGCGAGCAGGACCCGGCGCTGGTGAACTTCGTCGGCAACATGGCCAGCGTACTGATCATGGCCTTCGCGGTGATCGCCGCGCTGGCCAAGTTCGGCATCCAGACGACCTCGTTCGTCGCCGTACTCGGCGCCGCCGGCCTGGCGGTCGGCCTGGCGTTGCAGGGCTCCCTCAGCAACTTCGCCGCCGGTGTGCTGCTCCTCGTCTTCCGCCCGTTCAAGATCGGCGATCTGGTGGAGGTCGGGGGCACGCTGGGCAGTGTCGTCGATATCGGCATCTTCGTCACCACGATCAAATCCCCCGACAACAAGAAGGTCATCCTCCCCAACAGCCTGGTCACCGGCGGAGTGATCACCAACATCAACGGCAACGGAACCCGGCGGGTCGACATGGTCGCCGGGATCGGTTATTCCGACGACATCGGCAAGGCCAAGCAGATCCTCGAGAAGATCCTCGCCGACCACCCCGCGGTGTTGCAGGAGCCCGCGCCGACCGTCGCGGTATCGAACCTCGGTGAGTCGTCGGTCGACTTCATCGTGCGACCCTGGTGCGACGCCGCGGATTACTGGGGCGTCTGGTCCGACGTCACCGAGTCGATCAAGCGCGAGTTCGACGCCCAGGGCGTCTCGATCCCCTTCCCCCAGCGGGACGTTCACCTGTTTCAGGAGACGGCGAACTGATCACGGTCGAGGCTGGAGCCGCCCGATGCGCACATCGCGGAGGGCGGTTCTGCCGAGGATCGTCTGGCGCAGCTCGTCGGCGTCGACGGTGTCGGCCAGCATCACCGTGAAGCTGCGCGGCGTGGCGTCGAGGAACGCCTGCATCCTGCGTCGCCCGAAGCCGAACACGGTCATCGCCCCCTCCATCGCGTAGCTGCCGTCGGGGTGGTCGTCGTCGACGTGATGGGCCAGGAGCAAAGCGCGGCCGGCACGCCGGTCGCCGAAGGCGGTCCATTCGGGCCCGGGAAGGTCGTCCCTGCGCTCGTCGTCGACCGGGAGCCACTCGGCGCCGCGGAGGACGAAATCCTCGCCTATCGTCAGGCCTCCGCCGGGAGTCCCCTCGTAGAGAAACCAGTACGGATGATCGGCCTCGACGACGGTCATCCGGGCGAACCGCGGCAGGAACTCCCAGGCGACCGCCCAGTCGCCTGGGCAGCGGGAGTCGAGCACGACCCGCAGCGGCCCGGAGCTCCGCACGTCCGTTTCGCAGCGCCCTCCGCCGGGGTGAAACCAGCCTTCGGGGTAGGCCAGGTTGGGGATCCCGCGGTGGCGTCCCCGGGCGCCGTCGGCCGGGTTCCAGGAGATCCAGTCCTGGCCGTCAGGATCGATGATGGAGGCGAGTCCGGCGCCGCGAACGTGGTAGATCCACGTCGTGACGGCGCTCTCGATCCGTAGCGCCGGCTGCTCGTGGTGTTCGACCGAAGCCAGGGTCAACGGCTCGGGAGCCGCGGGCGCCGCAGGTCCCGGGCTCGGTGTCGATCGGGAGTTCATTCCATCGAAGTAGGCCAGGTACACACGCCCTTCGTTCTCGACGGTCGCCGCGGCGGACCAGAGGACGATTACCCCTGTCGTCCTGCCCGGAATCTCCGGGTCGTACTGGAACGGCACGGGACGGGCCGTGCCATCGGCCGGATCGATCGTGACGACCGTCAGAGATCGGGCATCGGCGCGCTCCGAGCGGTCGCTCTCGGCGACGAGCCCGGGCAGATCGAACGGCACGACGATGGCACCGGCCTCCCGCCGTACCCCTCCCGAACCGACCTCGAGGGCGATCCGAAACTCCCGCTCCTCGGTCCAGGGTTGCCCGGTCAGGTCGCTCGCAGGAGGGGGATCGCCGGAACAGCCCGGGATCCCCAGGATCAGCGCCAGCACCAGGATCCCCGGTGCCCTCCCCGGCAGCGTCAGCAAAATGCGCATGCTACGATCCTCGACGAGAGGTACATTCCAGATGGAAGCGATCAGCATCGAAGAAGTCAAGCGGCGAATCGAAGAGGCTCTGCCGGGCGCTCGTGTCCAGGTCGGCACGTTCTCCGGGCACGATCACTTCGAGGCGTCGGTGGAAGCGCCCCAGTTCGAGGGCAAGAGCATGGTCGATCAGCACCGGATGGTCTATGCGGCCGTCGACGGTCTGCTCGGCGGTGCGGTGCATGCCCTGGCACTCAAGACGAAACCGTTGACCGACTAGGAGACGCAGCCATGGACCAGGCCCAGTGGACCGAACAGATCAAGAAAGACGTCACCGACCATCACATCTTCGTCTACGCGAAGGGTGAGAAGAACATGGCTGTCTGCGGTTTCTCCCATCGGGTGATGATGGTGCTGAACAGCCTCGGCGTCGATTACGAGGTGCGGAACATCTTCAGCGACCCCAACCTGAAGCCGGCCCTCGCCGCGTACAGCAACTGGCCGACGACACCGCAGATCTACATCGGCGGAAAGTTCGTCGGCGGCTGCGACATCGTCGAGGAGATGTACCGCAACGGCGAACTGCAGAAGCTCGTCGGCAGCGCCGCCGCTCAGGACTGATCGCCCCGACCGCCGCGCTCGAGCGGCGCTAGAAGCACCAGAGGAACGGGCCGGGTAACGCCTCCACGCGTTTCCCGGCGCCCTGAGACGCCAGTGCAGCCCCGATCGCGGCCAGCTGCTCCGGTGCGGTGCGCAGGTCCACCACGTCCGAGCGGGCCACGCCGACGCCGGACAGCTTGCCCTCGGCGAGCCACTGGCCGGGCAGGTCTTCCCGCACCGGCCCCGCCAGACACCACACCCCCAGCAATTTGCCCTGCATCTCGTCGCGCTGCGCCAGCGCGGAGACCCTCGAAGCACAGATCCCGGGAGGCTCGTCGCTGACGTACAGCACGAGGGAGCCTCCGGGAGGAGCGTCCAGTTCGGTCTTCACCGGGCCGCTGGTCCAGCCCTGACGAATCCGCTCCAGCTGTTCGCCGACCGGCCCACCCCCCGAAACGGCTGGAACCAGCAGCGTCGCCGAGTTTCCCGCGCGAGGGGCACCGGCCCAGCGCGGCGGGGAGCGATCGGGGTGCAGGCCCAGAACGGCAGGGACGATCGCGCCGCGGGTCGCCCGGGACCAGTCGACGAGGGAGCGGGCGATGCGCGCCGGGTCTTCCTCGCCCGGAACCGTCGGCCAGCCCGAGTTCCAGGGGCGGGTCCGCTGGGGATCGTTGGCGATCACCATCAGCGCCTGAACAGCACCGAGGGTCGGAGGAAGCGGCTGCAGCGCCGGCACCGGGCGCCCCGGCGACATGTCCGCCTCGGGACCGATCGCGATCCGTTGCAGCAGCGCCCGGGGAAACTCCGCTTCGAGAAGTCGTGGCGTCCCCGACGGTGTCGCGTCGAGACGCATGCCGATCCGATCGCTCTCCCCGGTCGCCGAGGGCGGCGGCGGGTTCAGGCGCAAGGTCGCCAGGCCGTCGGGCAACGGACGTGCCTCCCGGGGCGGATCGTCGGTCGGAACGATCGCCGCGTCCATCGGCTCCGCCGACACACGGACACCGTCGACGACCATGCGGTACCGCAGGAACCGGCCGTCCTCGATGCGCTCGAACCAGGTCGAGCGACCTTCGGTATCGAGGCCGGCGCGCCGGCTGCGGAGTTCCATGCCATCTCCGCCGCTGACGCTCCACAAGCTGCGCGCGTCGTCGCCACCGGTCATTTCGATCCAGCCATCGCCGAAGCGGCGAGCGACGGCGGAACCTGCGGCCGCGCCACCGAGGCCGTGTTCCGGCACCGGGCTGCGGACCAGTCCCGCGGGATCGACGCGCCACTCCTGCCGGGGCCCGCGTGACTCGCCGGGATCGCCCTGGTCGTCCAGCGGCACGGCGACCGGTCGCGGCCCGGCACCGGTTCCGCCAAGCCCGAGGCTTCGGCTGCCGGAACGAGCGAGGGCCTGCCCCATTCCCAGGTCCAGTCCGCCGATGCCGACGCTGAAGATCCGCAGCCGTTCGCCGGCGTCCTGGCGCCCGGCGACCCGGGCCACCTGGCGCTCGTCCAGGGTCGAGAGGACCGTGGTGTGCATCCGGACACGCTCGGCGCGATAGGCCAGGCCGTCGAGATCGCTGTCGGTCATCTGCGAAACGTCGTAGCGCACGATCTCCTCGCGGAGCGCGGCGGCTTCGGGGATGTTCGGATCGAGACCGGAGATCGCCCGGCTCAGCCTCCGCCGCGGCGGCAGCGGACGACCGTCGGCCGGATTGAGCCGTTCGAGGCCTTCACCGATCGCCACCCTGTCGAAGACGTCGGCCGCCAGCCCCGAGTTCGGTGGCGGCAGCGCGTTGAAGGCGAGCAGCTGCGGGAAGGAACGCGGCGTCGTCAGCGCGGGAAGATCGACCGTCAACAGCGAATCGAGATCCGGCAGCGCGACACCGAGCGACTCCGCCTGACGCAGCCAGGTGAACAGCGACAGCAGTCGGACCACCTGATCCAGATCACCGAGCTCCGGGAACAACGCGGCCAGTGCGTCGTAGTCCTGATCGATGGCCCGGATCGTCTCCAGGGTCCACGGCGGATCCTCGGCCTTGGCGCCGCCGAGCCCCTCGAGTCGTTCCGAGGCGGCCGACATCCGCACCTTGCGCAGCACCAGTACGTCGTTCTGGGGCGAGACGGTCAGATCGACGCGGTCGGGATAGAACCACAGTCGAGTCTGTTGACTGGTGATGCGCTCCGAGTCGGGATGTTCCGCGAATCGCTCGGTGTGACTGCGGAAGGTCGGAACCCTCTGGCGAAGCTCCGCCCGCAGGTCCCGCCCTTCGAGGATGCCGAGCCCGAGGCTGAAGGTCTTGAAGCGAACGTCGCAGAGCAGGCTGACCAGGCCCAGCCGGGTGTCCCGCAGACGCCCGCCGTAGTTGACGAGCGCCGTCTCCGGCGAGTAGCCGCGATCGAGACTCATGTAGGGCTCGGCCAGTCCGCCGTGAAAGATCGCCCGGTAGGCGACGGCCATATCGGCCAGCGTGATCGGCTCTCCCAGGATCGTCGGTCGCTGCTCGACGGGACTGCCGAACAGGCGGATCGCACCGTCCTCTTCCAGCTTCGCGCCCTCGAGCCGCAGCCCGCCGTCGAGGAACGTGCGCCAGGCGGCCAGTTCGAGGGGCGGGCGCAGACCGTCGGGCCGCAGGTCGTCGACGACGGTTCGCCAGCCGGACGAGCCGAGACGGAACGTGGAGCGTTCGGGATGATGACGGTAGGCGTGAACCGTGACGTTCAAGGTCTTCTCGCCGCCGAGGCGAAGCCGCTCCGCGGCGAGGACGTGTCGCATCACCGGCCAGGCAGACCGCCAGGCCAGCTGCGCGGCCTCCTGGAGGTCTTGCGGTGGTTCGAGGCCGTCGGGAAGCGGGGCCAGCACCCGCAAACTTCCGTTGCCGTCGCTCTCGACGACGAAGCGCCGCGCCCGGAGCAGCTCGACCCACGCCGGCTGCGCTTCGCCGGGCTGCCACAGCCCGGCGATCTCGAACAGCGGCGATTCGCCGACGCCGCTCCGGGCGTCCAGCGCGTCGCTCATCACGAATCCGTAGGGCTCGACGAGCGGTTCGAGCAGGGAGTGGGCGAGCCGGTCTTCCGGCCGCTCCCCCGGCGCAGGGACCCCGCGGCCTGCCAGACCGGCGAGCAGCACCTCTAGCGATTCGCCGGAGTGGCTCAGACGGCGTCCGTCGAGCAGACGCGAATAGTCCACGTCGAGCCAGCCGTCCCCGGCGGGCGCCTGGGCTCCGGCGTCGCCCCGCACGACGAGAACGACGAGCAGCAGCAGCAGAGGCAGCGTCCAGCGGCGCGCCGGACCTTGGCGGAAAGGGAAACGCATGGTCGGAAGATCAGGGCTTCGGGCTGTCCCCCGTGTCGAGTTGCGTCCGGCGCCAGAACTGGATCAAGCCCCAGAAGTGCTCGGTGAACTCCTCGACCTCGTGGCTCGGGAACATCGCCTTGACCTTCAGGTTCACCGCCTCGCGGGCCCGTGGTGTGGCGAAGAACTCGAGCGCGACCTCGTCGAGGTTGCCCAGGTGCTTGTCGCAGAACTCGTGAAAGCGATCGGTCTCGAAGTACTCGTCGGCCAGCTTGCCGTAGGCCTCGAGCTTGTCGTCGAAAGGTATCGCCTGATCGCCGATCTCGAAGTAGGGCTCCCAGTTCAGGCAAGGTCGGACCTTGCGGTCGGTCGCCGCGCAGAACAGCGACCACTTCAGCTGGGACATCACGATCCAGGGGAAGTGGAAGTGCAGGGAGGTGACCTGGGAGTCCGGACAGGGATTGGCGAAATCGATCGGGTGGAAGGTGCCCTCGCGGCGCAGGCACTCGCAGGAGTTGAAGTCCCAGCCGAAGAAGCTGTTGATCGTCATCGTGATGCGTTGCAGGCGCGACGCCTCCTCGGGAGTGACGAAGTCGAAGTCGACCTTGTAGCGATCGTGGAGCGGAGCCGACGGGTCGTACCGCACGAGGTTCGTCTGTGGCCCGACACCGATGATGCGCACGAACAGGTCGAACGGATCGACCGCCTTCTGCAAGTGCATCACTCGCTTGCCACTCTCGTCGTAGGTCTTGCGCAGCGTCGCCTCGTCGTCGATCTTGCTGACACCGACCCAGGCACCACCGTCGTAGGGCTTCATGAACATCGGGTAACCGAGCTTGTCGCCGATCTCGCCCAGATCGAACAGCTTGGCGTAGGTGTCGAGAGTCGGCTGGAGGTCGGTGCTCGGCGTGTGCTCCTTGGGCGGCACGAGCCAGGTCTCCGGCACCGGGAAACCGAGTCGGATCATCGCCGCGTAGGAGGTCGCCTTCTCCATCGACTGCACGGCCCAGGGATTGTTGAAGACGTACAGCTCGTCCATGATGATCGACTTCTTGATCCACTCGCGGCTGGTGTGAAACCAGTGGGTCAGACGGTCGATCACGACGTCGTAGCTGGCGTGGGGCTCGAAGGCGAAGGGCTCGATCATCACCCGCTCGACCTCGAACCGAACCTTGTCGCCGTCGATCGGCAGAGTCAGATCCGCTTTGCGGAGGATCTCCTCGTAGCAGATCGGCCAGCAGATATCGGCACCGAGGGACAGTCCGATGCGGCGAGTTACGTTCGACATGATTGAAGGGCCTCCGACACGTGCAGAGATACTTTACTCGTAAACCATCCAGAGCGGTCCTGGAAACAGCCACGATAGCCCTTCGCGCAGCCGGTCGCGCCAGTTGTCCCAGTTGTGGCCGTCCCGGGATTCGACATATCGGACCTGGCCGCCGGTTGCCTGCAGGACCGGCACGATCGAGCGGTTCTCGTAGATCAGCCCCTCGTAGGTTCCACAGCTCAGGAAGATCTTCTCCGCCGGCCGGCTCGGCTCCTCGCGGAGCTTGTTGACGAACGCTACGACGTTGTCGAAGATCGGCCCCTTGTCGTGATCACCGATATCCGAGAAGGCGAAGGAGCCGCTCTGGATCAGCAGCCGCCCGAAGAGCTCCGGGTTGGACCAGGCGGCGTGCAGGGCGCCGACGGCACCGAAGCTCGCCCCCATCAGCCCCCGGGCGTGGGGCTCGCCGATCAGGGGATAGGCGCGCTCCAGCGCCGGAACCAGCTCCCGGCTCAGGAACTCGGCGTGCCGCGGGTCGGCACCGTACTCGACGAGACGTTCGTCCGGGTCGCTCAAGGCGACGATCATCGACGGCAGCTCGAGGCGGTGGATCAGGTTGTCCAGCACGACCTTCAACTCGGCGTACCGGCAGTAGTCTTCGCCGTCGTGAACGATGAGCAACGGATAACGCCGGTTCTTGCGGAACCGCGCCGGCAGGTAGACCTTCAACTCGCGGGTCGCATCGAACGCGCGACTGGCAACCGAGATCGACTCGAAGCTCCCCTGCCGCGACTCGGGATCGGGGCGGGTCCAGTCCGGCGTCTCGTAGCCGAACCCTTCGCAGACCGAGTTGGCCCCGAAGGGGTCCCGGGCGATCCGCGGGTTGAGCGGATCCATGATCCACTCCCCGTTCCCGTTCAGGACCCGTTCGATCTTGTATTCCAGTCGCGAGCCTTTCGGCAGGTCGACCTCGATGTGCCACAGATCGGCGCCCTCGACACGCTGCAGCGGCTGGGAGGAGGGCAACCCGTAGATGAAGTGGCGCAGGTTGACCCTGTCGGCCTTTCCGTGAAACACGAAGGTCACGCCGCGCTCATCGACAAGCGGAAACTGCCGCTCTTCGATGAACGAATCGATCGCCTCGCGTGTCGGAGCCCCGTCGCCGAGCAACGCCTGCAGTTCGGTATTCATCGGACGACCATCCGGCGAACGGCGCCGCCGCGGGTGAGGACCCGGGTTCCGTTGCCCGGCTCCCAGCGGTCGTGGTCACGCATCAGGCGGTCACCCGGGTCGAGCGGTACACAGCGGGCCGGCGCGAAGCGCCGGGCCAGCAAGGCGACCCGGGTCGGGTCCTCGAGGCGCAGTCGCTGTCTGGCGTGGGGCAAGGGAACGACGTTTCGGTAAAGGCCGATGCCGGCATCGAACACCTCGGCGTTCCCCTGACCCTGCGGGGGGTTGTCATGGAACAGTACGACCTGCTCGCCGAGCGCCATCGCGCCGGCGGACCAGGCGACCACCGGGAGATCGTCGAGCATCTCGCGGATGCCGAACAGCAGCATCCGGTTCAGCAGCGTCGCCACGTTGCCTCCGGCGATCGCGAGGGCGCTGCAACCCTGGATCCGCTCTTCGATCCGGCTCCGCTGTCGGGAAACCGACGTTCGCTCCCAGGGCTGCCACTGCTCGTCGAATTCTCGCCGCAGTTTGCGGATCCGCACGAGATGCTGGCGATCCAGCGTGCGCAGCTGGCGGATCGCCGCGTCGCGATGCTCGAGGGTGAACGCATCGCCGTTCTTCTTCGCGATCAACCGTCGTGCCGGAGCCAGCGCATGATCGAGACGCATCCGATACAGACGCTGGAGGCGTCGCAGCTGGCGCTGGCGGTCGTGGAGCGCATCACCGAGCTCGGGGTCGTCCTGCTCCACCTGCTCCTGACGGCGATGCAGGTCCAGATGAACCGTCTCGATGCCGACGTGCTCGCGGAGTTCGTCGACCTCAGCCTCGCGCTCCTGCCAGCCGGCGGTGATCACGGCCAGCGGCCCCTTGATCCGGAGCGCCTCGAGAGCCTCGTGCAGGTTCGGTTGGAAACGCTGCGGTCCCAGCAGGACGATCTGGTGCGTTTCCGACATGCGCGTCAATGTATCAGCAGACGTGGTGCGCTCGCACGAGCCTCCCGATGTCGACGGCCTCGTTCCTACGGCCTGGTTCATAATGGAGCCGTGGAATCGCCCAGCCAACGACCGACGATCTCCGGAGTCCTGGAGACCGTGCTGTACTTCACCGACCAGCCACGCACCGAGGCGTTTTACTCCGGAGTTCTCGGGCTGCGGCGGATCGGTGGCGAAGCCGATCGTTCCCTGTTCTACAGGGTCGGCGCCGGTGTCCTGCTGCTGTTCGAGGCCGGGCGGGCCGGCCGGGGCGGAACGCTGCCGCCTCATGGAGCCGAGGGACCGATCCACACCTGCTTCCGGGTCCCCGTCGAGCAGTACGACGAGTGGCGGCGGTTGATCCCGCAGCGCGGGGTTCCGATCGTCCAGGAGATCGACTGGCCCCGGGGCCGGTCGTTCTACTTCCACGACCCTCACGGCAACCTGCTGGAGATCGCCGACGCCGACCTCTGGGACCCCTAGGTCGGGTGCGGCTGGCCGGATACAAAACGCCCCCCCGGCGTTCCGGGGGGCAAAATTGGGCCGCGGGGCGTGGGACGGTCGGGGGTGGGGCAAGTCACGCACCACACCCCGCGGGCCAGGGCACCTACCTTGGGTTCGCCTACCTGTCAGTCGTGCCAAAACCGTTGGCGGAGATGAAGACCTCGCCGCTCCCTTCTTCGGGGAGCGGATCGGGTCGCTGGGATACGGCCTGCCACCAGGTGGAGACCTCGGGAGTGCGCGGGCCGACGTGGTACGTCATCATCCGTCGACCGATCGGCGCGCCGAAACCCTCGAGCTGGTAACGCCCGAGCGAGTCCATGCGGAACAAGATGAACGGCGCGTCACCGGCGGCCAGCGCTTCCTGGCTCTGGCGGCTCATCAACATCGCCACCGGGTCACCGTCGACGTACGTCTTGTGCAGTGCCGAGATCGGCGAGAGCTGGCGGGTCACGCAGAGCTTCAACTCGCCGGCAGGCTTCTCCCCGACACCGGGGATCAAGATCGGGGCTTCGATAACGGCAGAGAAGCAGGCGCCATCGCCGGCGACTGCGGAACCCGCAATCAGCAACGACATCACCAGCGCGGAGAACGCGATTCTTTGTGAAGTCGAGCGGTTGTACATGGACGCCTCCTCGTTCTGCCCGCGAATTCTGGTCCCGCGGACGCCCTGTCTCGTCGCAATCCAGAGGCCAACGCGGGGCATGGCGGAGGGACACCGGCTAACTTGCTGTCAAAAAGCGACTTAGATCGAGGCACCTCTCTCGTGCCTCCACCCGACGCGTGTCTCATTACTGAGACAGATTCAGGAAGGAACCGAGTCAACCCGCTGTCGCACAGAGGTTTAGGGCTGAATGAGACGAGAAAGGAGCGAGTCTCACTTCTGAGACTGGCCGGGGTCGGCCCCGAAACGCCGGGAAGAACCGGGACCGAGTGGTCATTTCCGGGGGACTTCGGTACACTACTGCAATCCATACTGATTTAGTGTTGTATGTAATCGGAGCCCCGGATGCTGAGAATCACGAAGGAAGCCGACTACGGGATCATGGTGCTGGCCTATTTCGCGGAGAGCCCGATCGAGACGATCCACGCCGCGCGGGAAACGGCCAGGCGCGTGGGGCTGCCGCTGCCGATGGTCAGCAAGATCCTGCGCACCCTCGCCCGGGGCGGCGTCCTGGTATCTCACCGCGGCGCGGCCGGCGGCTACAGTCTCGCCCGCCCACCGGAAACGACTTCGGTCGCCGAGGTGATCCGTGCACTCGAGGGACCGATCAGCCTGGTCCAGTGTGGGATCGAACCCGGCGCCTGCGAACAGGAAGGAAGCTGTCCGACCCGGCTCACCTGGAGCCGGATCAGCGAAGAGATCGAGAAGGCGCTCGAGCGTGTGGCGATCACGGAGATGCTGCCACAGACGAAACGACCGTTGCTCGAGGTACTCCCGAGCCGCGACGAAGGAGCTGCTCCGCAATGAAGACGACCGAGAACACCGTCGAACAACTGGCGAACCAGGAATACAAGTGGGGCTTCGTCACCGACATCGAGCAGGACACGATCCCCGTCGGGCCTGAGCGAGGACGTCGTCCGCCTGATCTCCGCCAAGAAGAGCGAGCCCGAGTGGTTGCTCGAGTGGCGCTTGGAGGCATATCGCCACTGGCTGACGATGACCGAGCCCCGACTGGGCCAACGTCGACTACCCGCCGATCGACTACCAGGCCATCATCTACTACTCCGCGCCGAAGTCCGATGACGACGGCCCGAAGAGCCTCGACGAAGTGGACCCGGAGTTGCTCCGCACCTACGAGAAGTTGGGCATTCCGCTCAAGGAGCAGGAAATGCTCGCCGGCGTCGCGGTCGACGCGGTCTTCGACAGCGTCTCGGTGGCCACGACCTTCAAGGAGAAACTGTCCGAGATGGGCGTCATCTTCTGCTCGTTCTCCGAGGCGGTGCGGGAGCACCCCGAACTGGTCCGCAAGTACCTGGGCACGGTCGTCCCGTACACCGACAACTTCTTCGCCGCCCTGAACTCGGCGGTCTTCACCGACGGCTCGTTCGTCTACATCCCCAAGGGCGTGCGCTGCCCGATGGAGCTGTCGACCTACTTCCGCATCAACGCGGCCAACACCGGCCAGTTCGAGCGCACGCTGATCGTCGCCGACGAAGGCGCCTACGTCAGCTACCTCGAGGGCTGCACCGCGCCGATGCGCGACGAGAACCAGCTGCACGCCGCGGTGGTCGAGCTGGTCGCCCTCGACGACGCCGAGATCAAGTACTCGACGGTGCAGAACTGGTACCCCGGCGACAAGAACGGCAAGGGCGGCATCTACAACTTCGTGACCAAGCGCGGCAAGTGCGCCGGCCGCAACTCGAAGATCTCCTGGACCCAGGTCGAGACCGGCTCGGCGATCACCTGGAAGTACCCCAGCTGCATCCTGCAGGGCGACGACTCGGTCGGCGAGTTCTACTCGGTCGCGCTGACCAACAACTACCAGCAGGCCGACACCGGCACCAAGATGATCCACATCGGCAAGAACACGAAGAGCACGATCATCTCCAAGGGCATCTCGGCCGGCCACGCGCAGAACACCTACCGCGGCCTGGTCACGATGCTCAAGGGCGCCGACGGCGCGCGCAACTTCTCCCAGTGCGACTCGCTGCTGATCGGCGACCAGTGCGGCGCGCACACCTTTCCCGTACATCGACGTCGCCAACCCGACGGCGACGATGGAACACGAAGCCAGCACGTCGAAGATCGGCGAAGACCAGATCTTCTACTGCCGGCAGCGCGGCATCTCGACCGAGGACGCCGTCGGCATGATCGTCAACGGCTTCTGCAAGGAAGTCTTCAACCAGCTCCCGATGGAGTTCGCCGTCGAGGCACGCAAGCTGCTCGAGATCAGCCTCGAGGGCAGCGTCGGCTGACCCGACTCCACCCCAGCGAACTGAACCCTGAACCACACGACGTAAGAACCCGGCAAGAGGAAACAAGCACATGTTGGAGATCAAGAACCTTCACGCCCGAATCGAGGAGACACCGATCCTCAAGGGCATCGACCTCAAGGTCGGACCGGGCGAGGTCCACGCGATCATGGGCCCCAACGGCTCGGGCAAGAGCACGCTGGCCGGCGTGCTCTCCGGTCGCGAGGAGTACGAGGTCACCGAGGGGTCGGCCGAGTACCAGGGCAAGGACCTGCTCGAGCTGGAGCCGGAAGATCGGGCCTGCGAGGGCGTCTTCCTGGCCTTCCAGTACCCGGTCGAGATTCCCGGCGTGAGCAACGTCAACTTCCTCCGCGCCGCCGTCAACGCGATTCGCAAGTATCGCCAGGAGCCGGAGCTCGACGCGATGGATTTCCTCAGCCTGGTCAAGAGCCGTGCCGCGAAGGTGAAGATGGACGAGAGCTTCCTGCGCCGCGCGGTCAACGAGGGTTTCTCCGGCGGAGAGAAGAAGCGCAACGAGATCTTCCAGATGGCGGTGCTCGAGCCGAAGCTGGCGATCCTCGACGAGACCGACTCGGGCCTCGACATCGACGCGCTGAAGATCGTCGCCGATGGCGTCAATCAGCTCCGCGCCGAGAATCGGAGCTTCGTCGTGATCACCCACTACCAGCGACTGCTGGAGCACATCGTGCCGGATCACGTCCATGTGCTGTCCGATGGCCGGATCGTCCGCTCGGGCGGCCGGGAGCTGGCGCTGGAGCTCGAAGACAAGGGCTATTCCTGGATCGACGAGCAGGTGACGAAGGCATGAACGGAGCGAAAGATCTCGAACGGTTCGGCGGGCCGACCGCCGACGACGCCGCGGCGCCGGCCTGGCTCCAGGAGCTGCGCCAGGACAGCCGCAAGCGCTTCGTCTCCCAGGGGTTGCCGGCCCCGGGCGACGAGGAGTGGCGCAACACCAACCTCGCCCCGCTGCGGGAACACAACTTTCATCTCGCCGCGACGGCGACGACGACGACCGAGGCGGACTGGCCGGCCCTGGCCCGGCTGGACCTCGGCGGACCGCGCTTCGTCTTCGTCGACGGGCGTCTCGACGTCGAGAAGTCACGCAGCGCGAAGCTCCCCGGCGGAGCGTTCGCCGGGGCGTTGCGAGACGCGATCGCCGGCCACGAGGAGGCGCTGCGCGCCCACCTCGCCGACGGGGCCAGAACACCGATGGGGACCTTCGCCGACCTCAACGGTGCGTTCCTCGATCAGGGCGTCGCCGTGATCGTCCCCGAGGGCGTCACCCTGGATCGCCCGATCCAGATCGTGCACCTGGGCGAGATGGCCGAGACCGTGACCCACCCGCGCACGCTGGTCGTCGCCGGGGCGACGAGTCGCGCCAGTGTCATCGAGATCTTCGCCGGAACGACGGACGTGCCCCGGCTGACCAACGCCTACTGCAGTATCGAGGTCGGTGCCGGTGCCGCCCTGACCCACGCCCGGATTCAGGACGAGGGGCCGGGCACGTTCCACGTCTCGACGCTCTTGATGAGCCAGGGACGGGACAGCCGGATCGACAGCTGTGTGATCGATCTCGGCGGTCGGCTCGTGCGCAACGAGATCCGTTCGATCCTCGCCGGCGAGGGTGGCTACTCGAACCTCACCGGGCTGTACCTGACCCGGGGCAAGCAGCACGTCGACAACCACACCACGCTGGATCACGCGATGCCCAACTGCGGCAGCCGCGAACTGTTCAAGGGCATCCTCGACGGTCGCTCGAGAACGGTCTTTCGCGGACGGATCATCGTCCGCGAGGATGCCCAGAAGACCGACGCCAAGCAATCCAATCCCAACCTGCTGCTGTCGAACGAGGCGCTGGCCCACACCAAGCCGCAGCTCGAGATCTACGCCGACGACGTCAAGTGCACCCACGGCGCCACGATGGGTCGGATGGACCGCGACGCTGTCTTCTATCTTCGTAGCCGGGGCATTCCGGCCCAGGAGGCGCACAACCTGCTGGTCCGCGCCTTCGCCGGCGAGGTGACCGAGTCGATCGAGCCCGCCGCGCTGCGCGACGCAATCGAGGCCGCCGTCGCCGAGAGGCTTCCTGGAGCTGGGAACTGAGATGCAGACGAAACCCCTGACCGACGCCGGCGGTCCCCTCGATGTCCGGCGGATTCGTGCGGATTTCCCGATCTTGACCGAACGGGTACACGGCAAGCCCCTGGTCTACCTCGACAACGCGGCGACCTCCCAGAAACCGAGTTGCGTGATCGACGCGATCAGCCACTTCTACGAGCATGACTGCTCGAACGTGCACCGGGGGCTTCACGAACTCAGCGCCCGGGCGACGGCGAGCTTCGAAGGCGCGCGGGACAAGGTGCAGAAGTTCATCGGCGCCGCGGATCGCCGAGAGATCATCTTCACCCGGGGCACGACCGAGGCGATCAACCTCGTCACCCATACGTTCGGCCAGACCCGGATCGGCGCCGGCGACGAGATCATCGTCTCGGGCCTCGAGCATCACTCCAACATCGTGCCCTGGCAGATGCTCTGCGAACGTCAGGGAGCCAAGCTGCGGGTGATCCCGGTCGACGACCAGGGCGACCTGATCCTGGAGGAGTACGACCGGCTCCTGTCCAGCCGCACGAAGCTCGTCGCGGTGGCGACGATCTCCAACGCGATCGGCACCGTGGTCCCGGTCAAGACGATCATCGAGCGCGCCCACGCCGTCGGCGCGCTGGCCCTGCTCGATGCCGCGCAGTCCCCGGCCCACGAGACGATCGACGTCCAGGAGCTCGACGCCGATTTCGTCGCCATCTCCGGCCACAAGATGCACTCGGCCACCGGCATCGGCGTGCTCTACGGCAAGGGCGCCCTCCTCGAGTCGTTGCCGCCGTTCCACGGCGGTGGCGACATGATCCACTCGGTCACCTTCGCCAAGACGACGTACAAGGGACTGCCTCATCGCTTCGAGGCGGGGACACCGGACATCGCCGGCGCGATCGCCCTGGGAGCCGCCGTCGACTACCTCGACGAGGTCGGTGTCGCGCGGATCGCCGCCGCGGAGCAGACGCTGGTCGGCTATGCCCTCGACCGGATCGGGGCGATCCCCGGGGTCCGCATCGTCGGCACGCCGCAGAAGCGTGCCTCGATCGTCTCGTTCGTCGCCGACAAGGTCCACCCCCACGACCTGGGCACCGCCCTGGACCTCGACGGCGTCGCGATCCGGGCCGGTCACCATTGCGCCCAGCCGCTGATGGAGCATTTCTCGGTCCCGGCCACGGTGCGCGCCTCCTTCGCGATGTACAACACGCGTGAGGAGGTCGACGCGCTGGTCACCGGTGTCCAGCGGGCGATCGAGGTGTTCTCCTGATGTCCGAGTTGACCGATCTCTACCAGGAAGTGATCCTCGAGCACGGCAAGAAACCTCGCAACTTCGAGGCGATGCCGGATTACGACCGGATGGCCAACGGGCACAACCCGCTCTGCGGCGACAAGCTGACGGTGTTCGCCAAGGTCCGGGACGGCAAGATCCACAAGGTCAGCTTCTGCGGATCCGGCTGCGCGATCTCGGTCGCCTCGGCCTCGCTGATGAGCGAGATGCTCGTCGGGCGCTCGCTGGACGAGGCCCAGACCATCTTCCAGGCGTTCCACGATCTGGTCACGGGCAAGGCGGATACCCCCGAGATCCGCGAGAAGCTCGAAAAACTCGTCGTCTTCGAGGGCGTTCGCGCCTTCCCGGTGCGCGTGAAATGTGCGACCCTTGCCTGGCACACGATGCGGGCTGCTCTGGACGAGGAGCAGACGCCGGTGTCGACCGAGTAACTCGTGGCCAGCGACAGGGAGAGATCGATGGAGCCTGACAGCCCGACAGCAGCCGATTCCGGCGGCGATCCCAAGCGGATCGAGGCCGAGGTCGTCTCGGTCCTGAAGACGGTCTATGATCCCGAGATCCCGGTCGATATCTACGAACTCGGATTGATCTACGAGGTCGTGGTCGACGCTACCGGGGGCGTCGACGTGAAGATGACGCTGACCTCACCCGCTTGCCCCGTCGCCGGCTCGTTGCCGGGAGAGGTCCAGGCGAAGGTCGCTTCCGTGCCGGGAGTCACCGAGGCCCGGGTCGATCTGGTCTGGGATCCACCTTGGGACCAGGAGATGATGACCGAGGCGGCCAAGCTCCAGCTCGGGTTTTTGTAAGAGGCGCTCGATGAATCTGATATTCCTCGGACCCCCGGGGTCCGGCAAGGGAACCCAGTCCGCAGCCATCGTCCGCAAGTTCGGCGTCCCGCAGATCTCCACCGGCGACATCATTCGCGCCGCGATTCGCAGCGGCAGTCCGCTGGGGATCGAGGCCAAGAGCCACGCCGAGGCCGGCAAGCTCGTCCCCGACGACCTGGTCAACCGGATGGTCCGGGAACGGCTGAAAGAGCCCGACTGCAAACCCGGCTTCCTGCTGGACGGTTTTCCACGGACGGTGGCCCAGGCCGAGGCCCTCGACGAGATGCTGGCCGAGGCCGGGCGGTCCCTCGACCACACCCTACTGCTGGTCGTGGCCGACGACGTCCTCCTGGGCCGGGTCACCGGCCGCCGCAGTGACCCGGAAACCGGTCAGGTCTACCACGTCGACTTCGATCCGCCGCCGCCCGAGATCGCGGAGCGGCTGATCCAGCGCAAGGACGACACCGAAGAGGTCTTCGGTCACCGCCTGATCGAGTACCGGGACAAGACCGCCCCGCTGATTCCGTACTACGAGAAGCGCGGACTCCTCCGCCGGGTCGACGGGGTCGGCGACCGCGACGAGATCGGACGGCGGATTCACGCGATCCTCGCCGCCGACTGACCCCGGCGGCTCCCGGTGACCCAGCCCGGCCAGAGCACCCTGATCGTCGGACCCTCGTGGCTCGGTGACATGGTCATGGCCCAGAGCCTGTTCCGGCTCCTCCGGCAGCGAGAGCCCCGGGGTACGCTGGACGTCGTCGCTCCCGGATGGTCGGGTCCGGTCGTCGAGCGAATGCCCGAGGTGCGGCGCGTCCACGCGCTGCCGGTCGGACACGGCGAGCTGGCCCTCGGTACGCGCTGGCGGCTGGGTCGTCGCCTCCGCCGGGAGCGATACGATCGTGCGATCGTCCTGCCCCGCAGCCTGAAGTCGGCGCTGGTCCCGTTCCTGGCCGGGATCCCGTTGCGAACCGGTCACCTGGGAGAGAGCCGCTGGGGGTTGATCAACGATCGACGGCCACGCAACCGGGACCGCACCGTACCGATGGTCGAGAAGATCGTCGCCCTGGGCCTTCCGCCGCACGTCGCGATCCCTTCCCCGCTGCCCCGTCCCGCCCTCACCGTCGACGCCGGCAATCGACGGCGCCTGGTCGCCGGACTCGGCCTGGAGACCGACCGGCCGATCGTCGCCTGCCTGCCCGGCGCCGCCTACGGCCCGGCCAAGGCCTGGCCCGTCGAATCCTACGGCGCGCTGTCCCGGCGGCTGTTCGACGCCGGCAGACGGGTCTGGATCCTCGGCTCGGACGGGGACCGGCAAGATGGAGAGGCGATCGTGCGGGCCTCCCGCGGGACCGCGATCAACCTCTGCGGGCAGACGCAGCTCGTCGATGCGATCGACCTGTTGTCGCTGGTCGAGGAGGCCGTGGCCAACGACTCCGGGCTGCTCCATGTCGCCGCGGCGGTCGGCGCGAGGGTCCTGGCGATCTACGGATCGTCAACGCCGGCATACACCCCACCGTTGACCGACCGCGCAACGGTGTTCCACCTGGGGCTCGATTGCAGCCCCTGCTTCGATCGTCGCTGCCGCTTCAGCCACTACCGCTGCCTGCGCGAGATCGACGTCGACAGCGTCTTCGCCGCGACGACCGCCGGAATCGGAGCCGCACCCGGCGCCCCGGCTCACATCCGGGCGTAGAGTTCCCGGAGCCTCTCGGGGGTCGCCTTCGACTTCCAGTCCGGCCCCAGCGCGTTCTCCCACAACGGGTCGAGGCTCAGGGCGACGTCGACCATCTTCTGCACCTCGCCGTCGGAGAGCCCCGCCGTGACCTTTTGCGGCAGCTCGATGAAGTTCTTGTCCATCATCCAGCGGAACTCGGCGACACCCTCAGCGTAGTAGTCCTCCAGCTGGTCGAAGACGATGCAGTTACCGACTCCGTGGTGCACCCCGCAGACGTAGGACAGACCGTAGGACATCGCGTGACAGACTCCGACCTGGGAGTAGGCGATGCTCAGACCGCCGAAGTACGAGGCCATCATCAGCTTGTCGTTTTGATCGTCGCCGGCGTCGCCGAGGAACACCTCGCGACACAGCTCCATCGCCTTCTCGGCGTAGGCCGTGCTGAAGGCGTTGCGGAAGGTTCCTTCGAGGGATTCCACGCAGTGGATGTAGCAGTCCATGCCGGTGAAGAAGCGCTGGGGGTCGGGCGCATCGTCGACGAGGTCCGGGTCGAGCACGATCTGATCGAACACCGTGTGGTCCGAGTTCATGCCCAGCTTGCGCACCGGCCCGGTGAGCACCGTCGTTCGCGACACCTCGGCGCCGGTTCCCGAGAGCGTCGGAACGCCGACGTGGTACGTCGCCGGGTGGCGGATCAGATCCCAGCCCTGGTAGTCCGCCGACGACCCCTCGTTGGTCAGCATCAGCGCCACCGCCTTGGCGATGTCCATCACGCTTCCTCCACCGACCCCGACCACACCGGCCGGCCCACCGGGGACTGCCGCCCGCACCTCGGCGGTCAGCGCATCGACCCCGCTGGTCTTCGGCTCTTCGTCGACGTTGACCCAGAACCGTCGATCGCTCTCGCCGATCGGCAACCGCGACAACCACGGTTTCTGCTTCAGCCCGTCATCGATCAGAAACACCATCGTCTTCGCGTCCGCTGAACGCTTGTCGTCCAGCAGAGCGCCGAGGCGGTCGAGACAGCCCCTGCCGAAGATCACCCGCGGTACGACAGCCAGGTTCTTGATCATGACTCCCCCTCAGCTTCCGAAGACGTCGCGCATCGCCTCGATGCGCTGGTCGATCTGTTCATCCGTCCACGAGAGCTTGATCAACATCGAGATGGCCCGGCTCATGACGCGATCCGAGGCCTCGAACCGATCCGGGTCCCAGTCGGCCATCCGGTCACGCTGGAACGCCGGAGCACGCCCGGCGGTCTGCAGCGAATGCAGGTGATCCCACTTCTTGATGTAGTGCCAGTTGTTGTCGAACCAGTAGAAACAGGCGTCGACGCCGGCGGCGCCCAGCTCCTTCGTCACCTGCGCCGCCCGCTCCGCATCCGGCAGGAAGAAGCTCAGGAAGGTCGCCGAGTCGCCCCGGGGATCGGGCAGCTCCCGGAACGTGACCTCCGGGAATTCCGACATCGCCTGCTTCAGTCGCGACTTGTTGCGACGCTGGGTCGCCAGGATCCAGTCGAGCTTGCGGAGCTGCGCCACGCCGACGGCGGCGTTCAGCTCGCTGATCCGGTAGTTGGCCCCGAGCAGCGGGTGACCGTCGGCACCACGGTCCGGGCCGCCGAGATGATCGTGGCCGTGGTCGGCGAACTGATGGGAGCGGTCGTACAGCTGCTCGTCGTCGGTCACGACTCCCCCGCCCTCTCCGCAGGTGATCGTCTTCACCGCGTCGAACGAGTAGCAGCCCATCTGGCCGAAGCTGCCCAGCGCCTTGCCGTGATAGGTCGCTCCGACCGCCTGGGCGGTGTCCTCGATCAGCGTCACGCCCCGGGTCTCGCAGATCTCGACGATCCTGTCGATCTGCGCCATGCTCCCGCACATGTGAACGGGAACGACCGCCTTCGTCTCGGAGGTGATCGCGGCGTCGATCGCCCCCGGATCCAGGCAGAGCGTCTCGTCGACGTCGACGAACACCGGAACGGCCCCGGCCATCAGCACCGCCTCGTAGGTCGCCACGAAGGTGAACGTCGGAACGATCACCTCGTCGCCGGCCCCGACACCGCAGGCGGCCAGGGCGATGCTCAGTGCCGACGTGCCGCTCGAGCAGACGTGGCAGTACTTCGTCCCCATCCGTGCAGCCAGCTCGCGCTCCAGCGTGCGGGCCTTCCACTGGTCCCCGCGCACTCCGTCGAAGCCGTAGCGAAACAGCACGCCGGTCTCGAGGACCTCCTGCACCTCTCGCTTCTCCTCGTCACCCCAGATCTCGAAACCAGGCACGTCGCCTCCTGTGCGAATTCCGGAACGTCGTCAGTCCGGGAGCTCTCCGTCGGCGCGCAGCGCCACGAGCAACTTCTCCAGATCGCGTTCGGTATCGATATCGATCCCCTGGTAGTCCCAGTCGATCATGCGGATCTTCCAGCCGTGTTCGAGAGCCCGCAGCTGTTCCAGGCTCTCGAGCAACTCGAGTCTTGTCGGGGGCAGCGCCGCGAGCTTCTGCAGGTCCGCGTTGCGATACCCGTAGATACCGATGTGTTTTGCGGCGAAGGTGCCATCGGGGAGCGGTCCGCTCCCGATCGGTGGATGTTCCCGGGGCCAGGGAATCGCGGCGCGGGAAAAGAACAGCGCGTCGCCGGCCAGGTCGTTGACGACCTTGACCACGTTGGGGTCGGCCAGCTCTTCGACCGTCCGGATCGGCGCGCCGGCACTGGCCAGACGCACATCGGGATCCTCGAACAGCGCGATGACCGCGTCGACCAGCTCGGGATCCATCATCGGCTCGTCACACTGGATGTTGAGCACGACGTCGGCCGCGAGTTCGCGCACCGCCTCCGCCGCACGGTCGGTTCCGCAGATATGTCGCGCCTGGGAGCGGTGCACGTTGGGCGTGAAGGCGCGGCAGGCCTCCTCGATCTCCGGCGAGTCGGTGGCCACGTGGACCTCATCGACCCGGGCGGCCCGGGCGACCCGCTCCCAGACCCAGCGGATCAGCGGTTTGCCGCCGACCTCACGAAGGACCTTGCCCGGGAGCCGCTTCGAGTCGAGGCGGGCCGGAATGATGGCAACGACATGCAAGATGGAACCTCGGGCACGCGCGAGGAGGGACGGCGCGTCGCTCGATTCTGCACTTGCCAGGCCGACCTTTCAAGCGCGGGGTTCCGTTGAGGGGGAAGCGGTCAGCGAGAAAGGGTCAACAGTACCGCCTCGGGAGAGCAGTGGAGCCTCCACGGCAGGCCGACGGCACCGAGCCCGCGGCTGACCAGCAGTTCGCTCTTCCCGGTGCGATAGCGCCCCTCATCCAGGCGATAGCGACTCTGGCGGACCAGCACCCCCAGGCCCGGCAGACGGATCTGGCCGCCGTGGGTGTGGCCCGAGAGCATCAGCGCGACGCCCCGTCGCACGGCGTCGAAGAAGACGTCGGGGTTGTGAGAAAGCAGGATCACCGGCCCGTCGGTCTCCCGCAGTGCGGCGTCGAGATCGGGTTCGCCGCGGAGCAGGTCGTCGACGCCGGCCAGCGACAGCTGGTCGTCGCCCCGTTCGAGGCGCACCGATTCGTTCTGGAGCAGACGTATCCCCGCGGCCTCGATCTGCCGGGAGAGTTGCGGGACCTTGCCGGTGTAGTGGTCGTGGTTGCCGAGGACCGCGTAGACCCCCTCGGGGGCACGCAGCTGTTTCCAGGCGGCGAGGTGGGATTCGAACTCACACAGCCGGCTGGTCACCATGTCGCCGCCGAGCAGGATCAGGTCGGGACGGTGAGCGACCAGCCGGTCGAAGGTCGCCGCGAGTTCGTCGACGCCGAGGAACGGTCCCGCGTGAGGGTCGGTGATCAACAGGATGCGCATTCCGTCGAAGGCGGCAGGCAACCCGGCGATCGAGATCGAGGCCTCGGACAGGCTCAGGTTGTGCCGGAGCTGTCGGTCGTAGACCCGGTGCAGCAAGGGGATCCTGGGGTAGATGTTCCGGCTCAGGAACAGGCTGGTCGCGCGCTCGAATCGGCGAAACCAGCCCCGGGCGGGATCGAACAGATGCCGCTTTCGAGGACGAGCCCGGGCCGGCGGTTCCAGCTGGTCCATCGGCGTCTCCGGAGGATCGGCGATCCGTGCCGCGCAGCGCGTGGTCACCAGGTCCAGCTCCTCCATCCCGGACTCCAGGACGACCGACGCCGGGGTCAGGGCTGTCAGAATCTCGGTTTTGACCACCGTGGGCGACGGCAGGGACTCGGTACGCATGTTCTTCAATATGTGTTTCGCGCCGGGAAATGTCAGCCGGAGCGCGGAAATTCTGCTCAGAGGCGTCTTGACAGGCCCCTCGGGGAGTCCGTTAGACTCCGCCCATCGCTGACATTGACGCGGAACGGCCCCCCCTGGCGCTGCGATCGAGCGCCGTCGGGGAACCGCTCCGAGCGGGGGCTTCCGATGATGCACGCTCGTTCTTTGTGCCGGTTCGCCGGCGCCGCACGATCCCTGTGGCTCCTGGGCCTGGTGGCTCTCGTCGCGGCATTCCCTGCCGTGGCGGAACGTCCGAGGGTCTATGCCCTGACCGGCGCCACGGTTCACATCGCCCCGGGCAACGTCCTCGAGGAAGCGACGGTCGTGCTTCGTGACGGGCGTATCGAGGCGGTCGGAGCCGATCTGGATCTCCCCGCCGACGCCGTCGCGATCGATGCCAGCGGACACCACATCTACGCCGGGCTGATCGACATCCACAGCAAGCTCGGCGCGGCGTCCGACGCGGCCCCGGGCGGTCGCGGGCCAGGGGGACCCGGGGGCGCAACGCCGGCCAGGTCCGGCCCGGTCCACCCGTTGTCGGTGATTCGCGCCGAAGACCGCGTCGTCGATTCGTTGCTACCGTTTTCCGGAGACCGCGCCAGGGAGATGGAGAAGCTCCGGGACAACGGCTTCGGCGCCGTCCTGTCGGTTCCGGCGAGCGGGCTGCTCGGCGGCGTCAGCGCGGCGATCCTGCTCGTCGAGGAGTTGCCGGTCGCGGACCTGATCCTGAACGAGGCCGTCGCCCAGCATGGCGGCCTGGAACGGGGCGGCTTCGGCGGCGGATACCCGGGCAGCTTGATGGGAATCGCCGCCGCGCTGCGACAGGAGTTCCACGACGCCGGACGGTTCCTCGAATGGCAGGAGCGGTACGCCGCCGATCCGACTGGTGTGAAGCGGCCGCCGTTCCACGCGAGTCATGCAGCGCTGGCGCCGGTACTTTCCGGCGAGCAGCAGCTGTTCCTCCGGGCGGCGGTCCCGGCCGACGTGCTGCTCGCCGACCGGATCGCCCGGGAGTTCGATCTGGATCTCGTCGTCGTCGCCTCGGGCAACGAGTACGAGAATGCCGAGCGGATCGCCGCCACCGGCCGGACCCTGATTCTCCCGCTGACCTTTCCGGACAAGCCCGATGTCGACGATGAGGACGAAGCCCTCGGCGTGGACATGGAGACGATGCGTCGCTACCTGGACGCGGCCAGGGGACCGGCGGTGCTCCACGAGGCCGGTGTCGGCTTCGCCTTCACCGCCGACGGCCTCGGCAACAGCAAGGACTTCTACAAGAACCTGCGCAAGATCGTCGAGGACGGACTTCCCGCGGAGGTCGCCCTCGCCGCGCTGACGACCCACCCCGCCGAGCTCGTCGGACTTGCCGACGTGCTGGGTACCCTCGAGGCCGGCAAGATCGCCAATCTGCTGGTCGCCGACGGCCCCCTGTTCGCCGAGAAGACCAACATCCGGCATGTCTTCGTCGACGGACGACAGCACGAGATCGAGGTCAAGGAGAAGCCCAAGGGCGATCCGAACGCCGTCGTCGATCCCCGGGGCGAGTGGTCGGTCACCTTCGACATGGGCGGCCGCAAGTTCGAGCGGGTCTGGACCATCGAGGGCGACAAGGAGAACTACCGCGGTACCGCCGAGACCCGATCGGGAACCGTCGAGTTCGACGAGGTCGTCCTCGAGGGCAACGCGTTGACCGTCACGATGCCGGCCCGCGGTGGCCAGAGTGCGACGGAGATCACGGTGATCATCCAAGGAAACGAATTCAGCGGGGTCACCGAGATGGGACCTCGCTCCGTCGAGTTGAAGGGAACGCGAGACAGCGCGCCCGAGGGAGGTGCGCGATGAGCCGCCGCAACAATCGTTCCTTCGCCACCCGGATGCTGGTCCTGCCGGCCATGGCGGCCGCCCTGGCCGTCCTGCCCCTCGCCGCCCAGAACGCCGGCGGTTCGGATCAGCTGACGCCCGAGGTCATCTTCGTGCGCAACGCGACGATCTGGACCCAGGGACCCGACGGCACCCTCGAGGGTGCGGACCTCGTCATCCGCAACGGGAAGATCGACAAGATCGGCAAGAACCTCCGGGAGCCCGGCGACGCCTTCGTGATCGACGGAACCGGCAAGCACGTCACGCCCGGATTGATCGACGCCCACAGCCACACCGCGATTCGCGGCGGCGTCAACGAGGGAACGAACAACGTCACCGCCGAGGTACGTATCGAGGATGTGCTCGACCCGACCAGCATCGACATCTATCGACAGCTCGCCGGCGGACTGACCGCGGCACACTCCCTCCACGGCTCGGCGAACGCGATCGGCGGCCAGGACGCCGTGATCAAGTTGAAGTGGGGCGTCAGCCGCGAGGAACTGCTGATCGAAGGGGCCTCTCCCGGAATCAAGTTCGCGCTCGGCGAAAACCCGAAACGCTCCGGACGAACTCCGCCACGAGGGGAGCCGGCGCGCTACCCGGCGACACGGATGGGCGTGATGGAGTCGATCCGGGAACGCTTTCAGGCGGCCACGGACTACATGCGCGTCTGGGAGACCTACGAGGGCCTCTCCGACTCGGCCAGGGCCGGCACCGCGCCTCCGCGACGGGACCTGCAGCTCGATGCGATCGCCGAGATCCTCCGCGGTGAGCGGGTGGTGCACAGCCATTCGTACCGGCAGGACGAGATCCTCGCCCTGGTTCGGCTCTGCGACGAGTACGGCGTGACGATCCGTACGTTCCAGCATGTGCTGGAGGGCTACAAGGTCGCCGACGAGCTCGCGGCCCACGGCGCCGGCGGCTCGACCTTCAGCGACTGGTGGGCCTACAAGCTCGAGGCGTACGACGCCATCCCCTACAACGGCGCGCTGATGCACGAGCGCGGCGTGCTGGTCACCTTCAACTCCGACTCGTCGGAGCTGGCCCGGCGCATGAATCTCGAAGCGGCGAAGGCGGTTCGTTACGGCGGCGTCGACCCCGTCGCGGCGTTGAATTTCGTCACCTTGAACGCCGCGATCCAGCTCGGCGTCGACGATCGGATCGGCTCGCTGGAGAAGAAGAAGGACGGCGATTTCGTCGTCTGGAGCGGAGACCCCCTCAGCGTCTTCTCGATCGTCGAATCGACCTGGATCGAAGGTGTGCGTCAGTTCGACCGCGAGACCGACCTCGGCGCGCGAGACGCCATCGCCGCCGACCGGGCCGAGCTGATCGAGCGAATCAAGAACGGCGACAAGAAGAAGGACGACGAGGGCGAAGGAGCGGACGAGAAGGGCGACGACAAGAAGGCCGACGACAAGAAGGCCGACGACGAGAAGGCCGAGAAGCAGGAGCCGACACAGGAGGACGATGCGGACACTCCGCCCCGTCCCGCCGATCGCCCCTTGCCCTACTCGCACCGGATGGCCTCTCTGGCGCCGCCGACCTCGATCGTCCACGCCACCGTCCATACCGTCAGCGGCGACGTGATCGAGGATGGCACCGTCTCGTTCCGGGGCGGCCGGATCGTCGAGGTCGGTGCCGGTCTGGCGCCGCTCTCGGGCGCGACGGTGATCGACGCGACCGGAAGGCACGTCTTTCCGGGAATGATCGACGCCAACACGGCGGTCGGCCTCACCGAGGTTGCGCGAATCTCCGCCAGCGTCGACGTCGCCGAGACCGGCGACATCAACCCGGATGTCAACACCGCGATCGCCGTCAACCCCGACTCCGAGCTGATCGGCGTCACACGGGCGGCGGGGATCACCCACGTGCTGAGCGTTCCGTCGGGCGGGCTGATCAGCGGAAGCTCGTCCCTGACGCGGCTGGAGGGCTGGACCTGGGAAGACCTGGCCGCGGCGCGACCGGTCGCGATGCACGTCCAGTGGCCGTCGTTCCGTGCCCCTCGCTTCGGCGGGTCGAGTTCGGCCGAGGATCGCAAGCGCGAGCGTGAGGCACGGATCAAGGAACTGTCGCGCTGGCTCGCCGATGCCCGGGCCTACTCCCTGGCGACGGCGGCGGGAGACGACGGCGGCACTCCCATCGACATCGACCCGAAACTCGCGGCGCTCGTGCCGCTGATCGACGGGACGATGCCGGTGTTCATCCACGCCGATGAGATCCGTCAGCTCAAGTCGGCGATCGCCTGGGCCGAGAAGGAGGGTCTGCGCTTCGTGCTCGTCGGCTCGGGCGACTTCTGGCGCATCGCCGAGACCTTGAAGGAGAAGCAGATCCCGGTGCTGCTCACCGAGGTCCTGGCCCTACCCCAGCGCGAGGACGAGCCCTACGACATCCGCTACACCGAGGCGGCGCGGCTGTACGAGGCCGGCGTCTCGTTCGGGTTCGCCAGCGGCGGCAGCACGTTCGGGGCCGCCCACACACGCGGACTGCCCCAGCACGCCGCGATGGCCGCCGCCTTCGGGCTGCCTCACGATGCGGCGATCGCCGCCCTGACCCTCGAGACGGCCCGCATCATCGGCGTCGGCGCCGAGCTCGGCTCGATCGAGGTCGGCAAATCGGCCAGCTTGATCGTCACCGACGGCACGCCGCTGGAGATCCGGACCCAGATCGAGCGACTGTTCATCGACGGCCGGGAGGTCGACCCCCTGGCCAACCGGCACCATCGGCTGTACGAGCGGTATCGGGGACGTCCGAGGGTGGTCGCGGGAGGTTCCTGACCGCCGGTTTGACCCTCCCGGCAACGGGCCTTACTTTCTGGGAGGGGCCGAGCCTCGGGCTCGGGCGAACTGAGGACACGGTATCGACATGAGAGCAAGTGACAACTTCGAGATCCGGCGCGTTCGAATCCACACCGCCACGGGCACGGTGGACGGCTCGCTCCGGGCCAGTCCGATGCTCCGGACCCTCGACGAGTTGAACCTCGTCTCCCGGAACTTCCTGACCGTTCACGACCCCGACCTGTCGGCGTCGAGTCTCGAGCTGACCGGCAAGTCGATCTCGATCAACCGAGCCTCGATCCTGTTCGTCCACGAGCTGTCCGGTTCGCCGACGACGTCAGGGAAGAAGGTTGGCGGGACGTTCACCCGGGCGGCCGTGCAGATCCAGCTGGGCGAGTTCGAGGTCGAGGGCTTCCTTCATGTTCCCCCCGGCGGAGACGTGATGAAGCGACTCAACCACACCCAGCATCCGTTCCTCTCGTTGACCTCGGTCTCGGTGCTGGGCCGCGACACGCACTTCGCGACCCCGTTCCTCGCCTTGAACTTCTCGCACATCCTCGCCGCTCAGGAAGTGGTCACGGTCGACCCCGAGGTCGACAGCGAGGACGACGTCACGATGAGTTTCGAACTCGAGTCCTGACGTCGAATGACCCGGTCCCGGTGGTCGCACAGTCTGCGCGGCCGGATCGAGACCGGGTCCTTCTCGTGGCACGCCGCGTCACTCGTGTCCGTCGGTGTCGGCCTGGGCCATCACGACGGATGTGTCCTCGTCGGTCGCCGGAACCAGGGGTTCGAGTCGGGCCAGGTTGCGCATCGCCCCGTCGTGCCCCCCGTCGAGCTCGGCCGCGGCGCGGTACGCGGCGATCGCACCGACGGCGTCTCCCGAGCGCTCGAGCGCCATGCCGAGATTATTCCGTACGTACGAGACCCGCGGCGCCAGCTCGGCCGCGAGGCGCAGGCTCTCGACGGCATCGGCGGCGTTGCCCTGTTCGATACGGATCAAGCCGATCAGGTTGTGCACGTACCCGTTGCTGTCGTCGCTCTGGACGCTGGCCTCGAGAGCCGCGAGGGCTTCGTCGGTACGCGCAAGATTGCGCAGGGACCGCCCCTTGAGGAACAGCGCCTCGGCGTTCGACTCATCGATCTCCAGGGCTCGCTCGGAGGCGGCCAGCGCATCCTCGAACTGCCCCCGTTCGTTCTGCACCCGGGCGAGATTGACGTGGCTCTTGACGAAGCCCGGCGTCACCTGCGCCGATCGCGTCAGCGCATCGACGGCGGCGTCCAGAGCCTCCCCTTTCCAGAGCGACAGGCCCAGCATGTAGAGCGCCCAGCCGTCGTCGGGCTTCGCGTCGCTCTGGGCACCGAAGTAGGCCACGGCAGCCACGTAGTCCCGGGCGTTCCAGGCGGTCAGACCGCCGGTGACGAGGTTCGCGCCGGGCTCGATGGCGAACCGGGCCGCCGCCGCCTCCACGGCGGTCGGTGAAACGCCGATCTGGCGACCCGCCAGCTCTTCCGCCGCCTGGATCACATCGGCGTCGACGGTCGAGCCACCACGCTTGGCCGGCATCACGTCGCCCGGTGCCTCCGCCTCGACCGGTTCGACCCGCACCGCGGCTACCGCCGGCGCCGGCGCCGGCGGTGTCGAGCGTGCGACCTTCGGCACGCCGGCGCTGCGCCGGGCCGAACTCGGGTTCGCGCCCTGGCCCATGCCGGCGAGCAAGGCGAGTCCGGCGGCCCCGGCAACGACCAGTCCGGCGACGGCGAACAGGAGCTTTCTGTCGTCGTGGTGATTCTTGTGCGTCATGGCTGACCTCCCTGATAGACGCCCGATCGGCGGCGTCCGGAGAAACGGACCCTCCGGCCCGGCAACGCGATTGCGCTGCGATCGGAGAGGATTGCGAGGCGGATGCCAGCTCGACGGGAGGAGCGGTTAGATCACACAAACTGTTCATTTTCAGTATGTTACAGCGAATGCTGGACGGAGTTCCCCCCTACACCAACCGTGTCCGGATTGACACACCGGTGTCCCGAGCCACCCGATTGCCCGGAAGGGTTCCCCGGCCGGGCTGGGATATCCTCCCGCGATCCGAGGAGAACCGAATGGCCACTCCGCCGCCGAACCCCTGCAGCCTGGTAGCCCTTTACGGACCGAAGCCCGGCGATCTGCAGGCCCTGCTCGACGACATCTCCCGGCGTCTGGAACAGGCTCTCGGCCCCGGGTTCCGCCCCTACGACCGGGAACAGGTTCACGCCACGCTGATCGGCCTCGAGCCCGAGCGCGGCGGCGATCGCGACGTCGCCGGATTCGTCGAGCACCTTCGTCGGCGACTCGACACGCCGGTCGTCCTGCGCTTCGGAGGCTACGCGCCGTCGGACCGGCGTCTGAGCAGTCGTGGACGGACGCCCTACCAGCGCTCCTTCTCGATCCAGGGCGACCGCGCCGTACTGATCGGCTGGCCGATCGTGGCCGACGACGACGGAGGTCTCGGCTTCCCTCCCACACTGGACCGGCTTCGGCGCGAGGCCCAGCGTTTCGGCATCACCCACGCGTACCACGCCAGGCCCGACGACATCGACAACGACGCCTACTTGCGGGTCGGGTTGCTCGACCGGGCACCGGAGTCGCGACGGCGGGAAGCGACCGAGGAGTCCATCCGCGCATTTCTCGCGGCGGCGCCGCCCGTCGATGTCGCGCTCACGCTGGAGAACGTCGGCGTCGTCGAGTACGTCAACGAGACCCTGCCGCGGGACACGACGCTCTGGCGACCTCTGTCCGGGGCCCCGATCGTTCAGGACGGATCGGGTTCGTAACGCAGAACACGGATCAGATCGGTCACGCGCCACGGCTTGGGCAGGAAGCGGGCCACGCCCAGCTGACGGAATGGAGACGGGTCTCCCACGCTGTCGTTGCCGACGAGGCGCAGCGCCGGTCGCGCCGAACGCAGCCGGTCGACCACATCACCCACCGCGGCCCCGCGGAGTTCCCGGTCGAAGATCACGATGCCGATCTGGGGGTTCGCGTCGAGGAGCCGCAGGGCGAGGTCGACGTCGCTGACCTTGTACGCCGTGCAACCGAGAGCTTCGAGCTGCCCGGCGTGCAGGCGGGCGACGGCGGAATCGCCTTCGAGCAGCAGCACCTGATCGTCGAACGGCCACTCCTTCGCGTCGGGGTGCGGCTCGCCGACGAGGAGCCGGACGCGGGTGTCGTTCTGCAGGACCTGATCCTCCTGGCGCAGGACGACCCAGAGCAATCCGCCGCCGACCGGTCGGTTGGTCATCCACCAGACGACGGGTGGTTCGGCCTTCGGCGACGCCGCATACCAGCGTCCGTTGGCCGCACGGAGAGTCGCGAACTCGGCCGGGGGGAACAACGCGGCCAGATCGCCCACGCTGCGGCCGGCCTCGGTTTCGCCGAACAAGGCCCAGGCCCGATCGTTGAGGTGCAGGACCTTGCCCTGCGGCGCCGTGCGCACGACACCGAACGGAACCGGCACCGGCTCGCCGATGCGCCGCCCCTGGGCGGCCTCCTCGACCGCGCGGTAGATATCCTCCAGCTCGAACGGTTTCCCCAGGTAGTTGTGGATCTGGCCGTGCCTCGCGTCGAGGCGTAACTCGCTGGAATCGAAACCCGTGATCAGCATCGTCTGCAGCCGGGGGTCGAGGCTCGACAGCACGCTCGCGACGTGCAGGCCGTGGATGTGGTGCCGTAGCATCCAGTCGGTGATCAGCAGATCCGGACGAAAGGCGAGTCCCTTCTCGATCGCCTCCGCGCCGTCTGCGGCGGTGCGGACCTCATGGCCCCAGCGTTCGAGCGCCGGCGCGAGATACTCGCGATACCTCGGCTCGTCGTCGACGATCAGGACCCTCACGCAGTCGCCCCGGGAGCGGTCGAGGGGAGGTCGATCGTGAATCGGGTTCCGACACCGCGCTCGGACGCGACCGATATCTCACCGCCGTGGTCCAGCACCGTGGCATGGGTCGTGGCCAGCCCCAGGCCCAGTGCTCCGGCCATCCTCCGCTTGGTGTAAAACGGATCGAACAGGTGGCGCTGCTCTTCGCCGGACAGGCCGCGGCCGTCGTCGGCGACGATCAACCGCGCGCCGTCGGCGACCCGCTCGGTCTTGATCGAGATCTTCGTCGCTCCGGACTCCACTGCGTTGCGCAGCAGCTGGATCAACGCCTGTTCCAGCTCCTCGACGTTGAAACTGCCCGGCAGCGGCTCCTCGGCGAGCTGGATCGTGAGCGTCGCCTCCCGGGCGACGAACGCCCGGGTCAACTCCTGGGCCGACTTGACGATTCCGTTCAGGTCGGCGTCGCGTTTCTCCGTCAACCGATCCCGGGAGAGCCGCAGGAGACTCTTGATCACCTTGGCGCAGCGCCGGGCGTCCTGCTCGATGTCCCGCAGGGCCTGGAGGCCGACCGTCTCGGTCCGCCCCTCCTGGTCGGCGATCGCCGACTGTGCCGCGAGCAGGATTCCGCCGACGGGGTTGTTCAACTCATGAGCGATGCCGCTGGCCAGGATGCCCACCGAGGCCAGCCGTTCGGTGCGCCGGAACTCCTCGAACGGTCGCAGATCCTCGACGACCGCAAGGCCGTACAGCATCTCCCCGTCCGGCCCATCGACCATCGAGACCGTCACCCGTGCGCGGACGAACGCACCGTTCTTGTGAACGTAGCGCTTCTCCATCGTGCCCTGTGGGCTCACCTTGCGAAAGATGTTCTCGGTGAGCCGGACCCCGCGGTCGACATCGTCAGGGTGGGTGATGTCGACGAAGCTGAGTCCGATCAGCTCGTCTTCGGCATAGCCGATCAGGCGGCACATCGCTTGATTGACGTTGCGGAACCGGAAATCGTGGCCGACCAGACACATGCCGATCGGCGCCTTCTCGAACGCAAGACGAAACCGTTCTTCGTTCTCTCGGGGGCCCATCGCTACTCCGGTCGCTCGATACCGAGCGCGCGCAGCTTCTTGTACAGATGGCTGCGCTCCAGACCAAGCTCGGAAGCCGCGGCGGTCATCCGCCAGCCGTGACGCTCCAGCGTCTCCCCCACGATCCGTTTCTCGAACTCGGCCATCGTTTCCCGCAGCGATCCGCGCAACGCCACCTCGGCCCCTGGTGATGCCGAGGAGCTTCCCGGGAGCGCCGCGCCGACCGCAGCTTCGTCGATCTCGCCGGGCGTCAGGATCACGAGTCGTTCGATCAGGTTACGAACCTCGCGCACGTTGCCCGGCCAGTCGTGGGCCATCAACCGGCGCAGGGCACCGTCGGTCAACGTCCGTCGCGGCAGGTTGTTCTCGTCGCAGATCGACTGCAGGAATCGCTGGGTCAACGCCGGGATATCCTCGCGTCGATCGCGGAGGGGTGGGGCCATCAGCGTGACGACCTGCAGGCGGTAGTACAGATCCCGGCGGAAGCTACCGTCGGCGACCGCCTGCTCCAGATCCCGGTTCGTCGCGGCGATGACACGCACGTCGACCTGGATCTCCCGCTCCGATCCGACCGGCTCGACCTCGCCCGATTCCAGGGCACGTAGCAGCTTGGCCTGGAGCTCCGCGGGGATCTCGCCGACTTCGTCGAGGAACAGGGTGCCCCGGTCGGCGCGGACGAACTTGCCCCTGCGTCGCGTCGTCGCCCCGGTGAACGCGCCGCGCTCGTGCCCGAACAGTTCGGACTCGAACAGGTCACGGGGGATCGCGGCGCAGTTGACCCGGACGAAGGAGGCACGATTGCGTGGCGACTCCCGGTGCAGCGCGCGGGCGATCAACTCCTTGCCGGTGCCGTTCTCGCCGAGGATCAGCACCCGGGCGTGGGTCGGCGCGGTCCGCGCAATGTTCTGGAACAGCTCACGCATCGGCGGGCTCGAGCCGATCATGTCGTAGCGCGATTCGACCGCACCACGGAGCTCGCGATTCTCCTCCTCGAGATCGACCTGACGCATCGCGTTCCGCGCGCTGAACAGGATCTTGTCGGCATGGGGCGGCTTCTCGATGAAATCGAACGCGCCGAGCCGCACCGCTTCGACCGCCCGCTCGATCGATCCGTGGGCGGTCAGGAAGATCACCGGAATCTCGTGACCGAGTTCCCGGAGACGGCGTAGCGTCTCGAGGCCGTCGATCCCCGGCATCTGCACGTCGAGCAGTACGAGGTCGATCCCGCCCTTCTCGACGGCGGCGATCGCCTGTTCGCCGTCCTCGGCGGTCTCGACACCGTAGCCCTCCATGCGAAAGGTCGCCGCGACGGTGTTGCGGATGTTCTTCTCGTCGTCGGTGATCAGCACGTTCATGATCGGTCCACCGTGGGTTCCAGCGGAAGGCGGAGCACGAACCGGGCACCGCCGCTCTCCCTTCGCTCGGCCTCGAGCAGGCCTCCGTGCTCGGAGACGATCCGCTCGCTGATCGCCAGCCCCAGACCGGTCCCCTGCTCCTTGGTCGTGAAGTACGGCTCGAACAGCCGGGACCGATCGGCATCGCCGAACCCGGGACCGTTGTCCTCGACCGTCACCATGGCCCAGGCCGCGTCGCGCCGAAGATGCACGACGACGCGCCCGTTCTCCGCCCCGGCGACCGATTCGACGGCGTTGCCGACGAGGTTCTTCAGCACCTGGCCGATCTGATCCTCGTCGAGGTCCAGCAGCGGCACGACCTCTCGATCGCCGGAACGCACGTCCGCGGTCGGATCGGCGGACCAGAGGGCCAGCGTCTCGTCGACGATCGCCTCGAGTTGCGCGGGACGCTTTCGCGGGGCGGGCAAGCGCGCGTAGCGCGAGAACTCGTCGACGAGGCGGCGCAGACGATCGACCTCCTCGAGGATCGTCACCATGCCTTCGTCGAACATCCCGTCGAACTGCTCGGGCACACGGAGGCGAGCGCGCATCAGGTTCTCCACGGTCAGCCGGATCGGCGCCAGCGGGTTCTTCACTTCGTGGGCGACGCGACGCGCCGCCTCTCGCCAGGCCGCGACACGCTCGGCGGCCCTGGAGCGCTCCTGCTGCAATTCCAGCGAACGGTGCAGACGAGAGAAAGCCGAGACCAGCGATTCGAACGCATTTTCGGTCTGACGGGTGAAAGTATAGTCGGCCTGACCCGCCGCGATCGCATCGACGGCACGAACCAGCTCCCGTACCGGCCGGGTCGCACGCCGCGACAGCCAGCCTCCGGCGAGCAGACCGAGCAGGGTCGTCGCGGCGACGCCCGCGGCGAGGATCGTCAGGTCGTCGGTCAGCGGGAGCGGAGCCCGCGGTCGGATCGCGAGTTGCCAGTCGCCGCGCTCGTCGCCCGGGACGACGATCCGGCGCGATCCGGTCTCCTCGGTCGCAGAGGCGCCTCGATCGCGATCGGGTAACCGGCGGTCACCGCGGGAGAGCGTCGCCCCCTCGGGGCCGGCGACCGTGGCCAGAAACCCTTCGTCGATCTCCGTCGCCGCACGCCAGAGCAACCGGCGACTGCCGACCTGGGATTCACGCTGGACGAACCAGACCGGTGGAGCGTCGGCGGCAAGGTCGAGTTCCCGGACGACGACGCGGCCGGCGGGAACGTCGATCGGTTCCGCGGCGACGCCGGCACGCTCGGTCCGGGGGCTCGACGAGACGACCGTCCCCTGCTCGTCGATCCACTCCAGCGAACGGAAGCCGAAGATCGTCGCCAGTCGTTCCGCCGCCGGAGAGGCTTCGGGGCCACCCTCCAGGATCCGGCGCAACAGTGCCGGCTCGCTCTCACGAAGAAACGTCTCGGCCCGGGCGACCGTCTGGATCAGTCGCCTCCCCGCGGCGTCGATCCCCTGCCGGGCCCGGGCGTCGAGGCCGGCCGCCTCCGTCGCCCTGCGGCGTTCGTCGGAGCGGTGCACCACCGCCAGACCGACGGTGCTGCCGACGAGGGAGGTGACGAACGCGAGCAGCGCGAAAGCGAGGGCGAACCGCAGCCCCAGGCCGGGCGCCCGGCGCTCGCCGGTCGTCGCCGTCGGCCCGGTCACGGCAGCCACCCGGCCTGTCGTAGATCCAGGACACCGGGGCCGCGGGGCACGACGCCGGAGAGGCGCGGATCCCGTGAGAGCCAGGCGTGCAGGCGCACGATCGGCACGACGTCGCCGTCCTGGAGCAGAACCCTCTCCGCCGCGTCGGCAGAGGCCCGGCGCGTGGCAGCCCCGGACTGACCGGCCGCCTGATCGAGGATCGACTGGGCCGGCTGGGCCCGGGGACCGAGTCTCGCGAGTGTCTCGCGCAACGCGAGGATCGGATCCTCCAGCGCGGGCTGATGGCTCAGGATCGCCGACTCGACACTGCCGTCGCGCAGGTTCCGCGCCAGATCCTCCGCGGACCCGGGATGGAGCGTCACATGGACCCGATGGGGTCGCAACGCTTCCTGGACCCGGCCGGCGATCCGGCTCGCCGCCGCGTCATCGCGATCGAAGTGCAGCGACAGCCTCGGCTCGGCCGAGCGAGAAACCGGCCGGTCCACGATCGGCTCCCAGAGCGGAACGAGGTTCGGTTCGAGAATTCGCGCAGTCGGCTCTCCCTGACCGGAGAAGACGTAGTCGACGATCGCCTGCCGGTCGATCTGCCCGGCGAGCCAGCGTCGAAACCTGGGGTCATTGATCCAGCGTTTCGCCGGGTCGAGCCAGAGCAGGTAGGTCCGATCCCAGCGGGGAACCCGTTCGACCCTGCGCTCCTCGGTCGCTTCCTGCAGTCGTTTCGCCTCGGTACCCCAGGCGATCGCGAGATCGACCTCGCCGAGCTGCGCGAGCAGTCCGGCCTCACCGTCGACCCGGATCAGCGGTTGGAGCGCACCGGGCTTCGCGCCCGGCGTCGGGGGATCCGGCGTGAACCACAGCGCGGGGTGAGCCAGGCGGCGATCGAGGTCCGACACTTTTTCGTTCGAACACAGTTGCAGCGAGTCCTGATCGACCGTCAAACCCGAGGCCTCGGCGTCGAGACCACGGACCACGCGACCGGCTCCGTCGAGGGCGGCCAGGAGCCAGACGACGTCGGTCTGCCCTGCGGCCAGAGCCGTGTTCCACTGTCGGGCCACGGCCCCGGGAGTCGCGAAGGGCTCTTCGTCGTCCGGGATGCCGGCAACCTCGTCCCCCGTCGCATCGCGAAAACGATAGACCCGGCATCGTCGGTCGTCGTCATCCGCGGAATCCCGTGCCGTCGCCAGAGCCGCTGTCGCCGCGTCGGTGCCGACAAGCGGACGGGCGGTCACGGCCCGTTCGACCCGCGCCGCCAGGCGGTCATCTGCCACCGTCCAGCGCAGCGGACCAGGATTCAAGGGTGGATCGGGGTGAACGTCCGGCCCGGTGCCGCGACCGGCGCAACCCGCGTAAGCCCATGCAAGAACGAGGATTAGGGCGATTCGCGGCATCGTGAATCCCAGGGTACACGGGACACTTTCATGCGGCAATCCGAATGCGTGGAAACCTTTGCCGGGGGGGCGCCGTTCTTAGTGTGAGGGAAGCGAAGATCCACTCCCTCACCGGAGGAAAGCACATGAACAGGCGAATCACCGTGACCGGAATCCTTCTCGCGCTCGTCCTCACCGCAGGCTTCGCGTCGGCGGGGGAACAGTGGCTGCACATCAAGGTCGAAGATCGCGGATACAGCGATGAGAACGTCAACATCAACCTGCCGATCAGCATGATCGAGGCGATCCTGCCGATGATCGACACCCCTGAGTTTCGCGGTGGAATGCTCGACCTGAGGATGCACGTCGACGATGACGACTTCCACGGGATCGATTTTCGCCGGGTCCTCGAGGCACTGCGCGATGCGCCCGACGCCGATTTCGTCACGGTCTCCTCGGACGACGAGAATGTCCGCGTGGCCAAGGCCGACGGAATGCTGACGATCCATGTCGACAGCCGGCGCGACTCCGAGAAGGTCCGGGTGAAGATCCCGCTGGCGGTCGTCGACGCGATGCTCGGGGACGACCCGTACCGTATCGATCTGATGGCCGGCCTGCGTACGCTCGCCGACTACGGCGGTGGCGACCTCGTCACCGTCGAGAGCGACGATGAGAGCGTCCGGATCTGGATCGACGACAATCAGCACGCCAACTGAGGAATTGACCATGAGCAACGCCGCACGCCTCCTCGTGATCGTCGTCGTCTCGGGCACCCTGCTGCTCGCGACCGGCGTCGGTCTGGTCTTCGCATCGATCACCCACGCCGGCACGATCTCCGTCGACGTGGCGGAGCCAACCGGCGACCGGGTGACGGTGCACGTTCCGGCAGGCGTGGCCGAGGCGGCGATGTGGCTCGTCCCGGATCGGGTCATCGACGAGGCGATACACGAGCTGGACAGGGAGTTGAGTCGCGAACTGGGCCCTGACGTGATCCCGGCACTCCGGGAAGCCTGGGACCGGATCGAGAGCTCCCCGGACTTCGTCATCGTCGAGGTCGACACCGCCACCGAGACGGTCCTGGTCGAGAAGGTCGACGGTCGCCTGCAGATCACGGTCGACGGAGACGACGTCAACGTCGACATCTCGATCCCGGTTCGCACGATCGACCGCCTGCTGCGCAAGCTCTGATCGAGGCGCACCGACGCCGCGCCGCCGCCGGACGGATGGTACGATGCGGATCGACCGGATCGGACCTGAAACCATCGTGCGACGACCAAGATCGATCCTCGCGGCCTCGGTGCTCGCGACGCTGTTCACCGTGGGGTGTCCGGGGGAGCGATCCTCCGGCACCGCGGTGGAGAGCCGTCGTTCGGTCCTGCTGATCGTCGTCGACACGCTGCGCGCCGATCATCTGACCGCCTACGGCCACCCACGAGACACTTCCCCGCACCTGACAGCCTGGGCTTCGACAGGCCGGCTCTACGAGCGCGCCCTGGCGACGTCGCCCTGGACCGCCCCGACCTTCGGGTCGATCTTCACCGGCGGGCTACCTTCCTGCCACGGCGCGATGCGTCAGGAGCGTCCCGACGGCAGCGTTCGATTCGGATCCCTCGACCCTGGCGTGGTCAGCCTCGCCGAGCATCTGTCGCGACTCGGATACCGGACCGCGGCGATGGTCAACAACCCATTCCTCTCGCCGGAGTTCGGCCTGGACCGCGGGTTCGACCTCTACGACTACGAACCGGGCAACAACCTGTCGAATCGCAGCGCCACGGAGATGGTCGACCGCGCCCTGGCCTGGATCGACCAGCAGGGCGACGATCCGTTCTTTCTCGTGCTGCACCTGTTCGATCCGCACATGAGCTACGACCCCCCGGCTCCGTTCCGCGGCCGCTTCACGTCGGCGATGCCCTCGCGACTGTCCCTCCCGATCGATGACCTCAACGGGATCCGCAGCGGTGCCGTGACGCTGGACGCCGCGGATCGAGCCTTCATCGCCGCGGCCTACGACGAGGAGATCGCCTACGTCGATGGCGAACTGGGCCGGCTGCAAGGCGAGCTGACACGCCGCCGTTTCCCGGAGCGCGGCTGGACGATCCTGACCTCGGATCATGGCGAGGAGTTGTTCGAGCACGGCGGCTTCGAGCACGGTCATGCGATGTGGCAGGAGTTGCTGCACGTGCCGTTGGTGATCTGGGGCGACGGGATCCCTCCCGGTCGAGAGCCGGTCGCCGTTTCGCTGGTCGACCTGGCACCGACCGTTCTCGAGCTCGTCGGTGCCCCCGCAGAGTCATCCGCGATGGACGGCCGCTCCCTGGCCGGCAACCTGCTGGACGGCGAGGCTCTGGCGCCCCTACCGCTGTTCGCCGAGCACAACCTGTACGGCTCGGAGTTGAAGGTCGCCTTGCACTGGCCCTACAAGTGGATCGTGAACACGGCCAGCGGAGAGGGCTTCCTGTTCGACCTCGACGCCAACCCGGCGGAAGAACTGATCTCGCCGACGGGAGCCGAGGCGATCCGCCGCGAACTGCAGCAGGCGCTGACCCGCCGGGTCGAGGGCTGCCTGGCGGCGCGGGTCGAGGCTCCGCCCGCCGACGTTGGTGAGGAGACTCTGGAGCGCCTGCGCTCCCTCGGATACGTGAACTGAGACGAGGTTGCCCGGGCTGTCGTCCCGGCCGATATTCGCCTCATGGAAACCCACCGGCGTTTCGCGACATCGATCGCGGGAGCGACGATCGTCGTCGTCGCCATCCTGGCCCCCTCCCCGGCGAACACGGCGGAGGTTCGGCCGCGCTCCGAGCAGACCCGTGCGCTGTTCTTGCAACTGCGGACGGCCGATGAAGCGCTCGCCAGCGGTCGCCTCGGCGATGCGCTCCGTTCCTACGACGAGGCGCTCGCCGCTGCGCGCGAGCTAGGGGGTGAGACGATATTGCTCGCCCGGGCCGCCGACGGTCGCGCGGACGTGGCGCGACTCGAGGGCGATTCCCGAACTGCGGAACGGCTCTACCGGGTCTCCGCGGAGCTCTGGCCCCGACTCCTCGGAAGGAAGCAACCGCGGACGGGGGTCACGCTGCACAACCTGGGCCTCGTCCTGCTGCACCAGGACCGCGTGGTCGAAGCCCTCGAATCGTTCGAGCGGGCGCATGGGATCTTTGTCGAGAGCTTCGGCGCGGAGTCGTCCCAGGCGACCAACACCGCGCGTGGCATCGAACAGGCGAAGGCCGCGCCGAGGGTCACAGGCGACGCACCGGCAAGTGGAACTCCTCCGTCCCGACGTTGAGGGTGACCGCGCCGTTCCCGGCACTCTCCCCGAGCCAGCGCAGGGTCAACTCCAGCCGGCCACTACCCCAGTCCTTCACGTCCACGGCGAGGTCTGCGGGCTCGCTGGTCAGCGTCACCTGCTTGGCCTCGACACCTTCACGCAGGGTGACCATCACCGAAGTACCGCTACTCGCGGAGGTCCCCTGGAGCACAACGCTCGGACGCGAGAGACGCATGGCGGGCTGGTAGTCGACCTTGATCGGGATGACGATCTCCGGCTCGAGTTCGAGGCCGGTGGTGATCGTGATCTCCGGCTCGCTGCGCCCGTGGGGAACCTGCCCCTGCAGCCGAGCGGTGAGCAACCAGTCGCCAGGACGGCCGGTCGGCAATCCACCGGCTGCCGGCCGTTTCTCGGTGAGTCGCACCACCTCGACGGCAAGCCAGGGGACCGAGGCCCTGACCGATCCCACGACGAAGTCGCCGGCCTCGTCGGCGGTCTTGCGCAGGAGGACGGCGGTCTCGGTGAACTCCGGCCGCCGGCTCGAAAGGGTCAGGTTCATCGGCGGGAGGAAATCGACGCTGCCGATCACCCTGGCGATGATCGTCAGCTGGAAGTCGCGCCGGGAGGGATCGTTGGTCTCCAGGTCGATCACCCGGGTGACGTCTCCCCAGAGCTCGGTGGTCTCGAGGTGCGCGGTCAGTTTCTCGGTCGCCCCCGGCGCGATCGTCTCCGGGAACGAGGCCACCGTGCAGCGGCAGGAGGGTCTGGCGCTGAGGATCCTCAACGGCGCCTCCCCCCGGTTCGTCAACTCGAACTCCAGGGGCACGTTGCGCCCGCGGAGCACCGCCCCGAGATCGATCGTCTTCTGGGGCACCGACAGGGTCGGAGGCGTCCCCCCGAAAACCGGGGATACCATCAATAACGCGAAAAAAAGGGGAATTACGGCGAATCGCCGAACTCCACGCCCCCCTGGCCGCGGGTCTCCCCACGCCGTGGTCCGGCGGGGGATTTGACGCAGACGCCCGTGGACCTCATCCTTGGTTCCGCACACTTTGCGTTTTCCTCTTTCTGGGAACGTGGAAAGGCTACCGCGACATCCTTTCCCCGCCCAGGCGATTTGGACTAAGGTAAGAATTATGTTCTACGTCGAGGAGGAATCGCTACTCGCGAGCCTCGGATCGGGCGCTTCGCGCGCTGCCGGGCCGCCGCCTGCTGGCGGTCTCCGTCGTATTCACCCTGCTTGCCGTGGTCGGCGTTCCGTCCGCTCTGATCGCCTTCGGTGCCATCGACCTGCCCGTCGGCTGGAACGGGCCCCGGTCAGGCGGACAGGCCCGCTCGGCCGCCGTGGCCGGCCTCCCCGACCTGACTCCGGCCGACCGGGCGAGAACGAACGCTGGCACGACCCTGCCGGCCGCCCACAGGGCCCCGGCGGCGGTTTCCCACGAAGAGATCACCACCACCGCCGTCGGCCGTGGCGGGACCCTTGCAGGAGCCCTCGACCGGCTGGGAATCCGCGGTGCCCTCGGCAGCGAGGTTCTCACCTCCGTCGGGCACCAGATCGACATGCGTCGGCTCTCGCCGAGGACCGGAGTCGCCCTGGCGACCGACCGCTCCGGCCGACCGGTCCGGTTGCTCGTCCGGGCCGAGACCGAACGATACGTCCAGGTACATTTCGACCCGATCGACAACCCAGTGGACGACAACGGGACCCTCGGAGTCGCCGTTCGCGCCACCGAGCTCAGGCGGCTGCCCCTGGTCGTCTCGATCGACACCGCCGGCGGGACCGTCCGTTCGTCGGTCGCACGGGCGTTGTCCGGCGCCGCACACAGCATCTCGCTGGTCAACGCCTTCTCGGAGATGTTCCAGTGGGACATCGACCTGCTCGTCGATCCGCGACCCGGCGACCGTTTCCGGATCGTCTACGAGTCGATGCGACTGGGAGACGTTCCGGCCGGACTGCCCGCGTTCGGTTCGGCCCCGACCGAAAGCGGCGACTTCGTTCGGGTGGGTCGCATCCTCGCGGCGAGCTACGCCGGCGCGATGGCGAGCTCCAGCGGATTCTGGGTCGACGCCGCCGACGGCAACGGAGGTCACTACGACGCCGAAGGGCGCCCGCTACGCAAGGCCTTCCTGAAGAGTCCGCTCAACTACCGGCGGATCAGTAGCGGCTTCTCCAACGCCAGACGCAATCCCGTCACGCGGCGGGTCGTTCCGCACCATGGCGTCGACTTCGCGGCCGATCGGGGCACCCCGATCGTGGCCACGGCCGACGGCAAGGTGATCTTCACCGGCTGGGCCGGCCCGCTCGGCAAGGCGGTCCGCATCCGTCACGGCGGTAGCTACGTCACCGTTTACGGCCACATGAGCGGCGTCGCCCCGGGCATCCGCAACGGGTCGAGCGTCCGCCAGAATCAGGTGATCGGTTACGTCGGCTCGACCGGCCGCGCGACCGGGCCCCACCTGCACTACACGCTGATCCGCGACGGTCGACCGATCGATCCGATGCGCTTCGAGAATCCGCCGGCCGAACCTCTTCCGGCCGAAGCCGAGGTCCGGCTCGCCGCCTCGCGTCGGCGCTGGGAAGCCGTCCTCGACGGGATCACCACCGACCCGAGATTCCTCGCCGGCAACGACACCGAAACAACCGAGGTCGCGGTGCATTCGGGCTCCTGAGTCCGACGGGGTCCGTCACTCGCGCAGGAGTTTCCGGACGGCTGACCGCAAGCTGCTCTCGGTCATGTACCCGGAGTGCGACCCCCGCAAGCGTCCTTGGCGGTCGATGAACCACGAGTGGGGAATCACCGGTGGATCGGGGAAGGTGCCGCCGAATCCCGCCGCCCGCATGACCGGGTAGCGGATTCCGAACTGTCGCCCCAGGGCTTCCAGCTGCTCCGCCGGCAACTCCTCGACGTTGAGTCCGAGGATCTCCAGTCCCTCTCCGTGGAGTTCGTCGTAGACCCGCGAGAAACCGGGTATCTCCCGTCGACAGGGCTGGCACCAGCTGGCCCAGACATTGACGACGACGACCGAGCCTCGATAGTCCGTCAGTTCGACGAGCTGCCCTGCGGGGTCACGCATCGATAACGCCGATGCCGGCCGGGCCTGGTCCGGGGCGACGAGCCGGACCGAGTTCGTGTAGACGAACCAGACGGCGGCAGCCACGAGAATCCCGGCCACCCAGACGATCGACTGCAGGGGCGAACCCGCACGCGGTCGCCGCTCGTTTTCCTGGAGTCTGGTCGTTTCTGTCATCGGATCCGTTGGCGGCGGCAGCTGGCGCTACTCCGGAGCCGGGTCGCAGTAGAACTCCTTGCGCACGAGCACACGACCCTCGGCCGTGCGCGCCTCGACCGCCCAGTCCCCGGCCGACCCCTTGTAGAGCATCTTGCTCGACCAGGTCCTCCAGGGAGAGCCGCCAACCGCCAGCCCGACCGCAACTTCCTTGCCGTCGTGGATCCAGATGTGCCGGATGCGGTCGCCATCCTCGGCTCCCTCGACACGGGTCAAGAAGTAGGCGCGCTGCCCCTCGACAAAACGGTCGGTCTCGCCCTGGATCTCCCGGTTCTCGACTCCCAGCCCCAGCGCGCTGCGGGTCACGGAGACCGCCGCGTCGTCCAGGGCCAGAGCAGGAACGGTCAGACCGGCAAGCAAACCGATGGCGACCAACGCGTAGCGGACCCTTCGTTCCGATCGTGAGCTGGATCGCATATTTCGTCCTCCCTCAACCCCACAGCAGGACCAGCACGGGCTGGTACACCGGGTAGAAAATGTAGCGAAAGGCCTTCCAGGCAATCAGCAGGCCGATCAGCCCGGCCCACGGCGTCGCGAACAACCGGTCCCGGAGGCTCCGGACGGTCTCGGAGAGGCCGGCGATGATCGAGGCTCCGTCCATCGGCGGCAAGGGGATCAGGTTGAACACGAACAGCACGAGATTCAGGCTGAGCAGGATCGACCCGAACCGGCCGAGACCCTCGAGGGCCGTCGCCCCCTCGGCCGTCAGCACCAGCTGATCGATCGTGTACCGGTAGACGACCTCGCCGCTATCGAGGGTCACCTCCGGTGGGAACCACCAGCCGGCGACCAGGCCGATCTTCAACAGGCCGAAGCCGATCGCGGCCAGGACCAGGTTCGCCGCCGGCCCGGCGGCGGCCATCAGGGCCGCTCGACGCGGGTACCGCGCCTCCCAGTGGGGATCGTAGGGCGCGCTGGCCCAGCCCATCATCCAGCCGGCCAGGGCGAAGCTGACCAGCGGGATGACCACGGTGCCGATCGGCTCGCGCTGAACGTGGGGCAACGGATTCAGGGAGACCTGACCGCCGAGGTAGGCCGTGGAGTCGCCACCCAGCCAGGCGACCCAGGCGTGCCCGGCTTCGTGGCAGGTGAGGGAGAGCAGAAAGCACGCATACCACAGCGGCAACATCACCAGTTGATCTTCGGCCAAGTGCCCACCTCGCCAGTTGTACCGGCGGCTATATATTAGCCTAGTGAGCCAGGCCTCCCATCGACCGGCAGCCACCGGCCCCCAGGCGGACTTCGTGGACGGTCGCTGCTGCGATTCCGCCGATCTGGCGCGAAAACTCGCCTCGGGCACCACAGCCTTCCTCGAAGGTGCCCTGGAGAATCCCGCGCTGGGCGAGAGCGAGTTGCTCCGCTTGTTGCTCAATCGACGAGCACCGGCGCAGGTACTCGAGGCGATCGCCCAGCGGCATGACTGGTGCCGCTCCTACGAGGTCAAGAAGCGGCTTGTGCTGCACCCGAGCACACCGCCCCGGATCGGCTGCCGGCTGTGCGAGCAGCTGTTCTGGAAGGACCTCGCGGACGCCCTGTCGGTACCGACGCTGGCCCCGAGGGTGCGCCGGGTCGCCGAACGGGCGCTGACGGCGAGGCTCGAAGGGCTCGGGCTCGGAGAGCGGATTGCCCTCGCCCGTCGGGCGACACGCCCGCTACTTCCGGCGCTACTCGCAGACGATTTCCCGGTGCTGCGGAGCCTTC
>CALNYP010000044.1:0-8081 GCA_942490715.1 uncultured bacterium
GAGTGGCGGCAAGAAGGCGAACTGTTCTGATCGCCGCTGGGCTTGGCCTCACACTCTTGGCCTTGTCCCAATGGTCGGCGTCGAGCCCAATTCGCGGGTGGTTGGGAGTCATGAGCGACACCGTCCCCGTCTCGGAGCAAAAGGAAGCCGTCCGTGCGCCATGCTCTTTGGATCTGAATCGCACCGGGTTTTCCGGAGAGCCCATTATTTGAGAGGATGGGCATTATGGGAAGACCAAATAGATACTCACCGGAAGTTCGAGAGCGCTCTGTCCGGCTGGTCCTGGACCAGACGGACAAGCACAGCTCTCAGTGGGCCGCGATCCAATCGGTCGCATCGAAGATCGGCTGTACGGCCGAAGCGCTTCGGCGCTGGGTCCGTCAGGCCGAGTACGACGCCAGCGCTCGGGATGACGTGACGACAACCGAACGCGAGCAGCTCAAGGATCTCAAACGCGAGGTCAAGGAGCTAAAGCGTTCCAACGAGATCCTGCGCAAGGCGTCGGCGTATTTTGCCCAGGCGGAGCTCGACCGCCGAAGCAAGTGATGGTGTCGTTCATCGACGAGCACCGGGACGAGTACGGGGTCGAGCCGATCTGCGAGATGCTGCCGATCGCCCCTTCGACGTTCTACGAGCACATGGCTCGCCGAGCAGATCCTGACCGTCGTTCGGCACGAGCGAAGCGCGACGAAGAGCTGCGGCCAGAGATCGAGCGGATCTGGAAAGAGAATCGTCGGGCCTACGGCGCGCACAAAGTATGGAAGCAATTTCATCGAGAAGGCGAAGAAGTTGCCCGATGCACCGTCTCCCGACTCATGCGAGACCTCGGTATTTCAGGCGTTGTTCGCGGTCGGCGCTGTAAGACGACGATTCCTGACGACCAAGCGGATCGACCGTCTGACCTTGTCAATCGACAGTTCGTTACCGATCGACCGAATCAGCTCTGGGTCGCCGACCTGACGTACGTATGGACGTGGCGAGGCTTTGTCTACGTGGCCTTCGTGATTGACGTGTTCTCGAGGAAGATCGTCGGATGGCGGGTGTCCAACTCGCTTCGAACCAACCTGGCCATGGATGCTCTGGAGCAAGCCCTGCATGCACGCACAGGTCTCGACGGGCTGATTCACCATAGCGATCGTGGCTCGCAGTATCTTTCGATTCGCTACACCGAACGGCTCGCAGAGGCCGGCATCGAAACTTCCGTTGGAAGCGTCGGGGACTCTTACGACAACGCTCTTGCTGAGACCATCATCGGCTTATTCAAGACCGAGGAGATCCACCCCAAGGCACCATGGAAAGGAATCGACGCGGTCGAATACGCGACGGCCGACTGGGTCGACTGGTACAACAACCGACGGCTCTTCACGGCCATCGGAGATATTCCGCCAGCCGAACTCGAGGCCAAGTACTATCTGGATCAGGAGAGGCAGGCCGATGTGGCCTGACTCAACCAATTTGCTCTCCAGGATTCCCGGTGCGATTCAACTCCTCACTGCCGGGGTTCGCGGACAGCGGTGTTCCGGAGACGTTCGTGATGGACGGAAAGAGGGGGGAACTTCCAAAGAAGGTAAGGCCCTATCGCCTGGACTATCGCCCGCTCATTGATCGCGACCTGACGGATCGGGCAATCAGCTTCATGACACGGCAGGCTGCGGACAAGAAGCCTTTCTTCGTCTATCTTCCGTACACGGCCACGCATTTCCCGACCCTCCCACATCCCGACTTCGTCGGGAAATCCGGGAACGGCTCCTGGGCTGATCTCCTCATGCAGATCGACAGCTACATGGGCGATCTGCTCGATACGATCGACCAACTCGGCATTGCGGAGAATACGATCGTTATCTTCACCGCGGATAACGGCCCCGAGGCACTCGAATTCGACGGTACGTCGCTGACGGTGGAGACGTCGATACACGGTTCTGCGGGACCCTGGCGGGGTACTCTCTTTACCGGGTTTGAAGGAGCCCTGCGGGTTCCCTTCGTCATCCGATGGCCGGGGAAAATTGCGGCCGGAGCATCCAGCGATGAGGTCGTCCTTGCCATGGATCTGTTTCCCACTCTGGCCAAGATTGCAGGCGGCCGGGTTCCGGACGATCGGATCATCGACGGGGTCGATCTGAGCGATTTCCTCCTGGGGAAGACCCGGAAGTCCGGTCGAGAAGGATTCACGATGCCGCGGGTCTACAACCTGTTGAGCGACCCGCAGGAACGAGACAACGTCCTCTTTCCACACACCTGGGTCCCAAAGGCGGCACTCCCGCAGCTGGAGGAGCACGTGGCGTCGCTGAAACAGGAGCCTCCGATTCCGACCGGAGCATTGGATCCCTACGAGCCGCCAAAATGACTCCGGCCGGGTAGAGTGTCAGCGGACCAGGAGATAACCAGTGCGGAAGCAGGCAATTCATATCGTGAGAGTCCTGGCTAGCTTTGTCGCACGGTGCGTGCCTTTCTTGCTCGGACTACCACCGTGCCCTCGCGCACCCAAGGGCCGCGCCCTACTCGCCCATGCCACGCCGGACAGACCCGCAGACTATACTCAACGCGGCCGACCAGGTCGCATCCCGCGACCGCCGGACTAGCCCGGAAACCCGCGCGCCAACCAACGCGCTGCAACCAGGACGCGAACCATGAGCAACCCTTTTGTCCCAGGCGTCGGCGGGATCCTCAGCGCCGATATCGCCGTCCCAGAACACGATCGCGAACTGAGCTTCTACTCACGTGTCCTGACCACGGGTGAGAATCCACTGTGGCGGGACGACCTGACGAACAACCGAGGAATGCCGATCATCGGCCTGGGCGCGCGCAGTGCGGAGTACGAAAAGCTACCGCTGCAATGGATGCCGCACATACAGGTCGCCGATGTCGCAACCAGTGTCGCGCGTGCGCTGGAGCTGGGCGGGGAAGAGCTCATGCATGACGACAGCGGAAAAAGTCAGTGGGCTGTTCTCCTCGATCCCAATGGGGCGGCGTTCGGGATCATCCCAGTCGTCTCTGCCGAGTCCATCTCCCCGGATGAGGGCGGCGCATCGCGCGACGCCGCGGAGCGTGCGGGTTGCATTTCTTGGCTCAACCTGACGGTCTCTGACGCCCTGGCAACCCGTGACTTCTATCGACAGGTCGTGGGCTGGTCGGTGCAGAACATCGAGATGAAGGACGTGAAAGAGGCCTACATCGACTACAACATGCTCGGTGATGATGGGAACTCGGCGGCGAGAGTCTGTCATGCACGCGGCGCGAACCTGGGCCTGCCGCCGGTCTGGCTGATGTACCTCCCCGTTGGCGATCTCCCCGAAAGTCTTCGTCGTGTGCGAGAGGGCGGGGGTGAGATCATCAAAGCGACACAAGAAACAGATGGGACATACGCATCTGCCGTTGTTCAGGACCCGGTCGTCCGGGTGTGGGTGCGCGATCCGCAAGCGTTTGTCGATCTGCACTTCGACAACAGCGGCGATATCGTCGGCGCGAGAACAACTGCGCGCGCCAGAGGCCGTACTCTTCAGCCTTGGGAAGGTCGATTCTCCAACTATCGCGACTACGATGGAGTGCGCGCGCCCTCGCGAGGCGAAGTGTGGTGGGAAACGGAGGAGGGTCCGTTCGTATACTGGCGGGGCTCTGTGACCTCCCTGACCTGGGCCTCCGGGGGCGGAAGAGATGCAACGAGGTGATTGCAGGTGACGGAACGCCGCATCGACGCCTTCTTCTATGGCTTGTTCATGGATGGCGAGATTCTCCGCAAGGCCGGCGTGGAGCCAACCAATCCGCGCCGGGCCTCTGTCGACGGCATGCTGTTCGCCCTCACGCACACGGAACTGGTCCGGCTCTACGCCTCCCCCGGCGTGGAGGACTATCACCCGGAAGCCGTCGTTGCTCAGCCTCTGGCGGGGACACCGGTGCCGGCCCTTTGCTACAACCCCCGCGAGGCGCCGCAGCCAGAGGAACGGAATCCTGAATACGCGGCTCAGCTTCAGCGAACACTCAAAGAGCTTGACTTCCCGGCAGACTATGTCGGGTCCATTCGATGAGGGACTAGCGCAATGGCAGACCGGAATCGAAAGGGCAGCGCCAGGGCGAATCCGTTGCGGAGCCTTCTTTCGTTCGCGGTGCTGGCCGTCCTCGTGGTCATCCTTGTCGCCATCTCGTACCGGCCCGACCGCCCGGTCGCGACGATCGTGCCGGGGTCATCGCCTGATCCGGCGTTCGTGGTGCAGATCATCCGTCCGCGACTCGGCCTGCCCCTCGGTGGGATCCTTCCGCCACAGATCTTCGGACTCGAGGCGCACCTTGGATTCGACTCGGCGAGCGCCGGTGCCTCCATCGGCAGCATCGAGCCCGGGCGCATCGAGTTCGGGTCTGACGACCGGGATCTGAAACTCGTCCTCGGCGTCGACGGGCGGGTGACGCCGGAGAGCCAGGTCGTCTTCGAGTTCATCTTCCGGGAGCGCCTGCGGAGGGTCCGCTGCCGGCCCGCGGATCCGGCCGTCGGCACGCTCCGCATCACGTCGCTGCCGGAGTCCGGCGAACTCAGCGGAAACTTCGACATCGAAATCGCACGCTGCAACGACGCCGAGACCGGAACGCCCCTCGGCTGGCCATCGCAACCTCTTGTACTACACGGAAGTTTCGATGGGCTGCCATCGAGCACTGGCCGTGGAGCCCAGACGGAACGGCTGCCGGTAGTGGCAGCCTGACAAGGAGTATTCGGATGAGTGGTACCGCCGGCAAGTTCTCCCAGTTCGAGGGCGTGGTCGCGAATCTGGACGAGGTCCGCGAAGTACTGCGGGAGCCGATGCCCTCGGTGGTGTCGAAGGTGATGGACCACATCGATGAGGTCTCCCGGGCCATCATCGAGAAATCACCGTTCATCGTCGTCGCGTCAGCCAGCGGCGAAGGTTATCCCGACCTGTCTCCGAAGGGCGACCCGGAGGGGTTCGTGCGAATCCTGGACGACAAGCACCTGGCGATCCCGGACCGACCTGGGAATCGAAGGGTGGATACGTTCAAGAACCTCTTCGACAATCCGTACCTCGCGATCCTGTTCCTGATTCCCGGGAAGGGCGAAACCCTCCGCGTGACAGGAGAGTGCCGGGTCGTGCGGGACCGGGCCCTCCGGGAGAGCATGGCGATCGATGGCCGCGTTCCCGAGTTTGCGCTCGTGTTGCATGTGGAGCGCGTGCTGATTCACTGCCCCAAGTGCGTGATCCGTGCGAAGCTGTGGCAGCCCGACTCCTGGCCGGACGCTTCGGGGACCGCGGGAATCGTCGAGGGGATGATCGCGCACGCCAAGCTGGACTTGACGCCGGAGGAGCTTCAGGCGGAGGCCGAGGCCGACGGCGCAACCACTCTGTACTGACCGACGTCAGGACGATCGCCTGGTCCTGGGCAGCGCATCGACTCCAGGGCGTCCAGCTAGCCATCCGGCGGCGCATGATCCGCAGTGTGGGCACTGTCGCAAATGGCGGCCCGCAGTGTGTTAGATTCGCGAGGGGAGGGGAATCATGCAAGTCCAGTACCTAGAAATCGTCACCCCGGATGTCGACGCGACGTGCGCAGGCATGGAGAAAATGCACGGCGTGAAGTTCAGCACCCCGGACGCGGGACTGGGGAATGCACGGACGGCATCCCTCGCCAGCGGCGGGATGATCGGGGTTCGCGCGCCGATGCATGAAACCGAGGAACCCACGGTGCGGCCGTACATGCTGGTCGACGACGTGGAGGCTGCGCTGAAGAAGGCGGTCGCGGCGGGCGCCGAGATCGCGCACCCGCCGATGGAGATCCCGGGGCATTGCACCTTTGCCATCTATATTCACGGCGGCAACCAGTACGGGCTCTGGCAAGCCTGAGCGGAGAAGCGTCATGTCAGATCCATCAGCCCGGTTCGACGGCTCCATCCCCGCGAACTACGACGCAGAACTCGGTCCGGTGATCTTCGCCGGTTACGCCGACGACCTGTCGCGGCGAGTCGCCGCCCTCGACCCCCGTGCGGTGCTCGAGCTCGCCGCCGGAACCGGAATCGTGACCCGGCGACTCAAGGACTCGCTGGCGGCTGACGCGCGTCTCGTGGCCTCGGATCTCAGCCATCCGATGCTGGAGGTCGCCAAGACGAAATTCCAGTCCGATGAGGCCGTCGAGTTAAAGGCGATCGACGCGACGAACATCGAGTATGACGATGGGACCTTCGACGTCGTCACCTGTCAGTTCGGGGTGATGTTCTTCCCGGAGAAGGACCGATCCTACTCCGAGGTGCATCGCGTCCTCAGGCCCGGAGGCAGCTACGTGTTCAATGTCTGGGACTCGTGGGATGCGAACCCCTTCGCCCGCATCGCGAACGACGCGGTCGCGACGTTCTTTCCCGACGATCCCCCCGGCTTCTATCGCGTGCCCTTCAGCTACCACGACCCGGACGAGATCCGGAAGTCCCTGGAGCGGGCCGGGTTCGGTAGCGTGAGCATCACCCACCTGCCCCTGCGGTCGAGGATCCCTTCCGTGGCACGCTTCGCCCACGGGCTGGTGTTCGGCAACCCGCTTCACGAAGAGGTGGTCAGCCGGGGCGGAGACCCGGCGGACGTCCTCGCGGCGGTGACAACCGCCATCGAACAGCATTCGGGCGAAGAGCTGGCATTGCAGGCGCTGGTGATTCACGCGTCGCGGAGATGAGTCTCGGCCGGCGGATTCGATCGGCTAGTTGCCGTCACCCATCGCATCATCGGGCAGGACCGTCGAGTCGGTCGTGAACCGCTTGTAGTCGCTGTAGCTTCCGCTGAACTCGCCGTTGAACTTGAAGACGAGAGCCGCCCGGGCGGTCGCGCGCACGTGCCAGCGATCGGGCAGCCAGACCTCGTCGTTGAGTCGACGCTGGGTGAAGCGGATCGTCGCCCCTTCGCGGAGCTTGAACAGGATGCCCCAGGTGATGTCGTCGAAGACTTCCAGATCCGCCTTGACCCAGGCGTGGTCGGCCTTGGAGATCCACAGCGTCCCGCGTAGCTTCGTCAACATCTTTGCCTCGCGGGACGAGGGCGCGTAGCCCGCCTTCGGCTCGGCGGAGATGACGTAGGTCGCGACGCCGTCGAGCGACTCCTCGCCCCTCAATCGGAAATCGAAGCCCCGGGTGATTTCCTCCAGGAACTCATCGGATTCCTGGCGCTCCTGCTCGACCTTGTTCAGCCGCTTTTCCCGTTGCTTCGGCGATTCGTTGCGCATTCGCTCGATCTGCTTCTCGAGGTTGCGCTGTTCTCTGGCGGCGGCCTTCTCGTTCAGCGGCTCGTCGTCGATCGCGACGAGCCGGCGGTACTCGCTGCTGTCGAGCAGCGTGACATCGTAGGTCCTGGACTCGAGCTTCTTCTCCGCGCCCTTCTTGGTGAACCGGCGCTCCTCGACTCGCTCGCGGAAGACGTAGCTTCGGGCGACGACCTGGTTGTCCTTGGCGGCAAGGAAGGCCTTCTCGACGATCGGGAGCGCATCGTCGTCGGCAAACGCCGGGGAGAGCAGCAGCAGGCAGGCAAGCGCGACGGCGGCAGTGGTGCGGTTCAAGGGTTCCCCCTGCCGGTGATCCTACAACACCCCGGATATAGTGGAGTGAGATGAAGCCCGAGGGTACTATTCGTGCAGGCCTGATCTCTTCGTCAGACCAGGCCGACGACCGACCCTGAGCGGGCCGATCCGCGCCAAGATGGAGGTGTCGCCATGGCCACGTCGAAGAAAGACCCGACCGCTCCGATCCGTCTCGAGGCGAGCCGCTATGCCGGTGTCGATGAGGGAACCGCCTGCACCCAGAGCTCCTTCAAGACCAACAAGAAGGCGTTCCTGTTCATCGGGATGCAGGGCGGCCGTTACAAGGCGATGTTCAAGCTGCAGCAATCGATCCCCGAGGCGATCCGTCTGGCCGCCAAGGAGCCGGACCTCTATCAGGTAGGCTCGGCAGGCTGGGTCACGGCCCGGTTCACCGCCGACAAGCCGATGCCGAAGAAGCTGTGGAAGAAGTGGCTCGACGAGAGCTACGCGCTGGGCGCCGGCGGATCCAAGACGGTAGCCAAGAAGGTTGCGAAGGCGACAACCAAGAAGGTTGCGAAGGCGGCAACCAAGAA
>CALNYP010000045.1:0-47956 GCA_942490715.1 uncultured bacterium
GGAGCTGCAAGTGCCGCTGTTACTGTGGCTGGATCGGTGCATATATTTTCAGTAAAATTTATAGTTTTTGGAGTTACAGAAATAGTCTTTGCCAGGGTGGCAAGGCAGCCAGTTCCGTTATTTTCATGAAGCTCAACAACATAATCCCCTGCTCCCGGTGAAAGAGTGGCAGTTGGGATATTATTTGTTGATATAGACTGACCGGTATTTCCATTCGTAAACCGATAAAGTATAGGTGCAGTTGGTGCACCTCCGGTAATAACAGCAGTAATGTCAGTGGGGTCACAATCTGTGCCATTAAAATCAAAAGTAAAAGCAGCAGGGTCACTTAGGCCAAATGCTTGAGAAATAGTACAACCTGAAATCTGATCTGTAACAATACCTGAAAAAGTACCCGCTCGTTGCCCACCAATTGGCCCTACTAATGTAGGGGCAGTCTGATCAATACCTTGTTGATTAAATCCTCCGGGGCCAGTTAAGAAATAAGAGTAAGGGCCACCTGGAGGTGCGCTTGTATTTAATTGTAACGAGATGCTTCCATCAGCAACATTACATGCGGATGGATTTATTCCAGACATTGTAAATGAAGGGGCGACATTAATGGTAAATGTTTTGGAATCAGTAACAGTGAAAGTTGTGATGGGATCTGTAACGGTTACTTCATAAGTGAATACACCAGGTGTCGTTACATCTACCGCTTGTGCTTGTGAGGTGCTGGCGGGTGCACCATTAATAGTCCATACAAAATTTGCTCCCGGATTGAATGCATTCAATGCTGGTGTATTATTGTCTTCACAAATGGTAAGGTCTGGTCCTAACTCAAGTTGGGGTCTATTTTCTACCACTATACTTTGTGCTGTGGAAGTACACCCATTACCATCTGTGTTGGTTACAGAAAGCAGTGTGGGGCTGTCAATCGTTATTTGTTGTGTCGTTTCTCCAGTTGACCATAGGTAAGTATGATTTGGTAAGTTGTTGCTATTGGCATCCAAAGTCACAGCTCCCGTACATAATGCCTCAGCTCCCGGAATAGTGGGTGCAGGAGGGGAAGGATTAATCGTTATGGGTTCGACCAGTGTAACATCAAGTCCACATCGGTTAAATACACGAAGAGAAACGTTAAAGGTATTGGCTGTGGCATACTCATGAATTGGGTTGGGTGTAGTATCACTACCTCCATCTCCAAAGAACCATTGAAACTCATCAATGGCATCAGTGGGTGTTGCTACAAAAGCTGTTGGTTGTCCAAGGCATACTCCTGTAAAATCTAATGCCGGTCCACCTGTTGCTGTTGAAATAATCTGAGTGAAGTTAGGAAGACCTAATCGGCTGTTAGTACCAGCAGCTAAAGCAAAACCAGAAAAATTAACAGGGCTTACCAGTGTAGTATCTTCAATCGCTTGTATGGTACCCAAGATATTACTTCCATTAATTGCCATGTAAATTTGCCCATCAGGACCAATCTGTAATGCGCCTAGTTCTTGTGCTGGTTCAGGTGTTACATTCCTTAGATAAGGCATGTCTAAAGAATCGAGGGAAGTATTCATACACTGCAGAGGGAGCAGGCGAACCTTTTAATGTGGCGAGTACCTTGTTGCCTCCGGAGAAAATTCCACCCCATACACTTGTCCGTTGGGTTCTTTCAAATCGATTTGTCTGAAGTTGGTGATCCTTCCTGTGGAGTCAACCAGTGTAAACAATTCAACCAGATTACTGGTACCTGGATTAGATAATGCAACAGCCACATTATTTCCGGCACCCAGTTTTATATATCCTTCGCCTGCTTGAGGGCTTTTAAAAGTGTGATCAGAACCAATGCTTGAGTAAACAGGATCTCCAATGCCGCAGCAGTGATGGGGTAGGACCTGAAAGTATTGTTGCCATACTCATGGGTGATCAACCAGTTGCCATTGGCGGTAATGCGCTCTGTACTTTTGGCAAACAATAAAATATTTTGTTGGGTAACAGCTCCAAGTCCACCATTGGGTTTAATATCAAAAAGTGAATAACGAAGTTCATTGGCAGAGGTACCATCGATAGCTTGTGTGGTGAAAATGTAATAGAGCGTTTCATCATCAGGTACTGGTACAATGAGCGCTGCCTGTGCCGACAAAGGGTCACCTCCTATACCTGTTGCGATTTCTGTATGCGTTCTATCGTATACTTTGTCCCCATCTGTGTAGAAAATTACTCTTCCATTTCGATCGGAAATGGTTGAGGTTCCTTCCGGTGCATCCATGGCACTATCATCCAGCGGAATAGCAGGGTTGGGCAATGGGTTAAAATCAATTCCCGCTCGATTACCAAAATACCAAATGTTGGCACGTTGTTCTTGAAGCCCGTATTCTCTTACATTCACTCCAGCATAAACAGAACATCCAGAAACATCGGTTACTACTACATAATAATACCCTGCAGAATCAGGAGTGAGTATTAGACCTGTATCTCCGTTTGACCAAATAGCAGAAACAGGGGTTCCGCCTGAAACAGTGGCAGTCACCTGAAACTGAGCAGGTGTCGATGTACCTCTGGGAGGTGGGAATTCACTTCGGCATGCTGTTGTATCTTGTACCAGTTGCAATTGCAGGGGCTGTGCAGTAATAGTTACGGGTTGCGATGCAGTTTGCGTTTGTCCTTGATAAAAAGCCGTAAGACTGACGTTGAAGGTATTGGCCGTTTGATAAGTGTAAATGGGACTTGCCCCTCTGGCTACCCCCGCACCATCTCCAAAATTCCATACTAAACTATCAGCAGCCGGAGTAACTATACTGAAGAAAGTGGTTGGTGCATATTGGCAGGTGCCAATGGACGTAAAACTTACATTCAGTGTAACATCTTCACGTGGTAAGAAAGATGGAAATTGAGTGCCGTCCACATCGTTAGGACCAAATGGGGTTGCATTATAAACCACCTGATTGGCTACTGAGTCTATGTTCGTGAATTTCCCTACTAAAAATGGACCGCCAGATGTTGCCTGATAAAGATGATAGATTGCACTATCTGGCGCGTACTGAATTCCATAACTCCTGAAAACCGGGTTGGGTAATACCGAGGCCAGTGTAATGCTCGGGATTGTTATAATCGTATTGGAATAAATTAGCATTTACTCCTGCTTCGCCATGTCGTGAAACATATAAGTACTGTCCTGAGGTACTCCACTCAATATCATATATTGATTGATTGCCTAACGTTGGCAAGCCAGTGTTTAAAATGTAGCGATCAAAAGAAAAAGCACCCGTTGTATTATCGAAGTTCAATATCACTGCATCGGTATTCGGCCCTTGTGGAGAAACAGCAACTTTTCCCAGTGCAGCATTATAAGCAAAATTGGCTACCGTTATGGTCAACCCCACACCTGAGGTGGTGATGGTATTGAATGTACCCGTGTAACTCGCTGGATCAATCAATGTAGCAGAGTAGTTTTGAGAATTGACTTCATGTGTGAGTAACCAGAAATCCGTGTTGTTGCTGTGTGGCACCACAATCATTCCTTCTGATCTGTTTACCAATCCGGGAATAGCAGCGTTTTTTGATTCCACGTCACCCAATTCAGGAGAAGGAAATACAGCATTTCCAAAAAGATTCATGTCGATTACACTTCTGCTTATGGCGCCACCGGCCGTAAAGTTGGCGGTGTTGGTAAATAAGAAATACTTTCCGAGCTGTCCGGGAGCTGCGCTAATAGCAGTTGGCTGATTACCCGCACTATTTGCTGTTATTCCATTTCCATTGGGCATAATGCCGTGACAGGCATCGTATACATTAGCTCCATCAGAATAAAACAGGAAGGTTTGAATTACCGGGATCTGTCGCTACTGAACTTCCACCTGTCCAAAATGGTGTTGCTTGATTGTTAACACTAGTTGCGGTATTATCTGAACGATTGAACCGGATTCCATCGGCTGAGTTGCCAAAATACCAATTGTTTCTGGTCAACTCCTGAGCAAATGCTGAAGAGATGGAGCAGAATAAAAATAAAAAGAGAATTTTATTTACAGACACGCTCGGAATTCTAGAGTTCATATTATGCGTTACGCTTTCAACCTAATCTTTCAAACTTTCTTCCCAAAATTTAAAACGCCTAACGTATGCTAAAGTATACATTTTGACTGAAAAAATCGTTAAGTAGCGGTAAGCTTAACGTTTGAATACCGCTTGCATTTTTATTAATAGGGATAAACGTTTTAATTTGCTTTAATGGAGAGATTTAAATCCCCCAAGTTGTTGTACAAGTTGTCCCTGGTTCTTGGGTGTATCCTGTTGATGCACAAAACGGTAACTGCCCAAGATCCACAATATTCTCAATTTTACGCTGCGCCACTTTATCTGAATCCTGCGTTTGCAGGCTCTACCAATCAGGCCCGGTTTGGAATTAATTACAGAAATCAGTGGCCTGCCATCGATGCAAATTTCACCACTATCTCAGCTTATTTTGATACCTATATTGAAGATAAGAATAGTGGGGTTGGGGTGATGTTGACTCGCGACAGGGAAGGTATTTTAGGCCTGCAATCAATAAGCCTTGCAGCACAATATTCTTATAACCTGAGTTTGACAGAAGGCCTTTCATTTAGACCTGGTGTTCAACTTGCTTTGTACCAACGATCCGTCAATTTTAATAAACTTACTTTTGGAGATCAATTTGATCCTGCAACGGGTGATGTTATCAATCCCACTTCTGCAGAAGCGTTAAACGGAGGAAATAAATTTTTCCCCGACCTTTCATTTGGTGGGCTGTTTTATACTCCTACAGCATGGCTTGGCTTTGCGGCTCATCACATTACACAACCGAATCAATCTTTAATTGGAGAGGAGAGTAAGCTTCCGATGAAAATCTCAGCACATACAGGAATTAAGTTCCATTTTAGACCCGGTGTGGTTGGATCAGGAATTTATGCGCGCCAATCAGAGCGGAGCATTGCCCCTGCTTTGCAATACCGGCATCAGGGAGAGTTTGATCAAATGGATATTGGTACTTACCTCACACTTGAACCTTTAATTGTTGGAATGTGGTACAGAGTGGTTCCCTTTAAACAGGTAAATGTTTTTAGTAACAATGAGTACATTGTGCTTTTAATTGGCTTTACTAAAAAGGGGGCAAAAGACATTCTTAATATTGGATATATTTATGACTTTACCATTTCCAAATTGGGCTCCGGGAGTGGAGGTGCACATGAGTTTAGTTTAGTGTACTCCTGGTCTACACGCGATCCGCGTAAGCCACCAAAGGATAAATTGATCATCCCTTGTCCTGATTTTTAGCATCGATCTTTACCTGATTTTACAAGAGTCATCCAGTCCAATGTGAAGCAGTGCGTCACCAGCATTGATCACTGGAGCATTATTCAAACCGATAACATATCCCGTTGTTGGTGATTTAATTTGTTCTTTGAAGTCTCCAAATGGATCGGTCATAGTGCCCAGCCACTGGTTTTTCTCCACCTTATTACCAGCACGTATATTCGCTTGAAATAATCCAGCTGTGCGGGCCCTTACCCAAGTTAGAATTCCAGATCACCCTATTCTCTTCACTTGCCTCAGGAGACCAGTCGATCATGTTCAGGTGTTTCATTAATCTCAATGCCCCTGCCAGTCCAGCTTCAATAGCATGGGTATCAAACCTAAGGGACTCACCTCCTTCATACACAATAATGTTTTTCCTTTTTTACTTGCTGCTTGTCTTAATGAGCGAGGCCTGAATGGAGAGTCGATGGTAAAAGGTGCATTAAAGGCAGCAGCCAGTTCTGCGTTCTTTTCATTACTCATTACACACACCTGACCTGAGGATAGTTGGTTCTTGCGGCTCCTCCCGTATGAAAGTCGATACCGTAATCAATATAGGGAATAACTTCTCTCATAAGATGGTAGGCAACTCGACTCGCCAGTGAACCTGTTTTGTTTCCAGGAAATGAACGGTTGATATCTTTACCATCTGGAACTTCTCTGGAGTAGTTCAAAAACCCATAAACATTTACAATGGGCATGCACACCACAGTGCCTCTCTTTGCTCGGTTTAAATCACTGTCCAACATTCTCCTTACTATTTCTACGCCATTGATTTCGTCTCCATGCATTCCAGCCATTAAAGCCAATACCGGTCCATCTTCTAAAGCACGATGGACGAAAATGGGCGTGTCAATTTGTGTGTGGGAGGGGAGTCGGGCAATTTTAATATCGATTTCTTTTTGACTCTCCAGGTTTAATTTCTTGGCCTGCTATTTTTACTACCCTCATAACTTACTCAGTTTAAAGCTGACGTACAATTTCATAGCTCGAAAGTCGTGAAATTATAGGTTGCTCTGAAATTGACTGTGAATCTATCCACTTTTTATTTGGACAGTCCTTTGCTGGCTAAACATTGCGTTCAACATAGCGAATGATTTCCTCTGGCTATGTCTTTGTTGGTTGCTCCTTCTATACCCTCAAGACCAGGAGATGAATTGACCTCTAAAACCAGAGGTCCCTTAGAAGATTGTAACATATCTACACCAGCTACACCAAGCCCCATTGCTCTTGCGGATTTTATAGCTGTATTCTCTTCTTCGTCAGTTAATTCAATTATTGAAGCACTTCCCCCTCTATGTAAATTGGAGCGGAACTCTCCTTCCTTTCCCTGTCGTTTCATTGCTCCAACCACTACGCCATCCACTACGAATGCCCTTATATCAGCTCCGCCTGATTCTTTAATGAATTGCTGAGCGATCACCCTGGCTTTAAGCCCATTGAAAGCTTCTATTATAGAACTGGCCGCATTATGTGTCTCTGCCAGTACTACGCCCAGTCCTTGTGTTCCTTCCAATAGTTTTAAAACCAACGGGGCACCACCAACTGATTCGATGACGTGATCAACATCTTTGGTATAATTAGTAAATACAGTTTTGGGTAAGCCCACTCCAGCTCTTGCCAATATTTGTAAACTTCTCAACTTATCTCTTGATCGGACCAAAGCCTGGGATTCAATAGCTGTGAATACCTTCATCATTTCAAACTGACGTACTACCGCAGTACCGTAGAAAGTAACAGATGCTCCAATACGAGGAATAATCGCATCGATGTCATCCAGGTAAGCTCCGTTATAATATACTTTGGGACTTTTCTTTTCAAGTTCAATGATGCATTTCAAATGATCAACTACGATCGCTTCATGACCTTTCTTTTTAGCTGCTTCAACCAGTCTCATGGTTGAATACAGTTTTGGGTTTCTTGATAAAATTGCAATTTTCATAATAAATGTTTTGAGCTTACAACCTCAACTTACTTGTTACTTGCTTGGAGTTTCACTCTTGCTATTGAATGATACATCTTTCTTTGAGACATCAATGAGGAATCTGTTTTTCAGAACACGCCTTCCCAGTAAGATTGGGAATTTTAAGTTATCCCTGTCGCTTAATGAGAACTGAGTTTTGAATGTTCTGCCATGAATTTTTACGGTGGTTTTAATAATGAACCTTAACTCAGCTTGACCAAATGAATTTTTTATTTCTCTTTGATCGTATTCGTCAAAGGTAAACTTCATTCCGGTAAATTCAGGATGTTCTTCGTCTAATAAAACAAATTCAAGTTTACCGTCCACTAATTTTGCACTAGAGCAGTGAAGTGAGCTGGTATAGGCACCTGTATCAATTTTGGCATGAATGTCTGTAAGTCCCAATCCTGGTAAATCTACCCGATCCGACCGTCCTAAAATGAGCATATAGCTAAAGAGAAGTTGATTTTTAAAATGAAATAGAAAGTAAAGCTAAATAGGTTGGTAATAAAGTGAATCGCCAGATTAGCTCAAAATTTGGCAAAAATAAAGAGGCTGTCTCAAAAGTCCACCAATGGCTGTGGCAGACAGGCGAGCGAAACGTGGCGATCTCCCAATACGCTGTGAGTATTTTGGAGATTGCTTCACTTTGTTCGCAATGACGAATCGACTTTTGAGACAGCCTCTTTAAAAAAAACTAATAACTTATTATGGTTATTTAGAAATATTGAACGCTACTTGAGTATTCTCCCATTTCATTACCACTTTGCTTCCTACTACTGCAATGTTGAATGTCTCTACAAAGCTGTCTGCTTTTGAAGACTTCACATTTACTCTTAACACATCATCCTTGGCATCGTAGCTCGATGATCCCCATTTAATGGTTTTGTTAATAACGATGGTCCATTCATTTTCTCCAGGGATAGTAAACAAAGCGTACTTACCCTTAGCGATTGACTTGCCTTCTATTTTGGCATCTGCACTAAACTCAATTGAAGTTGTTTCATTGGCACCTGTTCTCCAAACTTCTCCGTAAGGTACTAGGCCACCCATGAATTCGGCTTCTGCAACCCGGCCCCGGAGCCGGCGCATATATCCAGAATTTCGCAAGGAACTATGCGATCCTCTTGAAAATCCTGGCGAATGTAGGTTCCGTGAAAATTATTGTCAAGGAACCGGACCTTGTGACAGATTTTGTCTCCCACTGGTGGAAAACGTGGGGTCTCGTGGGTGGAAAGTCCAGCTTTATCCTTTGAGATGTGCGGAGTCCGGGTCCGGGGGAGGGGTCCAGGGTGGGCGTCCGTGGCGACCCGGCTGGATCCGATCCGGCGCTCCCCCTGGCCGCCTCGCCCGCTTCAATCGTCCTGCGCATGTGGGAAGGACCCCCGCCCCACCCAACCTGGTTGCGCCCCTGGGGGGAACACCGGATCGGATCAGCCGGGGCCCCGCCACTCCCTTATCACCCTGGACCCCTCCCCCGAACCCGGACTCCGATCCTCTGAAATACGGATCACCACACAGCTACTCCAGGCCCCCAAGGTCGCCCAACCTTCCCAGCCCCCCGGGGTCGCGCCACAAGCGCCACAAGGGGCCACCGGCACGACATCCAACCTATCCCAACCGGCTCGATCGTGCGGTGCGGGCGGAGCTGTCGTGTTGCGCCCTGGTGCGTAGACGGGTTTCCTGGATGGGTTCCATCTTGACGGTGGAACTGGTGGCGCAACCGGGGCTCCGGGCTGGTCGGGCGGGCCCTCTGTCCGCGGCGGTACCTGGCCTGGCTCGATCCGAGCCCGCAATCTCGGCGCCGAGGCGGCACCGTGATATCTCGGCGGACGAACGCGCCCCGGCACGTAGTCGGTCAGAGCAAGGACAAGGGCGAAGCGATCGAGCCATAGGCCAGGTCGCCGCGGACAGCGGGCCCGCCCGGCCAGCCCGGAGCCCCGTCCGGCGACCCAGCTACACCCTCAGAGGAACCGCTCCATCAAGGCCGTAGACAGCCTGGCTCGATCCGAGCCCGCAATCTCGGCGCCGAGGCGGCACCGTGATATCTCGGCGGACGAACGCGCCCCGGCACGTAGTGGGGTAGAGCAAGGACAAGGGCGAAGCGATCGAGCCGCAGGCCAGGTCGCCGCGGACAGTGGGCCCGCCCGGCCAGCCCGGAGCCCCGTCCGGCGACCCAGGAAACACCCGCTAGAGGAACCGCTCCATGAAGGCCGTAGAAAGCCTCCCGCGAACGAAATCCTCGTCGGTGACGATCTTCTGCTGCAGCTTGATGTTGGTGTTGATCCCCTGGATCACGAACGAGTCCAGGGCCCGGCGCATCCGCAGGATCGCCTCGCCGCGGGTGTTGCCGAAGGCGATCACCTTGGCGATCATCGAATCGTAGTACGGCGGGATGACCGCCTCGGCGTGAGCCGCCGTGTCGAGGCGAATCCCGGGGCCCCCGGGCGGATGGAAGGTCGTGATCTTGCCCGGACTCGGGACGAAGGTCTCGGGGTGCTCTGCGTTGATCCGACATTCGATCGCGTGGCCCTTGATCTTGATGTCGTCCTGGGTAAACGAGAGCGGTTCACCGGCAGCGACCCGGATCTGCTCCTTGATCAGGTCGATGCCGGTGACCATCTCGGTGACCGGGTGCTCGACCTGAATCCGCGTGTTCATCTCGATGAAGTAGAAATCGCCCCGGGCGTCCAGCAGGAACTCGATCGTCCCGGCGTTGACGTAGTTCGCAGAGCGCGCCGCATCCAGTGCCGCCTTGGCCATCCGGGCCCGCAACGTTTCGTCGAGAGCCGTCGACGGGCTCTCCTCGAGCAGCTTCTGATGGCGTCGCTGGATGGAGCATTCGCGCTCGAACAGATGCACCAGATTGCCGTGGGTATCGCCGATGATCTGGAACTCGATGTGACGGGGCTCGACAACGAACTTCTCGATGTAGACGTCGTCATTGCCGAACGCCGCCCCCGCCTCGGTCTTCGCCGCTTCCCACTGGGACTCGAGATCCTTCTCGGCGTGGACGATTCGCATTCCGCGACCGCCGCCGCCGGCCGAGGCCTTGACCAGCACCGGATAGCCGATGCTGGCGGCGATCTCCTGGGCTGCGTCGAGGTCTGCGACGACACCTTCGCTGCCGGGCACCGTCGGGACACCGGCATCGATCATCGTCTTGCGGGCTTCGGCCTTGTCACCCATCTTGCGAATCACTTCGGGTGAGGGTCCGATGAAGGTCAACCCACACTCGCGGCAGACCTCGGCGAAGTTCTGGGACTCGGCAAGGAAACCGTAGCCCGGGTGAATCGCCTCGGCATCGGTGATCTCGGCCGCCGAGATCACGGCGCTGATGTTGAGGTACGAGTCCTGGTTGCGCGGCCCGCCGATGCAGACCTCCTCATCGGCGAAGCGCACATGCAGCGAGTCGGCATCGGCGGTCGAATAGACGGCGACCGTCTTGATCCCGAGCTCCCGGCAAGCCCAGACGATCCGGAGGGCGATCTCGCCGCGATTGGCAATCAGGATCTTGCGGAACATGGGATTGACCGCCCGGTCGACTCAGGCGCCGCCGAGACGCTTGAGCCGGAACAGAACTTCACCGAATCCGACCGGCTGGCCGTCGGCGGCGACGACCTCCGCGACCTCTGCGTCGAACTCGGATTCGATCTCGTTCATCACCTTCATCGCCTCGATGATGCACAGCACCTTGCCCTTGCTGACCCGCTCGCCGACCTCGACGAACGCCGGGGTCCCGGGAGTCGGCGCGGAATAGAACGTACCCACGATCGGCGAGGTGAAGTCGACCAGCCCCGGGTCTGCCGCCGGGGCTGCCGCAGCCGGTGCGGCCGCCGGGACGGGAGCCGCCGCGGCGGGGACGTGCTGCACGACACCCTCGGCCTCGACCGAGACGGGAGCCGGCAGCGCCGGCGCGGGAGCCGGAGCCACCGGGGCCGCCGCCTTGACCAGGCGCAGCTTGAAGTCGGTCCCCTCGAACTCCAGCGACTCCAGGTCGCTGCGGGAGACGATCTCGATCAGGTCCTGAATTTGCTTGGTATCCACGGATTCTGGCCCTCGGGCGTCCACACTAGCACCGCGACCCGTCGCGGAACAAGCGGCGCAGCCCGCAGGTTGCGGTCACTCCCGGGCAGCCTGGATCCTGTCCAACCAGGCCCGGAGCCGGTCCGCCTTGCGTCGCCGGAGCGCCAGGGAGGGGTCCAGGGCGACCCTGAACTCGTCCCGCAGCGCGTCGACGGTGCTCGATTGCGGAGGAATCGGGACCTCCTCATCGGGTTCCGACCGCGGCCGGGCCGGGCGACCGAGGCATTGCTCCAGCAGGTGCAGAGCATCGGCGTCCGCGGGAGAGTACCGGAGGACTTCGCGCAGGATGCGCCGGGCGCCGGGGAGGTCCCCCTGCTCGGCCCGGAGCCTCGCGTGGGTCACGGTGGCAATCATCACCCCCCCATATACAGGAGCAGCCGCGGGGGATGCAATCCCTCGCGGCTGTCCGGATGGAAGACGAAACTGCCGGCTTCGAATCAGGCGCAGGCTTCGACGTGCAGCTGGCGCAGGACCACCTGGGTGATCCGCGTGCCCTCGATCGTGATCGCGTCGAACGTCATCGTCAGGTTGGCCGTGCTCGACGAGAGCGCCAGCGACAGGTCGTCGAAGGCGATCGGCGAGAACTCGACCTGGGCCGTCTCCCCTACCGGAACGACCACACCGCCCAGTCCGACCAGCCTGGTCGGCGTCACGGCGCCGCCGATCCACGCGTAGTCGATCGTGACCGAGATGAGGCTGATGTCGTTGAAGTTCGACCCCGTGGCGAGGGGGTTCTTCGGCAAGGCGCGCGCGCCGAACTTCCAGGTGTTGACCGTGAAGGTACAGAACCCGGTCGTCGCGTCGAGCGAGGCCGTCACCGCGGGGTTCTCGAGAGACTCGACCTCGAGGACCACATCGGCACTGCCGCCGTCGTCGAGTGCGTCGTTGGTGCAGGCCGTGCCGGCGAGAAGCAGCAGGACCAGCGGAAGGATTTTGAATGATTTGGACCGCAACATTTGACGCATCCTCCTAGGAGAGCTTCACGATCTTCGGAGTAACGAAGATCAGCAACTCGCGGTTCTCGGTTGTGATGTTCTGCGTCTTGAACAACCAGCCGAAGACCGGAATCTTTCGGAACCAGGGCACACCCACCTCGCTTTGACCTTCGTTGACGACGAAGATGCCACCGATCACGGTCGTACCGCCATCGTTGATCAGCACCTTCGTCTGCGCACGCTGCGTCCGGATCGAGGGGACGTCACCCGACGTGTTGACGAAGTCGGGCGAGTTGTTCTCGACCTCGACGTCGAGGATGATCGTTCCCTCGGCCGTGATCTGCGGCGTCACCAGCAGCCGCAGGGAGGCGGAGACGAACTCGACGTTGATCTCGGTCGCCGTCGTATTGACCACCGGGATGCGCACGCCCTGTTCGATTTCGGCACGCTCGTTGTTCTGCGTGGCGATCTTCGGGGAGGAAAGGATGCGCGCCTCACCCTCGCTTTCGAGGGTGTTCAACGCGATGTCCAGCGTGAAGGAGTCGACGATGTTGCTCAGGCTGAAGGCCAGCGTACTCGCGCCACCATCGCCGGGCAGGTTCAGGCCGTAGCGCAGCGCGGCGTTGTGGAACAGGCCGTTGCCGGTCGTGGTTCCGCGGGAGGCGTCGGCGATCGCCGCGAAACCCCAGACCACGCCCAGGTCGCGAACGAACGAGCGGGAGGTCTCGACGATCCGCGCCTCGATCATCACCTGCGGCGTCTCCGCATCGAGGGTGGAGATCAGCGAGTCGATCGGATCGACCTTCTTCGGTACGTCGCTGATGATCAGCGTGTTGGTGCGCTCGTCGACGATGACGCTGCCCCGCGGCGAGAGGATGCCGCCGTTGCGGATGACTCGCTCGACCTCGGTGGCCTTGGCATACGACAGCGTGCGGGTCAGCGTGACCGGTTCGACCTCGAGTTCCTGGGCGTCACGGAGCTGACGGCGAGCCGCCGCCTCCTGGGCCAGCTTCTGGGTCGAGGCGATCCGCAGAACGTTGTTCTCGAGCACCTTGTCGAGCCCGTTGTTCTTCAGGATGATGTCGAGCGCCTGATCCCACGGCACCTGATCGAGGACGATCGTGACGCGGCCGGACACGCCCGGGTCCAGCACGAAGTTGAGGCCGGAGATCTCGTGGAACAGCCGGAAGACCTGCTTGATGTCGGCGTCGACCAGGTTGAGGGAGATCCGCCGGCCATTGTAGATCACCTCATCGGTGACGATCGTGCGGCTCTCGAACGATGACGGGAGCTCATCGGCCATCTCGGGGGCGGGACTCGGCAACGAAGGGGTCTTGAGCAGACGGTCGATCATGTCCGATTCGATCGCACGGCTCGGCGCCTCGGTCGGCTCCTGTGTCGTTTCTACTCGCTGGATGCCGGCGTTCTCGAGGGCGTCGCTCCAGACCTTCTCGGAGTCCGCGGGGCCCTCGGCGGCGGCCTCGGCCGCGTGCCGCTCGGCAGCGGCCTGTTCCGCGGCAGCCTGCTCGGCGGCAGCCTCGTCCGCTGCGGCCTGTTCGGCGATCGCCTGGTCGATGGCGGCCCGGTCGATGGCAGCCTGCTCGATGGCAGCCTGCTCGATGGCAGCCTGCTCGATGGCAGCCTGCTCGATGGCAGCCTGCTCGATGGCAGCCTGCTCGATGGCAGCCTGCTCGGAGGCGGCCTGATCGACGGCGTATGGATCATTGTCCGCAATGTGGGTTGCGGTCATCGTCTCGGGGAGACCCACCGGCTGGCGGGCGAAGCCTTCGCCCTCACCGAACGCGACGCGGATCGCTCCGGCCATCTGCTCGATCCGGTACGAGAGCGGACCCTCGAGGTCGAAGACGACGCGGGTCACCGCGACCGGCTCGACGGTGTGCTGGGCCGCACGAACGCGAGAGACACCACCCGTGGCGACGTCGATGCGGTACGGCTCGACCCGGTTGACGACCCCGTGGAGGTCGAGAACCAGACGGTCAGGACCGTCGAGCACGAAACTCTGGTAATCCACCGGCGCATCCGCCACCAGCGTGATGACCGGCCTACCGTCGTACCCGTCGGCAACCCCGACCTCGAGCAGGCTATGCGACGGGCCTTGCCGGGCCGCCGTCATCGCAGGATCGGCATCTGCCGTCTGCGCCTGAGGTACTGTCCAGGCCAGGGCGCCAAGGGCACCCAACGCCAGGATCCACATGCATCGCTTACTCATCGGGGGGTATCCTCCAGCGGCACCAGTCGCTTCACCACATCGCGATAGGGTTTGATCAGCCGCGGATCGTCGACCTGCTGACGGAAAGTCACGGAGCCCTGTCGCGGATCGACCGCGATAACGCGTCCGTCATAGACGGCGTCTCCAATACGTAGGAAATAGCCCTTGTTGTCGGAGCCGATGAACATCGCCACGTCGCCGTCGCCGACATCGGCGACGACGCCGGACAGGTCCAGCTCGGCGACGAGCATTCCGGACACACCGGGGGGACGCGCATCGACGGTGACCGTCGGGGTCATCAGCGAGAGGAACGGATCGCGCCGACCCTCGGGCTCGTAGGAGAACTGCCGACCTCGGAGCACCTCTTCCTGCTGACGCAGGATCGTCTCCACGGTCGTTTCCGGGTCGCTGGGCTGCTCTGCGGCGTTCGCCGAGTCCTGGGCCATCGTATCCGCCGCGGGTTCCTGAGGGAACGCCGGGGCCGACACGCTGACCGCGAAGACCAGCACGAGCATCGCCACGAACCAGCCGATTTGCCGGCGGTTCATCATCCGCTATCTCCATCAGACTCGCCTTCCTCGTCGTACAAGAACGTGGTCGCCGTGAACGAGGCGCGAATCGTCTTTTCACCTTCGCCGCGCACTGAGTCGATCTTCAGTCCGTCAACGTTGATGATGCGCGAGTACTTGCTGACACGATCCAGGAACAGCCCGAGGTCGTGATAACGACCGATCACCTTCATCTGGATCGGAAATTCCTTGTAGAACTCGACCGGCTTGAGGCCCGCCGGGCGAGAACGACTTGAGATCCAGATTCGACTGGTCGCCGAGGTTCTTGATCCAGGCGCAGCAGGTCGCCGGTCTCCTGGTTGGTCGGCAGGATCTGCTGGACGTCGCCGAGCTTGCGTTCGAGGCTGGCGATCTCCGCCTCGAACTCGGGCAGCCGCGCCTCGATCGCCTGGCCCTCGAGGATCTTGCGTTCCTTCTCGGCGAAATCTTCTTCGTACTGCTGGATGTCGGCCTTCATCTCGCTCAGACCGGGCCAGACGAAATAGGCCATGCCGACGATGCCGAGGGCGAGACCGCGAAGATCCCAGGACCTGTCCGTAGAATGGAACTCTATCCAACATACGAAGCCCTCCCCTGAGTCGCCGACGGTCCGGCGTCAGATCGGCCGCGTCCGCTCATCGCCCTCACGGCGGCGGAGAACGGCAGTCAGAGCTGAACGAAACACCTTCGGATGCACCTCGAAGGTCCGGCCCAGTGTGACGTCCTGGAAGAATCCCGAGCGAGAGAGATTGTTGTAGAAGTTCGTGACGGCGTTGTAGGTCGTGGCCTTGCCGGTGATCGTGATCTGGTTGTTGTTCGCGTTCATCTTCTCGAGCCAGAGGAAGTCGGGCAGGTTGCGCGACAGCTGGTCGAGGATGTGCACCGGGACGCTTTGACGCTTCTTCAACGCGGTGATCAGGTCGATCTTCTGGGCCAGCAGCTCCTTCTGGTTCTTGTACTCCTCGCCCTTCTTGCGGATCTCTTTCCAGACGCTCGAGCTCGGGGTCGGCTTCGGCGTGCTTCTGCTGCCAGTCGGCGAGGTCGCTGCTCAGCGACCACCACCAGAAGCCGGCGATCGATCACGCCGACGAGCAGGATCGCCGACGAGCAGCGACGGTCTGCCGAGCGGGCTTCCGCCTTCTCCGCTGGGCGACCGCCACGAGGCGCCTTGGTCTTGGAGTCTTCTTCTTTTCGGCCATCAGGTTGATCTTGATCATCTCAGTCCCCCAGCTTGCGCAGCGCGAGGCCGACCGCCACCGAGGCGGTCGGCATCATCTCGTTGATCAGGTCGGCGTTGACGTCGCGGCCCGTGGGCGGCACGCGGCGGAACGGGTTGAGCATCTCGACCTGGGTATTGAGCCGCTCGGCCAGGGCGTCTTTCAGGTAGACGACCTGCGAGGTACCGCCGGTCAGGTAGAGTCGATCGACTTACTGGTCCGTCGCGGAGATCTGCTTGAAGAAGTCGAGGGTCTTCTGGATCTCGGTACCGATGTCCTCGGTCACGCTGGACAGGATCGGCTGCACCCGCTCGTAGGGGATGCCGTCGATCTCCTCGCCGCGCTTGAGCTGTTCACCCTGTTCCGTGGACAGGTTCAGCTCTTTCTGGATCGCGTCGGTGTACTGGTTGCCGCCGATGTTGATGTCGCGCCAGTAGACCGAGGTGCCGCCGTGCAGGACCGAGATCGACGAGACCGCCGAGCCGATGTCGACCAGGGCGATCACCTGGTCCGGCTCGAAGTCGTAGTTGACCTCGAAGGCGTTCTGCATGGCGAAGGCAGCGATGTCGACGGTGGCGCAGTTCAGGCCGGCCTGTTCGATCACGCTGACGTAGTCGTTGATCTTGTCCTTCTTGGCCGCGGCGAGCAGGACGTCCATGTTGCCCTCGCCGGAGAGGCTCGAGCCCTCGAGAATCTCGTAGTCCAGATTCACGTCTTCGATGTCGAAGGGGATGTACTGTTCGGCTTCCCAGTGGATCGACTCGTCCAGCTCGGCCGGGCTCATCGTCGGCAGGCTGATCCGCTTGACGATGACCGAGTGGCCGGAGAGGGCGATCGCCAGGGGCGCGGAAGTCTTGATCTTGCAGCGCTGGAACAGGCGCTGGATGGTCTCGGTGACCAGCTGCGAGTCCATGATCGCCCCGTCGACGATCGCCTCGCTGGAGAGGGGGTCCCAACCCAGCTTGACCAGCTGGTAGCCCTTACCCTTCCCGATTTCCTTGAGTTCTACGACCTTGACCGAGGAATCACCCAGATCGAGACCGATGAGATTTCGGCTGCGCCTGAACATACCTACCTCACGCTGCCCAACGAGCGGAAGAACCTGCCAGACCGTACCGGATCCAAGCTAAGTCTTTGATTTCTAAAGAGTCAAGCATAAAACAACCACCGCTCATCGCCGGCCCCACCGGGCTATCCCCGCCAGGAATCCGAGGCCGCCATCCCCCGATCCAGACCCGTGTCCCGGGGGCTCCGGGGTCGGGTCGTCGGGCAAGTCCGGGTATTCGGGTCCGGTCGAGGCAAATATAGGAACCGATTCCCGGATGGCAACCCGGGGGACGGACGAGTTTTCCCGAACGTGCTACATTGCGGGTTTCGCGGGCGCCCGAAAGCCAGGGAAGCGTCCCGCCGGAGTCGAGAGCCATGGCCCGAGTTTGTGAAGTTTGCGGGAAAAAACCGGTCTTCGGACACAATGTGTCCCACGCTCACAACGTGACGAACCGGAGCTGGTTGCCGAACCTGCAGCGCGTCCGCGTGCAGGTCGACGGCGGCGGAGCCAAGCGGATGCGCGTCTGCACCCGCTGCCTCCGGAACAACGCCGTCCGCAAAGCCGTCAGCTGAGTCCGGTCAGCGCATCACGCGCTCGACCTCTCGAACTCCCCTGATCCGGCCGATCCGGTTGATCACCCGCTCCATCTGTTTCCGGTCGGCGACCTCCAGCACGACGGAGATCTGAGCGTCCCGGGTCTCGTCGGTCCGCGCGTCGACGTTCTTGATGTTCGTCTTCTCTTCGGCGATCGTCGAGACGATCTTGGCCAGCAATCCCTGCTGGTTCTCCACATCCAGTAGCAAGGTCACGGTGAACAGTACCTGGCCGTCCTGCCCCGGTCCCCACTCGACGTCGATCTTCCGTTCGGAATCGAACATCAGGTTCTGGACGTTGGTGCAATGGATCGAGTGCACCGAGACGCCCTTGCCCCGGCTGATGTAACCGACGATCTCCTCACCCCGGACCGGATTACAGCACTTGGCCAGGGCGATCATGATGTCGTCGAGTCCGCGGACGGTGATGCCCCGGTCCGCGCGGCCGAGCGCCCGCTTCACGGCGCGGGTGACGATGCCGTCGGGTTTCTCCTTCAGCTCCGCGCTGCCGGTGAGGCTGCTGATGGCGAACTGCGGGGTGACCTTGCCGTAGCAGATCGCAGCGTACAGGTCGTCCAGGCTCCCGATTCCGGTGCGCTTCAACGTCTCGGCCAGGTGCTCGCCTTCGACCAGGTCGCGCAGGTTCACCTTGTACTTGCGGCACTCCTTCTCGAGCAGCTCCTTACCCAGCGCCATCGCCCGGGTGCGCTCCTCGGATCGCAACCACGAGCGGATCTTGCTGCGGGCCCGTGAGGTCCGGGCCACCGCCAGCCAGTCGCGACTCGGATGCCGGTTGGTGTGGGTCAGGATCTCGACGATGTCGCCGTTCTCCAGCCGGTAACGCAGGGGGACGATGCGACCGTTGACCTTGGCCCCGACACAGTGATGGCCGACCTCGGTATGGATCGCGTAGGCGAAGTCGATCGGCGTCGCCCCGTTGGGGAACGAGAGCACCTTGCCCTGGGGGCTGAAGGCGTAGACGTCCTCGGGGTAGAGGTCGATCTTGACCATCTCGAGGAACTCGCGGGGGTCCTTCAGCTCCTGCTGCCATTCGAGGATCTGGCGCAGCCAGGCGATCCGCTCGGCCTCGGCCCCGGACTGGTCGCCGCCCTCCTTGTACTGCCAGTGGGCGGCAATCCCCTCCTCGGCCGTGTCGTGCATCTCGTGGGTCCGGATCTGGACCTCGAACGGTTGCCCCTTGTCGGTCATCACCGAGGTGTGCAGCGACTGGTACATGTTCGGCTTGGGCATCGCGATGTAGTCCTTGAACCGCCCCGGCACCGGCTGCCAGATCGAGTGGACGATCCCCAGCGCGCCGTAGCAGTCCTTGACCGAATCGGTGTGTACCCGGAGCGCGATGTAATCGTAGACCTCGTCGATCCCGATCCGCTGCGCCCGCATCTTGCGGTAGATCGAGTCGATCGACTTGGTGCGGCCGCCGATCTCCGCCTCGATGCCGGCGTCGGCGATCGCCTTGGTCAGCTTCTCCTGCATCTCGTGGATGAACCGGTCGCTGACCTTGCGCCGGGACTCGAGCTCGGTGACGACCTGCCCGTAAGGCTCCGGGGCCAGGTGCCGGAACACCAGTTCGTCCAGCTCGGTCTTGATCTTGCCGATCCCGAGCCGGTTCGCCAGCGGCGCGTACAGGTCGCGGGTCTCCCGGGCGATGCGCTCGCGCTTCTCGGTCGGCAGGTGCTCGAGGGTGCGCATGTTGTGCAGCCGGTCGGCCAGCTTGACCAGGATGACGCGGATGTCGTCGACCATCGCCAGCATCATCTTGCGCAGGTTCTCGGCCTCGGCCTGCTCCCGGCTGGCGAACTTCAGCTTGGAGATCTTCGTCACGCCCTCGACGATGTGGGCGACGTCCTCGCCGAAGTACTCGTTGACGTTCTCGATCGTCGTCAGCGTGTCCTCGACGACGTCATGGAGCAGACCGGCGACGATGCTCGCGGTGTCGAGCTTGAGATCGGCCAGGATGTAGGCGACCTCGAGGGGATGGACGAGGTACGGTTCGCCGGACTTGCGGATCTGTGTCCGGTGCTCCCGCGCGGAGAACACGTAGGCCTTGCGCAACAGATCGAAATCGGCGCCGGGGTTGAACTCCTCGACACGACCGAGGATGTCTTCGAAACGTCGAACCATCCCCGGATTATACGCCGGGTCGCAAGGCTACGCGGCTCAGCCGGCCGTGGTTGCCCGGACCTTTTTCGTCCGGCGGATCGGCGGCTTGGCCCCGGACCCGGGGTCGGCGAGATCGCTCTTGCCGATCAGCTTCCGGCCGAGGACCAGGATCGGTGCCGCGACGAAGATCGACGAGTAGGTTCCGACGAGCACGCCGCAGGTCAGCACGAAGGCGAAGGGGTTGAGCGCCGCGCCGCCGAAGACCAGCAGCGCCACGACGACCGCCAGGGTCAGCCCGGAGGTGATCACCGTCCGGCTGAGGGTCTGGTTGATCGCCAGGTTGATCACCTCGTTCAGGTTCTTCGTCGGCATCTTGCTGATGTTCTCGCGAATCCGATCGAAGACCACCACGGTGTCGTTGACCGAGTAGCCGACCAGCGTCAGGAACGCGGCAACCACCGGGAGACTCATCTCCTTGCCGAACAGCGAGAACAGGCCGAGGGTGATCACGGTGTCGTGGGCCAGGGCGATCACCGCCGCGAGGCCCCATTTCAGCTGGAAGCGGATCCAGATGTAGACCAGCATGCCGACCAGCGAGCCCAGGACCGCCAGACCGGCCTTCTGCTTGAGTTCGTGGCCGATCGCCGGTCCGATGTACGACTGGCTACGCACCGAAAAAGGCCCGACGCTGGCGCTGGCGGTCAGCGTCGCCAGCATGGTCGGCGTCATCCCCCCGACGTCGGAGAGCTCCGCGACCGAGTGGAAGATCGCCTGCTCCCGCCGGCGCTCCAGGATGTTCGTGGCGACGATCGTCGCCTCCTCCCGGGTCGTGCCGCCGGTACTCGCGAGCAGGTTGGAGAGATGTGCCTGGTCGATGGCGTTCAGGTCGTACTCCGCGACATCGCCGCCCCGGAGGGCACGGATCATCGCCGAGACCGGGTCGTTCTCATCATCGGCTTCGGCGTCGCCCGGTGCCGAGGCGACCCGGATCCAGACCTCGTTCTTGTGTTCTTCACCAATGCGGCTGACCGAGACGGTGCCGACGTCGGCGCCGCCGAGAGCCGAGCGGATCGCGGTGATATCCGGCGTGTCGCGGTACTTGATCTGCAGCTCGGTTCCACCGGTGAACTCGATGCCGTAGTTCAGCCCCATGGAGAACAGCAACCCGAGGGAGACCAGCACGACCGCCGCAGACAAGACCAGCACGGGCCGGCTCATCTTCATGAAGTCGATTTTCGTCTGCTTGAGGATCTGGAACACTTGGAATCTCCGGAGCTAGATGCTGAGCGTCTCGGCCTTGCGCGAGGAGAGGACCACCTCGAACAGCTGCCGTGAGACGAAGACGGAGGTGAACATCGAGGCCAGAAGCCCGATGGTCAGGGTTACCGCGAATCCCTTGACCGGCCCGGTGCCGTACGAGAAGAGGAAGAACGCCGCGACCAGTGTGGTCACGTTGCAATCGAGAATCGTCATGAACGCCCGGCCGAACCCCTGCTCGACCGCGGCGCGGACGGTCTTGCCGACCCGCAGCTCCTCGCGAATGCGCTCGAAGATCAGCACGTTGGCGTCGACCGCCATGCCGACCGTCAGCACGAGGCCGGCGATCCCCGGCAGCGTCAGCGTCGCGCGAACCCCGGAGAACAGGAAGGGCAAGGCGCCGAGGGCGCCGAAGACAAACAGTACGTTGAGCAGCAGCGCCACCGCCGCGTTGACCCCGGCCATCCGGTAGTAGATCAGCATGAACAGCATGATCCCGAGGAAGCCCGCGACGCCCGCGGTCATCCCGGACTTGATCGAGTCGCGGCCGAGGGACGGCCCGACGGTTCGCTCTTCGATGAAGGTCAGATCGGTCGGGATCGCCCCGGAGCGCAGCTTGAGCGCGAAGTCCTGGGCTTCCTCGTTGCCGAACTGACCCATGATCCGGCCGGTGTCCCGGATCGCGCTCTGGATCGACGGCGCCGAGAAGACGTACTTGTTCTCGACGGTGCCGAGAACGATCGCCATCACGCAGCCGACGTTGCGGGAGGTCGCCTCCTCGAAGCGTTTGCCCGCGTCCTGACTTAGCTCGAAGTTGATCTGCGGCGTGTTCCACTCGTCGAGGCTGACCCGTGCGTTCACCAGGTCGATGCCGCGGACTACCGAGACCTTCATCAGCGGCCAGTAGATCGGCGTGCCGTCGGCGAGGATCTGCGGGTAGACCTGCGCATCCTCCGGAATCGCGCCGCCGAACTGGGCCGCCAGATCCTCTTCGGAGGGGGACGGCCCCCAGTTGGAGGTACAGGGATTGTCGCCCGCCGTCGGCGGATACTTGACCTCTTTCCATTCCAGCGTCTCGGTGGCGATCAGCAGGTCCTTGGCGCGCTGCGGATCCTCGACTCCCGGAAGCTGGACCAGGATGCGGTCGCCGGCGATGCCCTGCTTCTGCACCAGGGGCTCACTGACTCCGAGGCCGTCGATGCGTCGACGGATCGTGTCGAGAGTCGTATCGACCGCCTCGACCTCGAGCTGGCTGCGGCGTTCCGGCGGCATCGTCGTCTGCCAGACTCCGGCCCCTCGCGAGCGAACGTCGCCCCAGCCGAGCCAGTTGTTGAGCACATCGCGGACCTCCGCGTCCTGCGCCGGATCGGTACCGCGAATCTCGAGGGTCGTGGGCGGGACGACGACGACCGCGTCGTAGGCCAACCCCCGGCTGGTCATGTTGTTGCCGATCAAGCTCTGGGCCGAGTCCATCTCGTAGCGGACGGTGCTCTCCGCCTCGACCTGGATCAGGATATGCGCGCCGCCGCGAAGATCGAGACCGAGGTTGATCCTATCCTCCGGCGGATAGGCCGCGACGACCGCGAGAACGATCACGACCGCGATCAGCAGCAGCTTGTACATCAGTGGTTTCGACATCGCGTCCTATTCCTTCGGGTCGTCCTGGAGCGCGGCCACCGCGTTCCGGGAGATATCGATTCGTACACCTTCCGCGATCCGGACCTGGACGATGTGATCGGTCACTCCGACCACGGTCCCGAGGATGCCGCCGTTGGTGATGATGCGGTCGCCGTTCTGCAACCCCTGCACCATTTCCGCATGTGCCTTCTGCTTCTTACGCATCGGCGCGAAGATCAACAGGTAGAAAATGCCGAAGATGACCGCCATCATCAGCAGGCTGGGGAAGATCGACTGCGGCGCGGGTGCGGCGGCAGCGACAGGGAACGCCACGTGGGCTAGGTTCATGTCAGTTCCTGAATGGGCGAGGCCAAAGGCTGCATTTTTGCGTACGCGGGGAAAAGCGTCAAGAAACGCCGCCGGAGGGTGCGGACAACCCGATGCAGGCGAGCATCCTGCCTGCCCGCTCCCCATCCCTGCGGTAGGAGTGAAAAAGCGGGCCGAGGGTGCAGCGGGTACAGCCCGGCGCCTCGTGAATCGCTTCCAGCGGTAGCCCGGCAGCTTCGAGTTGAAGGCGGTTCGCCGCGTGCAGGTCCAGATTCCGGGGTTTTTTCGGGGCCGTGACCCGGGAGAGGTCGGCGCCCGTGGCCGTCGCGACCTGACGGGCCACCTCCGGGCTGACCTCGTAGCAGCAGGGTCCGATCGCCGGTCCGAGCAGGGCGATCAACCGATCCGGGGCGCAGCCGGCCCGCTGCATGCGCCGGACAGCCTCCCGGGCGATCCCGGCTGCGGTGCCGCGCCAGCCGGCGTGAATCGCGGCGACGGCTCCCCCCCGACGATCGGCCAGCAGGAGCGGGACACAGTCCGCGGTCCGGACCGCGGCGGGCAGATCGCCCGGCCGGGAGACGACTCCGTCCCCCTCCGGCGGCGCCTCGGCGCCCGTACCGGCAAACGAGGCGGCCTCGAGGATCTCGACCCCGTGAACCTGCAGCGGCGCCGCGATCGGAAAGCCGACGCCGGCAGCCCGGGCGAACCGGCGACGACGATCGAGCAGCATCGGGGAATTCGACGCGGCGGGCCCGAGGTCGAATCCGGCGTCACCGTCGCCGGGATCGTCGGAGATCCGCGTGGAGAACGCGTGCTGCAATCCGCGAATCCCGGCCAGGGCATCGCAGCGCAGGACGGTCAATCCGTCGATCTGTTCCTGGCACCAGTCCGCCACCGATCCGTCCCCCGCTGGCCGTTCCCCGCCGCTTCCCGCACAATACATCTTTTGCTGCGGCCACCGAGGGTATCCTGATGTCGATGAGCTTCCTGGAAGAGCTGGCCCGCTGCCGCGCCGCCCACGATCGCGCGATGGATCTCCTCGTCGAGGGCGAGGCCGAGAGCCTGGATCGGATCGCCCGCCGCATCGCCGACGCCCTCGCCGGCGGCGGCAAGTTGCTGGTCTTCGGCAACGGCGGCAGCGCTGCGCTGGCCCAGGAGATCGCCGCGGAGCTGGTCAACCGGTATCGACAGACGCGACGGGCGTTCGGCGCGATCGCCCTCGGCGTCGACGGCGCGGTCGTCAGCAGTATCGGCAACGACACCAGCTTCGATCAGGTGTTCGCGCGGCAGATCGAAGGACTCGGTCGCCCCGGCGATATCGCCCTCGCCCTGAGTACCAGCGGCCGTTCGGCAAACATCGTCGCCGGTCTGCAGGCCGCACGACGTCAAGAGTTGACGACGGTGGCTCTGCTCGGTCGAGACGGCGGCCAGGCGCTCGAACACTGCGACACGGCGGTCGTCATCGAGGCCGAGGAGACCGCGCGAATCCAGGAGGCGCACCTGTTCGCGGCACACTTCGTCTGCAGTCGGGTCGAATCGGCGTTGGCCGATCACGAGGGCTGGTCCGACGAGCGGTCTCGTCCGGCCGCGACGACTACAGCGAGTTGATCAGCGCCTGCATCTGCGAGGCGTCCGGCGCGTCCGGCGATACCTTCACATACCGTTCCAGCGCTTCCTTCGCACCGGGCCGGTCGCCGACGTTGAGCAACGCGAACGCCAGTTCGCGGTAGGCCTGGCCGTACTCCGGGTTGATCTCGACCGCCTTGCGGAAGGCGCCGATCGCCTTCTGGATCGCGGCAGGACTCCGGTCGTCGCCGTTGACCAGCAACGCGCCCAGGTTGTAGAAGACCTGGTCGGCATTGCCCGGGTCGAGATCGATCACCTTCTGATACGCCGCCTCGGACTTCGCGTTCTGCCCGGTCTGGGCATAGAGGTCGCCGAGGGCGAGCCAGGTCTCGGTATCGTCGGGGCTGACCTCGACGATCGCCTGATAGGCCGCCAGCTGCTCTTCCACCGTCCCGTTCTCGCTGGCGACGAAGGCGATCTGCTTCAGCAAGTCGGGATTCTGGGGATCGATCTCCTTGGCGGCCGCGAGGGAGCGACCCGCGGACTCGAGATCACCTTTTCGCACGTAGATCCCGTAGGCCACCATGTACCCGCTGATGTCGCCGGGGTCGAGTTCGATTGCGGCCTCGGCTTCCTCGGCGGCGTCGTCATACATCTCCATCCGGTAGAGCACCTGGGCCAGAGCTCGACGACGGATGGGATCTTCCGGCTTCTTGTCGATCGCCTTGCGGAACAGATCGACGGAACTCTCCAGGTCGCCGTCCTGTGCCGCGGACAGCGCGGCGTCGTAGGGATCGGCCTGGCGCTGTTGCTCCTGGGCCTTGGCAGCCGCCGCCTCGGCCGCCGCCTCGGCAGCGGCGATCGACGGGTCCAGCGAGCGAGCGACCTCGAGAGTCGCCATCTTGAAATCGACCGTCGCCTCGCCCAGCGGGCGGATGACGATGTTCGGGATCGCCTGATTCACCTTGAGGGTGACGGTCCGGGCCGGGGCGATCAGGGTCCGATTCGAGGTGCGGCTCTCGACGTACATCTCGACCGGCACGAGCCCCTCGGCCTCGACACGGATGACCCACATGTCACCTTGCTTGCCGGTGAACAATCCAGGAACGAAGTAACGCCCCTTCTTGCTGGTCTTGCCCTTGTACTCCAGGGACGGGTTGCTCTCGGCGTGATAGATGACCTGGGCACCCACGACCGGGTTGCCGTCCACATCGGTCACCTGGCCACGTGCCTCCGAGGCAGCCTGAGCCGCCACGGGCAGGGACGCGGTCAACGCGATCGCGGCGATCGTCAGTACGGGAATCCAGCGTTTCATCACGGCAACCTCACCCCTCGCGGCCGGGTCGGCCGCCGTCCCGGATTATAGAAGGAGCCTCTCGTCGCCAGCAACATGACCACGATAATAGCCCTGGAACCTTCGCTGCGGAGGATCCCGACTAGCGCTCGAACAGGTAGCGATCCAGGCCGACCGACTCGTCCGGCACCGGTTCGTAGGCCAGCCCCGGGTCGAGTTCGGCCAGCGCCTCGAGGACATCGCCACCAGCACGGATGCGGGGCGGATCGGTGGGATCTCCGGCGTGACGGCTGCGCAGCTCGGCCAGAGCCTGGGCCGCCACCATCCGCGCCCCGCGGAGCCGCCCGCGGCCGGCGCACGCGGGACAGGGCCGGGTGAGCAGTCGCCCCGGCCCGGGGCGCGTGCGTTTTCGGGTCAGCTGCAACAGTCCGAGCGGGCTGAGTCCGACGACGTGAGTCCGGGCCGGGTCCCGGGCGAGTTCCCGGGTCATCGCCTCGAGCACCTGCCGCTTGCTCTCCTCCTCGTTCATGTCGACGAAGTCGATCACGACGATGCCGCCGAGATCCCGCAGGCGCAGCTGCCGCGCGATCTCGTCGACCGCCTCGAGGTTCGTGCGCCGCACCGTCTCTTCGAGCTTGCGCTTGTGAATGAACTTGCCGGTGTTGACGTCGATGCTGATCAACGCTTCGGTCGGTTCGATGACCAGGTAACCACCGGACTTCAACCAGACCTTGCCGCGTACCGCCTTCTCGAGTTCGGCGTCCAGCCCTTCGGCCTCGAACAGCGGCACCGGCCCGGTGTGGAGCTCCAGTCCCTCGGGGGGAACGATGGCGCTGCGTTGCAACACACGCGCGACATGCTCGCGATCGGCGATCTCGTCGACGACGATCCGGTCATAGCCATCCGGAGGCGCGTCGATCAGCAGACGGTGCAGCAGGTCGCGTTCCTGCAGCAGCGTCGCCGGAGCCGGCAACGAGTCCACGTTGCTCTCGATCTCGCGCCACATCTCGACGAGACGCTCGGCCTCCTTGGCCAGCGCGGCATCGGTCGCCTCGACCGCCGCGGTCCGGGCCACGAAACCGACCTCCCGGTCCGGCAACTCGTCGACGAGTTTCTGCAGGCGCTGACGCTCGGCGACATCGCTGATCTTTCGCGAGACGCCGCGAACCGGAACCCGCGGCAGCAGCACCAGCAACCGCCCGGGGATGTTGAGGTAGCTGGTCACCCGGGCACCCTTCGAGCCGATCGAGCCGCGGACGATCTGCACGACGATCTCGCGGCCCTCCTTCAATCGATCCTGGATCGGTATCTCGGAGGTCTTCGGTTTATCTCCCGGCAGCCACAGGTCCGCCCCGTGGAGAAAGCCGTCACGCTCGGTGCCCAGGTCGAGGAAGGCCGACTGGATTCCGGTCACGACGTTGGTGACGCGCGCCTTGACCACCCGGCCGACCTCGGGCCCGTCGGATTCCTCGACCCGGAGCTCGACGACACGACCGTCCTCTCGCAGCGCGGTCCAGTACTGTCGACCGCGGCGGGAGACGAACAGCTCAACCGACATGGGTGGCGGAGGCGGCGAGGATCGGATTGACCAGGCGCTGGTCGCTCTCCACGAGGAGCTCCTCCCGCACCAGCCGCGGTCGCTCCGCCCCTTCGGGGAGGATCGCTCGTAGCACCTCTTCGGGACGCACCGAGGGCCGGTTGCCGCGTACGGCGAGGGTCAGCCGCAGCTGGGCCGGCTCGACCGCCACGAGATCGAGGATCTCCTGCGCCAGCTGGAACACCTGCCGCTTGCCGTTCTTCTTGACCCGCTCGACCGTCACCCCCTCACGCCGGGCGAACGCCGCGAGAGGCACCGAGAGATCGTCGCCGCCCTCGCTCACCGCGCGATAGCGTGCGGCGCTGATCGACTCGCCGAGGGCGGGCACGTCCCGGCGAATCTCCCGCATGGCGTCGAAGCGAACGCCGTCGGGAAGGACCTCGTTGATCCGGGTCACCATCTCCGTCGCGTTCAGTCGATCCCAGGTTTCGAAGTCGAGATACTCGGCCTCGGACTGGACGCCGACCGGCAGCGCCGGCGAGAAGCCGACCTTGGGCTTGGGGTTGAACCCCTGGGAGTAGACCAGGGAGATGCCGGCCCGGCGCAGGGCCCGGAGCAGCAGACGCATCAGATCCAGATGCCCGAGGTAGGCCAGGCGGCCGACCTTGCTGAAGCGGGCGCGGTAGCGGTAGCGCGGACGATCGTCGGGTTGCGGCGCTGCGGCCTCGTCCGCTTTCGGCGGCATCAGCGGCGGCGCCTGATCGGGGCAGGCCGCCAGGCCGGGGCCCGGTGCGACCGGCGTCGAGAGCAACGGCAGCGCGCTGTCCAGCGGCCGGCCGGTGGTCTCGGAGACGATGCCCTTGACGCAGTCCCGGGCAAACGGCGCACAACCGTGGCAGTCCTTCGGACCGCAGACCGAAAGCGTCCCCTCGGCCAGGGCACGCTTCAGCTCGATCGCGAGCCACTTGCGGTTGATCCGCGAGTGCACGACGTGCCAGGGCAGCGGACCGTCGGGATCGAGGTCCTGATAGGCGTAGCGATCGGGGTCGATGTCGAACTCGTCGCGGAAGGCCGCCTGCCAGACCTCGAGGTTGAAGTGCTCGTCCCAGCCGTCGAAGCGGGCACCGTTGCGCCAGGCGTGTTCGACGACGTCGCCGAGCTTGCGATCGCCCCGGCTGAAGACCCCCTCGAGGTAACTGGTCTCGCAGGTGTGATGCTTGAAGCGCACGCCGGGGTGCACACGGCCGGCGATCCGGTCCTGCTTGCGATAGAGGTTCTCGTTGCGGTCCATGCCGAGCCACTGGAACGGAGTCTCCGGCTTCGGAATGAACGACGAGGCGGACAGTGTGACCATGCCGCGCTTGCGCTTGCCGGTCACACCCTTGCCGATGTCGTAGATCTTGTGCGCCAGATCGACCATCCCATCGACGTCGGCGTCGGTCTCGGTCGGCAGCCCGATCATGAAGTAGAGCTTGATCTTCTCCCAGCCGGCCTCGAAGGCCAGCCGGCATGCGGTCAGGATCTGCTCCTCGGACAGATTCTTGTTGATCACGTTGCGCATCCGCTGCGTACCCGCCTCGGGCGCGATGGTGAAGCCGGACTTGCGCACGCGGCGGACCTGGGCGGACAGCTCCGGCGTGATCGTCGAGGCGTGCATCGACGACAACGAGATCGAGACCTTCTCGGGCTCGAAACGATCCATCAGGTCGAACATCACCGGATGAATCGCGCCGTACTCGCCTGTGTTGAGCGAGGAGAGCGAGAACTGGTCGTACCCGGTGGCGCGAACGGAACGGATCACGGTGTCGCGGACCTGGTTGGGGTCCCGTTCCCGGGTCGGCCGATAGACGTACCCGGCCTGACAGAAGCGGCAACCGACCGGACAGCCCCGCATCACCTCGACCGAGACGCGATCGTGGACGATCTCTCCGTGGGGCACGATGATGCGATCGGGAAACGGGAACTTGTCCAGGTCGTCGAGGATGCGCCGCATCACCGGGAACGGCGCGTCGCCGGTCGCGACCGGGATCTGCAGCCCACTCGCCTCGTCGTACTCGGTCTCGTAGAGCGAGGGCGCGTAGATCCCCTCGATCTTCGCCAGCTCCTGGATCATCGCCCGCCGCGGCGCCTTCGCACGCTTGAGCTCCTTGAGCTTGTCCAGGAACTCGGGAATCATCTCCTCGCCGTCCCCGATGAAGACGAGGTCGAGGAAGTCGGCGATCGGCTCGACGTTGAAGACCACCGGGCCGCCGGCGACGACGAGCGGATCGTCGCTGCCCCGGGAGGCCGAACGCAACGGGATACCCGAGACAGGTCGAGCATCTCGAGCACGTTGGTGAAGGTCATCTCGTACTGCAGCGAGAAGCCGACGACGTCGAAATCGGCCGAGAGGGGTCCGCGTTTCCAGCGACGTCAACGGACGATGGTGACCGCGCAGCTTGTCGGCCATGTCGGGCCAGGGGCAGAACACCCGCTCGGCGGCCGTGTCCTCGCGGTTGTTCAGCAGCGCGACGAGGATCCGAAAACCGAGATGCGACATCCCGATCTCGTAGACGTCGGGGAAGGCCAGGGCGAAGGTCAGGTCGACCTCGCGATGGTCCTTGACGATCTCGTTCCACTCGCCGCCGACGTAACGCGTCGGTTTCGAGACCTGGGGCAGGATCTTTTCCAGGGTCGCGTCGAGGCCGATCCCGAAACCGGGGCCGTGCCCCTGGCCGTTCCCGTTTCCGTTGCCGTTGAAGGAGTGGTTCGCCATGGCCGCCTGATCCTATCAGGTCGGGCGGCCGGGGGTCGTCAGTTGACGAAACGGCGGGCCCGGACGCTGGCGATCAGCGCGATTCCGCAGACGACCGACACGAGGGACGAGCCGCCATAGGAGAGCAGCGGCATCGGCACGCCGATCGTGGGTAAACGCCCGAGGACCATGCCGATGTTGATCGCCATCTGGCCGGTGATCCAGGCGATCACAAGGAGGCAGAGGTAGGTCCCCAGCCGATCCTGGGACGAACGCGCGGCGACGACTCCCCGGTAACACAGGTAATAGAAGAGACCGAGCAGCCCGGCCATCCCGACGAAGCCGAGCTCCTCGGCGATGACGGCGACGATGAAGTCGGTGTGCTGGGCCGGCAGGAAGTTCAGCTGACTCTGGGTGCCCTGGAACAGTCCTTTCCCGGTCAGCCCCCCGGAGCCGATGGCGATCTTGGACTGTCGAACCTGGTAGCCGACCCCGCTGGGATCGTGCCCTTCCTTGAACACCGTCAGGATCCTCGACTTCTGGTAATCCTCGAGCTGGGTCCAGGCCAACGGTGCCAGCAGCACCGTCGCCAGAGCGATCCCGCCGATCACCTTCCAGCGCACACCGCCCAGCAACAGCGAGGCCAGGAAGATCGGCGCGAAGATCAACGCGGTTCCCATGTCCGGCTGGAGGGCGATCAACCCCACCGGTACGCCGACGAGAATCCCGAGCATGATCATCTGCCGAAAGCGCAGTCGACCACGGACCCAGGTCGCCAGGTAGACCGACAGCACCAGGCATGTGGTCCACTTGGCCAGCTCCGACGGCTGCAGCCGCGCAGGCCCGATCACGAGCCAGGAACGGTTGCCCCCGACCTCCTTGCCGAAGAACAGCGTGAGTACGAGCAGCACGATCACGATGCCGTGTAGCGCGAGCGCGGCCTGCCCCCAGACGCGATAGTCGACGAAGAACACGACCGACGCCGCGGCCATCGCGATCGCCAGCCAGACCAGCTGCGTTCGCCAGAGACCGGCGATCGACGCCTGTTCGGCGGTGGACGAGGCGATGGCGACGAGGCCGAGTCCGGCCAGCGCGAGGGTGGCGCCGAAGGTCGGCAGGTCCAGGCTATCCAGCAGGCGGCGTCCGGACAACGTCTTCCTCCGTGGACGGATCGTCGGTCGTCGCGCCGCCTGCGGTGCCTTCGGCACGGTCGGCACGTTCGGCGCGATCGGCCGAGGTGGCCTGGTTGAAGAACACCTCGAGCACGTTCCGGGCGATCGGCGCCGACGCGGCTCCGCCGTGACCGCCGTGCTCGACGACGACGGCGAAGGCGATCCGCGGCTTGTCCGCGGGGGCGTAGCCGACGAACCAGGCGTGGTCGCGTTCCTTCTTGGGCAGGTCGTCGGAATCGACCCCGGCCGAGTGGGCGAAGACCTGGGCCGTCCCGGTCTTGCCGGCGACCGAGATCTTGCCCAGGGCCGCCCGGGTGGCGGTCCCCTCGTCGACGACGTTGCGCAGCGCGGACTGGACTTCCCGCAGGGTCGACGTCGAGATCGTGAGCTTGCGCGGTTCCTCCGCGTTCTCCGCCAGTAGGTGCGGCGTCACGAGCACGCCGTCGGTCGCCACCGCCGCAACCAGGGTCGCCATCTGCAGCGGCGTCGCCGCGAGGTAGCCCTGGCCAATCGCGACCGAGATCGTGTCGCCGGGGTACCAGGGCTCGCGGAACGTCGCGCGCTTCCACTCCTGGGACGGCAGGACGCCTGCGCCCTCTCCCGGAACGTCGATCCCGGTCGGGCGGCCGAGGTTGAACATGTCGCCGTACTTCTGGATGTTGTCGATGCCGAGCTTGCGGCCGAGGTCGTAGAAGTAGACGTTGCACGACTCGGCGAGCGCCTTGTTCATGTTGACCCAGCCGTGACCGCCCCGCTTCCAGCAGAGCCGCCGCCGGCCGTAGTGCTCCGCGGATCCGTTGCAGAAGATCCGATCCGTCGGGCTGACGACCTTCTCTTCGAGCCCGGCGACCGCCATCAGGATCTTGAACGTCGATCCCGGAGCGTGAAAACTCGCGATCACCCGGTCGAGCATCGGCCGTAACGGGTCGCCTTCGATCCCCTTCCAGTCGGCGACCGAGATCCCGTCGGCGAACAGGTTGGGGTCGAAACTGGGTGTCGAGACCAGGGCCAGCACCTCACCGGTCCAGGGATCGAGGAAGACGCCGGCTCCGACCTCGTCGCCCAGCCCTTCCCGCAGCGTCGCCTGCAGCCTCGAATCGAGGGACAGTCGCAGGCGCCCCCCGTGACGAGGTGGGCTGCCGATACCGGCGTCGCCCATCTGCCGGCCGAGGTTGTTGACCGAGACCAGCTTCCAGCCCCGCGACCCACGAACCCGGCGGTCGTAGGTGCGCTCGACTCCGGATCGTCCGACGATGTCGCCGCTGACCAGATCGCCGCTGTCGCCCTGGCTGGCCAGCTGCCGCGTATCGACCTGCCCGACGAAACCGAGAGCATGGGCAAACAGCTCTCCGGCCGGGTAGTGCCGGCGGGCGGACTGCTCGATCTGGACCGACGGGAACATCTCCCGGCGGGCCTCGATCCGCGCCAGCTGCTCGAAGTGGAGGTCGTCGTCGACGACCAGCGGCTCGAACTCCGGCCGGTCTTCCATCTCGTCCAGACGTTCGTAGAGTTCGTCCGGCGTGACGCCGAGGATCGGCGCCAGCCGACCGAGCTGAGCCCGGAGGTCGAGGTCGCTGACGCCCTCGCGCTGCAGCAGCAGTGTCAGCGAGGGCCGGGTCGAGGCGATCACATCCTGGTTGCGGTCGATGATCTCGCCGCGGGTCGGAGGCATCGCGACCCGGCGGAGCCGGTTGTTCTCGGCGAGACTGTCGTAATCGTCGCCGCGGACGCCCTGCAAGTAGAAGAAGTTGATCAGGAAGACGAGCAGCAACAGGATCAGCCCGGCGTGGAACAGCCGGATTCGCTGCTCCAGCAACTGGGCGATCAGGTAATGTCGGAGTTCCCAGCGTTCGCGATAGTCCATCTTCTCGCCCCGATCAGTACCGGCCGCGGGCCGATCTGCGGTTCCGGAAGCGCTCGAACAGCATAAACCCCCAGGCCACGAGCACGCCCGTGACCAGCGCCCGGATCAGCGTGACGCCGATACCGGCCACGGTCGAATCTAGATCCAGCAGTTTCAGGAGCAACAGGGTGATCGCCGAGTCGACCAGCGCCGCTCCGAAGCCGACCAGGAAGCGCGCCATGCTGTTGTTCAGGTCGAACCGCGTGCCCAGCATGCCGACGAAGAAGCCGATCAGGGTGCGGCTGAAGCCGCTGAGACCGAGGGCCCCGGACTGGAACCAGACATCCTTCATCAGCCCGTTGGCCGCTCCGGCCAGCATCGCCGACCGCTGGCTGCGGGCCAGGCCGTACCAGATCGGCGGCAGCAGCAGCAGATCGACGAACGCCGGCGCGGCGGGCCAGACGAGATTCAGCCCGGCCTGGGCGCCGAGCAGCCCCGCCAGCAAGGCGATCCCCCAGAGCAGGTTCACGGGTTGTCGTCCGCGGATGGAGTCTCGATACCGCCCCCGGGAGACTCGAGGAGGATCATCACCTCCTCGAGGGTCGAGTAGTCGAGGGCGGGATCGAGGCGGATGCTCCGGGTCCCGTCGGGATTCTGCTGGACGTCGGCGACGACACCGATCGCCAGTCCGGGCGGAAAGATGCCTTCCGCCGAGGAGCTGACGACACGATCGCCGACGTTGACGACGGAGAAGCGCGGCACGTAACCGAGCTCGAGGCCACCGCCGTCGCCGGAGGCCAGGCCCCGGGCGCGACTGTCCTGGACGATCGCAGCAAGACTGCTGTTGCGCGAGGTGATCAGACGGATCTTGCTGCGGGACGGATAGGCCTGGACGACCTTGCCCACCGCCGCACCGGAAGCGATCACCGGAAGATCCTTGCGTACTCCGTGCTTCGTGCCACGATCGACGACGAGCACACGATCGCGACCGGCGAGATTCGCGGTGACGACCGTCGCGCCGACCGACGGCGTCTCCAGGTCCTCGCGCATCTTCAGTAACCGGCGCAGCCGTTGATTCTCGATGCGGGTCTCGTGGTACCCGTTCAACTCGCCTTCGAGTTCACGCACACGGCCGGTCAGCGTGTCGGCGCGGGCACGTGCGCGGAGCAACCCGGTCGTCCAGCCCCAGGCGCCGCGTACGCTGTCGCCGACCCAGCGCGCGCTGCTGACGAACGGGTTGGTGACGGTCACACTCCAAGACTCGAGCAACGTCACGCCGTCGCTGCCACGGACGCTCTGCGTCATCAGCAACAGCTGCATCGCGAGCAGCGCCACGAGCAGCGCGCCGTTTCGACGGGTGGAGCCCGCGGCGGCCACTAGCGTTCGGCTTCGGGATTCGGTCGTGGGTTGGGGATGCGGCGTCTACCTGCCACGGTCTCAGTCCAGCGAAACCTTGCGTAGCAGGTTGAAGTCGGTCAGCACACGCCCGGTCCCCATCACGACGGAGGTCAGCGGATCGTCGGCGATCGACACCGGAAGCCCTGTTTCCTCGCGCAATCGCTTGTCCAGGTTCTTCAGCAATGCGCCGCCGCCGGTCAGCACGATGCCCCGGTCGACGATGTCGGCGGAGAGCTCCGGCGGGGTCTGCTCGAGAGCCACCCGGACGGCCTCGATGATCGTCGCCACCGGCTCGGCCAGCGCCTCGCGAATCTCCTCGTCGGAGATCGTGATCGTCTTCGGCACACCTTCGACGAGGTCGCGACCCTTGATCTCGATCGTCAACTCCTCGTCCAGCGGGAACGCCGAGCCGACCTTCATCTTGATCTCTTCCGCCGTCCGCTCACCGATCAGCAGGTTGTACTTGCGCTTGATGTACTGAATGACGCCTTCGTCCATCTCGTTGCCGGCCACGCGAACCGAGCGTGAGTAGACGATGCCGGCCATCGAGATCACGGCGACGTCGCTGGTGCCGCCGCCGATATCGACGACCATGTTGCCGGTCGGCTCGGTGATCGGCAGCCCGGAACCGATGGCGGCCATCATCGCCTGCTCGACGAGATAGACCTCGGTCGCCTTGGCCTTCATCGCCGAGTCTCGGACGGCCCGCTTCTCGACCTGGGTGATCTCGCTGGGAACGCCGATCACGATCCGCGGACGCACGCCGATCTTGCGGTTGTGCGCCTTCTGGATGAAATCGTCGAGCATCCGCTCGGTGTGCTCGAAGTCGGCGATCACGCCGTCCTTCATCGGTCGGATGGCGACGATGTTGCCCGGCGTACGCCCGAGCATCTCCTTGGCATCCCGGCCGACAGCCTCGACCTTGCCGGTCTTCTGATTGACGGCGACGATCGACGGCTCGCTGACGACGATGCCCCGGCCCTTGCAGAACACCAGCGAGTTGGCCGTGCCGAGATCGATCGCCAGGTCGTTGGAGAACAGGGACGAGCAGGGATCTCGGGGACCAGCCCATCTACGCCTCTTCGGGGCCTCCAAGCTGCGGGGTCCCGATCGTCTAAATCGTTCGGAATGCGCATCTTAATGACCGTGAGGCGTATTGGCAACCGGATCGGGATCGTTCACCGTTATTTTCCGCGGCAAGTGTAACGTTTCGAGACGAGAAGGGCATCCCCATCAGGACTATTGCACATATAGCATCAGTAGACTTCGACATATGCCGCCCGCTGGACCCTGGTCTCGTTCCCGGCGGTGTCCTGGGCGCGGAACAGCAGGTCGTTGAGCCCCTCCCGTCGCAGCCGGACCACCGCATAGAAGCGACCGTCGTCGAAGACGTCGACCTTCTCGTTGTCGACCCAGAGGGTCGCGCCGGGTTCGCTGCGGCCGTTGACGATCACCATCATCCCGATGGTGACGAACTCGGTGATCTCGAGCTCCGGCGGAACGGAGTCGTCACGATCGCGGATCTTCTCCGAGGAGACACGGAATCCGCGTGTGTCGCTGAACGGACCGGGGGTCTCCTTGGCGTTGATCGCAGCAGCCTTCCAGTAGTAAGTGCCGGGACCGACCTCCAGGGAGGCGTCGGTCCCCTCCCGGACGGCGTCGTACAGCGGGTCGGTGAACAGCGGCCGATCGGCGATCATCAGGTGGTACTTCTTCACGCCGGGGATCGGCTCCCAGCTGAGCTTGATCGTGTGCTCGGTCGGGTTCTCGTAGATGAACACGCGCTGATCGGCGGGGGTCAGCAGCCGCGGCACTCCCGGGAGCGCCTCCTTGTTCACGAGCTTGCCCTCGGCACTGGCGCGGACTCGCTCGCCGGCGTTCAGGCTCTCCCGGCTTCCCTCGCCGTGGACTTCGACCTGTCCGGAGAAGGCGTCGACGGTGGTCGTCTGCTTTTCGGGGTCGAAGGACATGCGGAATTCGCCGGCCTTCTCGGAACGAGCGGCCACTTTCGCGGTGGTCACCTCGTGGAACGAACCCTGGACGTTGGAGCGGGTCGTCGAGGCTCGAACCTCACCGAAGTTCAGCTTCTCCTTGACCCGGCGCACCTTGGTCACCGGATCCTCGAACAGGTCGCGGATCTCGAGCAGCGAGCCCGGCTGGATCGTCGTCACGGTGCCGTCGAAGTAGATCAGCTGCGCCGATCCCGACGACGAGGTCTTCACCTGGTCGCCGATGCTCAGCAGCAGTTGCGGGTTGGCCTGCTCCCACGAGAACTGCCCGGCATGCTTGACGCGGACGTCGCCCTCCATGCGGTAGAAGCGAACCATCTTCGGGTCGGCCTTGTTGCCCTTGGCCACCGCCAGCGCCTGCTTGGAAAGATCGGTGGAGTGCAACGCCGAGAAGCGCGCGTCGGCCCAGTCGCGCGAGGCGAACGAGACGTTGGCCGACTCGAGGGCCTGGCCGGCTCGCTCGAGGGTCTCGGCCAGTTGCTCGGCGTCGGCCAGCGGGCGGGCGGTCTCCAGTTGCTCCTGGGCCGTGGCGATCGCCTTTGCAGCAGATTCCCGTGGCGCCCAGCTTGCCGCGTAGTACCAGTACAGGAGTCCACCGACGAGGGCGACGGCGCCGAGAACGCTCGCGGTCACGACGCTACGGTAGGTGACCGAGTACCATTCCAGCTGTGTAATCGTTCGCTCGGTCCTGGACATCGCCCGGGAAGACCTCCGACACGGGCAATTCAGGCCCGTGTTGGGCGAATCTAGTGCCCGGGCCGGGTAGCGGCCACCCCCCCATGGATCTGGCCTTGGCGGGGGGCCGGGACGTACGCTAACATCCTCATTTTCCAGGGTGTTCTGAGCCGGAGAGCCGAAGATGCTGAACGTGTTCCGAGAGAATCTGAAGTCGCTGAAGTGGCTGTTGTGGATCGTGGCCATCTCGATGACGCTCTATCTGGGTTCCTTCTTCTTCGGCGATTCCTCGGCCGGCCCGGCCGGCGCCTGGGCGGCTTCGGTCGACGGCGACAAGATCCCCGAGCTCGAATTGCGGAGCGCGGTCCAGAACCTCGACCGCAGCTACCGGGACGCCTACGGCGAGGTCTACGCCCAGGTGCGCCCCTCGCTGCGGATCGGCACGATCGCCCTGGGTGGGTTGATCCAGCGCCGGCTGATCCTCGAGGATGCCCGGGAGCTCGGCATCGTGGCCAGCGATGACGATCTCGCCAGGGCGATTCGCGAGAGTCCGACCTTCCAGGATGCCGAAGGCAACTTCGTCGGCGCCGAGCGGTACCAGAACGTGTTCGCCGGACGCCCCGGAGGCGTCGCAGCGTTCGAGGACGGCGTCCGCGAAGACATCGTCATCCGACGCTGGGACCAGATGATCCTCGAGTCGATCGCCGTCGGCGAGTCCGAACTCGAAGACCTCTACCGCCAGCGCAACGAGAAGACCGCGATCAAGTACGGCATCGTGCTCGCCACCGACCAGGAGGTCGACGTCGACGTGACCGACGCCCAGGTCTCCGAGTGGTACGCCGCCCACGGCAACGACTACAAGCGCGGCGAGGCGCGGAAGATCCGTTACATCGTGATCAAGCGGCAGGACCTGGTCGACACGGTCACCGTCACCCCCGAACAGGTACTCGAGTACTACGAGGCCAACAAGGCCAGCTACGAGCAGCCCGCCCAGCGCAACGCCCGGCACATCCTGATCCGCGTCGCGCCCGACGCCGACGAGGCGACGAAGTCCGCAGCCAGGGCCAAGGCCGAAGACCTGCTGGCCCGGGCCCAGGCCGGCGAGGATTTCGCCGCGATGGCCACCGCCAGCTCCGACGATCAGTCCAGCGGCCAGCGTGGCGGCGACCTGGGCTGGTTCGGCCGGGGCGCGATGGTGCCGCCGTTTGACGCCGCCGTCTTCAACGCGGGCGAGGGTGAGTTCGCCCCGTTGACCGAAACGCAGTTCGGCTTCCACGTGATCCAGGTCCTCGGCGCCCGGGAAGCCGGCGTCACTCCGCTGGAGGAGGTCTCGGCGGCGATCGAGCGCAACCTGCAGATGAACGAAGCCCAGGAGCTGGTGAGCGCCAGAGCCGATCGACTCGCGGGACGGCTCAAGTCGGCCGCGGAGCTCGACGCCCTCGCCGCCGGTGAGGGGCTGACCGTCGAGACATTGCAGGTCACCGAGAACGATGCCCTGGCCGGGCTCGGCGCCTCCCCCGACTTCCTGCCGGCGGTCTTCGACGCCGAGGCGGGTACGACCACCGCGCCGCTCCGCGTTCTCGAAGGGCTGGCAATCGTGGCGGTCGACGAGATCGTCGAGCCGGGCGTCGCGCCGCTGACCGAAGTCGTCGAGCAGGTGAAGAGCGACCTCCTCGAGGATCGCAAACAGCAGGCGGCCCTCACCGCGGCGCAGGCCGCCATCGACCGTGGTGGCGACCTGGAAGCCACGCTGAAACGCCTCGAACTCGAAGTGCAGGAGTCCGGCGATCTGACACCGCGCTCGACGGTACCGTCGGCCGGTGGACCGAGCGCGGAGTTGCGCGAACAACTGTTCGCCGACTACGCCCAGATCGGCGACCGCGGCGTGACGGTGGTCCCCGCGGGCGCGCTGGTCTGGCAGATCACTTCGCGCCAGGGCTTCGACTTCGAGCTGTTCGAAGCCGAGAAGGCGAACCTGCGGAACGAGGTTCTCGCACGCCGGCAGAACCAGGTTCGCGAGGCGGTGCTGACCCGGCTACGGGACGAGCACAAGGTCGAGATCAACGAAGCGCTGGTGTCACGCTTCGATCAACCGAACGGTTGATCCACGGCGGGTAGCGCCGCGTCCGTTTCCCAGAGCGCGTTGATCGCGTCGAGGACCTCGTCGGTCCGGAACGGCTTGCAGAGAAAGCCGCAGCCGAAGGCCCGGTAGTAATCCAGGTTCTGGTCGGTCTGCAGCAGCCCGGACGTGAACAGCGTGTTGGAGCTGAGCTGCTCGTCCAACCGGCGAATCTCGTTGTGCAGGGAGAGGCCGTCCATGTCCGGCAGGTGGAAGTCGACGATCGCGGCCTGGTAGGTGGCGTTGCGTACCAGGTTCAGCGCCGCATCGGCCCCCGGAGCGGTGTCGACCTCGTAGCCGGCTGCCTTCAGGACACTGCCGAGCAGGTCGGCGATATCCGGCTCATCCTCGACGACCAAGATGCGTCTGGTAGACATCGATACCCCAGCCCTCCAGCGGGAAACATGGGGCCCGATCGGCCGGGAGGCAACGTCCGTCAGCTCTGGACCGCCGGGTCGAACAGCCGCTGGTACTCCTGGATCGCGAAGCGGTCGGTCATCCCGGCGATGTAGTCGGCGATCGTTCTCGGCAGGTCGCTGGCCGGAATCTCCTGCTCGGTCGGCAGCAGCCGCGGATTCTCGGTGTACCTCGTGTAGAGCGCCTCGAGGATGCGACGACACTTGTCCTTCATCCGCTCGATCCGGTGGTGCTGGTACAGATTCTCGTGAAGGAAGTGCTTGAGGATCCGGTTCTCCCGGGCCACGTCGGCGGACAGACCGACCAGCGGGCGTCCGGCATGGCGGACATCCTCGACCCCGGCAACTCCGGCGCCCTCGATCATCGCCCGGGTCGACTCGATCAGGTCCGAGACCAGCAGATCGATCATGCCCCGCAGCGCCTCGGTCCGCAGGTGACGGGTCTCACCCCGGCTGGTCTGTCGGGCCAGCTCCAGCGGGCGGCCGAACAGCGGGACCTGCTGCGCCAGATCGTCGATGTCGATCAGGCCCGACTCGAGGCCGTCGTCGATGTCGTGATGGTTGTAGGCGATCTCGTCGACGATATCGATCATCTGCGCTTCCAGCGGGGGCTGGAGGTCGGGCTCGTACTCCTCGAACTCGGGGGCGCGCTTCAGGTCGATCGGGCCGGAGTGCTTGGCGATGCCCTCGCGGACCTCCCAGGTCAGGTTCAGTCCGCGGAACCCCGGGTAGCGCTCCTCGAGGAACTCGACGATGCGCAGGCTCTGCCGGTTGTGGTTGAAGCCGCCGGCGTCGGCCAGGAACCGGCCGAGGACTTCCTCGCCGAGATGGCCGAACGGTGCGTGGCCCAGGTCGTGGGACAGCGCCAGCGACTCGACGAGGTCCTCGTTGAGGGAGAGCGCCCGGGCGACGGTCCGACCGATCTGGCTGACCTCGAGGGTGTGGGTCAGGCGGGTGCGGTAGTGATCGCCTTCGTGATTGACGAAGACCTGGGTCTTGTATTCCAGCCGGCGGAAGGCACGGCAGTGGATGATGCGATCGCGATCGCGCTGGTACGGGCCGCGATAGCCGTGCTCGCGCTCGGGGTAACGGCGCCCGCGGGAGTCCTGCGAGTGCTGGGCCCAGGGGGCCAGTCCGGTGGGATCCGTGGCCGCCGAGGGCGCCATCTGTCGCTCTAGACCGAGAAGCTGTGGCCGCAACCGCAGCTTCCGGTTGCCTTGGGGTTGTTGATCTTGAAGCCGGCTTCCTGAAGGGTGTCCTTGTAGTCGATCGACACCTCCTCGAGGTAGAGCTGCGACATCGCGTCGACGAACACCTTGAGGCCGTCGTACTCGAGGACCTGGTCGTTGTCCCGCTGCTCCTTCTCGAAGGTCATCGCGTATTCGAAGCCGGCGCAGCCGCCGCCCTTGACCGCGACGCGCAGGGCGTGGTCGCTCTTGTCCTCGGCGCTGAGGAGTTTCTTGACCTTGTGGATGGCATTGTCGGTGAGCTGCAACATTTCGCGTCGTCCTCGTCGAACCTGCGACCGGGGAGAACCCGGCCGCGTCCAGCAAAGCTAGGATACGACTACAGTACTGTCAACGGCGCTTCGATGCCGCCCGGCCGGGTTTCGTTACCGGGAATTCCCGGTTTCCGTTCAACTTGCGACGGCGCCGCGCTCTCCGCTATCCTCTCGGTTCCGGCCGAAATCCAGCGAACACGCCCCGCCCGAGGGGCGACGAGGGTTTGATCGTGACCGAAACAGGCGCAGCCCATCAGACGGTCCAGTTGCACCTGAGCCAGTCCTACAAGTTGGAGGTGCGCACGCACCCCGAGGTGCGTCGCTACCTCGACCGGGGGTTCCGGATCACCCAGCTCCAGCGCGTGACCGACAAGGAAGTCCTGGTCACCCTGACCGACGCGCCCCTCGGCTGATTCCCGATCAGATCAACCCCAGCTTCTTGCCGACCTTGCTGAAGGCGTCGAGGGCCAGGTCGAGATCGTCCCGGGTGTGCCCGGCGGAGATCTGACAGCGCACCCTGGCCTCGCCCTGGGGCACGACCGGGAAGCCGAACCCGGTCACGAAGACACCCTCGTCGAGCATCATCTCGCTCATCTTGATCGCCTTGGCCGTCTCGCCCAGGATCACCGGAACGATCGGGGTCTCGCCGGGGAGCGGCTTGAAGCCCATCTCGATCAGCCGCTGGCGGAAGTAGCGCGTGTTCTCGCGGAGCGTTGCGACCAGCTCCGGATGCGCCTCGAGGTGGCGCACCGCGGCCAGCGCGCTGGCGGCGACGGTCGGCGGCAGGGCGTTGGAGAACAGCTGGGGCCGCGAGCGCTGGATCAGGTAGTCGATCAACTCTTCCGAACCGGCGGTGAATCCACCGGCGGCTCCGCCGAGCGCCTTCCCGAGGGTCGAAGTGATGATGTCGACGTCGCCCAGGACACCGTAGTGTTCCGCGACTCCCCGGCCGGTCTCCCCGACGGCACCGGTGCCGTGGGAGTCGTCGACGGCGACGATCGCGTCGTACTTGCGGGCCAGCTCGAGGATGTCGGGGAGCTTGGCGATGTCGCCCTCCATGCTGAACACTCCGTCGGTGATGATGAAGCGGGTCCGCGCGCCGGAACTCTCCTCGAGGATCGTCTTCAGCTCGGCCATGTCCGAGTGCTTGAAGACGCGCCGCTGCGCCTTGCACAGCCGGACGCTGTCGATGATGCTGGCGTGGTTCAGCGCGTCGCTGATCAGCACGTCGTCGGGCCCGAGCACGGTCGGCATCAACCCCTCGTTGGCGGTCCAGCACGAGACGTAGCTGAGGGAGGCCGGTGTGCCGACCAGTCCGGCGAGCGCCTGCTCCAGTTCGCGGTGCACGGTGAAGGTGCCGCAGATGAAGCGCACCGACCCGGTGCCCGCGCCGTACCTGCGCAGCCCTTCGTGCCCGGCCTCGACGACCTCGTGCACGTTGCACAGGCCGAGGTAGTTGTTCGAGCTGAGGATGACGACGTCGCCGCGTCCTTCCATCTTGACCCGGGAGTCCTGGGGGCTGTCCAGGTGATTCAGCTTCTTGTAGACCCCGTCCTTGCGGAAGGCGTCCAGCTCGTCGGTCAGCCTGGCGTTGAAACTCTGGTTCATCGGCGGGACTCCCTATTCGTCCTGCAGGTTCAGAAACGTCGTCATCTCGCGGATCAGCAGGTCGTAGTGTTCCGGATCACCCGGCGACAGCTTGCGCTCGTTCATCAGGATCACCTGGGCATCCATCCACGCTTTCCAGCAGGACGGACAGGTCTGGTGCAGCAGTCGTTCTCCGTGCGCTCCCGGCAGCGGGGCCCTGGGCAGCGCATCGACGGTCGAACCGCAGCGGGAGCAGGTCACCTGGGGCATGTCGAAGACTCCTTCCGGGAAAGACCGCATTATCCACGCCCGGGGCCCGGCCTTTCAAGGCCGCGATCCGCTATGCTGCCACTGGCGCCCCGATCCGGGACCCGCGCCCCTGGAGAAGCCGATGAGCGATCAGAAGAGCGAACAGAAGAAGCTGCCGGTCAAATTGCCCGACGAGGTCCTCAGCGGGGTCTACGCGAACCAGATGATGGTCAGCCACACCCGTGAGGAGTTCCTGCTCGACTTCATCAACCTGTTCCCGCCCCAGGGTGTGGTGAACGCCCGGGTGATCGTGAGTCCGGGCCACCTGAAGCGCATGATCCGCGCCCTCAGCGAGAATCTCGCCCGCTACGAGAGCCGTCACGGCCAGGTCGTCGAGGCCGACGAGCCGCCGTCGGGAATGCTCAACTAGGACCGGGGGCGGCTCGGCTTAGCGCTTGCGCATCTCCGCGAGCAGGTGGCTCAGCTCGGGCAGGATCAATCGTTCGAGACCCAGCCGGACCGCCGCGGTCGATCCAGGCAGACAGAACAGCAGTCGCCGACGGGAGATCCCCCCGAAGGCACGGCTGAGCATCGCGGCGCTGGCGATCTCCTGCCAGCTGAGCATGCGGAACAGCTCACCGAATCCGACCAGCTCGCTGTCGAGCAACCCGTGGAGCGCCTCGTAGGTCTGGTCCCGGGTCGAGATCCCCGTCCCACCGCTGGTGATGATGCAGTCGCAATCGTCACGTCCGAGCCAGTCGACGACCGTCTGCTGGACCTGCTCCGGCTCGTCGGGTCGGATGCAGTAGTCGATCCTGGAGTGCCCGGCCTCGACGATCAGTGCCTGGCCGGCCTTCGCCGAGCGATCGTCGGCCTCGGTCCGGCTGTCGCTGATCGTCAACCAGGCGATCCGGGCGACGAGACCGCCGACGTCGTGTCCGTGCTGGTTCATCTCAGCACCGTTGCAGCCAGCGCACCAGCGTCGAAACGCCGGCGCCGGTTCCGCCGATACGCAGCTCCGGCGTGTCGGTCTCGGCGAAGGCGGGACCGGCGATATCGAGATGGGCCCAGCGCAGGTCCCGCGGCAGGAACTCGCCCAGGAACAGCGCGGCCGTCGTCGCGCCACCCCAGCGGCTGCCGACGTTGTTGAGGTCGGCCGGACCCTTCTGGAGCTCCTGCAGGTACTCGTCGTACATCGGCAACGGCCAGAACTTCTCGCCGCCGGCCCGGGACGCCTCGAGCAACTCGTCGCGCAGGTCGTCGAACCGGGTGAACAAGCCTGTCGCCTGAAGACCCAGGGCGACCACGACCGCGCCGGTCAAGGTGGCGACGTCGATCATCGTCGTCGGCCGGAGCTTCTTCGCCGCGTGGGCCAGCAGGTCGCACATCACCAGCCGCCCCTCGGCGTCGGTGTTGCCGATCTCGACCGACTTGCCGGAGTAGGTATCGATGATATCGCCGGGCTTGTAGGCCGCACCGCCGGTCATGTTCTCGGTCAGCCCGAGCAGCGCGTGGACCTCGGCCTTGCAGTTCAGGTCGCGCAAGGTCGTCATCGCACCGAGCACGGCGGCGGCGCCGCCCATGTCGCTCTTCATCGTCGTCATGTACTCGCCGGGCTTCAGGTTCAGCCCGCCGCTGTCGAAGGTCACGCCCTTGCCGACCAGCACGATGCGTTGCGTCTTCGGGCCGCGGGTCTTGGGGCGGTAGGTCAAGTGCACGACCCGGGGCGGTTCGGAGCTTCCCCGGGCGACCGCGAGGATCGCGTGCATGCCGAGCTTGCGGATCTCCGCCGGCCCCAGGACCTTGCAGGACAGTCCGCTGCGCTTGGCCGCAGCCGCGGCGGCGCGGGCGAATGCGGTGGGATTCATCCGTGACGGTGCTTCGTTGACGAGATCCCGGGCCAGGGCGATTCCCTCCCCGGTCGCCTGCGCTTCCTTCAGAGCTCGAGTCGCCGGTGCGGGGCTGGCCACTTCGACACGGGTCATCGGAGTCGCCTTGCGTGCGGAGTCGGTCAGGTGCCGGTCGAAGGAGTAGGCGCCGAGCATCGCTCCTTCGATCGCCGCGCGCACCTCGGCGGGATCCTTCTCGGCGATGCAGAGCGCCAGCGTGCCGGCCTTGAAACGGTCGGCCTCGCGTGCGGCCCGTGCCGATGCGCTCCGCAGCGCCTCCCCGACGACCGGCTTCCCCGCGCCCAGCCCGAGGATCAGGTAGCGGCCGGAGGGATACTCGCCATCGGAGTTCCAGACGGCCCGGTCGCCGGCCTTGCCCTCGAAGTGGTCCGCCTTCATCCGCGCGGCGAGCTTCTTCCGCAACGCCGCATCGGCAACCCCGCGGGGTTCCTTGTCGCCCTCGCAGGCGAAGGCAACCGCCAGATCGGCGCGGACGCGGGACAGGTCGTTGCGGGTGACACGAATGCGCATTCTGGCGTCCTCGGCGGGTCGGTGACTCCCGACCCTCGGTAGCGTTGCGGATTGATTTACGTCTGGACGAACCGCGGAAGACCGGTCGCCCGTGGTGCCCGGGGGGCGTTCCAGCGGGACAACTCTAGCGAACCGCCGGACCGGCGGTCAACGGCTGTTCGGTACATTCAGCTGGAGCAGGAGTCGATCGACGGTCGCCTGGAGACGTGCCAGATCCCCGTCGTTGTCGACCTCGTGATCGGCGAGGGCGAAGGTCGCCGACAGCTGCTGGGCCGCCGGATCCGAGCTGTTCTCCTGGGCCTCCCGGGCCACGAAGCCCTCGAGGGTCTCCGGGTCTCCGGGACGGGCCCGCAGGAGCGAACGCTGGAACCGGATCTCGATCGGCGCACGGATCCCCAGCAGGACGAAGCCTTCGACCTTGCGCAGCTCCTGCACCTCGGCCGGGTTGCGAATCGAATCGATCACGTCGCGACCGTCGAGCCGCTCGACGATCCGCTGCGCCAGGACCGCGGGGCCACCGCTGCGGCGGAGGTCGTTGCCGATCCGGATCAGATGCTCCCGTTCCGGAGGCAGCTTCTCGGCGGCCGCCTGTTCACGGATGATGTCGGAGAGGGAGTGATGGCGGAAACCGCGATTCGCAAGGATCGCAGCGACCTCGCCCTTACCGGACGCATTCGCGCCGGTGAGTCCGATGATGATGCTCAAACGTTACCCCGGGGGGAAGGGTTGCCGAAGCGATCGGCCCTACGAGCCGTCGCCGGAAGCAGAGCCACCGCTGTCGCCGGAGGAGCCACTGTCGCCGGCCCCCGAGTCACCCGTGGTCCCACCGCCGCCGGTGTTGGTGTTCGGCGGGTTGAAACCCGGCGGTGTGAAATCCGAGCCGCGCATCTGGACGTTGACCGCCCGGGGACGAGCCATGTTGTAGTTGCCGGGCATCACGTTGCGACCACCCACACGCTGGGCTCCGCGCAATCCGCCGTCCTGGCCGTTGCTGACCTGTGACGGGTCGGCGATGCCCTGCCCCATCGAACCCGTGTAGTTCCCGCGATCGTCCGTTTGCGGTTGCTGGCCGGGGTTGTAGCGGTCCGGCGGTTGATGGGCGGTCGAGGAGGCCGGCCTCATCTCGGGGCTGGCTCCGCGGCTGGCGGCGCTGCCCGGGTTCCGACCGGCAGTCGCGACCATCCGACCTTTTTGCCGGGACTTACCGGTGCTCGGCTTCAGGTTCAGGGCGCGTCGCGGGTCTTCGATCCGATCGATCTGCGTTTCGGGGAAGGCCATGAATGCGTCGCCACCGAGATCGACGTGGACCATCCCGGCATCCACGCGGTAGGCGCGTACCGGCATCGTTCCGCCGTTCTTGAAGTGGATGACGTGGTCGGCGAATGCCCCGCTGGAAGCGACGGCGAACGACCACGGCGAGAAGCATGCTCCGACGGCTCATGGAAAAACCCCCTGAAATCGTCTGCTCGATGCGCTTGAAGTGTACCCCGAAGACCCTGGACCGACAACCGGAACCCCTGGAATCGGTGCTGGTTGCGACGGTTCCGGGCACCTCGTAGAATCCCGTTCATGAGATTCTCGAAGCTGATCGCCCTGGCCGTCGCCCTTGCCCTGTCGAGTGCTTTCGTGATGGCCCAGGCCTCGCGCGGCCCGAAAGAGCCCGCAAAACTGGAGATTTCCGTTTCGCCGGCGTCGGTCGCCCCGGGCGGACAGGCGACGGTCCGGGTCCAGATCACCCCCAAGGACGGGGTGAAGATCAACCGCTACCCGAAGATCAAGCTCCAGATACCCGGCGAGGAAGGGCTGGTCGCCGAGGCCAACGCCGAGATCGGCAACGCCAGGCCGCCGGCGCCGGACAAGATGGACGACAACTACTACAAGGTGGTCGATCCGGTGGAGTTGACGATCTCCCTGGACCAGGCGGCGACCGCCGGCGAGCACAGCCTCCCCGGCAACTTGACCTACTTCTACTGTGTGACGGCCAGCGGCTTCTGCGCACCGGCGCGTGTGCCGATCCAGATCCCGGTCGCCGTCCGCTGATCGCGTCCGCGGCTAGCGGAACAGACCGGGCCGGTACTCGTTGCGTGTGATGTAGCGCTCGAGCCGTTCGAGGTCGCGGTCGGCGATTCCCTCGAACTCGATCCCCAGTCCACGATCCCGCAGTCGCACGGCACCGGTGGTCTCCCGTCGTACGCGACCACCGCAACGGAC
>CALNYP010000046.1:0-42454 GCA_942490715.1 uncultured bacterium
GACCGCCCCCACCCCGGCTCCGGCGGCCGCTCCGTCGGCCTCGGCCGCTCCGACCTCCACCGGCCCGGCGACGACGGGTGCGGCTCCCGCCGGTCCCGCCCCGACTCGATCGCTGCGCCGCGTCGGGCCGCCGCCGCCACGCTTCGCTCCGGGCGAGAGCACCCTCCGCGAACCGATGTCGAACATGCGCAAGGTGATCGCCGAGCACATGATCGCCTCACGCCGAACCTCGGCTCATGTCGCCTCGGTCTTCGAGTTCGACATGACCCACATCGACCGGCTGCGAAAAAAGCACAAGCCCGCGTATCAGGAGCGCCACGGCGTCAACCTGACGTTCATGCCCTTCGTCCTCAAGGCGATCTGCGATGGACTGCGGGAGTGGCCGATCGTCAACTCCTCCGTCGAGGGGACCGAGATCGTCTACAAGAAGGATCTGAACATCGGCATCGCCGTGGCGCTGGACTGGGGGCTGATCGTCCCCGTGTTGCGCAACGCCGACGACCTGTCGATCGCCGGTCTGGCCAAGCGCATCGCCGACCTCGGACAACGGGCGCGGACGAAGCAGCTCAACCCCGACGAGGTCCAGGGCGGTACGTTCACCGTGACCAACCCCGGCCAGTTCGGCGGACTCTACGGCTTGCCGATCATCAACCAGCCGCAGGTCGCGATCCTCGGCATGGGCGGGATCCAGAAGCGACCGGTCGTGATCGACGACGGGATCACGATTCGCTCCATGATGTACACGTCGATGTCCTACGACCACCGGGTGGTCGACGGCGCCGTGGCCGATCAGTTCCTGGCGCTGGTCAAGCAGGGCATCGAACAGTTCGACGAGTCGTTGCTCTGACCCCGCGGCCACCGCTGATCGTTCGCTGGCTCGGCCGCGTGGGATACGCGGAGGCACTCGCGCTGCAACAGCAGCTCGTCGTCGCACGGCGGGACGGACGGACAGCCGACCAGCTGCTACTGCTCGAGCACCCGCCGGTGGTGACGATGGGTCGGGGCACCCACAGCGAGCACTTGCTCCTCGACGAGCCGGCGCTGGCCCGGCGAGGGATCGAACTCCACGAGTGCGGGCGGGGCGGCGACGTCACCTATCACGGGCCCGGCCAGCTCGTCGGTTACCCGATCCTCGCGCTGGAAGGCGGCGAGCGGGACGCCCATCGCTACCTGCGGAACATCGAAGAGGGACTGATCCGCGCCGTCGCCGGACTCGGCGTGAACGCCGTGCGGATCGAGGGGCTGACCGGGATCTGGGTCGACCAGGAGAAGCTGGCGGCGATCGGGGTTCGGCTCTCCAGCGGCTGGGTCACCTCCCACGGCTTCGCGATGAACGTCGAGGGGCCGCTGGACGGCTTCCAGACGATCGTACCCTGCGGAATCCAGGAACGGGGTATCACGGCCCTCGACCGGCTCCTCGACGCGACACCGGCCCTCCAGGAGGTCGCCGCCCGCTGCGCGGAAGCGCTGGCCGACGTCCTCGGTCGGTCGGTCGCCTTGCCGGAGTGCAGTTCCGAGCGACTGGCGCTCGGCGAAGCGCCGACGGTATCCTGGGAAATCTGACCGGCCCGCCAGGCCCCGCCCAGGAGTCACTTTTGAGTCTGAGCCCAGATGGACGCCGACCGGACTGGCTCAAGGTCACGCTCCGCACCGACGACAACTTCCGCCAGATGCGGTCGATGGTCGAGGAGCTGAGCCTGAACACCGTCTGTGCCGAAGCGCGCTGCCCGAACATCTACGAATGCTGGAACCTGGGCACCGCGACGTTCATGGTGCTCGGCGATATCTGCACACGACGCTGCGGATTCTGCAGCGTGACCTCCGGTCGACCGAACCCCGGTGTCGATGCCCGGGAGCCGGAGCACGTCGCCGACGGTGTCGAACGGCTCGGCCTCAAGCATGCGGTGATCACCAGCGTCGATCGTGACGATCTCCCTGACGGAGGCGCCGATCATTTCGCCCGGGTGATCGAGGCGATTCACCGTCGCGTGCCGAGCTGTGCCGTCGAGGTGCTGACGCCGGACTTCAAGAACAAGGCCGGCGCACTGGAGCGGATCCTCCGCGCGGCGCCCGAGGTCTTCTCACACAACATCGAGACGGTCCCCCGACTGTACCGGACGGCTCGTCCCGGGTCGCGCTACCGCACCTCGCTGGGCTTGCTGGCCGAGGCGGCGAAGCGACGGGATGACGACCTGCCCGACATGCGCGTGAAGTCGAGCATGATGCTCGGGCTCGGAGAGCGCGACGACGAGGTGATCGAGGTCCTGGAGAGCCTGCGCGACGCCGGGGTGCAGATCGTCGCCCTGGGCCAGTACCTGCAGCCCACCCGGGAGCACATGCCGGTCGACCGCTTCGTCACCCCCGACGAGTTTCAGCAGTTCCGCGAACGCGGCATGGAGCTCGGACTCCTCCACGTGGAGGCCGGACCGCTGGTCCGATCGTCGTACCACGCCGAGCAGCACCGACCGGATCCGCCGGCGCGACGTCGATCCGAACTACCCCCTTCGGGGCTGTTGAACATCGGCTAGGCCCGCCGGCGATACCTTCACTCGGGCGTTGGCGGAGGAATCACCAGGGGATCCATCGGCCGCCCGGCCATCACGTTGGCCACGTCGGCCTCGAGGCCCTCGATCTGGATCGGCTGGGCGCCGACGTACCGCCGGATCACCCGCCCCTCGGCGTCGATCAGGAAACTGGTCGGGACGACGAGGATCTGTTCCCACTTGCTGGTGCGGTCGAGCTTGACGATCGGATAGCTGACCTCGACCTCGGCGATGAACTCCAGCATCTCCTCCCGCGAGATCTCCTGGTCCCGGGCGATGCCGATCACCCGCAGCCCCTGCTCGCCGTAGGTGTCCTGGAGCATCTGCAGGGCCGGCATCTCGGAGCGGCAGGGAACGCACCAGGTCGCCCAGAAGTTGAGCAGGGTGACGCCTTCCCATTCGAAGGTCTCCAGGGAGCCCTCGAGATTCCAGGCGACCAGGACCGGAGCCCGATCGCCCGGCGCCAGCGCGACCGTCTGGGCCGCGACAGGCAAGGCAAACCCCATCAGCAATGTCAGAATGACGAGGAATCGTGAGGCGGTGGGGTTTGCGCTTCGCATGTCGTCGACAAAAGGGATGGAGCGGGAAACCGGGCTCGAACCGGCGACCCCGACCTTGGCAAGGTCGTGCTCTACCAACTGAGCTATTCCCGCGCCCTCAGCCGAACTACGGCTGCAGCAAAGTACTAGATGGTCTCTCGAAAATCAACCTTGGCCAGGCCGAAAAGCGTCCGGGATATGACGGATCGTCGTGGCGCCGCCCTGCTCTACCCTGACCTCGACGACGTCGAAACGAACCGGACGCTCGAGCCAGCCGCGCCCGCTGAGGAAGGCCAGCGCGATCCGCGCCAGCCGGCGTTGCTTGGCCGGTGTGACGGCTTCGGCGCCACGACCTTCCCGCCGCCCCTTCCGGGTCTTGACCTCGACAAAGACGACGAGAGAACCGCTCACGGCGATCCTGTCGATCTCTCCCAGGCGACAGCGGTATCCCCGTTCGATCACCGTCAGGCCGCCCCGACGCAGCACCGCCTCGGCCTCCTCCTCCCCCCAGGCGCCGAGGATCTGACGCGGATCCGGCTCGGCGAGGATCAATCCCGATCCCGGCTGCGCTGCCCCTGCGGCTCCTCCCGGCGGGCCCCGGGGCGGTCGCGCATGCCCCGGATGCGACGGTCGATCTCCGAGCGGAATCGCTGCGTGAAGAAGCGGTACTGGACCTGCTGGCGTGCGGTCAAGCCGCCGTCGATCCCCGCTTGCAATCGCAGCTCTTCGGCCCGGGCCTCGTCGTCGATCCGCTGCAGGGCGGCCAGACCGTCCAGCAGTTCCCGGTCGGCGGCCCCCTCACGGAGGCCACGCTGCAGCTGCCGCACGGCGTTCATCCGCTGCTGTCGAAACTCCACGCGTGACTGCTCCATCTCGCGAACTCGCGGGATCAACGCGGCGAACTGTTCGTCGGTCAAGCCGAGCTCCGCACGAACACGCTTCTCGAAGAAGCTCTGCATCGCCTCCCGCAGCTCCGCGGAATCTCCCGCAGCAGCGGCAGGCGGCGGCGGGCCGTCCTGGGCCAGCGCGCCGGCGGACGCAAGACCGATCCAGACCAGTGCGATCAAGACTGCCCGGTTCCCGTTGCTCATCGTCATGCTCCTGTTTCCGTCTCGAGCCAGGCCAGCAATTCGGCCCGTGCTCCTGAGTCAAGTTCGGATGCGTCGGGGAAGAGCGAGCGACGCCCGTCGGGCACTCCCCACTCGTCGACGCCGTCATCGATCCAGCCCAAGCCATCCTCGGCAGCGAGGAGCGCGGCCGCTGCGTCCCAGTCGAACGCCTCGCTCAGCGGCGTCGATTCGAAGCCTGCGACGAGTTCCGCGTCCGGGTCGGCCCAGGAAGGGTCAGCCTCCGCGAGTAACTGCTCGAGGGCCTCGGGAAGCTCCAGCGGCTCGTCGGCCAGCGGGTCGGCCGTCGCGACGAGGAAGGGAATCGGCACGTCCGCGGCAGCGGGAGGACCGGCAACGTCTCGGGCGATGACCCAGATGCCGAGTGCCCCGGCGAGCAGCGCGGCCGCGACGACCCAGCGTCTCCCGCCGGATTGCCGTGCCGCTGGAATGTCGGTCGAGCCGGCGGAGGCGCTGGAGGCGGCGGAGATTCGCGTCCGCAGATCCTCGTCGAATCCGGCCCAGTACTCCGCCGTCGGCTCGTCGAAGGGGTCGCGCTGGGCTGGGGGCAGCGCTCCGACCTCGATCAAGGGAATCGAGTCGCGACAGGCCGGGCAGCCGGCGCCGTGGCGGCGCAGCTCCTCGATCAGAGCCGCCCGCACTCCGACGGCGTCATCTTCCAGCAGCAGCCGGGCCAGACCCTGCTCGAAACCACTGCAGTTCATCGCGTCACCTCGGCCATCTCGCTCATCAGCTTGCGCAGGTTCGAGACGGCCTGATGCAGGTGGGCCTTCACCGCACCCTCGGACAGCTCCATGATCTCGGCGACTTCCCGATGGGTCCGCTCCGAGAGCACCTTGAGCTGGACGACCTCCCGCTGGCGTGGAGGAAGCCGCAGGACCGCCTCCCGCACCTTCCGCCGGGCCTGCTCGAGGCCGATCACCTGTTCGGCCCCGGGGGCGTCGGCCACCGGCTCCAGCAGATCGTCCAGTGACTCCATTCGTCGACCTCCGGCCCGCATCGAGCGCGCCACGTTGATCGTGATCCGCAACAACCAGGTCTTGAGCGCCGCGTCGCCACGAAACTGCTCCCGGGCGCGCCAGGCTCGGACCAGTGTCTGCTGAGCGGCCTCGTCGGCGTCTTCGTGGGTCCCGAGGAGCCTGCGGGCCATACGGTAGACCGCCATCCGGTGGCGGCCGACGATCTCGTCGAAGGCCCGCGGGTCACCGGATCGAAAACGTTCGACCAGTGCGGGATCGTCCGCCGCGTCTCCGGGATTCAAAGCTCCGCGACCTCCTGAAGACCCCACCGCTCATGGGATCGACCCGGCGAGTCGCCGGAAGGTTTAGTCACGAAACGAGAAGCTGGCGAGGAAACTGCCGGGACCGCGATCAGCGCTGCTTCCAGATCGTGCCCTGAGCCGTATCCTCGAGGACGATCCCTTCGGCAGCCAGCGCGTCTCGGATCCGGTCCGCCTCGGCAAAATCCCGGTCTTTCCGGGCCTGCGCCCGGTCCTCGATCGCCTGCTCGACCCGGGCCGCCAGGTCGCCGTCGACCGCGCCTGTCGCCGGACGGAGGTCGATCACGCTCTCGAACCCCTCGAGCGCCTCGGCCAGAAGCTGTCGACTCCCCTCGGGGAGTCCGCCGGCATCCATCACCGAGTTGGCCTCCTTGACGACCCGGAACAGGGCCCCGAAGGCGCCACTCACGTTGAGGTCATCGGCCAGGGCTGCGCGGAACTCATGGATCTGCTCGGCGAGGACGCTGTCGAAGGCGGCGTTGTTTCCCGGACCGGCCGGTTCCCGCTCGAGCCTGGAAGCGAAGTCATCCAGGCGCTGGATCTCCTTCGTCGCCTGTGCCAGGGCGTCGAGGGTGAAGTTCAGCGGCGTACGGTAGTGCGAGGAGAGCAGCAGCAGGCGGATCGCCCGGGGGTCGTGCCCCTGGTCGGTCAGGTCCCGCAGCGTGTAGAAGTTTCCTTTGGACTTGGACATCTTCTCGCCGTCGACCATCAGGTGGGCGGCGTGCATCCAGTACTTGACGAACGGTGCGGCCGGTCGCGCCCTCGCTCTGGGCGATCTCGTTCTCGTGATGCGGGAAGATGTTGTCCACGCCACCGGTGTGCAGATCGAAGCTCTTGCCGAGGTACTTCATGCTCATCGCCGAACACTCGAGATGCCAGCCCGGTCGCCCCGGCCCCCACGGGCTCGGCCATTCCGGCTCTCCGGGGCGGTGCGCCTTCCACAGCACGAAGTCCTGGGCGTTCTCCTTGTCGTACTCGTCGGAGTCGACCCGGGCACCGGAGACGACCTCGCGGTTATCCAGATTCGACAGGGAGCCATATCCGGGAAACGCATCGATCCGGAAATAGAGCGACCCCTGGCTCTCGTAGGTCAGACCCTTGGCCTCCAGCGCCTGGGCGATCTCGATCATCTCGGGGAGATGGTCGGTGGCCCGCGGATACTCCTCGGCGCGTTCGATGCGCAGGGTGTCCAGGTCCTCGAAGAACGCCTGGATGTACGGCTCCGTCACCTCGTCGATCGGACGCCCCTCCTCGATCGACTTGAGGATGATCTTGTCCTCGACGTCGGTGATGTTCATCACCTGGGTCACCTGGAAGCCGAGGTACTTGAGGCTGCGGCGGAGCAGGTCCTCCCACACGTAGGTGCGGAAGTTGCCGATGTGCGCGAAGTCGTAGACGGTCGGCCCGCACGTGTAGAGGCGCACGTGGCCCTTCTCGATCGGCTCGAGGCTCTCCGTCCGGCGGGTCAAGGTGTTGTAGATCTGCATCACGGGCGAAAACATAGACGATCTTCACGTCGGAGGCCAGAGCCGGCGCCACCCAGGTTCCCTGGAGCGGCTCGTCGGCGTTGTGGCCCGGAAAGGAAAAGAGCCGCCCTCTCGCGAGGGCGGCTCCTGTTTCCGAGTCGGATTCGCTAACGATCAGAAGGCCAGCTTGAAGCCCAGCTGCCACTGGCGCCCGAAGCTCGAAGCGGGCGCTGTTGATCCCGTTGATCTGGTAGCCCGTCTCGAAGACCGGGTTGTTGTAGATCTGGTAGGTGCCGTCGTTGAGCAGGTTGAAGATCTCGGCGGACAGCTGCATGTTCAGCCCACGACCGAGGTTCAACTCCTTGGTGAACTTCAGATCGAAGTTCCAGTAGGAGTCGTTGCGCTGATCGTTGCGGTGGCCGGTCGGGTACTGCTGGCGGTTCCGCGACGGGCCGTACCCCGCCGATGTTGTAAGCCGGCGGGATGGCGTCGAAGGCCAGCTCCTGGCGCAGGATCGAGTACGGCAGGCCCGAACTCCAGCTGACGGCACCACCGAGGCGGAAGCCCCAGGGAGTGATCGTGGTCGCGTTGACCTTGACCACGTGCCGCTGGTCGTTGGACTGGAAGCCGAACTCGTCCTCGAGCAGGCTCTGATCCAGACCGATGAACTGGTTGAAGTCCTCGCCGTTACCCGAAGGCCTGCGACCACGTGTAGGAGGCCTGCATCTCCCAGCTGCGGTACTGTCGCCGGATCAACTCCAGAACAAAGGCCTCGTAGTCGATCTCGTTGAAGTTGCCGACCAGGTAGCACCTCGCCGCAGCCGGGTTCTGCGTGTAGAGGTCGAGGATCCCGTCGGGCTTTTCGATCTTCCGCTCGTCGCCGGCGATCGGGATCTCGATCTCACCGACGCAGTCGTCGAGCCGGCCGTCGCCGAGGCCCGGGTCGGTGTCGATGTACGTCTCACGCGTGTGAGGGTCGGTGATCTCGAACCCGGCGCCGGGGCTGCCGATCAGGCCGGCGGGGTTGTTGAGGTCGGCGATGCGGCAGCGACCGAAGTCGCCCGCGACGTGGTTCAGGTCGACGTTCTGCAGCTGATCGCGGAACTTGCGGTTGATGTACTCGATGCGCAACGAAGTCTCGGTGAACAGCTCACGCTCGTAGAGGATCCGCCACTCGTCCTGGTACGGAGTCGCCAGCTCGCGATCCACGGCGTTGATGTTGACCGCCGGGTTCACGTTGTTGCGCAGGCCGGTCGGGCTGACACGATCGGAGACACCGTCGCCGTCGAGGTCCGTGCCCTCGGCGTTGAACAGCAGCGTCGTCGTTGCCGGGTTCAACTCGGTCAACGGCACGTTCAGGAAGATCTTGTCGTAGTAGCGTCGAGCGCTGGCGGCGAACTTGTTCTTGCCGTTGCTCCACGGATCCCACGAGACCGAGATCGCCGGCGAGTAGTTGGTGTTGCCGATGTTGAAGTTCTCGCTGGTACGAGTCTTGTTCCAGAACTTCGACTGCCGGGTGATGCTCGCCAGGGAACCGAAGATCTGCGACTCGAGCAGACCGGTCGCATTCGAGAGTTCGGTGACGAAGTCGTTGACGCCCTCGTAGGCCGTGAAGGCGTTCTGCAACAGGATCGTTTGGGTCTCCGGAGAGTTCTCCAGAGCGTCGAGGTACGCGACCGACTCGGCCTCGGGGTCGAAGGGCTTCAGGCCGTCGGAGTGAATCTCCTCACGGTCGACGCGCAGGCCCAGGGTGACCACCAGGTTGTTCAGCGGCTTGATCTGATCTTCCAGGTAGAAGGCCCAGTTGGTCCCGGTGGCTCGTGTCCGCGACTCGCCGGGCACGCCCAGTGTCGCGGAGATCACCAGGATCTCCTCCGGGGTCATGTTCTCGTCGTCGGGATCGTTGATCGGGTTGAGGACGAAGAAGCCGATATTCGCGCGACGCTCCAGCGAGCGGAAGAAGCGTTCGTTCTCGACCGTGAAGCCGAACTTGAACTGATGGTTCGCGCCCCAGAACTGGCCACCGTACAGCGTCGCCTGGGAGTTCAGGGTGAAGCGCTGGGAGTTGGTCAGGTTGGTCAGGAAGTGCGAGCCGCTGGTTTCCTGGGTCTGGAAGTTCGTGCACTGGGCGTCCTCGAGGAACGGGTCGCCGGCCACGCAGTTGTTGAGGATGCCTTCGGTGGAGGGCGAGAGGCCGCTCTCGAGGTCCTGGGACGCGATCGTGGTCTCGACGAGCAGTTTCGGCGAGTACGGCGCCGTCCAGGTCAACGACATCGTCTCGGATTGGGTGTCGATTTTCTGGGAGGCCTCGGGACCCTGGGTCGACGAAACGCCGAAGTTGTTGACCAGCAGCGGATCCGACTGGTACTGGAAGGCCAGCTTGTTGCGGGGCGAGATCTGCCAGGTGATCTGGTCGGCGTGAATCTGCTCGTTGTCGGTCTGGACCGTGATGCCCTGCGTGGTGTTGATGGGAATACCGCGGTTGATCCACTGGTGCGACAGCCGGTACCACAGCTTGTCCTTGATGATCGGGCCCGAGAACTGGAAGGAGGGGTGCAGTTCGTCGAATTCGGGGTCGGGGAGATTGCTCAGATCCTGGGAGCCGGTGCCGTCGAGCTTGGAGGAGCGGTAGAGGAAGCTGAACGTGCCCTCGAACTCGTTGGTGCCCTGCTTCTGGATGATGCGTGCGAAACCACCCTGGGCGCGGCCGAACTCGACGCTGGCGCCGCCGGTGATGACCTCCATCTCTTCGATGGAGTCCGCGTTGACCAGACTCATGAACTGGCCGGTGAGCGGGTCGACGTTGCTGACGCCGCTGACGACCGCCTTGAAGTCACGGCTACGCGAGCCGTGAACCGTCGGGTTGCCGTCACCGTCGGGGTCGTTGACGCCCGGAGCCAGGGTCAGGACGTTCTGGTAGAACCGACCCGGGACCGGAAGATCCTGCACGAACTCGTCGCTGAACTTCGTCGAGCTGGAGGTCTTCTCCAGTTCCACGACATTCTCGGTCGCGACGACCCGCACGCGCTCCTGCATCTCCTCGGCGAGGGAGATCGGAAGTTGCTGCACGTTGCCGATCGGGACACGGATCCCCGTCTCACGACGAGCACCGAAACCGGGAAAGGACACCTCGACGATGTATCCCGGGCCTGGGCGCAGAACTGGAAACTCCGCGACACCCTTGGCGTTCGTCAATGACGAGTACGGTTTGATGTTGCCGGTCTCGTGACTGATCGTCACGGTCGCACCGGGCAACGTGGCCCCCGAACTGTCGACCACGGTGACAATCAAGCCACCGGTGCCCTGAGCGTACGCACCCACCGTCGCCAATCCGAAGATCGCTAGGATGGTCAGCGCCGTTCGCACCAACTTCATGAGACTCCTCCTGCGGACCGGTCGTTGTTGACCGTTCGCGGCCCACCCCCCTAGGCGGGCGCCCCCTGACATCGCTTCGGGCCGGATTGCCCCGTTGGTGATTGCCCTACAGACTGGAAGCCGCGTGGTTTTAACACTGGCCCCAACCCCAGTCAACCTCAGGGACGGTCTGGCTCCTCCGCGGGGATATAGATAACTCGATCTGGACCCCGGTGCGGGTCCCGATTGCATCGCTTGCTGAACTTCTGCAGCGATTCTCTGCGCGAAACGGGCCAGATCGACACAATCCCGGCCTCGGACGGCCTAGCCCCGGCGGGGGCGCTCGTCGTCCGATCGAGTGGAAACCGCGAAATTCAAGGGATTTCAGGCCAAGTATTCAGTGGGCGATCCCGAGCCGTTTGATCTTCTCGTTGAGCGTGGTCGGCTTCAACCCGAGCAACTCCGCCGCCGCCTTCTGTACTCCACCCGAGCGACGCAGCGCCATTTCGATCAGCTGACGCTCGTAGCGAGCGACGGCGTCGTTGAGGGCGACCCCCTCGGCAGCAGGCCCCGAGGAGCCGGGGCGCTGTTCCGCAGCTCCTGGGGCAGCTGCTCCATCCCGATCTCGTCGCCCGGGCCAGCACGACTCCGCGCTCGATGACGTTCTCCAGCTCCCGCACGTTCCCGGGCCAGGTGTAGCCGGCGAACCGCGCGAGCACCTCCGACGAGACGCGCTTGACGTCGGTCCCGTTCTCGGCGTTGCAGCGCTCGAGGAAGTGCGCCACGAGTAGCGGCAAGTCGCCGTCCCGGACCCGCAAGGGCGGCAACGTCATGCTGATCACGTTCAGCCGGTAGTACAGGTCCTCGCGGAAGCGGCCTTCGTCGACGAGTTGCCGGACGTCTTCGTTGGTGGCGGCAATGATCCGCACGTCGACGGAGCGGCTCTCGACCGACCCCAGCGGAATGAACTCCTTCTCCTGGATCACCCGCAGCAGCTTCGCCTGAACGGCAGGCGTGACCGTCGTGATCTCGTCGAAGACGATCGTTCCGCCGTGAGCCGCCTGCAGCAGACCGATCTTGGAGGCGTTCGCCCCGGTGAACGCCCCGCGGACGTGGCCGAAGAGGTTGTCCTCCAGCAGATCCTGCGGAATCGTGCTGCTGTTGACGACCACGAACGGCTTGTCGGCGCGGGGGCTCCGGCGGTGGATCGCCTGAGCGACGAGTTCCTTGCCCGTGCCCGACTCGCCCTGGATCAGCACCGTCGACCGGCTCTTGGCCACCTGGTCGATGAACCCGTAGACCTCCAGCATGGCGCGGGACTTGCCGACGATCTTCTCGAACTTGACGTGTTCCTCGAGGACGCGCTTCAGGTTCCGGTTCTCGGTCCGCAGGCGCGTCGAGGCGACCGCCTGGGCCACCAGCAGGCGGACCTCGTCGTTGTGGAACGGCTTCGTGACGTAGTGGTAGGCGCCGGACTTCATCGCGGTCACCGCACTCTGTACGGTTCCGTGCGCGGTGATCATCACCACGCCGAGCTCCGGGTCACGCTCGTGAATCCAGCGCAACACATCGAGCCCGTCGGCGTCGGGCAGCATCACGTCGAGCAGGACGGCGTCGTACCCCCGGCCCTCTTCGAGCATCTGCCGCCCGGTCGTCGCATCGACGGCGACCTCGATCCGGTGCCCCGCGCTACCGAGGACGCCCCGGAGCACGTCGGCGACCACCGGCTCGTCGTCGATGATCAGGATGCGCCCGGCGCCTTCGTCCAGGTGTTCCTCGTCGGGTTCAGCCTGCGTCGTTGCGGGTCGAATCGGGATCGGTTCCATACCATTCATCGTTATCAGAGCACCTGGGGTTGTGCCAGAACCACCGGGGTTCAGGCCATCGCCCGGGCGGAGGCCGACGGCGGCAGGACGATGCGGAAGCGGGTGAAGTCATCCGGACGGCTGTCGACTTCGATCTCGCCATCGTGTTCGCGGATGATGCCGTAGGTGATCGAGAGCCCGAGGCCGGTCCCCTTCCCACTGCCCTTGGTCGAGAAGAACGGGTCGAAGATACGGGGCAGATCTTCCTCGGGAATCCCCCGCCCGTCGTCCTCGACCTCGAGAACGACGCGGCCCTCCTCCGCACGGGCAGAGATCCGGATCCGACCGCTCCCGTCGATCGCGTCTCGGGCATTGATCAACAGATTCAACATCACCTGCTGCAGTTTGCCCTTGTGCCCACGGACCCGGGGCAGATCCTCGGCGACCTCGGTGACCAGGCGAATCCCACCGCCACGAACCTGAGGCTCGAACAGTTGCACGACTTCCTGGAGGGTGCGCGACAGGTCGAGGTCTTCGAAGGCGGTCGACTCCGGGCGCGCGAGATTCAGCAACGAGGATGTGATTCCCGCCGCGCGGACGGTCTGCTGTTCGATCTTCTCCAGCAACTCTCGCCTGGGTTGACTGGTCGACGTGTCTTCCAGGAGCAACTGCGTGTAGCTCGAGATGCCGGTCAGCGGAGTGTTGATCTCGTGGGCAACGCCGGCGGCCAGCAGGCCGAGGGAGGCCAGACGCTCCTGCTGCAGCACCTGCTCCTCGAGCTTGATCCGCCGGGTCACGTCGTCGAAGGCGACGACCCGTCCTCCCCCATCCGCCGGATCGACACCGGAGATCGAGACGTTGATCACGATCCGCTCGTCGCGCCGGTTGACCATCGCCAGCCGGAAACTGCGCGACCCCTGGGACTGATCGACTGCGGCAGCTTCGCGATCCACCCTGCGTACGACGTGCAGCGGGAAGATCTCGTTCGGGCGCTTGCCGACCGCCTCGCTTCGCGAGAGGCCGTAGATCTCTTCCAGAGCGCGGTTCCACGACTGGATCGTGCCGCGGTCGTTGATCAGTACCAGACCGACCGCGCTGTTCTCGAGGATCTTCTCCTGGCGCGCATGAAGTTGCTCGATCTCGTCGGCACGCTTGCGCACCTCGAGGACCAGACGGCCGGCCTCGATCGCGGACGCCGCGTGGGCAGCCAGGGTCGCCAGCAGCGCCCGATCCTCGGTCGACAGGGGTTCGGCCGGCTCGGGCCGTTCGGCAACCGCGATCAGCGCGCGCGTCCGGCCCTTGATTCGCGACGGGAACAGATAGCGCACCCAGGGCATCGATGGATACGCCCCCGGTGGAACGGCGATGTACGGCTCGCTCTCCAGACGCTCCGCCAGGCGACCGTCGAGCTCGAGGACGGTGCGAGCTCCCTCCGCGTCGCCTTCGACGAAGGACTCGAAGCGCCCCGAACGGGTCGTCAGCAGGACCTGAGCGTCGGGGACGCCGAGGGTGGCCGGGATGCGTTCCCGGAGGCCATGGACGAGGGACGCGAGATCGGTCTCGGCACTCAGTTCCCGGGCCCAGTCGAGCAGGGTAACCCGGTAGCTGTAGCGTTTTCGGTAGAAGGCCCGCTCGACGCCGGTGCGGGCCCAGTTGCGACACGAGGCGTAGGAGATCGCGGCGATCGCGAAGCCGAAGTAGCGGGTCGCGCTGCGGGAGAGCGGGACGAACTCGGCGATCACCTCGCGGAGCAGAAACGCCGCCGTGGCGTAGATCGCGAACGCCGTGAAGACCGCGGTCGCTTCGGTGAACCCGCGAACGAGCAGATCGTCGAGATCGTGCAGCCGGTAACGGGCCAGCGCCGCCGTGAACGCGGCGGGCACGAACAGCGTCGGAGCGACAGCGATGAACACGGCCCAGCTCGGCAATTCCGGTGCGCCGAGGGCGAAGGGCACGAAGTAGAACAGCACCGACGGGCCGAGGCCGATTCCCAGCCCCCAGAGGACCCAGCGCATCTGACTGCGATGCAGCACCGAGGAGCTACCGCTGTAGGCCCGGACGAGCAGGGTGACCGACAGGATCAACGATGCGGCGAGAACGAGCGGCTCGATGCGATCCCGCATCTCGAGGGATTGCAGCGGCGCCTCGAAGAGCAACGCGCCGCCCCTGACCAGCCAGAGCGCACTCAGCGTCAACGCGGCGAAGACTCCGTAGGAGAGCCCGACCAGGGAACGGCCGCGGGGTCGGACGCTGCGGGACAGCACCGTCGCCAGGTGCAGCAGCAACGCCGGCGCCAGCGCGCCCGCGGCGATATCCAGCCAGTAGACGAGCCAGTCGAAGCGATCGCCGGCACCGGTGTGACTGAACATGAAATGGGTGAACAGACACATGGCCAGTAGCGAGTACAGAAATCCGCCGCGGATATTGGGCCAGCGGATCGCGATGAACAGACCCGAAGCCCAGAAGGCCAGCGCCACCACCCCGAGATAGACCGCGATCTCGGACTGCGGCTCCCGGTCGGGGACGAGCTGCACGTTGACCTCGGCACGGCCCCGGCCGATCGTCAACTCGATCGGGTCGTCATTGACCGAAGTCCAACCGATCTGCGACGCGTCGAGGGCGCTGGCGATTCGCTGGCCGTCGATGGCCACCAGCAGGTCGCCGGGGCGCAGGCCGGACTTCCACGCCGGGGTCCCGTCCTGGACGAACATCGCCAGCGGCCCGGAGGAGGTCTGCACCCAGTTCACGCCGACGAGCGGGCGCAACGCCACCAGCCGCTTGCCGAGGGAGAGCAGCCCCATCGGAAACAGCGTGACCGCCAGGGCGATCACCACCCAGAATCTAGCTCTGTTGCCCCGTCGTTCCACCGACCCGGGTCCCTATCGCCCACCACGGGGCATCGTCAGAAGCTCACCGACAGGCCCGCACGCACACCCCCCGACAGGGCGTCCAGCAAGGCGTAGTCCTCGATCGGCACCGGTTCATCATTCTCGCTGGTCTCCGCCATCCGCACCGCCATGAGCAGCCGCCACGTGCCCAGGTCCTTCAGGCGCATCAACTCCTGACCGACCCGGAACTCGACGCTGGTCTGCTCCGGCAGGCCGCGCAGACCGTTGCCGCCGGTGCGTCCGACCCGGCGGTACAGCACCTCGAAGTCGGTCCCGATCGGCAGGATCAACCCCCAGCGACCATCGAGATAGGTCAACGAGGTCGGCTGCAGGCCGCCGAACGCCAGCAACGGTGCATCCCACGACAGCAGGGTTCCGGTCGTCCGGCCCCGGGCGATCTCGAAGTAGGTCCGGGTCGCGCCCCGGGCCTCGACGAGGGTGACCCGCGCCTCGTCGATCGCCGCCGGGCCGTCGCTGACGTAGAGAGGCACGGCATCGATCCCGGCACCTCCGATCGGCCGAGAGCCATCGAGCTCCAGGGGGGATGACGACGCCGTCCCGGTCAGGCGCACTCCCTCGGCCAGGGGAAGCTCGATGCTGGCCGAATAGCCGATCCGATCCTCGGGCTCGTAACTCGGGCTCCGGGAACGGATCGTCGGGAGCGGGATCTTGGGCTGCGGGAGCGTGGGCGTCGCCTCGTTCCAGCGAAGGATCGAGTGATACGAGACGACGAAGCGAAGATCGACGGCATCGACAGACCAGCCGGCGCCCAGGCTCGGAGTCACCCACGAGGCGTCGGTCTCGCCGAGGGAGTGTCGGTACCCCAGCCCGTAGACGAGGGTGAACGGTGCCGACACGTTCCAGTGGTCCTCGGCCTCGAGCTCGAAACTCCAGCCCGCGCGAGTTGCGAAGGAATCGACGACCGGATCGCCGGACAGGCCGACCAGCTCCGGGCGCTCGCTCCGGCGGGCCGTGAAGCCGACCTGAAAACCATGATCGTCGGAGACGAGACGCTCGTACGAGCCTGACGCTTCGACGGTTCGATTCGCCAGACGGCCGTCCGAGGAATGCCCGAGACCCGCGAATGCGGCACCGAGATCGAACGAGCGGTCGTCGTAGTCCATCCGGACGGCGACACGCGACCGATCGTCGAGGAGGGTTTGCCAGCTCGAGCGGTAGCCCCAGGCCTGACGCGCCTGGGACAGCGGCACGCCGACACGCCCCAGGGCGAGGTTCTCGGCTCCATACCAGGCCTCGAGTTCGACCCGGCTCTCCGTACCGGTGTCGAACGCGAAATCGACGTTCCACTGAGACGAATCCGTTCGGGCCGCCGACGTCGGAGAGAGCTCCGCATCGCCGGCGTCGACCTCGGCATGCTGTCCCCGGACCCGGATCCGACCACGGTCCCCGAAGGCACCGTCGACGTTCACGGTCGTCTCGGATCCGCGCAGCTCGGTCTCGGTAGAGCCCGGACCGACGGCGAAGAGTTGATCCACCTGCATCGACACCGGCAACGGGCCGGCCTCGGTCCCGGCACGCTCGGGCAAGTCGTCGTCGGTCAGCATCGCCGTACCGTCGGTCTCCCGGAAAATACTGCGTCGCGGAAGCCGTAGGGTCCATGCCGGGTCTTCGGGGAGCGTGCGACCCGCCGCGGCGGCGGTCGGCGCTGGTCGGAGGACGACGTCGATCCAGTTCTTCACTCGCGTGTCGATCTGGCCGACCCAGGTCAGGTAGCCTTGCTTCAGGGCGGCGAGCCGGTACGTCCCGGGCGCCAGCGCCGCGGTACCGAATCGACCCGCGGGGTCGCTGCGCAGGACCGCGAGCGGCTGCACGCTGGTTCCCGCCGACACGACGAGGATCTCGACCCCTTCGAGGAGTACGCCCGTGGTGTCTTCCACCGCCCCGGCCAGCGGGGCCGGTCGGACGCCGGCAGCCTCCACCGCGGGAACGGAGAGCGCCACGACGAGAAGCATCGAAACGGCGGCGAATCTTGTTGTCGGCATATCCGATAGACCCCCGAGTGGCCGACGGAAGCCGCATCGAAGCCGCGCGGAAGAATTCCGCGACGAAGGTCGAGCGGAAACCCTGGCCTGTCCCCCCTGGTCCTCCCGGCTGACTTCACGAGTCTAGGATGGCCCCCAACCCTTGTCAACTCGTGGAAATACAATAGGATACCCATGGGCGACCGACCTGGGAGCAGGTCGCAGAGGAGCGCCGATGATCCTGACCCGCGTCCCGACCGCCCGGCGGTCGAGCACCGCCCTGGCTCTTCTCCTGCTTGCCGGCGGCCTGATCGCCCACGGCGCCTCCCGTCAGGTGATCCAGCAGGAGGTCATCTCCCTCGAGCTACGACCGCTGACCGCCAGCCTCGCCGGCGCTTCCGCGCAGGGTCCGCGACCCCACGTGATCGTCGATCCGAAGAAGGGCGGCGAGGTCGTCTTCTCGGTCCGCTGGCCGGCCGACGAACCGTCGGAGGTGACGATCAAGGCCACCGAGGCCGGGCGGCGCGGCGAGACCCGACGGATCTCCCTGGTGGCGCAGATCGCGCTTCCGGATGGAACCACGGTGCGTTCCGAGCGGACTCTCGACATCAACGAGGGGGCGACAGCCCTGTTCGAGCTCTTCCGTCTGGACAACCGCCCGCTGACCCTCGCCGTCGAGGGGCAGGTGATCACCCGGCCGGTGCTGGCCGACCTGCCCCATGCCGGCAGACCGGTCCGTTTCCAGGTACAGATCCACCGGGTCGATCGCGGGGTCGCGGTCGCTCTGGAGTCGAACGACCTCTCGACGTTCCTCGGCTCGCCCGTCCGCTACCAGTTCAGCCTCGGATCCGACGACCGGGCGCCGGCGGCGGAGCTGTTGCTGACGCCGATCCGCATCGACGGAGATCTCGTCGAGGTCGAGGTCGGGCTCTCCGGGAGTCTCCCTGGAGAGGTGACCGAGTGGGTCAGTCGCTCCGAAACCTGGATGACGAGCCGGGGAGCACAGCAGACGATCGGACTTGAAAGCGGTGAACCGCCCAGCGGATACCGCTTCCTGGTGGCGACGACATTCTGACCCGGCCGAGGTCCGCCGGGCGGTCGACAGCCGCAACCCACTCGCCAGCGAGCGGTGCGCTCGCTACACTGGCGTGGGCAATCGGTCCGCGTGCTGGACGACGTGACCGCCCGCGAACACGCGACGACGAAGGTGAGCCGATCTCCGGGCCACCGGTGGAACTCGAAGTTTGATGCATTGGCTCATCCGCGCCGTGGCCGCGCTCGCGATCTGCCTGCCCGCCGTGTTGCCGGTACCGGCCGCGGAGGTCTCGGCGTCCGCGCTCCAGGAAGCCGCGAGACGCAGCGGCGAGACCCACGCGATCAGCTCGGACCTCCGGATTCGCATCCACGAAGGGCGTGGAATCGAACTCGAGCTGCGAGCGCGCAAAGGTGATGACTACCGCTCGCTGGCGACCCGGGTCTGCGGCGGCCCGAGCCAGACCGGAGCGCTGCGAGCCTGGAACGGCGGCACACGCGTTCGCGAGGACGACTGGGTTCTCGTGCCCCTCGGTCTACTCTCCGACGACTACCGTGGGGTCGTTCTGCGTAATCTGTTCCCCGACGATGAACTCGACGGCGAGGACTGGGTCCATATCGTCGGCAGCGGCGTACTGGCGACGTACGGGGAAGGACTCTGGCAGGTCGCCGAGTGGTTCACCGGCGACGGATCGCGTTTCACCGATCTGCTGCGGGCGAACCAGCTGAACAGCCCGGAGCTCCGTAGCGGACAGCGGATCCGGGTCCCCGCCGCCGTGCTGCACCCGGCGTTTCGCGAGACGATGGTCTCCGTCGACGGTTCGCTGATCTACTCCAGCGATCAGGAGGGCCCGTTCGCGGGCTACCGGCTGAAACCCGGCGAGGCGATCTACTCCGCGGTCGTCGTCCGTTTCACCGGACGCACCGAATCCTCCGACGTGGGCCTGATCGCCGAGGCGCTCCGTCAGAGAAGCGGCATCGTCGACGTCCGGGATATCCCGGTCGGCTTCCAGATCAAGATCCCGTTCGAGCTCCTCGAACCCCAGCACCTTCCCGATGGACATCCGCGACGGATCGAGGCCGAGTCGGCGGCCCGGGAGCTCGCTCTCGAGTTGCAGCGCAAACCGATCGAGTCGCCACGTTCCGGCCTGGACGGCGTCCTGGTCGTGATCGATCCCGGGCATGGCGGCCGCGACCTCGGGACGATGAATCACGAGATCTGGGAGCACGACTACGTCTACGACGTGAGCTGCCGGCTTCGGGAGATGCTGACCAGCCGGACCGTCGCCGATGTGCGGATGACCCTCGAGGACCGACAGACCGGCTGCACGCCGTCCCGGGGCGACAAGCTGGAGGCCAACAAGCAGGGCACGATCCTGACCGACCCGCCCTTCCTCGCGGTGGAGACCGGTGAGGCGCGCACCGGCGTCAACCTCCGCTGGTACCTGGCCAACTCGATCTATCGCGACGCGATCCAGCGCGGGGTCGACCCCGACCGGATCGTCTTCCTCTCGATTCATGCCGACAGCCGGCATCCCTCCTTGCGGGGCGTGATGGTCTACGTTCCGGGCGCGGCCTACCGGACCCGCACCTACGGCTTCGACAACGCGACCTACAACAAGTACCGGGAGGTCCGGGAGCAGAAGCACATTCGCTTCTCGCGACAGGAGCGCATCCGCTCCGAGGCGGTCTCCCGGGGGCTGGCCGACCGGGTCGTCGCAGGCTTCAAGAGCGTCGGGCTACCGGTTCAGCCCTACCAGCCGGTCCGGGCGAGAATCATCCGCGGCGACCAGCGCTACGTCCCGGCGGTCATCCGCGGGAACATGATTCCGAACAAGGTCCTGGTGGAGATGGTCAATCTGAGCAACCCCGAGGACGCCGCGATTCTGGCCAGTGCGGGGGATCGGGATCGGCTCGCTTCGGCCCTCTATCGCTCCCTCGTCGCCTATTTCGGAGAGGAGCGGCTTGCCGAGGGACCTTGACAGCCGGCGCCGGGAATTCTATCCCTAGCCTGGTGAGTCCCCCCGGACTCCGCCCTGGAGAGTGCCATGCCGATCTACGAGTACCAGTGCACCAAGTGCAAGGACCAGGTCGAGGTGATGCAGAAGATCACCGACCGGCCCCTTCGCAAGTGCAAGAAGTGCGCGGGGCGACTGGAGAAATTGATCTCCCGCAGCTCTTTCCAGCTCAAGGGCGGTGGCTGGTACGACTCGGGCTACACCAAATCCGGTGGATCCGACGCCAAGAAGAAGACGAAGAAGAAGGCCTCCGATTCCGGCGACAAGAAGCCCGCGTCGAGCTCGGACAAGAAGGCCGCATCCGCCTGATCCCTCGCTCCGTTGACCGAGTCCGAACCCGCGTGGAATAATCCCGCCTTTCCGGCGCTCCCGGGATGGACCTGTCAACGGTTCCCTCGGACCGCCCGGCACGGGTGAACCAGCATGCGAGTCCTGTTGATCGGCGGCGGCGGGCGCGAGGATGCACTTGCGTGGGCCATCGGTCGTAGTCCCCTCCTGACCTCCCTCGATTGCGCGCCGGGCAACGCCGGCACCTCCCGCCACGCCAAGGCCGTCGAGCTGGCGGCCGATGATCTCGAGGGCATCGTCGATCGCGCTCGTCGGGAAAAGTACGACCTCGTCGTCGTCGGCCCCGAGGCGCCCCTCGTCGCCGGTCTCGCCGATCGTCTCGAACAGCTCGACATTCCGGTCTTCGGTTGTTCGGAAGCCGCGGCGATCATCGAGGGCAGCAAGGTCTTCTCGAAACGCTTCATGGACCGGCACGACATCCCGACGGCCCGCTTCGAGGTCTTCTCCGCTTTCGCCGACGCCGAGGCCTACCTCGCCGCACCCGAGACGCGCTACCCGCTGGCGGTCAAGGCCGACGGACTGGCGGCGGGCAAAGGCGTCGTGCTGGCCGACGACGCCACAACGGCGATCGGCGGCTGCCCGCAGCATGCTGGAAGAACAGCGCTTCGGCGACGCCGGCTCGCGGATCCTCGTCGAGGACGCCCTGGTCGGCCGCGAGGTTTCGATCTTCGTGCTGACCGACGGCGAACGCATCGTGGAGCTGGCGACGGCACAGGACTACAAACGAATTCACGATCGCGACGAGGGACCGAACACCGGCGGGATGGGCACCTACTCCCCCTCGGTCTACCTCGACACCGAAACCCGCGCCCGGATCATGGACACGATCGTCCGTCCGACGATCCAGGGGCTCGCCTCCGAGGAGCGCACCTACCGTGGCGTGCTCTACACCGGCGTGATGCTGACCGAGGACGGGCCGCAGGTGCTGGAGTACAACGCACGCTTCGGCGACCCGGAGACCCAGGTGCTGTTGCCGCGCCTGGATGGGGACTGGCTGCCGCTGCTTCACGGCTGCGCCACCGGGCGCCTCCCCGAGGGCGAACCGCGCTGGCGGCCCGAGGCGGCCGTCTGCGTCGTGATGGCCGCCGGGGGCTACCCCGGCTCGTACGCCAAGGGTGCGCGGATCGATGGGCTCGACGCGGCCGAGGCCCTGGACGATGTGATCGTCTTTCACGCCGGGACTTCCCGGGACGCCGAAGGTCGACATGTGACCTCGGGTGGACGGGTCCTCGGCGTCACCGCGCTGGGATCGGACCTCGCCGCGGCTCGCGACCGGGCATACCGGGCGGTAGGCTGCATTCACTGGGACGGAGAACAACACCGCTCGGACATCGCAGAGGATGCACTGCATGTGCCGGGCGACAAGGGAGAGTGACGACGATGGACACACGTGTGGCGATTCTGATGGGCAGCGATTCGGACCTGCCCGTGATGACCGAGGCGGTCAAGGTTCTGAAACAGCTCGAGGTCGGGCACGAAGTGCATGTGACCTCGGCGCACCGGACGCCGGAACGGACGGCGCAGATCGTCCAGTCCGCGCCGGATCGCGGCGTTCGCGTCTTCATCGTGCGGCGCCGGGTCGGCGGCGCACCTCGCGGGAGTCGTCGCGGCTCACACGACGCTCCCCGTGCTCGGCGTGCCGCTGGCCGCGTCGGACCTCAACGGTCTCGATGCCCTGCTGGCCACCGCCCAGATGCCGGCCGGGATTCCCGTCGGCACGCTGGCGATCGGCAAGGCCGGCGCGGCGAACGCGGCCTGGCTCGCCGCGTCGATCCTGGCGATCGGCGACCCGGGCACTGACCGAGCGGCTGCGAGCGAGCGCCGCGAGATGGCCGAGAAGGTCGCCGCGCAAGAGCGAGGCGGCCCAGGCCAAGCTCAAGGAGCTCTGATCCCCGATCCGATGGACGCCGCCGGTTTCCACACCATCACCCTCGGGTGCAAGCTGAACCAGTTCGACTCGGCGGCGATCGAGGGCGAGCTGTCGCGGCGTGGGCTCACGGCTCAGCCGGATCCAGCCCGGGCTGCCGTCGTCATCCTCAACACCTGCACGGTGACCCATCGGGCCGACAGCGACGCGCGAAAGTGGATTCGCAGGATCCGCCGCGAGAACCCGGGGTGTCGACTGCTCGTGACCGGCTGCTATGCCGAGGCCGACGCTGCTTCGATCGAGGCGCTCGGCGGCGTCGATCGGGTCTTCGGCAACCGGGACAAGCCCAGACTCCCGTCGATCCTCGACGAACTGGGCATCGGTCTGGCGCCATCGGCGGCAGCCCGCGGCGACCGGGGCTGCGAAAGCACGCTGACGCTTCCCGACGCGGTGCACTTCGGCGACAGGTCACGGGCGTTTCTCAAGATCCAGGACGGCTGCCGGCTCGTCTGTTCGTACTGCATCATCCCGCGGGTTCGCGGCGCCAGCCGCTCCGTCGATCCGACAGAGCTGCAGCGGGCCACCGTGGCGCTGTTCGACGCGGGGTACCGCGAGATCGTCCTGACCGGCGTGAACACCGGCGACTACGGCCGCGACCTCACCCCCCGGATCGACCTGGCCCAGCTTCTCGACCGGCTGCTGGCCACGGCCGGCCCGAATCGCCTGCGGCTGAACTCGCTGGAGCCGCGCACGTTGACCGACGAGGTGATCGCCCGCATCGCCGGCGACCCGCGCCTCGCACCCCACGTCCAGGTCCCGCTCCAGTCCGCCAGCGATCCTGTGCTCCGGGGGATGCGCCGGAACTATCGATTCGGCGACTGGCTCGAGCGGGTCGAACAGCTGCGCCGGATGGTCCCCCACGCGGCGATCGGCGCGGACGTGATCGTCGGCTTCCCCGGCGAGACCGACGAGCGCTTTCAGGAGACGCTACGACTTCATCGCCGGCTCGCCGCTGAACTACCTGCACGTCTTCTCGTGGTCCCCGCGGCCGGGAACCCCCGCGCCGAGCTGGCCGAACGGATCCCTCCGCGGGTCGTTCGCGATCGCTCGGCGGCTCTTCGAAAGCTGGGGCGAAAACTGGGTGACCGCTTCCGCCGGCGTTTCGTCGGTCAGGAGCTGGATGCGGTGATTCTGGGTCCGGATGGCGACGGCGGGACGCGCGCCCTGACCGGGAACTTCATCGACGTGCACCTTCCCGGACGTTTTTCCCGGGATTCCGGCCCGTGGACGGTCCGGATCGAGAAGATCGAGGGAGAACGTGTAGATGCAATGACGACCGGACGGCCGTCGTGGGCGGGGCCGGCAGTGAACGCGGCGGACGGTGCTGCCCGCCCGCCGGTTCCCATGCTTACTTTACGATCAGATCCTTCAAGCTCTTGGCCAGAGAGAACTTGACCACCGTCTTCGCCGGGATCTGGATCTCTGCACCGGTGATCGGGTTGCGACCGACCCGGGCCTTCCGGTTCTGAACCTTGAACTTGCCGAGGCCCTTCAGAGGCACCTCGCCCCCGTTCCTGATCTCATCCTCGATCACACCCACGAGACCGTCGAGAAAGCCTTTGACTTCCTTCTTGTCGGCGTTCGTGCGCTGGGAAAGTGCGTCGATCAGTTCCGTCCTGGTCATGAAGTACCCTCCCCGACTCCGGGACTTTGCAGGCAGTGGCGGCTCATCCGCCTCGCCTCGGCCGTCCGTTTTTCCCCTGGAACGGCCGTGTCGAGAACTTTTTTAACATCTAGTTCAACGCAGAATCAACGAAAAACCACTGGAATCTGGTCCAGGATCGCCCGGGCGACCGCCTCCGGGGCCGGCCCGGCCGCGACCCGCATGTCGGCCAGCGCGTAGACGGCCCGCCGCCGCTCGAACAACGAGCGCCGTTCGGCGAGGCTCCGGGTCGACCACAGCGGCCGGGCCGAACCGTCGATTCTCGCTCCCAGAGCGGAGAATGGAGCGTCGAGCCAGACGGACCAGCCCCGCTCGCGGATCCGCAGGCGGGCGCCCCGGAGGGAGAACAGCCCCCCGCCGGTCGCCACCACCGTCCCCGGTCCGTCCACCGAGACGAGGGTCGCCAGCTCGAGCTCGCGGAAGCCGATTTCTCCGCGCTCCTCGAAGATCCGGGCGACCGATCGGCCCGCCGAGCGCTCCAGCGCCGCGTCGGTGTCGACGAATTTCCGCCCGAGGGCGTCGGCGAGGAGCCGGCCGACGGTCGTCTTGCCGCTCCCCATGAAGCCGACGAGGTAGATCGGACCCGGGGACGTCATCGGCCGTAGAACGCGTCGACCCTCTCGGTAGAGGGCCACGTCGCCCCGACGAAGATGACGAAGGTCAACACGCCGGTCAGCGCCATCGGCTCCCGGGAGAGCGCGTAGACGATGCAGCCGAAAAAGCCCGGCGCCTCGGCGATCGCCAGGGCGAGGATCTGGGCCTGGAGGAAGGCGGCGCCGTCATCCTGCAGGCGAGCGGAGATCGCCTGGTCGCTGCGGTAGTAATAGAGCCGGTAGGCGATCACCGGACCGACGAGGCCGAACAGGCCGGCGGGCAGGGTCAGCGAAGAGACGTTGCCACCCAGGTCGATCTGGGTCAGGACCGCCGCCAGCACCAGCATGCCTGCCGCGAGCGTGCCGGCGACGATCCGGGCGCGCAGCAGCGCCGCCGGCAGTCCCGGACTCACCCGGGAGTTCCCGGTTCCCGGAAGCCCCGTTCCCCGGCCTCGATGCGTACCGGGAGCCGGTTCTCGGCCGGAGTGACCGGGCAGGCGAACCGCCCCGGGTCGCCGTAGGCGCAGGAGGGATTGTGTGCGCGGTTGAAGTCCAGCACGTACGGCCCCCCCTGTGGCCCATCGAGTTCGACATAGCGGCCGGCGGGATAGGTCTCTTCCCCGGAGGTGCCGTCGGTGAACGGCAGGAAGAATCCGCCGCCCCCGGGCTGGGCCACCGTGTCGAGCAAGCGGTAGACCTGCAGGCGCTGCTCGGTTCCGTCGATCGGGAAGCTGATCCAGCCGACCCGTTCGCACGGCCGGGTTTGACCGGCGGTGGTCACGATCTCGATCGGCTCCGGATGCGGATAACCGACGATCGTCCCGACGAGGTAGTAGTCCGGGTCCGGCTCCCAGTAGGTCAATCCGGAGAACGAAGCGCGATCCTCGGGAAGCAGCGGTGTCTCGGGACTGTCGCGAAAGTACTCGTCTCTGGAGTGGCGCACCTCGCCGATCCGATCGCTCCACGCGGGCGTCGGCTGCAGTTGCTGCATCGTGGTCGTGGGGCCGTCGGAACAGCCGAGGGAGATCGCCACCAGTGCCCCGAGAACGCCTGAACGAAGATTCACCATCTCACCGGTACCCGGACCGTTCGGTCGGAATGGTCGCGATAGAGCAGGTAGTCGCTGACTGCGGCCCAGATCGTACAGCCGGCGGGTGATCTCGACATCCTTGCGGCAGTACTGCTCGATCAGGTCGATCCGGCCCTCCTTCCACCAGCGCAGGCTCTGCAGACCGTCTCCGGCCTTGCCTTCGCCGAGGTTGACCTCGGCCAGTTTGCCCAGCGAGATGCGAAACCCGAGTTGCCGGTGGATCGCGGTCAGCATGTCGACGGTCTGGATACGTCGCAGATCCCACTCGGTGTACCCGCGCAACACCTCCAGATCGAATCGATCGATGTTGAAGCCGACCACCCGCTCCGCCATCACCAGATCGAGCAGCAGCCGATCGATGTCGGCCTCGAAATAGGTCCGGAAGACGTCCCGCTCCACGTCGTACACGACGCCGAGGGCCAGCCCCATCCGGTCGGTGCGGTTCCAGCCGCCGACTTCGTCGACGCCGCGCTGGGTCTCCAGGTCGAAGACCAGGGTGCGCCCCGGAGATGAGCCGTTCGTTGCCGGCGCGACGGAGCCGTTGACGACAGGATGCGCCGGGACAGGCTCTTCGCGGCGACGCGGCGTCGTGACGATCTCGACCGGCGGCGGTGGGGCCAGGGCCTCGACATTGCCGGATCGCCGGATCCCGTGGCGGGCGGGGTTCCCGTCGGGGCGCCGGGCGACGAAGGCGCGCAGCGGACTCGTCGGAGTCCGCTCGGAGGGCTCGACGTCGAGCTCGTCGAGGGTGGTCTCGCCGAGCAACAGCCGCAAGGTCAGCCGTGCGCCGTCCTTGTCCAGCGGCTTGTTGCCGTTGCCGCACTTGGGGGACTGGATACAGGCCGGGCAACCGTCCTCGCAGGGACAGCCGTCGACCTGCTCGAAGGTCCGACGCAGGTGCGTCTCGAGGTCGTCGAACCCCTGATGCGCCAGGCCGGCCCCTCCAGGGATGCCGTCGTACACGAAGATCGCCGGCCCACCGAGCTGGGGGTGACCGGTGTACGAGATCCCGCCGACGTCGCCACGATCGGCGATCGCCAGGAGCGGGAACAGACCGATCACGGCGTGTTCGGTGGCGTGAATGCCGCCCATGAAATGCAGATCCCGCTCGACGTACGCCCGGGGCAGGCCGGGCGGGAGTTCGATCCAGAAGCCGACGGTCTCGAAGATCAGCGGAGGCACGTCCAGGGGATAGGTGCCGATCGGCTCTCCGTCGAACAGCCGCTTCTTCTGGTAGTCGCGGATCTGGACGGTGACCTTGAAGCGACCGAGCCCGACCGGGAACGGCCCGAGACGGCGCCCCTCGATCCGTTCGAGGATCTCGGTCTCCTTGTCACCGAGCACGACGGTGAAGTAGTCGACCCGCGCCGGCTCGACGCGGACCCGGCGCTGATCGGTATCGAGTTCGACCACGTGATACGAAGCACCGCCGTGCAGATAGATCGCCCCCGGATGACACTCGTGGTAGACCCGCCCCCCGTCGATCGTGCCCAGCGGGCGGTCGCCGTGCACCGAGACGATGTCGAAGGAGCGCGAGGCGGAGCGGGGATTGACATCGCGATGCGGGCGGCGGCGGAACGAGTAGTAGCGATCCCCCGCCGCGGACTGCACGAGGCGCCCCTCCTCGACGAGGTCGCCGATGACCTCACGACCTCGTTCCGCCGGCCCGGTCATCTCGGCATCGTCAAGGGGTGCCTCCGCCGCCGCACAGACCAGATGGTTTCCGGCGATCCACGGATTCCAGGGATCGAGGACCGCCTTCTCGAACCGATCCCCGAAGAACAGCTCCGGGTGATGGACGACGTACTGATCGAGGGCATCGGGCATCGCGATCATCACGACGGTTCCGGGCCTCCCCTGCCGCCCCACACGGCCCAGCCGCTGCCAGGCCGAGATCAGCGAGCCGGGATAGCCGACGAGAACACAAACATCCAGACCGCCGACGTCGATGCCCAGCTCCAGCGCACTGGTCGACAGGACCGCCATCAGCTCGCCCTGAAACAGCCGCGCCTCGATCCTGCGCCGTTCGGCCGGAAGGTAACCGGCCCGGTACGGCGCGACACGGTCCGCGAACTCGGGCTCCTGACGCAACAGCCAGCTGTGGAGCAGTTCGGTGATCCTTCGGGCCTTGGTGAAGGTGATCGACCGCTGCCCTTGCCGGATCGCCTCGGCCACCACGCGCACCGCCGTCGTGTAGGGCGACACACCGCCGGGGTTCAGGAAGATCACGTCACGCTCGGACTGCGGCGCGCCGGACTCCGAGACGACGGCGAAGTCCCGCCCGACGAGGGTCCGCGCGAACTCGTCGGGGTTGCCGACGGTCGCCGAGGCGGCGATGAACCGGGGCGTGGCGCCGTACTGGCGGCAGAGCCGCTGCAACCGGCCAGGATGTGGTGCACGTGGGCGCCGAAGATCCCGCGATAGACGTGCATCTCGTCGAGAACGATCCAGCGCAGATTGGCCAGCAACGGCGGTCCAGTCCTGATGGTGGGACAGGATGCCCAGGTGCAGCATGTCCGGGTTGGTGATCAGGATGTCGGGAGGCGCCGCCTTGATCTTCTTGCGACGAGCGTGGGTCGTATCTCCGTCGTAGATCTCGAAGCGGAGCGGGTCGAGGGCGCCGAGACCACCTGCGAGATCCCGAAGACCCGTGATCTGATCCTGGGCCAGCGCCTTGGTCGGGTAGAGGAACAACGCATGGGAACCCGGCTCGGCCAGCAAGGTCTCGAAGACGACGGCCGAGGCGAAGGCCAGCGTCTTGCCCGACGCGGTCGGTGTGGCCAGCAGGACGTCACGGCCGTCGCGGGCGAGGTCGATCGCCTGGGCCTGATGGGTCCAGAGCCCGTGGATCCCCCGGTCCACCAGCGCCTCGGCCAGCCGGGCCGGGAGCGGCTGTTGCGGTTCGGCGCAACGCCCCGAGCGCGCCTCGAGTTTGCGATGATGGGCGACACTCCGTCCCAGCACCGGATGGGACAGCAGGTGATCGGCGAAGGTCGACACGAGGCGATTATGACACGAAAGCGCGTCGAACTCCTGACAATCGGCGCCTTGGACAGGCCTGGAGGGATGCTCTAAAATCCCCTTTCCTTCCGTTCTTCCGGACCGTTTCGAGGGTTGAACCCGATGCAAAGCCCGGCGACGCTGCCCCGCACCACCGTGGGCAAGAAGCTCGTCATGGCCCTGAGCGGCCTGGCGCTCTTCGGGTTCGTGGTCGCCCACATGGCGGGCAACCTGAAGATCTTCCTCGGTCCCGACAAGTTCAACGACTACGCGCACTTCCTGCGGGAGGTCGGCTCCCACGCGTTCGGCGAGAGCGGGCTGCTCTGGATCGCCCGGGTCGGCTTGCTGGCAGCCCTCGGCGCCCACGTCGTCTCCGCGGTGCAGGTCGCGGCCCAGAGTGGACGGGCGCGTCCCGTGGCCTACAAGCGTGGTAACGATCTCTCGTTCAGTTACGCCTCACGGACGATGCGCTGGGGCGGCGTGATCCTGCTGGCCTTCGTCATCTACCACCTGCTGCACCTGACCTTCGGCAAGGTGCATCCGGACTTCGACGTCGCCTCGGCCTACGCCAACGTCGTCAGCGGGTTCCAGGTCTGGTGGGTCGTCGGGTTCTACATCCTCGCCATGGTCTCCCTCGGTCTCCACCTGTACCACGGCCTGTGGAGCGCGACCCAGACGCTTGCGCTGCGCTGGCCCGTCGTCACCCGCTTCCGCCGGCCGGTCGCCCTCGCGATCGCGATCGGCATCACATTCGGTTATCTCTCGGTACCGCTGGCGGTTCTCGCCGGTTGGGTCGACTGAGCACGGGGGCGTCGATGGATCTTCGCGCACGCATTCCCGACGGCCCGATCCAGGAGAAGTGGGATCGCCGACGTTTCGAACTGAAGCTGGTCAACCCGGCGAACAAGCGCCGCTACGACGTGATCGTCGTCGGCAGCGGGCTCGCCGGTGGCTCGGCCGCCGCGACGATGGCGGAGCTGGGCTACAACGTCCAGTGCTTCACCTACCACGACAGTCCCCGTCGCGCCCACAGCATCGCGGCCCAGGGCGGCATCAACGCGGCCAAGAACTACCAGAACGACGGCGACAGCATCTACCGGCTGTTCTACGACACGGTCAAGGGTGGCGACTTCCGTTCCCGGGAGGCGAACGTCCACCGGCTGGCTCAGGTCAGCGTCAACATCATCGATCAGTGCGTGGCCCAGGGCGTGCCGTTCGCCCGGGAGTACGGCGGTGCACTGGACAACCGCTCCTTCGGCGGCGCCCAGGTCTCCCGGACCTTCTACGCCCGCGGCCAGACCGGCCAGCAGCTGCTGCTCGGCTGCTACAGTGCGCTGAGCCGCCAGATCGCCGCCGGCAAGGTCGAGATGCACAACCGGCACGAGATGCTGGACCTGATCGTCGTCGACGGACGGGCGCGCGGCATCGTCACCCGCGACCTCGTCGACGGAACGATTCGCACCTGCACCGCCGACGCGGTGGTGCTGGCGACCGGCGGCTACAGCAACGTCTTCTACCTCTCGACCAACGCCATGGCCTGCAACGTGACCGCCGCCTGGCGCGCCTACCGGCGCGGCGCCGGCTTCGCCAACCCCTGCTACACCCAGATCCACCCGACCTGCATCCCGGCTGCCGGTGGAGCACCAGTCCAAGCTGACCCTGATGAGCGAGTCGCTGCGCAACGACGGCCGCATCTGGGTCCCCAAGGACGGCGGGCGACCACGCGCTCGGCGGAGCAGATCCCCGAGAGCGAGCGCGACTACTACCTCGAGCGGATCTACCCCAGCTTCGGCAACCTCAGCCCGCGCGACATCTCGTCGCGCCGGGCCAAGGAGATGGTCGACGAGGGGCGCGGCGTCGGCGAGATGGCCAACGGCGTCTACCTCGATTTCTCCGACGCGATCCAGCGCCTCGGTGCCGACGTGATTCGCGAACGCTACGGCAACCTGTTCGACATGTACGAGCGGATCACCGGCGAGAACCCCTACACGGTACCGATGCGGATCTACCCCGCACCGCACTACACGATGGGCGGCCTGTGGGTCGACTACCACCTGATGAGCACGATCCCGGGGCTGTTCGTCATCGGCGAGGCCAACTTCTCCGACCACGGCGCCAACCGCCTCGGCGCCAGCGCCCTGATGCAGGGGCTCGCCGACGGCTACTTCATCCTGCCCTACACGATCGGTGAGTACCTGGCGGCGCACCGGGACGACCGGCTCGATCCGTCCCATCCCGAGTGCCGGAATGTCGAAGAGCAGGCGACGGCACGGATCCGGCGTCTGCTCGACACCCGGGGCAAGCGCACCGCTGATTCCTTCCACCGGGAGCTGGGCAAGATCGTCTGGGATCATTGCGGGATGTCCCGCAATGCCGCCGGGCTGCGACAGGCACTCGGGCAGGTCAAGGAGCTGCGGGAGCAGTTCTGGGCCGACGTCAACGTCCCCGACGGCGCCGACAACCTGAACCAGTCGCTGGAGAACGCCAATCGCATCGGCGACTTCTTCGAGCTGGCCGAGCTGATGTGTCACGACGCCCTCGAGCGGGATGAATCCTGCGGGGCGCACTTCCGCGAGGAGCACCAGACCGGCGACGGCGAGGCCAAGCGCGACGACGAGCGCTTCAGCCATGCTGCGGTCTGGGAGTTCACCGACGACAAGAGCGACCCGCTACAGCATCGTGAGCCGATGCACTTCGAGTACGTCCCGCCGACCCAGCGGAGCTACAAATGAAGTTGACCCTGCACATCTGGCGCCAGGAGAGCCGCTCGGATCGTGGCGGCTTCGTACGCTACGACGTCGACGGCATCAGCGAACACGCCTCGTTCCTGGAGATGCTCGACATCCTCAACGAGCAGTTGACCGAGCGGGGCGATCGCCCCGTCGCCTTCGAGCACGATTGTCGCGAAGGCATCTGCGGCTCCTGCGGCATGGTGATCAACGGCTCGCCCCACGGACCGGAACGTGCCACCACCGCGTGTCAGCTGCACATGCGCCGCTTCAAGGACGGTGACGAGATCTGGATCGAGCCCTGGCGAGCCAAGGCCTTTCCGGTCCTGCGGGATCTCGTCGTCGATCGCAGCTCCTTCGACCGGATCATCCAGGCCGGCGGCTTCATCTCGGTCAACACCGGCACGGCTCCCGACGCCAACGCGATTCCGATCGGCAAGGATCTCGCCGACCTGGCCTTCGACGCGGCGACCTGCATCGGCTGCGGAGCATGTGTCGCCGCCTGTCCCAACGCGTCAGCGATGCTGTTCACCGCAGCGAAGGTCGAGCACCTCAACCTGCTGCCCCAGGGCCGGCCGGAGCGCAGCTCCCGGGCGCTGGCGATGGTCAGCCGGATGGACGAGGAGGGCTTCGGGCACTGCACCAACCACGGAGCCTGCCAGAACGCCTGCCCCAAGGAGATCAGCGTCGATTTCATCGCCCGGTTGAACGGCGACCTGATCCGCTCGAGCTTCGAGTGAGCGGTCCGTTCGCCGCCCCCGACCCGGCGTTCGAGGCCCGGGTCCGCAGCAGCTTCGCCCGGCAGACCGCGATGCAGACGATCGGCGCGACCCTCGAACGGGTCGTTCCCGGCGAGACCGACATCTCGATGCCCTACGACCGGCGCTTCACCCAGCAGCACGGTTTCCTGCACGCCGGCATCGTCTCGACACTCCTGGACAGCGCCTGCGGTTTCGCCGCCTTCACCCTGATGCCCGCCGAGGCCGGCGTGCTGAGCATCGAGTACAAGATCAACATGTTGGCCCCCGCCCGTGGCGAACGCTTCGTCGCCCGGGGTCGCGTCGAACGCCCCGGTCGGACGATCACCGTGACCCGGGGCGAGGTGACCGCTCACGACGATGGGCGCGCGATCGTCGTCGCCGTGATGCAGGCCACGATGATGACCCTCATCGGCCGCGATTCGGTTCGCGGCTAGTCCGCTGCGGAAGTCAACGCAGGATCAAGCGGATCGCCAGCAGGGTCAACAGCACTCGAAACGCCGGCCGGAAGCGATCCTCGGAGATCCGGCCCCGGAGCTGCGTCCCGGCCCAGGACCCGGCGAAGACGGCGGCGGTGCCGGTGAGCAGCTCCCGCCACCAGGGTGCGAAGGCGAATCCCGCGGCCACGAACACCACGAGCTTCATACCGTGCATCACGGTCATGACCGCCGCGTGGGTCGAGACGACGCCGTCCCGGGTCAGACCGCGGTTGAGCAGAAACGGTGCGGAGAGCGGACCGGCGGCACCGACGAACAGCGAGACCGCGCTCTGCACGACACCGACGATGAAGAACTCGCCCTTGAACCGCGGCGGGTCGATCACCAGCGGCAACCACGTCATCACGATCACGAACGAACCGAGGATCAAAGGAATCGCCGACTCGGGAATCCGCGCGAGGAATCCGGAACCGAGCCACGCGCCCAGCGCCGCGCCGAGGGCGTAGGTGCCGACGATCGGCCAGTCGATCGACGGTGCCGCCAGGGCGGCACGGCTCGAGTTGCTGGCCAGCTGGATCGCACCGTGGAGTGGCACGACGGCGACGGCGGGCAGGATCTCCGGCATCAACGAGACGAGCAGCAGTCCCCCGCCGACCCCGATGGTCCCGGTGATCGTCGAGGTGGCGAACGCCAGCAACGCCAACCAGCCGTACTCCATCGCACCCTCCGACTGCGGGACCGGCGCCCGGAGCGGCAGGGTAACACCCGGACCGGGCGCCGACGGGCGCGCTTTTCTTGCGACCACCGTGGATCGGGCGTAGCCTGCCGGCGAAGGAGAACGACATGGCAGACGAGCACAACGATCTCAAGGCGGCCATCGAAGGTGGAGACGGCATCTCGGTGTTGCGCGCCCCCGAGACCCATCGCAACTGGAACAACATCCGTTACAAGACCGGTCTATCGGCCAAGAACGTCGGCTCCGAGAAGCTGTCGATGAACGTGGCGACGATCCCGCCGGGCGGCGTGGCCTTCGCCCATATCCACGTCGAGTTCGAGGTGATGCTCTACATCCTCGAGGGCCGCGTGCGCCACGAGTACGGCGACCGCTGCAAGACGACGGTCGAGAACTCGGCGGGAGACTTCATCTTCATCGAGCCCGGTGTGCCCCACGAGGTGTTCAACATGAGCGACAGCGAGCCGGTCGTCGCCGTCGTCGCCCGCTCCGACGCCAGTGAGTGGGAGAACATCGTCGACTACGACCGCGAGACCGGCAAGACCGTGCCGCGCTGACACCGGCTTCCCTCGACGAAGGCCGAGGACGAACGACGCCGGAGGTGCGTCGACGGCTCCACGGCCCTATACTCGCCGTCCGGTGGAGGGTGCCGTGGCGCAACCGAACAAGAAGACCAAGAAGACGACCAGGAAAAAGACCGCGAAGGAGCAGCCCGCCCAGGCCAAGGCGCCGGGGAGCGGCATTGCCATCGTCTGCGGCCTGCTCGTGGCGATCGCCGTCGTCGGTGTCGCCGCCAGCTACCTGCCGTTCGTCTCCGACGACGCGCTGATCTCGTTGCGCTACGCCGACCGGCTGATCCACGGCGACGGGTTGACCTGGAACGATGGCGAGCGGGTCGAGGGCTACTCGAATCTGCTGTGGATCCTGCTCAGCGCGCTGCTCGGAGCGGTCGGCTTCGACCTGATCCTCGCCACGCGGATTCTCGGCTTCGCCTGCACGCTGGCGATCGTCGCCGCCCTGTTCCTGCGCTACCGCCCGGTGTCGCTGGCCGGCAGCCTGCCGTTCCTGGCCGCCGGGCTCGCCCTCGCCCTCGCCGGCCCGTCGGCGGTCTGGACGATCGGCGGCCTGGAGCAACCGCTGTTCGCCGCCCTGTTCGCCTGGTGCGCGTTGCGCATGCTGCGAACCGGAGAGAACACTCAGGGCGAACCGGCCGCGGCGACTCCCACCGAGCGGCTGCCCGAGCTCGCGACCGGCCTGCTGCTCGCCGCCCTCTGCTGGACGCGGCCCGACGGCGTCCTCCTGGCGGCGACGCTGCTGCTGGGCTACGCCCTGGCCTTTCCACGGCAAGGCTGGCGCCGCATCGCGATCTGGGGCGGTTATACCCTCGGCGCGGTCGCCTTGCAGACCGCGTTTCGCCTGGCCTACTACGGCGACTGGATCCCCAACACCGCCCGGGCCAAGGTCGCCTTCTCCTCGACGCGCTTGACCGAGGGGATGGAGTACGTCGGCGGCGGTCTGCTCGGCCTCGTCGGCCTCGCGCTCCCGGCGCTGGGCTTTGCGATCGCCGGCATGCTCGACCCGTCCCGGGCCCGTTCGACCCGTATGCTCGGCGTTCCGATGCTGGCCTGGACCGCCTACGTCATCGTCATCGGCGGCGACTCGTTCCCGGCCCACCGTCATCTGCTGATCCTCGTGGTGATCTTCGCCTTCTGGATCGCCGAGGGTTTCCGGGCTCTGCTGGCCCACTCCGGCGCACACTACGCAGCCTGGGCCCTCAGCCTGCTCTCCCTCGTCGTCCTGGGGGTGATGCAGCACCGGGACCCGCAGAATCTCCGCGCACGCCACGAGCGCTGGGAGTGGGACGGCGAGGTCGTCGGGCGCATGTTGCGGGTCGGGTTCCCCGATCGACCGTTGATCGCCGTCGACCCCGCAGGGACCCTCCCATACTTCTCCGGATTGCCCGCGATCGACATGCTCGGGCTGAGCGATCCGCACCTCGCACGCAATCGCCCCGACGATTTCGGCTCCGGGGCGCTGGGGCACGAACTCGGAGACGGCGCCTACGTCCTCGATCGCAAGCCCGACATGATCTTCTTCTGCGGACCCGGGGGCGGATCGAAGCCCTGCTTCCGCAGCGGGATCGAGATGGTCGAGGACCCACGTTTCACCGAGGAGTTCGGCATCGTGACCCTCGAGGGATCACAGCCGCACCCGATGCGCTCGCGAGTCTGGATGCGCCGCGAGGGCGGCAAGGTCGGGATCCAGCGCACCGAGAGCCGGATCGACGTACCGGCCTACTTCATGATGGCGATCAACGATCAAGCGGCGAAGCTCGACCCCAAGGGGCGTCTGTCGATCCAGGTCGCCGCCGGCGCCGAGGCCGGGCTGCCGGAGCTGCGGTTGCCGGCGGGGCACTGGTCGCTGCAGCTCGACATGCTCGGAGAGCCGCCACGGCTGATGACCCGCCTGTCCGGGCCGCAGCAGATGCTCGGCGGTGGACTCGGCCGGGTCGCCTTCCGGCTCCGCGAGGAGGCGACGATCGACGTACTGGTCACCCCGAGCGGCCCCGAGGCGAAGAGCTGGGTCCACGCGCTGGTGTTCCAGCGCCTGCCCGATTGACACGCTTCATCCGGCTCGGCGGCCGAAGAGCTGCCGACCGCGAACAATCGTCAGCAGCAGGATCGCCAGCAACGCCCACGAGTAGCCGTTGCGCAGACCGATCTCGAGGGCGCCGAGCCGTGGCATGCCCACGGCCTCGCTGCCTGCCGTCGTGCTGGCGATCAGCAACGTCGGGATGAAGTAGGGCAGCAGGAACGGATAGGTACAGACCGTCGCATCGAGCAGGTTCGCCCGGCGGTAGCGATCGATCCCCTGGCGCTCTCCGACACGCCGCGCGAAGTCGCCGGTGGTCAGGATCGCCACGACCGAGTGGGTCGTCAGCAGCACCGTCCCCGAGACGACCGCGAAGATCCAGCCCTCGGCCTGACCGCGGCCGGCGCTGCGGCCCTCGGCGAATCGCAACAGTCGCTCCAGGATGCCGCTGGCCTCGACACCGGCCGCGAGCCCGGTCAGCAGCAGCGTGAAGATCGAGATGCCGACCCCGCGCTCCATCCCCGAGCGCAGCAGCCCCTGGGCTCCGAAGCTGGCGGGGTCGATGTGGAACAGCGCCGGCGCCTCGAACAGCCCGAAGGCCAGGCCGAGCAGGCAGGCCGCAGCGCAACCGGCGAGCAAGCCGACGACCAGATGCCGGCGCAGCAACAGCAAGGCGAAGGTCAGGATCGGCGCACCGACCATCGGCAGCGCCGCCAGCGAGGAGCCGGCTGTCGACACCGGGGCGGAGACCGTGGCGGCAGCCTCGCCGCCGAACAGCAGGAAGACGAACAGCGCGAGCGCCGCGGCCGGTAACGCCATCGGCAATCGGCTCCGGACGACCCGCCCCATCTCCGCATCCTGGGTCGTGGCCGATGCGATGGTCGTGTCCGACACCGGCGAGATGTTGTCGCCGAACGTCGCCCCGGCGAGGATCGCGGCGGCGAGCATGGCCGGATCCGCGCCGCTGCCCGCGCCGGCGGGATAGAGCAGCGGAGCACAGAGCAGGATCGTGCCCAGACTCGTGCCCGTCGACGTCGATACCGCCGCCGCGATCACGAACGCCGCCGCGGTGAACGCGCCACCGTCGAGACCCAGCGCGCCGGCTCCGGCGGCGAGGGAGCCGACGAATCCGCTGGCGCTCATCAACTCGGCGAGGACCCCGGCGAGCAACCAGGCCAGGATCATCAGGATCACGATCGGCCGCGACGCCCCGGCGATCAACGTCTCGGCGTAGGCCCGTCGGTCGGGACAGAGCAGCAGCCCCAGACTCCAGGCGCCGAGCAGGATCGGCCAGAATCCGCGTTCGTCCGGAGCGCCGGCGAGTCCGAGGGCGATCACGCCGGCGAGAAAGAAGAGCATCGGCGCCAGGGCGCCGGCCATGCCCCCGTGGAACCGCAGGGGCCCGGTCGAGGAATCGTTTGCGGCGGAGTCGATCATGGCGGCGGCCGACGTTACCATGGCCGCGACCCCCGGGGAGTCAGGGAGGCACCGATGAGCCAGCATCCGGACACGTTCACGCTGTACGACCTGCGAGTCGAGGTCGTCGCCGGCGACAGGCCGATGGTCTGCAACCACCGAGCGGGAGATCACTTCGAGCTATCCGGGGAGAACCTGAGCTTCCCGGCGGGGCAGAGCTTTCCGCTCTACCCCCTCGCCGCCCTGCTCCCGTTGCTTCCGGCGAAGCAGCGGGAGACCGCGCCGACCGACTGGATGACCACCGATACCGAGATCGCCTGCCCCGACCCCCACTGCGGTGCGCGTTTTCGAATCGTTCGGACCGGCCGGACGACGTTTCGTCACGGCGAGGTGACCCGGGTGCCGCTGCCTCGCGACGGCCAGGACTGATCGACGATGTCGATCGACCGTCACCCGCTCGCACCGGGGTACCGGATCTGTCGCGCGATCAACGGCGGCTGGCAGCTGGCCCGGAACCATGGCGCCGGCGACCCTTCGTCGAAGGAGACCCTGCACCAGCTGCTGTCCCTCGTCGACGCCGGATTCACGACGTTCGATTGCGCCGACATCTACACCGGTGTCGAAGGGCTGCTCGGCCGCCTGCTGCGGGAGAACCGTCGTCGCACCCAGCGAGTCGAGATCCAGGTGCACACGAAGTTCGTCCCGGATCTCGCTGCGCTGCGGCAGCTCTCTCGCGAGACGATCGAGGGCGCCATCGATCGGTCGCTCACACGTCTGGGGGTCGATCGACTCGACCTGGTGCAACTCCACTGGTGGGACTACGGGATACCCGGACTCGTCGATACGGCCGGCGTGCTCCAGGAACTACGCCGCGCAGGGAAGATCCGCTTGGTCGGCGTGACCAACCTCGATCTCCCTCACCTGCGGGAGCTGGTCGACGCAGGGATCGAGATCGCGACGAATCAGCTGCAGTACTCGCTGCTGGATCGAAGAGCCAAAGGGGCGATGACCGACTACTGCGCAAAGCAGGGCATCGCGCTGCTGGCGTACGGCAGCCTGGCCGGCGGGCTGCTGACCTCGCACTGGCTCGGTCGCCCGCACCCGGCGCCACCTCACGCCAACCGTTCCCTGACCAAGTACTCGCTGATCGTCGACGAGTTCGGCGGCTGGGAGCCGTTCCAGGAGCTGCTGCGCACGCTGGCGCGCATGGGCGAGGGGCGAAACGCCACGATCGCCGAGATCGCCATCGCTTACCCGCTTTCGGACCCGGCCGTCGCGGCGGTGATCGTCGGAGCTTCTCACGCCCGGCATCGCGCATCCACCCGGCGCGCCCTGGAGCTGGAGTTCTCCGAGGCGACCTGGAACGAGCTACGGCCGATCCTCGATGCCGCCCCCGGCCCCGCGGGACAGGTCTATGGGCTGGAGCGGGAGCCTGGTGGCCCGCACATGGCGATCCTGCGCATGAACCTCAACGAGGGCCCCGGCTGAACCGGACCCGACGGGCAGACCTCCGCTCAGCTCCGCAGATGCTCCGCGAAGTCCCGCGGCAACGCGGCTTCGACGACGACCTGGCCCTCCCCCGCCGGGTCGGCGAAGGCCAGTCGTGCGCAGTGCAACAGCTGTCGACGTGGGCCGTCGCCGTCGTGGCGCGGGTCCCCGGTGCCCTCGACCATCGCGAGGTAGGCCGCGTCGGGGCGGCCGTAGAGGATGTCGCCCAGGATCGGGTGCCCCAGCTGCGCCAGATGGACTCGCAGCTGATGGCGTCGCCCGGTCGTCGGGAACAGCCGCACCAGGGTGCGATCGCCCAGCCGACGCTCGACCTGATACCGCGTCGTGGCCGCCTGGCCCTCGACGCAGGCCTGCTTGACGAACACCCGGGAGGTCGGATGCTTGCCGATCGGCGCGACGATCTCTCCTGCGTCGGCCTCGATCAGGCCTTCGACGAGTGCCAGGTACTGCTTGTCGACCTGTCCTGCCGCGAAGCCGCGAGAGAGAATCGCGGCGGTGGCCGAGTCCTCGGCGACGAGGAGCACGCCGCTGGTCTCCCGGTCGAGTCGGTGGACCAGGCGCAACCCCTCGCGCCCCTCCTGCCTGCGGAGCATGCGGATCAGGCTGTTCTCACGGATCTTGTTGACCGGATGCACCGGGATCACCGGAGGCTTGTCCACGGCGAGCCAGCCCGGGTGTCGCGCGATCACCTCGATCTGCAGATCGAGGGGCTCCTCGTGAAGCGGTGTGTAACCGATCCGCACCTCGCCCTGAGGGCGCACCGGCGTCGCCGGTCGTGCCCGCACGCCCCACGACAGCGTCACCCGCTCGCGGATCGCGGCCTGAATCCGCGTGCGCGAGAGGCCCGGAATCCGTTCGTGGAGAAACTGGTCGAGGCGTTTGCCCTCGTCCCGGGGCCCCACGAGATACCGGGTGACCGGTTCGCTCATCCGATGCGCCAGCGCAGCGCCCGCACGATCTCACGATTGGCCGCGGGCATCTCGATCGCCGCGAGCTCCTCGAAGGAGAGCCAGCGATGCTCCCGCTCGCCGTCGATCGTCAGCTCCCCGTCGGGCTCGCGGACGAGGAACACGTGGATCCGCAGCGGCGCCTCGCGGTAGTCGTGCACGACGATCGTCAACGGCTCGGCGTCGCCGGCACGAAGCCCCGTCTCCTCACACAGCTCCCGGCACGCGGCGCCTGGCGGCGTCTCGCCCGGCTCGATCTTGCCCCCGGGGAACTCCCAGTAACCGGCCAGGTGCAGACCGGCTGCCCGTCGTGCCACGAGGAACTTGCCGCCGCGCAGCACCACCGCCAGGGCGATATCGACGCGCTCCGGCGTCTCGGGGAACCCGCACTCCGAGGGCGGTGGTTCGCCGCTCATCGGTGCCGGCGTCAGCTCTTCGAGTAGTCGTAGAAGCCACGACCGGTCTTGCGACCGAGCCAGCCGGCCTCGACGTGCTTGCGCAGCAACGGACAGGGACGGTACTTCGGATCGCCGAGCCCCTCGTGGAGCACTCCGAGGATCGCCAGGCAGGTATCCAGTCCGATGAAGTCGGCCAGCGCCAGCGGGCCCATCGGATGGTTCATGCCGAGCTTCATGATCGTGTCGATCGCCTCGGGCTCGGCCACGCCTTCGTACAGGCAGTAGATCGCCTCGTTGATCATCGGCATCAGCACCCGGTTACTGACGAATCCGGGGAAGTCTCGACACTCGACCGGCGTCTTGCCCAGCGCCTCGGAGAGTTCGACGACTTCGCGAGTCGTCTCGTCCGAGGTGCCCAGGCCGCGGATCACCTCGACCAGCTTCATCACCGGCACCGGATTCATGAAGTGCATGCCGATCACCCGTTCCGGCCGCTCGGTCGCGGCGGCGATCTGGGTGATCGAGATCGACGAGGTGTTCGACGCCAGGATCACCCCCGGCTTGCAGATGCGATCCAGCTTGCCGAACAGCTCGGTCTTCACCGCGAGGTTCTCGACGACCGCCTCGACGACGAGGTCGCAGGCGGCGAACGCCTCCAGATCGGTCGTGCCCTCGACACGCGCGAGGATCTGCTCCTTCTCGGAGGCCTCCATGCGTCCCTTGTCGACGCCGCGCTGGAGGTTCTTGCCGATTGTGGCCAGCCCCTTCTGCACGAACTCGTCCTTGACGTCGTGCATGACCACTCGCCGGCCCGAGGCTGCGGCGACGTGGGCGATCCCGTTCCCCATCTGCCCGGCGCCGATGACGCCGATCGTGTCGATTGCCATGCTTGCTGTCTCCCGTTTTCTTCGGATGTACCGGATCAGACCCGCTGGATCGCCATGGCGACCGCGTTGCCGCCGCCGAGGCAGAGGGCGGCGATCCCGCGCTGCTGACCCCGATCCTCCAGAGCATGGAGCAGCGTGGTCAGGACCCGGGCACCGCTGGCGCCGATCGGATGCCCCAGCGCCACCGCGCCGCCGTGCACGTTGTGCTTCGCCGGATCGATTCCGAGTTCCTTGCCCAGGGCGACCTGCTGCACGGCGAAGGCCTCGTTGAACTCGTACAGATCGACGTCGTCGTCGGACCAGCCGGTCTTCTCCCAGAGCATGCGCACCGCCTTCTCGGGAGCCATCATCACCAGCTCGGGAGCCAGCCCGCTGGATGCGTAGGCGACGATCTCGGCCCGGGGCTTCAACCCGAGCTCGACCGCCTTCTCCGCCGACGTGACCACGAGGGCCGACGCTCCGTCGTTGACCCCCGGAGCGTTTCCGGCGGTCACGGTGCCGTCTTTCTTGAACGCCGGGCGCAGGCTGGCCAGCGCCTCGAGGCTCGTCTCCCGGCGGGGAGATTCGTCGGTATCGAAGAGGATCGGGTCCTTCTTTCGCTGGGGAACCTCGACCGCGACGATCTCGTCCTTGAACTTGCCGGCGTCGATCGCGGCGACGGCGCGCTGATGACTCATCAGCGCCCACTCGTCCTGCTGCTCACGGGTGACGTGGTAGCGATCGGCGACCACCTCGCCGGTGTTGCCCATGTGATAGTCGTTGTAGACGTCCCACAGGCCGTCGTGGATCATCGAGTCGGTCAGCTCCTGGTGCCCCATGCGGAAGCCGGTCCTCGCGCGAGTGCTCAGGTACGGTGCGTTGGACATCGACTCCATTCCGCCGGCGACGACCACCGCGGCATCGCCACACTGGATCGCCTGGGAAGCGAGGACGACCGCCTTCAACCCGCTGCCGCAGACCTTGTTCACGGTGAGAGCCGGAACCGTGTCCGGCAACCCGGCGCCGAGGGCCGCCTGCCGAGCCGGGTTCTGGCCCAGCCCGGCACCGACGACGTTGCCCATGATCACCTCGTCGACCTGGCCGGCCTCGATCCCGGCACGCCGCACGGCTTCGGCGACGGCGATCGAACCCAGCCTGGTGGCGGGGATGGTCGACAGGGTGCCGAGGAAACGGCCGATCGGGGTTCGGACTGCGCTGACGATGACGGGTTTGCTCATCGGAAGGACCTCCGGGTCGAGACGCTGGATCGTTCGTGAAGGAGCGGGCGGCCCTGGTGGGCGCGCCTGGGATTCTAGCGCGGGGGCTATCCCGGCGGCCAGCCGAGCCCTCGGCCGGCCAGCAGATGGAAGTGGAGGTGGAAGACGCTCTGCCCGGCCTTCGCACCGCAGTTGCTC